>NZ_JPZL01000001.1 GCF_000759345.1 Litchfieldella xinjiangensis
GCCTGGCCGTGGATAATGCCAGCCGGGTGCAGGCGACCGGTGAGCTGATGAACGATGTGGTATCGACCATGGG
Organism: Litchfieldella xinjiangensis; assembly: GCF_000759345.1. Taxonomy (GTDB): domain Bacteria; phylum Pseudomonadota; class Gammaproteobacteria; order Pseudomonadales; family Halomonadaceae; genus Litchfieldella_A; species Litchfieldella_A xinjiangensis. The sequence continues at coordinate 74 of NZ_JPZL01000001.1, forward strand.
CCGCATCACTGAGAGCTCACGCAAGATGACCGACATCATCAACGTCATCGATTCGATCGCCTTCCAGACCAACATCCTCGCGCTGAACGCCTCGGTCGAGGCTGCCCGTGCCGGCGAGCAGGGCCGGGGATTTGCGGTCGTGGCCGGCGAGGTACGCAACCTGGCGGGCCGCAGTTCCGATGCCGCCAAGGAAATTCGTTCGCTGATCGACGGTTCCGCCAAGCAGATCGAGGGGGGCGCGGATCTGGTCAAGCGCGCCGAAGCGTCCATCGAGGAAGTGGTCAGGGCGACGACCCAGGTCAACGACATCATGGGGGAGATCACGTCGGCCTCGGAGGAGCAGAGTGGGGGTATTACCCAGATCAACCAGGCCATCGCCCAGATGGATGAAGTCACCCAGCAGAACGCGGCGCGGGTACAAACCTCGGCACGTGCGGCCACGGAACTCGAGAAGCAAGTCTCCATGTTGGCCAATGCCATCGCTGCCTTCCGCGTGCAGGGTAGCGGCCAGGAGACGGTCCAGCGCATGGTGCGGGCGGAGGGTTCACCGTCCGTGACCGAGACAGCCCCACGCGTGGCTCAGCGAAAGCAGACGCATCCTGACTCGGGGGATCGTCACACACAACCAGGCAGGCCCGTTGAAAGACCCAAGGCGCCGGCCGTTGATGAATGGGAAGAATTTTGAGCCAGATGACGTCGGACAGTGACGCCGGCCAGGCTTGGTCGACGTCCAGCATGCTCGAGCGTGACTTGATCTTGACTGACGTGGACTTCACGCGGATCCGTCAGTTGATATACGAGCGAGCGGGCATCGTGTTGGCGGAGCATAAGCGCGAGATGGTTTACAGCCGTCTGGCCAAGCGACTTCGCCATCACAACCTGACCCACTTCAGCGAGTATATTTCACGCCTCGAGCGCAATGCATCCGCCAAGGAGTGGGAAGCATTCACCAATGCCTTGACCACCAACCTGACGGCATTTTTTCGTGAGGCACACCATTTCCCATTGTTGGCCTCACACATCGCGAACAAGCCAGGGCCTATCAGGGTATGGAGTGCCGCTGCATCGACCGGAGAAGAGCCTTACTCCATCGCCATGACCCTGCATGAAACCCTGGGTTCGCGTGCCAGTGAGGCTCGCGTGGTGTCGACGGATATCGATACCGACGCCCTGACCCGGGCGCGTGCCGGCATTTACCCTATGGAACAGGTGCGTAAACTCGACGAGTCGCGCATCAGGCGATTCTTCCTCAAGGGCAGTGGCGAGCGTATAGGCCTTGCGAAGATTCGTCCGGAAGTTTCAGCCATTGTCGAATATGAACAGCTCAATCTGCTGGCGCCAAGTTGGTCGATCAAGGGACCCTTCGATGCGATATTCTGTCGCAATGTCATGATTTATTTCGACAAGGAAACGCAGACTCGAATCCTGTCGCGTTTTGCTCCGCTATTGAAGCCAGATGGCCTGCTATTTGCGGGGCATTCTGAAAACTTTTCGTATATCAGCCAGGCCTTCAAACTCCGCGGGCAAACGGTTTATGTTCTTGCGCCGCGCAATTAAAGCCTGCTTTATCGCTGCCGATATTAATTATAAGCATGTACGTCACGCCGTCCCTTGGCTGCGTTGACATATAAGGAGGTCTGTCTTGAGTGCAGCCAAGATAAAAGTGTTATGCGTCGATGACTCGGCCCTGATCCGCGACTTGATGACCGAGATCATCAATTCCCATGACGATCTTGAGGTCGTGGCTGTTGCACCTGACCCGCTCGTCGCTCGCGATCTGATCAAGCGACACAATCCCGATGTACTGACACTCGATGTCGAGATGCCCCGCATGGATGGCCTGGATTTTCTCGAGCGCCTGATGCGGCTTCGTCCGATGCCGGTCCTCATGGTGTCGTCGTTGACGCAAGCCGGTTCGGAAGTCACCTTGCGTGCACTGGAACTGGGCGCGGTGGATTTCCTGGCCAAGCCTTCACTGGGCATTCGCAGTGGCATGCTCGATTACAGCGAGCTGATCGCCGACAAGATCCGCGCCGCGGCACGCTCGCGCCCGCGCCAGGCGCGGCGCAGCGATACACCGGCACCTGTCGCGCTCAAGGCGCCTCTGGTATCGAGCGAAAAATTGTTGATCATTGGTGCCTCGACGGGGGGTACTGAGGCGATACGCACCGTACTCGAGCCGTTACCCGCGAACGCACCGGCCATCATGATTGCCCAGCACATGCCGGGTGGTTTTACACGTTCCTTTGCCGAGCGGCTCAACAAGCTGTGCCGCATCACCGTCAAGGAAGCCGAGGACGGGGAACGTGTATTGCCCGGCCATGCCTATATCGCACCTGGCGATGCCCATCTCAAGCTGGCACGAAGCGGTGCCAACTATGTGGCACGTCTCGATAGCGGACCTCCGGTCAACCGCCACCGTCCTTCGGTCGACGTGCTGTTCGACTCGGCGGCGGAGCAGGCAGGGCGTAATGCCATTGGCGTCATCCTGACCGGAATGGGGCGTGATGGGGCGCAGGGATTGCTGCGCATGCGCAAAGCCGGTGCGACGACCCTGGCGCAGGACGAAGCGAGTTGCGTGGTCTTTGGTATGCCCCGAGAGGCCATCGCCTTGGGGGGGGCGTGCGAAGTGGTCTCGCTGGAGGACGTGGCACCCCGCCTGATGGCCCTGGTGGCTGCCTCGGGCCGAGCCCAGCGAGTTTAAGCCTTCAGGGTTGCCGTCACCTGCCGATAGTAACCTCGAAGCCGACGGTTTCCTGCAGTCCCCATCACCGTCTTTCACGGCTCAGGCGGAGGCAGGAAGCTCGCAAGGCATAGTGACGTTCCTGTGAATGCAGGCATTTTATCGGCCGGACTGGTACCGGCCTCCTACGTATCAGACACGAGAAGTACCGAGGAAGAGCAATGGCTGACAAGAACATGAGTATCCTGGTGGTTGACGACTTTCCCACCATGCGACGCATCGTGCGTAGCCTCCTTAAGGAACTGGGCTTCACCAACGTGGAAGAGGCCGAGGATGGCCAGGACGGGCTCTCCAAACTCAAGAGCGGCAACTTCGAGTTCGTGGTTTCCGACTGGAACATGCCGAATCTGGATGGGCTCGAGATGCTCAAGCAGATTCGCGCCGATGATGCGCTCAAGCATCTACCTGTGCTGATGGTGACTGCCGAGGCCAAGAAAGAGAACATCATTGCCGCGGCGCAGGCCGGAGCCAACGGTTATGTCGTCAAACCCTTCACGGCTGCCACCCTGGAAGAAAAACTCAACAAGATTTTCGAGAAACTCGGGAAGTAAGCCCTGGGTGAGCATAGCCAAGGAGAATCGATCATGATCGGTGAAGCGCAACCGTTGTCAGCCCAGGGCGCTGACGATCTGGTACAGCGAATCGGCCAATTGACACGCATGCTTCGTGAAAACATGCGTGAATTGGGCCTGGACAAGGAAATCGAGAAGGCGGCCGAGGCGATTCCCGACGCCCGGGATCGTCTCAACTATGTCGCCTCGATGACCGAACAGGCTGCCGACCGAGCGCTCAATGCGATCGATCGCGCTCAGCCCATCCAGGATGAGCTGGGCAGCCAGGCCGAAGCACTCGACAAGCGCTGGCAGCAGTGGTTCGAGGATCCCATCGAGCTTTCCCAAGCCAAGGACCTGGTAGACGACACGCGAAGCTATCTGGTCCAGGTGCCCAAGAGCACCCAGGCGACCAATGCCGAGCTGCTCGAGATCATGATGGCCCAGGACTTCCAGGATCTGACCGGTCAGGTGATCAAGAAGATGATGGAAGTGATCCGCGAGATCGAGCACCAACTGGTGCAGGTCCTGCTGGATAGTGTCGCCGACGGTCAGGAGCGCGATGCCATGCAGCGGCGTGCGGAAGGGCAGTGGCAGGCTGACGCCAAGAAGCGCGAAGAGTCACTGCTCAATGGTCCTCAAATCAATCCAGAGGGTGCGGATGTCGTCAGCTCTCAGGACCAGGTCGACGATCTGCTCGACGAACTGGGTTTCTGATCCCTCGATTGTATCCCTTCCCCGATTTCTTATGCGCGGTAGTCGTGAATTAAGGCACGATTAGCGCGCTTTTTCGCGTATCGCCTCTGGGCCCCTTTCACCACAATGGCCAGCATCCCGTTTCCCCCCGACCCGGATGATGCCCCCAGGCCATGGCCGATCAGAGTAGCGACCAGGAAAAGACCGAAGAGCCCACACCGCGACGCCTGCAAAAGGCGCGCGATGATGGCCAGGTTGCCCGTTCCCGGGAATTGACCACGTTCATGCTGTTGCTGGCAGGCGTGGTGGGATTGTGGTCCATGGGAGCCATGCTCTACGGTCAGTTGGGCCTGGTGATGGAACAGTCGTTTCTCTTCGAACGGCGGCAGGCCTTCGAACCCATGACCATGATGACCCACGCCTGGACACTGGGTGAGCGTACCCTATTTGCAATGATCCCTCTGTTTCTGTTGCTGGCCGTGGTGGCCCTGGTTGCGCCCGCGTTGCTCGGCGGCTGGCTGATTTCCGCCAAGTCCCTGGCCCCTCAATTCGGCAAGCTCAACCCTGCCAAGGGGTTGAAGCGGATGTTCGGCACCCAGGCACTGGTCGAGCTGGCCAAGGCCATTGCCAAATCTCTGCTTATCGGCAGCGTTGCGGTGGCCTTCATGATGGCCAATCGCGACAATTTCCTGGGCCTGATGGATCAACCGATTCAACAAGCGCTGGCCAGCGCCATGCGCCTGGCTGCGATGGCCAGCGGACTGATGGTGCTTACCTTGCTGGTCGTGATCCTGATCGATGTGCCTTATCAGCTCTGGAGCCATACCAAGAAACTTCGCATGAGCAAGGACGAAGTCAAGCGCGAGCACAAGGAGTCGGAGGGCGACCCGCACGTGAAGGGACGCATCCGCTCTCAGCAACAGGCCATGGCGCGTAACCGAATGATGAGCAAGGTGCCGGAAGCCGACGTCATCGTGACCAACCCGACCCACTATGCCGTGGCTCTGTCCTACGACGACGGCAAGATGTCCGCCCCGCGCGTCGTGGCCAAGGGGGCCGATGCCGTGGCGGCACGCATTCGTGAATTGGGCGATGAGCATCGTATTCCGCGCCTGGAAGCGCCTCCCCTGGCGCGTGCGCTCTACCACCATGTCGATCTCGACCGCGAGATCCCGGTGGAACTCTATACCGCGGTTGCCGAGGTACTGGCCTGGGCGTTCCGTCTCAAGCGGGTGAGAGAAGAAGGCGGTGACATGCCTATCGAGCCCACAGAATTGCCGGTTCCCGAGGAACTGGACGATCACCGTCCTGCCGATCCTTCGGTGTCGGGAGATGAGTCACAAGAGGAGCCTCGATGAGAGCGCTGACTGATTACCTGGGCCGTCGCGACTGGATGGCCGATGTCCGCATGAAGTTACTGGCGGGTCCGATCCTGATCATCATGATCCTCTCGATGATGATCCTGCCGCTGCCGCCGTTCGCGCTGGATATGTTCTTCACGTTCAACATCGCATTGGCCATCATGGTGCTGCTGGTCAGCATGTTTACCCAGAAACCGCTCGATTTCGCCGCGTTTCCGGCCATCCTCCTGTTTACCACCTTGCTGCGCCTGTCCTTGAACGTGGCTTCGACCCGGGTCGTGTTGATGGAAGGACACGAGGGTACCGATGCCGCGGGTAAGGTCATCGAGGCCTTTGGCCAGTTCCTGATAGGCGGTAACTTCGCCGTGGGCCTGGTGGTCTTCCTGATCCTCGTCATCATCAACTTCATGGTCATCACCAAGGGCGCGGGGCGCATCGCCGAGGTGGGCGCACGCTTCATGCTCGACGCCATGCCCGGCAAGCAGATGGCCATCGACGCCGATCTCAATGCCGGACTCATCGGTGAAGACGATGCTCGCCAACGTCGCCAGGAAGTCTCCCAGGAAGCCGATTTCTATGGGTCCATGGACGGTGCGAGCAAGTTCGTCCGCGGCGATGCCATGGCCGGCATGGTGATCATGGTGGTCAATATCATCGGTGGCCTGATGATCGGCATGCTGCAGCATGGCATGAGCTTCGGCTCGGCGGCGCACACGTATGTCTTGCTCGCCATCGGTGACGGCCTGGTGGCTCAGATCCCCGCCCTGGTGATCTCGACCGCGGCCGGCGTTACGGTATCCCGCGTCACCACTGACCAGGACGTTGGTCAGCAGATGATCGGCCAATTGTTCGTCAATCCCCGGGTCTTGATTCTCTCCGCCTGCGTCATGGGGCTGCTGGGCATGGTGCCCGGCATGCCCAATTTCGTATTCCTTCTGTTCACTGCCGTTCTCGGTGGGCTGGCCTGGTACTTGATGCGCCAGAAAGAAAACCAGCTGGCGGAGAAGGAAATCAACGCCGAGCCGCCCCCGACGCAGGAGGCCCCCGAGGCCAGCTGGGACGATGTCCAGCTGGTCGATACCTTGGGGTTGGAGGTCGGTCATCGCCTGATTCCGCTGGTCGATCAACGCCAACAGGGGGAGCTGTTGGGTCGCATCAAGAGCGTGCGCAAGAAGTTCGCTCAGGATGTCGGCTTCCTGCCGCCTGTCGTGCATATTCGCGACAACCTCGAGCTCGGTCCCAACACCTATGTGCTGACCTTGAAGGGCGTCGAGATAGGTCGTGCGGATGCCTTCCCCGGGAAGTGGCTGGCGATCGATCCCGGCCAGGTCTCCGGCAGCCTGGATGGCGTGCCCACCCAGGATCCGGCCTTCGGCCTACCGGCGGTATGGATCGATACCGGCCAGCGAGAGCACGCCCAGGTCTACGGCTATACCGTGGTCGATGCCGGTACGGTTGTGGCGACCCACCTCAATCACCTCCTGCATCGTCATGCTGGAGAGATGCTGGGTCGCACCGAAGTCCAGCAGTTGCTCGACAAGCTGGGCGAGGATCACAAGTCGCTGGTCGAGGATACGGTGCCCAAGGTCGTATCGCTCACCGTGCTGCAACGTATCCTGCAGAATCTACTCGAAGAAGAGGTGTCCATTCGTGACATGCGCACGATCCTGGACACCCTGGCAGAGCATGCCGGCCAGCAGAGCGATGCCGGTGAGCTGACGGCGGTGGTCCGCATCTCGCTGGGCCGCGCGATCACCCAGCAATGGTTCGGTGCGCAGCAGGAGTTGCATGTCATCGGTTTGGACGCCAACCTCGAACAGGTATTGATGCAGGCCATGAATGGCGGCGGGGCGCTTGAACCGGGGTTGGCCGACACCCTGATGCAGCAAGCCGATGCGGCATTGCAGCGTCAGGAGGCCAGCGGCGAGCCATCGGTTCTGGTGGTGCAGCATAGTCTGCGCGCCCTGTTGTCACGATTCCTGCGCAGGCGCCTGCGGCACATGGTCGTCATGTCCCAGGCTGAAATTCCCGATGATCGTACCCTCAGGATCACCAGTCTGGTCGGTGCCAATCAATGAGTGTCCAACGTTTCCTAGGCAGTAACAGTCGCGATGCAATGCGCCAGGTGCGTGCTGCGTTGGGCGACGAAGCCCTGATTCTCTCCAATCGTCATACCGAGGAGGGCGTCGAGATCCTGGCCATGGCCGATGAGGAGCATGGCCGGTTGACGCAGGCAGCGCCCGCGGCCGTCTCGTCGCCGTCGCGTGCGCCTGAACCGGTGCCCGTCTCAGGCACCGCAGGGCCGATGGATTTCGCCGCTTTGAGCGAACGCTTGTTGGGAGAGATGCACGACATGCGTGCCCTGCTGAACCGGCAGGCGCCTTCTGCCGAGCCGGTAGCCGCCGACGCACTGGCCAAATTGCGGCAACGCCTGTGGTCGGTGGGTATCGGTTCTCGCCTGGCAGCCGAGCTCTTGGCTACCCTGCCCACGGAACTCGATACGCCCGATACCGACGAAGCACGTCTCGACGCCTGGCTGGTGCGCCAGTTGGTCGCTCGATTGAGGGTGGCACCGGAGGAATCGGAGCTGTTGGATGCCGGCGGTGTTATCGCATTGGTAGGCCCGACCGGCGTGGGCAAGACCACGACCACGGCCAAGCTGGCGGCACGCTATGTCATGCGGCATGGTAGCCAGGGCGTGGCGCTGGTTACCACCGACAGCTATCGCGTCGGGGCACACGAACAACTGCGTATCTATGCCAGGCTGCTGGGAGTCGAGGTGCATGCGCTGGATGCCGAGGCGTCGCTATCCGGTCTGCTCGAACGCCTGGCTGGCCATCGCCTGGTGATCATCGATACCGTCGGCATGAGTCAGCGTGACCAGCGTCTGGTCGGCCAGGTGGCGCAACTGGGCGATGAATCGCGCCCCGTTCGGCTGATGCTGGTTCTCAATGCGGCAAGCCATGGCGATACCCTGGAAGACGTGGTCACGACCTATGCCAACGCGGCGCGATCGGCAGGCAATCGTCTCGATGACTGCCTGCTGACCAAAAGCGATGAAGCGGCACGTTTGGGGCCGTTATTGGATACCGTGATTCGTCATGGTCTCTGTCTGCATTATGTCTCGAACGGACAACAGGTACCTGAAGATCTGCGGCGAGCCGATCCTGCAAGCCTCGTCGACCAAGCGCTGGCTATTGCCGGTGGGTCACCCTTCGCCCCCTTGGCCGAGGATGTGGCCTCCGTACCCTCCAGAGGCAGGCAGCCCGCTACGCTATCGCTGGGGCTGCTCGCTCAGGGGCGGGCGTTGACCAGTGCGTTATCGGCCTTGCGTGAAGGCATCCCTGGGTTCACCTGGCTCGAGCAGGGCTGGGACCTGGCTCACGAGCCGCCGGAGTCGCGCGCCCTCTCTATCGCTTCCTGGCAGGACCGCGCGGACGTGCTGGCACGTCGCCACTCAGACCGTCACGGCGGGTTGGGCCTGTTATGGGGACCCCAGAAAGTCAGTGGCTGTGAGTGGGGCAGCCCCGTCCAGGCGCTGGACTCGAATGGCCTCGCCCTTGGGATCCATTGGCAACATCATCGGCTCCCCGCGGGACAGGACCAGCGTCTTGGATGGGCGGGCGATCAACTGGGGGCCGACCGGCACGTGCTGGCGCAGGCCCCTGACGCGCTTGCCCTGGATTGGCTGGGGGCATGGCAGATCCCATGGTTGGCGCCTGCCAGTGGCGGTAAACGCGTTCATTACGCCGGGGAACGGCTCGCCTTGAACCGGTTGCCGGCCTCGGGCGAGACGGCAGCCACGCTCAAGTGTCGTTGGCGCGGACGTTCGGTCGTGGTCCGCCTGGTCTGTCACTATATCGATGTCATCCCTCGTGGCCCCAGCCACACGGCAACCGGCCAGGCTTGGGTTGGCCAGATAAGCGACGCGGATACCGGCCAGGCAATGGGGATACGTTTCTGGCTATCGTCGGAGCTCGATATGCCGATGGCGCAAGCGATGCTATCCATGGAACTGGGTCATAGTGAGTTGCCCGGACTGACGCGTCATGCCTGGCGGTACCTGTCAGAAAGCGGTCACCCCGTCGAGGAGCCGGTGCTGCGCCTTGGGCTGGCATCGGGACTCTCGGCGGTGGCTCAGCGTCTGGATCGCGATGAACAGCCTTGGGCCATGGATGTGCGCGCGCAGCTGCATGCCCTGCAAGGGGGCAAGGCTCAGCGCAAGCCCAAGGCGTTGCTCGATGCGATGCTGAGCTTGTTCTCCGCACGGGATGTGTTCCGTCAAGTCGGACGCACCGAGTTCGGGAGCGCCGATCGCTGATATGAACGTGGCAGAGGCAGGTCGAAACATGCAATCCAACGATCAGGCTGCCGGTCTGCGTCGGTGGTCGCAGCAACATAACGCTGATGCTGCGGTACCGGGCGCTCAGCCAGTGCAGACCATGATGGTGGTCGGCAGTCCCGCCGTAGCAGGGCAGCGCGAGCGTATCCAACAGTTGCTGGCCAAATGGCACGCATCGGGGCAGCGCTGGATCGGCTCGCCCGAGGCATGGCGTGTCGTGCTCATCGAAGCCGATAGTCCCCATCTGGATGTGCTGGCATCCCAGCAGCCGCGCTGGGCGCTATGGGTTGATGGCGATGAATCGGGTTTCAGGCGTGGATACCAGACCCTCAAGCAACTTGAACGGCGTCAGGGGCCCAAGCGTCTGCTGGTGCTCCATCCCGGCTTCCGATCGCGCATGGGACTGCTGAACAACCTGCAGCAGGCCGCCAGCGGCTTCGGCATCGAATTGCTGATTCTCGAGGGAACCCTGATGCGCCAGAGTCCTTCCCATGATTAATTTTCGGTGCCTGCGCTTTGCTGCGGCGAGCTTGGTACTGACCGTACTGGCGCCATTACCGGGTTACGCCGCCCAGGGCAGTTGGGTTGCTTCGGCTCCCGGGGTTCGCGTTGCGGTTCCCGAGCGAGAGACGCGCTCCTCTCCGTTGGCGGCCGGTGTGTCACTAGCGTCTGATGCAAGGATCGAGCGCGTGCGTTGGCGCTTCGATGCGCCTTCCATGCAGCCGGTTGGGGTATGGTTGTGCCATCCGTCCCGATGTATACCGTTATCTCAATCGTTTGGTGAAAGCGCAGCACTGGCGGGCTTGCCGGCAAGCGTACCGCTCCATTTCGTTTTCCGCCTGCCGCGAGGTGGGCGCGCCGTCCAGATCAATGGATTGCAGGTCATCACCGATTATCGCTGAGCCCAAGTGCGGTGATGCTTGCTGGGGCCAGGCTCGGTCGTTCACGGTGTGCTGACAGGGCCTTTCCTTCCAGCGTCGTGAGCAGGATTTGCAACGGATCCCCATGGCTTACCAGTAGTATCGTCTCACCCGCATGGCATTGGTCCAGACGATACAGCGCCTGATGCATCCGCTGTGAGACGCTGCGTACACTTTCAACCTCGAAGCGCTGATGCGAAGGATCCTGGGCATCGAGTCGCCAGACATCGTGATAAAGCGCGTCGGGTAGGCCATCGAATTCGCCAAAGTACCGCTCCCTGAGCTGGGGGTCGATCACGGGCGCCAGCGCGAAGTGTGCTCCGACACGCTCGGCGGTTTCGGCGGTACGTAGAAAATCGGAATGATAGATCTGGGTCGGCGTAGGCCATGACCAGCCATCCAGCTGATCGCTTATCTGCTCTTTACCAAGGGAAGACAGGCCAAAAGCGGTGAGGGCGGAACGCGGGTCACTGGCAATGATACCTTCCTGGTTGGCGAGGCTATGACCGTGGCGCATCAGCAGGTACTGGTTTCGGTATTTCATCGTACTGGCTCCCAAGTGATTGATCACTCTAGCATGAAAGCCGCTTAAGCTTGGAAAAGCCCGACTGGGTAACGGGTATTCATCGCTTGGTGTTGGCGTATATGGGGAATAATGGGGACCATGAAGGGGTCGGCAATTCGACCCGCAGTCGGGTTCCGAGGCGAAGACGGATGTACACGGCACAAGGCAGAATCGACCAGGGCGCATTGCTCGAACAGTATCTACCGATCGTAAGACGGCAGGCTTTGGCGCTACAGGTCAAGTTGCCGGCGAGTGTGGAACTCGACGATCTGATTCAGGCGGGCATGGTAGGGTTGCTCGACTGCCTGTCACGCTACGATACAAAGCATGGCGCGACATTCACGACCTATGCCAGCCAGCGTATTCGTGGCGCAATGATCGATGAGCTGCGCAGTCGCGATTGGGTGCCTCGAAGTGTGCGTCGCAATGCGCGCGCGCTGGACGAGGCCATGCGCCGACTCGAACAGCGGCTTGGGCGCACTGCCGAAGAGCGGGAGATCGCCGAGGAGCTCGGTGTCTCCATCGAGGAGTACTTCCAGATTCTCGGTGATGCCAACGGCGGGCAGCTGTTGCCGTTCGAGGAGATCGTTGCCGAGGGCGGTGAGCCCATGGCAGACGACAACGCGCCCCTGAATCCTTTCGCTGCCCTAGTCGACGGGGAACAGCGTGACCGGTTGGTCGGCGCTATCGAGCAGTTGCCCGAGCGGGAGAAACTGCTGCTGGGTCTCTATTACCAGGAAGAGCTGAACCTCAAGGAAATCGGTGCCGTACTCGGCGTCAGTGAGTCTCGCGTCTGTCAGCTACACAGCCAGGCGGTATCCCGGCTACGTGCGAAACTCGTCGAGCATTGAGTGGCGGGGCGACGACCCGGGTCGTCTAGATAAGCTTCATCATTGCCTGGGTTTCTTCCACGCCTTTGAGATAACAGGCGCGCAGTTCGTCACTGGCCGGGCTCATCCGGGTGGGGTCGGATTGTAGTTCCTGATAGTCGCGTGCCAGCGTCAGGATGGCGCCCAGCGTTCCCGTGTTGTACTTCAAGGCCTGCAATATCTGATCGCTCAGTGGGACCTCTCTGAGAAGATCATCCATCTCGATGCCAAGCATGGCATCCATCAGCGAAAACAACCCGGTCGTAAAGGCGTCCTCGGGATCGATATTGCGAAACGGTGCGACCAGGTGCTTGCACATGAACGCTCGAGTCAGGGCGTGCTGCATCGTCAAGCGACACACCGGGCCGTTCTGGGCAAGCATGACCGTGGCAACTAGGGTGCGTAACTCGTTAAGACCCAGTAATTGCAGGCTGCGTTTGAGATTATTGGATTCTCCCGCCTGATAATAGCTGGAGTTAGCCCGCTTGATGACCGTCACATAAAGGTGCGGATCCTGCGAGATCATGTCTGCGACCCGTTCCAGACTTACCGCTTCTCGATAGAGTTCGCGGACCAGCTTGATCTGGATGCTGTTGTTACTGCGGCGCTGGGTCAATGGCGTTGCGAAGTTCTGCGGCCGGGCAAAGAAGAACCCCTGGTAAAGCTCGAAGCCGAGTTGCTTGGCGTATTCGAAGTCCTCCAGTGTTTCGACCTTTTCGGCAAGCAGCGTACAGCCGTGGCGACGATATTCGCCCAGAGATTTCTCATCGACTGGTGCCGACAGGTCGATCTTTATGATGTCCGCAACCTGCAGCAGCGAGGCGTTATCCGCATCCAAGGCATAATCATCCAAGGCGATACGATAGCCCCGTGACTTGATCACGTTCAATGCGTCGAGTGTCCGTTCGTCTCCCGTCACACTTTCAAGGACTTCGATCACGACGCGTTCGGGTGGAAGGGGTAGGAGTTCAGGACGTTCGAGCCATTCCCGGGAAACATTGATAAAAAGCGAGCGCTCTCCAATCAGTTTATCGAGGCCAATCTCATAGATGGCCACACTGCTGGCCCGTGCCGTTGCCTTTAACGGATCGTCGAAAGTGGCATCTTCAGCATCGATAGAATTGCGATAAAGAAGTTCATCGGCAATATGCCGGTACTCTTCATCGCAGATTGGCTGCAAGGCAATACAGTAACCGTCCCCCTGGGAGGGGGGGGCGGATGGCTGAGAGATATTCACGTAACGGCTCGCTCCTGGGAATTCCCTACGTTTCGAGCCGCCTTTTTATTGAGTGCCTTTGTGTCAAGGCAGGGCTTCTTTGGCCGGCGGCGGCTCTTGCTGTTGGGGTATGTTACTCGCAGGGGAGCGTCGGTGACAATTGGACTCAGGCGCGCTGCGAGCGACGGCCAGAGCGGCTGCGACGACGCTGCTCACCCTCGTTGCGATTACCGTTCGCCTGGCTGCGTGCACCGCTGTCGCTGCGCTGACCGCTATTGCGGCCCTGGGATGTCCCGCGACGCTGCCCCTGACCACGTCGACCGTTCTCGATAGGCTCAGGCTTGGCGTTGGGGTCGGGTTCGTAACCCGGCTCGATACGCTTCTCCAGCGTTTTGCCGATCAGGCGCTCGATGCCGCCAAGCAGGCCATGCTCGTCGACGCATACCAGCGAAACGGCCTCTCCGGTGCTCCCGGCACGGCCGGTCCGTCCGATGCGGTGCACGTAGTCTTCGGCGACATTGGGAAGTTCGAAATTGACTACATGCGGCAATTCGCTGATATCCAGACCGCGGGCAGCGATATCTGTTGCCACCAGGACCTGTAGCGAGCCGTCCTTGAAGGCGCCCAGTGCTCGGGTCCTGGCGGACTGGCTCTTGTTGCCATGGATCGCCATGGCCGGTATATCCTGCTTCGACAGCTGCTCCGCCAGCCGGTTGGCCCCGTGCTTGGTACGGGTGAAGACCAGGACCTGATGCCAGCCGTGCCGCTGGATCAAATGAGCGAGCAATTCGCGCTTGCGCTCGCGGTCGACCCGGTAGATTGCCTGGTCGATGATCTCGACGGTGGTATTGCGGCGCGCGACTTCGATCATGGCAGGCTTGTCGAGCAACTTGTCGGCAAGTGCCTGAATCTCATCGGAGAAGGTGGCCGAGAACAACAGGTTCTGGCGTTTCTCGGGCAATAACCGAAGCACCTTGCGAATGTCATGAATGAAGCCCATGTCGAGCATTCGATCGGCTTCGTCGAGTACCAGGATTTCCACCTTCGACAAGTCGACGTGGCGTTGCTGCTGCAGGTCGAGCAGGCGGCCGGGTGTAGCGATCAGGATATCCAGCCCAGGGCGAATGGCATCGACCTGGGGCTGCTGGCCTACGCCACCAAAGATGACGCGCGAAGTCAGCGGCAGGTGGCGGCTGTAAGCACTTACGTTCTCGCCGATTTGCGCTGCCAGCTCACGGGTGGGCGCAAGCACCAGCGCACGCACCTGGCGTGCCTTGGGGCGGGGCCCATCGGCAAGGCGCTGCAGCAGCGGCAGGGTGAAGCCTGCCGTCTTGCCGGTACCGGTCTGGGCGCTGGCCAACAGATCGCCGCCTTCGAGGACGACGGGAATGGCCTGGCGCTGAATGGGGGTAGGGGTGGTATAACCCTGCTCGTCGACCGCACGTAGCAGTTCGGCGCGCAGGCCAAGTTCGGAAAAGCTCATTCAAACTCCAGAGCAAACGCATCCCCACCCACCTCGTTTAACGAGATGTCAGTCCCTGGGGAGTACATAAGAAAAGTAGCGATGACAGGCGTGGCAGAGGGGACCCAGATGTGCCACGAGCGGGCATCATCGCAGAAATCCGCCTGCACTGCAGCAAAAGATGCGGCCTCAGCGCAGCTCGACGATGCGCTCGGCCAGCCGGTCCGCGACCTTGTTCCAGCTCTCGCCAAGTGCCCTCACCAAGGCAGGGTAGCCATCGGCCGCCAGCGTCGTCTCTGCATGGAATGGCTCCTGGGTCAACAGACTCCCTTGGGCATCCCGCAGCTGCCAGGTCCCTGCAGCACGTGCCGTGCCTTCATAATGCCCCTGGAATTGTTCTACCTCGAGCGTCAGTGTCATGGCGTCGCGGCTGGCATCATCGCTCAGCACCCGGGTATCGCCGAGACGTGTCGTCAGGCGCTGGCGCAGGCCTCGCGTGAGCTGGCGTCCAAGCGACTCGGCCCAGAGGTGGCCACCCGCCCGATTCAAGGTGATGTCGTCGAGTTGCAGGACGATCCCTTCGCTATCCAGGTAATTGGCCAGGCGTATGGGCCTGACCACCAAGGTGTGTTCGACCTCGTTTGGCATGATGCGTGACGTCGCGTCGACGGTAGGGAGGGTGTAGCGCTGTGTGCTGGAACCGCTGGAGGCACACCCCCCCAGCCATAGCGCGGCCAGCATGATCGCTGCTATCCAGCGCCAGGCGCGAGGCCCCCGGCGGGCATCGTTCCAACTCGACGTTTTACGATAAACGGTCATAGGTATCCTTGGTCACTGCCTGTCAGTTCCGGGGCGCCTGAGGCTGAGGATCATCCCCACGCTGACTATCGAAGATCAGGGCGTTTGGTTTCTCACTCAAGGTGCGGGCGACGGGTTGCAGCTCGCGCAACAGACCTTCCAGTCGTTCCATGGTCGCGGTCAATTCTCGGTATGCCTCGGATTCGGGTGAGAATCCCTCCAATGTGCGCCGCAGTTCACTGAGTGTCTGGTTGAGGTTGGCCGGCAGATCGCGGGTTGCCGGTTCGTTGAGCAGCGATTCGAACGTCTGGGTCAACTGCCGAACGTCTTCGAGCATGGCTTCCGACGCGGCCAGATTGCTATCCAGGCTGCTGAGCAGAGGCTCGATCTCCAGCTCGTTGAGCTTGGTTAGCAGGGACGTCACCTGAGCCTCGATCTGCGCAAATCCGCCCGAGGTGGTGGGGAAAACTGATACGTCCTCGAAGGTTTCGGGGGTATGGGTATTGGCCAGGTCGCGGTTGAAATTCAGGTCGACAAACATGGCGCTGGTGAGCAGGTTGCCGGTCTTCAAGGATGCACGTAGCCCGAGATCGAACATCCGGCTGAAACGAGCCTCCCACTCATCAAGATCGAGCGGTGCCTGATCCGTGTCGGAACCGATCCGTTGGGGCTCGATACGGATCAGAACCGGGATGGCGAACCGCTGGCGTGAGTCGGGCTGGGGCGCGGTAAACCGCCAGGGTACGTTAGCGACCGTGCCGACACGGACGCCACGGAATTCCACCGGCGCCCCGCGGGAGAGTCCCCGTACGGTGTCATCGACCAGCAGGACGTACTCGAGGTAGCGGTTGAAGGTGCCTTGACGAGCGCTGTCTTCATCGGAATAGAGCGTGAACGTGGTATCAGGGCTTACTGACGCACCTCGAGGAATATCTTCCAGGTAACCGAAGGTCACCCCGCCGCCAATAAGGGATTCAAGGGATTCGACATTGACCCGGAACCCCTCCGAGTCCAGGCGCAGATCGACACCGCTCGATGACCAGAAGCGTGTGTTGTCGGTAATCAGGGAGTCGTAGGGGCTCTCTATGTACAGGCGATGATGCATGTTCTTGGATTCGGCATCGAAGCGGGCCTCTTCGACACGCCCCACCGTATACCCCTGGTAGGTCACCGGATCGCCGACATTCAGGGAATTACCCAGTTCGCTGACTAGATTGAGGCGCATGCCCTGAGCGCCTGCCGGAGCGACGGGAGGTTGTTCCAGTACTTCGAATTCTCGCTGCTCTTCGTCGCTCTCGCCGGGTTGCAGCTGGATGAATGCCCCTGAGAGCACGGTATTCAAGCCGCTGATCCCTTCGCGCCCGATGCGGGGCTTGACCACCCAGAAGCGGGAATCCTCGACCAGCATGCGCTCGGCATCGGGGCTCATCCGGGCGATGATGCGCGCATGAGTGAGGTCATCGGACAGGCGGACTTCCTCGACACGGCCGACCTGGACGTTGCGCGATTTGATCAACGTACTGCCGGCCTCGATGCCTTCGGCATTTTCCATGATGAGTGTGATCTCCGGCCCGCGGCCGGTGAGGTTGTCGTAGACCAGCCACAACCCGATCAGCAAGGCCACCAGAGGAACGATCCAGATCGGTGAAAGCCGGGTCTGGGGCTTGCGTATGGCGCGGCTCGGCGTTGCGTCCTTTTCTTCTGTCATGAAACTGTGTTCCCAAGGTGGCTGGCGCGGCGAGCCCGAGGCGTGTCCCAGATCAGGCGGGGGTCGAAGGTCATGGCGGCCAGCATGGTCAATACCACTACACTACCGAAGGCAACGGCGGCAGGGCCAGGTGTGATGGACATCAGACTATCGGCACGGATAAGCGCCACCAATATGGCTACCACGAAAACGTCCACCATTGACCAGCGACCGATGAATTCGGTCATGCGGTAGAGACGCGTGCGGGTATTACCGTTGAGGTCGCTGCGGGGCACGATCAGGCATAGCCAGGCCAGGGCGAAGAGCTTGCCGACCGGCACCAGGACGCTCGCCGTGAAAATGACCGTGGCCACGGGCCAGGATCCCATATGCCACAACTCGACGACGCCGCCTATGATGGTCGAGGCCTGCGATTGGCCGAGGGACGTGGTGGTCATGATGGGGTAGATATTGGCAGGCACATACATGACCGTGGCGGCTGCCAACAGTGCCCAGGTGCGCTGGAGGCTGTGTGGCAATCGCTCATGCAGATGCTCTCCGCAACGTCGGCAGTGACGCTTGCCCTCGGGGGTAAGCCGATTGATCAGGCCGCATGTGGGGCAACCGGCCAGCCCTTGAGGGGCGGCGGTCGTTCCGGTGCGTGTGCCCTCGGGTGCCAGCGGCTCCCCGCTCAACGAAAACCACATCCAGTCGGAGTCCAGCGATTGCGTCGTCAACAAGAGCAGGAAGGCAAAGGCACAGAATGCCCAGAATGAGGCACCCAGCCCGATGCTGGCCATGTCCGCGACCTTGATCAGGCTGACCAACGCGCCGACGATGAAGACATCTGCCATCATCCAGGGGTGCATATGCGAGAGCGAGCGGGCAATACCGCGGCTGTAAGGCAGGGGCTCCCGGCTGAGCAAGCCGCACTGCAGCCATATGACCCCGAGCAGGTACACGGCGGGAAGTACTAGAATCGTGAGCACGATGAGTACGGCAACGATGGGCTCATGAAACCCGATCATGGTCGTTGCCGTCTGGGTCAGCTCGATCCGGTTGCCGACGCCGCCGAACTCGAAGCTCACGAAGGGAAAGGAAACCGCCAGCGAGAGTGCGATCAAGGCACTGATGGCGAGTGCCAGGCTGCGCTCGGCAGGTCGATGATGGCGAATCGCCAGGGCATGACCGCAGCGGGGGCAATCGGCACGTTCACCGGGACTCAGCGGGGGTAAGGCTGAGACCCAGTCGCACTCGTGACAGGCACGCAATCGACGACGTGTCGTGCGTGCCTCGGGGGAGGCCGGAGCTGCGTGTAACTGGCGTGTCTCGTGTTCTGGCAAAAGAGCCTTCCGATAGTTGCGCATGGACCGCGTGTGCATGTCATTATGCCGCGAGTCGGCCTGCAGACAAACATGCAGACTTGAATGTCGTTCGGTGCGGCCCGTTAAGCCGGGCCTGTACGTGACCCAATCATCTCAGTGAGGAAACCTGTCGATGCTGTTGTTCGTTGTCGCCATCTTGGTGGGATTGGTACTGCTGGTATGGAGCGCCGAGCGTTTCGTCGGCGGGGCGGCGGCGACGTCGCGATATCTGGGGTTGTCTCCCTTGCTCATCGGCATGTTGGTGATCGGCTTCGGCACCTCGGCTCCCGAGCTGATGGTCTCGGCACTGGCGGCGACCCAAGGCAACCCGGGGCTGGCCCTGGGCAATGCCTATGGATCGAATATTACCAATATCGGCCTGATCCTTGGCCTGGTGGCCTTGATCTCGCCGCTGGCCGTACATTCTCAGGTGCTGCGCCAGGAAATACCGGTACTGGGTGCCGTCACCTTGCTCGCCGCCTGGCAGTTGCGGGACGGCGCTATCGATCGTGGTGAAGCCGTCGTGTTACTGGTCGCTCTTGCACTGTTCATCGGCTTCAGTATCTGGCGTGCCCGGCAGGAAGGCGCGGCAGACGACTCCCTCGCAGGCGAGACCACCGAAAGCCTCGATGTCAAACCCATGTCACTTGGGCGCGGCATCCTGTGGACCGTGATCGGCCTGGCGGTGCTGATCGCCAGTTCGCGCATACTCGTCTGGGGTGCGGTGGGGATTGCCCAGCAATTCGGGGTCAGTGACCTCATCATCGGCCTCACGGTGGTTGCCATAGGCACCTCCTTGCCTGAGTTGGCCTCGTCCATAAGTGCGTTGCGCCGGCGTGAGCATGATCTGGTGCTCGGCAATGTGGTGGGCTCCAACCTCTTCAACACCTTGGCCGTGGTGGGGTTGGCCGGCAGTATTCGTCCTATCGACGTTGGCGGGGAAGTCCTGGGGCGTGATTGGTTGGTCATGGCCGTGATGACACTCCTGTTGGCCTTCTTCGCGATCGGATGGCGAGGGCGCCAGGGGCGTATCAATCGGTGGGAGGGTGGCATCCTGCTGGCCATGTTCATCGCGTATACCGCCTATCTGGTTTCCACCGTCGTCCGCGCGAGCTGAGTCATCCGGCCCTGCCGAGGGCCGGGTACGACACTCTGTCATTTCCTGGTTCAGTGCCGGCAAAATGCCGGCTTGAGCTTCGTAAGCTATTGTCAATCAAGCGGTCTGTCGATTCGGGGCGAGACAGATAGCCCAGGAGTGACTACGCTGAATCCTGCCATCACGATAAGCGTAGGCATCGATAACTTTCGGCCCAGTCCGGCAGTCAACGTTCGGCTGGGCCGAATGGTAGGGATCGCGCAGGAGGCGGATCCCGTTATGCCTCGTTATGTATGGCATCACCTCGAGGAAGATTGAATTCAGGGCCCCATCAGGGAGTGTGTCATGGAGCTTGATCCCCTAATCCTGTCGCGAATCCAGTTTGCATTCGTCGTCGCGTTTCACGCGATCTTTCCTGCCTTCTCCATCGGCATTTCTGTCTTCGTTGCGTTGCTGCAGGGCCTGTTCGTGGCGACAGGCAATCCGGCTTGGGAAAGGCTCTCCATGTTCTGGACCAAGGTATTTGCGGTCGTGTTCGGGATGGGGGTCGTCTCGGGGATCGTCATGGCCTTTCAGTTCGGCACCAATTGGAGCAATTTCTCACAGGCGACCGCGAACTTCTTCGGCCCCATGCTCAGTTACGAGGTGTTGACGGCTTTCTTCCTCGAAGCGGGGTTTCTGGGGGTCCTGCTGTTTGGCCGTGATCGTGTGTCGCCGGGGGTGCATCTGTTTGCAGCGCTCATGGTCGCCTCAGGGACATTGATATCGTCATTCTGGATCCTGGCCGGCAACAGCTGGATGCATACGCCAGCGGGGGTCGAGGTGCGCGACGGGGTCTACCATGTCACCTCCTGGCTGGACGCCATTTTCAATCCATCGTTTCCTTATCGTCTGGCGCACATGGTGCTGGCCTCCTTCCTGGCCGGTGGCTTCGTGGTGGCTGGGGTGAGTGCGTGGTATCTGATTCGCGGTCATGACGTGCAGGCCAACCGCAAGGCCCTTTCGATGACCCTATGGTTATTGTTGATTGCGGCCCCGGCTCAGGCCGTGATCGGCGATTTCCATGGGCTCAATACACTCGAGCACCAGCCCGGCAAGATCGCAGCAATCGAGGGTATCTGGGAAACCGAATCCTCCGTTCCCTTGCTGGTATTCGCGATTCCCGATCAGGAAAACCAGACCAACCGATTCGAGATCGGAATTCCCAAGCTGGCGAGTCTGATCCTGACCCACGACCCCGATGGCGAATTGCCCGGGCTCGACGAGATACCTCGCGTCGAGCAGCCCCCCGTGTGGTTCACCTTCTATGGGTTCCGGATCATGGTCGGCCTTGGCATCCTGATGATCCTGTTTGCGGCGGCGGGGTTGGCGCTTAGGCCGGGGGGGCGGCTCTACACCAATCGAGCGTTCCTGCAGGGTCTGCGCCTGATGAGTGTCACGCCCTTCATTGCCCTGTTGGCCGGATGGATAACCACGGAAACGGGGCGGGCGCCCTGGGTGGTGCAAGGGATGATGACCCAGTCCGAGGGGCTGACGCCGTCGCTGACGGGCGGCATGGCCCTGTTCACCCTGATTGGCTACATGACCGTCTATGCCATGGTGTTCTGGGCGGGGATCTACTACCTGACGCGTGTAGTTCGAAAGGGCATGGAGGCCGATACGTCAGAAACCGACGAGTCGCATCGTCCCATGCGTCCCATGTCGGCTTCGCGGGTCTCGTTCGACGACGACGACACAGCTCCAGGGAGGACGTAACACATGGATCCGTATGTACTCTCGACCATCTGGGCCATCATCATCGCATTCAGCATCATCATGTACGTGGTGCTGGATGGTTTCGTGCTGGGCATGGGGATTCTTTTCCCGTTCGCGCCCGATGAGGAGGCCCGTGATGTAATGATGAACACGGGGGCGCCGATCTGGGACGGCAACGAGACGTGGCTGGTACTGGCGGGGACCGCCCTGTTGGGTGCGTTCCCTCTTGTTTATACCGTTATCTTGCCTGCGCTCTACATTGGTGTCTTCCTGATGGTGGCCGGTTTGATCTTCAGGGGCGTGGCGTTTGAGCTACGCTTCAAGGCTCACCGCTCGCGTCCGTTGTGGAACGTGGCGTTTGCCGGGGGCTCGATGGTGGCGGCATTCGCCCAAGGCGCCGTGGTAGGTGCTTATATCCTGGGTTTCGAAACGGAGAGTTCCACATTTTCGGGTGGCCCTTTCGATTGGCTCACCCCGTTCACCGTGATGACCGGGCTGGGCATGATGGCCGGATTGGCGCTACTGGGCGTCACCTGGGTGATCATGAAAACCGAAGGTCCCGTTCAGGAGTGGGCCTATCGTGTCGCACCCAGGTTGCTGGTCGGTGTGTTGGTCGTGTTTGCGATAGTCAGCCTCTGGACACCTTATGTCGACCCGGAAGTGTGGGAGCGTTGGTTCAGCCATATTCGTGTCATCTGGATCTTGCCGGCAATGGCATTGTTCTGTGCGGCGTTGTTGCTCTGGGCGCTCCGGGCGCGTCGCGAGCTGATTCCTTTTCTGGCCACCCTGGGCATGTTCTTCTTTACCTATCTCGGCCTTCTGGTGAGCCGCTGGCCTTATGTGGTGCCACCCAATTACACCTTGTGGGATGCCGCTGCCGCACCCGAATCGCAGCTGTTCCTGTTGATAGGCACCTTGTTCGTTCTGCCCATCATTCTGGGTTACACCAGTTGGGCGTATTGGGTGTTTCGCGGCAAGGTGCGTCCTGGCGAGGGGTATCATTGATCTCCCGTGGCTAAGCGAGAGGATACGCGAGACACCACACCGCGGCGTTGGCTGAATGAGCTGGCAAAGGGTGTCCGGGGTTGGCTATGGCTGGCCTCACTGCTCGGGATCGCAGCAGGCCTGTTGACCATCGTGCAGATGGGCTTGCTTGCCTGGATCGTCAGTCAGGTCATCGTGGAGGGGGCAGGGCAGTCGCAGGTGGGTTGGGCCTTTCTCGGTCTTGTCGTGGTCTTGGTTGTGCGTGCCCTGGCGCAGTGGGGCCAGGAGATCGCCGGTTTCGAGGCAGGCGTTCGCGTCAGGGACAGGGTCCGCAACGGGTTGCTCGATCACCTGGCTAGATTGGGGCCGGTGACCTTGCGTGCTTACCATAGCGGGGGGGTCGCAGGGCGACTCATGGAACAGGTGGAGGCATTGGAGGGATATTTTTCCCGCTTCCTGATCCAGCTTCGTCTCAGTGTCGCGTTGCCTGTCCTCATCCTGGGGGTCGTCGCCTGGCTCGACTGGGTTGCCGCGCTTTTCCTATTGGTATCCGCCCCCTTGATTCCGCTATTCATGGCGTTGATTGGCATGGGAGCGGAACGCCTCCAACAGGAACAATTCGCCGCCGTCACGCGTTTGGCAGGCCATTTTCTCGACCGGGTACGCGGCCTCACCACCCTTCAGCTTTTCAATCATGCCAAGCGGAGCATCGATGAGGTGTATCTCGCGGCGGATGAGTATCGGCAACGCAACATGCGCACGCTGCGGCTGGCCTTTCTCTCTTCGGCGGTGCTCGAATTCTTCGCTTCGGTCGCTATCGCAGCGGTAGCGATCTATATCGGCTTTGGTTTGCTGGGATATTTCGACTTCGGCCCGTCGGCCCAGTTGACCCTGTTCAGTGGCTTGTTCGTGTTGTTGTTGGCCCCGGACTTCTTTCAACCCTTGCGTACGCTGGCTCAGCATTACCATGACCGAGCTGCAGCGTTGGGGGCCGCCGAGGGCTTGATGGAATTACTTGCCATACCGCCGCCGGATGCGAGCCATTTCCAGGAAGGCCGGGGCGAACTATGCAGGCTACGCGAGGTCAGTGTGGACTACCCGGAGCGGGGCCGTGTGCTGGGCCCATTATCGCTGACCCTGAAAGCGGGAGAGTGTGTGGTGCTGACGGGGCCATCGGGCTCGGGCAAAACGACGCTCCTGAACGTGGTGGCGGGTTTCGTCGCACCTTCGGAAGGTGAGACCCAGGTCGATCGTACGCAGTCCTTCGCCTGGATGGATCAACAACCTTTTCTAATCCAGGGCAGCCTGGCGGACAACCTCCGGCTGGCCGTACCCGAGGCTAGCGAATCCTCCATGCGCCATGCTTTGGCTCTTGCCGGCATGGCTGATGTCGTCGAAAGCCTGCCCCAAGGGCTGTATACGCCGCTGAGCGAGGGCGGGGGCGGCTTGTCGGGGGGGCAGGCCCAGCGGCTTGCCTTGGCGCGAGTATTCCTTTCCCCGGCCCGCCTGGTCCTGCTTGACGAACCCACCGCCAGACTCGATGCCGTTAGCGAAGCGGGCATCATCGAGGGGCTACAGCGACTGATCGAGGAAGGACGCGCCGTCATGATCGCCACGCACCATCCTGAGGTCATGTCGCTTGCCTCGTGTGTGCTGTCGCTTGAGAAAGGCAGGCAGGTTGGGGAGAGGGTTCCGTGAGCGACAAGGGATTGAAAGGAGCGGTATCCGAACTGCGTCCCTGGCTGCATGTGCTGGGCCGTCGTCGGTCGCGCCTGTTGCTGGGCGCGCTGCTCATGCTCGGGACGGTAGCCTCGGGCATCGGCCTGCTGGGCCTGTCAGGGTGGTTCATTACAGCGACTGCAATAACGGGCGCGCTGTTGGCGTCGGGCGCCGTAGTGGGGCTGGATGTCTTCGTACCGGGTGGGGGTATCCGCTTCTTCGCACTTTCGCGTACGGCGACACGCTACTTCGAGCGTCTCTATAACCACGATAGCGTATTGCGGTTGCTCGCCGATCTGCGTGGCCGCCTCTTCTCGATTCTGGCGGGGCTGGATGCACACTCACTTCGTCAGCGGCGTGCCAGCGAGTGGCTCAATCGGCTGACGGCCGATATCGATACCTTGGACAGCCTCTACCTTCGCCTGCTGGCACCACCTGGGGTCGCCCTGCTGGCCATCATGGCAGTCAGCGTCTTGCTCGGGTGGCTCATGCCGGGCGGATGGTCGGTCGGACTCGTGTTGCTTGCGCTCTGGGGCTGGTCGGTAGCAGGTCAGGCGTATCTGGGCTATCCGGCCAGCCAGCGTCGCGTTGCAACCCTCGATCGCTTGCGCAGCCGGACGATCGAGCACGTTCAGGGGGTGGGCGAGCTTCGCGCCTTCGGTACGTTGGGGTGGCATCGTCGTGACCTGAGTAACGATGCCCAGTCGTTATATTGCGATCAGCGTCGGCTGGCGTATCGATCGGCATTTGGCAATGCCCTGGTTGGCCTGGGCGTGGGCTTGGCCCTGCTGGCAGCGCTGTGGTTGGGAATACAAGCCTACCGCGGTGGGGTGCTGAGTGGCCCGCTCATGGTCTTGGTGGCGTTGGTCGTGCTGGCGCTGGGCGAAGCACTGGTGGGATTGCCGTCGGCTTTCACTCATCTGGGCGCAACCCAGGCTGCTGTACAGCGTCTCAATGCCCTGCGGCGTTCCCGTAGCCGGCTTGTCGAGCCCGAGCGGCCCCGGGCGCTACCCGGCGGGGCGCTCTCGCTTCGTTTCGATGAGGTCACACTGCGTTATCCCGGTTCGCCGATCTCGGCACTGGATTCGATCTCGCTTCAGGCCGAAGCGGGGGAACGGGTCGCCCTGCTAGGCGCATCGGGCGCGGGTAAAACGAGCATAGCCCTGCTTGCTGCTCGATTGCTGGATCCCCAGGAGGGCGCAGTATTGCTTGGAGACATCGACCTACGAGAACTCTCTTTGGATGCAGTGCGCTCCCACGTGGGTTACCTGACCCAAGCCACCGAACTGTTCGATGACAGCCTGGCGAATAACCTGCGCCTGGCCGCTCCCGAGGCCAGTGAGGCGGCGTTATGGAACGTTCTGGAAATCGTCGAGCTGGATGCCTGGGTGGCGGCATTGCCTCGTCAATTGGAAACGCCAATGGGGGAAAACGGCCGTCAGGTCTCGGGTGGTCAGGTTCGTCGGTTGGGTCTGGCCCGCGTCCTGCTGCGTGACGCACCTCTAGTGATTCTGGATGAGCCCTTCTCAGGGCTCGACGCGCCGCTCGCGGCTCGTATCGCTCAGCGACTCGATCGTTGGCTTGAGGGGAGGACGGTCCTGTTTTTAGCCCATGAGCGCAGTGAAACCCGCACGTGGCTACCCCGCGTGAAACGTACCTACGCGCTGCGCGAGGGCCGGCTCGTCGATGAGGCCTCGTCTGACTAGGTAATTTTGCGCAAACGGTCAGGATAGGACAGGATAAGCAAAACTACTGACCGAGGTCATGATGTACGATTTTCTCCGGCGCTTGCCCAAGGCTGAACTGCACCTGCATATCGAGGGCTCCCTGGAGCCGGAACTGATGTTCCAGTTGGCCGAGCGCAACGCGATCACGCTGCCCTATACCTCGGTGGAGGAGGTCAAAGCGGCCTATGAGTTCGATGACCTCCAGTCCTTTCTCGACCTGTATTACCAGGGCATGGCCGTCTTGCGTACGGCAGAGGATTTTCACGATCTGGCCATGGACTACTTCCGGCGTGCTCACGCCGAAGGCGTGGTTCATGTCGAGATATCCTTCGACCCCCAGGCCCACCTGGCGCGTGGCATCGAACTGAACGTTCAAATGGAAGGATTGGGACGTGCACGGCGCCGCGCCGAGCGCGAGCTGGGGGTATCCAGCGCCCTGATCATGAGTTTCTTGCGTGACCGCCCGGCCGAGGAGGCGCTACACGTGCTCGAACAAGCCGCTCCTTACTGGGAAACCCTGGATGCCGTGGGTCTCGATAGTGCGGAGTATGGTCATCCTCCTTCCAAGTTCCGTGAGGTCTTTGCCCGAGCCAAGGCGCTGGGGATTCCACGCGTCGCACATGCGGGGGAGGAAGGGCCGGCAGCGTATATCAGCGAAGCGTTGGACCTGCTCGAGGTTTGCCGTATCGATCATGGGGTCCGCTGCCTGGAAGATCCCGTTCTGGTCGAACGGCTTCGTCAGGAGCGGATCCCCTTGACGGTTTGTCCGTTGTCGAACGTCCGCTTGAAGGTCGTAGAGCATATCGACGATCATCCCTTGCCGAAACTGCTCGAGGCCGGGTTACTTCTGACCATCAATTCCGACGATCCGGCCTATTTCGGCGGCGGGGTATTAGACAATTACCTGGCTTGCGCGCGCGCCTTCGATTGGTCGCGACAGACGTTCATACAGATGGCCCGCAACGCACTTAACGTCGCTTTCATGGAGGAGGACCGTCGCCGGGCCTTGCTGAAGGACCTGGAGTCAATTCCCTTAGAGGACTGACGTGCTTGGGTGATCGGACCCGGGCTTGACCGGCGTCAAGTTTCCGTGTGGCGACAGCCCTCATAATGGAACGAGATAAGGCAGTACAAAAGGGCGGGTGCCCCGTTCAAACGTTGCCCGTCTCGTTACCGCAAGGGAGAAACCACATGAAACCTGTCGCCTGGGGTATGGTCGCTGCGTTGGGCTTGGCTGGCCCGGCCTTCGCCGATCGCATCGCCAACGAACCCATCAAGCCCATCGAGCCCGCCACAGTGGAGAATTCGCTCAAGGTCGAGCTGGGCAAGAAACTGTTCTTCGATCCCCGGCTGTCTCGCTCGGGGTTCATCTCTTGCAACTCATGTCACAACCTGAGCACCGGTGGCAGCGATAACCTGCCGACGTCGATTGGGCACAATTGGCAGGAAGGCCCGATCAACTCGCCGACGGTGTTGAACTCCAGCCTCAGCATGGCCCAGTTCTGGGACGGTCGTGCCGAATCTCTCCAGGAGCAAGCGGCTGGCCCCATCGCCAACCCTGGCGAAATGGCCTTCACGCATAATCTGGCTGTCGACGTACTGCAATCGATTCCCGAGTATCGCCAGCATTTCGAACAAGTCTATGGTACCGAGCAGATCACCATCGATGAGGTCACCGATGCCATCGCCGAGTTTGAAGAAACGCTGGTGACGCCCAATTCACGCTTCGACCAGTGGTTGGCGGGCGACGATGAGGCGCTGACCGAAGCGGAGCTGGCAGGCTATAACTTGTTCAAGGAGATTGGCTGTGCCGGTTGCCATCATGGTCCCGCCGCGGGCGGTACTTCCTACCAGCGCATGGGCATTGTCGAAGAGTACATGACCAACAACCCGTCGCAAGGTCGCTTCGAAGTTACCGGCCAAGACCGCGATCGGATGTCGTTCAAGGTACCGACGCTGCGTAACGTCGAGCTGACCTATCCGTACTTCCATGACGGGGCTTACTGGAACCTGGAGGAGGCGGTCGATGTCATGGCGACACTGCAGTTGGGCCGTGAACTCGACGAAACCGGCATCAATAACATCGTTGCCTTCCTGCACAGCCTGACCGGGGAACAGCCCGATTTCCAACTTCCCCAGTTGCCGCCGTCCACGAAGGACACGCCGCGTCCGATTCCTTTCGAAACCGAGTGACCCTCAACCCCGCCCAGCCATGGGCGGGGTTTGCTGTCGTGTCGATAAACGGCTTCAGTTCCAGTCCGAGTCGTACTCCTGGGTAGATAGTTCGCGCATCCACTTCTTAACGAGCCGCCGCTGGCGCATGCTATCCATGCGCTCGGTGTCCAGGCTGTCGGGCATGATTGCGTAGTCATCCCTGCCTGAGGAATTGAGCAGGAAGCGACGGCGCGCCCCGATGGGGGCATCTTCCGGGCCGTACACACCAATGAGGCGGATCTCCAAGGCCACGAAGGTATTGTCACCTTTGGGATGATAGCCATCCATTTCGATGCCGCGCGACTGCGCCACGCGCAGGACCAGGTCGCTGAACGTGCCCACATGCAGGTAATCCCCTGAACCCAACGGGCCTTGGTGGGTGCTGTAGCTCACCGTTTCGCTCTCGGGCGCCTGGCTGTCGTGCTCGGATTGCTGAAAATCGCTGATATCCAAGGGCATTGTTTCGTCTTCGGTTTCCAGCACGGCAACGATATGCTGAACGTAGATTGATTCGGCACTCATGTTGCTGATCAGGCACAGGGAATGGATGTGTTTGCCGCTGCCCCGGTTGATGATGATACGCGCCCGGCGTTGCCGGCTGTAATTGGCATATAGCAGTTGGGCGTAGAAGACCCACACGAACAGGGTCAAGACGCTCGCTATGGCACTGATACTGTCGCTGTTGTTACTGATCCATCCCATTGGCACGTCCCTGTCCCGGTCGGTAGCGTCAAAGGATAGACGCTAGGCAAACTGGCGGCGTATTGCAATAAATCCAGTTGACTCCCGGTTTTTTTTTGTCCCGTTAAGCCGGTTTTTTCTGTCCCGTTAAGAAAGGGATACGTCACGCTGGTGAACACACCGGCCCCCGGCCCAGGTGGCATAGACACTCCGATCGTCGCCGAGGATCATCAAGGCGAA
The DNA here is from genome assembly GCF_000759345.1 of Litchfieldella xinjiangensis. Taxonomy (GTDB): domain Bacteria; phylum Pseudomonadota; class Gammaproteobacteria; order Pseudomonadales; family Halomonadaceae; genus Litchfieldella_A; species Litchfieldella_A xinjiangensis. The sequence continues at coordinate 29,064 of NZ_JPZL01000001.1, forward strand.
AAGCTGCTCCGCCAGTGTCTGTGTGCGTGCCTGACGCCGGGCAAGCAGCGGCGTCGCCCTGGGGTCGAGTACGACGAGGTCTGCCTCGTTGCCGGCGCGCAGGCTGCCGATGTGCTTGTCGAGATGCAAGGCGCGGGCGTTGCCGAGGGTCAAGCGATAGAAGCCCTGCCAGGCCGTGAGCGGTTGATCCAGCAGCTGGCCAACCTGATAGGCCGCTTTCAGCGTGGCAAAACCCGATAGGTCGGTTCCCGCGCCGATATCGCTGGCCAGGGTCACGTTGAGATTGGCCTCCCGGCAGGCCAGGCGATCGAACAGGCCGCTACCCAGGTACAGGTTGGAGGTTGGGCAGAATGCGATATTGGCACCCGCGTCGGCCAGACGCTGGCGCATGTCCTGAGTGAGATGAATGCCATGGGCGAAGGTGCTACGCGGGCCGACAAGGCCGTAGCGTTCGTAGACGTCCAGGTAGTCGCGCGATTCGGGGAACAGCTCGGCAACCCAGGCAATCTCGCCCTGGTTCTCGGAAAGGTGAGTCTGTACGTGAAGATCGGGTGCGTTGCGAAGCATGCCGCCCACGGCGTCCAATTGTTCTCCCGTTGACGTCGGCGCGAAGCGAGGTGTCAAGGCGTACCCCAATCGGCCCTTGCCGTGCCAATCGCCGATCAGACGCTCGGCATCCCGGATCCCCCCGTAGGTGTCGTCGACTAGGGCCGCGGGGGCATTGCGGTCCATATGGACCTTGCCGGCCAACATGCGCAGCCCGCGCTGATGGGCGGCCGTAAAGAACGCCTCTACCGAGTTCGGATGCGAGGTGCAGAACACTTGGGCCGTCGTGGTGCCAACGCGTAATTGCTCATCGAGAAAGGCGTCCGCCACGTCCTCGGCATGGGCGCGCTCGGCAAAGCGACACTCCTCGGGGAAGGTGTACTCGTTCAGCCAATCGAGGAGCTGGCGGCCGTAGGACGCCATTATATCCAACTGGACGAAATGCACGTGGCTGTCGATGAAGCCCGGCATCATCAACTTGTCGGTGTAGTCGATCACCTCGATCCCGGGTGGCAATTGGGGAGCGATCTCTCGGTAGTCGCCTACGGCACGAATCTGGCCGGCCTCGAGCCAGACGGCACCATCGTCGAGCTGCAGCACACTTCCCGGTGCAGGCCTGTCGCCTTCGCCGGGATCGCTGTTGAAGCTCAGCAGGGGGCCGCGCAGCACGCGCTGGTCTCGGGCATCGAGCATGAAGGTCTCCGAATCGTCTTGGGTATCAAATCTAGGCTAGGGCGTGTGCGAATCGCTGTCACCGACAAAGACCTGGCGCAGGCGGGGTGCCTCGACGCCGCGATGATCACGTCGGACAGGATCGGGTTTCAAGGACAGTAACTCTGCCATGACCGACAGGGCGATTTCGTAGGGCCGCTTGCCCTTGGCCTGCGCGATACCGATCGGGCAGCGCACCGTCGCGAGTAGCTGATCGGAATGACCAGCCTCTTGCAGGCGCCGGCGAAAGCTCGCCCACTTGCTCGTGGAACCGATCAGGCCCAGCGAGGCATGCTCGCCGCGCGCAAGCAGGGCATCGACAAGGCGGCGGTCCTCGTCGTGATCGTGGGTCATGACAAGGACATGAGCCCCCGGAGGCAGGGCAGCCACGCTGGCGTCGATCCGCTCCATCGGTGACGAGATACACGTCAGCCGTGGCTGGCTGGTATCGAGGGGCGCAAACGCATCGGGGCGGCTATCGAGCCACAGTACCTGCCAGGGCAAGGGTGCCATCAGGCCGATCAGGGCCTGGCCGACATGCCCCGCACCGAATACGGCCACCGTCATCTCGGCCCCGGAATAGGATTCGATCATGACATGCACGAAGCCGCCACAGCATTGGCCGCTTCGTCCGCCGAGCGGGAAGGCTTCCAGGCGTGTCGTGGTCTCGCCTGCCGCCAACAAGGCGCGGGCGGCTTCGATCACCTGCAGCTCGAAATGCCCGCCCCCCAAGGTGTCATGGACAGCCTGGGTGGTAATGATCATCTTGGCGCCGGGCTCGCGGGGCGTCGAGCCCGCAACCCCGACCACACTGGCCAGTGCGTGTGGCTGCGCCTCGCGCTGCAGGCGGTGCAATGCCGCATGCCACGTTGTCGTCTCACTCGCTGTCATCGGCGTCTGTTCCATGAACGGCTGCCTGGCGCAAGGACTCGGCAGCCAGCAGCACCCGCTCCGGCGTGGCCGGCGTATCCAGCGCAGGGCTCTTGTGATAGTCGGTCAGGCTCGACAACGCATCGCGCAGGGCCGACCACACCGAGATCGCCAGCATGAAGGGCGGTTCGCCGACAGCCTTGGAACGATAGATGCTGGCCTGTGAGTTGGGATGGCCTTGCATCAGGGCCACGTTGAATACCTCGGGTAGATCGCCAAACGCGGGAATCTTGTACGTGGCGGGGCCATCGCTGACCAGACGGCCGGCCTCGTTCCATTTCAGTTCTTCGGTAGTGAGCCACCCCATGCCCTGGATGAACCCACCTTCGACCTGGCCGATGTCGATCGCCGGATTGAGCGAGTCACCGACGTCATGCAGGATGTCGACCCGCGTCACCTGATACTCGCCGCTCAACGTGTCGACACTGACTTCGCTGACGGAAGCGCCATGCGCGTAATAGTAGAAGGGACGGCCCTTGGCGGTCTCGCGATCGTAGTGGATCAGTGGCGTGGAGTAGAACCCCTTGGCCGATAGGGAAATACGACCGAGATAGGCGGCCTGGACCAGCTCCCCCCAGGGGATTCGCTTGGCATCCGGGCCGTCTCCGGCTATCAGGGTGCCGTTCTCCAGACGCAGCCCCTCGCGGTCTAGCCCGCCTTGTTCGGCATTGAAATGCGTCGCGGCGAAATCCAGCAGTCGTTCCCGCAACTGGCTGGCCGCATCCTTGGCGGCCATGCCGTTGAGGTCGGCACCGCTGGAGGCCGCCGTGGGCGACGTATTGGGCACCTTGTCGGTCCGCGTGGCCGAGATACGCACCTGATCCATATCCAGGCCCAGCTCACGTGCGACCACCTGACAGACCTTGGTATGCAACCCCTGGCCCATTTCGGTGCCGCCGTGATTGATCATCACACTACCGTCGGTATACACATGAAGCAGGGCGCCCGCCTGATTGAGGTGCTTGGCCGTGAAGGAGATACCGAACTTCACCGGCGTCAAAGCCAGCCCCTTCTTGATGATGGGGCTCTTTGCATTGTATTGGCGAATCGCTTGGCGTCTCGCCCAATAGTCGCTGCTTTCCTCGAGCTGGCTGACGATATCGTGCAACAACGTGAGTTGTTCGACGCGCTGGCCGTAATGAGTAATGTCGCGTCCGGCGCGGTACAGGTTGCGCTTGCGCACCGTCAGGGGATCTTCACCCACCTGGCGGGCGATATCATCCATGGCTGCCTCGATGACCATCATCCCCTGGGGACCGCCAAAGCCACGGAAGGCCGTATTCGAGGCGGTATGCGTCCGCGCACGCTGCCCAGTGACACGGACCTGTCCCAGTGAATAGGCATTGTCGGCATGGAACATGGCGCGATCGACGATGGCCTCCGAGAGATCCGGCGAGTAACCGCAGTCGCCGATCACCGTGATGTCGCCGCCCAGCAGGACGCCTTGGTCGTCGAAGCCGAGTCGATAGCGGTTATGAAACGGGTGACGTTTGCCGGTGGCGCGCATGTCCTCGGCGCGGGGCAGCCGGATTCGTGTGGTGCGCCCGGTGCGCCGAGCGATGATGGCAGCGATGCAGGCCCAGGGTGAGGCCTGGGTTTCCTTGCCACCGAAACCGCCCCCCATGCGACGGGTTTCCACCGTAACCGCATGGAAGGGGATATCGAGCACCTCGGCGACCAGCTTCTGGGTCTCGCTGGGGTGCTGGTTCGAGGTGTAGACGATGACACCTTCATCTTCGGTCGGGGCAACCAGGCAGGCCTGGCCTTCCAGGTAAAAGTGCTCCTGACCGCCGACGAACTGCTCGCCAGCCAACACATGGGGGGCGCCCTCGAGAACCTGCTGCCAGTCGCCACTCTCTTGCACATGGGTGGGGCGCACGAACTCCTCACGCTCGGCGGCTGCTACGGGATCGAGACTGGCGGGCCGTTCATCGATCTCGATGCCGGCCTGCGTCACGGCGAAGCGGGCGGCCTTGTGGCTATCGGCGGCCACGGCGAACAGGCACTGCCCGAGATAGCTGATCGCGTCGTCGACAAAGAGCGGGTCTCCCGGAAATATCGGTCCGACATCGGTGTGGCCGGGGATATCCACGAAAGTAATCACGTCGACCACACCGGGCGAGGCCTTGACCCTCTCGAGTTCCAGGCGGGTCAGGCGACCATGGGCGACGGGGGACCATCCCAACGCGACATGCAAGGCGTCGGCGGGTGCCGGCATGTCATCGATATAGGCGGCCCGCCCCGTCACGTGCTTGATGGCGCTTTCATGCTGGCGTGAATGGCTGGCGTTGCCCTGCCCCTGGTCGTGGGTGACATCCCGGGCCAGCGGGCCATCGCCCTTGTTACGTCCGACCTGCGCCTTTCGTGCATGGGCCGACTCCGACGCGACATCTGCTTCGGCGTTGGGTGAGCCCGGCAACTTAGTGAGCGTACGCATCGAGCATCACCTCCATGCCGTTGTCTGTAGGAATCATGTCGAGAGACAACCTGAGTCGTTCCAGCAAGTTACTGGCGGCGACCAGGCGATACTCGGCGGAGCCTCGCACGTCGGACATGGGGCTCAACTCACGGCGCAGCGCCCGTTTCGCCTCGGCGAATGCCGCCTCGTCGGGTTTCTGTCCCTCGAGTGCCGCCTCGGCGGCAGGCACTCGCAGCGGAATCGCCGCCATGCCTCCAAAGGCGAGACGCACGTCACGCATCACGCCATCCTCGAGCCGCCAGGCGAATGCTGCCAGAACAGCCGAGATATCGTCTTCACGCCGCTTTGAAAGCTTCCACACCTTGAGCTGACGCGCTTCACTTCGCGGCAGGAAAATCCCCCGGATGAATTCGTTGGCCTTGAGGGCCGTCTGCTTGTAGTCGAGGAAGAAGGCGTCGATCGGCATGTCACGTTCGCCATCGGGCCCATCGAGCAATAACCGCGCATCCAGTGCGAGGAGAACTGGCGGGCAATCTCCGATGGGCGAAGCATTGGCGACGTTCCCGCCGAGGGTGCCGCGGTTGCGAATCTGCATCGAGGCAAAGCGATGCAGAAGCCGGCCAAAGGCCGGGAATTCCGCATCGAGCAACGGGGCAAGCCGGCTATAGGTTACGGCAGCGCCAACCCACCAGCCCTCGGGGTGCGCCTCGACCCGGTTCAGTTCCTCGACCCGGCTGACATCGATCAAATCATCCAGGGGCTTGAGCTGCTGTGTGGTTTCCAACCACAGGTCGGTAGCACCGGCCACCAGGCGGGCTTCGGGTCGCTCCCGCTTGAGCTCACGTAACGCCTCCAGGGAGCGCGGGATCGTATAGTGCCCCGGCGATGCGCCCTCGGTGCGCCCCATCACATCACGGCAAAGCGAGGCAACTGCTCCAGGCAAGGAAGGATCGTCGGCCCAGGTGGGATGAGTGTCGGGCTGGTCAGCCATCTGCAGGGCGGCGTCACGAATCGGTCGATACCCGGTGCAGCGGCATAGATTACCGCCCAAGGCCGATTCCAGGCGTTGCTGGGTGAACGGTGCCGGCCGGGTGCGCTGCGTTTCATGCAGTACGAACAATGACATCACGATGCCGGGCGTACAGAACCCGCACTGGCTGGCATGGCATTCCACCATGGCGGCCTGAGCGGGATGCAGTGCGTCACCACGTGACAATCCTTCGACCGTGACCAGGTGAGCTCCCTGGGCTTGATGGGCTGGAGTGATACAGGCATTGACGGTGTGATAGTTCAGGCTGCCGTCAGCCGTGGGTTCGCCAATGGCTACGGTACAGGCTCCGCAATCGCCCGAAGCACAGCCTTCCTTGGTGCCGGTATGGCCGAGGGGGCCACGCAGGAGTTCCAGCATGCTGCAATCCGGCGGGATATCGGCACACTGACGGCGTTTGCCGTTGAGGTAGAAGTCGATCATCGCAGGGTCCGCTACGTTATTGTTGGAAGACGCCACGGACAAGCCGCTACATCTCCTGTCTGACCGATTGGTCAAATAACTCAAGCGTGGCGCAAAGTGCCCTGATGTGCAAGTGGGGGCCCCGGCAGAGGAGACCAAAGGCCCGTTGCAGGCGGTTTCCGCCTACGGCAAGCTTGTGGCTTTCCCGCCAAGGGTTTAGCGATGACAACCATGAGCGCGCCGGACGCCACGCGCACCCGACGACGTAACGAGAAGGCCATTCTCGAGGCTGCCGAGCAGGTATTTGCCCGGCATGGTTACCGCGGAGCGAGCATTCAAGCCATTGCCGAGGCAGCGGCGTTGCCTAAGTCCAACGTCCTTTATTACGTAGGCAGCAAGAAGACGCTGTATGTCAAGTTGCTCGAGCGGATGATGTCACGCTGGAATGCGATGCTTGACGATATCAATGTCGAAGACGATCCCGCCCGTGTCCTGGAAGCGTTCATCCGCAGCAAGATGCAGCTCACACGTGAACACCCTCAAGGCTCACGGCTGTTCGCGGCCGAAATACTGGGTGGCGCCCCCTTCCTGCAGGAGTATCTTCGCGGTGAGCTACGCGAGTGGGTCGAGCAGCGCGCCCGTGTATTCGAACAGTGGGCCGAACGTGGCTTGATGGATCCGGTGGATCCGGTATGGCTAATCTTTTTGATCTGGTCGGCGACTCAACATTATGCGGACTTCGAAGCCCAGGTATTGGGTATCACCGACCGCCAGCAACTCAACGACACCGACTATCAGCGCATCACCGATTTCCTGTGCCAGGTGATTCTCAAGGGCTGTGGTCTGCGCGTATAGGGCGACTCACCCGGGCCATGTTCAGCAGCATCGCTGCAGTCGCTCCGGGCGGTTGCCCATCGCCGCCAGTCTGGTCTGCCACGCCCCGACGCGTACCCAGGCGCCTTGCGCTGTGCTGGAAAGGACACCGTGCACCCAAGCCGGTAGGTCAGGGTGGAGCCGATAATGTACCCATTGGCCGTGGCGTTGATCCAGAACCAGGCCACAGCGCCTGAGCTGGGCCAGGTGACGTGAGATCTTGGGCTGCGATGCGTCGAGTACCTCGGTGAACTCACAGACGCAAAGCTCATCTTCTGCCTGGATCAACAACAGGATCGCCAGCCGTGTATCATCGGCCAGACATTTGAATACCTGTATGATGTCGTCTCCCATCGAGCTCCTCCTGAGCCGTGTTCAAGCCGTCGTATAGGTTACAACGCCCATCCGAGACGGGACTAGCGCGATGTCGTCTTCTTCCATCACTCCCTCCCCCGAACTTCCCATCGAGTCCCGCCTGGTCGAGATTCACGAAGCCATGGCGCAACACAACCGGGTGCTGCTGGTGGCCGAGCCTGGTGCGGGCAAGACCACGCGGGTGCCAGCCTCGTTACTTACAGCCTCCTGGTGCCAGGCGGGGCGACTGCTGTTGCTGGAGCCACGCCGGGTGGCGGCACGTCTGGCGGCTCGCTACATGGCCGAACAGCTTGGCGAATCCGTGGGGCAGCGAGTGGGGTATCGGGTGCGTGGCGAGTCGTGCGTCAGCCCGCAAACGCGTCTCGAGGTAGTGACCCAGGGCATCTTGACGCGCACGTTGCAGGACGATCCGATGCTCGAGGGGGTGTCGGGGATCATCTTCGATGAGTTCCACGAGCGCAGCCTGGATGCCGACCTGGGGCTGGCCTTGACCCTGGATATGCAATCCGGCTTGCGTGAGGATCTCCGGCTGCTGGTCATGTCGGCCACGCTGGATGTTGCAGCGTTGCGCGGGGTTCTTGGTAGTAACGCACCGCTGATCGACGTGCCGGGGCGAACCTACCCTGTCGAAACGCGTCATTTGCCTGTAGCCCGTAATCGCGATGGGCAGGCAGACCTGAGCGCTGCCGTCAGGCAAGCCATCGGCGAGACTCAAGGCGATGTGTTGATGTTTCTTCCCGGCGTAGGGGAGATACGTCGGCTGGCGCGCGTGTTGGCCGGCCTATCCCAGCAATCCTCGACAGAGGGTCTGGTGATTCATGAACTGCATGGGCGGATGAGCCTGGAGGCCCAGCAGCATGCACTCGACCCCGACCCACAGGGACGGCGACGACTCGTGCTGTCGACGGCAATCGCCGAGTCGAGTATCACCGTCGACGGTATCCGCGTGGTTATCGATGCCGGCTATGAGCGTCTGTCCCGTTTCCAGCCACGTACCGGGATGACTCGGCTCGTCACACAGCGGGTGAGCCGGGCCAGCGCCGATCAGCGTCGCGGCCGGGCCGGTCGGCAGGCACCGGGGGTCTGTTATCGTTTGTGGTCGGAAGAGCAGGTGTTACCTGCCCATGGCGATCCCGAAATACTGCAAGCCGATCTGTCCGGACTGGCGTTCGAGCTGGCACGCTGGGGCGTCACTCGCCCCGAAGCGCTCGCGTGGGTCACACCGCCTCCTGCCGCCGGGCTTCATGCCAGCCGCGAGTTGCTCCGCCGTCTTGGTATTCTCGACGCTCAGCACACCCTGACGCCGTTGGGGCGTGCCTGCACCCGCTGGCCGACGCATCCTCGACTGGCTTCCTTGCTGGAACATGCGGTGCGCTGGAATGTTGAGGCGTTGGGCTGTTGGTTGGCCGCCTATCTGGAACGGCGTGTAAAGACTGATGGGGTCGATATCGCAGAGGCCTTGTCATGCTTGCCTGACTCAGGGGCTCGGGGGGAGGCGGGACAATGGCATCGGGAGGCTCAGCGGCTCGCGTCGATTGCGGGATGTCGCCTGGGTCGCCCCGGCCTGGAGAAACTGGGCGAGCTGCTGGCCGTGACTTACCCCGAGCGTGTCGCGAAGCGACTCGAGCCCGGCCGTTTCAAGATGGCCGGGGGCGGGTTGGCGAGCCTCGACGATCGACAGAGGCTGGCACATGCGCCCCTGATCGTTGCCGTGGATCTCGATGGCGATGCCCGCCAGGCGCGCATCTATCAGGCCGTGTCAGTTTCACAATCGGCAGTGGCGTCGCTGTTTCCTGAAACGCGTCGCTGGCAAGCGCGACTCAACTGGTCCGAAGAGGCGGGACGATTGATCGGAGAGGAAGTCCGCGCACTGGGAGAGCTGGTGCTGGAACGACGACCGTTGGCGCAGCTCCCCCAGGAGGCGATCCTGGATGCCTTGCTTCAGGCCGTGAGGAGGACCGGTCGCCTGCCGCTGGATGACCAGGCCACACAACTTCAACAGCGTGTGATGCTGCTGCGTCGTGAGCTTGGGGATGAATGGCCGGACTGGTCGACTCCGGCGCTACTGGCAACGCTCGAGACATGGCTGGCGCCGTATCTTTCGGGGGTGACACAGCTCGATGCCATCGGCCGCATGCCCTTGGCAAGCTATCTGCTCGATAGCCTGGATTGGCCCCAGCGACAGAGGTTGGACGCGCTGGCGCCCACGCATCTCGAGGTTCCGAGTGGTTCGCGTATCGGGCTCGACTACTGTGGCGAAGAGGACGTGGTCCTCGCTGTGAAGTTGCAGGAAGTGTTCGGCTGGCAAGCCACGCCGTGCCTGCTCGAGGGGCGTGTTGCCGTCACGTTGCACCTGCTGTCACCGGCACGGCGCCCTCTGCAGGTAACACGCGACCTGGCGAGCTTCTGGAGCAACGGTTACCCCGAGGTCCGCAAGGAGATGCGGGGGCGCTATCCCAAGCACCCCTGGCCCGACGACCCTTTCACTGCCCAGCCGACGAGCCGAACCAAACGCGCCAGCCCCCGCTGATCATCCCTTGCGAACCCGTGACGTCTGGATGCTCAAAGATGGCCGGGGTTGCGTAACTCGCGCTCTTCCACAGGCGGCGGCGTCCATTGATAGATCCAGGTTTCGGTCAGGGGCCGATCGCCTGCTCGTAGGTAAAGACGGATATTGATGGGATCCGTTCCGTCGTCGGGTGGCACGATATCGAACCGGGCCCGATACCCATCGATCTCTTCCAGTGGCCGCGCTGAGGTGATTTCGATACGGCCGGCGGAAGTTTCGATGACAGCCTCGACGTCCGTTTCATCATCCTCGAGCGGGAAGGGGCCTCCCTGGAAATCGACGACGAAGCGGCAGCTATAATACTCGCGCCGCTGACCGACGACGCCGCCTAGTCCCGTACGTGTATCCACGCAGTGGGCCAGATTGTCGGTTTCTGGTGAGAATGGCGGCAATTCACGCCAATGGATGCGGTAGCCGTATAACAACTCCTCACCCGGCTCGACCGGTGTCTGGGGATTCCAGAACGCCACGATATTGTCGAAGGTCTCGTCCAGGGTCGGGATCTCGACTAACTGTACGGCACCGCTCCCCCAGTCGCCTTTGGGCTCGATCCAGATGCTGGGTCGCTGGTCGTAATAGGCGCCGTCATCCTGGTAGTGATCGAACTCATGGTCGCGTTGCAACAACCCAAAGCCACGCGGATTCTGATCGTGGTAGGCATTGAAGCGAATCGACCGAGGATTGGTCAGGGGCCGCCAGAGCCACTCGCCGTGACCGGTATGCATCGACAGCCCATCAGAATCGTGTATCTCCGGTCGCCAATCGTAGTTCGCTTCCCGGTCGTTCTCGCCAATCATGTACATGCTGGTAAGAGGCGCAATGCCCAGGCGTTCGATGGGCTTGCGCGGATAGAGCGCCACGTCGATATCCATCAGTACGCCGTCCGGCTGACTGATATCGAATCGATAGGCACCGGTGGTGCTGGGCGATTCGAGCAGGGCGTAAACCGTGACTACCTCTCCGCTGTCAGCGGGGCGCTCGAGCCAGAACTGGGTGAAATCGGGAAACTCCTCGGGGCGATCCATGGCCGTATCGATGGCCAGGCCCCGTGCCGATGCGCCGTACTGAAGCGTTTTGCCGACCGCGCGGAAGTAGCTCGCGCCCAGGAAGGCGGCGACATCACGCTTCGGGTCCTCCTTTGGATGCAGACGAAACCCCGCAAACCCCAGATCCTCGGGTAGCGTTTCACCATCGAGCCCCGACTTGCCATAGTCGAACAGGTCGGGGTCGTAGGCGATTTCACGTGCCTCGCCGTCGATCACCTCATGGATCTTGACCGGGGTCTTGAAATACAGCCCCAAGTGGAAAAGCTGGGCCTGGAAGGGTGAGTCAGGCTGCTCCTTCCATAAGGCGTGGTCGCGTTGATAGGTGATCGACTGGTATTCATCCCAAGTGAGTTCCGCAACCTCGTCAGGCAACTCGTTTTCATGGGACTGGTGCGGTTGCGCCGACAGGTTTCTGGCCAACCCCTTCAACCAGGCATAGTCGAAGGACTGACGACTACCTCCGATGGTTCCCGTCTGGCTTTCGACGGCTGCTACCAGCGAAGAGAAAGGGAGGAACAAGCCGAGTGCGCTCGTACCTCTGAGAAAGTCACGTCGGTTCATGGTGTCATTCCTGACGAATCGATTCATGTATCGAGGGTGAATCTGGTTGCAATGGCCTCCTTGGCCATGACAACGCTAAGGGAAACAGGCACGAAACGCCACACCGTGCTACGAATCCGATACGGGAAGGACTACTTATCAGGCATAAGATTGCTTGGGTACCGGTCCGGCGAGCTAGTGACGGCTAAAGGAGACTGTCATGTTATTTTTTGTTTGCTGATAAAAAATCCTGATCTGGATTAAGCGAATTGTCATTCTGTCTTGCTATAGTCAAAACTCAACCCGAGGCAGGAGGCCCGCCATGTTGAATCGCTCCAGAGAATTATCATGTCCTCAGTGTGATGCCATCAATGCATGGACGGGTGAGCCGGCGCCGGATGACGCGCTTCACTGCACGGCCTGCTCGGCTTACATCACAAGCTATGACGATTATATTCGCGAAGCCGTACGTCGTGAGGTGAAGCGGTTGATGGATAGCTATCGCCGCCCCAGTCCCGCACGTGAGCTGGCGATTCTCAAACGGGTGCTGGCGCGGCCGACTCAGCCGTATTTACCGCATGTCTTGTCTCGCCCCGGACAAGAAACTCAGGCGGACGCCTGAAGCGCAGACTTCCTTCATATTTCTCTCCGCCCGGCATTTTCCCATGCCGGGCGGATCTGTATTGGGGCTTTAAAGCGACTACTCTTTTTATCTGGGCCGTACCGAACAGGTTTATCTTCTATGTTTTTTCGTCAACGCAAGGAGGATTCATGGCCAAGCGTTTCAAGGTGGGTGACCATGTGCAGTGGAACTCTGAGGCGGGCATGGTCAGCGGGCATATAACCCGCGTGCATACCGAGGATGCTGAATATAAAGGGCATAAACGTCGGGCGAGTGAGGACGAGCCGCAGTACGAAATCAAGAGCGACAAAACCGATCACATAGCCATGCACAAGGATTCGGCGTTGACGAAGGTCGATGACTGAGCGAGCCCGATAGCCAGGCTCGATGATAATGCCCCGTAGGTTTGGTGGGGCGTTTCCGCATATCGCTCTGTACTAGGGAGTATTATCCGTGCGATCGCCCGGGGTGCGGTTCGGAGCCTGACCGGTTGTATCGCCCGGGGTTCGGCTCGGAGCCTGGCCGTTGGTTCGGCTCCCGGATGGTTGATTTGACTTATAGCTTTTCCATTTTTCCTTCACCTTGTTACGGTTCTCGGGCTTTTTGAGCCATTTGGCAATCGCCATTCCTATCCATTTTTTCATACAGCCCACCTTTGCTGAGACCAATGACGTACCGAACGCGAGAGCGCCTACGGCTTACGTGTGTTTTCGTGCGGTGGTTCTTCCGTGTGCTGTGATCCGTTGGCGTGGTATGGGTCGAGGTCGTGTGGGCGTTCATCCTCCACGTTCATGACGCGGTTCCACGCTTCCTTGACCTTTCGCTCGGCTAGCTCGCGGTTTTCAGGCTTGCGTAGCCAGAACGCGCCGGCCGCCAGAAGGAGTAGACGTAGCATTCGGGCCCCTTTTCGATTGGAGGTGAAGTCTAGGTATGGCTGCCAGCGGGCATTGGGTCAAGCGAGGCGTGCTGCGAATACGTATATCCGTTTAGCCAAACGAGGGGCATAAAAAAACCGCCACCCGGCATGACCCGTAAGTGGCGGTTTTTGTGGTGTTCGTGGTCGGAGCGACAGGATTCGAACCTGCGACCTCTGCAACCCCATTCCAGAATTATAACAACAATGAGAGACAAGCAGAAACCAGGAGGTCGGAATAAGCGTATGATTTTAAACGGAATGAGAAAATAAAAGGGTTCCTGGTTGTTCCTGGTGATAGCTTGTTATAAATTCATCTTGTCACCTATGTGTCACCTGGCGGAGGGCGGGATGGTGGGACTAACGAAGCTGAAGCTAACCGAGAAAGTGCTGAAGAATCTGCTAAAAGAGAATAGTACCGGTGACGTATGGGATACAGAGCTAAGTGGTTTCCATGTACGTCCTGGCAGGACTGGAGTTTCGTTCCGCTTACATTATAGAACGAAAACTGGCAAGCGAAGGGTCCTAACTATTGGCCAATATGGCCAATTAACATGCGCGGAAGGCCGTGATCTTGCCAAGGAGGCGTTGGCGGTCATCGCTCAGGGCGGTGATCCTGTAGGCTTGCTTGTAGAAGCCCGTGTAGAAGCAAAGAGACAGCAGGCGCAAACCCTAAGGGCATACTTAGAGGGCCCGTATTCTGCTTACCAAAAGCGAAAAAAAGATGGCAATGGAACATTAAGAAGAATTCAAAAAGATTTCTCTACTTGGCTTGATAGGTCTATGGGGAGTTTAAATAGAGCGGACGTTGAAAAGTGGCAGACAGCGCAAGAAGCTAGAGAAGAACCGAGATCATTTGAAACGATGAAGCGATCTTACGATGCTTTGCATGCGATGCTAGTTCATGCGGCAGAAAGGAAAGTTATTGATTCAAACCCGCTGAAAAATATTAAATTGCAGCGTCCAGCATTGAACTACGATGAATTGGCAGAACAATCAAGTCAACGAAGATTCCTGAGCGACGAAGAGGTAAGAAACCTTTTTTCAGGTATTGAACAGTACCAAGAGTTAAAGCGCGCGGAACGGAAGCGAAGCAGAAGTCATGGCAAAGGGTATCTCCCCTCTTTAGACGATGTAGATTTCACTGATCACGTGAAGCCGTGGCTCTTGGTTATGTATTACACTGGATTTCGTCCAGGAGATATAGCTGGCCTGAGGTGGGAGCATATTGACTTTGAACGTGGAATAGTACGAAAAATTATAGAGAAAACCGCACACCATAACCCGGCACCTATGACATTTCCTCTTTCACATCCTGCTATAGACATCCTAGCACGATGGCACAAGCAAACGCATGAGCCTAGTATTGGCTATGTCTTTCCATCGCACCGCACCGGAAAGCGTATGGACCGAACTGCGATGCAGAAACCCTGGGAAAAAATACGAGCCATTGCGGGTCTGCCGGATGACTTACTGATGTATAGTTTGCGGCATAATTTTGCAAGCCAACTTGTCATGGGAGGGGTAGATCTACTTACAGTAAGTAAACTAATGGCTCATAGAGATATTCAAACCACAGTTAGATACTATGCGCACCTATGTCCAGATCATGCAAGGGATGCGGTTGAGCTACTGGCTAATAAAGTCGGTAGGCTTGTATCGACTGGGTAAATTGTATAAGGAAAAAAAGTGGCCTTAAACCGACGGCTCATGAAGCTTAAAAAGTGGTATACGCTTGCTGACGCATCAAAGAGACTCAGCTTAGAGTTCACTGAAGATGTGAGCACGCTTGATATATTGCAGTTGGCTTTGGAAGGTGAAATTAATTTAAGCATTCATCTTGGCGATTTTCCCGCTCTTAAAGTAGATGAAATTAGAGCCATAGAGACCGGAACAGTTCTGGTACAAATTGATGAACTACAACTCCCTGCGTCTATCTCTGACCCTGTCCTCTCCGTAGGAACTGAAAAGTTATTTCTTAGTGGAATCTTCCACCTAGATACGAAATTTCAATGCATTAGCACGTTGTTGAAAAACACCATACTCGGAAAGCCGGCTAGTAACGCAAAAGGAGGTTTCTGGTTGGTTTCTGACATACACAATAGCGAGAATGTTTATGTAGCTGCGGATATAGATGCTGACTTTGAATTTATCCCTAATTACAATGGACCTAAGCTAGAAGATGTAGTTATTATTAAGGAAGATATTGAGCAATTTATATATAACTCTTTTGCAAGCGAGGAGGAGCAAGTATCTGACTATGAAAGTACCAATCAAAAAGAAATTCGAAGAATTAATGAAGTTATGGGCGCTCTCATAGAAGCATATTATGAAAATAAACCACCTAGATACAAAAAGTCTAACAACATGCCTAATATTTCAACAATCACTGAGGATATTTTAGTCAAAGCACAAGGCAGTTCGGGTAGATTAGGTAAAAGTAAAGTTAATAATTTATTGAGTGCGGCATGGAAAACTTGGGCAGCAATAAAAGGCTGAAGAAATAAAGTCAAACTGGAAATATAAAACTATATTAAAGTGCGAATAATTTGGAGCCCCAGCAAAATGAAGATACTTTATTGCTGTTTACTATTTTCTGGTTTATGGGGATCTCTAGCTATTGCTGAAGGTTTGCCCGGTGAAGATCAAACTATTCATTATATTGACCAGATGCTATACAAATATGGTTCTTGTAGATATTTAGATCAAAGCAGCGGGAGAAAGAGTGAGCGTTTCCTAACCGGTTTCGATCTAGAAGATGGCAAGGTGACCATACGCAGTCAGTATGAAGATGATTACGTAATCTACGATGGCAATACTCTTCATAAGAGGCATTTTGAAAGTAGCGTAATCGAAATTGAGAACCTTTCTAGTGTTGAACTGGAGGGCGCAGTAAACGAAATAGGGGAAGATGCACAAGGCTGTAAAACGTGGCTCATCTTAAAGTGCGAGGCTTCTGAGGATTGTATCGATATTCAATATAAAGACGAATCATACTATGATAGTAGAGTAAACGATGAAGGCCATATTACTGCTAGTATCACCGTTTTGTCTCTTAAGTCTGATTTAGAAAAATCACAGAAAATAACTAGGGCTATGCAACACCTTTGGGAACTTCATAACCTTAATCTTGTGGACGCCACATTAAATGAGGAGCTTTTTTAAAACGAAAGTCGTTTAATGTCGGTAGTTTTAAGCAGAATGGTTCGTCAGAAACCAGATAGTGGCGCCTAGACAAGGCGCCTTTTTTATTTGGCGTGCCAAGGCCCGCTGAGTAGTGCTCTTTTTGACTGATCTTTCAGAAGGTGCTGCCATACGTTAAGGAGTGGGCCCAAAAAACTACGGCCAAGCTTAGTACTCACTGAAGAAAAGAATAAGCGACGAAAGCTGGGCTAGAAAATTGGAAAGTGGAAATTCCATTTGGACCATTTGAAAAAGCCACTGTGGCAACGTTGAGGCATAGCAACCAAAGAGGATACAGCTATGCCTAAGATGAATGATACGCCTGCCATTATTCTTGACCAAGCCATTACAGCTTGGAAGTTGGGTATAAACCCTGACCTAATAGAATTACCAGAAAAAAGCGTCTTTCCTGGACTTATCCGCTGTTCCCCTTCAACCGCGAGAAAAAGCCGCGTAACAGGTACGTTGCTAGGCCGAAAAGCACCTAGGTTTGTCCGGCACGGTCGAAGCATACGCTATCGCCTTTCAGACATTTTCAACTGGATTAACGCAGGGTCAACTTATAAATCCACAGCGGATGCTGCTCTAAGTAATCATGGGGTAATTACTAATGCAGAATAAAAACTCTCAACTTGAGCTGCCTGGTTTGGAAAACGTGCTTTCATCGAATAATGAGTATTTAGGACGTCACCCTTACCCTGTAGAAGCTCTAGGTACAGTGCTTGGAGAAGCAGCGGTGCGGTTGCAATACTATGTGCAAGCGCCTTTAGGGCTCGCAGCACAATCTGTCCTAGCAGCTGCTGCTTTATCTGTCCAAGGAAAAATTGATGTTGTTCGAGGGCAGATTGGGCAAGGCCCAACTTCGTTGTTTTGTTTAAGCATTGCTGAGTCAGGTGATCGAAAGTCTACGATTGATAAGCTAGCGTTACAACCTATTAGAGACTACGAACAAGCCAGGCAGGCCGAGATGCACAGTTTGTACGTAAAATACAAAGCTCAACTAGAGACCTGGAACACAACACGAAATGCTATTCTTAAGTCTTATAATAAAAAAATAGGGGGAGAGTTTAATCTAACTTGCCGAGATGACCTGCAAGCATCGCTATGCGATGTCGACTCAGATAAACCTGTAGAACCACGTAGGCCTAATATTACTTTTGAAGAGCCTACTTCGGAGGGTATATACAGGCATTTCTTGGAAGGAGAGCTGAGTGCTGGCTTATTTTCCGATGAAGCAATAAGCTTTTTCGGTGGCCATGGCATGACTGATGAAAGCCGTGGTCGAACTATCGCTATGCTAAGCAAGCTATGGGATGGTTCAGCTATTTCAAGAACCCGAGCAGCCCCAGGAGAGTCGGGTTTATTAGTTGGTCGACGCCTGTCTTCTCACTTAATGCTTCAGCCAATTGTCTCAGACAAAATATTTTCTGATTCGCTGTTGATGGGCCAGGGCTTTATGGCTCGCTTTTTAATAAGTCAAGACGATACGTTGGCCGGTACCAGATTTCTTCAAGGAAGAAATCTAAGTCTTGGCCCTTCTAATGATCCTTTTATTAATAATTATTGGGAGGCTCTTGCTGGACTACTTAGGTACCCTACAGGAAATGATACTGAAACTGGCGTGCAATCGCCCAAGAAATCTTTGATCAAGGATGAGGCCTTTTTGCAATGGTGCATATTACATGATCGAATAGAACAACAGCTCGGTGATAATGGAAACTACGTAGGTATTAAACCTTTTGCGAGTAAGGCGGCAGAAAATATGGCAAGAATCGCGTCTATACTTTCTATGGTAGAAGGCTATGAACATCCTACAATAGAGCATATAAAAAGGTCTGGTATAATAATGGACTATTATTTAAGAGGATTGTTGAAAAACAGTGCGACATCAGAAAAAAACAAGGAAGAAGAATTGCTCAATGACCTATATCAGTGGATAAAAGGTAATGGGGGCTACTTACATTGTGATAGCTTCAAGCTTTTGCCTAGAAAGTATAGAAATGCGCAGATAACGAGACAGCTTCTTGATATGCTTGTCTCTCAAGGCTGTATCTCGATTGATTCATTTAATAAGAAAGGAGCACCAACGTCCTGGAAGGGCATGAACCAACACTAATTATTGTTTCGCTTTGATTGGCATGCATGGCGGATAAGGCGGATCGGCGGATGAAATTTATTTTAAGTATACGTTATGACTCAATATTAAAGCGTATGCTGAAAGATACTTTGTCCGCCATTCCGCCATTCCGCCATTCCGCCATTCCGCCATTCCGCCATTCCGCCATTCCGCCATTCCGCATCTCATAGTTAATTCTCTCAACCATTGCCTGGGGCGGCTGAGATTGTATCTCGCTTAGGCTCGATAAAATCTCGTAGCCTGTCGCTTTTTAACTTGACTGGCTCTGTTTTCGCTTCGCTCAAACAGCCCTGTCAAGTTAAACCGCTAAGGCTAAACCCGCCCCCATACACCCATGCTACCCTGTTCGTTTTTTCTCACTTCGATTAACATGGGTGTATGGTGGGGATGTCTACTTCCACGCTAATTTTTTTTCCTGGGAGACTATTACAGGACTAAGCTTGACTTTTATTTCTTATAGTGGTAAAAAAAAAGGTTTTAGATACGGTCTTCTCAGAATTTCCGTCTTTGGGGTCTATTACTTTACTCGGTGAATTGGATGCAGCAAGAACTCTTTAAAAAAGTAGAGTTTTATATAGAGCCTCAATATACGACTCACTCAGGTGGTAAAGGTGAGCAATTGCATGATTGGTATGCATATTTAGAAGGTTATTCATCTGAATTTGTCAAGAATATTTTATCAAGCTATGCGCCTGACGCTAAAAAAGTATTAGATCCTTTCGCAGGTGTTGGAACAACTCCTATAACCTGTTCGCTATTAGGCATTGAAAGCTATTACTGTGAAGTAAATCCAGCGATGCGAAAGGTCATAAATGCAAAGTATTTTGTTGCAAGTCTCAGAGCTAAGCAGAAAAAAACACTTGCATATGAGCTAGTGCAGCTGGCAGGTGATTTGGAAGAATATATCAGTTCTACTAGCATGGATCTTCCTCTAAAAGAAAATTATCAGAAAGTTTTTGGAAAAAGCGTTTTTTTTCATGAGAAAACTTTTCTTGAAGTTCTTAAAGTGCGCACATTAGCTGATCATATATATAAGAAGAACCCAGCTCTATCTCTGGCTCTTGAAATAGCCGTCTTAGCTAAGTTACTTCCATGTTCCCTTTTAAAGCGTGCAGGGGATGTCAGATTTAAGACAGAAAAAGAGCTTGCTAAAGGAATACCTGATTTTATTGGCGCTGTATCTAAGCAACTTCGCCTTATGGCTAAAGATTGCGTGGAATGTAATGAAGCTAGCGCTTCAGCGCGGCTGCTCACAGGTAACTCTAAGCACATGCTTGAGCTTGACTCGGTTGATGCTGATGTAGTGGTAACTAGTCCGCCTTACTTAAATGGAACTAACTACTTTAGAAATACTAAGCTTGAGCTATGGTTCATTAGGGAGTTAATAGACGATAAAGGTTTACGAAAATTTAGGGACGAGGTGGTCACCTCTGGAATAAATGATGTAACTGTAAATAAAGGAAAAAAAATACATCCTCTTATTAGCGAGCTGCACGGCGAGCTAATGGAGAAAGCCTATGATAAAAGAATAGCCAGCATGGTGTCTGGATACTTTGAAGAGATGGGAGTTGTACTTGAAGGGCTGCGGCATCAAGTTAAACAAAATGGCTTAATCTGCATTGATATAGGCGACAGCCTTTATGCTGGCATATATGTGCCGACCCACCGTATTCTGGCAGGTATAGGAAAGGAACTTGGCCTCGAATTAGAGGATGAGGTCGTACTGAGAAAAAGGACATCAAAAAATGGACATCCTCTAAAACAAGTCCTATTAGTATTTAGAAATACACTTAAGGTGAGTACTGTTGATTCTGTCGCCAGCGAAAAAAAGAGAGCTTTAAAAAAATGGGAAGTCTTCAAGGAAACTTTGCCTCATTTAAAACATCCATATTCGAAAAGAAACTGGGGCAGTGAGCTACATTCTGTGTGCTCTTATCAGGGCAAAATGAAGCCCTCATTAGCTTTTCACCTCATGGATACTTTCTCCAAGCCTGGGGATATCATTTTAGATCCTTTCAGTGGGTCGGGTACTATTCCCTTCGAGGCTGCACAGAATGGCCGTATTGCATTTGGCATGGATATAGGTTTATTAGCGACTTCTGTCTCCAATGCCAAGCTGATTGAGCATGACGAACAGAGAGCTTTTGACATAATTGAGAAGCTTGAAGCATATATAAATAACAACTCCCCTAGTCAGCGGTCTTTAACAGACGCAAGTGAAGTTAAGTTCAATAAAACAATACCAGAATACTTTCATGAACAGACTTTAAGGGAAGTTCTTTGTGCTAGGGACTTTTTCTCATTGTACCAGGAACCTGAAGATGGGGACTGGGCGCTAGTTTTTTCGTGCATGCTTCATATTTTGCATGGCAATAGGCCTTATGCTCTAAGTAGAAATAGCCATCCTATTACTCCCTATGCTCCTACCGGAGAATACGAATACCGTAATTTGGTTGAACGCTTGTCCACCAAGGTCAATAGATCTCTATTAGCTCAAGCCAACCTTAAGCTAACAGATTCCAAATGTCTCATGGCGGATATTTTAGAAGATTGGCCTTCAGAAATTCAGAACATCAACTCTATTATCACATCTCCACCTTTTTTCGAAAGCACTAAATTCTATATGACAAACTGGATGAGATATTGGTTCTGCGGGTGGGGGAAGCCAGACTTTACAGATAGGGTAAAATCCTTTGTGGAAGTAAAACAAAAGAAGGACTTTGATATTTACGACTTTATATTCAAGCAAGCTAGCGAACGCTTGGCTGAAAACGGTGTCGCTGTTTTTCACTTAGGACAGAGTAGCAAGTGTAATATGGCAGAATCACTAAAGCCGTATGCGAAAAGATATTTTAAAGTTACCGACATATTCAATGAGTCAGTTGAACATCATGAGAAGCATGGCATAAAGGATAAAGGCGGTGTAAAAGGACATCAATATATAATTCTAGAGAAATAAGGCTAATAGAAACATGGCGGTTGCCATAAACCGCCATGTTTACAATACATTCTCTATCTTCTGTTTACGTACCCCAATAGGTTCACTCTGCTTTCAGGCAAGCTTTTGTTCAAAGTTTTCTGGAGAGATTTTATAAGTAAGTCTGCTGTTCTCTTACCATCTCTTACTTTTTGAAGCTCTGGCTTCTGGCAGAAGACACCGAAAAACCAATCCATGCTATTTAGCAATTTATAAATTGCTTCCTGATTTGGCCCTGGATTTTTTAGCACATCTAAGGGGATATTAGTTATCACATGCAGCTCATGTAGCTGTTTTTCCGTATAAAACTCAACCGGGCTTCTATCCCTTTTGCGAGAGTTACAAGAACCACATAAACATGTTGCAGTCTCATCAAGCGGCCATAAAAGAGCAAGCGGACGAGTATGGTCTAAATGCATATCTCTTTGATCGGGTATAGGAACTTTACAGTTGAAGCATTTTCGGTCAAACTTTAACCATATATCTGTGGCTAGTTCTCTACCGGGGTATTTATGCCTATAACGCAGCTGTGGGCTCTCCTCATAGAGTTCAGTAAGTAGAAGCTCTAAATTACGTCTTCTCGTCCCGTCCTCTTTCATTTGGTCAGGTGTTCTTTGGCAATTATGCGGAGCATTTACTTCAAATTTCTTGCAAAACCTACATTCGAGTTGATAGCCATAGTCCAGTTGAATGACTTCACCCGTATCTAAGTTTTTTAATTTCCCAAAACCACCATGTGAGCAGGGCCGTCTATGATCAGCAACACAGTGATTAGTAAAGCTCAAGATGTGCCTTTCGTTGCTAATATTTATAGGTAGGAAGCGTGCACATCTATTACAGGACTTCAAAAAAATATCTAGCTGCGTTTCGTTATCAACTTCGTAATCGATAACGACTTCGCCATCAACAGCGAAGAAGTTTGTTTCGGGACAAAAATCATGCATATTTTTTAATAGAACAGGACTTTCAGTGCTTGCCCATTCAAGATGCTTATGTGAAACAATTCCGCAGCCTACCTCATAAATAGCTATGTAAGAGTCCTCATTAGCAATAAACTTTATATGGATAGGTGGTACCGGCGCTCCATCTGCCACTTTAAACGAACCAAATTTTGACCAATTTCCATTCTCAGGGGCGGTTAAGGTACCCTTTTTAAATCCAGGAGCTGAAATTACCACTTCTGTACTCTGGTCGGCTTGGAACCAGCCTCCAAAGCCTAAAAAGTCTCCCGGCATATGGCCTGGCATATATAATGTAATTTCAAAAACCTCTCCTTTTTTTAACCTAAGTGCTGGAACCTGATCTACTTTAAACTCGCCTCCTGTTGAGTCGGGGTGGCTATTAAAGCCACTCCTTCTAGTGGTAGATCTTCTCCTTCCTGCATACTGCGTTTTACCTGGTAACTTGCCTAGATTTAAAGCATCCATAAGGCTACCTTATACTATTAAAAATATTCATAATTGGAACATTAAGCGCATCAGATATACTTTTTATTGCTTTTAATGAAATATTTCTTTTACCTCTTTCTACGCTACTTATATATGTGCGGTCCAAGTTCGAAAGCTCGGCTAACTGCTCTTGAGTAAGCCCTCTTTCTGTTCTTAACTTTCTTATTTCTTCGCCAAATTTAACTAGTATGTTCTCCATAGATAATTCCTGATATTGGTCTCAGCGTTATCACATGATGATGACTTAAAGTCTACGGACTATGAGTCACATAGGTGCGTGACACCTCATTTATGCAAAAGGGAGGGGAGGGCGGAGTAATCTCAAATAAGAATATTTATCTGTAAGAGTCTGGATGCAGATTAAGCCGCAAGAGCTAACGTCTCCTTGCAGCTTGTTAACTCATTGAACAATTGACCCAAACAACGAGATTAATATCAAACTGCACAAGGCAGCTATCACCCACACCGTGCCTCTGTAAGGAGATCCAGCAGGCATGCGCCTCGGTCAGTCATAGAGAAATAGCTTGTCGCGATTGCCTGCGTTTGAGGGCCAAAGACCTGCTGGTAATTATGGAAAGGAGTCCTCTATCCAGACCAGGCCATTCACGCTTAGTATTGCAACGCCTCATGAGACGACGAGGTCTTCCCAGCCTGTTGGCTTTGGAAGGAGGAATCTGATCATCAGCCGCTCCATAAGCCCTTCTAAGCTTATGAGTAGTTCGACTTAAAATTTGCGTCTGATGCACCATGTAGACCACAAGCGCAAACATCTTTATGCTGGTCTATCGCGCTACAGGCTGGGCCTATCTAGAGGTAGACCGCACAGGACGGCGCTGTCTTTCTGCAAACGCTGGTGAGCGGGCTCACAACCAGCATGGCATTAACATCGACTGATTTTGCCTTACCGGCCGCAGACAAGCGTTATGGCGGAGCATCCCAATGGCCGCCTGACGGACATACTGATACGCATCGGTTCGGCTCGTGGGATGATCTGATTCAAACGCTACAACTGTCTTGAACCACCATCAATTAGAAGTTTTTGAGTAATAGGACGAGGTCGATGCAATGCAGCAGCAATAGAAGAATCGGTCCAAATCTTTTTAAAAAAGTTATTTAATTATCTGGATTCAGGCTGGTGCTATATTCAATACTGTATTCTTGTTCGCTCTCTGCATCTAATGTTTTTTGTTTTTGTTGATAGGCACGCTGCTTAATTGCTTGGCCTACATCGAAAACCTCTCCTTCTTTTTTAAAGTACTTTCTAGCCACGTCATCATTTACTAGCTTTGTAGTTTCGACATCAACTTTAGGAACGGTGACGCCTCGCTTCCCTGACCGGTAGTGACCGTAACTGCTTATGCTAGATGTGTTTTTATGTCCCATTATTGCTGCGGCAATTATTCTACCGTTTTTGGTATCGTATAATTGCCTCTTTAAATTGGAACCAAAAGTGTAGCGCAGAGAGTACAGGCAAAACTGTTTCTTTTCATTTTTCAGTATCTTACGTGACGCTCTATGTATGCGCATCTGGGCTGCCTTGATACGCTTCTCGTCTAATTCCCTGGCTTTGTTTATAGAATTTATAAGGGATGGCCTGTATGGTATGGATAGGATGCGGTCTATGCCCCTTGATAAGCGAGGGTGTTTTTTCCCCAATAAAGTTTTTTTGCTACCGTGTATTTTTACTTTAATTATTTCTAAATCGTAATATATAATCTCTATGCGTGGTGCTTCTGAGGGCCTTATTCCAAAAAATCGGCCCAGCATTATAAGGACAATAGAGTCAATATCGTTCTTTTTTTTTCGATTAAGAAGCATTTCTTGGATGAGTTGATCAGATACGTTATTGAGCCTTCTTGATTTTTTGGTATTGTGCGATCTGTTTGGAACAGAGATAGGATTCTCTAAGGACCTTATTTGCTGAGCATGGCTGCTCAGGCCAGAAGCTTTGTAAAGAACTTCTAGAGCGCGTCTAGATTTACGCCAGCTATCTGAAGTTTTACTATTAGCTAAAGAAGCTAATGCTATTTTTATTAGCTTAAAATCTTGTGTCAATAATTCTTTCATTTCTTTTTTTGTTGTTATGGTAGACATCTCCTCAATAAGAATTTTATCCAGGAAAGAAAGAGACTCCTCTAAATATTTGTAATATGTGAGATCTTCAAACATATCACTTCTATGGTCTTTCCTGTATCTTCCGTAGCTTTTAAAAAGCTTTTCTATGGTTGTTAGTTTAGGCATTTTAAAACAAACCCTTTTTTATTATTATAGTACGCGCTACATAGCAGTGGCAATAGTTATATAATTAAATTATAATAAAATAAAAGGTTGATTTATGGGTGAGTCCGAAATTACTAAAAGCGATGTTTTTTTATTAAATACTATGAAGCTGCGCCAGCTTGAGGAGGCATGCAAGGAGCTTACGCAAGAAGGTGTACACTATGAGGTTGATTTAGACGTTTGTTTGGGTTTAAAGCGGGCAGGTGCCAAGGGAGACACTCTTTCTTCCAAAGCACTGGCGCTAGCGATAAAAAACGCTGCTCTACAGGTGCGCAGGAGTATAGAGAATCACCCTAAGCAGGCACAGCTAATGAGTGATATTTACTTCAAACGTAAAAGAAACAAGTATATGAAAAAAAGTATTTTTGAAGCTCTCAAGCCTTTTGCTCTGAAGGAATTTGAAAGTTGAGGAGCTGGACGCGAGAGCGCTTGAGTAGGGGCTTAGCTCAGGCCGACCGTCTTAGTATGGTGTCAGGTTCTTAGTCATTTCGAGAAAGCCACTGCCGCCTAGCTCTACAGACTAAGCTACTCAAAACCCAGCAGCAGGAGTGTTTTGCGTGATCTCATCACGTCTTACCATGAGGCAACCATGCTTGCTTATGTGTTGTGATGTCACCTATGTGTCACCTAAAGAAAGTAGAACAAAAAAACGCCACCCGGCATGATCCGTAAGTGGCGGTTTTTCTTGATGTTCGTGGTCGGAGCGACAGGATTCGAACCTGCGACCTCTGCAACCCCATTGCAGCGCGCTACCAAGCTGCGCCACGCTCCGTTACCGTTCGCGGCAGTCAGCTGCTTTGCCATCTGCCCCGAGAACGAGGCGTATACTACCCCGAGTGCAGAGAAATGAAAAGGGGGGATTGCGCTTTTCATTCAATCGCTTGTCAGGCGTTGGCTCGCGCTTCAAATAACGCCAAGGGTAGACAAAAGGCGTAGAATGTCGCCGGATTCTAGGCGGAGGCGGGCGATGCCACTGATATTTGGAATGAGCGTCCTGTTGGGATGCCAGTTCGTGGGCGAGTTATTGGCGCGGGGCCTCGCACTACCGGTGCCGGGACCGGTAATAGGCATGGTCATCCTCTTGCTAGGGTTGCTCGTCAATGGGCGAGTCCCTGACAGTTTGCGCCAATCGGGGGAGGGCCTGTTGCGTTATTTGACGCTGCTGTTCGTTCCTGCCGGCGTAGGCATCATGGTCCATGTGGGGCTGATTCGTGGTGATCTTTGGAGCCTGGTCGTGATTCTGTTCGTCTCGACCGGTATGACCTTGGGGGTAACCGCCAAGGTCATGGCATGGATGAACCGGGGTAACGTAGACACACGGGAGCGCCCATGAACGTCGTCAGGCTCGATCAGCTATGGGTCTACCTGTCTGGCAATCCCTTGCTCTCGCTGCTGGCGACACTGATCGCCTTCCTCGTCGCGGTGCGGATCAACCGTGGGCTCGGCGGCACGCCACTGCTGCACCCGGTCATCCTGTCAATTGCCTTATTGATTGCCTTCCTATTGATGACGGGGATTGATTACGCCACTTACTTCGAAGGGGCTCAGTTCATACATTTCCTGCTGGGACCGGCAACCGTCGCACTGGCTATTCCCCTTTACGACCACCGCCAACGCGTGGCCCGCATGATCTTGCCGATACTTGCTGCCTGTTTGACGGGGATCTTTACAGCGGTCGGAACGACCCTGGCCCTGGGGTGGGTGTTGGGTGTCGAGCACGAAGTTCTCATGAGCGTCGCGCCCCGGTCGGTGACGTCACCGATTGCCATGGGGATTGCTGAGCAACTGGGCGGCATTCCCGCACTGGCGGCTGGTTTGGTGCTCCTGACGGGCTCGGTCGGCTGTGCGCTCGGTCCTTTTATCTTTCGAATCCTGAAGGTTCAGGACCCTACCGTGAAGGGGTTTACCATGGGGTTGGCGGCACATGGATTCGGCACGGCGTACAGTTTTTCCTCCCTCGGGGCGGCAGCGGGGGCCTTTGCGGGGTTATCGATGGGTTTGACGGGCTTGCTGACGGCCTTCTTGCTGCCCCTCATTACGCATCTGCTCGGGCTCTAATCGAGGGGTACCGTACTTGCTCTCATGAGAGCGGAAGACGCTTCGTAAGCGATCCGGCCATGATGGGTAGGCGCCGCTTCCACTGGGTAGGCATTCCCTTGCTGGTGTCATGGAGCTGTCGTGTCACTGCAGGGATTCGCTGCGTATAGTGATGCGACGCTTCCAAGGAGACTGCCGTATGTCGCAGCCGTTGACCCGTCACAACCGCCCCCGGCAAGTGCTCGATGCCATCGCTGCCGCCAATGCCGACCTGTCGGAAGCCGACCGCACGGCCAAGTTCGACAAGCTGGCGACCTCACCGTATCGCTTTTTTCGTGGCACCAATCATCTTTACTGGAGCGATGTCTGGCACGACTGGCGTTTCGCCTTGTTCGGTGGGCTGCCCGAGACGCAAACCTGGCTGCAGGGCGATGCACATGCCTATAACTTCGGTGCCTACGGACACCACGACGATGACGTTCGCTACGGCATGGACGACTTCGATGACGCCCTCATCGGCGACTATCAGTATGACCTGTGGCGACTGGCCACCAGCCTGGTGCTGGATGTACGCGAGAACGTTGAGTTGTCTCGAAAGGGCACCCGTCGGGCGCTACGCGCGTTACTTGAAAGCTATCATGATGAATTAGTGGGCCATACGCGCGGCGAAACGCCCGCGGCAGTGACCTTGGATACCGCTAAAGGCTTTTTGAAGCCTTTCATGCAGGAGGTGGCGGATAAGCACAGTCGAGAACGCATGCTCGACAAATGGACGCAGCAAGGTGCCGAGGGGCGTCGTTTCGCGGAGAGGCCGGATAAGCTTGTCGGTTTGCCGGCGCATATTGCCAGTCAACTGCGTAAAGCCATCGAGGAGGAGTACCGCCAGACGCTGCAAAGTGGGCGCTCCGAGGCAGAACGTGGCCACTTTCGGGTCAAGGACATGGCGCGGCGAATCAATGCAGGGACGGGGTCGCTGGGAAGAGAGCGTTTCTATGTATTGATCGAAGGTGGGCGCGATCATGAGCACGACGATGTGATCCTCGATGTCAAGGAACAGGCGCCGCCCGAGGGGTGGAGGCAAATGACACGTGACGAGAAACAGGCCTGGCGAAATGCCTTTCCTCACGAGGGCGTCCGGCATGCAGCGGCATTCTGCGCCATTGCCGAGCATCCCGATATCTACTTGGGCTGGCTGCATCTAGGCGACAAGGTATTTTCAGTACGCGAGCGGTCACCGTTCAAGGAAGACTTTCCCACCCATAAAATCGATGGCGCCAAGCCCTACCGCAAACTGGTCAGGAACTGGGGCCGGATCCTGGCTCGCGAACACCTGCGCGGCGCCCGCGCGCTTCACCAGGACGACCCGGCTCGCTTTGCACGTAGCGTCTGCACACGGCTGGACGGGCGTCTGGACCATTTTGTCGAGATGATCTCGATGTTTGCCGTGAGCTACGCCGACTGTGTGACACAGGACTACCGTACCTTCGTCGAGGCCAAGCCAGACAGTAGCGGCAGCACCCTTGGAGCAGAATCCAATGGCAGGGCTCAGCGAGGGTAGCCGAAAGTTTATGAGCACGGCTTCCATGACGTGTGTCAGGATTCATGTATGAGTCACATCGCCAAGTCTTGGCGCGCCATTAGGGGGCAGGGATGTGGAAGGTGGTCAAATCGGTGCTGGCGGCATTCTTCGGCGTTCAGAACGAACGTCAGCGCAGCGAGGATTTTCAGCATGGCAATCCAGGGGCCTTCATTGCGGTCGGCTTGGTCCTGGCTGCCGTCATGGTGGGGCTGATTGCCTTGGTAGCTATCTTGGCCTCTCGCTGATTTAACGTTGATATACAGATTGCCAGTCTGGAATTATCCCTTGTCAGGGGGCTTGCAATCTTCTTCTATAAGCGATAAGACACGTCTAATATGCCACCTGACGGCCGGTAGGCGAAGACAACTATAAGGAGGGGCCGATGCGTCGCAAGCTCGCGTTGATGACGGGTGCGGGATCGTTGTGTGGGGTAACGCCAGCCCTGGCCAACGGGTGGAACATGCCTGTTGGCGTCACGGATGTCAGTCGCGATATCCACTCGCTGCACATGACCATCTTCTGGATATGTGTAGTGATTGGTGTCGTGGTCTTTGGCGTGATGTTTTACTCCTTGCTGCGCTTCCGGCGTTCAAGACACACCGACTCGGCCAACTTTCACGAAAACACTACCGTCGAGATCCTCTGGACGACCGTCCCCTTGCTCATTCTCGTGGGCATGGCCCTGCCTGCCACAGCGACCTTGCGTCAGATGTACGACACGTCCGAAGCCGATCTTGATGTCATGATCACCGGGCAGCAATGGCGTTGGCGCTATGAATACCTCGGTGAGGACGTTGGGTTCACCTCAAGCCTCAGCACGCCCCGGGCGCAGATCACGGGGGAGGAGGAACGTCAGGAGCACTACCTCCTCGAGGTGGATGAACCCCTGGTGTTACCGGTCGGGCGGAAGGTGCGCTTCCTGATGACAGCCGATGACGTGATCCACTCCTGGTGGGTTCCCGAACTCGCCGTGAAGCAGGACACCATTCCAGGCTTCGTCAACGAGAATTGGGTCCGTATCAACGAGCCGGGCATCTACCGTGGCCAATGCGCGGAGTTGTGTGGCAAGGATCATGCTTTCATGCCCATTGTGGTGCATGCCATGGAAAGCGATGAATTCGATACCTGGCTGGCCGATCGGAAGGAAGCTGCTGCCCAGGAGGCACTGGGTGTCGATCGCGAATGGGCGCTCGATGAGCTGATGGAGCGAGGCGAACAAGTCTACAACTCAGTGTGTGCGTCCTGCCACCAGGTGGATGGCTCGGGGTCGGAGCCCGCCTTCCCGGCGCTTGCCGGTAACGAACAACTTCTCTCGGATGTCGAGTTTCATATAGACGTGGTTCTGAATGGTGTTCCGGGTACGCCCATGGCGGCTTACCGTAACAACATGAACCCCGTCGAGCTTGCCTCCGTAATCACCTACGAGCGCAATGCCTGGGGGAACGAAACCGGGGATGCGGTTCAACCGTCGGAAATCCAGAGTCGGCTCGAGTAGCGCCGACCCGGGGTTTTCCTCTTGAATCATCACCTTACAGGAGATTTCCGATGGCCTTGAATCAGCTACCCAAGCCGACACCGCAGCACAGCACGGCGACCGCAGCAGGCGGTGTCGCCGAAGAGACTCATGATCATCACGACCAGCCGCCACGCGGTGCCCTGCGCTGGCTGTTGACGACCAATCACAAGGAGATCGGGAGTATGTACCTGATCTTCTCGTTGACGATGTTCTTCATCGGCGGCATTTTCGCGCTGGTGGTCCGGGCGGAGCTATTCCAGCCGGGCTTGCAGCTGGTGCAGCCCGAATTCTTCAATCAGATGACCACCATGCATGGGCTGATCATGGTCTTTGGGGCCGTGATGCCTGCCTTCGTTGGCCTGGCCAACTGGATGGTCCCCCTTCAGGTAGGCGCGCCGGACATGGCGTTGCCCCGACTCAACAACTTCAGCTTTTGGCTGCTGCCAGTGGCGTTCACGCTGTTGTTGTCGACCCTGCTGATGCCCGGCGGCGGCCCCAATTTCGGCTGGACCTTCTATGCTCCGCTGTCGACGACCTATGGGCCGCCGTCCACGACCTTCTTCATCCTGTCGCTGCACATTGCCGGGATCAGTTCCATCCTGGGTGCCATCAACATCATCGCGACCATCCTCAACATGCGCGCACCAGGCATGCGCATGATGGACATGCCGCTGTTCGTATGGACCTGGCTGATCACGGCATTCCTCTTGATTGCGGTCATGCCGGTACTCGCCGGGGTCATCACCATGATGCTAATGGATATCAATTTCGGCACCAGCTTCTTCACAGCAGCCGGTGGCGGTGATCCTGTACTGTTTCAGCATCTGTTCTGGTTCTTTGGCCATCCCGAGGTCTACATCATGATCCTGCCTGCGTTCGGGATCGTGTCGGCCATTATCCCGACCTTCGCACGTAAGCCACTGTTTGGGTACGCCTCGATGGTTTATGCCACGGCATCCATCGCCATACTCTCGTTCCTGGTCTGGGCGCACCACATGTTCGTGGTCGGGATGCCGTTGGTGGCCGAATTGTTCTTCATGTACACC
This sequence comes from Litchfieldella xinjiangensis, assembly GCF_000759345.1. Taxonomy (GTDB): domain Bacteria; phylum Pseudomonadota; class Gammaproteobacteria; order Pseudomonadales; family Halomonadaceae; genus Litchfieldella_A; species Litchfieldella_A xinjiangensis. Next base: position 60,261 of record NZ_JPZL01000001.1, read on the forward strand.
ACCATGTTGATAGCGATCCCCACCGGGGTGAAGGTATTCAACTGGATCGCCACGCTATTCCGTGGATCGATCACTTTCGAAACCCCGATGCTGTTTGCGCTGGCTTTCGTGGTGCTGTTCACCATTGGTGGCTTTTCTGGATTGATGTTGGCCATTTCGCCTGCGGACTTCCAGTATCACGATACCTACTTCGTCGTCGCGCACTTCCATTACGTTCTCGTGCCGGGGGCTGTCTTCTCCATCATGGCCGCAGTCTACTACTGGCTGCCGAAGTGGACGGGGCACTACGCCGACGAGCGTCTGGGACAATGGCATTTCTGGACCTCGGTCATTGGTGTCAACCTGACGTTCTTCCCGATGCACTTTTCCGGCTTGGCGGGCATGCCCCGCCGGATTCCCGACTACTCGCTGCAGTTCGCTGACTTCAACATGGTTTCGAGCCTCGGGGCGTTCATGTTCGGTGCCTCTCAGTTGATCTTCGTCTGGGTGATCATCAAATGCGTGCGCGGCGGTGTGAAGGCGCCCGCGCAAGCCTGGGAAGGGGCAGGGGATCTCGAATGGACGGTACCGAGCCCGGCACCGTTGCATACCTTCGAGACACCACCGGAATTCAAGCCGACCAGCCACTGAATGCGTCGCCGCTGGCCTTGTCAAGACAGGGGCAGCGGCCGGCCAGGGAGGCATCAGATGACGCCAGTTCAGACGACAGTATCACGCACGGTCCTTGCCCTGATTGGTATGTTTGCCTTCGCCTTTGCGCTGGTGCCCTTGTATGACGTCTTTTGTCAGGTGACGGGGCTCAACGGCAAGGTGGACAACACAGCGAAGGCGATACTCAGCGAAGAGGTCGACGCATCGCGATATATCAACGTGCAATTCGTGACCCGCTCGGGGAGCGGCCTACCCTGGCGACTGGATGTCGAGAACCGGCAGGTGCAAGTCCATCCAGGGCAGGCAACGGAGGTAGACTTCACATTCAGCAACCTGGGCGGAAAGACCATCACCGGACGTGCGATACCGAGCGTATCCCCATCCGAGGCCAGCCCGTACCTTCGCAAGGTGCAGTGTTTCTGCTTCGAAGAACAGCGCCTGGAGGCGGGGGAGCGGGTCACGATGCCCCTGGTGTTTCAGTTGACACGGGACCTGCCAGCCAATGTGCATACGGTGACGCTGGTCTATACGTTGTATCCCGTTGCTGATGAACAATCACAACGACAGGCTGCGCGAACGCCTGTTTCAGGAGGTGAAGCATGAGTGGTGGCAGCTACTACGTACCCGCATCCAGCAAGTGGCCGGCACTCGGCTCGGCGGCCGTCGGGCTGATGATGGTCAGCCTCGGGGCGGTACTGGTCCATGGCCAGGGCGCACTTTTCATGACGATCGGGCTCGTGGCCGTTCTGGCCGTGATGTGGTTCTGGTTTCGTGACGTGGTCAAGGAGTCGCGCCAAGGGCTTTACGATGCTCAGATGGACCGTTCGTTTCGTTGGGGAATGGGATGGTTCATCTTTTCGGAAATCATGTTCTTTGCCGCCTTCTTCGGGGCCTTGTTCTACGTCCGGACCTTCAGCCTACCGTGGCTGGACGGAGAGGGCGCCAAGGGGGTCGCCTCATTGCTATGGCCGGATTTCACGGCCAGCTGGCCCTTGTTGAACCCGCCAGGGGAGAACGTGGTCGGCCCGCTCGAGGTCGTGAGCCCGTGGCAGCTGCCCCTGGTCAACACCATCTTCCTGATTAGCTCCAGCATCACGCTGACCATTTCCCACGAAGCATTGAAAGAAGGGCATCGCGCCACAGCGCGCAACTGGTTGATCGGTACGCTGGCGCTTGGCGTCTGCTTCCTGATCGTGCAGGGCATCGAATACTACGAAGCGTATACACATTACGGAATAACGTTGGAAGCGGGGATCTACGGTTCCACTTTCTTCCTGCTCACCGGCTTCCACGGCCTGCACGTGACGATCGGTGCCATCACCCTGGCCGTGTTGCTGGCGCGCCTGTTGAAAGGTCACTTCACGCCCGACGATCATTTCGCCTTCGAGGCGGGTGCGTGGTATTGGCACTTCGTGGATGTGGTTTGGATCGGGCTGTTCCTGTTCGTTTACGTTTTCTGATGCAGTGATCTGCGCCTGGGCTGGAATGGCCTCTCACGTATCCAGCCTCAGGCACCCAGGTCGCCGATATAGAATCCATACAACAACAGGGCCAGCAGCAGGGTAGCCAGGGCGACACGCGCCTTGAGCGAGGTGAGGACGCGACGCGAGCGACTTTGGTCGCGTAGCAGAAAACCTGCACCCGCCGCCAGACTGGTCACCATGGCCAGGAAGACGACGGCGATCAACGCTTTAAGCATGACGAACTCCATGAGGATGATGTGAACAGTTCAAGCAAGGCAGGGCGTCATGTCAAGCGAGTTGGGTTGTGGTGGGGATTCTGGAGTTGCCTCGTTATCGTTGGGGTGGCCTTGGGCCTATGGCAATGGGAGCGTGCCGACATGAAACGGGCCTACCTGGAGCGGCTCGACAACGCCCCTGTGCTTGAGTCGCCTTCAGCCCCGCCGCCCGAGGGGGCCCATATCATCTTGCAGGGTGAATACCTCGCCGAGCATACGCTATTCCTGGATAACCGCACTGTAGGTGGTCAGTTAGGCGTTGCGGCGCTCACGCCGCTGCAGGATGACAATGGCCGGCTGTGGCTGATTCAGCGAGGGTTCCTCCCGACGGGCGCGACACGCGATACGCCCACGGTTGAAACGCCCAGCGGCCAAGTCAATCTGGAAGGCCGTTGGCAGAACGATGGCGATAGACCACCCATCTTCGGTGCAGTGCGCGAAGGGCAGCGACTGCAGCGCATCGATACAGAAGCGTGGCCGGAGCTTGGAGGCTTTGCTTACCAGGGTTGGGTGCATCTGGAGCAGGGCGAGGGGGCCCTGCAAGCGTGGTGGGAGCCCAACGTCATGCCGCCCCAGCGCCATGTCGGTTATGCCTTTCAATGGTGGGGACTGGCGGCTGCAGCGTTTGCGATGATGGTGATCGGGCACCGTCACTTGGGTCGCGAGCTAAGGACACAACCGGGACAGGTTCCGGCAGGGAGGAGTATCGATGAGCAAGACTAACCGGCAATACCTCAAATTAGTTGCCTTGTTCAGTGTCTTTGCCGCGCCTATGGCCGTTGCCTGGGGCATGGTCGAATGGCGGATCGGCATACCGGACTCACGCACGGCACATGGCACGCTCGAGCCAGGCATACCCCAACTCCGTGATTGGCCATTGGCTGAAGTGCCGCAAGGTTTGGAAGGCGATGATTGGGTTCTGGCCTTCGATTGCACTGAAGGATGCGAGGCGATTGCCGATCGGTGGTGGCGGGTCCACCGCGCCCTGGGACGTGAAGCGCCCCGAGTGACTCGCCTCAGGGTCGGCGGTGACGTGGCGTCCCTGCCGGGTGAACATGTGGTGGATTGGCGGGCCGATAGTGTTCCGGCATGGCAGCAGCCAGGGCACGTCTGGCTTCTGGATCCTCAGGGCAGGGTATTGTTGGCCTATGCCTCCACGACCGATCCGGCCGATGTACTTGACGATATCAACCATGTATTGCGAAGGAATCCCGATAGCCCTTGATGCGCTCGGCCATCAGCGAGGCTATCTGCTTCATGAACAAGGAATAGTGACGTGGCATGCGCAGCGCAAGCGAGGAGGCGGCAGCATGACTATGAGAGAGGGACGGCTTCCCCTGCTGGTGCGGCTGAGTCTGGTCGGCGTGTGTTTCACCGTGGTGGTAATTCTTGTCGGTGCCTGGACGCGATTGTCCGATGCGGGCCTGGGGTGTCCCGATTGGCCTGGGTGTTACGGCCAGTTTGTCGTTCCCGATGCGGGGACCGCCGAATTACATACCCCGGACGCGCCTCTTGAATCCGCCAAGGCCTGGGTCGAGATGAGCCACCGCTACATTGCAACGGCGCTGGGCTTGCTCGTGCTAGGGCTTGTTTGGCTGGGGGCACCGCTCAGGCGTGAAAAGGGCTACCCATGGGGCGTCTCCCTGGCACTGCTTGGCATGATCCTGCTGCAGGGCGCTTTTGGTGCTTATACCGTTACCTTGAAGCTATGGCCTCAAGTAGTCACCCTCCATCTTCTGGGCGGGCTTACGGTCATGCTGCTGTTTCTATGGCTGCATTTACGGCTTCGACAATACCTCACCGGCCGTTCACATTTCGGTTGGCTCCGCGCCCCTCGGCGCCTCACTCCCTTATGGGGCGCTGCCATTGTCCTGCTCGTCTTGCAGTTGGCGCTTGGAGGGTGGACGACCAGCAACTATGCAGGCATTGCTTGTCAGGGTTTTCCTACTTGTAACGGGCAATGGTGGCCCGATACCGATTGGAGCGAAGGATTTCACCTCACTCAGACGGTTGGCCCCAATTACTTGTTTGGCCAGTTGCACGCCGAAGCTCGCGCAACGATCCACTTCGCGCATCGGCTCGGGGCAATCGTGCTTGGCTTGCTGATCGTATTGCTTTATTGGCGATATGCACGTGAGTCGCACATGCGGTTGCCTCTGCTCGCGTTATTGGCGAGTTATGTCAGTCAGGTCGCGCTAGGCATCGCCAATGTCCTGTTATGGCTCCCGCTTGGCCTGGCGCTGCTGCATACCGCAGGTGCCGTCATGGTAACGATCGCCATGGCATTTTGTCTCTGGCAGTGGCGTCATGGCTCGATATTGAGCCGTTTCAGCTCCAGCAAGCCCATCGATAGTGGAGGTATCGCCCATGCGTAATGCAACGATCGGGTCAATCGAGGGCCTTGTAACACCTGCCTGGCGGGACCTTCTGGCCTTGTGCAAGCTACGTGTGGTCGTGGTGATGCTGGTATGTGCCTTGGTGGGTATGGCCCTGGCGACACCTGCGTTGCCGCCTCTGGATTCAGTGATCTTCGGCCTTGCCGGGATTGGACTGACGGCCAGCGGTGCAGCGGCCTTCAATCACGTGCTCGATAGACGTCTCGATAAATTGATGTTGCGTACTTCTCGTCGACCGCTTGCGACACAGCGCCTGCCAACATCGCTTGCCCTGGCCTGGGCAACACTGCTCTCCTTGGCGGGGGTTGGGCTTTTACTTTGGCAGGTCAACGCCCTGACGGCCTGGCTGACACTCGCCTCGTTGATTGGGTATGCCCTGATCTATACGGCTTTTCTGAAGCGGGCTACGCCACAGAACATCGTGATCGGCGGGTTGGCAGGGGCTGCACCGCCCTTGCTTGGCTGGACTGCGGTGACCGGCCAACTGGGCCCCGAGCCGCTGTTGCTGGTATTGATCGTGTTTGCATGGACGCCTCCGCACTTCTGGGCACTGGCCATTCACAAGCGTGACGAGTACGCCCAGGCCGGGGTGCCCATGCTGCCTGTGACCCATGGCGATGCCTTCACCCGGCTGCAGGTGTGGTTGTATGGCTGGTTGACGGTGGCAATCACCATGCTTCCATTCGTAATCGGGATGAGTGGGCTGGTCTACCTCGTGGGTGCCATGGCTTTGAACATGCGTTTCATGGTCTGGAATTGGAAAGTCTGGCGTGGCCAGGATCCCAAGGCGCCCATCGGGGCGTTCTGGTTCTCGATTCGATATATCCTGGGGATATTCGCCGTTCTGCTGCTGGATCACTACGCCTTTGCCTGGATTGTCTAGATGGTGGGGGTGCCTTGCTGAACCGAGGGCGACTCAGTATGGTTCAGCGACGCGGTTTACCCATCCTGCATTCCCAATGAAAGGCTGCCCCCATGAGTGACACTCTTGCCCTGGTGTTGTTGTGCATCGCGCTGGCCGTCGTGGCTGCCCTGATGGTCTATGCATGGTCGCTTTGGCGAGAGGTGCGGCGCAGGCAAGCGTTCCGGCGTGATGAAGCCCAGCGTGCCAATGACAACTGTCTGGAAAGTCTCGATGCAATAGCCAGCGCCATGGTCCACGAGCAGGTCGACCTGACCGAAGGGGCTCTGCGTTGCAAGGTCTTGCTCGAAATTATCGATCCCGCCCTGCTGGAGCGCGATAGCTTCAATGTCTTCGTTATCATCCATGAGCGAACTGCCCATTTACATACGCATTCCGCCCGCAAGGCACTGAAGCCACGTGAACGCATGCTGGAAGATCGCCAGCGTGTCGCGATCGAGAACGATCATCGTGAGGCGTTGCTGGCGGCGGCCAGGGCAGTTCTGGTGTTCCGCAAGGAGTGGCCGCAGAGTCTGGATGCACAGGGGTGAGGCGACCTTGATCGTTTACCGGCGCCATGCCCTCTCTTCGTTATACAAATCCTGTGCGGTTCGCGCCATTTGCAACACTTTAACAATTCCCCCATTCTGGTCCGGTACCTATGATGTTGATCTTATTTATGTGGCATCATGTGTTACGCGAGAAAAGCACTAGCTGAAAGGCTGATCCTGTGCTTTCTTTGCGAAGGAGGTTGGGCCATTTCTTCTCGCCTGCCTGGGTCAATGGACCTGCCGAGTCACGAAGAATTGCGACAAGCGCTGTGTTAAGAAGGAGTCTTACATGAAGAAATCAACAACTGGCTTGATGCTTGGTTCCGCACTGGTGGTAGGCCTGTCTGGCTGTGCCACTCAAGGGGGTCAGGGGGGGCAACCGGCTGGTCAATCGAGCACTTCTGCCACGAGCGGTGGAAATGCCTGGTACCAGCATCCTGCCGTATGTGGTCTGGCTGGTGGCCTGATTGGCGGTAGCATCGGCTACGCGACCAGCAGCCAGTCCGACGAGGACAGAGGTGTTGCCACCGGCGGGACCGCCGGCGCGGCGATTGGTGCACTGTTGTGTGCCGACCGTTCACCGGCACCGGTCGAGCCTCAGTGCCCGACTTATGGGGACGTCCCGGCTGGCGTCGCTACCGATGCCCAGGGTTGCCCGCTGGATTCCGACGGTGACGGCGTACCCGATTATCGCGATCAGTGCCCAGGCACGCCGGCAGGTGTTGAAGTCAACGCCGAAGGTTGCCCGCTGGATTCCGACGGTGACGGCGTTCCCGATTTCCGTGACCAGTGCCCCGGTACACCGGCCGGCACCGAAGTCAACGCTCTGGGCTGCCCGGATAGCGTGGTCCTGCGCGACGTCAATTTCGAATTCGACTCCGCACAGCTGACCCAGCAGGCTCAGCAGGTTCTCGACGGTGTGGCGGAACGCCTGGTAGCCAACCCGGACGTTCGTGTGAGCATCGAAGGTCACACCGACGCCGTGGGTCCTGCCGATTACAACCAGCGCCTGTCTCAGCGTCGTGCAGAATCGGTCGTCGATTACCTGGCATCCCAGGGTGTCGAGCGTGATCGCATGCGCGCCCGTGGTTTCGGCGAAGAGCGTCCGGTTGCCTCCAACGAGACCGATGCAGGTCGCGCCGAGAACCGTCGCGTCGAGCTCGACGAGTGGGACTGATCGTTCGCATTTGATCGAACTCAGCTAGACGCGGCTTGCCGCGACTATCAGGGAGCCTTCGGGCTCCCTGGTTTCGTTTTGGGGGCACGGGTGGACGGCAAAAGTTCGTGCTGCTAATGTTCGCCCCTTGCGGCATGACCGCCGTCGTACCGTTCCTTCATGGGTACGACCTTTCACCACTGCCTGCGACATGTGAGCCCTGGTATGGCTCACCACTGCGCTAAAGGAATCTGCAATGCCTATCGTGACACTGCCGGACGGCAGCCAGAGAGAATTCGACGCCCCGTTGAGCGTCATGCAACTGGCCGAGTCCATTGGCCCCGGTCTGGCCAAGGCCTGCGTTGCCGGCAAGATCGACGGTAAACTGGTCGATGCTGCGGACATCATCGATCATGATGCCGAGGTTTCCATACTGACCGCCCGCGACCCGGAAGGCGTCGAGATCATTCGCCATTCCTGTGCCCATCTCATTGGGCATGCGGTCAAGCAGCTCTATCCGGACGCCAAGATGGCGATCGGCCCCGTCATCGACGACGGCTTCTATTATGATATCGATTTCGGTCGCTCGGTGACGCCGGACGATCTCGAGGCGATCGAGCAACGCATGAAAGCGTTGATCGACAAAGGGTACGATGTCGTGCGCGAATACGTCGGTCGCGACCAGGCCCTGGCTGCCTTCGAAAACCGCGATGAGCCCTACAAGCAGGAGATCGTCAAGGAGATACCGGCCGGCGAAACCATTCGCCTGTATCACCACGAAGAGTACACCGATATGTGTCGTGGGCCGCATGTGCCCAACACACAGCACCTGAAAGCCTTCAAGTTAACCAAGTTGGCCGGGGCCTATTGGCGAGGCAATGCCGAGAATCCCATGCTGACCCGGATCTACGGCACCGCCTGGGCCGACAAGAAGCAGCTCAAGGCCTATCTTCAGCGCCTCGAAGAGGCCGAGAAGCGCGACCACCGAAAGCTGGCCCGCAAGCTCGACTTCTTCCATATGCAGGAAGAAGCGCCTGGGATGGTGTTCTGGCATCCGCGTGGGTGGACCCTTTGGCAGACGGTCGAGCAATACATGCGTAACGTCTACAAGGAGGGCGGTTACCAGGAGATCCGTTGCCCTCAGGTCATGGACGTTTCGCTATGGAAGAAGTCGGGGCATTGGGACAATTACGCGGAGAACATGTTCTTCACCGAGTCCGAAAAGCGCGAGTATGCGCTCAAGCCCATGAACTGCCCGGGGCATGTCCAGGTCTTCAACTCAGGCCTGCGCAGCTACCGTGAGCTACCGGTGCGTTACGGTGAGTTCGGTGGCTGTCATCGTAACGAGCCGTCAGGCGCCCTGCATGGCATCATGCGGGTCAGGGCCTTCACCCAGGATGACGGTCACGTCTTCTGCACCGAGGCACAGATCGAGCCGGAAGTCACCGCGTTCCATCGTCAGGCGCTCAAGGTCTACAGCGACTTCGGTTTCGATGACATTGCCGTGAAGATCGCGTTGCGCCCAGAGAAGCGGCTGGGGAGTGATGATGTATGGGATCGGGCCGAGGCGGCCTTGCGTGGTGCGCTCTCCGCCTGCAATGTAGAATGGCAGGAACTGCCCGGTGAGGGCGCTTTCTATGGTCCCAAGATCGAATACCATATGAAGGATTGCCTGGGCCGTGAATGGCAGGTCGGCACCATGCAGGTCGATTTCATGATGCCGAGCCGCTTGGGCGCGCAATACGTGACCGAGGAGGGCGATCGCAAGGCGCCTGTCATGCTGCATCGGGCGATCGTTGGTTCGATGGAACGTTTCATTGGTATCCTGATCGAACACTACGCTGGCGCCATGCCGCTGTGGCTCGCTCCGCTGCAGTCGGTAGTGCTCAATATCACCGATGCGCAGCGTGAATATGCGCTTCAGCTCGAGCAGCGTTTGCAGAAAATCGGTCTGCGCGTCAAGGCGGACTTGAGGAATGAGAAGATCGGCTTTAAAATCCGGGAACATACGTTGCAGAAAGTTCCCTATCTCTTGGTAGTTGGAGATAAGGAAGTCGAATCTGGCTCTGTTGCCGTGCGTACTCGCAGCGGTGAGGATCTCGGGACCATGAAGGTCGACGACCTTATCGCCCGGTTGGACGCCGAGCGGGTATAACGACAACGACAACGTCAACCAACACGGAGATGTAACGATCAAGCGAAATAATCAGCGTGGGCGCCCCCAAGACAAGCGTCCCCCAATGAATGACCGTATCAGCGAAGACGAAGTCCGCCTCATCGGTGCCGAAGGGGAACAGCTCGGCATCGTCTCCACGCGCGAAGCGCTGGAACAGGCCGAAGCGGCTGGTATGGATCTCGTGCAGATCTCCAATGCCGATCCGATCGTTTGCAAGATCATGGATTACGGCAAGTTCGTCTTCGAGCAGAAGAAGCAGAAGGCTGCTCAGAAGAAGAAAACCAAGCAGATCCAGGTCAAGGAAGTCAAATTCCGGCCGGGTACCGACGAGGGGGACTATCAGGTCAAGCTTAAGAACCTGATACGCTTCCTCGAAGGTGGCGACAAGGGCAAGGTCACGTTGCGGTTTCGTGGACGTGAAATGGCACACCAGGATATCGGCCGTCGGTTGATGGAGCGGATTGCCAAGGATCTCGAGGAAATCGCGACCGTCGAGTCCTTCCCCAAGATGGAAGGACGTCAGATGATCATGATCGTTGCCCCCAAGAAGAAGTGATCCGAAGGCAAGTGAACGGGTAGCCGGCGACCAGTACAGTCGGCGGCTACCGGCCTTGGGTTTTCTGAAGATAATGAGCGGAGTTGATCTCATGCCGAAAATCAAGAGTAACAGTGGCGCTGCCAAGCGCTTCAAGAAGACGGCCAACGGCTTCAAGCACAAGCAGTCGTTTCGTAGCCACATCCTGACCAAGAAGACCACCAAGCGTAAGCGCCAGCTGCGCGGCACCAAGCTGATTCACGACGCCGACAAGGCGCTGATCCAGCGTATGCTGCCCAACCTGTAAGCTTGGTAGCCTTTATTTAACGTCAGGAGAAAGTTATGACTCGTGTCAAGCGTGGTGTGGTGGCGCGTCGCCGTCACAAGAAGATCCTCAAGCAAGCCAAAGGTTACTACGGTGCTCGCTCGCGCGTTTTCCGCGTAGCCAAGCAGGCGGTCATCAAGGCGGGTCAGTATGCGTACCGTGACCGTCGCCAGCGCAAGCGTCAGTTCCGCGCGCTGTGGATTGCCCGTATCAATGCTGCAGCCCGTCAGAACGGCCTGTCTTACAGCCGTTTCATCGCTGGCCTGAAGCAGGCGGGTATCGAGATCGACCGTAAGGTCCTCGCTGATCTGGCAGTGCATGAAAAAGCGGCCTTTACCGCCATCGTCGAGAAGGCCAAGGCTGCTCAGTAAGTGATTGGCCAATGAACCCTGCGTCCTGATTCGGGCAAAGGGCTCATGACCTCGCAGGGGGAAGAGCAGCCGCTCTTCCCCCTATTTTTTTGATCCGTTTTGACGGCCCGGCGTCGATCGAAACGTGTTGGAGCAGAACGGATGGACGATCTATCCACGTTGGTCGACGAGGCGCGTTCCGCCATCGAATCTGCCGAGGATCGGCAAGCGCTAGATGAGGTGCGGGTTCGCTATCTCGGTAAGAAAGGCGAAATCACCGCATTGCTGAAAGGCTTGGGCAAGTTGCCGGCGGACGAGAGGCCGGCGGCGGGTGAGCGTATCAACCAGGCCAAGCAAACCCTGGGGCAGGAGCTCGACAACCGCAAGCAGGTACTGGAAAAAGCCGCACTCGATGCTCGGCTCGCGGCTGAGACACTTGACGTCACCTTGCCGGGCCGGGGCCAGTCCAATGGCGGCTTGCATCCTGTCACGCGAACTCTGGAGCGTATCGAAGGGTTATTCACGCGCATCGGCTTCGATGTGGCGGTGGGTCCTGAAATCGAGGACGACTACCACAATTTCGAAGCCCTCAACATTCCTGCGCAGCATCCTGCACGCGGCATGGCCGACACCTTCTACTTCGATGCCACGCGGCTGTTGCGTACCCACACGTCGCCGGTACAGGTGCGCACGATGAAGTCGGTGGAGCCGCCGATTCGCATCGTCTGCCCGGGACGTGTCTATCGCAGTGACTCGGATCTGACCCATACACCGATGTTCCATCAGGTGGAGGGTCTGTTGGTCGATGAGGATGTCAGTTTTGCAGACCTCAAGGGGACCATCGAGGACTTCCTCAAGGCGTTCTTCGAGCGTGATGAATTGTCGGTACGCTTTCGGCCTTCCTATTTCCCGTTTACCGAGCCATCCGCCGAGGTCGATATCCAGTGCGTGATGTGCCAAGGCGAAGGGTGCCGTGTGTGCTCGCACAGCGGTTGGCTCGAAGTCATGGGCTGCGGCATGGTGCATCCCGAGGTGTTCCGCCATTCGGGGATCGATACCGAGCGATACAAAGGGTTCGCGTTTGGCATGGGTGCCGAACGATTGGCCATGCTGCGTTACGGGGTCAACGATCTTCGTTTGTTCTTCGAGAATGACCTGCGCTTCCTGCGTCAGTTTGCCTGATCGCATCGACCCACACAGAACACAGGAACACACATGAAATTTTCAGAGCAGTGGTTGCGCGAATGGGTCTCGCCGCAACTGACGCCCCAGGAACTGGCCGACCAGGTCACCATGGCCGGGCTCGAGGTCGATGCCGTCGAGCCCGTTGCAGAGAGTTTCTCTGGCGTGGTGGTGGGCCATGTACGCCGCAAGGTACAGCATCCCGACGCCGACAAGCTCAGTGTCTGCGAAGTCGATGACGGTAGTGGGGAGGTCGTTCAGGTCGTTTGTGGTGCCCCCAACGTCGCTGAAGGGCAGAAAGTGCCCTTTGCGAGGGTTGGCGCTGTCCTGCCCGGCGATTTCAAGATCAAGCGCGCCAAGCTGCGTGGTCAGGAGTCTCGCGGCATGATCTGCTCGGCCTCGGAGCTCGGGCTGGAGGAAGGCACATCGGCCGGTATTCTCGAATTGCCGGCTACCGCGCCGGTGGGGGAAGACTTTCGTGCCTGGATGGGGCTCGAAGACACGACCATCGAAGTGGACCTGACCCCCAATCGTGGTGACTGCCTGAGCCTCAAGGGCCTCGCTCGTGAAGTTGGCGTCCTCAATCGTTTGGCCGTCCAGGGGCCGGCGATCGAACCCCAATCGGTGACTCACGAGACACGATTCGAGATCAACGTCAGTGATCCCGAGCGCTGTCCGCGCTATGTCGGCCGTGTCATCAAGGGGGTCGACGTCACGGTGGAAACCCCGCTCTGGATGGTCGAGCGGTTGCGTCGTAGCGGTATTCGCAGTATCGACCCCGTGGTGGATGTCACCAATTACGTCATGCTCGAGCTGGGCCAGCCAATGCATGCGTTCGATCTGGCCAACCTGTCGCAAGGCATCGAGGTGCGACTGGCGCGCGCTGGCGAGCGCTTGACCTTGCTCGATGGCCAGGACATCGCGCTACGCGATTCGACCCTGGTTATCGCCGACAGCCGAGGCCCACTCGCGATTGCCGGCATCATGGGCGGCGAACACTCGGGTGTTACAGCTACCACGCGCGACATCTTCCTTGAATCCGCCTTTTTTACACCCTTGGCGGTGGCGGGACAGGCGCGCGCCTACGGCTTGCATACCGATGCCTCGCATCGATTCGAGCGGGGGGTAGATCCAGCCCTGACGGCAGTCGCCGTCGAACGAGCCACTGCCCTGTTGCGTGAGATTACCGGTGGGGAAGCGGGCCCCATCCTCGACGTGACCAGCCAGGCCCACATGCCGGCGCCGCGACAGGTCACATTGCGTAGTGCCCGGCTGGAGCAGGCACTAGGCATGCCTTTCGAATCGTCCCTTGTCGTCGATATTCTCGAGCGGCTCGGGATGGCTGTCACGACGGCCCCGGAGGGCTGGACGGTCGATGCGCCGAGCTGGCGTTTTGATATTTCCATCGAGGAAGACCTGATCGAGGAGCTGGCACGTATCCATGGATACAACCGCCTTCCTGTCAGGCGGCCGTCAGCTCGCCTGGCCCTCAGGGCGGACGACGAGCGTCGTCAGCCCCAGGCGCGTCTGCGTGGCCAGATGGTTGCACGTGGATATCAGGAAGCGATCAGCTATAGCTTCGTGTCGCCTGAGCTCCAGCGCTTGCTAATGCCCGATGCCGTGTCACCGCGTCTTGCCAATCCTATCTCCAGCGATATGGCCGTCATGCGCGCCAGCCTCTTCCCGGGATTGATCAAGGCACTGGAGCATAATCTCAATCGACAGCAGAGCCGTGTGCGCCTGTTCGAGACGGGGTTGGTCTTCAATGGAGAGCTCGACTCGCTCACTCAGACGGGCATGCTGGGTGGCCTGGCATGTGGCCCTCGCGAGCCGGAGGGCTGGGCTGGAAGCCGTGAGTCGGTCGACTTCTACGACGTAAAGGGCGATCTCGAAACGCTATTTGCCCTTGGTGGCAACGCCGATGCCTGGCGGTTCGAGCCCGGTCGCCATAGTGCGCTGCATCCTGGGCAGACGGCGCGTGTGCTTCATGACGGAGAGGAAGCCGGATGGATCGGCACGCTGCATCCGGCGGTGCGTGCCGAGTTGGGGCTCAAGGTCGACGCCGTGCTGTTCGAAGTTCGGCTGGATTACCTGGTCCAGGGTAAGCTACCGGCGTTCTCGGCCTTGTCTCGCTATCCCGAGGTGCGTCGCGACCTGGCATTGCTGGTCGACGATTCGCTTCCGGTGCAGCATCTACTCGATAGTATTCGCTCTCATGCGGGTGAATGGCTCACCGAGTTGCGCCTGTTTGACGTCTATCGCGGAAAAGGCGTTGAAGAGGGCGATAAGAGTCTTGCACTGGGCTTGACCTGGCAGCATCCATCGCGCACGCTTAATGACGATGAAATCAACCAGTTAGTCGATGCAATCGTCACCGAGTCGGGACAGCGCTTCGGCGCTCGGCTGCGAAGCTAAATCAGGTTTCCAGACAGGCGACGATCAACGAGGGCATGAGCATGGGTGCGTTGACCAAGGCGGAGCTTGCCGAGCATCTTCATATTGAACTGGGCCTTTCGAAGCGAGAGGCCAAGTCGATGGTGGAGACGTTCTTCGAGGAGATACGCGGATGTCTTCGCGAGAACGAGCAGGTCAAGCTCTCGGGGTTCGGTAACTTCGACCTGAGGGATAAGCGTGAGCGGCCCGGTCGTAACCCCAAGACGGGTGAAGAGATCCCCATTTCTGCCCGTCGGGTGGTGACGTTTCGTCCGGGCCAGAAGCTCAAGGGGCGTGTCGAGGAATTCGATGGGCCCCTCGAGCCCTGACTCCTGCCTGGTTCAGCGGTTCAAGCCAAGCCTTCAAACCTCAAGAGGCGCCCATTTGGGCGCCTCTTGAGTTAGCAGTAAAGTACGCATCACTAGCCTGCTGTAGGGGCCAGAGACCTCAAACGCCTTTCTCCATGAGGTAGGTCACCACGACCTTGAACACGTACCCCAGCATGCCGGCACCAAGCACCACGAATAGCATCGCCGTGCCGAACTTTCCCGCATTCGATCGACGTGCCAGATCCCAGATGATGAAACACATGAACAAGATCAAGCCGCCGATCATGACAGGGGTGATCCAAGCTTCGAAAGTTTCGCGCATGATCGCTCCAGACACAAAAAGGGGGAGTATAGCGAGGATGGTGGTCGACTGCAGCGCGGTCGGTGGCAGCTGAGCGAATGTGAGCACGCAGGTGACTGTGTTAACATCACGAAAATTCCCCAGCCAATACTGATCATGCCAACGCTCAAGATATTTGTCGGTACCATGTACGGTGGCGCGCTCGACGTCGCAGAACAAGTGAAGCCTCTCTTCGAGCAAGCTGGGTACGCCGTGCACATCTACGACCAGCCCACGCTTGACGACTTGACCTCTCCCTTGCCTGATCTGACCCTCTTCTGCTGTTCGACGACAGGAAGTGGAGACTACCCGGGTAACATCGTGCCCCTGACCCGCGCCATCAGTGAGAAAGGCCCATCACTGGCCGAGTTGCGCTATGGAATGATCGCCATGGGCGATAGCTCGTATGGGGAGACGTTCTGTGGCGCAGGTCGCAAGCTGGATGCGCTGTTGGAGGACCATGGCGCCAAGCGGCTGGGGGAGCGCCTCGAGATCGATGCCATGGAAACCTTCATGGCAGACGATGCGGCATTGCCCTGGGTGGAAGCCTGGATCGCCGAAGAGAATCTCAGCCATACATGATGGGGATGCAGCCAACCGCTGAACGGCTCAGCGTGATGCTGGGGCTGGTAGCGACCATGTTGTTGACCGTGCCTCGTTATCTGGCGGAAGGGCACGATACACGGTTATCGCTGATCGTGATGGCTATTGTCGTACTGGCTGCTGTCAGTATCGTGCACTGGCGAATGCTTTCGGAGCGTGAAGTCTCACGGCTCAAGCCGCTGCTGCGCCGGTTACTGCTTGCCTTGCTCGCTGGGGGAGGAGTGATGGCATTGTGGCACCTCGTTACAACAACTGGCGAGGCTTGGCCACGTATTGTGTCTCATGGTGCAGCGGCCGGCTTGTTGCTTCACGTCATTGCCATGCGTTGGAAGCCGGTACCAGACGTTAGGTGAGCAGTGTGTCGTCGCTTTATCCGTTATTGGCTTAGCAGGTAGCACAAACATCGGCGGCCCATGGGCCGCCGATGTTGCATGCTCAGACCGATATCGACACGTCGATCAGGTCAGGGTATAGCAGGGGACATAGGCACTCCCCGGCAATTTCATCCGGCCCTGGGCCACGAACGAATTGAGCAGGTCGTCGAGCCGGGTCATCAATTCGGCTTCTGCATGCAAGCGGAAGGGGCCTTCGGCTTCGATCGCCTTGATCCCGGCTTCCTTGACGTTACCCGCGACGATCCCCGAGAACGCACGGCGCAAATTCGCTGCGAGTGTATGTACCGGTTGGTCGCGATGCAAAGCCAGGCCGGCCATGGCCTGATGGTTGGCTTCGAACGGTTCCTGGAAGTCTCGCTGGATGTTCAGTCGCCAGTTGTAGTAGAACGCGTCTTGATGCGCACGGCGGAACTCGGCGACTTCATCGATCCCCTCGAGCATGGCGCGTGCCACCCCAGCCGGGTCGTCGATAATGATGCGATAGCGATTACGCGCTTCATCGCCCAGGGTATACGCCAGGAATTCATCGATGCGCTTGAAATAATCTGCTGAACTCGCAGGGCCGGTGAATATGACGGGGAAGGGCATGTCACGATTGTCGGGATGCAGGAGAATACCCAATAAGTAGAGGATTTCCTCAGCCGTACCGACCCCGCCGGGAAAGACGATGATGCCATGCCCGACACGTACGAAGGCCTCCAGGCGCTTCTCGATATCAGGCATGATCACCAGTTCGTTGACGATCGGGTTGGGTGATTCCGCAGCGATGATGCCGGGTTCGGAAATCCCCAGATAACGACCGCCATAGCGTCGCTGCTTGGCGTGGGCGACGTTGGCGCCTTTCATGGGGCCTTTCATGGCGCCAGGACCGCAGCCGGTGCAGATATCCATGTCTCGCAGGCCCAGGTGATAGCCGACGTCCTTGGTATATTCGTACTCTTCGCGATTGATCGAGTGACCGCCCCAGCACACGACCAGGCTGGGATCGCGAGACGGCTTGAGTGCACCGGCCTTGCGCAGGATATGGAAGATCGCGTTGGTGGTACCTTCGCCGGTATTCAGGTCGAAGCGGTGCTGGGTCTGGATCTCGTTGTAGACGTAGACGATATCCCGTAGCACGGCCGAGAGCAGCTCGCGGATCCCCCGGATCATCTTGCCATCGACGAAGGCCTCGGCGGGGGCATGGGTCAGTTTGAGGCGTATGCCGCGGTCCTGCTGAAGTACCTCGATGTCGAAATCGCGGTATGTCTCCATGACCTGGCGTCCGTCATCGGTAGGCGTACCACAGTTCAGCACGGCCAGGGCACATCGACGCAGTAGATCATGCAGACCCTTGGCCGAAGTGTCTCGAAGACGATTGACTTCATGCTGCGACAGGACTTCGAGGCTTCCCTCGGGGGAGAGTATGGTCGAGATGGTTTCGGGCACGGCGACTTTCCTTGGCAAAGCGACATTCCTTCGTCAGGCACTGTTTCAGGCATGCTATCACGTCCCCACGGGGCTAGGCAGCGCTGTGTAAATGATTGAATCCTGTTAAACTCGGTAGCTTGCGTACGTGCAAGTCACCTGGTCAACGAGTGGATTGATGCTCCATGTTCAACGCCCAGTATTTTCGCACTTTCATCACACTGGTCGAGACCGGTAGCTTCACGCACACCGCACGGCGGCTGGACATGACCCAACCAGGGGTCAGCCAGCATATACGCAAGCTCGAACAGTATCTGGAAAAGCCGCTGCTCAATCGGCAAGGGCGCAAGTTCGCGCTCACCGAGACCGGTCGGCGTGCCTATGAGTATGCGGTCAAGCTATTTGCCGAGCATGAACATTTTCGTCACTCCCTGGATAATGATTCGCTTGATTCGGGGGACTGTCGAATCGCCTCACCGGGTAGTGTGGGGTTGATGTTCTATCCGTTCATTCTCGGCTATCAGCAGATGTATCCGGGCCTGACCGTCAGCTACAGTTTTGCCTTCAATCACGAGATCGTCCAGGACGTCCTGGCGGGCCGTTATGACCTGGGTATCGTCAACGACGTCAGCCGCCACCCTGAATTGAATCACGACCCGTGGCACCAGGAACCGTTATGCCTGGTGGTACCCGCCGATTTCACCGGGACCACGCTCAACGACCTGCTGGGCCTGGGATTCATGAACTACTCCGACGGCATCAATAATGCCAGTCAGTTGTTGCGTGCCAATTTCGTCGGTGAGTTCAGGTCCATGAGCCATTTCCCCTTGCAGGGCTACACCAATGAAGTTTCCATGGTGCTGGATGCCGTCGCTCGCGGCTTGGGCTTTACTGTCATCTCCCGCCTGGTGCTGGAAACCTCGCCTTGGCAACGTCAGGTCAAGGAAATTGCCCTGCCTCATCCCGTGCATGAGACGCTGCATATAGTCACCCCCCGCGGGGTAGACCTACCTCGGCGTTACGTTCAGCTATTGGAGGACTTCCGCCAACACCGGCGGCATGCCTTGTACGGGTACGCGGAAGAGCCCGGGCTGGAAACGCTTGGCGAAACGCCACGTTAGTTACACCGACTCAATATGAAAATCCCGGCTATGGCCGGGATTTTCAGTTCTAAGCTCGTCACTGCGCTCAGTCGCGATAGTCATCGATGCTTGGGCATGAGCATATTACCTGCCGATCCCCGAACACATTGTCGACCCGGTTGACCGAGGGCCAGTATTTGGCCGCCTTTGCAGCGGCTGAAGGGAAAGCCCCCGTTTCCCGTGTATACGGGCGCGACCAGGCGTCATCCATCAAGTCGGCCATGGTATGCGGGGCATTGACCAGGGGGTTGTCTTCAGCAGGCCACTCTCCGCTCTCCACGCGTGCGATTTCTTCACGGATGCCGATCATGGCATCGCAGAAGCGATCTATTTCATAACGCGACTCGGATTCGGTGGGCTCGATCATCAGCGTGCCCGGCACCGGGAAAGACATGGTCGGGGCATGGAAGCCGTAATCCATCAAACGCTTGGCGATATCTTCTTCCGAGATACCTGACGTGGTTTTCAGCGGGCGGATATCGATGATGCACTCATGGGCGACAGTGCCGTTGATTCCCTTGTAGAGCACGGGGTAATGGCCATCGAGCCGCTGGGCGATGTAGTTGGCATTCAGGATGGCCAGTTCCGTTGCTTCACGCAGCCCGCGTGCCCCCATCATCTTGATATAGGCCCAGGAGATGGGAAGGATGGAGGCACTGCCGAAAGCAGCCGCGGACACGGCACCGCATTCCGGTCGAACCCCATCGATGGGAGTGACCACATGGTTCGAGACGAAGGGCGCCAGATGCGACTTGACACCGATCGGGCCCATGCCCGGGCCGCCACCCCCATGAGGAATACAGAACGTCTTGTGCAGATTCAGGTGTGAAACGTCGCCTCCGAAATCGCCCGGGCGCGCCAGGCCGACTTGCGCGTTCATATTGGCCCCATCGATGTACACCTGCCCGCCATGCGCATGGACGATGTCGCACGCTTCGCGAATCGCTTCCTCGAACACGCCATGTGTCGACGGGTAGGTGAGCATGATGGCCGAAAGGTTCTCGCTGTGCTGCTCGGCTTTGGTGCGTAGATCGTCAATATCGATGTTGCCGTTCTTGTCGCATTCCACGACGACGACCTTCATTTGCGCCATGGCAGCGGACGCGGGGTTGGTACCGTGGGCAGAGCTGGGAATCAGGCAGATGTCACGGTGCCCTTCACCCTGCGCGGCCTGATAACGACGGATGGCCACCAAGCCCGCGTACTCTCCCTGAGCCCCCGAGTTGGGCTGCATGGAGATATGCTCATACCCGGTGATTTCAACCAGGAATGCAGCCAATTCGCCGATCATCTGCTTATAGCCTGCCACCTGCTCCTGCGGTGCGAAAGGATGCACATTGGCGAACTCGGGCCAGGTGATGGGAATCATCTCGCTGGTCGCGTTGAGCTTCATGGTGCACGATCCGAGCGGGATCATGGCATGCGTCAGCGAAAGATCCTTGTTCTCGAGGCGCTTCAAGTAACGCAGCATCTCGGTTTCACTGCGATAGCGCCTGAAGGTGGGGTGCGTCAGGAAATCGCTTTCGCGCAGGCAGTCCGAGGGAATGCCGCTAATGTCCTGCGCAATAATCGCCTCGTCCAGCGCGGCGATCGACAAGTCGTGTTCTTCGCCAATCAGGACATCGAACAATACGGCCAAGTCTGCCGCCGTCGTGGTTTCATCCAGGCTGACGCCGATATCGCCACCGTCGAAATAGCGCAGGTTGATCTCGTGGGTCATGGCTCGGCCGTGCACCTTGCCGGCATCGATTCCGGTCAGGCGCAGGGTATCGAACCAGCTGTCATGGACCAGACGGACCCCTTTGCGGGCCAGGCCTTCAGCGAGCAACGTCGTCAGGCGATGGATGCGAGAGGCAATGGTGCGCAAGCCCTCCGCACCATGGTACACCGCATAGAACCCGGCGATATTGGCAAGCAGGGCCTGGGCTGTACAGATATTCGAGGTGGCCTTCTCGCGACGGATGTGTTGCTCGCGCGTCTGCATGGCCATGCGCAGCGCGGGTGCGCCGCGACTGTCCTTGGAGACGCCAATGATGCGCCCGGGTATAGAGCGCTTGAGCTTGTCCGTGGTAGCGAAGAATGCGGCATGAGGTCCGCCATAGCCCATGGGGACCCCGAATCGCTGGGTATTGCCAACGACGATGTCAGCGCCCATGCGGCCCGGTTCCTTGAGTAATACCAGGCTCATGATATCGGCGGCCACGCACGTCATGATGCCTTTTTCGGAAGCGGCAGCCAGCAGGGGAGCGAGGTCGTGGACCTGACCGCTTTCCCCGGGATACTGTAATAACGCCCCGAAGACGTCATGCCGTGCCAGTTCGGACGCGGGAGCGATGATTAGCTCGAAACCGAAGTAGTGGGCCCGCGTGCGTACCACATCGAGTGTCTGGGGCAGGATATCGTTGGCGATGAAAAAGGCGTCGCTCTTCGACCGCTTGTTGGCACGCTTGCACAGCGCCATGGCTTCGGCCGCCGCCGTCGCTTCGTCGAGCAGCGAGGCGTTGGCCAGCTCCATGCCGGTCAGGTCCATGACCATTTGCTGGAAGTTGAGCAGTCCTTCGAGGCGGCCTTGCGCAATCTCTGGCTGATAGGGCGTATAGGCTGTATACCAGCCCGGATTTTCCAGCACGTTACGCTGGATCACCGCGGGCAAGTGCGTCGAATGGTACCCCTGGCCGATATAGGTCTTGAATACTTTGTTCTGCCGCGCCAAACGCTTGAGGTAGTCCAGCGCTTCGGCTTCGGAGCGAGGCGCATCGAGGCCAAGCTCCTGCTGGAGCCTGATACCTGACGGGACCGTTTTTTCGATCAACGCATCGATCGAATCGAGACCGAGTGTATGAAGCATATGCTCGACATCGTCGGCACGCGGGCCGTTGTGACGGGCAATGAAAGCATCGTGGCCGGTCAGGTCGGCCAGGCGGCGGTTATCGAGAGCCATGGGATACCTGCGAATATGTCGGAGCGGTCAAGCTCACATAGACTACGGGTTCAGAGAAGCCGGCGAGACGAACTCGCCGGAGGAAGGGCATCGATCCTCAATCGTCCTGCTCGGCTACCTTGGCATAGGCGTCGGCATCGAGAAGGTCGTTGATTGCCTCGATATTGCTGGGCTTCAGCTTGGCGATCCATCCCTTGTCATAGGGCGATTCGTTGACCGTTTCGGGGGCGTCTTCCAGCGCAGTGTTGGCTTCGACGATCTCACCGGCCAACGGGGCATAGAGGTCCGAGGCAGCCTTGACCGATTCGATGACACCCAGTTCGCCACCGGATTCCAAGGTGCGTCCGACATCGGGAAGCTCGACGAACACCACATCACCCAGGGCCTGCTGAGCATGGTCGGTGATACCCAGCGTAACGGTACCGTCACCGTTATCCAGGACCCACTCGTGACTTTCGGTATATCTCAGGTTCGCGGGAAGGTTGCTCATCGCGTTTTCCTATACGAAATGGTTTTCTGTACGAATCGTACTGTCATCCGACCCTACGGCGAGGCCACCATAACCAAACGGAGCTGCCAGCCGAGGGTCACTGCTTGACCGCTTCACCATGTTGGCCGCTTTATCCGGCTTCGTCCAGCAACGGTCCCCCGTGCTTTTCTACCTTGCGATATGGGGCTCAACTCAACCTGGCGTGACCGACTATGCTGAGTTCATGGCGTGTTCGCTGGCTTGAGTGCCGTCGCAAGGCCGCTAATGTAGCGCTGTTTCTTATAAGAAACAAATTTCACCCTCCGGCGGGGGGTAACAGCACTCTATGAATCGTGGAAAATACCCCAAGACCAAAAACCGGTAGGAAACTGCGGAGCTGTGGCGGAATATCGGTGGAATCCGCTATCGTAGTGCGGTTTCGCATACCGGGTCATCTGGTCTGGTATCCATCATGCACGGTCGTGCACAACAAGAAGCCATACAAGAAGGGGAATACTCGATGGAAACGTTGAATGGGGTCTTCAGCGCCATCAATGGCGTGGTTTGGGGACCATTGATGCTGGTATTGCTGCTGGGGGTTGGCTTGTATCTCCAGCTGGGGCTCAAGCTGATGCCGATTCGCAAGTTGGGGGTCGGTTTCAGCCTCATGTTTCAGGGGCGCGTATCGTCCAAGGGCGATGAGAGCGAGGGGGAAATCTCTCCTTTCAATGCGTTGATGACGGCGCTTTCGGCAACGATAGGTACAGGGAATATCGCCGGTGTGGCCACCGCGATTGCCCTGGGTGGCCCGGGGGCCGTCTTCTGGATGTGGATCACCGCGCTGGTGGGTATGGCCACGAAGTTTGCCGAAGCCGTCTTGGCGGTACGTTACCGGGAAGTGGATGACCTCGGTAATCATGTTGGCGGCCCGATGTTCTACATCCGTAACGGACTGGGGCGCAAATGGGCCTGGTTGGGCGCCGCATTTGCTTTCTTCGGGGCCATTGCTGCGTTCGGTATCGGTAATACCGTTCAGTCGAACTCGGTGGCGGACGCCCTGGACGCATCGTTTGGCCTGCCTAGCTGGATCACCGGCGTGGTCATCATGGTGCTGGCAGGCGCGGTCATACTGGGCGGTATCAAACGCATCGCCAAGGTGGCAGGCAAGCTGGTACCGATCATGGGCATCGCTTACGTCGCAGCCGGTATCGTCGTACTGATCGTCAATGCCAGTGAAATCGGCAGTGCCTTTGGCATGATCTTCTACTATGCGTTCAATCCCCATGCGGCCATGGGTGGCTTTGCCGGGGCCGCAGTCATGGCCGCCATTCGCTTCGGTGTCGCGCGCGGCATTTTCTCCAACGAAGCGGGGCTTGGTAGTGCGCCGATCGCGCATGCAGCAGCCCAGACCAAGAACCCGGTGCGTCAGGGCTTGATCGCCATGCTGGGAACGTTTATCGATACGATCATCGTCTGCTCGATAACCGCGTTGGTAATCCTTACCTCAACGGTTTGGGAAACCGGTGAAGCCGGGGCCTCCCTGACGGCCCTATCGTTCGAGGCGGCACTACCGGGTATCGGCAACCACATCGTGTCGATCGCTCTGGCGATCTTCGCCTTCACGACCATCCTTGGCTGGTCGTTCTATGGCGAGAAGTGTTTCGAATACCTGTTTGGCGTGCGCTCGATCATGCTCTATCGCGTGCTGTTCGTACTGGCGATTCCAGTCGGTGCCATGGCCCAGCTTGGCTTCATCTGGCTGATGGCGGATACCTTCAATGCCATGATGGCCATACCCAACCTGATCGCCTTGGCGTTGTTGTCACCGATCGTCTTCCGGTTAACCCGTGATTACTTCGATGGCAAGGAGGTCCTTCCAGGCGAAGAACGCTAGTAGTCGACGGACGTTGCGGGTGGCAGACCACCCGCAACGCCTGGCCATGGATGCAATCGAAGGTGGACCTCACGATGAGCGAACTCAACAAGACGCCCTTGTACGCACTGCATGTCGAACTTGGCGGAAAGATGGTGCCCTTTGCGGGTTATGAGATGCCCGTGCAGTTTCCTCTGGGTGTCAAGAAAGAGCACGAGCATACCCGGAGCGCATGCGGACTGTTCGACGTTTCCCATATGGGGCAACTGCTCATAAAGGGGCCTGATCCAGCGGCCGCGTTGGAAACGCTGGTATCCGCCGACATCGTTGGCCTCGAGGTCGGCATGCAGCGCTATGCACTGTTTACCGGCGATGAGGGGGGAATTCTCGATGATCTCATGGTGGTCCGAGGTGAAGGCCACCTGTACCTCGTCGTCAATGCCGCCTGCAGGGATCAGGACCTGGCACACTTGCGTGTCGGGCTGGGCCAGGATTATCACGTCGAGACGCTGGACCGGGGGCTGCTGGCCCTGCAGGGACCCCGAGCGGCCGATGTCATGAAACGCGTGTGTCCCGAAGCCTGCGATATGGTCTTCATGCAGCATGGACGTTTCACGCTGGCTGGCTTCCCTGTGTGGATCAGCCGGAGCGGTTATACCGGAGAAGACGGTTTCGAGATCTCGGTAGAGAAGGACGATACCGACGGTCTTGCCAGGCGTCTGCTCGATGAGCCGGAAGTCGAAGCGATAGGGCTCGGCGCCCGCGATTCACTGCGACTCGAAGCGGGGCTGTGTCTCTATGGTCACGATATCGATACCACGACAACGCCGGTCGAGGCAGGGCTTATCTGGGCCGTGGGCAAGGCGCGTCGTCATGGTGGCGAACGGGTCGGTGGTTTTCCCGGTGCGGATTTGATACTCCATCAGATCGATGCTCGGGATCATGACCGCAAGCGAGTGGGGCTGGTAGCTGAGGGGCGGGCCCCTGTACGTGAAGGAACCGAGCTGTTCGATGAGGAGGGCCATCGGATAGGTGAGGTGACGTCAGGGAGTTTTGGCCCCACCGTCGGTAAACCGGTGGCTATGGGCTATGTATCAGTTGCACATGCCGAAGCGGGGAACCGAGTGTTCGCCGAGGTTCGAGGAAAGCGCTTGCCGATGACTGTGGCGCGGATGCCTTTCGTTACCCCGGGGTATTATCGCGGCTAAGGGATACTGCTCATTTGCACCGTAGGGAGGCTAAGCCTCCCTTTTAATGTCGCTATAGTTTATACCGTTATCTTTCTTGATATAAAAAACACTAATCCTAACTTACATATCGAAAAGTTAAACTTATACGTAATCCAGGAACTCTCCGAGGAAGCAGGGCATGCTGCAATTGCTGCTGAGTTCCTGGACCCATCAGTAACAGGCTGTCGTTGGGCAGCCAGACATTGAAAGCCTCGCTGCGCCGGTCACGCCAGCGTAAACGCAGCGGTCGCTCGGCACCCAAGCTGAGAGCCACGACGATCGGCTCCGGTCCCAATTCAGGCTCATCGTCACTATGCCAGCCCATGCGCTCCTCGCCGTCCGCGTAGCGGTTGAGGAGAATACTGTTGAATCTGGCAGGGAAGCCAAGAGCGGCAATACGAGCCTCGACGCGCTCACGAACCGGAATCAGCGCCGGCAACCAAGGGGCCGGTTGGAATTCCTTACCTGAGTATCGATATGTCGCGTTGCTGTCTCCCATCCAGACCTGGCGACGGGGTATAGGATGCTCTCGACCGTAGAGTCGCAGACTCGGCTGTTTCCAGTCGAGCGTTTGGTCAAGATAGTTGAGCAGCGCTCGGCTCTCGTGCCAGCCAAGGAGATCCTGGCATAGCCACAGCGGTGGGGCTTGAAGAAGGCGCTCGCACGAAGTATGGAAGACATCGCTCATTGGAGCAGGATGACACGCCGTGCGGCCTGTGTCAGGTGAGCATGGGCGGAATTAGCCATAAGCTGAACCACGCAAAAGCACACCCGATCAAGGCACCTCCAAGAACATCGCTGATGTAATGAAGGCCTAGCCCGACGCGCGAGGCGGCGATCAGCGCACTGAGTGGGGCAACGACGAACAGGGCGCTAGGTTGGGTGGCCGCACATAGCCAACAGAACATGACGGCATGCATGGTATGTCCGCTTGGAAAACTGTAGCGGTCACGTGCAGGCATGGTGCAGGGAATGCCCTGGAATGTGATGAAAGGCCGCTCACGGCAAAGCCGCGTCTTGATCAAGCGATAGATGATCACCGCCACGATAGCCGTGATGGCGAACTGCCATAGCCATAACCAGCCCTGGTTGCCGTACAACACGGGCTGCATGGCAATGAGGGCGACCCAGGCGGGCCAATCCCCGAGCCGACTGGCGATACGCAGCGTCACGAGCCAAGGCCTGTAAATACTCAGCCTGGCCATACGCTGGCACATGCGCCACTCGGCACTGTCGAGCCGAGTGAACAGGTGTGGTGCGTTCAGGCGCTCAGGGGCGGCAGGGGTCGGGCAGGCCATCGGAGGGCTCCTGTGCGTGTCGAAGGCTATCGAGGAATGTATCGGCAATGACGTCCCATCCTTGAGCTTGAATTCTCCTTCGCGCCGCCCGGCCCAATTGACCGAAGCGTGCGGGTGACTGACACAGCGACACCGCTGCCTGGACGAAGTCGTCAGGCGTATCGCGAGAGACCAGCAAGCCATTTTTCTGGTCTTCGATAAGTTCCTCGGCTGCTGCATAATCGAAGGCCACCACACCCAGGCCGCTGGCCATGGCTTCCACCACAACATTGCCGTAGGTTTCGGAGAGTGAAGGGAAGATGAAAAGATCCGCGCTGGCATAGTGTCGGGCGAGGGCATGATGGTCGATGAAGCCGGTAAAGATGGCCTCGGGGAGACGCTGCTCCAGGGTCGTCCGCTGAGGGCCGTCACCCACGAGCACGAGGATAAGATCCGGTTGTGTCTCGCGCATCGCCCTGAAGGTTTCAACGAGTAGGTCGAGGTTCTTTTCACAGGCGAGACGGCCCACATGCAAAGCCACGGGTTGGTGGCCTTCTGCACCCCATTGCCGACGTAACGCCGGATCACGCTTGTCCGGCGTAAAGTGATGACTATCGATGCCTCGTCCCATCACGCCGACATTGGCGAAGCCCTGCCCACGCAACCGCTCGGCCTGAACCATTGTGGGTACCAGCGTGGCATGGGTGCGATTATGGAAGCGCCTGAGCAGCGCCAGCACCGGTGCCTTCAACCAATTCATGCCGTAATCGCCTGCATAATGATCGAAATTGGTATGGAAGCCGCTGACTGTCGGGATGCCTAGCCGCCTGGCAACCCGGAGGGCAGAGAAGCCTAGAGGGCCTTCGGTCGCGAGATAGACCACGTCTGGACGATTCTGACGCCAGAAATTCATGATGCGTCTGTCCGCTGGGCGGCCGAACTGTACGTCGGTGTAGCGCGGAAGCCGAAATCCACTGACCTGGAGCTCGGCCTGCATGTACCGGGCCTCACGGCCTTCGCGGGGGCGTGGCCGAATGAGCAGTTGCTCGACCCCGCGTTGATCCAGCTCCTGACTCAAATGGTTGAGCGTGTGTGCGACCCCGTTGATCTCGGGGGCCCAGGTTTCACTGACCAGGCATAAACGCATGGCACTTCCCGTCATCGCTTTTAGGCCAGTGTGGCCCTTTAGGATGACAGGAAGGGGTCATGGTAGTGACGGTCCCATGACACGACCGATATCTTTTCCACGGCGCTCTGAGGCCAAACTATCGAAGGACCTGACGAGGATCGATGGGCTTCCCGCCATGGCGTAGATCGAACAGCAAGTCGTAGCGTTGCGTGGCGTTGCTGTAGCCAACCTCGCATAACGGCATGCCCCGGGTGACTTTGTCGCCTTCGTTCACGGCCAGGCTATCGCAAAGGGCGTAAACACTTTGCAGGTTGTCGCTGTGGTGAACGATGACGACTTTGCCCAGCTGACGCATGCTGCTGGCAAAGCGTACGTCACCGTCAGCGACGGCCTTTGCTCGCTGGCCACGACTTGTGGCGAGTAGCATTGGTTGCAGTGTCCCGCGAGAATCACTCCCGAACTGGCGCACCACCCGATAATCATCGAGTGGCCAAGGCCAGCCCTTGGCCTGGCTGGGTACGGGACCTGGGTTGGGCCGTGGGCTAGGTCTGGAAGGAGCCGAATTCGTGGGAGGGCGGGAATTGGCCACACTCCGTGAAGTGCTGCTCGCCCCGCGCAACGGTACTTGAATCAACTGCCCGACCCGCAGTGCACTGGGATTAAGCCCACTGTTGGCTGTCTGTATGTGCTGTGCTGTCGTTCCGAAGCGCCGGGCAATGCTCGAGTAGGTATCGCCCGGGCGAATCTGGTAGCGATAGGGACCTCCAGAAGGAGCGCGCTCTTGGGTCGAAGGCACCAGAATGCGCTGGCCGACAGCCAGGCGCCGGGAATCCACCCCCGGATTGAAGCGCTGTAAGCGTTCCAGCGGGACATTGGCGCGTGAAGCTATGGCACCCAAGGTGTCACCGCGTTGAATCGTAACCCAGTTGCCGGCAATGGTCTGCAGACGCTGCGTTTCGGACGGTGCAGATGCGCAACCGCCCAGGATCAACATCACGAAGGCGAGGAAAACGCATCGAGCCTGCCATCTTTCACCTCCCAAATACCGTTGAGCCATGTGTGGACGCGTTCCTTGTAGTACGGATCCTGATGATAATCGCCACCCGGCATCCAGTCGGGGACATCGATGTGCCGAGCGTGCAGCGTCACCGCCGCTTCACGTCCGCATAAAAAACGCCAGAAGGTCGGTTGAGGACGCACGTAGTGAATGGTCACGTCCAGAATGCCATCAAGCCTATCGCCCATCACGCTGAGAACTTGAGCAATACCGCCCGCCTTGGGGCGTAAGAGATGACGGTAGGGGCTTGCCTGGGCATCGCGCTTGGCAGGGGTGAAACGGGTCCCCTCAACGAAGTTATAAAGCGCGGAGGGAACCTCACGTGCCTGGCGACAGCTGCGGATCGTGGCCTCACGATCGATGTTCGCCAAGGCGGGATTGCGTTCAAGTTGCGTACGCGAATAGCGCCGCATGAACGGAAATTCAAGTGCCCAGCAGGCCTGGCCCACTATAGGGAGCCAGATGAGTTCGCGCTTCAGGAAAAAGCGAGGCATGGGGATACGGCGATGCAGGGCGAGCTGAAGCATGAAGATATCGGTCCAGCTCTGATGATTGGAAATCACCAGCCACCATTTGTGCGCGGAAAGGCTCTTCGGCAGTTGTGTTGATAACTGCGGTTTTAGCCAGCGGCGCATCCACCACAGGTTACTGCCCAGCCAGTTCTGCGCCACATGAATCAAGCCCAGCAGCACCTGGCGTCGCCAGCGTCGTGTCGGGGTGACAAGCTTGACGATGATCAATATGAAAAGCGGTATCCCCCAAAATAGGGTGATCACAATCAATAGCAGTAGGCTGACGATCCCCTTCAGGGCCGACATGCGCGCTCCTTACCCGGCGGGCTTCGATCAGTCAATGCTACTGGAACATGCGTGAGCTGCCCAGCCACTTACGTGACCGGGCAACTCGTCAATGCTGCAGTTGGGGCAGGTTTTTGTAGAGCTCGAGGGCTTCGGGATTGGCGAGAGCGTCCTGGTTCTTGACTGGACGACCGTGGATGACATTACGTACGGCGAGTTCGACGATCTTGCCTGACAAGGTGCGTGGGATATCCTCGACCTCGATGATCTTGGCGGGCACGTGGCGCGGAGTGGTATTGGCACGAATGGTGCGCTTGATCTCCTCGCATAACGCGTCGTCGAGCGTCCTATCCTCGCGCAGCCGCACGAACAACACCACACGAACGTCGTCACCCCATTCCTGGCCCACGCAAAGTGACTCGAGAACGCCCTCGACCTTCTCGACCTGGCGATAGATCTCCGCCGTGCCGATGCGCACGCCCCCGGGGTTGAGCACGGCATCGGAGCGTCCATGGATGACAAGCCCATCCTCGGCGGTGATTTCGGCGTAATCGCCATGAGCCCAGATGCCGGGGAAGGTCGAGAAGTAGGCCTCCCGGTATCGCTCGCCGTTGGGGTCGTTCCAGAAGCCGACGGGCATCGATGGAAAGGGCTGGGCGCAAACCAGCTCGCCTTTTTCTTCACGCAACGGTTTACCTTCGTCGTCGAAGACATCCACGGCCATGCCCAGGCCGCGGCACTGTAGCTGGCCTCGATAGACGGGGCGAATGGGACACCCCAGGGCGAAGCAGGAGACGATATCCGTTCCGCCCGAAATGGAGGCGAGTAGCAGATCCTCCTTTATGTCACGGTAGACGTAATCGAACGATTCGTGGGCCAGTGCCGAGCCGGTAGAGAGCACGGCACGCAGGCTCGTCAGGTCGTGGCTTTTGCCGGGCAGTAGCCCTTCCTTTTCGCAAGCGGCGATATACTTGGCGCTGGTACCGAAGACCGTGACCTTCTCGCGTTCGGCCATTTCCCAGAGTACATCGGGCGCCGGAGAGAAGGGGGAACCATCATAAAGCACCAAGGTGGCTCCGCAGGCCAGGCCGGAGACGAGCCAATTCCACATCATCCACCCGCAGGTGGTGTAGTAGAACAATACATCGCTCGCATCGAGATCGGTATGCAGCCGATGCTCCTTGAGATGTTGGAGCAGGGTGCCGCCGGCTGAGTGAATGATGCACTTCGGTGCCCCGGTCGTGCCGGATGAATAGAGAATGTACAACGGATGGTCGAAGGGTTGAGGTTCGAATTCGACAGTTGTAGCCGGATTACTGAGGTAGTCGTCCCACGTTACGGCCTTGTCGATGCCGTCGGTTTCCACCTCGTCCTTCAAAAACGAGAAGATGACAATCTGATTGATCGAGTCGATGGCATCACTAATCTCGGCCAGACGTGGCAGCGTATCGATCGGCTTGCCGTTCCAGGTATAACCATCGGTAGCGATCAATACCTTGGGCTGGATCTGACCGAACCGATCCATCACGCCATTGAAACCGAAGTCAGGTGAACAGGAGGACCAGACAGCACCGATGCTGGCTGCAGCGAGCATGCCGATGACGGCATGTTCACTGTTGGGTACGAAACCCGCCACTCGGTCGCCCGCGGTGACCCCGCTTTGCTTCAGTGAGTGAGCAAGCTTGGCGACTTGCTCGTACAATTCCGCATAGGAAATCACCTTACGCCTGCGTCGCTCGTCACAGACCACTAGCGCAGGGTGATCGTCGCGACGCCTGAGCAGGTTTTCCGCGAAGTTGAGCCGGGCTTGCGGAAACCAGCGAGCCCCAGGCATGGCATCGGGCCGCTCGAGCACGGTATCTCCGCGTGAGACGGCCTGGATATCGGCAATGTCCCACCATAATGCCCAGAAGGCTTCGGCGTGCTCGATGCTCCAGGCATGCAGGGCACTGTAGTCCTGCAGGTCCTCGCCGTGGTCGCGATTGATGCGATGCATCAAGGCGGCCATTTGCGTATTGTCGATGGTGGCCTGGGACGGGGCCCATAGCGGGGCAGTCATCGGCTCCTCCCTCTATAGTTATGTAACTAACGCAGTTTGGCACAGCGTGCCAGCCTTTGCCGGGCTTGGGAACTGCTGCTTCGCACCATGAGGATGAACTTAGACTAATGGTGCGCTGCACTAACGCGGTGGCCACTGATGAAAATCTGATCACTGTAAGCCCGACCCGCTGAGCGACTTGCTCAAACGTGGCTATACAGTCACTTTGCACATCGTTATCCACAGGAATTGTGAATAACCTCATTCTTGGCCACTGCTGACTTTGATGATCGGCAAGAATGCGCCACACTGTGATGCGGCGCTCACGAGGATAGCGGTTCGAGTCATTGTTGATTGCATCCAGTGAGCGTCGTCGACGCTATTATGGAACGCGGTTACCACATGGAGGTGCGAGTGCGCGCGTTACCCGCGACGTTGCCAATTCTGTTCGTATGCGAAATCTGCTTTCTGCTGGGGCATGGCCTGATCATGACCCTGCTTGGCGTTCGTATGTCCCTCGAGGGCTTTCCCTCACAAATGGCAGGCCTGCTCATGTCCAGCTTCTCGCTGGGCTTCGTGGTGGGTAGCTACTGGTTGGAAAAACGCATCCGCTCAGTGGGCCATATCCGGGTCTTTGCGGCCTGTGCTGCTTCACTGGCGGTTACCGCCATGCTGCATGGGCTATGGATCAATCCCTGGGCCTGGCTGGCTTGGCGGCTATTTGG
The DNA here is from genome assembly GCF_000759345.1 of Litchfieldella xinjiangensis. Lineage (GTDB taxonomy): Bacteria > Pseudomonadota > Gammaproteobacteria > Pseudomonadales > Halomonadaceae > Litchfieldella_A > Litchfieldella_A xinjiangensis. The sequence continues at coordinate 92,406 of NZ_JPZL01000001.1, forward strand.
CGGGGTGGCCACCGCTGGCTTGCTGATGGTCATGGAGTCGTGGGTTTCGGGTGAGTCCACCAATGAGAATCGTGGCCGCGTGCTCGGCTGGTACATGGTGATCTCCACCTCGTCGCTGGCGGGGGGGCAGTGGATGCTGAACCTGGCCGACCCCTCGACTACGGTATTGTTCTCGGTGGCAGGGATGCTATTCGCACTCTCGCTCGTGCCGCTGTCCATCCATCGTATCCATGGCCCCAGCAAGGTGGGGGATGTCCAACCTCAGAAGATCAAGCTGCGCGAACTGTTCCGGCGCGTGCCTGTCGGGTTGGCCGGCGCATTCGTGGCCGGCTTGATGGTGCAATCGTTCTTTGCCATGACGCCCTTCTATGGCCAGGAGATCGGCCTGTCCACGGCGCAGACGGCTCAGTTCATGGCCATTACCACGTTGGTGGCGCTGGTAGCCCAATGGTCTCTGGGGCGCGTTTCCGATCGCTTCGATCGCCGCAAGGTCATCCTGTGCATGGCGGTCGTCATGGCATTGGCGGGTGTGCTGATCGCGGCCGTGGCCCGCACCAGCTTCACCATGCTGCTGGTAGTCGCCTGCTTCCATACGGCGATGCTGCATACGCTATATTCCCTGAGCCTGGCTCACACCAACGATTGGCTCGACCATTCCGAGATCGTTGCAGCAAATGCCAAGCTGATGATCTGGTATGGGGTCGGTTCAATCATTGGTCCTTTCAGTGCATCGCTGGCCATGCAATGGGTTGGTCCGGATGGCCTATGGATGTTCCTCGGCGCCGTATCGGTGCTATTGGCAGTATTCGTGCTGTATCAACTCGGCCGTAGCCGGGCAATCGCCGAACCGGCGGTCGAGCAGGAGCCGTATGTGGCCGTACCCGTCATGGAGACGCCGCACTACATCAATGAGCTTGATCCACGTTACGAGCCTCAGCAGCACGAGTTCGACTTTAGCTACGACGAGGATGATGAACACGGAGACGATGCGGCCGAAAACCTGGCGGCGGAAGAGAACGTGACACGTTAAATCGACACCTAGCCGATTTCGCAACGGGTATGGCGTGGCATCAGTAATTCGGCGGCGCGCTCACGGTTACTGGGCAGACATTTCTGCACTAGGGCCAGCCCGCCCATGGCGATGCGGTGCTCGTCTCCTCCCGCGAAGGCCATGCGCTGTGAACGGGTCGCATAAAAGCGGAAGTTGAGCAGGGGAGAAACAGGAAACACCCCCTCCAACCGGTTGGCGGTTCCTTGGAAACCGGCGCGTTGCATTTGCTGATCCAGGCTGACCAGGTCGTTTCCCAGGCATTCGCAATCGAAGCCGACATGGTGAATCCGAGGCCCCATTACCGCCAGCCAGGCCGCCAGTGGATGCGCCTGATGCAGTCGTTCGTACCCCGACCAGTCGGGCATCTCCCAAGGTCGGCCGCGAGTCAGTATTTTCAAGCCTTCCAGTGAGGTGACACGAGGACGCTGTATCAGCGACTGGAGATAGGCTCGGGGCTCGCGGGTCAACGTACCAAGCTGAAGTTCCGCGAGGATCAGCCAGGCGCCCTCATCGGGGGGGGATAGCAACGTCACCAGAAGTCCCCGGTCGGCCATGGCAAAGTGCTCAGCATGCGCATACCCCTGACACTTCAGGGCGGGTAATAAAGCATTGGCTGCGTAGGGGCCATGGTTGAGCGTCAGTAGGGTGAGGTATTCGGGGCAGCTGTCCAACGGCCACAGGCGCAAGGCACCCAGTTCGGGGTGATGGTGCACATAATCGAGCCATAGCTCTTGCAAGAACGCTTGGCGCTGCATGTCAGGCCCTCTCCCTGTGCCTTGTCGTCCAGGCAAGTATAGGCAGAGGCGCTGAGGAGGGATTCAACGCCAAGGGGACGCTAACCTTACGCACATGAAAAAACCGCCCTAGCCGGGCGGTTTGCATCGCGTCACGTGTGAGCTCGACTCACCTTACTGTTCGGTGCTGGCCGGCAGCAAAGCATTATCGGAGACGTACTGGTCGAACTCGGTGAAGCCGCCGATGTGAGTCTGGTCGACGAAAATCTGGGGTACGGTCTCGACCGGCTTGCCGATGGTCTTTTCCATATCCGCCTTGGTGATGCCTTCCTCATGGATATCGATATAGCGATAACCGGAGATGGCGCCTGTGTCGCTCAACTTGTCTGCCAGGTCCTTGGCTCGGGTGCAAAAAGGGCATGCGGGACGGCCGAAGATCACTACGAACATGAAGTTCTCCTGAATAAAGGTGGACATATCGTGCGAATAGAAATTTATGCCCCATTGTTCCGTACTTGCCGGGAGATTGCCAATAGGAGCAATCTACCCGGGTTATTGCATTGCACTATAGACTTTCTTCGTCCGCCTGCTTGAGCAACCGATCCAGCTCGGCATAAATGTCCGGCGCACTGACCAGGATATTCTCCCCGTACAGGTCATTGGGGATACCCTGCGGTACGGGGTAAAGATGCCCGGTCTGTGCACCGGCTTCACGGGCGATCAGCAAGCCGGCAGCGAAGTCCCATGGCGATACGCTTTCGTAATACGCATCCAGCCGGCCACAAGCCACGTTGCACAGGTCCAGCGCCGCCGAACCGATTCGTCGAACGTCCTGACAGTGCATCAATACGGCTGTCAGGCGTCTTATGAGCGGGGCACGGGTATCACGGTCGTATGGAAACCCTGTTGCAATCAGGCTGTTTGAAAGTCGATTGGCGCGACTGCTCTGCAGGCGAGTGCCATTCAGGAAAGCCCCTTCACCACGAATGGCGGTGAAGGTTTCCTGCAGGAAAGGGGCATGCACTACACCGACCTCCACTCGGCCCTGGCTGGCCCATGCAATAGACACCGCCACATGGGGTAGTCCATGTGCGAAATTGACGGTGCCATCGATTGGATCGACGATCCACAGCGCATCATTGAGATCGAGGCTGTCGTGATCCGGAGCCAGCTCTTCGGTCAAGCGTGCTTCGCCGGAAAACTCCTCGTCGAGCGCCTCGGCGATCAATGTATCGACGGCCACGTCGGCGTCGGTCACGAGCTCGCTGCCTTTCTTGTAACGATGCTCGAAATCCTGACTGGCGTGCGCGTCCAGAATGGCACGTCCTGCACGGTGAGCAATGGCCGTGGCTTGCTCGAGACGTTGGCGGGCCTGCATGGAGCCTCCTTGCGATGTCTGTGAGTGTCCTTGCAACCAGTTTAACAGGCTGAAGGTTGCACCGCAGGAAGTGGCCAGCAGCCCCTCAATAGGTAGACTGCGGGCTTCGCCAACGGGAGAGCATCATGCAGGCATTGAATTCCGACCAATACGCTCGTCTGGCAGACGTCGCCCATCGCTACTGGCAGGTCCATGCGTCATGGTTCAAATCCTCGCCATGTCGCAATCCCCTACTGGGGGTGGATACGCTGTGCTTCCGCCCTTGGTCAGGCGATGGGATGGGGCAAGATGAGGTAGGGCTAAACGATGAGCCCAGCCTGGTGGGGGCATTGCTGACGCCGATTTCACTGTCCTTGGTGCTTCTGCCACCGACGAGCGCGACCAGAGAGGCTGTCGCTGAGCGCATCGTCCAGCTTCCTGGAGGCGCTTACGCCTTCAATCAGGAGCAAGTCGATCATGACGTCTGGTTTTGGCGCTGCGAGGTGCTGAGCGACCTGGGGGATATCGACTCCCTGCAAGAGGGGAGTCGCCTCGCCCAGCAGCTGGTCAGCCGCGTCATGGATCCCCCTGGGGCCAAGGCATGACGTCATCGCCGCTGAGTGGCGCCAGGTGATGACGTCGGCGTATGCTGAGTGGGTCGATTGATGCCAACGAAACCGGGAGGAAGCGATGAGCGCCACTAATCATCAGCAGGCTACGCCGCGTGTGGCCTTGGTGACCGGCACGACCAGCGGTATCGGCGAGGCCGTTGTCAAGCATTTCTGCGAGCTGGGCATGCAAGTGCTCGCGGTAGATTACAACGACCAGGGCAAAACAGTGGCCGATGCATCAGGCGCGGCTTTTTTCCAGGCGGATTTAACCGATGCACAGGCATGCCGTGATGCGGTAGCCGAGGCAGCGAAGCGTTTCGGTCACATCGATATCCTCGTCAATAATGCCGGCATTCAGCATGTGTCCAGCATTGAAGAGTTTCCCGAGACGAAGTGGCGCCAGATCATCGATCTGATGCTGACTGCTCCGTTTCTGCTGACCCAGGCGGCCTGGCCTTACATGCGTGAAGGGGGCTGGGGGCGCATCGTCAATATCGCCTCGGTTCATGCCCAAGTCGCCTCGCCGGGGAAATCGGCCTATGTCAGCGCCAAACATGGGTTGATTGGCCTGACCAAGACGGCTGCTCTAGAAGGGGGGGCGCACGGCATTACAGCCAATGCCATTTGTCCGGCCTATGTCAAGACGCCGCTGGTGGACAATCAGATTGCCGATCAGGCACGCCTGCATGGCATGCAGGAGCAGGAGGTCATCGAACAGATCATGCTCAAGAACGCGGCGGTAAAGCGGTTGATCGATCCCTCGGAAGTCGCTACGCTCACGGCGTATCTGGCCTCGGACGCCGCGGGCGCCGTGACTGGATCGAGCTGGAACATCGACTTGGGATGGACGGCGCAGTAGTCGCCTTCATCAACGCCTCACTGGCCGCTTCTGCAACTTGCGCTGCAGTGTCCGGCGATGCATTCCCAGGGCGCGGGCCGTCGCCGAAATGTTGCCGTCGTGTTCCTGCAGCACTTTCTGAATATGCTCCCAGGTGACCCGGTTGATGGAAGGGGGGTTCTCGGCAACTTCGGTGTCGGGGTCCCCTGTCTGCCGCTCAAGCGCCGTCAATATCTCGTCGGCATCGGCGGGCTTGCATAGGTAATTCACCGCACCCAGCTTGATGGCCTCCACGGCAGTGGCAATACTCGAGTAGCCGGTCAGCACCACGACTCGGCACTCGGGAACGATCTCCAGCAACTCCGGCAGGAGTTTGAGCCCCGAACTATGCTCGAGCTTGAGATCGAGTGTGGCAATATCCGGCGGGGCCGTTCGTGCGCTCGCCAGGGCTTCTTCCGCGTCATGTGCGACGTTTACTTCGTAGCCGCGTCTCGTCATGGCTCGCTGCATTACGTGACAGAACATCTCGTCGTCATCGACGATCAATACGCGTTCGCTGGTTTCCGACACTGTCTCGTCTCGCTGGCTCATAGGGGCTCCGTCACTGGCGATCTGGGTCTTGGCGGGGTAGTTTTACCTCGGTCAGAGCGCCACCTTCCTCGTGATTGTACAGGCTGACTCCGCCACCGAGCCGATTGATGGTGGCGTGAGTCAGGAACAGGCCGATGCCCATGCCCTTGGTCTTGGTGGAGACGAACGTGTCGCCCAACTGGTCGGCAATCGACATGGCGACACCTGGGCCATGATCGCGTATATCGATGATGACCAAATCGTCATCCCAGTCCAGTTGAATCACGATATCTTCGGGATTGGCATCGGCGGCGTTATTCAATAGGTTCAGCAAGGCTTGATCGAGCGTGGCATCCACGGCCAGGTGAGGTGGGTTGCGATGCTGGGCGATGTCGAGGTGATGGCTGACATCGGGCCGCAGCACCAGCCAGCGTTGTACCACCTCCTGAAGCCAGGTTGCTGCCGGCCGGATCTCGGGTTCGGCCAGGCGGCGGCGATCGGCGTTTGCCACCAAATGTTGCAGCCGTGACTTGCATATGTCCACCTGGCTTCGCAGCAGGTCGATATCTTCACGTAATGGTGAATCGGACGGCACATCCTGATGCATTTCCTTGAGCAGCACCGCCATGGTTGAAAGCGGTGTGCCAAGCTCGTGGGCCGTTCCCGCTGCCTGGGTGGCCACGGCCAGGACCTGCTCGTTGCGCAATGCATTTTCACGCGTATGGGAAAGCATCTGGTCTCGCCGTCGCAGGGCATGCGCCATCTTGAAGATAAAGAACGTGACCAGTCCGGCGGATAGACCGAAGTTGAGCCACATGCCCAGCACATGCAGGCTGATGGACCCGACCAGCATGCCATGGCTCAGTTGCGGGACGGGCTCGTAGAGCACCATGAGGAAGGTGTAGCCCGCCAATGCCGCCGTTGCGATGATCCAGGCATACAACCAGGGAAGCGTGGCGGCAGCGATGGTCACGGGAACGAGGTAGTAGGTAATGAACGGGTTGGTCGATCCCCCCGTGAAGTAGAACAGCAGGGTGAGCCCCGCTATATCGGTCAGCAGGTGCATCAGATATTCAGTATCCGTGACGGCGCGGGGACGTCCCAGCCGCCACCAGGTCGCGACATTGACCAACCCCATGGCGACGATGACACTGATGACGGGCAAGACGTGCAACTGAAACCCTAGAACCTCGATGCCAAAAATGATGGCGCCGAGAAAGCCTGTCCAGGTGATCCCGCGCACGATGGTGAGTCGCACCAGGTTGCGATTGGGCGTGGACAAGGGCAATGGCAGGGCGTGTTGCATGGCGGCTCCGTATAGGGGCGGGGGAACATGATAACCGAACTATCGGGTTGCGCTCATATACCCGTTGCGGCCGGCCTGGGTTGTTGGCTATGGGGTCGGCGCCTAGACTGAAGAACACAACCGAAGACACAAGCCTAGAGGAGGTATCATGCGTACGGAAACGCTGAAAGACGAGGCATTCTTCGAGAAGCTCAGACGCTGCATGGCGGGTGAGCATGTCGTGATCGATCACGATGGCACTCACTTTCCCGCCAGAGTTCAGTTCGTGGCGCTGGACGCCGTCAAGGTCATTCCCGAATCCTGGCTCGATGGGAGCCGAGGCGCGCCGGGGGATATCGACGGTACCTACGAGCCCTTCAAGCATGTCGTCGAGCTCGAATTGAATGGGGTTCGCTACCACCGCGAGGCATGATTCCTGGCATGGCACAGCCATGTTCATGGAGGCATCGGGAATGGGCAGGCTGTACGGCGTCGGTCCAAGCACGTAAAATCGCACCAAATCACCCATTTCGCTGCCGCGGGATCCCTCGCATTCGGTCAGCGGCCGCCCCAGACCTCGTGAACGCCATACATGCCAGATTCATCGCTGGCCCGGGAAGTCGGGCTTAGAAGAACCTTTGCCATCATTTCTCACCCCGACGCGGGTAAGACTACCATTACCGAAAAAATGCTTCTTTTCGGAAATGCCATCCAGATGGCGGGGTCGGTCAAAAGCAAGCGTAACGACCGCCATGCCACGTCCGACTGGATGAAAATGGAGCAGGAGCGGGGCATTTCCGTAACCACCTCGGTCATGCAGTTTCCGTACAACGGTCGTATCGTCAATCTACTGGATACGCCAGGGCACGCGGATTTCTCGGAAGATACCTATCGCACCCTGACTGCAGTCGATTCGGCATTGATGGTCATCGATGCGGCCAAGGGTGTCGAAGAGCGTACCATCAAGCTGATGGATGTCTGCCGTCTGCGCACCACGCCCATACTCACCTTCATCAACAAGCTGGATCGCGACACGCGTGACCCTATCGAAGTCATGGACGAAGTCGAGACGGTGCTCAATATCCAGTGTGCCCCGATGACATGGCCGATAGGCATGGGCAGGCATTTCAAGGGGGTCTATCACCTCTACAACGATGTCGTTCACCTCTATACCCAGGGGCAGGGCAACCGCATTCCTGACGATCGGCGCATCGAGGGGCTGGATAGCCCCGAAGTCGATGAGGTCCTGGGTGCGGAGCAAGCCGAAGAGCTTCGCATGGAGGTCGACCTGGTGCGGGGGGCTTCGCATGAGTTCGACCTCGAGGCGTATCGACGCGGTGAACTTACCCCGGTCTACTTCGGTACGGCCATGGGTAATTTTGGCGTTCGCGAAATGCTCGATGGCTTCGTCGAGTATGCGCCGCCTCCCCAGCCGCGTGAGACCGACGCGCGTGAAGTGGAGGCGGGGGATGGGAAGTTCAGCGGCTTCGTTTTCAAGATCCAGGCCAACATGGACCCCAATCACCGCGATCGGGTCGCCTTCCTGCGTGTCTGCTCCGGTAAGTACGAGAAGAACATGAAGATGCGCCACGTGCGTATCGGCAAGGATGTGAAGATTGCCGATGCGTTGACGTTCATGGCTTCGGATCGTGAGCAGGTCGAGGAAGCTTGGCCCGGCGATATCATTGGGTTGCATAACCACGGCACGATCCAGATCGGCGATACGTTCACCGTTGGCGAGGATATGCGCTTCACCGGCATTCCCCACTTCGCGCCGGAACTGTTCAAGCGCGTTCGACTCAAGGACCCTCTCAAGATGAAAGCGCTGCAGAAGGGATTGCAGCAGCTCTCGGAGGAAGGCGCTACCCAGGTGTTCATGCCCTTGGATAACAACGATCTCATCCTCGGCGCCGTAGGGAGTCTGCAGTTCGATGTCGTGGCACACCGCCTCAAGGAGGAGTACAAGGTGGATTGCCTATATGAGGCCGTGAATGTGCAGACGGCGCGCTGGATCTACTGTGACGATGCCAAGATGCTCGAGGAGTTCAAGCGCAAGGCCAGTACCAACCTGGCCTATGATGGCGGCGGCTACCTGACCTACATCGCTCCGACGCGGGTCAATCTTCAGATGACCCAAGAGCGTTGGCCTGACGTGCGCTTTGCTGCGACACGGGAACATTGATACCTGGCCGAGGCCGGCTATTGCCGGCCTCGGCCCCTTGATCCAGGCTGTCTAGTATGGGTCCAGGGCTTGACACCGGAATTTGAGACGGGAGAGAAGGATGCCATCCAAGGTTCTCAAGGAGTTCCGCGAGTTTGCGGTCAAGGGCAATGTGGTCGACATGGCTGTTGGCATCATCATCGGTGCCGCCTTTACCGGTATCGTCAATAGCCTGGTAAGGGATATTCTGACTCCACTGATCGGGCTGGCCACCGGCGGGCTGAATTTTTCCAATCAGTTTCTAGTGCTGCGCGCGGGCGATGGTATGCCGTTTACGACGTTGGAGCAGGCCCAGGCTGCTGGAGCGGTTACGCTGAATTACGGCGTATTCCTCAACGCACTGATCTCCTTTCTGATCGTCGCTCTAGCGACTTTCCTCCTCGTGCGTAACATCAATCGCCTCAAGAACCTGGTGCAAACCACCGAGACGGCATCAGCACCTACGGTTAAAAGCTGTCCCTACTGCATCAGCAAGATTCCTATCCCGGCGACACGTTGTCCGTCCTGCACATCGACGTTGTCGTCCGACACTTGATCCACCAAGGGAGCGCCACACGGATGCTGGTCGATGCCCATTGCCATCTCGATTTTTCCGCCTTCGATGACGATCGCCACGCCATGTTCTCACGTGCCAGGGAGGCCGGCGTAGGTCATTTTATGGTCCCGGGCACGACCCGTAAGCACTGGCCCGACGTGCTTGCCTTGAATTCCCGCAGTGACGTCAGCATCAGTCTCGGACTGCATCCCAACTTCATGGGCGAGCACCAAGAGGACGATGTCGAAGCGCTCGGCGCCCTACTCGATGAGCACCCTGAAGTGACTGCGCTTGGTGAATGCGGTATCGATGCGCGTTTCGAGGAGACGCTCGACGCACAGTGGCGGCTATTCAACGCCCAGCTACGCCTTGCCAAAACGCGACGGTTGCCGGTGGTGATTCACTGTGTGCATGCCAATGACAAGGTTTCAAAGCGGTTGCGTGAGCTCGATTTACCGGCCGGTGGGTTGATCCATGCGTTTGCTGGATCGCCGGATCAAGCCTGGAAATTCCTGGACCTGGGGTTCGTTGTGGGACTGGGCGGCGCCGTAACCTACGAGCGCGCCCAGCGGCTGTGGCGGGCCGTGCGGCGATTGCCGGAGGATGGGTTCGTTCTCGAGACCGATAGCCCCGACATGCCCCTTTGCGGCTATCAAGGCCAGCGCAATGAACCGGCCAGGATCACTCAGGTTCGCGACGTTGTGGCTAAGTTGCGAGGAACCACCCCTGACGCCATCGCCGAGCAGAGCACGGCGACGGCGCAACGTGTGTTCGGGCTCGAGCTGGATTAGACCATAGAGGTGGCTAACTGCTCCGGGTCGACCCGTTCGATGGCGTAGGGCAATGAAAGAAGCTTGAGGCGCTGGTTCACCACCAGCCATGGGGTAGGCGCTTCCTTGGTATTCAGCACCGCGAGTATCTCTGCCTGACCGTAGGCGTCCAACTCGGCGGTGAAGACTTCTCCCTGGGATTTCCCTTCGGCATCCACCACTGCAGTGCCCGGCTCTGGGAGCTCAGCGCCGTCGAGCTGGGCGCGCATCAGGCGTTTCTTGACCTGGCCTCTGAAGTGGGCACGTGCCACGACTTCCTGGCCGGTATAACAGCCTTTCTTGAAGCTGATTCCTCCTAGTGCTTCCCAATTGAGCATCTGGGGCAGGTACTTGTCCTGGTGCACTTCGCCCATCCAGGCGAGGCCCGACTGGATGTCCATCAACCGCCAGAGGCTATTGCCGACCGAGGCGGCGTGCGCTGACAACGATTGCCAGGCATTCACGGCATTGTCCTGGGGAATGGCCAGCAGCAAGCGGGGACGAGGCCCGGGGTGCCGAAGGACATGGATGTCATCACGGCTTGCATGACCCCAGAGCGACGGCGGGGGCACATCCAGTCGTGCTTCGACTAGCGCGGGCCCATCGTTGCCAATCAGTCCCATCAGGGCCAGATCGTCACGAGGCCGCATCTCGGCCTTGTAGAAGACCGCGAACTTGTCGAGATGGGCTTTCAATGACGGAATGAGTTCGCGTTCGAGCACTAGCCAGAACCGCTGATCGGCGACCCGGACAAGCTGGGCATTGGCCAGCATGCGGCCCTTGGGGGTACAGAAGCAGGTCAGGGGGGCGAATCCCGAACCGGCCAGGCTGACCTGCGCGCTGGTCTGGCCTTGCAGGAAGCGTTCGGCATCGGCACCTTCGACCTCGAGAACGCCGAGATGTGCCAACGGGGTCAGGGCCAGCCCCTCCAGTGCTTCACGATGCGGTTCGGGCGTGTCGAATTCGACCCGTCCTCCATCGCTGTACGTGGCACCCGCTATGGCGTTCCAGTCAATCATGGGCGACTCTCCGTCAAGCCTCTTCCGTCAGGGCTATGATGCATTTCAAGTAATTGGCCTAATGTATAGGAATGGGGGCGAGCCGCGTAAGTTCAAGCCATTTTCGTGTGCTCCCGCCGTGATAGACTGACTGAAAGCAAACCAGCAGGAAGGACCATGGCCCAAGTTTCCCTGGGATTCGAAAACGTCGACAGCGCCGATCTCGTCAATCGTATCACCACGGCCTTGATGATGGTGGACGGGGTGGAAAGCGCCGAAGTAGGTCGTCACGGTGCCGATGTCGAAGGGCATGTGAGACGCGAGGAACTGATACGCGTCGTACAGGCCTTGGGCGTCAAGGTGAAGTAATGAGTATTACCATCCTCAGCGAACGAGACGGCAAATATCGACAGCGTGCTGAAATCGCCGGGTTCGAGGACCTGATGGTCGATGCGCCGCATATCGTTGGTGGTGAAGAGACGGCACCCGACCCGCATGATTATTTCGACGTTGCCTTGGGTGCGTGCAAGGCCATCACGGCACGTATGTACGCGCAGCGCAAGGGATGGCCGCTAGAGGGTGTCACGGTAACGGTAGCCAGGGATGAACGCGAGGAGCGTCATGGTGTCTACCGGCTGGACGTGGCGATGCGTTTCCACGGCGACCTGACCGAGGAGCAGCGCGAGCGTCTTAGCGAGATTAGCAATCACTGTCCCATCCATCGTCTCATGACGACCTCGAACGTCGAGATTACCACCCGCCAGGAATGATGACGTCCGCATTATCCGGTGGACTGCTGGAGAACAAGCCCTAATGAGCAAAGCGTTTACGCTTAACTCGAAATTCAAGCCCGCCGGGGATCAGCCCCGGGCAATCGATCGCCTGATTCAAGGCCTCGACGCCGGCCTGGCCCACCAGACCATGCTCGGGGTAACCGGCTCCGGCAAGACCTTCACCATGGCCAATATCGTCGAGCGTTTGCAGCGGCCCACGATCGTCATGGCGCCCAACAAGACCTTGGCGGCGCAATTGTATGGGGAGTTCAAATCGTTCTTTCCCGACAACGCCGTGGAATATTTCGTTTCCTATTACGATTATTACCAGCCTGAGGCCTACGTACCGTCCTCCGACACGTTCATCGAGAAGGATGCCTCGATCAACGATCACATCGAGCAGATGCGCCTGTCTGCCACCAAGGCGCTGCTCGAGCGACGCGATGCCTTGATCGTGGTCTCCGTGTCGGCGATCTACGGATTGGGCGATCCGGATCAGTACCTGAAGATGCGTCTTCACTTCAATCGGGGGGAACTCATCGACCAGCGTTCCTTCCTGCGCCGGCTGGCCGAGTTGCAATATACCCGCAACGATATGGATTTCCGGCGCGGCACCTATCGCGTCCGCGGCGATGTCATCGATATCTACCCGGCCGATGCGGACGAGGAGGCGGTACGTGTGGAACTGTTCGATGACGAGATCGATTCGATTCGGCTGTTCGACCCGTTGACCGGTGAAGTGCGCGCCCAGCTACCGCGCATGACGATCTACCCCAAGAGCCACTACGTCACGCCGCGCGAAACGATCCTTGAGGCCGCCGGACGAATCAAGGAGGAGCTTGCCGAGCGCCTCGAGTGGCTGCGCAAGCATGACAAGCTGGTCGAAGCCCAGCGTCTCGAGCAGCGGACCATGTACGACATCGAGATGATGCACGAATTGGGTTATTGCAACGGTATCGAGAACTACTCGAGATACCTGTCGGGGCGTGCGCCCGGCGAGCCGCCGCCGACCTTTTTCGATTACCTGCCCGCCGATGCGCTGCTGTTCATCGACGAATCCCACGTCAGCGTGCCGCAGGTCGGTGGGATGTACAAAGGCGACCGCTCACGCAAGGAGACGCTGGTGGAATACGGCTTCCGCCTGCCTTCGGCACTGGATAATCGGCCGATGACCTTCGAGGAGTGGGAGCGTATCTGCCCCCAGGCGGTATTCGTATCGGCCACACCCGGGCCCTACGAGGGGTCGCATGCGGGGCAGGTGGTCGAGTTGGTGGTGCGCCCGACGGGGCTCGTCGATCCCGAGATCGAAGTGCGGCCGGCCTCGACACAGGTGGATGATCTACTCTCCGAGATTCGTCTGCGTACCGACGTCGGTGAGCGGGTACTTGTCACGACGCTGACCAAGCGCATGGCAGAGGACCTTTCCGAGTTTCTCGATGAACACGACGTTCGCGTACGCTACCTGCATTCGGATATCGACACCGTAGAGCGTGTCGAGATCATTCGCGACCTGCGCCTGGGCAAGTTCGATGTCCTGGTGGGGATCAACCTGCTTCGTGAAGGTCTCGATATCCCCGAGGTATCGCTGGTAGCGATCCTCGATGCGGACAAGGAGGGGTTCCTGCGGGCTGAACGCTCGCTGATCCAGACCATCGGCCGTGCGGCACGTAACGCCAACGGCAAGGCTATCCTGTACGGCGACCGCATCACCGATTCCATGCGTCGTGCCATTGACGAGACCGAGCGCCGGCGAGCCAAGCAGATCGCCCACAACGAAGAACATGGCATCACGCCGCGCACGGTGACCAAATCTGTGGCGGATATCATGGAAGGGGCACAGACGCCGGGTAAGAAGGGCAGTCGCAAGCGCACCGAGCGACTCGTGGCAGAACGCGATGCCGTCTACGACAGCAACAAGCAGGAGCCGCTGAGCGGGGAAGCGTTGACGCGCGAAATCTCGCGTCTCGAAGACGCCATGTTCGAAGCCGCCCAGAACCTGGAGTTCGAGGAAGCGGCACGACTGCGGGATCGTATTCACCAATACAAGGAACAGCTGCTCACATTGGGATGACATGGGAAAGCCTGGTGGAGTAACCCAACTCGGCGAGTTGAGGTATAATTCGCCGCCACCAGGCTTGCCAGCGCTTCCTGACGGCGCTTGCAGCCCTTAGTCATAGCCCAGGAGCGCCTTCCTCATGACCGTGATCCGCCAGGACGATCTGATCCAGAGCGTAGCCGACGCCCTCCAGTACATCTCGTACTACCATCCCAAGGATTTCATCGACGCCATGCATGGCGCCTACCAGCGGGAAGAGAACCCGGCGGCCAAGGATGCCATTGCACAGATCCTGATCAACTCGCGCATGTGCGCCACCGGCCACCGCCCGATCTGCCAGGACACCGGTATCGTCACTGTCTTCGTCCATGTGGGCATGAAGGTGCAGTGGGATGCCGAGATGAGCCTGGACGACATGATCAACGAAGGCGTACGTCGCGCATACAATCTCCCCGACAATGTCCTGCGCGCCTCGGTACTGGCCGACCCTGACGGCAAGCGGGCCAATACCAAGGACAATACGCCGGCGGTCATTCACCACAAGCTGGTGCCCGGCGATACGGTCGAGATTCACGTGGCAGCTAAAGGCGGCGGCAGCGAGGCCAAGTCCAAGTTCGCCATGCTCAATCCCTCCGACAGCGTGGTCGACTGGGTGCTCGAGCAGTTGCCCAAGATGGGGGCTGGCTGGTGTCCGCCCGGCATGCTGGGCATCGGCATTGGCGGCACCGCCGAGAAAGCCATGGAGCTCGCCAAGGAGTCGTTGCTCGACCCCATCGATATCCAGGAACTTGAGGCCCGTGGCGCCAGCAATCGAGCCGAGGAGCTGCGCCTGGAGCTATTCGACAAGGTCAACCGCAGCGGCATCGGTGCGCAGGGCTTGGGCGGCCTGACAACCGTACTGGATATCAAGGTCAAGGATTATCCGACGCACGCTGCCAACAAGCCGGTGGCTATCATTCCCAACTGTGCTGCGACCCGTCACGTGCACTTTACCCTCGATGGCACCGGCCCCGCTGAGCTGCCTGCACCCAAGCTCGAGGATTGGCCGGAGATCACCCGTGAAGTGGGCGAGAACGTCAAGCGCGTCAATCTCGATACGGTCACACCCGAGGAAGCGCAGACCTGGCAGCCGGGTGACACGCTGCTTCTCAACGGCAAGCTGCTGACCGGTCGTGATGCTGCGCACAAGCGCATGGCGGATATGCTCGCCAAGGGCCAATCATTGCCGGTGGACCTCAAGGGTCGCTTTATCTACTACGTGGGTCCGGTGGATCCGGTACGCGATGAGGTCGTCGGTCCGGCAGGCCCCACCACGGCGACACGCATGGACAAGTTCACCCGCACCATGCTCGAAGCGACCGGCCTGCTGGGCATGGTCGGCAAGGCAGAGCGGGGGCCGCAGGCCATCGAGGCGATACGCGATCACAAGGCGACCTATCTGATGGCCGTTGGCGGCGCAGCCTATCTGGTGGCCCAGGCCATCAAGAAATCGCGTGTGGTCGGTTTCGAGGACCTCGGCATGGAGGCCATCTACGAATTCGAGGTCGAAGACATGCCGGTCACCGTGGCCGTAGACAGCCGAGGGGAGTCGGTTCATCAGACCGGTCCCGCCAAATGGAAGGAAATCATCGCCGAGAAGGCCTAAGGAAGGCATGCTGGCGGTAGCATGACGGTAACCTGGTTACCGCCAGCATTCGGCAGACGGAACTGAACGGGAGCGATATGACCTCGACGTTGGTAGGGTTTGCCATTTTCGTGATCCACCTGCTTGGGGTGATTTCCGCCGTCCTCGCGCTCATGTCGAGCCGGACTTCCCAGGGGGCGATCGCCTGGATCATCTCTCTGGTCACCTTCCCCTATGCAGCGCTGCCGGCCTATTGGGTTTTCGGTCGGCCACGCTTCTATGGCTATGTTTCTGCGCGCGGTCAACGCGATACCGTGCTGCGGCGCGTGCTGGATCGTCATCGCAGTCTGACCGAACCCTACCTGGCCACCACGTCGCGCGGGGACTCGCGGGCGATCGAGCAATTGGCCAAGATGCCGCTGACCAGCGGCAATCGAGCCGAGCTCCTCGTCGACGGCGAGGATACGTTTGCCAGCTTGTTCGCGGGTATCGAATCCGCGCAAGAATATCTCCTCGTCCAGTTCTTCATCGTGCGAAACGATCGGTTGGGCCTGGAATTCAAGCAACGACTCGTGCATGCCGCCGACCGGGGTGTGCGCGTCTATTTCCTATACGACGAAGTTGGCTGTCATAACCTCAATGACGGTTATCTCACTGACCTCATCGATGCGGGCGTTGAAGTGAATGCATTCAACTCATCTCGGGGTATTCGCCATCGCTTTCAGCTCAACTTTCGCAATCATCGCAAGATTATGGTCGTGGACGGCCAAGTCGGCTGGCTGGGCGGCTTCAATGTCGGAGTGGAATACCTGGGCGAGGATCCACGTCATGGGCCCTGGCGCGATACACACTTGAAGCTGACGGGCCCGAGTGCACTCGGCCTCCAGGAAGCTTTCTGGGAAGACTGGCACTGGGCCACTGGCGATGTGCTCAGCTTGACTTGGACACCCATGGCTCCGTGTGTCGAATGCCAGAATGTGGTGATCGTTCCCTCTGGCCCCGCCGATCAGCAGGAGACGGCCAGCCTGCTGGTACAGCAATCCATTCACAACGCTCGGGAGCGTTTTTGGGTGACCAGTCCCTATTTCGTTCCCGACCAGGGCGTTCAGGACTCCTTGCGCCTAGCTGCCCTGCGGGGTGTGGATGTACGTGTCATGATCCCCGAGCGCCCGGACCATCTGCTGGTATTCCTGTCCGCCTTTGCCTTCCTGCCTGACATGGTGCGGGCCGGGGTCAAGGTCTATCGCTACCAGCCGGGGTTCCTGCACCAGAAAGTGATGCTGATCGATGACCATAGTGCGACCGTGGGTACAGTGAACCTCGACAACCGCTCGTTCCGGCTGAATTTCGAGGTAACGGCCTTCGTGCCCGATATCGATTTCGCAGCGGATGTACAGCACATGCTGGAACGTGACTTTGCCTCGTGCCGTGAGGTCAGCTACCGAGAACTCAAAGAGCGCCCCCTTTGGAAGAAACTGGTTTCGCGCGCCGCTTACCTTCTCTCGCCCGTTCAATGAGGCGTAGCGACAGTCGATTGCAGCAGTTCGACATGCCCATGGTCGTTTAGCGCGCCCTTACGTAAACTAAGTGTCTTTCCCGACACCCCATCGGAGTTGCGGTGAACCTCGAGACCAAGTGGCTGGAAGATTTCGTTGCGCTGGCCAATACCCGTAGTTTTTCCGCGTCGGCGCGTCAGCGTCATGTCACGCAACCCGCCTTCAGCCGTCGTATACGCTCGCTTGAGCAGGCCGTGGGCGTGACGCTCGTCGATCGCTCGACGACCCCGATTGGCCTGACACCCGAAGGTCAATTGTTCCTCGTCACTGCGCGCAATCTCGTCGAGCAATTGAATGAGTGTCTGGGGCATCTGCGGGGCCTGACCATGGCCAACGAGGCTCTGGACATCGTTGCCGCCCATTCACTGGCGCTGGCCTTTTATCCCCGATGGATATCGAGGCTGCAGAAAGGGCTGGGCGAGTTGCCGACACGTTTGGTTGCCATGAATGTCGGGGACGCCATCCATGTGTTGAGAGAAGGCAACTGCGACCTGATGCTTGGCTACTACGATCCCTATGCCAGCATGCAGCTCGATGCCGAGGTGTTTCCGTCTTTTTCCATTGGCCAGGTCAAGATGATCCCGGTGTGTCAGCCTGACGAGGATGGTAAGCCGCGCTTTCCTCTCGACGGTGATGCACCGATCCCCTATCTGGCTTACACGCAGGGCGCCTTCCTGGGGAGGAGTGTGCGCATGCTGCTCAAGAACGATCCGGTTCGCTTGCGTTTGCGCACCGTATACGAAACTGCCATGGCGGAAGGGCTCAAGGGCATGATGATGCAGGGGGTGGGGATGGCCTGGATCCCCGATTTCTGCATTAGAGAAGAGCTGGCTAGTGGTCGGCTGGTGAGGGCGGCTGACAGCGCCTGGGATGTCCCGCTCGAGATCCGGCTGTACCGCTGTTCCTTGGTGCATAAACCCGGGGTCGAGCGCCTGTGGCGCCAGATGATGAAGTTACCCCGTGATTTCCTGCACGCGTGAGCAGATCGACTGCGTAAGTGCTACGCCCGAGGGGGCCGCTACGCCCAACTAGCCGCTGATGAAATCCGTCGGCAGCCCCAGGAAATTCTGAAGTATGAAAAAGTGATCCTCGAAAAGCGTTTCAGGTTCGAGGTCGGCCAGGGCGACCCAACGCGCTGTGTCTCCGCCCTTGGCCGGTTTGATCTCAGGAAGTCGCTGCTCGGGACGCAAGGCAAAATAGAAAGCTTCCGCCAGGGTGCGTCCTCGCCAGCTGCGATGGGGCTCGTCGAATAAACGCTGGCCTTTGAGTGATCCTTTCAGGACCGGTTCGGGCACCTTGAGTCGGACTCGCTCGCGCAACTCCCTGAGGCAGGCATCCATGAGACGTTCATGAGGATGGATGAACCCGCCTGGTAATGCCAAAAGCCCCTTGCCGGGAGCCGCCTTACGCTTGACCAGCAGCACATGGCCCGACTGGACGACGACGGCGTTGACCGTGACGAAGATAGGGGGATATGGCGCGTTTGCCCAAGCCTGTCGGTATTGCTGAAGGAGTGCCTGCTCTTCGATGAGCTGCTTCCAGGCATCGTTTCGCTGCACGAACAGGTGCAACGCTTCGTGGATACAGGCGGGCAGGTCGTGAGCGGCATCCTTCGAAAGATAATCGCTTGTCGAGGTTGGGGAACATAGCAGCCGTTCACGTATCTGGCTGGCGGAAATCCCTTCGACCAGCGGGACGCTGACGGACTCCCATTGGGGAAAAAGGCTGAGATAATAGCTGGATTGCCCGCGGCTGGCTCCGATCAGGCCGATGCGAGGCAAGCGTCCATGGCGGGGGGTTGCGATATCTCGAACCTTGCGCTGAACATCGCGGACCCAAACGTCGTTATTGTAAAGCGCGTCGAGTAGAGGCTCGACCTCAAGACGGGCGTTCTCGTCTGCGTTAAAGCAGCTTCGGATCATTTCGCTTCGCTCGAGGAAACTCCAAGGGTTCCTCACGGAACGTGCCTGCCAGGCTGAGCCCACCAGAACAATCACTTGTCGGGCGCGCTTCAACGCTTCGTGGATGACCGCAAGATGCCCCAGGTGAGGAGGCTGAAACCGGCCGATGAAGACCAGACAATCGAAATCGGGATGGCGCTCGTGATGATAGGGCTCGGGCTGAGTTGCCATGTGGTTCCCGGCTTGGCTATGGGTGGGCTAGGTCATTATCGGCGTCTCCCTGCGCTGCTGCAATGCGACAGAGCGTTGGATAAGGCCTTGATTGACTGCGACTCTCCTTATTGTTGCGTATCCTGTAGAGGGTAAAACGAAAATAAGGAGTCAGCGTGTACAAGGGAAGGGTCATTTTCTGGTGGCATGTCGTCAGGGATGCCGTGAACCTCTGGTTGGAGCGCAATGCCTTCAGCTATGCCGGCTCGCTGGCATTTTATACGTTGTTTTCCCTGGCCCCGGTGGTGATTATCGCTGTGACGGTGATCGGGGTGGTCCTGGGCGAGGATGCAGCCCAAGGCCAGATCGTCGCTCAATTGCAAGATACGTTGGGTACCGAAGCGGCTACCGCCATTGAGCAGGCAGTCGCCCAGTCACGTATCGAGGAATCGGGACTATTCCCTACCGTCATGGGGGTGGCGGCACTCTTGATCGGTGCGACGACGGTATTCGCCCAGATGCAGTTTTCGCTCAACATGTTGTGGGGTGTGACAGCCAAGCCATCGGGCAACACCTTCATTCAGTTCCTTCGAAACCGCGCACTGTCCCTGGCCGTCGTGTTTGCCATCGGTTTCATCATGATGGTGTCCCTGGCGTTTGGCATTGTTCTGCGCGCCTTGCTCGAGGTGGCCGATGATATCCTGCCAGGCACCGGGATCCTGCTCAGTCTCGCCGAATCGCTGATTTCGTTAGCGGTGATCGTGGCGCTGTTCGCGGCCATCTTCAAGATATTGCCCGATGTCGTATTGCGTTGGCGCGATGTGTTGCTTGGCGCCATCGTCACCGCGGTATTGTTCGCGCTGGGGCGCAACGCGATAGCCGCTTATCTGGCCTATACCGCAACCGCCTCAACCTATGGGGCCGCCGGGTCCGTCGTGCTTATCCTGTTGTGGGTCTATTACTCTTCGTTGATCCTGTTATTGGGTGCGGCCTTCACCAAGTGCCACTTGCAGGCCAGGGGGCGGCCCATCATTCCGCGCAACGCGGCGGTATTGGTCAAGCGAGAGCTGCTGACAGAGCAATGAATGAAGTGGAGCCTAGAAGCGAAGGAGAGTTCAATGGCAACGTGTTGCGTCAAGGCAGTAGTGAGTGGAAAGGTACAAGGTGTCTCGTTCCGGAAGGCGACTCAGGACCAGGCCCTACAGGCCAAGGTAACGGGGTATGCCAAGAATCTTCCCGACGGCCGGGTTGAAGTCATGCTTTGCGGTGAGGGAACCCAGGTGAATCGGGTCGCCCAGTGGCTATGGCAGGGGCCGCCCGAGGCGCGGGTGACCCATGTCGAACTGGAAGGCGTCGACTGTCATGAACACGACGCCTTCGTAACCTGCTGACAGCGATTATTTAAGGGTATCGACGATCCACTCGACGATGGCTCCGCCGTCCGCACCGGTACACACCTCGACCGTCGGTGTGCGATTCCAGCGAGAATCGATGAACGGGCGGCCGGCGGGTGCGAATACCGTCTGGCCTTCGGCGTCACCATCGGTGACCACGGTCAAGTGGCCCTTGGTGGTGGTGAAGAGTTCCGGCTTGATGAGCCAGGCAAGGGCGCAACTGTCGTGCGGACAGCACCCGTCGATGCCCAGAGCACCCCGATAGAACTCGGCGTAAAAGGCATAGCTTCCCGCGAGCACCTTGCCCAATTCGCCCTGTCCCGCTGCGATGGCTTCCATATGATCAGGGTTCAGTACGCATCGATGCGTGGCGTCCAGGCCGACCATGGTCAAGGGCCAGCCAGCCGTCAGCACGCGTGATGCGGCATGGGGGTCATTAAAGATATTGGCTTCAGCCACCGGCGTTACATTGCCGCCTTCCTTGATCGACCCTCCCATGATCACGACGTGCTTTACCTTGTCGATGATGCCTGGATCGAGCTGTAGGGCGGCTGCCAGGTTACCCAAGGGTCCGACGGCAACCAGTGTGACCTCACCGGGACGCGCATTCACCGTATCGACAATGAACTCGGCCGCGCTTTGCGACACGGCCTTGCCGGAGACGGGCGGCAGTTCGATATTGCCTAGCCCATTGTCACCATGGATGAAGGCCGGCGCCGGATACTTGGTCTTTGCAAGCGGTGCTGCAGCACCTTGAGCCACTGGAATCGACTGACCGGCAAGCTCGCTGAGCAACAAGGCATTATGCGTGGCTGTCTCGATGTTGACGTTGCCATAGGTTGTCGTCAGGCCCAGCAATTCGATATCGGGGTGCCTCAGGGCGATGGCGATGGCCTGGGCGTCGTCCACGCCGGGGTCAGTGTCGAAGATGATCGGGTAGGGCACGTCGTTGGTCCTTTTCGTGGGGTCGGGTTACTGCGTGGTCAAGGTCAGGCTGGGCCATTCGCGTCGAGTCGCCTCGACATCGCCGGTCACAGGAATGCTCGGGGCGGCACCGGCACGTTGAACGCACAAGGCTGCCGCCGCGCTGGCGCGTCGCAGGCACGTCTCGATGTCGTCCCCCTTCTGGCGTGCGGCGAGAAAATAACCAATGAATGTATCGCCGGCGGCCGTGGTGTCCACGGCCTGGACGCGATGCGCCGTCAAATGCAATCGTTGGCTGGAGGATTGATAGCACACGCCGTCGCCGCCCAACGTAAGAACGATCTCAAGGTCAGGAAAGCGTTTGGCCAGTCGGTCGAGGACTTCGTCGCGCGGCGTTGTGTCATCGGCGCGAGCCAACGCCGTTGCCTCGCCTCGGTTGATGAACAGCAAGCGGCAACTCTCGAGGGGTAAATCGCTGACGTCATCGGTCATCGGCGCTGGGTTGAATGCGATGCGCAGATCCCGCTCACTGGCCTTGGCCATGAGTTTATCGAGTCCATTGCATTCATTCTGCAGCAAGAGCCAGTCACCCGGGTTGGCCTGTTCGATCAACGTCTCGATACGCTCCTTGCTGAAGCCATGGTTGGCCCCGGGGAAGAGGATGATGGCGTTTTCACCCTGATCATCGACCTGGATCAGGGCATGGCCGCTCGGGTGATCGATGAGCTCTACTTCCGCCGTGTTCACCCCGGCTGCTGACAGGGTGTCGAGGACCCAGCGATCGCCATGACCTAGACGCCCCCAGTGGGTAATACGTCCGCCGGCACGCGCAATCGCCAACGACTGATTGGCACCCTTGCCACCCAGCACCTGGCGATAATGGGTGCTGCCCAGCGTTTCGCCCGGACGCACGAAGTGGGGCACTCGATAAAGATGGTCGATATTGATCGAACCAAAATTGTAAATCATGGCTGCTCCTGTCGCCGCGGCAATGTCATGCTTGCGAGTCGCGCCAGCGGCGCAGGTTGTCCACCGTCAGCTTGACCACGTTGGCGCGAGCTTCGGGGCTGATCCACGCATTGTGCGGCGTGGTTATCAGATTGAGGGGGTCGGCAAGCGCGGACAGCAGTGGGTGACCCTCCCTCGGGGGCTCCTTGGGCAGCGTATCGACACCCAGCCCGCCAAGCTGGCCCTGGCGAAGGCTAACGAGTGCGGCTTCCTCGTCGATGACACCCCCTCGGGCACAATTGATAAGAAGCGCGCCTGGCTTCATGCGTGCGAGCATGTCGCTATCGATGAGGTGGCGCGTGTCTTCGGTAAGTGGACAATGCAGGCTGATGACATCGGCTTGGAGGGCCAGCTCGGACAACGACGGGCGCCGGTCGTTTGCTTCGTTGCCCGGCCTGGCACTGAATGTGACCTTCATGCCGAATGCTTCCGCCAGGGAGGCGACGCGTCGACCCAATTCACCCTGTCCCACGATGACAAGGTGCTTGTCAGCCAACTGCAGGGTACGGTGACCCAACAGGCAGAAAAAGGCGCTGTCATTCCATTTTCCGGCGGCAACGTCACGCTGGTAAAGCGGTAACCGATTGGCTAGTGCCAGCATCAGCATCAATGTGTGCTGTGCCACACTCTGGGTGCCGTAGGCCGTCACATTGCGTACGGCAACGCCGTTTCGTTCGGCGGCCTGCATGTCGATATTGTTGGTGCCGGTCGCCAATACGCAGATCAGCTCGAGATCGGGCAGGGCATCGAGCAGCTCCGCATCGAGCACGACCTTGTTGACGATGGCGACCTGGGCACCGCGCAGACGTTCCAATCGATCCTCGGGCGCAGTGGTGGGATGAACAGCGAGATCATCGACCTCCTTGCGCAGCGGCGAGAGATCGATATCGTCGCCAAGCGTGGCACTATCGAGTATCACGGCTTTCATGGAGTGGGTTCCTTTTTCTTTACTTGGCAATAGGCCGTGTCAACTTGCCCGCCAGGGGGCGCAACACGCTATAATAACCGGCTTTCGAGCCTAGCTTGGAAACTATGACGAGCGGCCACATATTGCCAGTTGCCGTCAGTGTCCACGCGAAATCCAATCTCGCGTTTCTGCAGGCGCTTTCGTATCCAAGGGATGAAAACCATGCCGATCTATGAATATGAGTGCAAGGCCTGTGGCCATCGTCTGGAAAAAATCCAAAAGATCAGCGCACAACCGCTGACCGATTGTCCGAATTGCCACGCTTCCGAGCTATCACGCCTGATTTCCGCCGCCGGGTTCCGGCTGGCCGGGGGCGGCTGGTATGAAACCGATTTCAAGTCGGGGAGCAAGAAGAATCTCGCCGGCGACGGTGGCAGTGACAGCAAGGCCTCAGCCAAGCCAGCCGCCAGCTCGGAGAGCGGCTCCGCGGCGTGATGCCATGCCGCTGGCTGGCTTTGTGCCCCAGCGGCATGTAACGAATTTTCCCTAACGCAACAGAACAGGATTTGACATGCGCAGCCATTATTGCGGCCAGCTCAACGAAACCTTGGTGGACCAGCAGGTCACACTGTGTGGTTGGGTTCATCGCCGCCGTGACCATGGCGGGGTAATCTTCCTCGACATGCGCGATCGCGACGGCATTGCCCAGGTCGTGGTCGACCCCGATACCGCCGAGGCCTTCGCGACAGCCGACCGAGCGCGAAACGAGTTCGTGCTGCGCATTCAGGGGCGTATTCGCATGCGTCCCGAAGGAACACAAAACCCCAATATGCCCACCGGTCTGATTGAGGTGCTGGCCAAGGATGTCGAAGTCCTCAATACCGCCGCCACACCCCCGTTCCAACTCGATGAACACGGCAAGGTCGGCGAAGAAGTGCGGCTCAAGTACCGCTACATCGATCTGCGTCGCCCGGAAATGATCGACAAGCTGCGCCTGCGTTCGCGTATCTCGCACCACGTCCGCGCCTATCTTGAAGGGCAAGGTTTCCTGGATATCGAAACGCCGATCCTGACGCGTGCGACCCCGGAAGGGGCGCGGGACTATCTGGTGCCCAGTCGTACCCATCCAGGCAGCTTCTTCGCCTTGCCGCAATCCCCGCAGCTGTTCAAGCAGTTGCTGATGGTGTCCGGGTTCGATCGCTACTATCAGATCGCGAAATGTTTTCGTGACGAGGACCTGCGTGCCGACAGGCAGCCAGAATTCACCCAGATCGACCTTGAGGCCTCCTTTGTCAACGAAAACGACATCATGGCCATCACCGAGTCCATGGTGCGAGGGCTGTTCAAGGAAGTGCTCGAGGTTGAGTTGCCCGAATTCTCGCGGATGCCTTACAGCGAGGCGATGTCCCGCTTTGGTTCGGACAAGCCTGACCTGCGTATTCCTCTGGAGCTCACCGATGTCGACGACCTGATGAAGGATGTCGACTTCAAGGTGTTCTCCGGCCCGGCCAATGCCAAAGACGGCCGTGTTGCAGCGCTTAAGGTCATCGGTGGCGCCAAGCTGTCCCGCAAGGAAATCGACGACTACACCAAGTTCGTCGGCATCTATGGTGCCAAGGGGCTGGCCTGGATCAAGGTCAACGAGCGCGCCAAGGGGCTCGAAGGGCTGCAGTCACCGATCGTCAAGTTCATGGAAGGGATCATCGAAACCCTGCTTGATCGGGTCGATGCCCAGGATGGCGATATCATCTTCTTCGGTGCCGACAAGACGCGTGTCGTCAATGAGGCGCTCGGCGCGCTGCGAGTCAGGCTAGGTGAGGATCTCGAGCTCTATACCCAAGCATGGGCTCCGCTCTGGGTCGTCGATTTCCCCATGTTCGAGGCGGATGACAAGGGCCGCCTGTCGGCTCTGCACCATCCCTTCACTGCACCATCATGCACCCCGGACGAGCTCAAGGCAGACCCCGCTTCGGCGCTTTCCCGTGCCTATGACATGGTGCTCAACGGTACCGAGCTGGGTGGCGGCTCCATTCGTATCCACGACCAGGGGATGCAGCGTGTGGTCTTCGAGGTGTTGGGCATCGGCCAGGAAGAGGCCGAGGAAAAGTTCGGTTTCCTACTGGACGCGTTGAAGTACGGCGCGCCGCCCCACGGCGGTTTGGCCTTCGGCCTGGATCGCTTGGTCATGCTAATGACCGGGGCGAAGACGATCCGCGAGGTCATCGCCTTCCCCAAGACCCAGAGTGCGGCAGATCTCATGACAGATGCACCCGGCGAGGTCAGCGCCGAGCAGCTCAAGGACTTGAGCATCCGGCTTCGCCAGAAGGCCAAGGTCGATCCGACCGCCGAGTGACCTGCCCGAGCCAGTCCATGAACCCGACCGGCGCCCAATGGGCGCCGGTGTTGCATGTAAAGGAGTAGAAAATGGCAGGCCAGGTTTCGCGGGTCGGGCACGCCCCATGTTGATTATCGGCATCGACCCCGGTTCGCGGTTGACGGGCTATGGCGTTGTTGACGTGTCGTCCAGCCAGCCTGTGTACGTGGCCAGTGGGTGCATACGCACCCAGCCTGGTGAATTGTCGCAAAAACTTGCCCAGATCTATGCGGGTATCAGTGAGATCATTGCCGTGCACCGTCCTGCAGAGTTCGCCATCGAGCAGGTATTCATGGCCAAGAATGCCGATTCTGCGCTCAAGCTTGGCCAGGCACGAGGCACGGCAATCGTCTGTGCGGCCAATCATGGGCTGCCGGTGAGCGAATACGGGCCGCGACAGATCAAGCAAGCGGTCACCGGCACCGGGGCCGCGGACAAGCATCAAGTACAGCATATGGTGACGGCAATACTCGGGCTGTCCGGCACACCGCAGGCCGATGCTGCCGATGCCTTGGCCATCGCCCTGACACATGCCCACGCCCGGCAAGGTCTGGTACACAGCGGTAGCTTCGGTGGACGGCGTTCGAGCCAACGACACAGCCGTTGGCGTGACTTCCGACCAGACTGATATTGACGTTTTTACCGGCCTCAACACATTATCAAACAGCGTTTGCGCTATCGCTGGTCAGTCGTTCAGGCGATGCGTATAGTGACCTGCAATCATTGAATAATAGTGCGGATTACATGATCGGACGCCTGCGCGGCACGCTGCTCGAGAAGCAACCCCCCTGGATCGTCGTTGACGTGGCGGGGATCGGCTATGAACTCGAGGTATCCATGACGAGCCTGGTGGCACTTCCCGGTATGGGTGAAATGGTGCATCTCTACACTCATCTCACCGTGCGCGAAGACGCCCATCTCCTGTTCGGGTTCTTGCGTGAGCAAGAACGGACGCTCTTCCGCGCATTGATCAAGGTCAACGGTGTCGGCCCCAAGCTGGCCTTGGCCATTCTCTCCGGCATGGATGAGGATCAATTCATACGCGCTGTCATGGACGACGACGTCAAGTCTCTGACACGGCTGCCCGGTGTCGGCAAGAAAACTGCGGAGCGCCTGGTCATCGAGATGCGTGATCGCTTCCCGCATTGGTCGCAACACGGGCTCGATCCGGCACAGCCCCAGGGGACCTTGAGCAGTCAGGGTATCTCGTCGCTGGCCGATGCCGAGGCGGCCCTGGTGTCGCTCGGCTATAAACCGACGGAAGCGTCGCGCCTGGTGTCGGGCCTGGATGATTCGCTCCCCACCGAAGCGCTGATCAAGGCAGCCCTGGCGCGCAAGCTGGCGGGATAGGTCACTCAGGTTTGCATGAAGCAAGAGAGGCGCGACGCGATGAAGGTTACGACCCATGATCGAAAATGATCGCTTGATAGCGGCCCAGCCCCAGGGCGACGAAGGGCGGGTGGACCACGCCATACGCCCCAAGAACCTGGCCGAATATATCGGTCAGGCCGCTGTGTGCGAGCAGATGGACATATTCATCCGTGCGGCCCGCGCGCGCGACGAATCACTCGATCATACGCTCGTCTTCGGTCCGCCCGGCCTGGGCAAGACCACGCTGGCCAATATCATCGCCTCGGAGATGCAGGTCGATATCAAGTCCACTTCGGGCCCGGTTCTCGAGCGGGCGGGCGATCTTGCCGCCATGCTGACCAACCTCCAGCCGGGCGATGTACTGTTCATCGATGAGATTCATCGTCTCTCGCCGGTGGTCGAGGAAGTCCTTTATCCCGCCATGGAGGATTTCAAGCTCGACATCATGATCGGTGATGGCCCTGCGGCACGCTCGATCAAGCTCGACCTGCCCCCGTTTACGCTGGTAGGTGCCACGACCCGCGCCGGTTTGTTGACCTCTCCATTGCGTGATCGGTTCGGTATCGTTCAACGACTGGAATTCTATGGTATAGAGGACCTGACCGAGATCGTCGCTCGTTCCGCACGCCTGCTGGGCATCCATGCCGACCGAGCCGGTGCCGCGGAGATTGCACGCCGAGCCCGTGGCACACCGCGCATAGCCAACCGCCTGTTGCGGCGAGTTCGGGATTTTGCCCAAGTCCGGGGAAATGGGCAGCTGAATGCCAGCATTGCCGATCAGGCCCTTAACCTCTTGCATGTCGATAGCCACGGTCTGGATCACATGGATCGACGCCTACTCTTGGCGATGATCGAGAAGTTCGATGGCGGCCCGGTCGGCGTGGATTCGCTGGCGGCGGCTATCAGCGAGGAACGCGATACCATCGAGGATGTCATTGAACCCTACCTGATCCAGCAGGGATTCATGATGCGAACCGCGCGGGGACGCGTGGTGACGCGTCAGGCCTACTTGCATTTCGGTCTGACCATGGGAGAGGCCACGCAGGAGGGGGGGGCAATATAATGTCGCTCGCCTTTACACTGCCGATCACGGTCTATATCGAAGATACCGATGCCGGTGGCATCGTTTATTACGTCAATTACTTGAAGTTCATGGAGCGGGCCCGCAGTGAGTGGCTAAAGAAACTGGGTTTCACTCAGCGCGGACTGCTCGATTCGGGCATCCAATTGGTTGTGCATCGCCTGGATTGTCGTTACGCCAAGCCGGCCCGGCTCGATGACGAGTTACTCGTCAGTGCCGAAGTCGAGCAAGCGAGTTCCTGCCGCATGCGCTTCATCCAAAACGTGACATGCCGTGGGGAACCCCTATGTGAGGCCAGTGTCGAGATTGCCTGCCTGGATGCGACACGTCTCAAGCCAATACGCTGGCCAGCGGCACTTGCCGCGGCACTCAACGCCAAACCGCAAGACTGACGAGGACACCCGTGAACGATTCCATGTCCATACCCCATCTGATCCTGAACGCCAGTACCGTGGTTCAGATCGTGATGTTTATTCTATTGTTGGGTTCGATCCTCTCCTGGGTCGTCATTTTTCAACGCAGTTTCGTGCTTCGAAGAGCCAAGCAAGCCCACAAGGCGTTCGAGGAACGTTTTTGGTCAGGTATCGACCTCAATGAGCTCTACCGGGAAACGCCCGCCGAGCAGGAAACCGTGGGGGGCGAACATATCTTTCGCGCAGGGTTCCGTGAGTTCAACCGCTTGCTACCCAAGACGCGGAGCCCCCAGGCCATCCTCGATGGGGTTCAGCGCAGCATGCGCGTGGCTTGGTCACGGGAAGAGGAGCGCCTGAATCTGCATCTGGTATTTCTGGCAACTGTCGCCTCGGCAAGCCCGTACATCGGTTTGTTCGGGACTGTATGGGGCATCATGGGTTCGTTCCAGAGCCTGTCGCTGGCCCAGGCTGCCACACTGAATACCGTTGCACCCTGGATCGCCGAAGCCCTGATCGCTACCGCGATGGGCCTTTTTGCCGCCATCCCGGCTGTCATTTTCTACAATCGCCTCTCCTCGGAATCTAGCAAGTTACTGGGCAAGTACGAAGATTTCTCCGAGGAGTTTCACTCCATCCTGCACCGTAATCTGCAGGGGCGTGCCGAGAGCGGCGCGGCCTGAGGAGGAGCGACCATGCAAGGACCGTTTCATCGCGGCAGTAGCCGTAAACCGATGGGTGAGATCAATGTCGTTCCCTTCATCGACGTCATGCTGGTCCTGCTGGTGATCTTCATGATCACCGCACCGATGTTGACCCAAGGCGTACAGGTCGATCTACCTCAGGTCACCTCGGAGCCGATCGAGGAGATGGAAGACCGTGAGCCAATCGTCGTGTCGGTGGACCGCGAAGGGCAATATTACCTGTCGCTAGGGGACGAGGAGACACCGGTCTCTCTGGACGATATCGCCGATCGCATCATTGTCATACTCGACCGCCGTCCCGATACGCCGGTCATGGTGCGTGGCGATCGCAATGTTTCCTATGGGCAGGTCGTGACACTGATGAGCACGTTACAGGTTGCTGGCGTAAGCAACGTCGGATTGATTTCCGAGCCGCCTTCGGGCGCTGATGAGAACTAAGGATACGGCATGGCCAAACACGACCGACGTGTAGGCTATGGCCTCCCGGCACTTCTTGCTGTCGGGTTACACGTTTTGATCTTCGTGCTCAGTGTGATCAGTCTGCCGGCGGATGAGGTCGAGCAACCCTCGACATCCATCGTACAGGCTACGCTGGTGAGTACGGAGACGACGACCGATCAGGCGCAACGGGCCCAGGAGGCCAGGGCACGGGCCGCAGCCCGCCAGGCAGAAGAGCAGGCTCAGGCAGAGGAGGCTCAGGCAGAGGAGGCTCAGGCAGAGGAGGCGGCCGAACAAGCTGCCGCGGAAGAGGCCGAGGCACAGCGTCAAGAGGAGCTACAGGCAGCGCAGGAGCGCGCCGAGGCAGAGGCCAGACGCCAAGCACAGCAGCAGGAACGAGAAGCTGCTCGACAGCAAGCTGAAGAAGAAGCGCGCCGACGGGCTGAAGAGGCTGAGCAACAGGCGCAACGCCGGGAGGAGGAAGCCGAGAGACAACGTCAGGCCGAGCAAGAACGGCAACGTCAGGCAGAACTGGAGCGTCAACGCCAACAGGAAGAGGCCGAGCGTCAGCGTCAGGCCGAGCAGGAGCGCCAACGCCAACAGGAAGAAGCCGAACGCCAGCGTCAGGCCGAGCAGGAGCGCCAACGCCAAGAGGAAGAAGCCGAGCGTCAACGGCAGGCCGAGCAGGAACGTCAGCGTCAGCAGGAAGAAGCCGAGCAGGAACGTCAGCAGGAGGAAGCTGAACGGCAACGCCAGGCTGAACAGGAGCGACAGCGCCAGGAAGCGGCTCGACGGGCGGCAGAGGCTGCCAGCCAAAGCCTGGACCAGGCTATCGAGGGCGAATCCGAATCAGTCGCCAACGCCCGCCAGGCGCAGGAGGCTGCCAATGGTTTCATCAACCTGGTGAGGCGTGCCGTGGAACAGGCATGGTCGATTCCTGCCGGCAGCGACCAGAATGCGGCGGTGACAGTGACGGTGAGGCTGGGGCCTTCCGGAGAGCTGTTGGCAGCTTCCATCGGCCAAAGTAGTGGCGACAGTGCGTTCGATCAATCGGCCCTGCAAGCGGTTCGTCGGGCTGAGCCTTTCGGCGAACTCCGTCGCCTGCCTGCAGCAGCACAGAGTCAGTTCCGCCAATTCAATTTGAGATTCCAACCAGGGGATGTGCGCTGATGAAACGTTATTTGATCCTAGGGATAGGAGCGGTTCTGCTGTGGATGGCTTCGGCCGCCCAGGCCGATCTCACCATCGAAATTACGCGAGGCAGCGACCGGGCGACGCCGATTGCCATTGTGCCGTTTGCCTCCGGAGGGGGAGCATTACCCGAAGATGTCGCTCAGGTCATCAGCGATGACCTCGAACGTAGTGGTCAGTTCGATCCATTGCCTCGGAATGCCTTGATTTCACAGCCCTCTAGTAGCGAGGGCGTCAATTATCGCGATTGGCGTGCGGTAGATAGCGACTATCTGGTCGTCGGCGAAGTCACACCGGAAACTGGCGGGTACCGTATCCAGTACGAACTGCTCGACGTCTATGGTGAGAGCCGTATGCTGGGTGAGTACCTGACGAACACGACAGGTGACCTTCGTCGCATGGCTCATCACATCAGCGACAAGATATTTGAAGCGATTACCGGTGTGCGAGGCGCATTCTCGACAAGCATCGCCTATGTCACGGCCCAAGGGGTGGGTGACGACATCCGCTATGCCTTGTATATCGCCGATGCCGATGGTCGCAATAGCCAGGAAATACTGAGCTCCGGTCAGCCGATACTGTCGCCGGCCTGGTCTCCCGATGGCGGCAAGTTGGCCTACGTCTCCTTCGAGAGCGGGCGCCCGGCCATCTATATACAGAACCTGGCCTCGAGCCAGCGCGTACGTGTCACGTCTTTCGAAGGGCTCAACGGTGCGCCTGCATGGTCACCCGATGGCCGTCAGCTGGCGATGACGCTATCCAAGGACGGCCAGCCAGAAATCTACGTGTTGAATATCGGGGACCGCAGCTTCACACGGCTCACCAACAATTCAGCCATCGATACCGAACCGAGCTGGGCACCCGATGGGCGTAGCCTGGTATTCACGTCGGATCGCAGTGGCGGGCCGCAACTTTATCGCCTCGATATTGCCAGCGGGCAGGCGGAACGCATAACCTTTACTGGCAATTACAACGCACGTGGTCGTTACTCACCGGATGGCGAAAGCCTGTTCCTGATCCATCGTGGTAGCAACGGTTACCAAGTGGCTCGTCAGGATCTGGATACCGATCGCCTGGTAACGTTGACAGATTCGCGTGCGGATGAATCGCCTAGTGTCGCGCCCAATGGGAGCATGGTAATCTTCGCCACCCAGCAAGGAAGTAGCGGGGTGCTGGGAGCAGTGTCGGCCGATGGCAGAGCCTCGTTCCGTCTGCCCTCAGCGCAAGGTGACGTTCGCGAGCCCGCATGGTCACCGTTTTTGAACTGACGTAATTCGTCATTATTGTCATACGTTCCTAATAAGGAGTCGACAAACATGCAATTCAAGCCGTACGCGAAGAGTCTGGCAGTTGCGCTGTCCCTCGCTGTTTTGGCCGGCTGCTCCAGCAGCGGCGGTACTCAGGACGGTTCCATGGAAGGCGGGGCTGGTAGCGGCTATGGCTCTGCTTCGGGTCAAGGGGCAGGTACGTCCGGCCAGCAGTCCGGATCGTCCATGCAGGGTGGAAGCCAAGATTCGCGCATCCCCAGCGAGCGCACCATCTATTTCGATTTCGACAGTGACCAGATTCGCAGCGAGTTCCAGTCGGTTCTCCAGTCGCATGCGCAGTACCTGCGTAACAACGGTAATGCGACAGTGGTTCTCGAAGGTCACACCGACGAGCGCGGTACCCGTGAATACAACATGGCCCTGGGCGAGCGTCGCGCCAAGTCCGTGGAGCAGTTCCTGAGCGTTCAGGGCGTTTCCCCGTCTCAGGTCGAAGTGGTCAGCTACGGTGAAGAGCGTCCGGCGGCTCGCGGACAAGGCGAAGATGCCTATGCTCAGAATCGTCGCGTGGTATTCTCCTACTGAAGCCCGCCTAACCAACGGCTCCAAAGGGAGTAGAACATGAAACACAGTCTGAAAGGACTGTGCGGCGCGGGAGCCCTGGTGCTCCCGCTGTCCGTATGGGCCGCCCCTGTTGTGGAAGATCTCTCGGATCGTCAGCAGCAACCCCAGAGCTTCTATAACCAGACGCAAGTTCGCGAAGAGGCCGGGGGCAACCTGGTGCTTTTCAATCAGCTGCAGAAAAACCAGCAGGAAATCCAGCAGCTTCGAGGCCAGCTCGAGGAGTTAAGGCACCAACTCGAGCAGTTGCGGCGCGTTTCCCAGGAACGCTATGTCGATCTTGAGGAACGCATCACTGCCGGAGGTGGTGGCAACTTGAGCGGCAACCCGCCTGAAGCGGAAGTACCCAGCGATGCAGCACGCGATGTCGCAGCGTCTGCGCAGCGTTCCGGTGGTGACAGCAATGCCCAGGCCGCCTATCAACAGGCCTTCCAGCATGTCCAGGACCGTGACTTCCCTGCAGCCATACAGGCATTCGAGTCGTTCGTCGACAACTTCCCCGATAGTTCGTTGACGGCCAATGGCTACTATTGGCTCGGCGAACTCTACTCGGCGCAATCCGAGCTTGAGCCGGCGGCAAACGCCTTCCAGCGAGTGATCAATGACCACCCGCAAAGCAACAAGGTACCCGATGCCTTGTACAAGCTTGGGCTATTGCGTGCCAGGCAGGGTCAACCCGATGCCAGTCGTGAGCTTTTGACCCGGGTGCGGGACGATTACCCCGATAGTAGTGCGGCAGGCATGGCCAATGACTTCCTCAACCAGTCGCAGTAGCTTGGGTTCGTGAAGGAGCATCGATGAGTTGCATGATTGACTACCAGGCGCCTGGCGACTTGCTCGCTGATCGTGTCGTTCTGGTCACTGGGGCCGGCGATGGCATAGGCCGCGCTGCCGCGCTGGCCTATGCGCAACATGGCGCAACGGTCATCCTGCTGGGCAGAACCATTGCCAAGCTGGAACGCGTCTACGACGAGATCGAGGCAGGGGGTGGCCCCCAGCCTGCTATTTTCCCGTTGAACTTTGAAGGGGCGACCCTCAACGACTTCCATACGCTGGCCGAAACGCTGGACAAGGAATTCGGACGCCTGGATGGCATCCTGCATAATGCAGGGCTGCTGGGGCGGATTACGCCCTTTGAGCAGTACAATCCGGAACTCTGGGATCAAGTCATGCAAGTGAATATCAATGGTCCCATCTGGATGACCCAGGCCTTGCTACCATTACTGAAATCCTCTCAGGACGCCTCCATCATATTCACTTCCTCCGGTGTCGGGCGGAAGGGAAGAGCCTATTGGGGGGCCTATTCCGTCTCGAAGTTCGCGACAGAAGGGTTCATGGAAGTGCTGGCGGACGAAATCGAGCATTTGGGGCATTTGCGCGTTAACACACTGAATCCCGGTGCGACGCGTACCCAGATGCGCAAGGATGCTTATCCCGCGGAAGATCCCGAACTGTTGCGAATCCCCACCGATATCATGCCGACCTATCTGTGGTTGATGGGGCCAGACAGCCGAGGACATAACGGTCAACGCTTCGATGCCCAGCCGCCTCGGCAATAATCATATCGAGCCCCTTCAAACGCCCCGCTTGGGGCGTTTTCTTGTACTGGAACCCTAGGATGGGGGGCTATGCGTCCTTTAACAGCGCCTCCACGAGCGCCTCTGGCGTTGCGTACCACACATCAGCCGGCCAGCTGGCGTGATCCTCGCTTTCTTCGAGGTAACCGTACCCTACGGCTACGGCCAGCATACCTGCGGCTTTCGCGGCTTCCATGTCGCGGCGATGGTCCCCGATATACCAGCATTGATCGATGGGGAGGGCTAATTGGTGGGCTGCTTCCCACAGCGGTTCCGGGGAAGGTTTCTTGACCGGCATATCATCGGCGCATAGCAATGCGCCTGGCGAAACCTGCAACGCTTCAAGCAATGGCGCGGCATACGCCCGCGGCTTATTGGTGACGATCCCCCAGCCTCGAGGTTCACGAGACCATGCCTCCAATAGCCGCTCCAGACCGGGGAACACCCGGCTCTCGACGGCCACCTCACGGCCATAGGCCGCGAGGAGAAAGTTTCGGGCTTCATCGTGACCGGCTGTGTCCTTTTCGAGCCCCAGCGCCAAGGTCACCAGGGCACTCCCTCCATTCGAGACCTGGGCGCGTATCGTGGCATAAGGCAATGCCTCCAGGCCGTGGTGGGCGCGCAGGGCGTTGGTCGCCCGGGCCAAGTCCGGCGCCGTGTCCACCAGCGTACCGTCGAGATCGAACAACAGGCCCAGAGGCAGTCGGCTGTCGTCTGGATTCACACCGGCATCTCCAGGCGGCAATGCATCATGTAATTGACCGAGACGTCCCGGGAGTTGAGGCGGTAATGGCGAGTCACGGGGTTATAGACCAACCCCGTCTGCTCGCCGACTTTCAAGCCTGTTGCACGGCACCATGCGGAAAGTTCGGAAGGACGAATGAACTTCTCGTAATCGTGCGTACCCCGCGGTAACAAGCGTAATACATACTCGGCGCCCAGGATGGCAAAGACGTACGCCTTGGGATTGCGGTTGATGGTAGAAAAGAAGATATGCCCGCCGGGCTTGACCAGCGCAGCACAGGCGCGGACCACGGCCTGGGGGTCTGGCACGTGCTCAAGCATCTCGAGACACGTGACGACATCGTATTCGCCGGGGTGGGCGGCAGCCATCTCTTCGGCACTGGCCTGACGATAGTCCACGGCGACCCCGCTCTCGGCCATATGCAGCCGGGCGACGGCCAGAGGTGCTTCGCCCATGTCGACACCGGTGACCGTGGCTCCACGATGCGCCATTGCTTCACTCAAAATGCCGCCACCACAACCCACGTCGATGACTTTCTTGCCAGCCAGACCGGCCCGGGAGTCGATGAAATCGAGACGCAGCGGATTGATGTCGTGCAGGGGCTTGAAATCGCCTTCCTGGTCCCACCACTGGCTCGCCAGGGATTCGAACTTGGCGATCTCGACCCGATCCACATTGGCGTGGTGGGGATTGCTCGTAACATTATCCATCAGTGATCTCCCTGTGCTGGAAAGTGCCGCATGATGTCTCGGTAGCGCTGGCTTTCAGCGACGATAGCGTCACTATCCAACGATGTCAGCTGGCCATCCACGACATGTGCCTCTCCGCCAATCCAGACATGGCTGACCTGCTGGCTATTGACGGCATAGACAATGGCCGAGGCCGGATGGTGTACCGGTACGCTATTGATCTTGTCGAGGTCGACGGCGATGAGGTCGGCCTCGAAGCCCTCCTGCAAACGGCCGAGGTGTGACTCCATGCCGAGTACCCTGGCGCCCTCGCGTGTTGCCATGGCCAGCGCCGCCATGGCGGGCAAGGCGGCGGCGTCGCCGCTGACCCCCTTCGCCAGCAAGGCTGCACACTTCATTTCATCGAACATGTCGAGGTCGTTGTTACTGGCGGCGCCATCGGTCCCCAACGCGACTGCAATGTCGTTGTCGAGCAAGCGGGCGACAGGGCAAAAGCCACTGGCCAGCTTGAGGTTGGATTGGGGGCAATGGATGACACGCGTCTTTGTTTCGCACAGGATTTCCAGGTCACTATCGTCAATCTGCGTCATGTGTACCGCCTGGAAATGCGGCCCAAGCAGGCCGGCATCAAACAGGCGACGAAGGGGCCGCTTACCGTCCTGGGCCATGCCGCGCTCCACCTCATCAGCCGTCTCGTGCACGTGCATCTGTATCGGCAGACCGAGATGATGCTGCGTTTCAAGCAAACGATCGAGACTCGCATCACCGACCGTGTAGGGTGCGTGAGGCCCCAATGCCAAGGAGATTCGAGGATAGCCCGCCAACTGGTCGCGCAGCGCATCGGTCTTCATCAGCCCCGTGGTGAAGTCCGGTGCCCATGGGGTCGGGAAATCGATCAGCGGCGTACATAACTGCACGCGCATGCCCAACGGAGCCACCACCTCGGCGACCGCTTCGGGCGACAGATACATATCGGCAAACGTCGTCGTCCCCCCGCGCAGCATTTCGGCACAGGCCAGCCGCGTGCCGTCTGCGACGAATTCATGGGTCACATAGGCCGATTCGGCCGGCCAGATATGCTGATTGAGCCACGTCATCAAGGGCAGATCATCGGCAAAGCCACGCATGAGGCTCATGCCCGCATGGTTGTGTGCGTTGATCAGCCCGGGTAACAGTGCATGATGCTCGAGGCGAACGACACGCTCGGGCCGTACATGCAAGGCACTTTCGGCCTGGGGCCAAGGGCCTAAAAGACGGCCGTCATGAACGGCAATCGCGTGGTTCTCCAAGGTCGGAAGGCCATCGCTCATGGGTAGAATCCAGCGAGCCTCGATCAGAAGGTCGACGTCTCGCGGTACATTGGCTGGCATCGCAGGCTCCTTTGCAAAACTGGCTTCATTCTACCCGTTAAGAACTGCGCTTTCCCATCCGGAACGTCACGTTAAACGCCGGATAGACAAGGCCAATCCGGCTGAAGCGTTACCGAAACTGGCACCATGGCACAGACCTGTTACCCTTGGTAATGATTCGGCCGTTTCGCTGTGTTGCCCCATGCTGTGGCATGGTGCGCTTTCGGAAGAACGAATGACGCTGGCATAAGGGGCACATGATCGGCCCTGGCGCAAACGGCAAACCCCCGGTATTTTTGGCCGGGAGCGAGTGAAACGCTCTTGGCAAGCCCCCGCGGATGGCCGAATCCCACGCGTGACTGGATAACGCGGTTCGGCGAGACATTGGATGCCGCCGGGCATAGAAAACGCTGCACTAACCCAAATCAGGAAGGATCCGTACATGATTCGTAAGGCTGTTCTCCCCGTTGCCGGTTTCGGTACCCGCTGCCTGCCGGCCTCCAAGGCGATACCCAAGGAAATGATCACCATCGTCGACAAACCGGTGATCCAATATGTCGTGCGGGAAGCGGTGGAAGCCGGGATCAAGGAGATCGTTCTGGTCACCCACTCAAGCAAGGGGGCCATCGAAAACCATTTCGACAAGCATTTCGAGCTAGAGAGTTCACTCGAGGCCAAGGGCAAGACCGAGCTCCTCGAGGAACTGCGCAGTATCATTCCCGATGACGTCAATATCATCAGCATTCGTCAAGCCGAACCCCTGGGTCTGGGACACGCGATCCTATGCGCGCGGCCTGTGATTGGCGACAACGAACCCTTCGCCGTTCTGTTGCCGGACGTGCTGGTCAATGACCATGGCCTCGATAAGAACGACCTGGCGGGCATGGTCGATGCATTCGATAGCTCCGGCCAGTCTCAGATCATGGTCGAGAATGTCCCGCGCGACATGGTCCATAAATACGGCATCGTCGGCCTGGACGATCCAGACCTGAAGCCTGGCCAATCTGCAGCCATCTCGAGCATGGTCGAGAAGCCCAGTGTCGATGAGGCGCCTTCCACGCTGGCGGTGATCGGTCGCTACCTGCTACCCGGCTCGATCTTCCCCTTGCTTGCCGAGACCCCCCCCGGTGCCGGGAACGAAATCCAGTTGACCGACGCTATCGACACCCTGCGCGAGCGCGAAGGGGTCGCTGCCTATCGCATGCGCGGCGAAACTTACGATTGCGGTCACCAGTTGGGCTATCTGGAAGCCATTCTGGCCTTTGGCAAGCAACACCCCAAGTTCGGCAACGACTTCCAGAATCTACTCGCTCGTTACGCCGGCCAGGAGTGATGCGATGCGAGTTCTCGTTCATGGAAGTGAACTGGCCGCGGCCACGGCTGCCGCGGCGCTTTCAAGTGTAGGCCATCAAGTCGAGTGGATACCTCACCGCAGCCTGCCCTGGCCGTCCCTGCGCAATGCGGAATGGCTGGCACGCGAGCCCGAGCTGAACGACCACCTCGAAGCGGGCTGTCAGACCGGCACGTTACGCATACTCGATCCGACGGGCGACACCCCGACGGAGAGCGACCTGGACATTCTGTGGCTCGCATTGGCGCCCGACCAGCGCCAGGACGCAGAAGCGCTTGTCGAGCACGTTGCCGAGCGCCAGTCGACCCCCGTGGTAGTGGTCAATAATTCCACGTTTCCCGTGGGTACGACAGAGCAGTTCGAGTCGCGCCTGGGTCATGTCGGGCAAGTGGCCATGGCGTTACCGGACATGCTGGAGGAGGGGCGTGCCTGGCAGGTCTTCACTCGCCCGTCGCGCTGGCTGTTGGGTTGCGAGGACGAAGAGGCGAGTCGGCAGGTTCGGGAGTTGCTACGCGCTTTCAACCGGCGCAGTAACAATTTCCAGCTCATGCCGCGTCGTGCCGCGGAGCTGACCAAGCTGGCCATCAACGGAATGTTGGCCACACGCATCAGCTACATGAATGAGATCGCAGGACTTGCGGATACCCTTGGCGTCGATGTCGAGCATGTTCGGCTCGGCATGGGAGCCGACACGCGGATCGGCTACGAGTACCTGTATCCCGGTTGCGGATTCGGCGGGCCGAACTTCTCTCGTGACCTGATGCGTCTGGCTGACGTTCAGAGCGCGAGCGGACGCGCCTCGGCGCTCCTCGATCGTGTGCTCGACATCAATGAGCACAAGAAGGAGACCCTGTTTCGCAAGCTCTGGTCGCATTTCAATGGCCAGCTCGAAGGCCGCACGGTGGCGATCTGGGGAGTGGCGTTCAAGCCTGGGACGACTCGTATCGATCATGCTCCAGTCCTGACGTTGCTCGAAGCGTTGTGGGCTCAAGGGGTCAAGGTCCGATTGCACGATCCAGCCGCACTCGCGACGTTGGAGGCAGAAATTGGGTCGCATCCATTGATGACCCTGTGCCACGAGGATCCCTACCAAGCCTGCGAAGGGGCAGATGCCCTGATGCTGGTAACGGAGTGGAAGTGCTACTGGAATCCCGATTGGCGCCGCCTTGGCGACATGCTCGGCGAACGCCTGGTGCTGGATGGTCGCAATATCTTCGATCCCGCTTACGTGGCGGCCCGAGGATTGACCTATCGCGGCATTGGTCGACGCGCCGATCCATGATCGGCTGAAAGGCCAGTGAAGGCCCCGCAAGCGGGGCCTTGTTCCGCCACGTAGGCGTATCTTACGCGGCTGAATTACGAGAAATTCAAACTGACGAAATCCCAGTTGA
This sequence comes from Litchfieldella xinjiangensis, assembly GCF_000759345.1. Taxonomy (GTDB): domain Bacteria; phylum Pseudomonadota; class Gammaproteobacteria; order Pseudomonadales; family Halomonadaceae; genus Litchfieldella_A; species Litchfieldella_A xinjiangensis. The sequence continues at coordinate 132,325 of NZ_JPZL01000001.1, forward strand.
TAATCTGCCAAACGCTTTCAAGGTAGCGTTTGCGAGCATCGCGATGGTCGATATAGTACGCGTGCTCCCACAAATCGATCGCCAATAATGGCGTTAGACCTCGTGCAATTGGCGTATCGGTATCTCGGGTAGAGACGATATCCAAGCTGCCATCCTCGGTCTTGAGCAACCAGATCCATCCCGAACCGAAGTTGTCCATGGCCTGGCTATTAAAGCGCTCCTTGAAGGTACTGAAACTGCCGTACCGAGTATCCACCGCCTTGGCTAGGTCGCCTTTAGGCTCGCCACCACCGTGAGGCGAGAGACAGTGCCAATAAAAGGTGTGATTCCAGGCTTCGGCAGCCTGATCGAAAAGCGCCCCGGTTTCAGACTGGATGATCGCTTCCAAGGAACGGTCGGTATCGTTAGTTCCCTCCACCAGCTCATTGAGCGTATCCACGAACGTCTGATGATGCTTGCCGTGATGATATTCCAGCGTTTCAGAGGAAATGTGCGGTTCTAGCGCATTTTTCTCGTAGGGAAGGGCGGGGAGTTCGAATACCATGTCAGGCTCCTAGTTCGTTCCTTTAACCACGCTTTGTAACAATGCGACGCCGCCGCCAAGCGGTAGATTTTTCTGTCTATGTTGGCGTGTAAAGATCAAGGAATCGATCCGCTATCCGTCCTGACTAAAAAAATCTTACAATAACGACCACTGCGAGAGGTGGTGTGGCGGCATCATAGCAGCACGGCCTGGGGCCGCCAATTTGTTGCCGGTTTCCATAACTCACCATGTCATGTAGACGGCATGTCACCCTCTATTTACCGAGCAAGAGCAAGGAGCCTTTTATGGCCGAGCGCCCGGATGAGAACCGCCGAACGCCTCCCATCGTGCCGGATGCCGATGCCAGCATCACCGCCGCCCAGCGAATGCGGCAACCGCCTCAGCCAAGGCAGTGGCCACTCTGGTTCGTCGTGGTGGTATTGATTCTGGCCCTGGCAACCCTGGGGTATCTCACCTGGGTGGAGCGCCAGGCGATGAGTGAACAGGTACGGCGGCTGGAAGGGCAGCTCTCCAATGTGCACGCACGGTTCGATGTTCTCGACGATCAGCGTTCCGATAATGTCGACTCACTGGATGAGCGGCTCGACAGCGTCATCGAACAGCAGACATCGGTGCGAGAACGACTCGAAGAGCAGGAGCAGCTTTTGGAGTCAGTACGCCGCGCCAGTATAGAAGACAGCGAACTTGCTCCGCTGGAATCGAGAGTCGAGTCGCTGGAAACCGCCCTGGCTACCGTAGAGGATCTTGTTGCTTCCCAGCGGCAATCCCTCGATGCGATCGAACGAGCCAGCGACGAAGGGCGCCAACGGTTGGACGCGAGGCTGACGAGTTTCGAGGAATCCGTACAGTTCCAATCTCAACGTATGGAAGGGATGGCGGACAGCTTGAGCACGCTTCGAAGTACGCAGCGTGAATTGCAGGCGTCCATGGAAGAGCGTGCCGCTATCGAGCCCGAGCGCATCGAGAACCTGGAAGAACAACTGGCCGCTCGGACCGAGACCCTTGAGACACTACAGGAACAACGCGATACTGTGCGTGAGGAACTCGATAACCTGCGTGACCGCCTGAGCGGTAGCCAGTCGGAACTGACCGAGTTGCGCCAGAACCAGGTCGCCCTGAGCGCCAGTCTGGAGGCCCTGCAGAGCCGTTAAGGGACAAGAGGTGATATGGAACATCGAAAACTCGGGCCTCTGAGCATGGCAGCAACCTGCCTTTTGGCGGCACTGCCATGCTGGGCACTGGATGCTCGAGTCGATGGCCTCTCAGGTGAGCCGGCGACGAACATAGAGAACTACCTGGCGGGGCTGGAAGCGTCGCAATACAGCCGAGCGCGTCTCGAGGCGGAGATCAGGCGCCGTTCACGTGAGGCGATGCGGGCCTTTGGCTACTACGAACCTGGGTTCACCCTTGAGTTTATCGGCGATGCGCCCGAGGCCGTGAATCTCGTGGTCGATCCCGGGCCCCGCGTCACGATCACCGACATGGAACTCGGCATCACTGGCGACGCCAAGGATGACGACGAATTTCAGGCAGTCCTGGAGGGCTTCCCCCTCAAGAAAGGCGACCCGCTTCGCCATGCTCCTTACGACCAGTTGCGCAATCGGTTGCAGAACCTGTCGCTGCAACGAGGTTACTTCGACTCCGGTTTCAGTGACCGCCGCCTGGAGATACGCCCTTGGGAGGAAAGTGCCCGGATTTACCTGCAGCTCGACAGCGGGCCACGCTACCGCTTCGGTGAAGTGCGTTTCGAAGGCAGCCAGATCGAGGAGGCACGCTTACGCCAGATGCTGCCTTTCGAAACGGGGGATCCTTACCTGGCAGGCCATCTTGCCGAATACAATCAACGCCTCGGACAGACCAATTGGTTCTCATCGATCAGCGTGCGTCCGCGCCTGCAGCAGGAAAGCGCCCTGGCGTTACCGGTGTCCGGCACCCATTGGTGGGATGAAGTAGAACGAGGGGGGGGAAATGTGTCCCCCTCACGCTCATTCGCGACCTATTCGCGTCCCCGTGTCTCGGCAGACGCTATTGTTACCGCTAGCAAGCTCCGTGGCGAGCAACGCAACGTAGTGCCGCTCGATGTCACGCTAACGCCTGCAGATCGCCATCAGTTCGAAGTCGGCGTCGGTTATGCCACTGACGTTGGCCCTCGGTTGAGCTTTTCCTGGGACCAGCCGTGGCTCAACGAGTACGGACACAGCCTGAACCACGACCTTTACCTCTCGGCACCCGAGCAGCGCTTCACCGGCGAATACATCATGCCGCTGGAAGACCCGCTCAACGACAGCTATCGCCTGCAGTACGGTTTTCGTCACCGGGACAACGAAGACACTCGAAGCCTGGAGGCATCGGTCGAAGTCGGGCGTCGCTGGCAGTTCGACAATGGCTGGGTACAGAATCTATATCTGCGCTCCACCTTCGAGGACTATACCCAGGCAGGTGTATCGGACCAGGTATTCTTGCTCTACCCCGGAATCAGTTGGTCTCGAACACGAACACGCAACCCACGCTTTCCCACTTGGGGGGATCGACAGCGTCTCGCTGTCGAGTATTCGAATACTGCCTGGGGCTCGCAGGTCGAGTTTCTGAGAGCCACTCTCGATTCTCAGTGGATCAGAATGTGGGGAGATGACACGCGATTTGTGGGACGCACTAGTCTCGGCACCATAGAGACCGACGAATTCGAGCGCATGCCTCCCTCGCTCCGGTTTTTTGCCGGGGGTGACAGAAGCGTGAGAGGGTATTCTTATGAAAGCCTGGCACCCAGAGATGAAGAGGGGCGCCTGGAGGGCGGCCAGCAATTGTTGACCGGTAGCGTGGAGGTTCAGCGTCGAGTCACTGGTGACTGGTGGGGTGCTGCGTTCGTCGACACTGGCGACGCCTTCGATTCGTGGGGGCCAGCCTCCTTGAATACAGGCGCAGGGCTTGGGGTGCGCTGGATTTCTCCGGTGGGTCCAGTACGCTTCGATGTCGCCCATCCCTTCGATGACGAGGAGAATTCGTGGCGCATTCACTTCGCGATCGGACCTGAGTTTTGAGAATACTGTCTTTTGCCTGGACACTCCTGCGTGGCGTCATCTGGCTTCCCATCTGGGTATTGGGCCTGGTCCTGTTTGCCCTGGGCCTTGCGTTATCCCCCTGGGGGACCGGATTGCTTCTCGAGCAAGGGCAGCAACGTGGATGGTTCAGCTATGAGCATGCCGAAGGAGCCCCGCTAGATCGACTGGTACTCGACGAGTTTCGCCTTCAAGCAGGCCCCGCCGATATCTACCTGCGCCATTTCATACTGGATTGGGCCGATGATTGTATTCTGAGTGGCAAGTTGTGCATCGATGAGCTCACCCTTGCGGGAGGCCGGGTTTCTCTCGAGGGTGGCGAGGCGCAGGAACAGGAATCGCCTAACGAGCCCGGCGATAGCCCTTTTTCGTTCTCGTTTCCATTCCCTGTCGAGGTGCGCAGGGCCATAGTCGACGATATGGATGTGCGTCTTGCCGACGGGACTCACCTTGCCTGGGATCGCTTTATCACGGGGGTTCACGCCCGCGGTGATACCGTTACGCTAGCACCGACCGTTTGGCATGAGGCGCGGCTGACGCTGCCGGTATCGGCAGGGTCCATGCTGGCTTTGGACGCGGGCGAGGCCGATCAACCTACTCCGATTCAGGCGGATGCCATCGATTCAGCGATTGCCGGGCAATCTCCGCTTCCTGCCGTTGCTCTGGAACAGATAGAGGAGGAGGTATCGGTTCCCCTGGAAGAGCAGGCCCGCCTATCGCTCCCCGACATTACGCTACCGGTTGGGGTCGAAGTGCCCCATCTGTTGATCAGTGACTTCGCTGTCGAGGGTCCATTCGAGTATACCGTCGACCGCTTGTCGCTCATGTTGGCTGCGCGGGACAGTCACGTCCAGATCATGCATCTCGCGCTCGCTAGTGTGGAAGCGGATGCCGAGCTCAGCGCGCAGATCGAACTCAGTGGCGACTATCCCCTCGAGGCCGAACTCAACACCACACTATGGTTGCCGGAGCGCTTTCCGGAGCTATCGGGCGAATCACTGACATTGAATGTCAACGGAAGCTTGGCCGACCTTGATTTTCAACTCGAGGCGCAAGGCCCCGTAGATCTTCGCCTGGATGGCCAGTTAGATGCGCTTGACCCCACATTGCCCTTTCTCGTAACGCTGCGCTCCGACGAAGCGCGCTGGCCGCTGCCCAGCGGTCAAGATGACGACCGGGACGCTGGGGAAGCAGGCGAGCAGGGCGAATCGCCTGAAGACACGCCTTATCGCATACGTAATCTTCTCGCCCGTCTCGAAGGCGATCTACTTGACTACCGAGCAGCCTTGTCAGTGGAGGCCAGTGGTCCGCAGATCCCATCCACGCGCCTGGCCTTGACGGGTGAGGGCGACCACGAGCATTTTGCCTGGTCGCCATTATCATTGGCGCTTGAACAGGGCTCCTTGATCAGCCACGGCGATATCGATTGGAGCGACGGTCTTCAAGTGAATACTGACCTGCGGCTATCGCAGGTCGATCCCGGTCAATTTACCGAGGCACTTTCGGGCCAGATCAGCGGTACTGCCGAGGTACGCTTCGCCCAAGGCCCCGGTGGATGGCAGTTGGACGTACCGGACGTTTCGCTGGACGGCCGCTTGCAGGATTTGCCGATGCGCCTTGATGCCAGCTTAGCTGGCAATAGCGACATGCACTGGCAGATCGAGCGCCTTGATTTCAGGCAGGGCGAGAATCGTCTGAATGCCCAGGGCCGACTGGGCGAGCGTCTTTCGTTGAGCGGGAGCGTAGATGTTCCTGCACTGGAAGCGCTTTCCCCCGAACTGGCCGGGAGCCTGCAGGGCGAGTTCGATGTCAGGGGCACCCTGGAGTCACCCCAGGTGGAAGTGGAACTCTTGGGTGAGCAGTTACGCTTCGCCGACAATCGTGTCGAGCGACTCAACCTGTCAGCGACGAGCCGCGGATTCGACGATCCACAACTCGACGCTCAGGTGGATATAGAACAGGTCGATGCGGCAGGCCAACGCTTCGATACTATCGATCTGGACTTGAGCGGACGGTTATCCGACCACCGTTTGACTGTGGAAGCTGATGCCAGCGAGGACATGCCGCTGTCGCGTCTTTCGCTAGCCCTATCGGGGGGGCTGAACAGCGATCGCAGCCGGTACCGTGGCCGCGTGTCGCCATTGGAAATCGACAGCGATGATTATGGCGAGCTACGCCTGTCTTCCCCTGTGGATTTCACGGCCAACCTGAACGCCAGTAGTGTCGATGTCGAGCCATTCTGCCTGCGCCGCGAGCAGGGTGGTGAGTTGTGTATCGAGGAGCCGCTTCAGGCCGGTGCCACCCAAGGAAGCGCCGTGTTCGCCTTGAATGACATGCCAATGGATCTGGTGAATAACGCGTTGCCTGAGGGCTGGCAGATTCAAGGCGGAAGTGATGCCGATGTCGTGGCTCGCTGGGAGCAGGGCGGTACGCGCTGGTCCGTTCAGACACAGCTCGATAGTCAGGTGGTGCTCAGTGGTCAGGACGCTTACGGCCAGCCTTGGCAGCTTCCCGCTTCGCAAGCTTCTCTGACGGTGGATGCCAACCAGGCCCGTGCAGAAGCGGAGCTATCCCTGACCCTGGCGGAGTCCGGCGAATTGCGACTTGATCTTGGCATCGATGATCCCATGAATCGGGGGGCACTCGAGGGTCGCCTTGTCCTAGATGACATCCGCTTGTCACCGTATCGTAGTCTGGTCGCGGGCATGGAGCGATTGCGTGGTGGTATCTCAGGCGATGTCGCTATTGGCGGCGATCTCACTTCGCCATCTCTTACTGGAGACATTCGCTTGAACGGTCTCCAGGCGCGGGGCGGAGATATCCCCGTCGAGATACGTGATGGTGAGATAGGTATCGAGCTGGCGGGGGACCAGGCGACTATCCAAGGGTTCATCGCAGCGGAGCAAGGACGCCTCAATATCGATGGCGAGGCGGCCTGGCCAAGTACCGATGCGTGGGAGATTTCCCTCGACCTCGAAGCCCGGGACGACCCGATCCTTGCGGTTCTTCCCGACTTCGGTCGCTTGCGCATCGCCCCGGATCTTGAGATCGATATCGATCCGGAGCTTTTACAGGTCCGTGGACGTGTCGAGATCCCGTGGGCTCGGCTCGAGGTGGGTCAGACGCCACCTTCAGCGGTCAGCCCGAGCAGTGACGAGATCATTATTACGCGGCGTGACGAGATCGAGGCACAACGGGAAGCCGAACGCGCCACCGAAGCAGCACAGGAGGGCGCCGATGTCGCGGCTGCCGAAGCCTTGGCCGAGGCCGGTATGGAAATCGATGTCCGAATAGATCTAGTGTTGGGCTCCGATATCCTGCTCGAGGCGTATGGGCTCGAGACCGGGCTCAGCGGGACTCTCGAGGTCCGACAGCAATCGGGGCCGGTACAACTGTTCGGCGACGTGAACCTCACCGATGGGCGTTTTCGTGCCTTTGGGCAGGACTTGCTGATTCGTCAGGGACAGTTATTGTTCAGTGGCCCCGCCGATCAGCCGCTGCTTCAATTCGAGGCCATTCGAAACCCCAATGTGACCGAGGACGATGTCATCGCAGGGTTGCGCGTCAGTGGTTCGGCCGACGCACCCAATCTAGAGGTGTTCTCCGAACCGGCCATGGACGAGGCGCGTGCGCTTTCCTATCTGTTGCGCGGGCGAGCGCCCGAGGACGGCGATACCGACGGAGCCTTGGCATCGGCCCTGATCGGGCTTTCCTTATCGCGCACGGGCAATGCTGTGGGTCAGTTGGGTGAAGCGTTCGGCATCGACGATCTTTCCCTCGAAACAGCCGGGACCGGTGAAGAAAGTCAGGTCGTGGTCAGCGGCTATCTGTTCGAAGATCTTCGGGTCAGCTATGGGGTGGGCATCTTCTCGCCGATTGCCGAATTGACGCTGCGCTATACGCTGATGCGTAATCTTTACCTACAGGCAGTATCGGGGGCAGCCCAGGCCGTCGACCTGATCTACAGTTTCAGCCTGGGCAAGGCAGCATCCCGGCCATGAGCCGGCGATGACTTCGATCATGTTTCAAGACGAGGGCAGTAATCATGTGGGGAGCGAGCAAAGAGAGACTGGTCAGCCCTGAGCGTGCTCTGCCGGGACGCGAGACCCCGCTGGAGATTACCGGTATTCATCACGTCACGGGGCGCAGCATGACCCCGCCGTTTCCTGAAGATCACGAAGAGATCGTGCTGGGACTGGGATGCTTTTGGGGTGCCGAGCGACTCTTCTGGGAACTGCCGGGTGTCCACGTTACGGCAGTCGGCTATGCAGGCGGTTATACCCCCAACCCGACCTATCAGGAAACGTGCAGCGGCCAGACCGGGCATGCGGAAGTGGTACGCGTGGTATTCAATCCCCGCATCATCGGTCTTCCGGAGTTGCTGAGGGTTTTCTGGGAAGCCCACGATCCCACCCAAGGCATGCGGCAAGGCAACGATATCGGTACCCAATACCGTTCAGTAATCTATACCACCCACGACGAGCAGAAAGTGTTGGCTGAACAAAGCCGTCAGCAGTTTCAAGAGGCACTCAAGGCCGCAGGCCGAGACACGACCATCACCACGGAGATCGCTCCCCTGGATAACTTCTATGTAGCCGAAGAATACCACCAGCAGTATCTGGCCAAGAATCCGGGTGGTTATTGTGGCTTGAAAGGAACCGGAGTCAGCTGTCCGATCGGCTGATGGGGGTCTCTCTCAGCCAGGCTTGCGCTTTGGGCAAAAGGAGCGACCAGTCATCGAGTTGACGTGCTACACGCCGAACCAGCCAGGGGTAGGTACGGCCCCGCTCAATGCCGATGAACCCCACATGGCCTCCCTGTGGGGTGATTTCCACCCGTACGGCTTCCGCAGGCGCGGGTAATCGGTCGAACAGATTGCTTGGCATGAACGGGTCGTCGTTGGCATGCAGGATCAGCGTCGGCAATTCGATGTCGCCGATCAGCCGTCCTGCCGAGCATCGCTGGTAATAGTCGCTGGCCGAACTGAAGCCATGCAAGGGTGCCGTCACGGCATCGTCATAGGCCCATAGGCTATCCAGGCGCCTGAGTTGCTCATGCGTCAAGTCGATGGGAAGCGCTTCCTTGGCCATCTTGGCGGCTACCTTACGCTTCAGCGAAGCCAGCAGATGGCGCTGGTAAACCCTGGCAAAGCCATGGTTCAGCGCCTCGGCACTGGCAGCCAGATCGAGTGGGGCACTGATGGCAATGGCCCCCGATAGATTGAGCCCGTCGCCCCCCTGTTCGGCGATCAGCTTGACCAGCATGTTCCCGCCCAACGAGACGCCCGCAGCCACCTTGATCGCTGTCGGATAGCGCTTCGCCAGCTGGCCGATCACCCAATAGGCATCGGCGGTATCGCCGCTATGGTAGGCCCGGGGAAGACGGTTAGGGGTCTGACCGCAACCGCGAAAATGCATGAGCACGGCGCGCCAGCCCCGCTTCGCTGCCATATCGAGCAAAGCACGGGCATAGGGCGAGGCAAACGAACCCTCCAGGCCATGGAAAAGCACGAACAATGGCGCATCTGCTGCCAGCGGTGCGGGGCGTGCCCAGGCGAGCTCGACGAAATCGCCATCAGGCAGTTCGAGGATTTCACTATCGCGAGCCAACCTTGGCCGCGGCAATAGGCGCGGCAACAGGGTTTGCACATGGCGATTGCCAAGCACGTAGGGGGCTCGAAAATCGGCGTTTACGATGGAGCGTGACATGCCGGCCTCATGGCTGACTCTACCTAAGCTTATCGTGCCCATACCGGCAGTCAAACGGTACTGACAAACGACGTCAGCAATTCAATCAGCGCTCGGTGTCAGGTTCTCGTAAGCCGTCTCGGTGACGTGCACATTGTCCTCGACGCGAATTCCTCCATGCGAAGTGAGCGCGTCGATCGCCTCCCAGTGGATATCGTGTGCCACCTTCGTTTCGCGCAAGGGGGCCAGTAACATGGGGATGAAGTAGCATCCCGGCTCAATCGTGACCACCATGCCGGTTTCGAGTTCCCGTGTCAGACGCAGTGCCGGGGCCCGATCGGGTGGCGGCAGGGCTGTCCCGTCGGGACCACGGCGCCCGCCGACATCGTGAACCTGCAGGCCCAACAGATGGCCCAGGCCATGGGGGCAGAATGCATAGGTCACGCCTTGCTCGATAGCCGCTTCGACACTGCAATCGATCAAACCCTGTTCCTTCAGCAGACGGCCAAGCTGTTCATGCATCTGCCAGTGCAGGTCGACGAAGTGCACCCCGGGCGCTATGCGCCTTACCAGGTTTTGTTGAAGGGCGTTCATCCCCTCCAGCAGCGCTTGGAAACGCACGTCGCTATCGTGACCACTCCAGGTGCGAGTGATGTCTGCGCAATAGCCCCGGCTACGGTGCCCGGCATCGACGAGCAGGCTGTATCGGCGTTCTGCTGGACGAATATCGTAATGCTGGTAGTGAAGAACCCCGGCATGCTCATTGCGCCCAACAATGTTCTGGTAGGGCACCTCGGTTTCACGCTGCCGACTGGCCGCAAGATAGGCCAGTTGGATATCGAGCTCTGCCGCTCCCCCTTCGAAGGCGTCGCGTGCGGCCTGATGCCCGGCCATGGCAAGGCCGTTGGCCTCACGCAGGCAAGCCACTTCATAAGGGGATTTACGTACACGCAATTCATCCAGCGCAATCCAAAGTTGCTCTGGGTTGAGCTCCACACCCATGGATTGGGCCTGCTCGCTCGGCACGTCGCCGAGCAGCGCATAACGCCCTGGCGGCAAGGAGGGAGGCGACGACGCGTTAGACTCGATAATATCGAAATGCTTAACCCACGCCTCGTCTGGCACCGGGGTACTCAAATGCCAGAAATCCTGCGGCATGTGCCACTGCAGTACAGGCCGATGACCGGGACGTATCAATAGCCAGGAATGCTGCGTTCCCGCCAAAGGGACCCAGTGCAGGAAGTGACCGAAACTGGCGAAGCTGCCGGCATGATCATCGCCGAAATGCAGGTGAGCGTGACCACTGTAAATCACGACACCATCATACCCGTAACGGCCTAGCTTATCGGCGTAGGCATCATCCAGGGCCGACAGATGAGCGAGATGCTGTGCCTCGATTCGAGTCATGTACGTTCTCCGACCGACGGGAAAAGGAGGGTGGATGGATCGCTGCCCTCGAGATGCTCCCATAGCGCCTCGAGACCGCGATGCTGACGTCCGCGATGGCGATAGAGGCGAATCTGAAAGGGCACATCCCAACGGGCGTCTCCGGCTCTGGCCAGCGTGCCGTCAGCCAGGCTTTCACGTGCCATTCGCTGAGGCAGCCAGCCTATGCCATAGCCCAGGCGAATCAGCTCCTTGATATTGGCGCTCTGAATACTTTCGTTGACCACATTGAAATGGCTTGCCTCGGGTTGTCGGGCCAGATTGGCGGCCAGCGCTGCGCTGAATAGCCCCCTTGGATGATAGGCCAGCAGGGGCAGGGGGGTGCGACGCGTGCCCGGCAGCACGAAGCGAGGCTGACCACTATCGTTGGCAATCGAGCAAGGAATCAGGCGCTCTTCTCCAATCACCCGGTAGCGAAAACCACTGGTATCCAGGTCGACTTCGCAGCGCTCCAACGGCCAGTAGCACAGCGAGATATCGCATTCGCCGCGCTCCAGCGCCTGGAAATAATCGGCGAGCAACCAGCTCGTGGCCCGCAGATAGGGAAAGACCTGATCCTGCAGACCTTGGGTCGCGAGCCAATTTGGCAAAACATGCGACAAAAGGCTCTGTGGCGCAGCCACCAGCACGCGGCGTGCCTGCTCGTCTGCCAGATGCTGGATGCGCTCACGAGTCAGGCGAACGCGCTCTGTCACTTGCTCGCATAGCGCCAGGAACTCCTCCCCGGCAGGCGTCAACGAGAGAGGCAAGGTTTGACGATTGATCAAGGTGGTGCCCATTTCCTCCTCGAGCAGCTTGATACGCCGCGAGAACGTGGGCTGCGATACGTTCTGTTCATCAGCGGCTCGAGAAAAATGCCGGGTCCTCGCCAAAGCGACGAAATCTTCCAGCCAGCGTAACTCCATAACCTCGTCTCCTAGAGACGCCCTTCCTCGACGGCGTGGCAGGCCACCTGACTGCCATCCTCCTTGGCAATGAGACGGGGAATCTCGATACGACACCGTTCGTTGGCATGGGGGCAACGTGCATGGAAGACACAGCCCGACGGGAGATTGACCGGCGTCGGTACCTCACCGCTCAAGCGGATATGTTGCGGACGGTCATCCTCGAGCTTGGGGATGGCTGACATCAATGCTTGCGTGTAGGGATGACGGGGCGTGGCGAATAAGGTCGCCGTTGGTGCGATCTCACAGACCGTACCCAGGTACATGACCGCAACCCGCGTGCCGAAATGCTCGACGACCGCCAGGTCATGGGTAATGAACAGGTAGGTCAGGTGTCTATCGCGTTGCGCGTCCATCAACAGGTTCAGCACCTGGGCCTGAATGGACACATCCAGTGCCGAGATCGGCTCATCGGCCACGATGAATTCGGGGTCGACGGCCAGGGCACGGGCGATAGCGATTCGCTGTCGCTGGCCGCCCGAGAATTCATGACCGAAGCGCTTTCCCCAGTCGGGGGCGATGCCCACCGAAGCCATGACTTCCTCGACCTTGTCACGCACCTTCTGGCGATCCCAGTCCGGATGATGCAGGCGTAACGGTTCTTCAAGCGTCTGCTGGATGGTCATGCGCGGATTGAGCGATGCATAGGGATTCTGAAAAATCATCTGCATGCGCTTGCGGTAGGGAAGCAACTGACGGGATGACAGCGAGTCGATGCGCGCACCGTCATAGCGAATTTCCCCACCTGACGGGGAAAGTAACCCCATCACAACGCGGGCGACCGTGGATTTACCACACCCGGACTCACCAACGACGCACAGCGCCTCCCCGCGCTGGATATCCAGGCTGACGCCATTGATGGCATGCACGAATTCCTGCTTGCGAACGAGCTTGCCACCCTTGAAGCGCAGCTGTTCAAGGAAGTCGCCGGACAGGGAGAAGCGCTTGGTCAGGTCGCGAATTTCCAGCAAGGCCTGACGGTCCTGCTCGGGAGCAGCCGGGATCTGCGAATCCAGGGCGGGGGCCTGAGCAACTCGGTTCATGGGGTCTCCTCCTTGGCCAGGCTAGGCTCGCCGTTGAGCATCTCGGCAACCATATGACATGCGACACGGCAATTTCCCGATTCCACGAAGTCCGGGATCACGTCATGACAGGCTCGACGTGGCTGCCCATCGGCACGCTTGACGAAGCCGCAGCGTGGATGGAAAGCGCAGCCTGAAGGCAGCTTCGATAATGATGGCATGCTGCCGGGAATCTGATTGAGTCGCTCGCCTGGCGTGGCCATCTGCGGCAGGGCGTTCATCAGCCCTTGGGTATAGGGATGCTGTGGGTCATTGATGATTTCCCGGGTAGGACCTTCCTCGATGACGCGACCGGCATACATGACCAACATGCGCTGGGTCACCTGGCTCACCACCCCCAGGTCATGCGTGATCAGGATCAGGCCGACATTATGCTTTTCGCACAACTCGAGCAGCAATGCCATGATCTCGGCCTGGATGGTGACGTCCAGTGCCGTGGTCGGCTCATCGGCAATGATGATGTCAGGATCAAGTAGCAGGGCAATGGCAATGATGATGCGCTGCCGCATGCCGCCGGAAAGCTCGTGCGGGTATTGGTCGAGCCGGGTTTCAGGCGAGGGTATCTGCACCTGCTGAAGCTTGTGAAGCGCAATGGTCCTGGCTTCACGGCTCGAGATACGCCGGTGTGCCTTGAGGCATTCGACCATCTGTTCTCCGATCGAGAGCACCGGATTCAGGGTCATCATGGGATCCTGGAATATCATGGATATCCGGTTTCCGCGGATCTTGCGCAAACAGCGTTCGGACATGCCATTGAGTTCCTGCCCATCGAAACGAATGCTGCCACCGGCGATGAAGCCGGGTTTCGCGATCAGGTTGAGCAACGAGAATGCGGCGACCGATTTCCCGGCGCCGGATTCGCCCACGATACCCAGACGCTCACCACGATCGAGCGAGAAGCTGACATTGCGCAACGCCCGAACCTCGCCTTGGCGAAGGGCGAAACGCACGTCCAGGTCGGTGACGTTCAATAGGGACATGGTTTACTCCTCAGCCTTTGTAGAGGCGTGGGTTCATGACGTCTCGTACCCAATCACCCAGCAGGTTGATGGTCAGTACCAATACCACCAGGACCACGCCGGGGATCAAGGTGATCCACCACGATCCTGATTGGATGTAGTCGAAACCGGACTTGATCAAAGAGCCCAGGGACGGGTGGGTCTCCGGCATGCCGAGACCCAGGAAGGAGAGGGCCGCCTCGGAAATGATCGCGTTGGCGATCTGGACCGTGGAGATGACGAAGACCGGCGATAGCGTATTCGGCAACACATGGCGGAACATGATGCGACGACTCCCAAGCCCCATGACACGGGCCGCATCGACATATTCCTTGCTTCTCTCGGCCAGCACCGAGGCACGCACGGTACGTGCGTATTGTGGCCATTCCGCCAGACCGATGATGAGAATCAGCATCAATACGGCATATTCGCTGTAAAAACTGCTGCCCAGCGTAGCCTTGACGATGGCCCCGACCACGATGGCGACCATCAGGGTCGAGAAGGAGAGCTGAATATCGGCCAGACGCATCAATAGTGCATCGACACGTCCCCCCAGGTAGCCAGCCAACAGGCCGAATGTTACGCCGAGCAGCGCCTGCAACAACACCGCACCGAAGCCAATGATCAGCGAGACGCGCGTGCCGTATAGAATGATCGACAGCAGGTCGCGGCCCTGGGCATCCGTGCCCAGCATATACATTTCGTCGGCTCCTGCGATCCAGAAGGGAGGCAACTCCGAGGCCAGGATGTCGATCTGACGCAGATCATAGGGGTCGGTAGGCGCCAACCAGGGCGCCAGGAAGGCGATGATCACAAGGCTTACAAAGATGGCCAGGCAAAGCTGGGCGCTCCAGGTACGCTTGAAGCTGTACAGGAAATAGGAGTCGCGAAACCTGGCCCAGCGGGTCGGGGTAGGGGAAGCGTAGGTACTCATGCAGGCTTACCTGTCAGTTTCACGGTGGGGTTCACCATGCCGTAGACCAGATCGACCAAGGTATTGGTGACCACGAAGATCACACCGACGATCATCAGGTACGCGACGATCAGCGGGATGTCGGCACGGTTGATGGCGTCGATGAACATCAGGCCCATGCCAGGCCACTGAAAAACCGTCTCGGTGAGAATGGTGTAGGCCACCATGGTGCCGATCTGGACGCCGCCGACCGTGATGACGGGGAGCAGGGTATTCTTCAGCGCATGGACGAAATAGATACGTCGAAGCGATATCCCCTTGGCACGAGCGAACTTGACGTACTCGGATTGCAGAACCTCCTGCATTTCCGCTCGAATCAAACGGATGAACAAGGGCAGCATGATCGATGCCAGCGCGATCGAGGGGAGTGCCAGGTGGCGCAAGCCCCCCAGGGTGAACAAGTTCGAATCCCAGTAACCCACCATGTGGGTCAAGTCCTGCCCACGACCGAAGGAGGGCATCCCCCCTTCGGTGGACAGGAAACCGTTGAGCCAGCTACCCCAGGCCGTATCTTGGGGAAATAGCGATACGGTCATCCCGATCGAGAATATCTGGATCAGGACGATCGCCGTGAGGAAGACCGGAACCGAGATGCCGATGATCGACACCCCCATGAAGAATCGGGAAATCGGCGATCGGGGTTTGATCGCGCTATAGACACCGATCGGCACCGAGAGCAGCACGATGATCAATGTGGCGCCGAACACCAGCTCCAGCGTGGCAGGCAGGTGCCGTGCGATGACATCGAGTGCCGGCTCACGATAGAAGTAGGAAAATCCGAAATCGCCTTGCAGCGCGTTAGCCGCAAAGCGCAAGTATTGAGTGTGGAAGGGATCGTTGAGGCCGAACCGCTCGCGAAGGGCCTCACGTTCACTTTCGGGAACCGACTGGCCCACCATTTGCTGGATAGGGTCACCCAGGTTGCCCTGGATGGCGAAGGCGAGAACGCTGATGACGAACATCACCAGAATGGCGTGCATTAGCCGCTTGGTCAGGAAAGCAATCATGGCTTGCGCCACCTTTAGAAAATAATCATGACAACGTCGCAGCGCCCCCCGGCAAAGCCGGAGGACGCGCGGTAGGCGAAACGCAGGTAGCGCTTATTCTTTTACGACGAGATCACCCAGGTAGGGGAAATCGAGAGCGTTGAGCACAGGCTCGACATCGACACCTTCACGGGCCGCATAGGCCAGGTTTTGCCAATGCAGCATGATGTAGCCGGCATCTTCGTAAAGCATGCGCTCGGCTTCACGCAGCATCTCCTGGCGCTTCTCGGTATCCGTCTCGGTGTCGGCCGCGGCAACCAGGGCGTCGATTTCCTCGTTGCAATAACTGCCGTAGTTGTACTGGCCGGCCCCGGTTTCCTCGTCGAAGCACGCAGAGAGATACTGGAAGAAGTTGGCGCTATCTTCGGTGTCGGCATGCCAACCGATCATTGCGATGTCGGACTGGCGTGTATCGTACTCAGGCCAGTATTGTGCCAGCGGCATGGTGCGCAGATTCACCTTGATGTTGATGCGTGCCAGCATGTTGGCCACGGCCTGGGCGATCTGCGCATCGTTCACGTAACGATTGTTGGGTGCGATCATGTCGACCTCGAACCCATCCTCGTAGCCTGCCTCGGCCATGAGCTCCAAGGCACGTTCCACGTCGTAGCGCGGTGTCAGGTCCGGATTGTGGCCTGAATAGCCTTCCGGAGAGAACTGCGCCGCCGGGGTTGCAAAGCCGCGCATGAGTCGATCGGCGATACCTTCCTGATTGATAGCGTAGTCGACAGCCAGGCGGACGCGGGGGTCCTGGAAGGCCTCGACCAATTCTTCGTTGAGCTGAAAGCCGATGATGCGGGTGCCGGGCACTTCGATGAGGTTGACCCCATTGGCTTCACGCACGCGATCCATATCGTTGGGCGGTACGGCATCGATGAAGTCCACACCCCCGGAGAGCAGGGCAGCCACACGGGCCGCATTCTCGCTGATCGGGGTGAGTACGATGCGATCGACATTACCCGGTGATTCCTCGTCCCAGTAGTCATCGAAGCGTTCGAAATCGACGCGGACACCCTGGCGGCGTTCGGTGACGACAAACGGGCCGGTACCCGAGACATTACGCGAAGCAAAGGAGTTGCCAGCCTTGACGATTTCACTCTTTTCGTCACCGCCGTCCGTCGTGCCTGAATAGAACTGGCTATCCATCGGGAAGACGTAGGTCGCCAGGTTAAGCAGTAGCGGGTAGGGCTCGGCGGTCTTGATTTCGACGGTCGTATCGTCGATCGCTTCGACCTGGGTGATAGGTTCGAAGATGGCCCGGTAATCGGGGCTCTCTTTCAGCCGCTCGATGGTCCAGGCCACATCCTCGGCAGTGAATGGATTGCCTGAATGAAACGTGACATCGTCGCGCAGAGTCATGCGTAGCGTGGTCTCGTCGACCTGCTCCCAGGACGTCGCCAGGCGAGGTTCGAATTTGAAATCCTTGGTCCAGCGAACCAAGGGATCGAACGAAAGGTGGGAGAAACGTAGCATGCCGCCGGAAAGCTGTTCGTGAATATCCAGCGTTTCAGGATCGGCATTGTAGCCGACACGCAGGGTGGTTTCTGCAAGCGCAGTCATCGGCAGCAAGGCGGAGCCGGTCATGGCCGCACCCACCAGCGTGGCCATCAAGGTCTTGTTAAAGGTCATGTTGATCCCCGGTTGTCGATTGTTATTGGTTACCACGACGGTCGCAGTACCCAGACACGCACCATAGTCAGCAGGGGATCGATGACACAATCGAAATAATGACAGGCATCATTCACTCACCGAATGATGCCCACTGTGACGAGACGGTAATTCAGTTGCTGTTGTCCTCTACCGGTGAGAAACGGTCGACACGATAGAGCTGAGGCACCTGCTCGAGTCCTTCGACTGTACATTCCAGATCGGTCACGCAACCGTCATCGAGGCCATATACCCAGCCGTGTACCGCAAGGGGCTGACCACGCACCCAGGCTTGCTGGACGATCTTGGTGCGGCACAGGTTGTCGACCTGGGCCTTGACGTTCAGTTCGCACATGCGATCGACTTGCTCCTCCAGGCTCTTTCCCTCCAGATCCTTGCGATGGCGGCTATAAAGCTCGCGAATGGAGTGCAGCCAGAAGTCGACCATGCCGAACTCGCCCCCCGTGACAGCGGCACGAACACCGCCACAGCCATAATGTCCCACGACCATGATGTGCTTGACCTTGAGCACATCGACGGCAAATTGCACCACCGACAAGGCGTTCATATCGTTGTGGTGCAGCAGGTTGGCCACGTTGCGATGCACGAAGACTTCGCCGGGTGGCAGGTCGACGATCTGGTTGGCAGGCACCCGGCTATCGGAGCAGCCTATCCAGAGGTAGTCGGGGTTCTGTTGCTGAGAAAGGCGCGAAAAGAACTCAGGATCAGTACGACGTACGGAATCGGCCCATTGGCGATTCCGCTCCAGTAACAGCTGCATTTCTTTTTTCATTCTGGCTGCCTCGCATGGGTCGGGGGAGATCGATATCGCTTCGATGTAGGCTGTGGTGGTTCTTTTACCTGCCGCATCGGTCGCGGTCAACGACCCAGCCCTCCCGACTGAAAGCATTGGCTGGTATGATGTCGCCCATTCAAACCAGACCTACCAATCCCTTCAAGTGCCAGGAGACCATTGTGTCCGAGTTCGACTATGACCTTTTCGTCATTGGTGCCGGTTCAGGCGGCGTTCGTGCAGCGCGTACTGCGGCAGCTACAGGTGCTCGCGTCGCGGTTGCCGAAGACCGCTATCTCGGCGGCACTTGCGTCAATGTCGGCTGCGTTCCCAAGAAGCTCTATTCGTACGCAGCGCATTTCCATGACGCCTTCGAGGACAGCACCGGTTTCGGCTGGTCATTCAGCGAAGCTCCACGCTTCGATTGGGCGGCCCTACGCGACAACAAGATCGAGGAAATCAAGCGCCTTAACGGCATCTATGGCCGCTTGCTCGATAATGCCGGGGTCACCCTGTTGAATGCTCGCGCCAAGATACTCGATGCGCATCGGGTACAGGCAGGCGACCAGACCATCAGTGCAGAAAAAATTCTCGTCGCTACCGGCGGCTGGCCCTGGGTACCGGATTTTCCCGGCAACGAATACGTGCTCGACTCGAACCAGATCTTCGATCTGGATCATTTCCCCAAGCGTTTCCTGGCGCTGGGGGGCGGCTACATTTCCGTCGAATTCGCCAGCATCTTTAACGGCTTGGGTAGCGAAGCGCACCTTGTCTATCGGGGCGAGCTTTTCCTGCGCGGCTTCGATCGAGAGGTTCGCGAGTTCACTCGGGATGAAATGCAGAAGAAGGGCGTCAACCTGCATTTCGAGACCAATATCGAGAGTATCGAAAAGGTCGAAGGGGGCCTACGCGTAAGCCTGACCAATGGCGAGACTCTGGAAGTCGACGCGGTCCTGGCTGCAACAGGCCGCAAACCGCACCTTGCAGGCCTCGGGCTGGATGACATGGACATCGAGCTCAACCCCAATGGCACACTACGCGTCAATGAGCGCTATGAAACGTCCATTCCTTCCATTCTGGCGCTAGGGGATGTGACAGGGGGGCCGGAGCTGACACCGGTGGCCCTCGCTGAAGCCATGCATATGGTCCAGCATCACTTCGGTGATGCCACGCCACGGCCGCTGAACTATGACAACATCGCTACCGCCGTGTTCTGCCATCCCAACATCGGCACGGTCGGGCTCTCGGAAGAGGAAGCCCGTGAGCGATTCGAACAGGTGCGCATCTATACGGCCGACTTCAGGGCGATGAAGCATACGCTATCGGGTAGCGAGGAACGCTGCCTGATGAAGCTGGTTGTCGACGATGCCAGCGATCGCGTGGTCGGCGCCCATATGGTTGGTGAAGAGGCTGGAGAAGTGATCCAGGGGATCGCCATTGCCGTGCGTGCCGGCCTTACCAAGACCGATTTCGATGCCACCGTGGGTATTCATCCCACCGGCGCCGAGGAGTTCGTCACCATGCGCAGCATAACGCGTCGCTAAAGGTTCTCGGTCGTTAGCGAAGGCTACTCCATGGGGTAGCCTTCGTCGTTTTCGGGCTCGCCAATTCGTTTTCATCGACTATTCTTGAGATGAGCGCGAGGAAACGATCCTAAGAAAAGTTACGTTTCATCACGCTTGTATAATTTTGTTTTATAGACTCCACGCCTGACGATAAAAACCACTTTGATCTGTCCATAAGTCCTTGTTATACTAATTCGCGAATTCGCCAACAGCGAACTATATACATGAATCTGACAACGACGCAGCCTTTCACGCCTTCCGCTGATCTCGCGCGCCCTAGCGTGGCCGATGCAGTGGTAGGCAGCGCCAAGACGTCCCTCTTTATTCGCAAGCCCAACCCCGATGACGGGTGGGGTATCTACGAACTGGTCAAAGCCTGCCCCCCCTTGGATGTGAACTCCGCTTATGCCTATCTCCTGCTCGCCACGCAGTTCCGAGATAGCTGTGCGGTAGCGACAGATGAGGAAGGCGATATCGTGGGCTTCGTTTCCGGTTACGTGAAGAACAACGCCCCCGATACCTATTTCCTTTGGCAGGTGGCCGTTGGCGAAAAAGCGCGGGGCACTGGGCTGGCACGGCGTCTTGTCGAGGCCGTGATGGGGCGACCGGAACTCGCCGACGTTCGCCATCTAGAAACCACCATAACGCCCGACAACGAGGCGTCGTGGGGGTTGTTCAAGCGTCTTGCCAACCGCTGGCAGGCCCCGCTGAACAGCCGCGAGTACTTTTCAACGGATCAACTCGGTGGTGAGCATGACCCCGAAAATCTGGTGCGCATCGGGCCGTTCGACCCCGGGCACATTTGATTCGCTGCTCATCACTCTCTTCCTTCCTGAGTCAGACGATGCCTTTGTCGTCTGACCTCTCCCTCTCGTTTAGACCATCGACCAGGAGGTCATGATGCTGACCCAGATCCTCGAACGCATGGAATCCGAAGTTCGAACCTACTCACGCTCGTTTCCGGTGGTATTCACCGAAGCCAAGGGCGCACGCCTCACCGCCGAGGACGGCAAGCAGTACATCGATTTTCTCGCCGGCGCCGGTACGCTCAACTATGGTCACAACCATCCCAAGCTGCAGCAGGCGCTAATGGATTACATCTCCAGCAATGGCATCGTCCATGGCTTGGATATGTGGACCAAGGCCAAGCGCGACTATCTTGAAGCGCTTGAGGAAGTGATCCTCAAGCCGCGTGGCCTGGACTACAAGGTGCAGTTGCCAGGGCCGACGGGTACCAATGTCGTCGAGGCAGCGATTCGTCTTGCTCGTGTGGCCACGGGCCGTCACAACGTCGTATCGTTCACCAACGGCTTCCATGGTGTGACCATGGGCTCGCTGGCGGTCACCGGCAATCGTAAATTCCGTGAGGCCACCGGCGGTATCCCCACCTCAGGCGGCACCTTCATGCCCTTCGACGGGTATCTGGGTGAGGGCGTCGATACCCTCGCGTATTTCGAGAAGCTGCTGGGCGACAATTCCAGTGGCCTTGATCGTCCCGCTGCGGTCATCGTCGAAACGGTTCAGGGTGAGGGCGGGATCAACCCGGCCAGTATCGAGTGGCTGCAGCGCCTGGACCAGCTCTGCAAGCGTGAAGAGATTCTACTCATCATCGATGACATCCAGGCGGGCTGCGGTCGTACCGGCAAGTTCTTCAGCTTCGAGCATGCGGGCATCAAGCCGGACATGGTCACCAATTCCAAGTCGCTCTCAGGGTACGGCCTGCCATTCTCACACCTGCTGATGCGTCCCGATCTGGACAAGTGGCAGCCGGGTCAATACAACGGCACCTTTCGTGGTTTCAGTCTGGCGATGGTTACCGCGACTGCGGCGCTGCGTCACTTCTGGAGCGATGACACCCTCGAGCGCGATGTTCAGCGCAAGGCACGCATCGTCGAGGAGCGTTTCCAGCAATTGGCCGAATGGCTGGGCGGGAAGGGGATCACTGCCTCCGAGCGCGGCCGTGGTCTTATGCGCGCCCTGGATGTCGGTACTGGCGACAATGCAGACAAGATCACCATGGAGGCCTTCAAGCGCGGTCTGGTTATCGAAACCAGCGGCCACGACGGTCAGGCAGTCAAGTGTCTTTGCCCGCTGACGATCAGCGATGAAGATCTTCTCGAAGGCCTGGACATCCTCGAGTCTAGCGTCAAACATGTATTTAGCTAACGCTGCATGAGCGCCCGTCGTCGACAACGGACGTAAATGACGAGTTCGGCCCGTTTTCTCGCGGGTCGAGCTTCTGCTTGGTAGACAAGCTGAACGCAAACCGCAGAGTAGGGGATTATCTCGATGATCGTGCGCAACCTTGAAGAAGCCCGCAAGTCAGAACGCCTGGTTACCGCCGAGACTGGCGCCTGGGATAGTACGCGTCTGTTGCTGGCCAGTGATGGGGGTGGTTTCTCCTTCCATATCACCCGTATCTATGAAGGGACTGAAACTCATATTCATTACAAGCATCACTATGAGGCGGTGTTCTGTATTGAAGGCGAAGGTGAAGTCGAAACATTGGCCGATGGCAAGATCTGGACGATCAAGCCGGGCGATATCTACATTCTCGACCAGCATGACGAGCACCTGTTGCGTGCCAGCAAGACCATGCATCTAGCGTGCGTCTTTACACCGCCGATCACCGGTAATGAAGTCCATCGGGAAGATGGCTCCTACGCGCCACCCAACGAGCAGTAAAGGCCTGTATTACAGCCAGCATACCGCTCATGCCCCGTCAGCATTGTTGCCGGGGCTTTTCTTTGTCGGTTATCTGACCAGCAAACCAATAACCATAAGCGCTAGCACGAGCGACACACACTTCCAGAACAGCACGGGATCGCGCTCCATCAAGGGAGGGCGTGTGTGCTTCAGGGCATGTTCGCTCGGGTGGCGTAGTTCGTGAGTGAACTCAGAGAGGACGATATATCGGCGATGCGGATCCGGATGCACGGCCTTGCGTAACACCTCATCGACCCAGAGCGGGATACCCCGCTTACCATCGCAGGCAGGGCGGTAGCTGAGCTTCTTCTGGGCGGCTCGCGTTCTTGCCTGTGACACCTGGGTGCCATAAGGCAACCGGCCTGTCAGCATCGTATAGGCGATCACGCCCAGGGAGTACTGATCCGAGCGGGTAGACCCACCGTCACCCAGGAAGTATTCCGGCGCCGTGAACGGCGCTGTTCCCAGAATCTCGGCTTGGGTTCGTGCGTGTTGCATATCGTGAATGCCGGCGACCTGGGTAGCGCCGAAGTCGATGATCTTGACGGTGCCGGTGCTGTCGATCATTACGTTGGCGGGACGAAGGTCCTGATGCAACATTTCCAGTCGATGAAACGCGCGCAACCCCTTAGCGATCTGCTCGACGAGCCCCCTGACGGTTTCCAGGTCGGGGCTCGGATGGTCACGCATCCATTGATCCAGTGTCTGACCCTCTACGTATTCGGCGACGGTATACAACGATTCGCGGGGCCGTGCGGGAACGTAGGGCTTGAGGACATGAGGACTATCGATACGCCGGGCAATCCATTCTTCCATCATGAACCGTTCACGATAAGCCGCATCGTCTCGCAAATCGATGGACGGCGTCTTGAGAACGACGGTGGCGCCGGTCGCTTCGTCAACGGCAAGATGAACATGGCTACGACTGCTGGCATGAAGTTGCCGCAGGATACGATACCCTTCAAAGCGCATCCTCGGTTCCAGCATCGGCGGCGACGGCAGGGTATCGAGATAGGGCAGAAGGTCACTGGCCTGAGCCCGGGGCAGCGTATCCACGCGTACGATCTGCGCGGTCAGGTTGTCGGTACTGCCATTGGCCAGGGCCTGATTGACGACCATACTCGCCGCCTCGTCAAGCGAGTCACGATGCGCCCGAATCATCTCGACCATGGCATGCTCATCCAGAAACTCGTATACGCCATCGGTCAAGAATACGAAGATATCGCCAGCTTCGACAGGGAGCGCAGTATAGTCGATTTCCAGATGGGTATTGATGCCCAGGGCTCGGCTGAGGTAGCTCGTCTCCTGCGAAACCCATAAGCGATGGTCCTGGGTCAGGCATTCGGATTGATTGTCGCGCAAACGATAGACACGTGTATCGCCGACATGAAAAAGATGCGCCGTATGGGCCTTGATGACGAGGGCACTAAACGTACAGACGTAGCCCCGGTCCATGTCGAAGCGATGTTGCCCACGCTGGCTTTGAGCGTGCAGCCAGGAATTGGTAGCCATCAGAACGCGCTGGGCCGAGGTCTTGACGGACCAGGCTTCCGAGGTGCAGTAGTAGTCTTCCAGAAACCCGCCAACAGCCGCCTCACTGGCGATCTGACTGACGTCGCTACTGCTGATTCCATCCGCCAGGGCTATGGCAATTCCCTTGGTGCTCAGTTGTGGCTCATCGGGAATGCAAAGTCCGTGAAAATCCTGATTGATCGCTTTCTGGCCTTTGTCTGAATACTGGCCGACGGAAACGGAGAGGCGGGCTGTCATGGCAGGGCAGTCTCGCGCACGAGCCCCGGAAAGGATGGGCCGGGACTCGTGTCGTCATGATTTAGAGCGCGCGCTGGGGTGCAGTGCGTACATGGGTGGTATAGAGCGTCAAGCCAGTCAATGAGAGGCCGCCCACGAGATTGCCGATCACGACCGGCAGTTCGTTCCAGATCACATAATCCATGATCGAGAAATCACCGCCCATGATCAGCGCCGACGGGAACAGGAACATGTTCACGATCGAATGCTCGAAGCCCATGGCAAAGAACAGCATGATCGGCATCCACATGGCGATGACCTTGCCACTGACGGTGGTAGAAATCATGGCGCCGACGACGCCCAACGACACCATCCAGTTACACAGCACGCCGCGTATGAAAATTGTCAGCATGCCTCCGGCACCGTGCTCCTTGTACCCCAGGGTACGAGCATGGCCTATGCCGGCGATGGCTTCTCCGACAGCGTCGGGCTGTTTGGAAAATCCATAGGTAAAGACGATGGCCATCAGCACCGCAACGGTCAGGGCCCCGAGCAGGTTGCCAGTAAAGACCACGCCCCAATGGCGCAGGATGCGACTGATCGTGACCCCTGGGCGTTTATCGAGCCATGCCAGCGGCGTGAGCACGAAGACACCGGTTAGCAGGTCGAATCCCATGAGATAGAGGATGCTGAAGCCCACCGGGAACAGAATGGCACCGATGATAGGGCTGCCGGTCTGAACGGTTATCGTCACGGCGAAGACCGCAGCCAGAGCCAGGATTGCACCCGCCATAAAGGCACGAATTAGGGCGTCGCGGGTCGACATGTAGATCTTGGCTTCCCCGGCATCCACCATTTTGGTGACGAACTCAGTCGGTACTAGATAGGACATCGTTTTCTCTCTTTCTCAATCGCAATCGCAGCGGTTACAAGCAAAAAGGCGCCAGAGACCGCTGTGTCCGGCCTCAGGCGCCTTTGCCTGGTGTCTATAGTTCATGCTGACACCCGAGCTATTCATGGATCGCCATTGATCCGTCGGGCATGCCATTGATGTCACGGCATGAAGTTAAACAAGCAAGCCGTGTGCCAACCGCATTGGCCAAGGGCTTTGGTCCGATGGCGACACATAGGGCAGCGGCTTAGATCGTCTAGCTGCGAAACGAAGAGAGAGAATGACTCAGACAACCAGCGTAGCGAGCGTATCCTTCGAGCAGGCTGAATCCGGTCTACAAGAGTGCATTGCTAACAATGGCGTGACACCATTTGGTGCATGGGAGCGTCCCAGCACGACAAGGTGACACGTCAGCGGTGCCAGCCTGGATGAGAAAGCTCAAGCCGATGGTTCGTATAATATATATTATGTTAAATAGGTGAGTAGATTAGCGCTTCGCCACGATTTCTGAGGTTCCAGATTGGACACGCTTCAAGGCGCACCTTAACATTCGCTGGTGGTTTTCACCCCTACGGGGTTTCTTACAGCACATCCTTCAAGGAATGCTTTTTCGTCATGCGAATTCGGCCGCTTCTGCTTCCCGCAACGTTTATCTCCACAAGCCTGCTTGCGGGCTGTGCACTGCAACCGAGTCCCGCCGAAGAGCGTCCCACGCCCTTGGATCCGCAACGCTTCGAACAGCGCATCAATACATTGGAGCAGAACCTGTTGAGCCGCTGCGAACTGGGTGAGCTTAGCGTGCAGGATCAGAACGCCAAGCTGCACGTGATGCATCGCGATGTCCGGGAAATCGGCAGCCTGGTACGTCACCTGCGTGCCGATGTCGAACAGATCACCGAAGCTCCTCAGGTAATCACGACACAATGCAAGCAGGAAGACAACGATGCTTTGCAGAACAAGGAGCTGCTCGGGAATAGCGAATGGATCGGCTTGCCCGATGTGGGAACCTACCTGAAAGCCCGCATCGATACCGGGGCCAACACATCGTCCTTATCCGCCAAGGACATCACGCGTTTCGAGCGTGACGGTGAAAACTGGGTGCGCTTCAAGCTGGCTCTTAGTGAAAACGATGTGGTGGTCGATCCCGTTCGCGATCAGTGGATCGAAGCGCCTGTCCAGCGCCGAGTTCGTATCGTTCAGGCCGCCGGCGACGAGAGCCGTCCGGTGGTCAGCCTACTGATGACGCTGGGGCCCATTCGCGAATCGGTTGAGTTCACATTGACCGATCGAAGCCACATGAATTTCCCCGTGCTACTGGGTCGCCGTTTCGTGATGGA
The DNA here is from genome assembly GCF_000759345.1 of Litchfieldella xinjiangensis. Taxonomy (GTDB): domain Bacteria; phylum Pseudomonadota; class Gammaproteobacteria; order Pseudomonadales; family Halomonadaceae; genus Litchfieldella_A; species Litchfieldella_A xinjiangensis. The sequence continues at coordinate 158,790 of NZ_JPZL01000001.1, forward strand.
TATTGCCATCATCGACGTGTCCCAGCGCTATATTCATCCCCGCCCGGAGTTTCCCGGGGGGGCGCCTTCCGAGCAGGCCGACCGCGACCAGGCCAGTGACGAAACCGACGAAACGGTCGAGACAGAGCAATAAGGACATCCATGGCACGCCTGCCTTTCTATATCATCGTCGGTGTACTGCTTGTCGCCGGCATTGCATTGAGCGTTCATCGTCACGTCCAGTTCGAGGTCCCCTGGACTCCAGGCGAACAGCGCCAGGTCTGGGAGATCGAATCCCTGATCACATTCTCCGCCCAGGGCAATCCGGTCGTAGTCGATATGGCGCTACCGTCGCATCAGCGAGGGTTTCGTATCCTGACGGAAAACACAGCCTCGTCCGGGTACGGCCTGTCCTTTTTGGAAGACGAACGGGGACGTCGCGCTCAGTGGTCCATACGGCAGGCATCCGGCTCACAGCAGCTCTATTACAGTGCCCAGCTACTGGAGACGCCTCCTGGCAGTCGCCAGCAGCAAAGCCAGCCGCCTCCCCTGCCCCGAGACATCGTTTGGGAGCGACCCTTCGATACGGCGGCAAGCCAGGTCATCGAGCGCGCCTACCAGCGTAGTGCCGATCCATTCACGTTTACTCGCGAGTTGGTCAGGGATTTTACTGGTAATCGCCAGGGCGAGAATATTCGCTTGCTGTTGACCCAGTTCGACAGGACCCCACTGCTGGTCAGGCTGCTTAACGAAGCCGGCGTCCAGGCGCGGGAAGTTAGCGGTTTACTGCTCGAGGATGGACGGCGTCGTCAAAGCCTGACCTCATGGCTGCAGGTCTTCAATCAGCAAGGCGAATGGGTGCTGTTCGACCCGCGTACCGGCGAGCAGGGTCGCCCTGAGAACCTGCTGCTGTGGGAAGACCGAGGACAGGCAGTGCTCGAGGTTCAGGGCGGCGTCAATTCCAATGTCACCTTCTCGATGATCCAGCATAACCAGCCGGCGGCCGCGGCGGTCAGGAATCAGTTGGCCGACGATACCTTGCTCAACTTCTCAATCCATAGCCTGCCCCTCGAGGAGCAAGCGCTCTTCCAGACCATTCTCCTGATTCCGATCGGCGCACTGGTTGTGGTATTCCTGCGCGTGCTGGTGGGCATCAAGACGTCGGGAACCTTCATGCCGGTCCTGATCGCCCTGGCCTTCATACAGACCTCATTGGCGACTGGATTGATAGGCTTCCTGCTGGTGGTCTCCGTGGGCCTGGTGATACGCAGTTACCTGTCGCATCTTAATCTGCTACTGGTTGCCCGAGTGTCGGCGGTGATCATCACGGTCATCGCCATCATCTCGATCTTCTCGGTACTCTCCTACCGCTTTGGCCTAAATGCTGGCCTGACGATCACGTTCTTCCCGATGATCATCCTCGCGTGGACTATCGAGCGGATGTCCATTCTCTGGGAAGAAGAAGGCCCCAAGCAGGTCATCATTCAAGGCGGCGGCAGCCTGCTTACCGCCGTGCTCGCCTATCTGGCGATGAATAACCCCTGGGTTCGGCACATCACGTTCAACTTTTTGGGCGTGCAGATGATTCTAATGGCGTGCATCCTGCTGCTGGGTAACTACACCGGCTATCGCTTGCTTGAGCTTCGACGCTTCAAGCCGGTGACGGAGGATTCATGATGGGTAGCTGGACGACCCCGGGAAAACTCCGCGCCAAGGGGATTGTCGGCATGAACCGGCGCAATATCCGGTACATCGGCCGCTATAACAATCGTCGCCTCTACCCCTTGGTCGACGACAAGTTGAAGACCAAGCTGTTAGCACACGAATACGGAATCACCACACCGGATCTGATCGGCACCGTGACGACCCAATTCGGCGTCAAGCATGTCACACAGCTGGTGGACGGCCTGCCTGGGTTCGTCATCAAACCGGCGAAGGGCAGCGGTGGCAAGGGTATTCTGGTCATCGAACGCGTCGAGGACGATGTTTACATCAAGCCGAGCGGCGCGCGCCTTAACCGAGACGATCTTGAGCGCCACGTTTCGAATATTTTGTCTGGGCTCTATTCCCTGGGCGGCGCTGCTGATGTGGCCATGATCGAAACGTTGATCACCTTCGACGAAACCTTCGCTGAATACACCTACGAAGGGGTTCCCGATATTCGCGTAATCATATTCAAGGGTTATCCGGTGATGGCCATGATGCGTTTATCGACCGCAGCCTCGGATGGCAAGGCCAACCTTCACCAGGGCGCGGTAGGTGTGGGGATTGATATCGCAACAGGCACGGCGATTCGCGGCGTGCAGTTCGACCGGCCTCGAACCGACCATCCCGATACTGGCCATGAGCTGGCCAGCTTACGAATTCCAGACTGGGAAACGCTGCTCACCTTGGCGGCGGGCTGCTACGAAATGACCGGGTTGGGTTATCTCGGCACCGACATGGTGCTCGATCGCCAGCACGGGCCGATGCTGCTCGAACTCAATGCCCGCCCCGGCCTGGCGATCCAGATGGCCAATGGCGAAGGACTGCGCCGTCGCCTGGACCTCATCGAACGACAGCCCGACGGTGTCGACGTTGCCCGGCGCATCGCCTTCTCTCAGAAACACTTCGCTCGTAAAGGTGAATTGCAACAGGCGACCGATACTGCCATTGCCTAATCGCTTTTCTGGGCGCCTGGCTGTGAGGGGCCTCCTGACGATAGAATGGACGCTTACAGTAAGTCGACCAGGCACCCCATGTCCGAACACCATGACCTGATGCAGCAGGCCGAGCGTCAATGCCTCCAACGAGGCGTTCGCTTCACGCCCATACGCCGGCGTGTCCTGGAAATGATCGCGAGCAACCGGGGCGGCCTGAAGGCGTACGATCTGCTCGACAAGCTGGCTGTCGAGCATACGGCCGCCCGTCCACCGACGGTATATCGTGCACTCGACTTTTTGATCGAGCAGGGCCTGGTCCATCGCATTGAATCTCTCAATGCTTATGTGGCGTGTCCCTGTCCGGAACACGCCCATGGCTTTCAGCTTCTGATCTGTCGTCATTGCGGCCGTGTCGAGGAGCTGCATCTCGATGAGGTTAATGCGCAGCTCTCAGGCCACGCTCGAGATCAAGGCTTCCGTGTCGAGCGGCAGACCATCGAACTCCTCGGAGCGTGCGAGACCTGTCTGACCCAGGCAACCAGCAGCACATCGACAGCAACAGGGAACCCATGACAACAGCATTGAAGCGACTCGAACAGGAAACGACCGGTACTCATCTCCCCCTTGCCGAGTTGATCGAGGCCATCGCCTGGAATGACGACGGCCTGATCCCGGCCGTTGCCCAGCAGCACGATACCGGCGAAGTATTGATGATGGCCTGGATGAATCGCGATGCGCTTCAGGAAACCCTCCGGACTGGGCGTGTCTGCTATTGGTCGCGCTCCCGGGGCAAACTCTGGCGCAAAGGGGAATCCTCGGGGCAGGAACAGCATCTGCACGCGGCGCGCCTGGATTGCGATGGCGATACGTTATTGCTGAGTGTCGAGCAGACTGGCCCAGCCTGCCATACAGGCCGACGCAGCTGTTTTTACTGGTCCCTTTCCGATCAAGGCGCCACCATCGATAGGGATCCCATCGTCTCGCCGGATACCCTTTATGGCGGTTCATGATGTGCCGTTGCAGAACCGCCCCCTCGCGTAAGTCGCACTGGCTTGCCTGGCCGCTGGTTGCCTTGATCAAGGTCTATCAATACGTTATCAGCCCCCTGCTCGGCCCGCGCTGTCGATTCTGGCCCAGCTGCTCGCACTATGCCCTTGAGGCTCTGCGCGAGCATGGTTTCCTGCGTGGTGGCTGGTTGTCCCTCAAGCGCCTTTCGAAATGCCACCCATTGCATCCTGGCGGTGTCGACCCGGTGCCGCCGGCCAGCCATTCGTGCTGCGAGAGCCACCGGCCGCCCCGCTAGGCGGCTTCGTTTTCGGCGACCTGGTAGATTCGGCCGAGCATGGCGTGCAAACCGTTGCTACGTGTCGGCGACAGGTGCTTGTCCAGACCCAGCGCTCTCAGGAAGGTCGGCTGCGTAGCTACGATTTCCTCCGGCGTGCGGTCATCGTAGATACGCATCAACACGGCGATAAGGCCCGATACGATGGCAGCATCCGACGTGGCGTAGAAATGAATGCGCCCCTCGCGCAGTTCATGGTGCATCCACACATTGGATTGGCAGCCCTCGATCTTGGTGTCAGCCCCTTTCCATTCCTCCGGGAAGGTCGGTAATTGCTTGCCCATGTCGATGATGTACTGGTAGCGGTCCATCCAGTTGTCGAAGATGTCGAATTCGTCGAGCAGTTCGGCTTGTGCCTCGTGCGGGGTCATGATGTCTCCTCATTGTCGGTATCCCTAGTATACCGGGCTTGGGCACTCACTCCATGGCTGGCGATCTGGCGCTGCCACTCTTCTGCTTCGCTGTGTAAGTAGCGAGCCGTGGTATCGATTCGCGAATGGCGCGCTGTCTTGGCCAGATATCGCAGTTCAATACCTGCCTGGGCCTGGTGGGTGATCGCGGTATGCCGCAGCCAATGCGGTGAGGCCTGCCGCAACAAGGCAACACCGCCCGGCAACCTGTTTTGCTCATCAGTCTCGAGCGCCTGCGCGGCGACGGCAAATTCTTCCTTGATCAATCGATACAGTTGATTGTCGCCCAGGCCCCGCTGTCCATTCAGCGAACGTAGCACCGGTGAGGCATCATCAGGCTGCGGTGTATAAGGCAGTCCCAGGTGCTCACGCCACTCCCCGAGCAGTCGCATCATATCGCTGGGCACCGGGACTCTCGCCGCCTTGCCGCCCTTCCCTATGACACGCCACCACCAACCCCCTTCGCGATATTCAAAATCATTCATCCGAGCTTCGGCCATTTCACTGATGCGTGGAGCCAGTAAATAGGCAAAGCCAAAGAGGACGCGTCGGCGATGCCAGACGGCAATCCCGCGTGCAGTGACCGGGACTTCAGGAGCGGTCGAGATGCGCTGCCATAGCCACTCCCACAAGGGTCGCTCCAGATAGCGCTCGACGGTGGCTTGCCTATTGTCGAGCCGACGCCGCTGGCCTCGCATCAGGCGGAAAGGATTGTGATTCACCCAGCCCGCTTCATTTAGCCAACTGAATAAACCTTGCAGGATGACCAGCGATTGCCGGCGACTGGACGCCGACAAGGCGTGACGAAAAGGCCGCCATTGCGGGTGTTGACGCGGCCGTGTGGGCCCTATCCATTCACCGACCGGCTGGGGATCGGCGAGGAAGGCGTCGAAGCGGTCCAGGTCATTGCGGCGGAGCTCAGCCAGGGCGAGCCCCTCGGGTTGCATCCAGAGCATGAGCCGCTCGGCTTCCTTGCGATAGGCCCGCCAGGTTTGTGGACTATCGCGGTACTCCGCAAGCCAGGCAGTGACCGCCTGCGCATCGGTCTGTGCTGCAATGCGCGCCCCGCCCTGCTTGTCTTCGCCCGGTAGCCATCTAGCGTCGAGAAGTTGCGCATCGATGGGTCGAAGCGGCAAGCCCGCGTCACCCTCGATAGCGGCCTGAGGGCCTTCCGATTCGCTCACTGGGTGCTGCCCTCGTTCAGTCTCTAGATAGCGCGAGTATGGTGTGTAGACACTGTTAGTCAAGATAATGCGCGTAATCTTGAATTTTTCACTTTAAGCATAATGTATATTACGTATTACATATTACGTAATAATACTAACGATGTGCCATAGGCGTTATACTCCACACAGCCTTTACCAAGTTGACGCCTCAGGAGACCCGTCATGGCGCGCACAGGAGTGCAATACGTGGATGTGCAGCGGGCGATCGATGCCCTGCTACAACAGGGCGAAACGCCCAGCGTGCAAAAGGTTCGGGAGCGACTGGGCACGGGGAGCTTCACTACCATCAGCGATCATCTACGCCAGTGGCGAGAACAGCGGGCACAGAACCAGGACGTCCCTGCACCTGTGTCCATGCCCGAATCCGTGCAGGACATGGCCCACGCCTTATGGAATCAAGCACAGCAGGAAGCCGCCGAAGGTCTCAGCCACTATCGAGAGGAAGCCGATCAACGTGTCGCTCAGGCGAATGACGAGATTGCACATGCGAACCGGCAAACCGAAGACGCCCTACAGAGGGAGCGGGCTATTTCGGAACATATGGCACATCTTCAGGCACGCCTCGATGAGCGCAGCTCCCTTCTCGCTCGTGCGGAGGCTGAGCGTGACAGCCTCGCAGCCAAGGAAGCTCAGTGGCAGGAGCGTGTGAATCGCTTGTCCGAGCAGTTGCAGCAGTTGCAAGCACGCAACGAGCAGTCGAACAGCGAGCATCAGCACGCATTGAGAGAGCTGCAGGCACAGCAGCAGCAACAGTTGAATCAAGAAGAACAACGCCATGAAGCCGCGGAATCGCGTCTCATGACGCTTCTTGACGCTGCCCGACAGGAACGCCAAGCGGCAGAAAAACAGCACGCTCGCCGCGAAGCACAGTGGGAAAAGCGCCTCAGCGAACGGGAACAGGAAGTACAGAGTCTTCGGCAGAAACTCAATGACGAGGAGCGCAACCGATTGGAGCAGGCGCGACAGACTCAGGCCAACCATGACCGGGCCCAGGCATTGCAGCACGAACTCGATCGGCGTCACGATGAGCTTGCTGAAGCCTCACGAACCATTACTCGTCTGCGTGAGCAGCTAGAACAGACCGAAGCGCGCCTGGACCGGATTCAGCTCCCCCCGCTGGTTTATTGATGCGACCGGAGAGGTGTACTCGCTCTATACCCGGGCGTCCAATGCCCGAGTGAGGCATGCAGAAATGGAAAGGGCCGCCTACTGGCGGCCCTTTCTTGTCACGCTAATTGCGCAATATCGCGATCAGCGATAATAGGCTTGGCTGGTATCGGTGTGGTCGGTCACGTCGCGAATGCCAGAGAGTTCGGGAATACGCTCCATCAGGGTGCGCTCGACGCCCTCCTTCAAGGTAAGATCCACCGCGGCACAGCCCTGGCAGCCACCGCCGAATTGCAGTACCGCAATATTTTCTTCAGTGAGCTGGATCAGCTTGATCTCGCCGCCATGTGCTGCAAGCCCGGGATTGATCTCACTGTAGAGGATGTAATTGACACGATCCTCCATGGGGCTGTCGGCGTTGACTTTCGGCATCTTGGCATTGGGTGCCTTGATGGTCAGCTGCCCGCCCATGCGGTCGGCATTGAAATCCACCACGGCTTCCTCGAGAAAAGGCACGCTGTGCTTGTCGAGGTAGACGGTTATCTTTTCCAGACTCAGCTTTTCGTCGCTGGGCTCTTCTTCACCGGGGCGACAGTACGCAAGGCAGGTCTCTGCATAAGGCGTCCCGGGCTGGGTAATGAAGATGCGAACCGCAATGCCCTCGACGTTCTGCTTCTCAAGCAGCTCGGCAAGATAATCCTGGGCACTGTCGGTGATTTGTATGGGCTGACTCATGTGCGGGGTATCCTGACGCAGTGACGTTATCCCTACATGGTAAGGAAAAGCCTGACAGGACACAATCCCGAGTGAATTACTAGGTTTTGTCCCGCGCTGCCCAGCCCGCCGGGCTTCTGGTACCATAGTCTGCATGCTAGCTTGACTCAACACACGAGACACGAGGTGACGCCTCGACGTTTTCCTTGCGTGTTGCGATGCCTATAACGATGTTGGAGAACGACCTGACCATGGCCGCTGCCCCCACTTCCCTGACAGTCACCCTGCGCGATGCTCTTGCCAATCGTATCCTGATCCTGGATGGCGGCATGGGGACCATGCTCCAGAATGCCGGACTCGACGAATCCGATTTTCGTGGCGACCGCTTCCAGGATTGGCCATCGGAACTCAAGGGAAACAATGACCTGCTGGCACTGACCCGCCCCGATATCGTACGCGATATTCATCGCGACTATCTGGAAGCCGGCGCCGAAATCATAGAAACCAACACGTTCAACAGTACTCGACTGTCACAATCCGATTATGGCATGCAGGCGCTGGTGCCGGAGCTGAACCGTGAGTCGGCACGCATCGCCCGCCAGATCGCCGACGACGTTGCCGAGGAAACAGGCATTCCTCGCTACGTCGCAGGTGTACTGGGTCCGACCAGCCGTACCGCGTCCCTGTCTCCGGACGTCAACGACCCCGCAAAGCGCAATGTCACTTTCGATGAGCTCCGGGAGAATTACCTGGAAGCCGCAGAAGCCCTGATCGAAGGCGGCGCCGATCTGATCTTGATCGAAACCATTTTCGATACGCTCAATGCCAAGGCGGCTATCTACGCCCTGGAAGAGCTGTTCGATGCGCGAGGCATACGCTATCCGGTCATGATTTCGGGCACGATCACCGATGCCTCGGGACGCACCCTGTCAGGCCAGACCAATGAAGCGTTCTGGAATTCGGTGCGGCATGCCCGGCCGTTGTCGATCGGCCTGAACTGCGCCCTTGGTGCCGAGGAGCTTCGCCCTTACCTCGAGGAGTTGTCGAACAAGGCGGACACCTTCGTCTCCGCTCACCCCAATGCGGGGCTACCCAATGAATTCGGGGAATACGACCAGACACCCGAAGAAATGGCCGATATCGTGGCCGAATTCGCGCGCAGCGGCCTCGTCAACATCATTGGCGGCTGCTGCGGCAGCACTCCCGATCACATCCGTGCCATCGCCGAGGCGGTCAAGGGGATTGCGCCACGCCAGGTTCCGGAGCGGCCGCATATCTGCCGCCTGGCAGGCCTGGAGCCTTTCAACATTGCTACCGACTCGCTGTTCGTCAATGTCGGTGAGCGAACCAATGTCACGGGCTCGGCACGCTTCAAACGCCTCATCGTCGAAGAGGACTACACCACTGCGCTTGAAGTAGCGTTGGAACAGGTCGAGAACGGCGCCCAGATCATCGATATCAACATGGACGAGGGCATGTTGGAATCCGAGGAAGCCATGGTGCGCTTTCTCAACCTGATCGCTGGCGAGCCGGATATTGCGCGCGTACCGATCATGATCGATTCGTCGAAATGGGAGATCATCAACGCCGGGCTCAAGTGCGTTCAAGGCAAGGCCGTAGTCAACTCAATCTCTCTCAAGGAGGGCGAAGACGCCTTCCGCCAGCAGGCAACCGCATGCTATCGCTTTGGTGCCGCCGTGGTGGTCATGGCCTTCGACGAAGAGGGTCAGGCCGATTCGTTTGCACGAAAAACGCAGATCTGCCAACGGGCATACCGGATACTGGTCGATGAAATCGGCTTTCCCCCCGAAGACATCATATTCGACCCCAACATCTTTGCCATCGCTACCGGCATCGATGAGCACAATAACTATGCTGTGGATTTCATCCAGGCCACCCAATGGATTCGTGAGCACTTGCCGCATGCCATGGTATCCGGCGGTGTCTCCAACGTTTCATTCTCGTTTCGTGGCAACAACCCGGTACGAGAAGCGATCCACTCTGTCTTCCTCTATCATGCGATCCGCGCCGGTTTGACGATGGGGATTGTCAACGCCGGCCAGCTGGCCGTCTATGACGATCTACCCGCCGAACTGCGTGACGCCGTGGAAGATGTCGTTCTCAATCGGCGCGACGATGCGACCGAGCGCCTGCTGGAGATTGCCGATCGTTATAAGGGCGACGGAAGCACCGCTAACAAGAAGGAAGACCTCGAGTGGCGTTCCTGGCCCGTAGAGCAGCGCATTTCCCATGCACTGGTCAAAGGCATCACTACACATATCGAAGAGGATACCGAGCAAGCACGCCAGCGCGCCGAGCGCCCCATCGAAGTCATTGAAGGCCCATTGATGGATGGCATGAACGTGGTCGGCGACCTGTTCGGCGCCGGCAAGATGTTCCTGCCCCAGGTGGTTAAATCGGCTCGCGTGATGAAGCGGGCCGTGGCGTACCTGATCCCCTTCATCGAAGCGGAAAAGACAGAGGACACCCAGGCCAAGGGCAAGATCGTCATGGCGACGGTCAAGGGTGATGTCCACGATATCGGCAAGAATATCGTCGGGGTCGTCCTTCAGTGTAACAACTACGATGTCGTTGACCTCGGCGTCATGGTGCCGGCAGAAAAAATCCTGCAAACCGCGAAGGAAGAGAAAGCGGATATCATTGGGCTATCAGGCCTGATTACACCGTCACTTGACGAGATGGTTCACGTTGCCAAGGAGATGCAGCGTCAGGGCTTCGATCTCCCCTTGCTGATCGGTGGCGCCACCACCTCCAAGGCGCATACGGCAGTCAAGATCGAACCGCAGTACGAACATCCTGTCATTTATGTCACCGATGCGTCGCGGGCGGTAGGTGTCGCCGGTCGCTTACTGTCGCCTGCCCAGAAGCCTGCGTACATCGCTGAGATTCGCGAAGAGTACGAATCCGTCCGCGAGCGTAACGCCAAGCGACGCCCCAAGGCCGCCGACCTCAGCTACGAACAGGCGCGCAAGCGTCGCTTTCGTACCGATTGGAGCCAATATACTCCGACGAAGCCCACCCTATCGGGTCTCGAGGTGTTTGACGATTATCCCCTCGATGAGCTGATTGAGCGCATCGACTGGACGCCGTTCTTCATGAGCTGGCAGCTCAGTGGCAAGTATCCCAAGATACTCGAGGACAAGGTCGTCGGCGAAGCCGCACGCAACTTGTTTGCCGACGCTCAAACGATGTTACGCAAGCTGATCGATGAGAAGCACGTCACTGCGCGTGGGGTGATCGGCCTATGGCCAGCGAATAGCGTCGATGACGATGTCATCGAGGTTTATACGGATGAATCTCGCTCCGAGGTCCTCGAGCGGCTCTTTCATGTGCGTCAGCAGACCACCAAGAACCGAGAGGGCATCTGCTACAGCCTGGCCGATTTCATCGCGCCCAAGGAGAGCGGCAAACCCGACTGGATCGGTGGCTTCGCGGTAACGGCCGGTCACGGTGTCGACGAACTGGCCAAGCGTTATGAAGCCGCTGGCGACGACTACAATGCCATTCTGGTGCAATCGCTGACCGATCGCCTGGCCGAAGCCTTCGCTGAGCGAATCCATGAGCGCGTGCGCAAGGAATATTGGGGATACGTTCCTGACGAGGCGCTTCCCAATGAGGCATTGATCGCCGAGAAGTACCAGGGGATTCGCCCAGCGCCCGGCTACCCGGCGTGTCCGGACCACACCGAAAAGGCTACCTTGTTCCGGCTGCTTGACGCCGAGCGGCATAGCGGGCTGGAACTGACCGAAAGCTTTGCCATGTGGCCCGCTGCAGCGGTTTCTGGCTGGTATTTCTCACACCCCGAGTCAAAGTACTTCTCGACCGGCAAGATCACGCGCGACCAGGTCGAAGTACTCGCAGAGCGTAAAGGGATGGAACTGAAGGAACTCGAGCGCTGGCTTTCACCGGTACTCTCCTACGACCCCGAATGATAGTGATAGAGGTGAAGCGGGGGCTGGCTGCATGAGCGGCCCCCGCGTCTATTGGAACCGAATGCTGCTCGAGCGCTCCCGCCGCGACATCATCTTGAAGCTCGCGTTGCCGATTATTGCCGGCATGCTCTCCCAAAGCGTCCTCAACCTGGTGGATGCCGCGCTGGTGGGTTCGCTCGGCGAGACGGCACTTGCCGGGGTGGGGATTGGCGGATACGCCATGTTCATGATCACCGCCCTGCTCTTCGGCCTGTCTTCGGGGGTTCAGGCGCAGACGGCCAGGCGGCATGGTGAAGCTTTCGACCATCGCAAGGCGCAGGCACTCAATGCCGGGTTGGTGATTGCACTTGCGATTGCCTTGCCGCTGACAGCCACCTGTCTCTGGCAGGCCCCTCGATTGCTTTGGCTGATCAATCAAGAGCAAGCGGTCAATGCCATCGCGGTCGAATACTTTCGCTGGCGTATCATCGGCCTCTTGCCGGTAGCGATGATGTTCTGCTTTCGTGGCTTCTGGAACGGCGTCCAACAGACAGGCGTCTACCTGCGCATAGCCATGCTAATGCACGGGATGAATGTCCTGGCCAGTTTAGGGCTGATCTTCGGCCATGCCGGGCTGCCCGAGATGGGGCCCGCAGGCGCGGGTGCCGGCACCCTACTCTCTCAATGCCTGGGCCTCGCCTTATGGGCCTACCACAGTGGGCGACGGGCTTCGCATTGTGGTTTTCTGGGTTGTTGGCCCGGCCGGGAGACTCTGTTGACCACGCTACGCCTGGCAACGCCCCACTCCTTCCAGCAATTCTGGTTTGCTGCAGGTTATGCCGTACTGTTCTGGATACTGGGCCAGCTCGATACGGCTAGCGTCGCGATTGGCCATGTCCTGGTCAACTTGTCGCTGTTTCTGATCTTGCCGGGAGTCGGCCTGGGGCTCGCGGCAATGAGCCTTGTCGGTCACGCCATGGGGCGCGATGCCATGAGCGAGGCCCATCGGTGGGGGTGGGATGTGGTCAGGGTTGCCTGGGGTTGCCTGGCGGTACTGGCGCTGCCTATGTTTTTGGTACCCGATCAGGTATTGGGCCTATTCCTGCATGACCCGGATCTGGTTGCCATGGGGCGGATACCGCTAAAGATCACCGCCGTGATGATCGTGCTGGATGCCGCCGCCCTGGTATTGGGCCAGGCGCTATTGGGCGCCGGTGCCAATCGCACGGTCATGACGATGACGCTCACCATGCAATGGCTCCTCTTCCTGCCCTTGGCCTGGTGGGTGGGGATACATCTCGGCCATGGCCTGGTGGGAATCTGGTGGGTACAGCTAGCGTATCGATGCTTGAATTCCACCTTGTTCGGCGTTATCTGGCAGCGACGCCGCTGGCAGCAAGTGGTGATCTGACCTGCTGTGCCTCGATGACCCGAGGTGCTGAATTTTGTGCAGGAACGTCGCCCACAGGTATCATCGCACAATAGCGCGAGGAGGCATGCCGACTGGCCTCTTAATAACCTATCGGTTAAAATCTATGATCATTTATTCTTTCATAGAATATATAAAGAGGGGTAACCTGCTGACAGGTGGCTAAGGCCGCCTGTCTACGGCTTACTCCTTCATTCGCCCTGACTAGCAGGACACGCCCGAATGTATCGGTACGACACCTACGATCAGACGCTCGTCGACGAACGCGTCGCCCAGTTTCGTGACCAGATGGACCGCTATCTGGCTGGACGTCTGGGGGAAGAAGAATTCCGCCCGTTGCGGCTCCAGAACGGCCTCTACATTCAAAAGCATGCTCCAATGCTTCGCATCGCCATTCCCTATGGCATGCTCTCAAGCCGACAGCTGCGCGCCTTGGCTACCATTACGCGGCGCTACGACCGCGGATATGGGCATTTCAGTACGCGTCAGAATCTTCAGCTCAATTGGCCTGCGCTGGAAGACGTGCCCGATATCCTGGCCGAGCTGGCCCAGGTTCAGATGCATGCCATCCAGACCAGCGGTAACTGCATTCGCAATACCACCAGCGATCAGTTTGCGGGCATCGCCGAAGACGAGATCGAGGATCCCCGCCCATGGTGCGAGCTGATTCGTCAGTGGTCTACCCTGCATCCTGAATTCGCGTATCTGCCCCGCAAGTTCAAGATCGCCGTGACCGGGGCCCACGAAGATCGCGCGGCCATACAGGTGCACGATATCGGGCTGCGCCTGTGGCGGGACGATCAGGGAGAACTCAAGGTGCGGGTCCTGGCCGGTGGCGGTATGGGGCGCACCCCCATGATCGGCGATGTCGTGCGTGAGGATCTTCCCTGGCAGCACCTGCTCACCTACCTCGAAGCCTGTGTCCGCGTCTATAACCAGTTCGGACGCCGCGACAACAAGTTCAAGGCGCGCATCAAGATATTGGTCAAGGCCCTGGGCATCGAGGAGTATCGGCGTCGTGTCGAGGAAGAGTGGGCCCACCTCAAGGATGGGCCGCAAACGTTGACCGAAGCGGCGGTCGCTTCGGCCCGCGCCCATTTCCCTGAGCCCGAGCGTGCCCCCGTCTCCGAGGATGCCATCGTTGCCTTCGAGCAACTGCGGGCCGAGAACCGGGCGTTCGGCCGCTTCATGACCAATAACGTGACGAGCCACCGCGTTCCGGGATACAAGGCCGTCACGCTATCCCTGAAGCGACGTGAACACGCCCCGGGCGATGTCACTGCCGATCAGATGGAGGCGGTCGCGGAGCTTGCCGACGAGTACAGCTTCGGTGAGGTGCGCGTCACCCATGAGCAGAATCTCGTGCTTTCGGACGTTCCCGTCGATCGTATCGAGGCGCTTTGGCATGCACTGGATGAATTGGGCATGGCCAACCCCACGGTGGGCACCCTCAATGACATCATCTGCTGCCCCGGGGGCGATTACTGTGCACTAGCCAATGCCGTGTCGATCCCCATTGCACAGGCGCTGCAGGAACGCTTCGAGGACCTCGACTTCCTTTACGACCTGGGCCCGCTCGATCTCAACATTTCGGGATGCATGAACGCTTGCGGCCACCACCACGTGGGGCACATTGGCATTCTTGGGGTAGATAAGAAAGGTGAAGAATATTACCAGGTCTCCCTTGGCGGCAATGCCCGTGATGACGCTTCGCTCGGCAAGATCCTGGGACCGTCGTTCTTTAGGGAAGACGTACCCGATGTAATCGACAAGGTGCTGAAAGTTTATGTCGAGCAGCGCCACGAGGATGAACATTTCCTGGATACCTATCGGCGTATCGGATTGAAACCCTTCAAGGAGCGGGTCTATGCCTGACAATCAGCTCGAGCAGTCAAAGACCCTGATCAAGCTGGGCCAGCCGGAGACCGATACCTGGGCCCTGTCTCGGGTGGAGGAGGCGCTGCCTGAAACGCGTCCCGTCATTGTGCCGGTGGCTCTCTGGCTGCAGAACAAGGAAGACGAGAAGCTGGCTCCTTGGTTGTCCAGCGATACGGAATTGACCCCGGCGCTGGCGAACGACTTGGCTAAATCGCCCCTCGTGGCAATCGATTTTCCAGCGTTCACCGATGGCCGGGGCTACACATTGGCTCGCCTGCTACGCGAACGCTTTGGTTATCAAGGCGAGATCCGTGCCATTGGGGACGTGTTGGTCGATCAGCTGTACTACATGTCACGGTGCGGCTTCGATGCCTTGGCCCTGCGGGAAGACCAGCACCTCGAAGATGCGTTGCGCGCGCTAGGCGCCTTCAGTGTCAGCTATCAACCGGGCGTCGACGTCAGGGAAGCACTGTTCGAACGACGCCTGCGGGAATCCGGTCACGCCTAGCCGGTGGCACTTGGTCAGACCGGACGACCTATTGGGCCGTACTACGGCATCCCCAGCCAGGGGATGCCGTTTTTCATTTTTAGAGAGAGCTAGCCTCGGCGCTTCTGCTGACGTTCACGGTTGTGTGATCGTGCGCGCTCGGACTTGCGTATCATCACGTAGGTTGCACCCAACCCTCCATGCATCGGCGTCGCCGAAACGAAGGCCTGCACTTCGTCGAACTGCAACAGCCATTTGACGAGATAAGAGCGCAGGATGTTGGCCGGGCTTTCGATGGTCTTGCCGCGACCGTGCACGATAAGCACGCAGCGGAGTTCATGTTGGTAGGCATCACGAATAAAAGTGAAGATCTCTTGCCGGCACTCCCTCAGAGGCCGCTTCAGCAAGTGAAGTCGCGCTTCGGGTGGATACCCTCCCTGGCGTAAACGCTCAAGAACACCGGTCTGTATCCCGTCGTGGCGATACTCAATTGGATCGTGCTCGCCAACCAGGTCGACGAAGTCATCGGACAGGAAGTTGTCCTCTCCCTGGCTTTCCTGTGCGCTTGCTCGCCGGGCCCTCTGGGCTTCCGTTGGCATACCACGACGATGTCGTGGAAGATCGGCCCGGTTTCGCCCACGCATCAAAGGCGTGACATCACCCATCAGTGTCTCGAAATTCACGTCATCCTGAGCCATGGCACTGCCTCCCACGTCGCTGGAGCCTCCATCTTAGCAAAGCCTGCCCTACCTGTTCATGCTATCTGCCCCCTGGCTCCGCTAGAGTGACCATGAGAGCATGGCCATACTGGAACATGGAGGTTGGCTTGAAATATTGCCGTAATCTTTTGGTGATTGTCTTCACCGGTAGCTTCCTCGCAGCCGGTTATCTCTGGTGGGTGCTGCTGAGTCCGTTCACCTACTCTCCGCCCAAGGAGTTGCAAGACATCGAGCCTGGCGAATATGAAGTCTTCGTCTATGGCACGCTGACTTACTGGCCCGTTCGCTGGTTGGTGTATGGAAGAAAGGGCGATCCAGACCAGGCGATCCTTGAGGGCTATCGACGCGATGGTCTCGATCTGGAGAAATCGGCACGTGAACGAGTCGAGGGACTGGTTCTTGAAGTCGATGAACGAGAACTGGCCCGGCTTGATCGCTATGAGCGTCTTGGCATTCGCTATGAACGCGTCCTGATGACGTTGGCCGATGGTTCGGATGCTTGGGTTTATCATCGATTGGATTGATTTTTTTATAAGATAGATAACGGTATAAACAGATGCCGGGTTGTGACGCTATGGCTGCCTCCTTACAATGAACAACCCATTGTCCAAGAACCCATGGCATGCCTTCATTGATTCTTTATCACAACCCTCGCTGTTCCAAGTCGCGCCAGGCGCTTGCCCTGCTTGAAGAACGCGGCGTGAGCTTCCAGACCCTGCGCTACCTGGAGGCCCCTCTCGATCGAGCTGCATTGGGCGAGTTGGCGGAGCGCCTCGATGGCGGCCTCGCAGCCATGGTTCGTGATAACGAAACGGAATGGAAAGCCCTTAACCTAGATATTGCCGATCCTCAAGCGGTACTTGAGGCCATCGCCAATCATCCCAAGCTGATGCAACGCCCTATCCTCGATACCGGCCAGCGTGCCATCGTGGGCCGCCCTCCCGAGGCAGTGTTGTCCCTCATCGAGCCTTGAATCCCTATTGCTGGAGCTTGCGTTATGGCTGATCCGCTTCCCTACGTGCTGGTGCTCTACTATTCACGGCATGGGGCCACTCGGCAAATGGCTGAACAAATCATCGCTGGCGTCGAGTCGCAGCCTGGCATTCAGGCGAGGCTACGCACGGTGCCGCCGGTATCACCGACCAGTGAGGCCACCGAGCCTGAAATTCCCGCTGAAGGCGCAGTTTACGCCACGCTCGACGACCTGCGACACTGCAGCGGCTTGGCATTAGGCAGTCCGACACGCTTCGGTAATATGGCAGCACCGCTCAAGTACTTTCTCGATGGCACTAGTGAGCTATGGATGAACGGTGACTTGATCGACCGCCCTGCCTCTGCCTTTACTTCCACCGCCAGCCTGCATGGCGGTCAGGAAAGCACGCTTCTCTCGATGCTGATGCCGCTCCTTCACCACGGCATGGTCTATGCCGGACTCCCTTATAGCGAGACAGAGCTTTTCACGACGACGAGCGGAGGCACCCCCTACGGTGCAAGCCATGTCGCAGGTGGACGTAACGATCGCCCCCTCGACGACCACGAGAGACAGCTGGCTTTTGCCCAGGGCAAGCGCCTGGCACGACTCGCGCTGGCACTCGACTCGATGCGGGCAAAGCACTGATGCGCCAATACTTCGAACGTCTCGAATCCCGTCATGGGCTGGATGCCCTCGAAGCGAAATCAAGGCACAGCGTGCTGGTTGGTTATTTTTCGCTACTGCTGCTACTCGTTTATGGTGGGTTCACTCTCCAGACGGCCTCCGACTCGACACTGGTCCCCTTACTGGTCAGAGTCCTTCCCCTACTCTTGTTTCTCCCTTCCATTCTGGGTAAGCGACCCCGCGGTCATGCATGGCTGGCCTTCGTCAGTCTGCTTTACTTCATGCAAGGCGTCATGATCGCGACACTTCCAGGCCAAGGAGTGATGGGCATGCTGGAGGTTCTGGCCTCGCTCGTCCTGTTCACGGGTAGCATGTGTTATGCCCGTTTTCGTAGCCGGCAAATGCAGCGCTGAAGAAAGCCATCGCCTGACACTGGCATATTGAGCCTCGCTATCCTACAAGCGAAGATAAGCCTACTTACCAGGGAGATCGCCATGACACGAGACATATCAGCCATCCGGCGCGATTACGAGGGAGGCAGCCTCGATGAGGGCAATACCCCTGAATCGCCGGTCAATCTGTTCCAGGAGTGGCTAACGCTTGCACTCGAATCGGAAGGTGACGATGGCAACGCCATGACGCTGGCCACGGTCGACAGCCAAGGTCTGCCACATGCTCGCGTCGTACTGCTAAAAGGCTCGGATGACAGAGGGTTGGTTTTCTTCACCAACTACCACAGTCACAAGGGCAGTGAGCTGGCGAATGTACCGCATGCAGCCCTGGTCTTCTGGTGGCCCTCACTATCGCGACAGGTGCGCATCGAAGGAAGCGTAGAGATCGTCAGCGAAGCGGAGTCGGACAGTTATTTTGCCAGCCGGCCCAGAGGCAGCCAGCTGGGAACCTGGATTGCCACCCAAAGCGTCGAGATCCCTGACCGGAACTGGATTGCCGAACGTCAGAAGCGCTATGAGCAACTTTATGAAGGACAGGATGTGAAACGACCCGCGCACTGGGGCGGTTATCGTGTCGTACCCGAAATGATTGAATTCTGGCAAGGTCAGCCTAGTCGACTTCATGACCGGATTCGGTATGAGCGCCGTGAAGGAGAATGGGTCAAGTATCGACTGGCGCCATGATGGCGTTGTTTACTAAAAGAATCGCCCGGCATAGCGCCGGGCGACTCCAGAACGGTCTAGTCAAAGGTTGGCTTACTTCGCCAACCACTCCTTGACCACGTCCTGGTTTTCAGCGACCCACTGCTTGGCAGTTTCGTAGGGGTCGGCATTCTTTTCCTGATTCATGAGCATGACCTCCCCCATCTGCTCGGGGGTCCACTCGAAATTGTCCAAGATGGCATAGGCTTCTGGCATATCATCTTTGAGACCTGCTCGCGCCACGGTATGGATCTGCTCGGCCCCACCGTAAACATTTTCCGGATCATCCAAATAGCGAAGATCCCAACGAGCAAACATCCAGTGAGGCGTCCAGCCGGTAACGACGATTTCTTCTTCGTTATTGATGGCACTGGACAAAGCCGCCGTCATGGTAGCGCCACTTCCGCTACGCAGATCGATATCGAGATCGTAGGCTTCGATTACTTCTTCGGTCAGGCCCATCAGGCCGGCACCTGGATCGATACCAATGATCTGGTTATTCAGTTCCTCAGCGTGGTCGTTGATGTCACCGATCGCTTGGAGCTCAGAATACTCAGGAACGACCAGGCCGAGCTTGGTGCCGTCGAGATTCGGACCGAGGTCCTCGACACTGTCACCCACGCGGTCCATGTAATCCTGGTGAGTCGTGGGCAACCATGCGGCGACCATGGCATCAGCATCACCACTGGCCACGGCCTGCCACATCGCAGCGGCTGAAAGCGCCGTCATGTCGACTTCGTAACCCTGCTCCTCCAGTACGGCCCGGATCACATTGGTCGAGGCAACTTCAGAAGACCATTCAACATAAGCGAGATGAACAGAGCCCTTGTCCTGGGCCTGAGCGACGCCCGCTGCCATCGCGGCCGTAGCCGCCATCATCAGCGCACCCGTGCGAATCCCACGTGTCATCATGGTGTATTGTTTACTCATTGCTTACCCTCTCTTGTCGTGTACACATGCCCAAAAAGAGCATGGCCTTGACTGGAAGGGCCGGAACCGCGCCCTTGCCTAGGTGAGCTACAGCGCGGCGCGACACCGTCACGCCGCGCTGTAGCTCCGCTTACTATTGCTTCCTTTCCTTACGAAACGATTGGGTCAAACGATCCAGCAGCATCGCCAGGATGACAACGGCAATGCCCGCCTCGAAACCATCCCCCGGGCGCAAGCGCTGAATGGCTCGCCATACTTCGTTACCAAGGCCGTCGGCACCGATCATGGCTGCAATGACCACCATCGAAAGGGCCAGCATGATGGTTTGGTTGATACCCGCCATGATCGTGGGCAAGGACAGCGGTAACTGGACCTTGAATAGTTTCTGGCTGCGGGTTGAACCAAAAGCGTCGGCGGCCTCGATCAGTTCTTTCGGCACCTGACGAATACCTAGCGTGGTGAAACGTATCGCAGGCGGCATGGAAAAGATCACCGTGGCGAAGATCGCCGAGACGGAACCGATACCGAAAAATGGAATCGCGGGTATCAAGTAAACGAAGGCCGGCATGGTTTGCATGAAGTCGAGAATGGGCATGATGACACGGTACAGGCGCTCGGAAAGCGCTGCCGCCACTCCCACTGGCAAGGCAATGACCACCGCCACCAATGTCGCGATGACCACGAGTGTCAGCGACTTGATCATGGGGTCCCAGAGGCCCAGATTCCATATCAGTGCCAGCCCGGCTATTGCTCCGATGGCCAGACGGGTGCCCGCCAGGCGCCAGCAAAGCAGGGCGATCAGCGCCATGAGCACCCATTCGGGTAGCCACATCAGCCCATCATTGAGACCATTGATCCCGGTCTGTGTCAGGCGGGAAATGCTCCGTGTAACGACAGAGTATTCAGTGGTCAGGTACGTCAGACCACTCTCGATCCAGTCCCCCAAGGGAATACGCGGTATATCGATCGCCATTATTGTTCTCCTGTCTCGGCCAGTTGCGCCAGTACCGCGCCTTTGACCACGACCCCAAGCAGACGACGACTGTCGTCGACCACGGCGATCGGGAAGCTCTTGTCGCTGAACATCGCGAAGAGATTATGCAGCGGTTCGTCCGGGCCCACGCTTGGGAAATCCTGCGTCATGAGGCCGGCGATGCTCTGCTGGCCCTCCTTGGCCGCACGGTCGGCATCGTCGGCCTGGAGCAGCCCCAGAAGCTTGCGCTCGCGAGTCGTCACGTAAATGGAGTCGATGCCATTTTCACGCATCTTGTGCAGTACGGTTCTCGGGCCATCGTCCTCACGCGCCGTGGCGCGAACGGGATGCATCGCACTACGCGCCGTCAGGATGCGCGACATGTCGACGCCCTCGATGAATCGTGCCACGTAATCGTCAGCCGGCGAGGTCAGAATCTCTTCGGGGCTACCCATCTGAACAATCTCACCGTCCTTGAGCAGGATGATTCGATCCCCGATATTCAGGGCTTCATCGAGATCGTGGGTAATAAAGACGGTGGTCTTCTTCATGCTGTGCTGAAGCTCGAGAAGCTCCTGCTGCATGTCCTTGCGAATCAACGGGTCGAGTGCCGAAAAGGCTTCGTCCATGAGCAGCACACTGGAGTCGTTGGCCAAGGCACGTGCCAGCCCCACCCGCTGCTGCATGCCACCTGAAAGCTGGTTGGGATAAGCGTCTTCCCATCCTTCGAGACCCACCTGCTTGAGGGAATCGGCTGCCGTCTTCTGGCGAGTCGATTTATCCACGCCCCGGATTTCAAGGCCATATTCCGCATTTTGTTGAACGGTACGGTGCGGGAACAGGGCAAAGTTCTGGAAGACCATGGAGAAATGTCGACGACGGCACTCGAGAAGCTGCTTCTCGCTAAGCTCGGGAATGTTCTCCCCTTCAATGATGATCTCGCCTTCGGTCGGATCGATCAGCCGGTTGAGGCAACGTATCAGCGTCGACTTGCCCGAACCTGAAAGCCCCATGATCACCAGGAGCTCGCCTTCGTAGACATCGAAACTGATATTGGAGAGGCCCAACGTCTGACCGGTTTTCTCGAGAACCTCGGGGCGCTTGAGCCCCTGATCACGTAACTCGAGCGCCTTCTTCGGCTGACTACCGAACACCTTGCTCAAGCCACGCACCTTGATCTTGACGGGTCGTGTGTCACTCATCGTGTGGGTGCCTGCTAGGTAACAACAAGGCACGCGGCACGGGGAACATTTCTAAAAGTCATATGCCTACGCCCTTGCTATAACTGTGAATTATAGTTACCAAAGCATACATTCTTATTGAAAGTGCTTCAAATCAAAACACAAGATAATTAATCGGCGGTTCAATAACCCACGGGCCTCGAGACACCGCGACACAGGGCACAAGGCAGCCGATGGATGCGCGACGCTTAGTCAGGTAGGCTTTCCAAGCGGTGCCGCTGCCAGTCGCTTTCGGGCTCGTTAAGTCGTAACGTCGCGTCTACGACCTGCTCTTCCATGTTGTAATGAAGCTCAAACCCAAGGTGCTTCATGAGGGCACGCATCGGATGGTTGTCGACCATGACCTTGCCGACCATTTCCAGCGTCCCGACATTCTTGCAGTAACGAATCATCTTGTTCATGAGCAGACTGCCTAGCCCATGCCCGTGCTGGTCATCGCGGATGATGATGGAAAATTCGGTGCGGATATTGTCTGGATCGTTCCATACACGCACCACGCCCAGCATTTCCCGACTGCCATCGTCACGGTGACGCTCAGCGATGAAGGCCATCTGCCGGTCGTAGTTGATACTTGCCAGCATGGACAGATCCCGTTTGCTCAGATCGGCCTTGTTGTGGAAATAGCGAAAGCGAATGCTCTCCTCGGAGAGCTGAGTATGGAAACTGGTGATCAACGGCGCGTCCTCGGCCCGTATGGGCCGGACCTCAACGCGCATGCCGTTGGCTAGCGTCACCCATTCACGCAGCTCTTCGGGGTACGGCATGATGGCGTGGCGCGCTGGAGCGCCGAGATCCATGGCAAAGTCGACAGCTACCACACCGTCCCGGTTGAGCAAAAGCGGGTTGAGTTCCAACCCCTGCATTTCGGGCAGATCGGATGCCATCTGGGAGAGTTTTACCAACATCTGGCATATCTGTCGGATGTCCCGGTCGGGGTCGCGGGAATGTTCCTGAATCAACTTGAAGGCATGAGTCTGCCTGACCAGATCATCGGCCAGGCTCATGTTGAGAGGCGGCAGTGCCACGTGACGATCCGCCAATACATTAACCTTGTATCCTCCTATCCCGAAGACGATCACCGGACCGAAAACGGCATCGCGCGTAACACCGGCACATAATTGCATCGAATGCTTGCCGCGCTGCATCGATTGGAGACAGTACTCATGGATGGTGATCTCAGGAAATTTCTCCTGCACCTTGTTGCCCAGTCGCCGTATGCCCTCGGCCACCTGTTCCGGCGTTTCCAGATCCTGGAGCAGGCCAGCCGAGAGCTTGTGCGGATGCCGGCGGTAACGGTACGGAACGCAATTGAAGTCATGCACTACCTTGAGTGCGATCCGCTCATGAAACGCTGAAGCCGCCTTTGCGCCCTCCTCGGGCGTAGATACGTAATGGCTGGCTGCAACGGGAATGCCGTAGGCTTCGAGTACCTGAGACGTTTCGGAGTGTGAAAGGCTGGTCCGCGCCTGGGCCTTGGCATGATCGATCAAGGTATGGCAGCGGGAACGGATCTCCGGCGTGGTTGCAAAAGGCAAGCTGGGTGGCGTTTCCTGGAGCAGCAACTGAACGCGCTGGTAATCGACCATGTGCATGAATGCTTTCACGGCCTTCTCGGGCGATGTATAGGTCGGAATACCCGCCAGATTGCTCTCATGCCGCGCCTTGAGCGCTTCCTCCAATCCCATCCAGCTTGTCAGCAGGTTTCGCTTGAAGCGCTTGCGGTTGGCGACAATGGCTTCAGCAGTCACCTTGGAAGGCGCCAGCCGAGTCGGCGCATGAACGACCAGCACCGCATCGACGTTGGGATCGCCGGCCACGATTTCCAGGGCATCGACCAGCTTTTCGGGCGTGGCATTCCCTCCCAGGTCGACCGGGTTTTTTCCGGGCAGGGTCATGTCGAAGTCGCCGGTTCGCAAGGCATCCTGGGTAGTCGTCTCGAATTCGGCAAGGCGCCCTCCCGAGCTGATCAGCTTGTCGATGGCCAGCATCGCCGGACCGAGGCCATTGGAAACGATCGCCAGGCGGTCGCCGCGCAGGGGCTTCATCCGCGATAGGGTTTCCAAGGCATCGAACAATTCATCGGAATCATTGACCCTGACCACGCCCGCTCGTGCCAAGGCTGCGTCGAAGATCACGTCGCGATTGGCTATACCCGGGGTCGGGGTCTGGGGGGTCACTTCCGACTGGGCGGTCCTTCCACTCTTGATCGCCAACACCAGGCGATGACGAGATGCGTCCCGCAGCGCTGTCATGAAGTGTTGTGCGTCTTGAATGCGCTCAAGATGCAGGAGAATCGCCTGGGTAGGCGAGTATTGATTGATATAGTCGATGAGGTCGGGGAGCAGGACATCGACACTATCGCCGAGTGTGACCAGATGGGAGAAGCCGATACCACGCCCGGCGGCCCAATCGATCATGGCATTGCCGAGCATGCCGGATTGCCCCAGGTAGGCGACTCTACCGGGACGAATCGGCTGACTGGCATATGTGGCGTTCAGCTTGCGGCCAGGTACCACGACGCCCATGCACTCAGGCCCAAGTACGCGAATACCGGAACGCCGCGCAGCACTCAACATGCGTTCACGAAGCGAGGCCTCCTCTTCGAGACGGGCATCGAGATGGGCGCCACCCGAGAGCACCAGCGCAGCGCGTACACCGAAGCGCCCCAATTGCTCGATTAGCCGCGGCACTGTCTCTACCGGCGAACAGATGACGGCCAGATCGGGCACCTCGGGAAGCTCCCGCACACGTCTGATACAGGGCACGCCATAAACGGTGTCGTAGTTCTTGGGATTGACCGCCCACAGCGAACCGGGGAAGCCGGCCTCCTTGAGGTTGCGGATCACCAGGCCGCCCATCGAGTGGGTTTTTTCTGATGCCCCAATAACAGCCAGGCTGCCGGGTTCGAAGAAATGGCGCAGAAATCGGGTACCCACACGTGCCTCCTCTCGTTCAGTATTGTACCTGTGTACGACTTATTGAGACTGTCATGCAAGGCCGGTCGACCCTATCGTTCGCCGTATCGCCTCCGGAGTCAGCCATGATCACCTCATACATTACCCACCCGCACTATGACAAACATCACATGGGACCGGAGCATCCCGAGAGCCCCTTGCGGCTGGAGGCGATACGCGCCCGCCTGGCATTGGCAGGCGTGCTTCAGCAAACCATGCAATCCGATGCCAAGCTCGCCAACGACGAACACATCACGCGCGTTCACCCCAAGCGTCATCTGCATTCGCTCGAGCGGTGCGTTCCCGAACATGGGATCGTCTCACTGGATGGCGACACGCTGATGACCCCGGACAGTCTGAATGTGGCTCGTTTAGCGGCCGGCGCCGTGATATGCGGTGTCGATCAAGTGTTCCGCCACCAGGCCGACAACGTATTCTGTGCAGTTCGCCCCCCGGGCCATCATGCCGAGGCCTCGGAAGCCATGGGCTTCTGTTTCTTCAACAATGTTGCGGTAGGTGCGGCCCATGCCAGGGCCCGCTACGGCGCCGAGCGTATCGCCATACTCGATTTCGATGTCCACCAGTGCAACGGCACCGTCGACATATTCAAGGATGATCCGAATGTGCTGGTCTGCTCAAGCTTCCAGTTTCCCTTCTATCCTTGGCGCTATTTGCGTAGCGAATGGCATAACATCGTCAACACACCGCTCCCGGCAGGTACCGACAGCGACGGGTTTCGCCGAGCAGTGGAGCATGATTGGCTACCTGCGCTTCATCGCTTCAAACCCGATCTCGTACTGGTGTCCGCCGGCTTCGATGCCCACCGTAACGATCCCTTGGCGGAAATTTGCCTCGATGAAGCGGATTTTCATTGGGTAACCCATCTGGCCATGGAAATCGCTGCGCTGTACGCCAATAACCGCCTGGTATCGGTGCTCGAAGGGGGGTATGACCTGGATTCCCTGGGACGTAGCGCTGAGGCTCACATCAAGGCGCTTTTAGGACAGCCCTTTTCGCTGTAGCCATCGCCCATAGGCAAAAGTTTCCTGTATTCAGGAAACGCGCCTTTTAGCGAGAGACAGCCACTGCAGCGTCGTGACTGTCAAAATAGGCATGGCCACGTCGCTTCTGCCCGCGTAGCGCGAAGGTTTTATGGTAGGCTTTCGGAAACTCGGTTTCCGATAGTGAACAAGTCATGACCGCTAGTACCGATCAGGATGCTGCCGTGCGCATCGCCTCGGGGCGCAAGGCGTTCGTCGAACCCCTGCGACTCGGAGAACGTCTCAAGGAAATTCGCCTTGCCAACCAATGGACGCTGGAAGAGGTCAGCCAGCGTACCGGCCTGGCCCGCTCGACGCTATCCAAGATCGAGAACGACCAGATATCGCCCACGTTCACTGCCGTCCAGAAATTGATCAATGGCCTCGCCATCGACCTGCCGCAATTGCTCAGCCCGCCGAAGCCCCAAACGCAGACGCTAGGCCGAAGGGACCTCACCCGGTCGGGCGAAGGGCAACACCATCCGACCCCCACCTATGAGCATGAGCTCTTGTCCTGCCAGCTGGCCCAGAAGCGCATGATCCCGTTCAAGACCATTGTGCGGGCGCGGCATTTCGAAGAGTTCAGTGAGTGGGTCCGTCACGATGGTGAAGAGTTCCTGATGGTACTGGAGGGGAAGATACTGATGTACACGGAGTACTATGAACCGCTTCCCTTGGAGAGCGGTGACAGTATCTATTTCGACAGTGCCATGGGCCACGCCTTGGTCTCGGTCAGCGAGGAAGATGCCGTGGTGCTATCGGTATGCACACGCGGCGACACGGTATGAACCCGGTCGACTCACGCACCGGCCCCGCCTCGCCCAGATGACGCCTGGCTTCGCCGATCCCCCGGTCGCCGGGCTGGCACCGCATCGAGCACAAGCCTGTCCCGAGCGTGAATGGCCTGGAAGTGTTTGCCCTTGGCCCGGGCGATCAGCATCACCCCGAAGCGCTCGGCCAGCTCTACCCCTTTCTGCGTGACGCCCGAGCGCGACACCAGCACACTGATTCCCATCTGGGCGACCTTGAGAACCATTTCCGAGGTCAGGCGACCGGTCGTATAGAAGATATCGGCCCCGGCACTACCGGCTTCCTCGAGCCATTGCCGCCCCGCCAGCGTATCCACCGCGTTGTGGCGTCCGACATCCTCCACGAAATCCAGAACGTCCTGCTGGCGACATAGCGCACAACCATGTACCGCACCGGCACTTCGATAGGTTTCGTTGTAGGCGCCCAGATTGTCCAGGAGTTGGTACAGCACCGACTGAGACATTCGCGTCTCGGGCAAGGGACTCAGGGACGTGACGTTCAGTAAGCGACCAAAAACCGTGCCCTGGCCGCACCCGGTTGTGACCGTGCGTTGACCGAGTCGCTGCTCCAGATCCTCCGGGACCTGACGGGTCAGGACAGCGGCCGACTCCACCTCCCAGTCGACGTGCAGCGCCAACAAATCGTCTCGGCTAGCGATCAACCCCTGGTTGCGCAGATAGCCCGCCACCAACGCCTCAGGCTGTGCGCCCAGCGTCATCAGGGTGACGATCTCGCGCCGATTGAGATAGACCGTCAATGCGCGCTCGGCAGCAATCGGCTGTCGACGCAGCTCACCGAATTCGTCGACCACGTCGATCTCCAGCGTCGTAGGCAGGCGCGCATGACTTAGATTGATGGCTGCCATTGTATAATCTCCTTTCGAGGTATTGACCATCTTCGCATCACTACCGCTTACTGTCTTTAACGCCCTCTGCGACCGGAGATCGGGATGTCTACTGCCAACCGCCGCTCATTGAGCCTGACCCTCGCCAGTGAACCCAAGCAGGTCAAGGGCTTCTCGCTGGAGCAATGGCGTATCGCACGACTCGAGCCGGGGAACGTCGGCCCACACGTGCTGGATCTGCAACTTTATATGACCGAGCGAAGTGCCTACCGCTTCAATCTCGGCTCGGCGGAGCCGCAACTGTTCGTCCGCTGTGGTTTTGCCGGCCAGGCGGCACACCCCGATGCCATTACAGCGAGTCAGGATGTCGCCGCTGGTTGGATGGATGGTGAACAACAGGTGCTCGAGACACCGATGCCACTGGCCATTCAGATCTGGCTCGAAGCCTATCTGGCACGTCATGGTGAAGCGCCGGATGCCGGACGCAAGAAAAAACGCAAGGGTGCAGGCCGCGCCAGGGAGGATCTGGCATGAGTCGCTGGGAGCGCTGGTCGC
Source organism: Litchfieldella xinjiangensis (assembly GCF_000759345.1). Taxonomy (GTDB): domain Bacteria; phylum Pseudomonadota; class Gammaproteobacteria; order Pseudomonadales; family Halomonadaceae; genus Litchfieldella_A; species Litchfieldella_A xinjiangensis. The sequence continues at coordinate 186,753 of NZ_JPZL01000001.1, forward strand.
AGCGCAAGCGTGGGTTGGTCGAGTCCGAGCCGCAACGACCCGAGCCTGACACGACGTTTGCCCCGCAAGAAGCAACGCCTTCGCTACAGGCTGACGAGCAGGCCACGCCCCTCGCTACCGAGCCGCCCGCGGAAGGGTCTCTGGATGATACCTTGCCCGACCCGGATACGCTGGGTCCGGGAAGTGACTTCAAGGCCTTCCTGGTGTCCGGTGTCAGTGCGGGCCTCAAACGCCGCGCCTTGCGTCGTATGTATGCGATGGGCAATTACAACGTGCGCGACGGACTCGACGATTACGATCAGGATTTCAGCCAGATGCGCACCCTGGCCGAGGGTGCCGGCGAGCGCATCCGCCAATGGGCCAAGGATAACGTCACCCGACTCGACGAAGAGAACGCCAGCGAAGAGCAGCCGGCGTCAGTCACGCCTGGTGTTGACGAAATCCAGACCGAGCAGACGATGGCAGACGCCTCGTCAACGCCAGATGATCAGTTCCAAGACGAGCCTGCGCCAGACACGTTAGATACTGCGCCGCACAAGGTTTAATCAACGGACACGCGATCGACTAATGAAGGGTTTGCGTAGCCTGACGAAGCGGTCAAATATATAATAATTATTACAACAAGAAATTGATGACCATGGCACCCGATGAGACCCTATGAATCTACGCTTCGACCTAGCTGGCCTGGCTAATCAGAAGGCGCAGGCAGAGGCGCACGCGCGTATCTCCTGGCCTGTCAACCTGACGCCCGCCACCGTAAGTTATACCTCCCAGGGTCACCTCCTGATCATTGGCAATGAGCGGGACTGTCGCCTGGCTGCGGCCGCCCTCGAACACAAAGGGCTGGCCTCGCTGACGCTGCTGGTCAACGAGCGCCTGAATGGAATCGACGACGCCGATGAGGCCATGTATGACGCGACGCGTCAGTTGGCCTGTCATTACGCCTCGTCACCACGAATAGGCGGCTACCTGGGCCAGTTCGTCGTCACGGTTCCCGATGAACAAGGAGAGATCGACCTGGCCAAGGCGTGCCTGCAGCGCTCCCACTTCGATCTCATTCTCGACCTGGCCGCTATGCCCACGCTGGCGTACGAGCTGCCTCCCCCCGGGTATTTCACAACAGCCTGGGGGAGCGATGCCTGCCAGCGCATAATCGACACCTTGGTCGAGCATGTCGGCGAATTCGAAAAACCCCGATACTTCACTATCGACAATGCGCTGTGCGCCCATGCCGGTCGCGGGAAGTCAGGCTGTACACGTTGTCTCGAGGTCTGCCCTGCCGATGCCATCGTGAGCCGTCAGAAGCGTATCGAGGCCTGGATCGAGATCGACCCTTTCCTTTGTCATGGCGCGGGCAGTTGCACCACAGCCTGCCCCACTGGGGCGATACAATACCGTGTTCCCGATGCACAGCGTCAGCAGGATTTCGTCTGGCGCCTGGTCGGAGCGTACCTCGAAGCAGGCGGGCAGCAGCCGGTCGTGCGCTTCGTCGAGCAGGGTTATCGGGCACGGGAAACCTCGGAGCCCGCGACACACGTCCTCGATATCCCCCTTGAAGAACTGGGCGCTGCAGGCCTCGACCAATGGCTTGCCGCCTTCGCAGCCGGGGCGTGTGAAGTCCGGGTACAAACGCATGAGGAGCTACCCCCAAGTCTAACGCGCCTGGTGGAAGACCAGCTCGCCCAGGCACATGCCTTACTGGATGCATTGGGCCACGCGCCACAGCGACTCCAATATCTAGCCGAACATGATCTGGATGCACGGGATTCGCTGCCCTCGCTAAGCGCGATCGGGCGCCGTGAAAGCGCCCCCACTGGCGCCAAGCGTGATGCGCTGAACGAGACCTTGTCCTGGCTTGCTGCTCACGGCGCCCCCGCAAATACCCGCAGTGTCGTGCCCCATGGGGCACCTTTTGGTGCCGTGGCCGTGGATACCGACGCCTGTACGCTTTGCATGAGCTGTGTCTCGGTATGCCCCACCCCGGCGCTGGCCGGAGGCAAGGATCAACCGCAACTCAGCTTCCGAGAGGCCGACTGCGTACAGTGCGGCCTGTGTGCCGAGGCCTGCCCGGAAACGGCGATCTCCCTGGTTCCCGGTTTCCTTGCCGGGCCTGAGCGACTCGAGCGTTCCATTTGCAAGGAAGAGGCCGCCTTCGAATGCATTCACTGCGGCAAACCCTTCGCGACGGTCAGCACCATCGAGAGCATCAAGAAGAAGCTTGCCGCACACCCCTACTTCGCCGGCGATGCCCTGTCACGGCTCGAGATGTGCGAGGACTGCAGGGTCAAGGATGTCTGGCACGAGATGGCACGCAATCCCGAGGCTCAACTGAAGGTATAGCCATGATCGACTCACGGATGCTCGATGAACACAGTGCACTGCGAGCGGACATCTATCGTCTTCTCGCCCGGCTGATCGTCGCCCCGCCTGACAATGACCTGATGGACTTTCTGTCGGGCCTGGAAGGTGAACCCGACGGCGGCCCCCTTGCGACGCAGTGGTCGTTATTGGCCGAAGCGGCAAAAAGCAGCGATCGCACGGCACTGGAGCGCGCCCATTTCCGCCACTTGGTCGGCGTGATCGAGGGCGAAGTGGTTCCTTACGGCTCCTGGTACTTGCACGGCACGTTAATGGACGAATTTCTTGTCCATCTCAGGTCCGACTTGAGGCAACTGGGCTTTGAGCGTCGGCAGTATACCCATGACCCCGAAGACCATTTCTCGGCCCTGTGCGAAGTCATGGCACTGTTGGTCGAGACCCGCTCCCAGGAACAAGGCCGGTTCTTCCAGCGTCATCTCGCCCCCTGGGCGATGGCCTGCATGAAGGATCTTTCGGCTGTCGATACGGACCTTTACGCCGCCGTGGGTGGATTGGCGGGTGCTTACCTGGAACTCGAGAACGAGCGCCTGGTTGTCGGGCCACAACATGACGCTGTCAGGATGATTGACCTCACGCCAGGTTAGCGGCTCGCCAATCGCCGACTCACCGTTAAACAAGCATGACCGTGACGAAACACTAGAAAAACGATAAGCAACACCGAGGAGAACGACAGATGCGCAAGAACCACAACCCTCAGCGTCGCGACTTTCTGCGTACGCTCGGCGCCGGTACCGCGGCAGCAGGCGCTGCCGCTGCAATCGGCCATGTCACCTTCGTTCAGGCCGACACTCCCAAGACGACGGAAACCGAGACGAATGAGAATTACCGGGAAACCGAGCACGTGCGTGCTTTCTACGCCTCGCTGCGTGACTGACCGCCAGGGATAAAGGACCGCGACCATGCGATTGACACGTAAATCTTCGACGGCCCCGGCAACCGGCCTGGGCATTTCACGCCGGCAGTTCATGCAGCGTAGCGGCATGGCCACCGGCGGGTTGGCGGCCGCCGGCTTTCTTGGCAACCGGATGATGCAGCCGGCGCAAGCCGCCGACAAGACACCGGTATCCGATGCGCCTGTCGAGACCAAGCGCACTATCTGTTCTCACTGCTCCGTCGGCTGTGGTGTATATGCCGAAGTGCAGGAAGGCGTATGGACCAAGCAGGAACCCGCTTTCGACCATCCCATCAACCGCGGAGCGCACTGTGCCAAGGGCGCCTCGCTTCGCCAACATGGGCATTCCACCCGCCGCCTGAAGTATCCAATGAAGCTGGTGGGCGGCGAATGGCAGCGCATGAGCTGGGACGATGCTGTCAACGAGATCGGTGACAAGTTGCTCGAGCTTCGCGACCAGTATGGCCCGGACAGCGTCTACTGGCTGGGATCGGCCAAGTTCAGCAACGAACAAGCCTATTTCATGCGCAAGTTGGCCTCGATGTGGGGAACCAACAATACCGATCACCAGGCGCGTATCTGTCACTCGACCACCGTTGCCGGGGTAGCCAATACCTGGGGTTACGGGGCGATGACCAACTCGCTGAATGACTTGCAGAATTCCAAGTCCATCATTTTGATCGGCTCGAACCCGTCCGAGGCGCATCCGGTCGGCATGCAGCATTTCCTGCTTGCCAAGGAACGCAACAACGCCGAGATCATCGTCGTCGATCCACGCTTTACCCGCACTGCGGCCAAGGCGACTCAATACGTTCGCATCCGCCCCGGCTCCGATGTCGCCTATGTCTGGGGTCTGCTGTGGCACATCTTCGAGAACGGCTGGGAAGACACCGAATACATTGAGCAACGTGTCTATGGCATGGATGAAGTACGTGCCGAAGTAGCCCAGTTCACTCCTGAGGTCGTCGAAAACATCACCGGTGTGCCGGAATCGGTCATGTACGATACCGCCAAGCGCCTCGCCGACAATCGTCCGGGCTGCATCGTCTGGTGCATGGGTGGCACCCAGCACACGACGGGCAACAACAATACCCGAGCGTACTGCATTCTCGAATTGGCATTGGGCAACATCGGCAAGTCCGGTGGCGGTGCCAATATCCTGCGCGGTCACGATAACGTGCAGGGCGCCACCGACCTCGGCCTCGGCTCCGACTCGCTGCCTGGGTATTACGGCCTTGCCGAAGGTGCATGGCAGCACTGGTCCAAGGTATGGGATGTCGATTACCCGTGGCTGCAGTCACGTTTCGACGATACCGAGTACGCCGATGGCAAGCCCATGAACACCAGCGGCATTACCGTGTCCCGCTGGGTAGATGGCGTACTCGAGGAAGACGAGAATATCTCCCAGCGGACCGCGCTAAAGGCGATGTTCTATTGGGGCCACGCGGTCAATTCCCAGACCCGCGGGCCGGAAATGCAGAAGGCGATGCAGAAGCTCGACATGATGGTGATCGTCGACCCCTACCCGACCGTCGCTGCCGTCATGCACGGCAAGACCGACGGGGTCTATCTGCTTCCCGCGTGCACCCAGTTCGAGACGACAGGCAGCGTGACCGCGACCAACCGCTCGCTGCAGTGGCGAGACAAGGTCATCGAGCCGATGTTCGAATCCAAACCCGACCACGAGATCATGTATCTCTTCGCCCGTAAGCTCGGCTTTGGTGATCAGTTGGTCAAGAATATTGCCCTGAATGGCGATGAGCCCTTCATCGACGATATCCTTCGCGAGATCAACCGCGGCATGTGGACGGTAGGCTATACCGGCCAGAGTCCCGAGCGCCTCAAGGAACACCAGAAGAACTGGCATACCTTCAGCTTCCGCAACCTGCGGGCCGAAGGCGGCCCCGCCGACGGCGACTATTATGGCTTGCCCTGGCCCTGCTGGGGCACGGCCGAGTTCGGCCACCCCGGTTCGCCCAACCTCTACGACACCAGCGTACCTGTCATGGAAGGCGGCATGGGGTTCCGGGCCCGCTTCGGCATCGAACGCGACGGGGTATCGCTGCTTGCCGATGGTTCGGCCCCGGTCGAGTCGGAGCTCGACGACGGCCACCCCGAGTTCACCGACCAATTGCTCAAGGATCTGGGTTGGTGGGATGAACTCAGTGAGGAGGAAAAGGCCGCAGCCGAGGGCAAGAACTGGAAGACCGACCTCTCGGGCGGCATTCAGCGGGTCGCCATCGAGCATGGTTGCGCCCCGTACGGTAATGCCAAGGCGCGTGCAGTGGTCTGGACCTTCCCGGATGGCGTCCCCAAGCATCGCGAACCGCTCTATACGACACGGCGCGACCTGGTGGCCGACTACCCCACCTGGGACGACTTCGAGTCACTGTTCCGCCTCCCCACAATGTACAAGAGCGTTCAGCAGCGTGACCGCTCCGATCAATACCCGATCATCCTGACCTCGGGGCGCCTGGTCGAGTACGAAGGGGGCGGCGAGGAAACCCGTTCCATGTCCTGGCTGGCCGAGCTTCAGCAGGAGATGTTCGTCGAGATCAACCCAGCGACCGCCAACGACCTGGGCATCGGCGATGGCGATACGGTATGGGTCGAAGGAGCCGAAGGTGGCCGGGTCAAGGTCAAGGCCATGGTGACGCCACGCGTGGATCGCGGCGTGGCGTTCATGCCCTTCCACTTCGGCGGCATGTTCCAGGGTGAAAACCTGCATGACAAGTATCCAGAAGGATCGGCCCCCTACGTTCTTGGCGAAGCGGCCAACACCGCGACGACCTATGGCTACGATCCCGTGACCTTGATGCAGGAAACCAAATGCACGATCTGTCGGATCGAGCGCGCCTGACGACGCAGGAGACCTGGCGGGCAACGACCCGCCAGGCGATAAGGAGAACACCATGGCCCAGATGAAATTCATGTGTGATGCCGAACGTTGCATCGAATGCAACGGCTGCGTCACTGCATGCAAGAACGCGAATGAAGTGGAATGGGGCGTCCAGCGCCGTCGTGTGGTCACCCTCAACGATGGCGAAGCCTCCGAAGTATCGATCTCGGTGGCGTGTATGCATTGTGATGACGCGCCCTGCATGGCGGTTTGCCCGACCGATTGTTTCTACAAGACCGATGACGGCATCGTGCTGCATGACAAGGACCTGTGTATCGGCTGCGGCTACTGCCTGTACGCATGTCCTTTCGGTGCACCGCAATTTCTCAAGCAGAGCGCCTTCGGTGAACGTGGCAAGATGGACAAGTGCACGTTCTGCGCCGGCGGCCCGGCCGATTCCAAGGAAGAAGAGTACGAGAAATACGGCGCCAATCGCATCGCGGAAGGCAAGCTGCCCCTGTGTGCCGAAATGTGCTCGACCAAGGCATTGCTTGCCGGTGATGCCCAGACGGTGGCTGACATCTTCCGTCAACGTGTCGTGCACCGCGGTCACAAGGACGGTGCATGGTCCGAGGTGAACCGGCAGGGACCGGATACGGCCGCTGCCATGGACCACCTGGCATACGATGCAACCCGCCAAGGGTGAGGAGGCTTCATGTCGAAGCAAAAGAGGACCATGACGTTGACCGGCTGGCTGGCCATCATGTTGATGATGGTCATGTCACTGGGCTTCGCCAGCCAGGCAATGGCGCAATCCGCCGATCCAGAACGCGAGCTCACCACCTCGGTCGGGGCCGCCACGCCCGATACCTGGCGACAAGTCAGGAGCGGCGAGACGGGACCTAACTTTCGGGACTCTCGCGCTGAGTCGACGTATAACCTGATCAACGCCAGCGGCGAAAGCTGGCGTCAGATACGTAACCGTTGGGTCTCGCCTTTCGGCCTGATCGCCATCGGTGGCATGCTCGGCTTGATCACATTGTTCTACCTGATCTTCGGCCGCAAGGAACTCGATGAGCCGCGTACCGGCCGCAAGCTCTTGCGCTGGACACTGCTCGAACGCTCGCTGCATTGGACCGTGGCGACCCTGTTCATCGTCCTGGCATTGACCGGCCTGAATCTGCTGTTTGGCAAATTCGTATTCCGCGGCCTGTTGGGTGATGCTTTCTGGGGCGCCATGATCTCGGGCACCAAGATACTGCATAATTATCTCGGCCCTATCTTCGGTGTCCTGCTGGTGATCCTGTTGGCCAAGTTGTTCTGGCATAACATTCCCAGGAAGCACGATCTGACATGGTTCAAGAAAGGCGGCGGCTTGATCGGCAAGGGCCATGCTGATGCCGGTTTCGCCAATGCGGGCGAAAAGGGATGGTATTGGCTACTGGCCACGGCCGGCATAGCGGTCATCGCAAGCGGCTTGGTGCTCGATTTCCCCAATTACGGTCAAGGCCGGGACACCATGCAGTGGGCCAACGTGATTCACGCAGTCGGCGCCTTGGGGCTCACCGCAGTGGCACTCGGACATATCTATATCGGCACCGTGGGTACCGAAGGCTCCCTGGAAGGGATGGCCACAGGCTATGTCGATGAATGCTGGGCCAAGGAGCACCACAACCTTTGGTACGAAGAGGTCAAGGACAAGACCGTATCCGCCGAAGAAGCGGGACGTTCCGGCCTGGATGACGAACCCGCGCCACAGCGAACGAGCTAGGGACACAACACGCTTCATGACACCGCCCACGGGCGGTGTCTTTTGTTATGCTGGGACGATTCACCAAGGAGACTTTGCCATGCACGATCTCGATCCTTCCACCCGCACCGAACTCGAGGCTGCTGCCTTCCGTCGCCTGCTGGCGCACCTGGATGCCAACAAGGACGTGCAAAACATCGACCTGATGATTCTGGCCGACTTCTGTCGGAATTGCCTATCGAAATGGCTCGTCGCTGCTGCAGAGGAACGAGGCACTTCTCTCGACTATGAAGCCGCACGGGAGTATGTCTACGGCATGCCGTATTCAGAATGGAAAACGCATCATCAGGCCCCAGCCAGACCCGAACAACTCGAGGCACTCGAGGCACGTCAGAAAAACAAGCAGGCCAAGGCATGAGCCAGGATCAGAGCGATTTCATCGGCCTTAACATCGCTGTACTGACCATTTCCGATACCCGCACCGAAGCGACCGATCGAAGTGGCCAGACCCTGGTTGATCGCCTCACTGAGGCGGGGCATAGCCTGGCTGAAAAACGTATCGTCATCGATGACGTCTACCGCATCCGTGCCCAGGTCGCCGCCTGGATCGCGGAGCCCGCAATCCAAGTCATCCTGACCACCGGCGGGACCGGATTCACTGGCCGGGATTCCACACCGGAGGCCGTATCGGTCCTGCTCGACAAGACCATCGAAGGATTTGGCGAGCTGTTTCGGCACCTCTCCTGGCAAGAAATCGGCAGCTCGACCATACAGAGCCGTTGCCTGGGTGGGCTGTCCAATTCGACCGTCGTATTCTGCCTGCCGGGCTCGACCGGTGCCTGCCGTACCGCCTGGGACGGCATACTTCGGGAACAGCTCGACAGCCGCCATAGGCCATGCAATTACGCCAACCTGGTCATACCCGAGCGAGGCACTCATGGCTGAAACGTTGCAGAGCGTCGAAGCAGCCCTCGATGCACTGCTCAAGGACATCGTACCCATCGGATCGGAAATCCTGCCCAGCGATCAGGCCGCTGGGCGGGTGCTTGCGTCTCCCGTGGCAGCACGTATTGACGTTCCGCCGTTCGACAATAGCGCCATGGATGGCTATGCCCTGCGCAGCGAAGATGCCGGACAGGTCCTGCCCGTATCGCAACGCATTGCTGCAGGCCATGCCGGCGAGCCACTCTCCCCGGGGAGTTGTGCGCGCATTTTCACAGGTGGCGCAATCCCCTCCGGAGCAGATTGTGTCGTAATGCAAGAACGTACCGAGGTTCACCCGGAAGGTGTCTTCATTCCACCCGACGTGCCTGTCGGAGACAACGTCCGACGGCGAGGCCGGGATGTGAAAGCCGATAGCATATTGTTACGCGCGGGGACGCGTCTCGAGGCTGCGGCCCTTGGACAGCTTGCCGGCCAAGGGGTCACCGAGGTCGAAGTGCGTCAACGCCCGCGTATCGCCCTGCTCTCGACGGGCGACGAGGTCATCGCGCCGGGTGAAACACTCAGGCAAGGGCAGATCTATAATTCCAACCGCCCCATGCTGGTACGCCTGCTCGAACGTTTCGGCGCCGAGGTGGTCATGGCGGAAAGCGTTCCCGACGATTACAGCGCCACCTGTAAACGACTCCAAAGCGCCGCTGAAGCCGCGGATGTGGTGATTACCACAGGCGGCGTGAGTGTCGGCGAGGAAGATCATGTCAGAGCCGCCCTGCTGTCGCTGGGACAGCTCGACATGTGGCGTCTGGCCATGCGTCCTGGCAAGCCACTTGCCATCGGTAGGATTCCGCACGACCTGGGAGAAGCACGCTTCGTCGGATTACCGGGCAATCCCGTATCCAGCTTCGTCGGGGCCTGGCTGTTCCTGAGACCCCTAATGGGTGCATTGCTGGCCTGCCCCGCGCTTGAGGCACTGCCATGCCTGACAGCACGCAGCGATTTCGCGACCCGCACCCAGGCCCGCCGCCATTACATGCGGATCAAGCTGTCCTTTGATGAAAAGGGTGCCACAGCGTCGGCCTATGCCGACCAGAATTCGGCGGTACTCTCCTCCTGCGTGGAGGCGAATGCCTTCGCGGTGATTCCTGCCAACAGTGAAATAGCGGTAGGCGATCCCGTGAAGTGCCTATGGCTGGTCGAGACGTGAGCTCGCGCCCAGGTTCGTCTCGAGCAAGGGCCATAGCTCATGAAAGTCCCGCTCTAGCCGTGGGTAGTCCTCTTCGAGCCAAGGAACCAGAAGCGCCAGTCGGTTGGGGCCACTTAGCCGACGTCCGATATTGGCAATGGCCGAGCAGGTAAAACCGAAATCGGCGTAGCGGCGCAACCAGTCCTGTTCTACCAGGGCCGGCATCATCATGCCCAGCCGCTGAGGTGCCGGTCGTGCGGCAAGCAATGCATAGCAACGGGCTACGAGGTGCGCCTGGTCCGCGGTGCGCTGCGTTTGTCGGGCGAGGAAGTGATCCCATACCAGGTCCAGGGCAATACCGGCATAACGGCGATGCCCTGCCGGTGCGCGCTGCTTCGCCAGGGCAACGACAGGATGCTGGTCGACAAAGGCATCTACACGGCGGTGATGAACGATACCTGCAGCGATGGGGGCACGCCATTGAGATAGGTCAGGCCCTTTCACCCCATCGGCGATCAGATTTCCATAAAGGAAATCATCGCTGCCATCCTGGGATAACCAGGCATGCGCCAGAAAATTCATCAGAGACAGTTAGCCGGTTTGGGAAGGCCGGCAAGCCTGGCACCCACCTTGGCCGGGCTTTCCGGAAAGAGTTTCATCAGATAGAGCGACTTGCCCTTCTCCTCACCCAAGCTCTTGGCCACGGCTTTCACTAGCGGCCGCATTGCTGGTGACGCCTCATAACGCGAATAAAAGTCGCGAAGTACGCCAATGACGTCCCAGTGCGCCTGGGTCAGCTCGCGCCCTTCTTCGGCAGCCATCGCCTCGGCAACCTGGGGGGACCAATCGTTCATATTGACCAGAAAACCTTCCGGGTCTAGAGGGATTTCTTGTTTACCCACTTCAAGATAACGGTATATTTCTGTCGAGGCCATTAGAACCAACTCACAGTCTTGTCGGCTTCTTCCGTCAACGATACGAAGCCATCCACATCGACCACAATAGCCCGAGCGTCACAGTGCCCTTCAAGGGCTCGGGAAACTAGATCTTCCTTCAAGACGAAAAGCCGACCTAGCACCGGCTCAAGATAGGGAATCAGCTGCGGTAACGCCCCTTGTACGCCATCCTCGATGAGTAGCAGTCTGTCGTCTGTTCCCATTGCGTCCAGAGCCTGCTGGAAAACACGGCTCATGGACGGCGAACGATTGAGTATATGCAAGACCATGGTGTCCGGTTCCTCGAGACGGCCCGAATGCGCCTACTGGCGGCCTAGAAGTTGAGAATCTGAGTATGTTCTGCCAGCAACCTGGAAATCGCGTCCTTCTCGATCCGAGTGGCATCCACTGAGAGCGACATGTCGTTGAGCCCACGCTCAAGCAGAGCCTGGTGCTCGACCCAGAGTGAATCGATGTCGTACATCTCGAGCATCTGCAGTGTCGGCTGGGTGCCCTTTTGCCCTAATGGCCCACTGCCCTGTCCCGGGAGCAACGCCATGACGCCATCGCCCATGAAGAGGAGGCTAACCCGTTGACCGAAAGCGGCCGCCACCAATGCAGTATCCAGACCTTCCTTCAACCAGCTGCTGCCATGCGGTGCATGGCGCAGGATGACCAATAGGTCGCCGCCACTCAAGCCAGTCATCGCATCATCACGTATCAAGGTGAAAAGGAAATCAACCGATCATAGGCTGTACTAGCTTCGATCAGTTGGCCCAGTCCCGTCAGTATAAAAGGGGGTTCCAGACTATGCCCGGCCTTGCCGTGGCGTGACGATTCGCGCTCATCCATCAGGCCCCGCCGCAAGGCAGCGGCGATGCAAACCAGCAGCTCGGTATCGTGCTCACGATGCAGTTGAGCCCAGGCATCGTACAGATGAGGCTCATCCTGGGGAGGAGCCGCTAGACGCGCCGCATTGTAAACGCCATCGTGGTAAAAGAAGACTGCCGTCAAGCTATGCCCACGCCTCACTACGGCCTGGGCGAACCTGAGCGCGGAATGTGACGCCTGGTAGCTATAGGGTGAACCTTGCACCAACAGCGCGTACTGCATGCCATCAGCCTCTTGAAATTCGATTTAGAAAAACGCTGGCCCCACCAAAGGCGGGGCCAGAGAGTCTTGCATTCATCGTTTAGTCGCTGTTCATGATGCCCAGCAAGGAAAGCAGGCTGACGAACAAGTTGTAGATAGAAACATACAGCGTGATGGTCGCCAGAATGTAGTTAGTCTCACCAGAGCGATGCACGATTTCACTCGTCTGGTACAGGATGGCAGCCGACGCGAACAACACGAAGCCTGCGGATACCGCCAGAGACAGCGTTGGGATATTGAAGATCAGCGCAGCCACCATGGCGAGAATCAGCACGATGGCACCCGCCATCAGGAAATTCCCCAGGAAGCTGAAATCCTTCTTTGTGATCAGCGCGACCGCAGAAAGACCGATAAAGGTCGCTCCGGTCATGGCCATGGCGGTCATGATCAGAGAAGCCCCGTTTGGAAGGGTCAGGTACGCGCTGAGTATCGGACCCAGCGTAAAGCCCATGAAGCCAGTGAAGGCGAACGTGGAAAGCAGACCCAAGGCGGAATTGGCTGTCTTGTGAACCAGAAACATCAGACCATAGGCGCCGATGAAGAACACCAGGATATTGATGCGCTCGACACCCATGGCCATGGCGGCACCGGCAGTGACCGCTGAGAACAGCAATGTCATCGCCAACAGCCCGTAAGTGTTACGTAGTACCTTGTTGGCGCTGACATCGCGCGCCTGACCATGCGTCAGGTGTGTATCTTGATAGGCCATCTAATGATGCTCCCTATAGGTTGAATCAAGGCTTGGACCAAGGATGCCGTCTCGCGGTTCCCGACGCAAGAATTACCGGTTTTTACAATTGGCTCGAGGCGCAGGGCTCGCCGCCGCACGCCATGTCACGAAAAGCCACAAAACCTTGAGGAACAATAGTTACTTCGGGCTAGTCTCTAGGGAAAGCCACCCATCTGCGAGGATGTAATGTTAAGCGACGCTATCGAAATCAGGAAAATTCATGACGCACGGGACGAAGGGACGCGCTACGAGGTCTACGACACCGATACCGGTACGAGTCTAGGCATCTTTACTGACATGGAGGAGGCAGAAGAAAAGCGCCAGCGCATGAAGTCATCGACCAAGGCGGAGCAAGAGGAAGATAACGACCCGGATCCATCAGTGGAATAATTCGCTTACACGGTATCTCTTGACGCCACCCGCCCAGGCAACCATAAGTGGAACTAGTAGACCGGCTAATGCCAAGGAGGGAACAATGAAACGGTGGATCGGAATGGCCGTGGCCAACTGGTTTCGCAAACCGGCAAATCGTGCAAAGGCGAAGCGTACCGCCAGACAGGTGTGGAGCCGCTTTCAAGGACGCAAATCCGGGGGTACCGGGGGACGCCGGCCCTGAGTCTGTTCGAGCTATAAAAAAGCGCCTTCGAAGGCGCTTTTTTTAAAACTGAATGGTGAAACGGCCGCCAGCTATCGAAAGCTGAACGCTATTTTCTTTGAACCACTCCAGCCGTCATTACCCTCAAAGGAGGCAAAGCTATTACGAAGATTGGCTTCTTGCTCGGCTTCATGCATATCCGCATACCTACCCGCGGGGCGTCCCGTGGCCAAGTTATAGACTTCGTAACCAGGCTCGACCACCCGTGAAGCGATCTGTGCCTTGCGGACACAATATGTATAGTTAGGCATGTTCCCTCCTTGGCTTGCCTCTCATTAAACCCTATCGGCACCGGCTCCCCATCCTTGAGGCCTTTGATCCCGAGATCATACCTGCCTAGTTTTGCATAGATTGAGCCTTGACCAGTAGTTTAGAACTCTTATGACAATTCCGCCTTGTATTTACAGAAAAAAATATAAAAAGGGGCCGACATATCCACACGCTGGGATAAGCCATAGTATCGCCCTACCTACATACTCAATCTGATATCAGAAAGGAACGCGCTGTCACGGGAGCGAGTGTAGTAATGGCTAGCGTGGTCCTGACCATTGAGAACGCAGCTTGGCAAACACAGCCTCTCCAAGCGATCTCTATGAGCGCTGTAACGTCACTTGGTGTGATTCGACGCACGATAAGTAACGAGGAGGGGGCGGCCTGGATTGGGAATAAAAAAACCAGCCATGTTTGGCTGGTTTTGATAACAAGGTGGCGGAGGGACAGGGATTCGAACCCTGGGAGGGCTCTCGCCCTCGCCGGTTTTCAAGACCGGTGCATTCAACCGCTCTGCCATCCCTCCGGCTCACGGCGGAGAATATTACCAGTTTCACTTCTGACGTCAAGAGCGGGTTTGCGATCAAGGCGTTAAACGCAAGGTATCGGCTAGTGGTATAGCCGTAGCCCGACCTTGGTAACTCGATTGCCCTCCATTTCACTGACGACCCATTCGAAGCCGTGCCAACCGACATCGTCACCGACTACCGGATGGCCGCCCACTCGCAATGCAACGAACGCCCCCAGGCTCATCTCTCGCTCACCCGGGCTGAGCGTCAGCCCATACGCCGCAGCGACATCACTCATCAGCGCCTCCCCATCGAGGGTGAAGGTCCCGAAGAAGGCACGTTCGCGCTTGAGCTTGGCGCCTCCGTCGAAGAGCCGGTTCAATGCAGGCAAATCGCCCGGGCGACCTATGACACACACCACATCCTCCAGCTTGAGCCGTGTGCTTCCCTTGGGATGCAGCATGACATGCTGGCGGAACAGGGCCGAAATCAAGGCACCTGAAGGAAACCGCAGGAGACGGATCGGGACATCGTCCAAGCTCTCGTTCTCGACCTTGTAGACGAACATCTCGAAATCGTTTTCCGGCAGAACGCCCAGTGGTCCTCGGCGGTTGGGCTCGACGCCCACAGGGACCTCGACTTTCGTCCAGCGCGCCATCATCGATAGCGTTCCCCCTTGGATCAGCAAGGAGAACAGCACGACAGCAAACGCGACATTGAAATACAACGCAGCATTCTCGACGCCGCCAATGACCGGGAAGATGGCCAATACGATCGGGACCGCGCCCCGCAGGCCAACCCATGAAATGAAGCCAATCTCTCGCCAGCGGAACCGGAAGAACGGTCTGATGGCCAACAGGACGGCCAGTGGCCGAGCAACGAAAATCAGCACCAACGCCACCAGTCCGGCAGGCAGTGCATAATCAAGCACCTCTGTGGGGGTTACCAGCAAGCCCAGCACCAGGAAAAGTCCAATCTGGCTGAGCCAAGCGAGCCCATCATGGACCGGAAGGATAAAGTTGAGGTGGCGGCCCGGTTGGTTACCGATCATCAGCCCCGTCAGGTAGATCGCCAGGAAACCGCTTCCACCGATGGCACTGGTCAAACCGAATACGCAAAACCCCAGAGCCAATGCCAACAGCGAATAGAGACCGGGTGCCAGATCCAGGGTACGTAGTAGCTTGGCGATCAGCCAACCGGCCCCTAGGCCGATCAGCGTGCCGAAGCCGAACTGGCTGAAGAAAAAGAGGACCGTCTCACCAATCCCACCGATCTCGCCCACCAGCAACTCGACCAGCATCAGCGTAAGGAAAATGGCCATCGGATCGTTGGTGCCCGATTCGATCTCAAGCGTCGCGCCCACACGTTCGTTGAGGTTGACGCCCTGACCGCTGAGCATCGAGAACACGGCCGCGGCATCCGTCGAGCCAACGATGGCGCCTACCAGCAGCCCCTGCACCAGGGTGAGTTCAAAAATCCACATCGCAAACAGGCCAACCACGGCGCTGGTGACAAAGACCCCAAGGGTGGCCAGAGAGAGCGCCGGCTTGAATCCGACACGAAAGGTCTTGAGCCGCGTTCGCAGCCCACCATCGAGCAGGATCATCGCAAGGGCCAGATGCCCGATCAGGAAAGCGAGCGAATAATCATCGAACTGGATGCCCAGCACCCCCTCTTCACCCGCCAGCATCCCCAGCCCCAGGAAGATCAGTAGCAAAGGCAGGCCGACCACCGACGACAGGCGGCTTGCCAGGATGCTCAGAGCGATGAGGGAACCGCTGAGAAGAAAAAGAGTGTTGATGCTATCCATGGCGAACACGTACCGGGGCAAACCCGGATTATGCCACATGTGCGAACGGTGGACTCGGCACGCAAGGCGGAAAGAGGCCTTGGGCTAGGCGGAAAAGTAACCAAGGGATACACTTGGCAGTCCGTGCCACCCCTGTCGCGGGTATACCGTCAGGGGACACGCTGGTGGAGAACCGCTTGATGACCTTCCTGCAACACCGCTTGGGTAGCCTATGTCTCGCCCTCCTCTTCGCTTTCAGCCTGGTTGCACCGTTGCTCGCCGATAGGCCAGATCAAGAGCCCCACATCGAAACCATCGATGCCTACGCCATTGATGCTGCGACGCGTGTGGCCAACGGTGCGATATTCTTGCGTGGCGAAGGGGGGCCGGGAGTCGATACCCCTGAACATTCCGCGGCGCATGCCCCTGTATCCGCATTGAGAGTCGCTCCGGCGGAGCCGATCGCCCCACCACCGATGCGCAACGTTAGCCTGATGCTCGACTGGTTCCTGAGCCCGCACCATGCGGCAATCATCGTGGCACGCGCGCGAGGTGACTTCGACCGTCATGGGTTAAACGTGACCCTGAGTACCCCGGCAGACCCGAGCGTGCCCACCAAGCTGGTCGCTGACTCCAGAATCGACCTGGCACTCGGAAAACAGACGCAATTGCATCGCCAGATTGACAATGGGATACCGCTGATTCGTGTTGCCACATTGGTGGGTACCCCCCTGAATAGCCTCACCGTCCTTGGAGGCTCGCGTATAGAGACCCCGAGCCAACTGAAGGGAAGTACGGTGGGCTACGCACTCAAGGAAGATATCCAGCCCACGCTGTCGGTCATGCTGGAACACCACGGGCTTACGCTCGACGATATTGAACTGGAACCCGTCGATTTCGCCCTTTCACCGGCACTGGCAGAGAGACGAGTGGATGCAGTGATCGGGACAATGCGTCATATCGTGCCCTATCAGCTGGAGGAAGAAGGCCGCATAGGCCGCAGCTTCATGGTCGAGGATCATGGCATGCCTCGCTACGAAGAGCTCATTCTCATCGGTAATCGAGACCACTTGCACGGCAGACAGGATGATTTTCGCCGCCTGGTGAGAGCGCTGGAAGATGCCACCCATTGGATCGTCAGCCATCCGGAGGAGGCCTGGCACCTGATGGTTCAGAGTGAGCCGGGGCTGGATACACCGGTCAATCGACAGGCCTGGCCAGGAATCGTGAAGCGCTTGTCACTACGGCCGGCGACCCTGGATGCGAGAAGTTACCTCGCATTCCAGGCCTTCCTGGCTGAGCGTGGCTTCATTCGCCAGGAACACAGCATTTCGCGTCTGGCCGTGGATCTCAGCGCTCCCTGAATCGACCTGATCCGGTTGCAACGTGAAGCAAACAGCTATTCAACCCGGGACAGGAAGTCGGCAACGGCATCTTGAAATGCCTCGGGCTGCTCTGCGTGCAGCCAGTGCCCTGCCTCTAGCGTGACGACATCCACGTGGGGCAGTATTTTTTGAGTGGCTTCCAATGCTTCGTCGGTGACGTAATCCGAACGGGCGCCCCTTATGACCAATGAAGGCCCCTCGTAAGGCTGTTCACCATCCGGCTCCGCACGGATATCCTCGTAGGCCTGCTCTATTTCATCCAGTCCTACCCGCCAGCGCATCACATCGTTGGCATCGCGTTGCAAGTTGGTTGCCAGAAAGAGACGGATAGGCCGCTCGTCGATATATTCGGCCAACAGGCCATCCACCTCACGCCGGTTTGAGGGCGCACTGGCTTCGACGTGGCGCAACGCGGCAAAGATCGTGTCGTGACCGTGGCCGTAGCGCACCGGGGCAATGTCGGCCACGGTCAGCGAAACCACGCGGTCGGGATTGTCGCGTGCCAGCGTGATGGCGACCTTACCCCCCATGGAGTGACCCAGCAGGTGACAGCGCTGGATGCCAAGCCGATCCAGCACACTCAGGACATCCTCTGCCATTTGTGCGTACCGCATGCCCTCGGCATGAGGAGACCGCCCATGATTACGCAGGTCAACGGCAATGACCCGCCGTTCCTTCTGCCATTGCTTGATGTGCGACCGCCAGTTATCGGCACTGCCTAGCAGTCCATGAATGACGACGAGGGGAGTACCCTCTCCCTCGCTATCGGTTGCATGCAGTTCCAGCGCCATGTCCTATCTCCGTGAACGTGTAGCTGCCTAGCCTAGCTGACATCCTTGGCAGCATACTCGGGTGAGCGATCTACTTGTCCCGTCAATGACACCAGCCGACGACTCAGCCAACTCAACAATAGACCATACATAGGGACAAAGAAGGTCAAGCTGATAATCAACTTGATGACATAGTCGACCCAGGCGATTTCCGGCCAATGGGTGGCCATGAAGGGATCCGGGCTGTTATGAAAGGCAATCGAGAAAAAGGCCAGCGTGTCCGCGAGATTGCCGAATACGGTGGAAACCGCAGGTGCTACCCACCAGAGGCTCAAGCGGCGCAACCGATCGAAGACGTGAATGTCCAGTAACTGGCCCAGAACGTAAGCCATGAAACTGGCCAGAGCAATCCGCGCCACGAACAGGTTCCATTCGGTGAGCCCTTCGAGACCGGCAAAGCCCCCTCTCGGAAACATGACCGAAACCACATAGGAAATGACCAGGGCCGGTACCATCACCCGCGCTATGATTGCCCTCGCGGCTGGCTTGCCGAACAGCCTCACCGTGAGATCGGTGGCCAGGAAAATGAAGGGAAAGCTGAATGCTCCCCAGGTGGTATGCCAGCCGAACAGGGTAAAGGGAAGCTGGACCAGATAATTGCTCGCAGCAATGACCACAATGTGAAACGTCACGAGCGCGGCGATCAAACGACGCGTCTGAAGGGATGAGAGTACAAACATGAGGAAATGTATCCTTTTTGGTGTGGAGGGGTGAGGGAACCCTCATACAGGCAAACGCCACGGCGTTCGCCGTGGCGTTTCGGGACCGCATTATAATCAAGACATGGGCCCGATGTACAAATTGCTAAATCAAGCGCGCTCGGGAGGCCTGGCCCACGTCACGATCGAGCATCGTTTCGTGGACGTGCTGCAGACTCGTGGGATCGTCGATGGTCGATGGCATGCCGTATTCCTTGCCATCGGCAATATGGCGAAGCAGCTTCCTCAAGATCTTGCCTGAGCGTGTCTTGGGCAACCGGTCGACCACCAGTACCTGCTTGAAGCAGGCAATGGCACCAATACGCTCTCGCACCAGACCAATCAACGCCTGCTCGAGCTCAAGCTCGTCTGCTGTCGAACCATCCTTGAGAATCACCAGCCCGACCGGCACTTGTCCCTTGAGCTCGTCGTGGATACCGATGACCGCACATTCCGCTACGGCCGGATGGGACCCAACGACCTCTTCCATCTCGCCCGTGGAGAGCCGGTGTCCTGCCACATTGATGACATCATCGGTGCGTCCCATGACGAACAGATAGCCGTCTTCATCGAAGTACCCGGCATCACCGGTCAGGTAATAGCCGGGAAAGGCCGCCATATAGGCCGCATGGAAGCGCTGCTCATCGCGCCAGATCCCCACCAGGCTGCCTGGTGGCATTGGTTCGCGGATCACCACACTTCCTTGTTCAAAGGGTTCAGCGGCGCCCCCTTTCCGGTTCAGCACGCGCACATCAAAGCCGGGAACCGGCACTGTCGCGGAACCGGCCTTGGTTGGCATCGGCGACAGCCCCTGGAGGTTGGCCGCTATTGGCCAGCCCGTTTCCGTCTGCCACCAGTGGTCGACTACCGGGACGTCAAGCATATCCTCGAGCCAATGAAAGGTCGGTGGATCGAGCCGCTCACCGGCCAGGAACAATGTACGCAGGCAGGAGATGTCGTACTTGGCAAGCAGGTCCCCGTCGGGGTCCTCTTTCTTGATCGCTCGGAATGCAGTCGGTGCCGTGAAGAAGGCTTTGACTTGGTATTCTTCAATCAGCCGCCAGAACGCGCCCGAGTCGGGGGTTCGAACTGGCTTGCCCTCGTACACCAGCGTGGTACACCCCATGAGGAGCGGGGCATAGACGATATAGGAGTGACCGACCACCCAACCTACATCCGAGGCTGAAAAGAAGACCTCGCCCGGTTGCATGCCGTAGACGGTTTCCATCGAATAATGCAGGGCTACGGCGTGTCCCCCGTTGTCGCGGACAACGCCCTTGGGCTTTCCAGTCGTGCCGGAGGTGTAAAGGATATATAGCGGGTCCGTGGCCTTTACCGGGACACAGTCGACCGGCGCGGCTTCGCTCATCAGGGCTTGCCAGTCGTGCTCACCCTCGCCCAGGATGGCGCTTGCCTGCTCGCGCTGAAGAATGACGCAAGCCGCGGGACGGTGATGGCTGGCATCGAGCGCTTGATCGAGTATCGGCTTATAGGGAATGACACGATCCACCTCGATGCCACACGAGGCCGCCACGACCACCTTCGGCTCGGCATCCTCGATTCTCACGGCCAATTCATGCGGCGCGAAGCCGCCGAACACGACCGAGTGCACGGCACCCAGACGAGCGCAGGCATACATGGCCACCAACGCTTCGGGCACCATGGGCATATAGATCACCACCCGATCGCCCTTCTCGACCCCCATACCCGCGAGCACCCCCGCGAAACGTGCTACCTCGTCACGCATTTCACGGTAGGTGATCTTCCGCTTTCCTCCAGTAACGGGGGAATCCCAGATGACCGCCAATTGGTTGCCATGTCCGGCATCTACATGGTGATCGAGCGCGGCATGGCAGGTGTTCATGACCCCATCGACGAACCAGCGAGCATGATTTTGCTCATCAAACTCGAGCGGGATCGAGGGTTCGGTATACCACGGGATTCGCTTGGCCTGTTCCGCCCAGAACGTGTCAGGCTGTTCGATGGCATGGCGGTACGTATTGTTGTATTCAGACATGGGTTAGGCTCAATCAACGCGGAACGATTGTTGACACTCTAGAGTATTCGCGCGTTCGGGCACCTCATACTATGGACTAACCTAGGATCGAAACTCGACTATTGTCGACAACATGGCGAGGCATGAGCAGCGCAGGCCTGCAACGAAGTCATTGAAACAACGTTGACCCCAAGTGGAAAACGGCTTGCCGAGTTGTTGAAGATTTACTAAACAAGAAAGAGGGTGGCAGTCGCACATGCCCTGAAGTCGAGAGCCGGTAAGGACGCTGACAACAAATCCGATCGCTGTCCAACGGGCCCAAGCGCCAGGAGACACGACCATGAGTACTCGCCAATCCGCCCATGTCTTGCTGGATGCGGGAGAGTCGACGCTTAACCAAGCCTCCGCCCTTCTCAAAGCCATGGCCAACGAAAACCGACTCCGGATCCTATGCCTTCTGGGGGATGACGAGTTATCGGTCTCGGAACTCAACGGGAAGCTTAGCCTCAGCCAATCGGCCCTTTCGCAGCATCTTGCCATCCTGCGTCGGGAAGGCATGGTGGAAACACGCCGTGCCTCACAGACGATCTACTACTCGCTGCGAGGCACTCAGGCCAAATCTATCATCGAGACGCTATCGAGCCTTTTCAGAGCCTAAGCACGGCGACGGTCAGCGATCGGCCACCGCCGGATAGAGCAGGCTTAGCGACGCAGCCAACGGCTTGCATCGGCTACCTCGAGCACGCGCTGTAGTCCACGTTCAAGAACATTAGAGAGGCCGAGCCCCATGCGCTCCCCCATGCTGCGTCGAGTTTCGATACTCACGCTGACGACCTTGGCCTCGAGCATGCGATCCTGAAGATACTGCTCACTGGTGCCTAATGTGTCAGCCAACTGATTATCGATGGCTTCCCTGCCGTACCAGATCTCTCCGGTCGCCACGGCCTCCACGTCGAGTACCGGCCGACGCTCTGCGACATGGCGCTTGAACAAGGCATGGGTATTTTCGAGATCCTCGGCGAATTTTTCGCGCCCCTCCTGCGTATTTTCGCCGAATACCGTCAGGGTCCGCTTGTAACGCCCCGCCGTGAGCAGTTCCACGTCGATATCGTGGCGTTTCAAAAGCCGATGTAGATTGGGCAGTTGCGCTACCACACCTATGGAGCCCAGGACCGCGAAAGGAGCGACATGAATACGATCGGCACAGCAGGCCATCATGTAGCCACCGCTAGCAGCAACCTTGTCGATACAGGCGGTGGTTTTCAGGCCTGCCGAGCGCAAGCGATCGAGCTGCGCTGCGGCAAGTCCGTAGGCGTGTACGAGGCCACCGGCGGATTCCAACCGCAACACCACCTCATCCCCTGCCTTGGCCACCCCGAGAACGGCTGAAATCTCCTCGCCCAGACGCGTGGTGGCAGTGGCCTTTAGATCGCCTTGAAAGTCCAGCACCCAGACTGCCGGTGTACTTTCGCCCTGTACCTTGGTTGTTTTTCTTTCCTGCTTGTCGCTGCGCTTGAACGCCTTCATCTGTGCCTTGCGTAGCCCGCTATCCATCGCCGCCAATTGAAGACGACGCTGACGTTGTCGATTGCGTTCGTTCATTCGCTCGACACGTAGCCGCGTGCGCTCGCTACCGGACGACTTGGCGCGGCTCAAGATCGCCACGACCAGAACCAGCACGGCGATCAATGTCACGGCCTTCGCCAGGAACATGCCGTATTCCGCTAGCCATTCACTCACTGGGGCGTCTCCTTGAGTTCAATTCCCATAGCGTATTGGGGCATCATACGGGAGGCATCCAGGCACGACGAGACACTTGCCTCAAACGGTTGTTTGAAATATTCTCGACACCAACGCACCGACCATAAGGAAGCCCGAATGACCAACACTGTAATCGACAAGCTGCAAGCTCGCTTCAGCCCTGAGGCTGCACGTGGCATGGACGAGGTCTTTCAATTCTCTTTCAGCGATACGGAAGATTACTATCTGGTCGTCAAGGATGGATCACTGGACGTTCAGCAAGGGGTCCATGATGACCCTTCGGTGACTCTCTCCATGAGTACCGATACCCTCAAGGGCATCATGAACGATGAGATCAACGGCATGACCGCGTTCATGACAGGCAAACTCAAGGCGACGGGCAATGTCATGCTGGCCACGAAGCTGACCAGCTTGTTCCCCAAGGAATAACCCCCTCAACGCCCCTGCTGCGTCACGGCGCGCAGGTGCGTCTCGATCAAGGCGCGCGAAATCGAATACAGAGGCGGAAGCTGGGGCAAACGTGCCGGCGAGAACCATGCGGCATCGGCAATCTCTACACCATCGATATGGATGCGTCGGCTGGCCGCCTCTGCAAAAAATCCCAGCATCAGTGAATGCGGAAACGGCCAGGCCTGGCTGCGGAAATAACTGATCCGACCTACCGTTACGCCCACCTCCTCGAAAATCTCCCGTCTTACGGCATCCTCCGCCGACTCTCCAGGCTCGATGAAGCCAGCCAGTGTCGAATAGCGTCCCGGAGGAAAGCGCGGGCTGCGTGCCAGCAGCAGCGAATCGCCATGGGTCACCAAGGTGATGATGCATGGCGATATCCGAGGATATTGTCTTAGCCCACAAGACGAGCAGTGCATCGCAAATTCATGCTCGACACGTTCGGTCGGGCTGCCGCAGCGTCCGCAATAGCGATGATCACGCCACCATGTGCCTACCTGAAGGGCGGTAGATAACAGGGGAAAATGGGATTCCGGCAACCGTTGCAACCACTCTCTGGCTTCGAGCCAGTCCGGTGACGGTGCGTCTTCCAGTGCCAGGGCCACCGGTGTGTCGTTCCACCACCCCAGGGCCAAGGCATGAT
This sequence comes from Litchfieldella xinjiangensis, assembly GCF_000759345.1. GTDB lineage: Bacteria > Pseudomonadota > Gammaproteobacteria > Pseudomonadales > Halomonadaceae > Litchfieldella_A > Litchfieldella_A xinjiangensis. The sequence continues at coordinate 210,541 of NZ_JPZL01000001.1, forward strand.
CCGGCCAAGACTGGGATGGCTGTAACAACGTGCCCTCGCTTCCTGGCGCGAGGCGCCCGCTCGCCATTTGAATCAGATAACCATGGCGAGGCGCTTCAATCGGTAAATCGCGACGAAACGTCATTCTACCGCCTGTTCCCTTTGCTCCGCTGTCGCGAAAGTATCCCAATGACACTGGCCTGCACTCTGGCGAACGGCATCCAGCTTGGCACGATGCGCGGCCATTTCATCATCGCTGGGCATCACCACGGCTAGCGGTTGGCGTTCGCTACTCACGCGTCGAATGCCTGCCGTGCCTGTCGTCGATGCCTGTCCATTGGCGTCCTGATTGAGACCGTCGAGCGACAGCAGCGTCTGACCGCCGGTCATCGCCAGATAGACTTCAGCGAGTATCTCGGCGTCGAGCAATGCACCGTGCAGGACGCGATGGCCGTTGTCGATCTCGTAACGCTTGCATAAGGCGTCGAGGCTGTTGCGCTGCCCTGGGTGCTTATCGCGGGCCATCTTGAGCGTGTCGAGAACGCGACAGTGCTCGGCAACGGGGCCCAGGGGATTCGTTCCCCGAGCCTTGTTGAGCATGGTCAATTCATGGTCGATGAAGCCCACGTCGAAGGGCGCATTGTGGATGATCAGCTCGGCGCCGTAGATGAACTCCCAGAAAGCATCGGCGATCAGTGCAAAGACCGGCTCCTGGGCGACCCGCTCATCGGTGATCCCGTGGATTCCCACGGCCTCGGCCTCGATCGCCCGCTCCGGGTTGATGTACTGATGGTAATGGTTACCGGTCAGGCGACGGTTGACCATCTCCACGGCCCCGATTTCTATCAGGCGATGGCCATCACGGGGATCGATGCCGGTGGTCTCGGTATCCAAAATGATCTGTCGCATAACTCTCTCAATTTACATGTCGTACGCAACAATCAGGCGCGGGCGGCCTGATGCTCGTCTATGGCTTCGTTGGCCAGGGCATCGGCCCGTTCGTTCTGGGGATGACCACTGTGCCCTTTCACCCAGTGCCACTGGATCTGGTGGCGGCCAGCTTCCTCGAGCAGCATGCGCCAGAGCTCGGCATTCTTCACTGGCTGGCGGGCCGCCGTCTTCCAGCCACGCTTCTGCCAGCCATGCACCCACTCCGTGATCCCCTTGCGCAAATACTGCGAGTCCGTCCACAAGTCGACCTGGCAGGCTCGCTTGAGTTCGCGAAGCGCCATGATCGCGGCCATCAGCTCCATCCGGTTATTGGTCGTCGGGGTCTCGAACCCCTTCAATGTCTTTTCATGTCGACCGCTGTTCATTACCGCCCCCCAGCCTCCCGGCCCGGGGTTGCCTCGGCAAGCGCCGTCGGTATAGATGGTTACATGCGGTAGCGGGGTCTCATTCACCCTCTGTCATCCTTTCCGGTTGGCGACCCAATCGAGTCGCATGGCCCAGCTGTGTACCGCGTAGCGACGAGCCCAGCGACAAGCGGGGACGTTGGATCTGCGCCAATTGCGACTTGCGTCGGGCGCGAATCATGAAGGCATCCCCCAGTGGCAAGTTATGTCGCCGCCCGAGCGTTTCGAGCATGGCATTGTTGGGAATACGCCCCGGGAGATGAAAACCGCAGTAGTCTACCCGCTCGATCTCGAAGTCGACAAACGCCAACCAGTCGCCTAACCGCCCCGGTGTACGCCAGTGTCCCTTCAGGGGCCACTGTTGACGGCGACCGGGCATCAATCGCGAAACGCCGGATAACCCCAGGGGCCCCCAGCCGAAAATGATCAGCCGGCCCTCGTCGGCCGTTACACGTGCCGCTTCCTGGAGAACATGATGGGGGTCTTCCAACACTTCAAGAAGGTGATGAACGACGACCAGTTGCAACACGCCATCGGCCAGGGGCAACTGCCCCGGCTGACATACCAGCGTTTGCGGTGACAAGGCCAGCTCACGATTCGGCGACCATTTCAGCGCATGACGTATCGGACACATGTCACTGAGTTGCGGAGCCATGCTCAACTCCAGGCTATGCGCTCCGTGTATACGCTCGCAAACCGGGCCCAGGCAGGCCCGTTCGGCTTGCCAGTGCGCCTGGCCATCGGCACTGTTCCAGTATTCACGGCCATCGCGTACCAGCTGCGCCAGCGACGTTGCTATCCCAGAATTTGACACAGCGTAGCGTTCTCCCCAAAGTAAGCGGCTTCGCGTCGTCATTTACATATGGCAGCGCTTTTCCTGCATCACCGGTCGATCCGTTCTTGGTCAATCGCTAGTTACTATAACAGCGGGATCGACCTGGTGAGTGACGTTCGAAATCTGGAACGAGGACTGCAACCCATGCTGAGTGTGCTCCCGATACCGGCCCTGAGCGACAACTATATATGGCTTCTCCGTCAGGACACGAGTAACGAAGTTGCCGTCGTCGATCCCGGAGACGCCCGCCCGGTGATCGAATTGCTCGAACGTGAGGGACTGACACTCGGCACGATCCTCATAACCCATCATCATCACGATCACACCGGTGGCCTCGAAGCGCTTATCCGTCAGTATCGGCCGCGTGTGATAGGACCGCAAAATCCGGATATCGTCGGCATCGACGAGCGCCTGGCCGAAGGCGACGAGTGCCATGTACTAGGACGCCGTTTCGAAGTACTCGAGATGCCGGGGCACACCCTGGACCACATCGCCTTCTTCGCGGCAGGGATACCGCCGCTGTTACTGGCTGGCGACGCCCTGTTCTCGGGAGGGTGTGGTCGGCTATTCGAGGGCACACCGGAGCAGATGCATGCTTCACTTGCCAAACTCGCAGCGTTACCCGACGAGACGCTGATTTTTGCAGCGCATGAGTACACCCTGGCCAACCTGCGCTTTGCCAAGGCCGCCGACCCTGACAACCCTGCCATTGGCGCCTATCTAGAGGAATGTCAGCGAGTCCGGGACCAGGACAAGCCCACACTGCCCACGCAGCTCGCCCGAGAACGGCAAGTCAATCCTTTCCTTCGAACCGAGCAACCAGGCGTACGCAACGCCGCGTCCGCCCAGGGGGACACCACGACCTCGCTCGCTACCTTTACCACCCTGAGAGCCTGGAAAGATCGATTTTGAATCCCATGGACGCCACGCCATATAAGCGCCCCAGAGGACTTTCATCATGATACCGCACGCTTTCCGTCACAGGGCAGCAGCACTCATGGGGGCCGTCGCGATTGCCTCCGCCAGCCTGTCCACGGCCGCCTATGCCCATCCCGGACTCACCAATTACCCTCATGGCGTTACGAGTCTGCCCGCGAGTTTCTGGGAGGCCCTGGCACTGCGCCCGGCCGCTGCACAGGATGTATGGGCACGCTTGCGAGAATCGATGCAATGGCAGGAAGAAATTCGCCGACCCAGGGTAAAGGAATGGATCGAGCGTTATCGCAACAATCCTGAGAATATTGCCGAGATTACCGAGAGAGCCACCCCATGGCTGCATTGGATTGTGCAGCAGCTGGAAGCGCGGGACCTTCCTGGTGAAATCGCCCTGCTTCCCTTCGTTGAAAGCTCCTTTGACCCAACGGCACGCAGCTCCATGGGCGCTCGCGGGCTATGGCAATTCATGCCCGGCACTGCAGATGCCCTGGGGCTCCCCCGCACGGGGGGCTATGACGGTAGGCTGGATGTCGTCGCATCGACCCATGCTGCGCTCGATTACATCGAAGAGCAGGCCGAACAGTGGTATGAAGGCGATCTCGAACTCTCGCTAGCCGCTTACAATGCCGGCGCAGGAACCATCAACAATGCCCTTCGGGTTGCCACAAGCCAAGGCAAGTCGGAGACCTACTGGCAACTATTGCTTCCTGGCGAGACCATGCATTATTTGCCCAAGCTCTTGGCGATTTCTGCAATCATCGCAGATCCCGACAGATACCAGGTTGCCTTGCCCGAAATCCCTGATGTGCCAGCCTTTGCCGAAGTAGAGTTGAAGCGGCCGCTGAACCTTGAACATGCCGCGTTTCTGGCGGGCACCAGCGTCGAGACACTTGAAAGTCTCAATCCTGGCCTGCTTAACGGACAGCTGACTCCGGCCAACCATAACGTCCTGCTGGTACCGTCCGAGCATTACGACACGCTGGTCACCAACCTGGCTTCACAGGCCGAATCGTCTGACCAGACGGTGCGTTATCAGGTACAGCGGGGAGACAGCTTGTCACGCATTGCCAGCCGCCACGGTATCAGTCCGGCCACGATCCGGTCATTGAACGGCATCCGCGGCGATATGATACGGGTAGGCCAGATGCTCAAGCTTCCCGAGAACTCGTATACCCGCGCCCAGGCATCGAATGGCTAACTGGAAGGTTGCCCCCTTCTCTAATAGTGAGGATGTTTGCATGATGGCTGCCTGTCGTCGCTCCCTGCCCGGCTTCGCGACCATCCTTCTGCTCTGGCTTGCCGGGATCGGCCTGTGCTTGGCTGTCGAGCCGGCAATGGAAGATGCGGGCGCCGAAACGGTGCATGGTCTGTCCCTTTACGATCAGCCCGAACTGCCCCCCGACTTCACACACTTTCCCTACGTCAATCCGGACGCCCCCAAGGGGGGAAGCATGATCCAGGCGGCAGTGGGAAGCAGCTTTGACTCGACCAACCCCTTTATCATTCGCGGCACCCCGGCCACTGGCATCGGCGAGATATACGACACACTGGTGGAGAGCAACCCAGGTGAGCCGTTCTCTGTCTACGGTTTGCTCGCCAAGGGGATACGTCTCGACCCCGAGCGCCACTGGATCGAATTCGATCTACGTCCCGAAGCACGCTTCCATGACGGGGAGCCGGTCACGGCGGAGGATGTCGTATTCAGTTTCAATCTGCTGCGGGAACAGGGGAACCCTTTCTACGGGGCCTACTATGCCGACGTGGAAAGCGCCGAAGCGCTGGATACCCACACTGTTCGCTTCAACTTCAGCAATAACGGATCCCGTGAATTGCCTCTTATCGTGGGTCAATTACCCATCCTGCCCAAGCACTACTGGCAGGATCGCGACTTCTCCTCACCTACCTTGGCGCGTCACCCCGGGTCTGGCCCCTACCGTATTGCCGAAGTCGATCCCGGGCGTCGTATCGCCTTCGAGCGTGTCGAAGGCTATTGGGGAGAAACGCTGCCGGTCAAGCGCGGCCGGCATAACATCGATCGGCTGGTGTATGACTATTACAGGGATCGAGACGTTGCCATGGAAGCGTTCAAGGCGGGAATCATCGATTTGCGTATCGATGCCCGAGCAGCGACCTGGGCCACTGGCTACGACTTCCCGGCCTTTCATGAAGGCTATGTCAAGCGCCTGACAATTCCCGATGGGCAGCCAGCCAGAATGCAGGCGTACGCCATCAACCTGCGCAAGGAAAAATTCCAGGATCGTCGTGTACGTGAAGCACTGAACCTGGCCTTCGATTTCCCATGGCTCAATGCCAACATCTTCTACGACACCTATCAGCGCACCGAAAGTTTTTTCCAGAACTCGGATATGGCGGCCGAGGGCTTGCCGAGCGCGCGTGAGCGCCAGATACTCGAGCCGTTTCGCGATCAGCTTCCGGATCGCGTTTTCCAGGAGCCGTTGCCTATCGAACACCCCATACAGCTCCGGGATCGGTTGCAGCGTGCCTATGAACTGCTTTTGGACGCTGGCTACGAGGTCCGCGGTGAAACGCTGGTGCATGCCGAACGAGGCACCCCGCTGACGGTCGAGGTTCTGCTATACGACACCGGTATGGAGCGCGTCGTGCAGCCCTTATTGCGCAATCTCTCGAGACTGGGTATTCAAGGCAGTATTCGCATCGTCGACGTGAACCAGTACCTGAATCGTCTCCGAAGCTTCGATTTCGACCTGGTGACCGCCCAGTTCCCCCAATCCAACAACCCGGGCAACGAACAGCGCGAGTACTGGACCAGCGACTACGCCGAGCAGCCCCAGGCGCGCAACCTGATGGGACTCAGCCATCCTGTGGTCGATTCGCTCGTCGAGCAACTGATCCGAGCCGGTAACCGCGAATCCCTGAACGCCCATGCCCAGGCACTGGATCGCGTTTTACGTCATGGCTTTTACGTTATCCCCCATTATCATTCCGGTGAGACGCGGTACGCGATGTGGGACAAGTTCGAATACGCTGAACTCCCTGAGTTCGGTACCGATCTCGCTTCTTGGTGGGTCGATCCCCAACGTGCCAGAGAGATACTTGAGCGTCAGGGTCGCCGCTAGGTCGTAGACAAGACAAGGACACATTGTGGCCAGCTACATCCTTAGACGATTGTTGCTGATGATCCCCACCCTGCTGGGGATCATGCTGCTCAATTTCATTATCGTTCAAGCGGCACCGGGCGGTCCTATCGATCAGTTGTTGGCGCGATTCGAAGGCATGGAGTCGATGTCCAGCACCCGACTCGATGCGGGCGGGGGCGACGTGGTGGTGCGTGACGAATCCCGGGGAGCCAGAGGCATCGACCCACAATTCATCGAGCGACTCGAGGCCCAGTTCGGTTTCGACCAGCCAGCCCATGAGCGCTTCCTGGGCATGCTGGTCGACTATGCCACCTTCGACTTCGGCAACAGTTTCTTCCGCGATCGTCCCGTGATCACCCTGATGCTGGAGCGCTTGCCCGTCTCGATTTCACTGGGTTTATGGACTTCATTGCTGGTCTACCTGATCTCGATCCCGCTGGGGATACGCAAAGCGTTGCGTCATGGCTCGCCTTTCGATGTGTGGAGTTCGGGACTGGTCATCGTCGGCTACGCCATTCCCGGGTTTCTGTTCGCCATTCTCCTCATCGTCCTGTTCGCGGGCGGGAGCTATTGGGATCTTTTCCCCTTACGCGGATTGACCTCGCCCCACTTCGATGAGCTTTCGACATGGGGCAAGATCAAGGATTATTTCTGGCACATCACGCTACCCGTCATCGCCATGACGATCGGCAGCTTCGCTACATTGACCATGCTGACCAAGAACAGCTTTCTAGACGAGATACACAGGCAATATGTGCTGACGGCCCGCGCCAAGGGCGCCAGTGACCGCCGCATCCTCTATGGTCACGTGTTTCGCAATGGCATGTTGATCATCATTGCCGGTCTTCCTTCCGCCCTGGTCAGCATCTTCTTTACCGGTTCATTGCTCATCGAGGTCATTTTCTCGCTTGAGGGGCTGGGGCTACTCGGCTTCGAGGCGGTCATGCAGCGCGACTATCCGGTCATCTTCGGCACGCTCTACCTGTATACCTTGATCGGACTCATCCTGAAGCTGGTTTCCGATCTCACCTATGTCTGGGTCGATCCTCGTATCGACTTCGAGAGCCGGGAGTCCTAGACCATGCCACGCCTGAGCTTGTCCCCCATCGCCCGGCGCCGTCTTGCGGTATTCCGCCATAACCGACGCGCCTGGGTATCGCTGTGGCTTTTTCTGGTATTGTTCGGGATCAGCTTGCTCGCGGAGCTGATCGCCAATGACAAGCCATTGGTGATGCGGTATGACGGCCAATGGTATGCCCCCCTGCTCGTCGATTATCCCGATATGGAATTTGGCGGCTTCCTGCCTACCCGAGCGGATTACCACGATCCGTTTACCCAGCAGCAGATTGCAGAGCACGGCTGGGCACTGTGGCCCGTAATCCCGTTCTCCTATCAAACACTCGACATGCAGATGCGGCGCCCCTCGCCTTCCCCCCCGGATAGCCGGCATTGGCTGGGGACCGACGATCAGGGGCGTGACGTCCTGGCGAGGGTCATCTATGGCTTTCGGCTATCGGTATTCTTCGCGCTGGTGCTTACGGCAGGTTCGCTATTGCTGGGCGTGGTATTCGGCGGGATACAGGGCTACTTCGGTGGCAAGACGGACCTCATCGGCCAACGTCTGACCGAGATATGGTCAGGGCTGCCGGTGTTGTTCCTGCTGATCATCCTGGCCAGTTTCGTCCAGCCCAACCTGTGGTGGCTACTGGGCATCATGCTCCTGTTTTCGTGGTTGGGACTTGTCGATGTGGTACGAGCGGAGTTCCTGCGTGCGCGCAATCTGGAGTATGTACGTGCCGCCAAGGCCATGGGGCTGCCCTCTCGCCTGATCATGTGGCGTCATGTACTCCCCAATGCCATGGTCGCCACGCTGACATTCATCCCGTTTCTCTTCACCGGTGCCATCACCACACTCACGGCGCTGGATTTCCTGGGTTTCGGATTACCCCCCGGTTCCCCCTCGTTGGGAGAACTCGTGGCTCAGGGCAAGAACAACCTACAGGCTCCTTGGTTGGGGATCACCGCGTTCGTCAGTCTGTCTGTGATGCTGTCGCTGCTGGTCTTCATCGGCGAGGGCTTGCGTGACGCGTTCGACCCACGCCACATCCAGTTCGCACCCAGCGCCAGCCCAACAGCGCCTACTGCCACAAGGATGACGCCCAATGGTCAGTGATAGTCTGTTTCGGCTCGAGGACTTCAGCATCGAATTCGATGGTGTCCCGGTCGTCGACCGTCTGTCGATCGAGATTCGCCCCGGGGAAACCCTGGCTCTGGTCGGCGAGTCCGGGTCGGGCAAATCGGTAAGCGCATTGGGGGCCTTGGGCCTGCTCCCAGGCAACGCCCGTGTGAGCGGAGGGCGATGGCTGGAGGACAGCGACCTGGACCGGCTTAGCCAACGGCAATGGCAAGCCCTGCGTGGCGGGCGTGTCGGGTTTGTCTTTCAGGAGCCGATGACTTCATTGAATCCTCTGCATACCGTAGGCAAGCAGATCGGCGAGACGCTGCGCCTGCATCAAGGGCTCAGTGGACGAGCCGCCAGGGATCGGACACGGGAGCTCCTGACCCAGGTGAAGCTACCGCGTCCCGATGAACTGCTGGATGCGTGGCCCCATCAGCTTTCCGGTGGCCAGCGCCAGCGTGTCATGATCGCCATGGCCATTGCCAACGATCCGGTCCTGCTGATTGCCGATGAACCCACCACTGCGCTGGACGTTACGGTACAACAGGAGATTCTGGCCCTGCTCGCCGAACTGCGTAGCGCCTATGGGATGGGCATGCTGTTCATCACCCACGACCTGAATCTCGTGCGACGCAACGCAGATCGCGTATGTGTCCTCTACCGAGGGCGTGAGCAAGAGACCGGCCCCGTGGAACAGGTGTTCACCACGCCTCGAAGCGAGTACACCCGCACGCTGATCGATGCTGAACCCAGTGGCCGAGCGGCCCCCCTGAAACAACGAGACACGTTGCTTGAGGCGCATGATTTATCAGTGAACTTCAGCCGCCCAAAGCGGCTGTTTTCTCGTCGCCCATCGCCCTTTGTCGCCGTACATCCATTGTCATTCACACTGTCACGCGGAGAGACCTTGGGCATCGTTGGCGAGTCGGGCTCCGGCAAGACGACCCTGGCCATGGCCGTGCTACGCCTGGTACGGAGCCAGGGCGAAGTCCATTTCGATAATGAGCGTCTCGACACCCTCACAGGCACCACCCTGCGAAAGGCCCGGCGCCGCTTCCAGGTGGTTTTCCAGGATCCCTACGGTTCACTGTCGCCTCGCCTTCCGGTATCCGAGATCGTCAGCGAGGGCTTGCGTTTCCATCACCCTGAACTGAGCGAAAGCGAGGTCAACCATCGCGTACAGGTGACGCTTGAGGAGGTCGGACTGCCCCAGGATTGCGCCTCTCGCTATCCTCACGAGTTCTCGGGGGGACAGCGACAGCGCATTGCCGTGGCTCGTGCCCTGATACTCGAACCTGAACTGCTGATACTGGACGAGCCCACGTCCGCACTTGACCGGAGCGTACAGAAACAGCTCGTGGAGCTACTGCGCAACCTCCAGCAGAAACGAGGACTCAGCTACCTGTTCATCAGTCATGACTTGGCAGTGGTACGCGCCATGGCCCATCGCGTCATGGTGCTCAAGGACGGCCGAGTGGTCGAGGAAGGCCGCTGCGAGGAGGTACTGGGCGCTCCGCAGACGGCCTATACACAGGCGTTGGTGGATGCCTCCGTCTTGACTGTACAGTCCGGTTAGGACCGGGAGGTCAGACACAGAAACGCAACATCAAAGGTAACGGTATAATCCTCAGACCGACGCAATTTCTTCGTCAGTCAAATGCCGCCATTCACCGGGAGCCAACCCGGCATCGAGCTTGATATCGCCGATCGACTCGCGGTGTAGTGCCTCGACACGGTTACCCACGGCCGCGAACATGCGCTTGACCTGATGATATTTGCCTTCGAAGAGCGTCAGCCTGGCCTCGGTTGGCGAGGTCATTTCCAACTCGGCCGGTCGCGTGGGCTTCTCTTCGCCATCCAGCAACACGCCTTCGGCAAATGCCCTACGCACGTCTTTCTCGGCGTCCCCTTCGATGGGATCCGCCAACGCCACACGGTAGACCTTGCCACAGCGCCGCTTGGGTGAGGTAACGCGATGCGACCATTGTCCATCGTCGGTGAGCAGGACCAACCCGGTCGTATCGACATCCAGTCGACCCACGGTCTGCAGCCTCTCGGCCTTGGGTAGATCGACAAGATCGGTAATCAGTGGGTATAGGCCCCGCCGGGCGGTGCATTCCACGCCGGCCGGCTTGTAGACCATCAGGTAACGTAATCCAACCAACGACAGGCGTTGGCCCAACCAGGTGACCTGTTGAGCCTCACCGACCTGGGTTGCCGGATTCTTGACCATCTCACCATCGATACTCACTTCACCGCGATGCATGGCCTTCTTGGCCAGGGTTCGTGTGAGCTCGGTCGTCTCGCAAAGAAACTTGTCCAATCGCATTCAGGGGTATACCTCGAAACGGTCGCCATCCATCCAGGCGGGGAATTTCTCGCGGAATTCAGACAATGAATCCCGGTCTAGCGTGACGGTTTCAATAAAGGGCTCATTGCGGGGGCGGTCGAGAACCGGCTCACCCTTGAAGTCGACCAGCATGGAATCGCCGGCGTACTCGAGCCCCTTGGCATCCTGCCCCACGCGGTTAACACCGATGACGTAGCATAGGTTCTCTATCGCCCGCGCCTGAAGCAGCGTACGCCAGGGTTGGCGGCGGGGTGCAGGCCAGTTGGCCACGCAAAGCAACGCATCGTACTCGAAGTGATCCTGCTCGATTGGCTGCTGACGAAGCCAGACTGGAAAGCGAAGGTCATAGCAGACCGAAAGCAGCAATCGGAACCCTTTCAGTTCGACGACGACGCGGCGCTGGCCCATCCCATAGCGCTCATGCTCGCCCGCCATGCGAAACAGGTGGCGCTTATCATAATGAAGAGGCGCTTTACCGGGCTCGGCCCAGATCATGCGGTTGTAATACTGCCCTTCCTGCTGCACGGCAATACTGCCCGTCATGACAGAACCCCGCTGCTCAGCCTGCTCACGGATCCAAGCCACGCTCTGGCTGGTTTCCATCGGCTCAGCCATTTCGCGGGAGTTCATGGTGAAGCCGGTAGCGAACATTTCGGGCAGCACGATCAAGTCGGTGTCATCGGACCCCAGGTCACCCAGTATTTCTTCCAGCATCTGGCAGTTGGCGTGCGGATCTTCCCAACGCAGATCGCACTGCACCAGAGTCACCTTCAATTCGCTCATCGTTGTCTCTCCTTGCGTGACTGACTCCCAGCCTAAAGGAAGCAGCGCCTTGTCGCAGCCCATGCTAGATTAGGGGTTTTCGATCACGAGGTCACGATGCAGCGCTCCCCAGCCCCCCTGGCAGCCCCGTCACTGGATCCAGAAGCGACCAAGGGAGTCGGCTTCGGGCTGGCCGCCTATCTGATGTGGGGGTGCTTCCCGCTGTTCTTCGCCCTGTTCGAAGGGGTTCCAGCGTGGGAGATATTGATCCACCGCGTGATATGGTCGTGCCTGTTCCTGGTCGGGCTGGTCACGCTCCTGCGGCGTTGGGCACCCGTGGTCAAGGCATTGAGCGAACCTAGCCGACTCGGTCGCGTCCTGGCCTGCGCCCTGCTGATTGCGCTGAATTGGGGAATCTATATCTACGCGGTGGAGACGCGTCACGTGTTCCAGGCCAGCCTGGGCTATTTCCTTACGCCTTTGGTAAACGTCCTGCTCGGGATGCTGGTACTGCGCGAAACCATGGCGCGCCTTCAAGTCGTGGCACTGGGACTTGCCACGTTAGCCATCGCTATCCAATTGATTGTGCTGGGCGAGCTCCCCTGGATCACGCTTACATTGGCCGTGTCTTTCGGAACCTACGGCCTACTACGCAAACAGGTGCCCCTGGATGGAATGTCGGGCTTGTTTGTCGAAACCCTGCTGTTGCTGCCGCTGGGCCTTATTGCATTGAGTTGGCTCGGCATGAGCGGGAATTCGCACTTTTTCGATACCGCACAAATCGGGGCACTATTGATGGCCAGCGGCGTCATCACTGCGCTGCCGTTGCTGGCATTTGCAGGCGCAGCGAGACGCCTACGCCTTTCGACATTGGGGTTTCTGATGTACCTGAACCCCAGCATCCAGTTCTTCATTGCTCTGCTGGTCTTCAACGAGCCATTGAACGCCGTGCAGCTGACGACGTTCGTGCTCATCTGGATTGGCCTTGCGCTCTATTCCTGGTCGGCCTGGCAATCCCGACCGAGAACCGCCAGAGAGCCTTCGTCGGCATGTGACTGAGACGCCACCGGGGCAGCGACCGCATGGACCTGCCTCGAAAGCCATGCAACCAGAGCGTCGAGCACGGCCATGTTAGGCACCTGAAACTGCCAGAGCTGTTCGCCGGCGGCACAGGGGAAGCTTTCCTGATAAAGACGGGCGTTGGGATCTCGGGAGCGATTCTCGGCACTCACCGCGCCCAGCGCCACCAAGGGCGTGATATCGGCTGAGGTCAGCATCATCAGACAATGCTTGACCCCCTGCGAATTTATCGCGAAGCGCTGTTGAGTGGGGATTGTCTCCCATTCGCTGAGGCGCAAGCGGCTGATAAGCCGACGCTGCCGAACATTGGGCAATTGGGCGAGATACCCCGCAGCCAGGCGCCCATTGATCCGGCGCTCGGGAATCACGGCATTGATGTCGGCGTACAGAAAGCCCTTGCGCTTGACCATCCAATCCATGGCCTCGCCGATCTCGACGCCACCCGACTGTAATTGCATCTCTCTACGCGACAGGGCATTACGCACTGTGGCCAGACGAATCGAGCAGGCAGCCGCGATTTCGCGATGATCGAGCAGGCCCGGCCGCAGAATGACAATGCCCAGCCGGGAAGCGGCGTCTTCTGCCATGGCCTTGCTGGGCTCGAGCTTGAGGCGTAATGCGGCCATGCCTAGTAAATGTTCCAGGCGCGACCACTCCGTTTCTATTTCCTTGACTATCAACGCCCCCGTCAAGGCCACGAAATCAACGAAATCCCGCAGCGTTCCCTCACGCTGGGTCGCTTGGCTCAACCAATGCTCCAGCGTCTCCTGCCCCGCCGCCAGCGCCTTCCAACGCAAGGCTGCCCAGATCATCTGCTGTTTCAGACCCCCTGGATCGCTTGCCTCTCCCGCACCGGAAAGCCGCCGAAGCGGATTCGATACCTGTTCACTGGCGATGGCGACTGCCGTCGTGATCATCGCTTCGTCCCACAAGGATTCGATGGCTTTCCCCAGCCATTCGTCCCGCAATCGTTGTCCTGCCGTCCCGGTGTCTTTCACCCTGCCCTCCGCTGTCGCCTACCCTTATTCGAATAAGGTTTTTCTTTAGATGTTCGACGAACAGTCGAAATGCAATTCAAGACATTAACGGCCGTTGGGGGGAAAACTTGAATCAACGGCATCACTCGCTTTCGCAATGCACGACATATTCACGCTGCCCTGCTAGCCGGCCGCCTCTGGCTGGTAGCCGACCCGAAAGCCTCCCCAATGTTTGCCACCAACGAAAATCGGAACCGAAAGATCGTGCATGACTTCTCCCGTGTCGCGTTTGTAGGTCTGCACCAGGAGTGGTTTGTCATGCGCGCCACATCGGCTTCCAGTCGGATCGTCGAAGATGCGCTTGCTTCGGCAGTACTTGAGGTCGTGTTGGTAATCGCCGGTGGGTGCCAGGCTGACCTTGCGATTGTGGGTCGGCACATAGCCGCGTTGGTTGCAGGTGATGGCGTAGGCTACACCCAGTGTCTCGAGCAGCGGTTCCTGCACATCCGGAAGGTAGCGATCGGTGAATTCGTCGTAGGGTGTGCGATACATGGGCGGATTGGTGGCTGCGATCGGAACGTACTCATCGGCAAAGAGGGTGCGCGTGTCCAGCTCCCCGCGCTTGATGGCCTGTTCGAATAGGCTACCGATACGGTCCGCGGCCGCGCGAGCTGCCATGAATACCTGCTGGTGGCGACCCTCGAGACGCTGCTGGGCAAGCTCGCCATCGACGCCTTCCGCCGCCTCCATCAACGCTCGTGCCTGGTCCGCCAGGTCATGCATGTCTCGCGTACCCTCGAAGACTTCATGCTCGAGCGTGCGCAGCACCCCGGCCACCTGGCGCCCATGAGCACTTGTATCGGCCATGGCAGTCGCGATACTGCCAATCTGTTGCTCGACATCATCGAAGTCACGTGTCAGCTCGGCAAGGTGCCCCCCAACCGACTCGACTTCCTTGGCTCGGTCACCGACACGCTGCATCAGATGCCCGATCCTATCCACCACCTTGTGGCTACTGTCTCCGATTTCTCCTACCAACGACTCGACCTGATGCGTGGCATCCGCGGTCCGCTTGGCCAGTTGCCGAACCTCGCCGGCCACTACGGCAAAGCCCCGTCCGTGCTCCCCGGCACGGGCTGCTTCAATGGAGGCGTTGAGCGATAGCAAGTTGGTCTGTTCGGCGATCTCCTCGATCAGCGCCGTGACATGGCGCACGCTTTCGCTCTTGCGTCCCAGCGCATCCAACAGGGCAAGCGCTTCTTCCGAGCGTGACGCCAATGACCGCATCTCGTCGATGACACGTTCCAGCGCTTCGCGGCTGTTGAGGTTTGACGCCTTGGAACGACTGGCCAATTCCGAGACCTGACTGGCACTCGTCGACACCTGTTCGATGGCCGCCGTAATCGCAGCCATGCTGGATGCAGCTTCCTTGACGACGCTATCCTGGCGGGCAAGTCGTTGATCCAGTCGATCGGCATGGTGAGACACCTCCGCCGAGGCAATGGCCGTGCGCCCGGCTCGGCCGATGAGACGATGTGCCATGCGCTTGAGCGAGAGATAGTCCCGTTGGGGTCCGAATAACGGTTGTCGCCGTGTTTCGGCGAGGGCATTGCCACCCGCCCGGTAGATCGACAGCATACCGGCCATGGCGAGGCCCATCCCTCCCAGGATAGCGAGCAGGATGGCCAGGTAGGGCCCCAAGCCAAATGGATTCCATCCGATCATGGCGAACGAAGCGCCAACGACACCCAGTGATACCCCCCACACGATCTTATCCATACACCGGCTCTCTTTATGGTTGTTCTCTGAACGGACTATCGGCCGCCGGCTGAAAACCTGTGTAGGACTTTGGGTGCATGGACTTAAGTTCAGGACACATTCCCGCACTGAAAAGGGGGCCGGTTTGGGTTACGCTCTGGCTACCCATGAACGTCACCCTAGGCAAGCGATGCTCAAGCGCTATCTTCCGATACTCACCTGGCTTCCTCACTATAATAGGCGCCTGCTTGGGGCCGATCTGCTCGCCGGCATCATCGTCACATTACTGGTGATCCCCCAATCGCTGGCCTATGCCATTCTGGCCGGGCTACCCCCCGTGGTGGGGCTCTACGCCAGTATTCTCCCCCTGTTGGCCTATACCTTGTTCGGCACCAGCCGCACGCTTGCGGTGGGACCCGTGGCGATCCTTGCCTTGATGACCGGTGCGGCACTCAGCGAAATCGCCACGCCAGGCAGTCCGCTCTATCTGCAGGCTGCCATCGTCCTGGCAATGCTGTCGGGGTTGATGTTGACGGCGATGGGCCTGATGCGAATGGGCTTTTTCGCCAATTTTCTCAGCCACCCGGTCATTTCCGGGTTTCTGAGTGCGTCCGGCATCCTGATTGCCGCGAGCCAAGCCGCCAATCTTCTGGGAATCGAGGGCGGTGGCTTCACGCTACTCGACCAGACAATCACCATTGCGACCCATCTTTCAGAAGTGAACTGGCCCACGGTCGCCATTGGCGTGGGGTGCCTGGCGTTCCTGGTGCTTTGCAGGCGTCATGGCAAGTCCGGACTCAAGCGTATCGGCTTGCCTAAGGGAATCGCCTCGCTGCTGGCCAAGGCTGGACCCGTCTTTGCCGTTGTGGCGACGACGCTGCTCACCTGGCATCTCGACTTGCATCAGGCCGGCGTGGCGATCGTTGGGGATATCCCCAAGGGGCTTCCGCCCTTGACCCTGCCAAGTCCCGACGTGACCTTGTGGCACGACTTGCTGATCCCAGCACTCCTCATCAGCGTGGTGGGGTTCGTCGAGTCGGTGTCCATGGGTCAGATGCTTGCTGCCAAACGCCGGCAGCGCATTTCTCCCAATCAGGAACTGATTGGCCTGGGTGGGGCCAATATCGCCGCAGCGTTCTCATCGGGCATGCCGGTGACCGGCGGCCTGTCGCGCACCGTCATCAACTACGATGCAGGAGCTCAGACCCCCGCAGCTGGAACGTTCGCCGCCACCGGTATTGCCCTGGTCACCTTCGCCTTCACGCCGCTGCTGCACTATCTGCCGGTCGCGACACTGGCCGCCACGATCACGGTTTCGATCCTGACGCTGGTGGATATAAAGATGCTGCGCCAGACATGGCGCTACTCACGGAGCGACTTCGCCGCTATCGCCGTGACCATTTTCCTGACGCTCCTGGAAGGGGTGGAGGCGGGAATCATCGCCGGCGTCGCCCTTTCGATCGGTCTCTTCCTGT
This sequence comes from Litchfieldella xinjiangensis, assembly GCF_000759345.1. Classification (GTDB taxonomy): domain Bacteria; phylum Pseudomonadota; class Gammaproteobacteria; order Pseudomonadales; family Halomonadaceae; genus Litchfieldella_A; species Litchfieldella_A xinjiangensis. The sequence continues at coordinate 227,346 of NZ_JPZL01000001.1, forward strand.
ATCGTACCAGCCGCCCACATAGCGCACTGGTCGGACGCGTGCCGGGTACCGAGCATTTTCGAAACGTCGAACGTCACGAAGTGGAAAGCGCCAGCCACGTGGCACTGCTCCGCGTTGACGAGAGTCTGTATTTCGCCAATGCGCGGTACCTCGAGGATACGGTATACGAACTCGTGGCCAGCCGGCCCGAACTCGAGCATGTTGTGCTGATCTGCTCTGCAGTGAATCTTATCGACGCCTCAGCCCTGGAAAGCCTCGATGCCATCAATGCGCGGCTCAAGGACTCCGATGTCACGCTGCACCTCGCAGAAGTCAAGGGGCCGGTCATGGACCGCCTCAAGCACAGCGACCTGCTCGACGAGCTGACCGGACGCGTTTTCCTGAGCACCTATTCAGCCTGGAGCGAACTCAAGACGCCCCGCGACGACTGACCCATCAACCCTCAACCTGCTGGCGAACCTTGGCAACGATGTGCTTGCCAATGGGTATCGCCGACGTCGCCGCAGGCGACGGGGCATTGCATACGTTGACTGTGCGGCGGCTATTCACGAACAGAAAATCGTCGACGAGACGTCCCTCACGCGAGACAGCCTGGGCACGCACCCCCGCGGGATAGGCTTTCAAGTCTTCCAGAGTCAGGCCAGGGCAATACTTTCGCACTTCATCGAGATAGCGCCCCTTGAACATCGAATTACGGATCTCCTTGAGACCCGGCCGCCAATGCTTTTGGAGCACCTTGAGCACGCCGGGATGGGTCAGCAGGGCTGCGGTATCCGGCAGAGAAACATCACGCTTGCGATACCCCTCTCGCTTGAGTGCCAGCACCGCGTTGGGACCCACGGTGACGCTGCCATCGATCATTCGCGTCAGGTGCACCCCCAGGAAGGGCATGCTGGGATCGGGAATCGGATAGATCAGGTGATTGACGATGCGGTTGTGCTCGGGAGCCAGTTGATAGTATTCGCCACGAAAAGGGCAAATCGTGAAGCCCGGGTCCTTGCCGAGCATGCGCACCACACGATCGGCCATCAAGCCCGCGCAGGTGACCAGGTGACGCGCGCTCATTTCGCCGCGCGCGGTCTTGACCACGACCTCATTAGGACGCTCTTCGACCCCCGATACCTCACAGGAGAGCAGGATCTCCCCCCCGAGTCGCTCGAACTCCTGGCCCATGGCCCGTGCAATGGCTGCATAATCGACGATGCCACTCGAGGGTACGAAGATAGCGCCCACCCCGGTGATGTTGGGCTCGCGCTCGCGCAATTCCTCAGCGCACAACCATTCCCGCTCCAGACCGTTGGCCTGGGTTCGCTCCCACAAGCCGCGCATGCGTTCCATTTCAAGATCATTGGTTGCAACCAGGAGCTTGCCGCACGTGTCGTAGCGGATACCGTGCTCCTGGCAGAATTGCTTGGTGGCGCGATTTCCCTCGGTACAGAACTTGGCCTTGAGGCTACCTGGGGCATAATAGACCCCCGCATGGATCACCCCGCTGTTATGGCCGCTCTGGTGCCGAGCCAGGTCCTCCTCCTTCTCGAGGAGCAACATCCGACGATCCGGATAGGTGCGGGCCAGTTCCATTGCCGTCGACATGCCGAGGATGCCGCCTCCCAGTACTATGAAATCGTACACTTGCGCCTCGCCTCGTCGGTAATGTAGACGTTATTGCATAATATCAGATTGTTTCGCATCGTTTCGCCAGTGTGGCTCACGTTGCGCTTCCTGACGAATCGAGGATCCGTTAACCATGGACACCCCTGCCCGACAGAACCTCGGCATAAGCGCCTATACCTGGCTCAAGACCGACATCATTCGAGGTGTATTCCCGCCGGGCGAAAAGCTGCTCATGAGTCGCTTGAAGGCCCGCTATTCGCTGGGTGTAGGCCCGTTGCGTGAGGCCTTGTCGCAACTGGTGGCCGAACGACTCGTCGTGGCTGTTAGCCAGCGCGGCTACCGGGTCGCAAGCATGTCGCTCGATGAATTGCATGACGTTTATGATGCCCGCGCTCAGCTGGAAGCCATGTTATTGGCGCTGGCCATCGAGCGCGGCGATGATGCCTGGGAAGCCGATATCCTGGCCAAGGCTCACACGCTTGCCAAGGTGGTGAAGGTCGAGACGGCCGATGAAATGCTGGATGTATGGGACACGCGGCACAAGGCTTTTCATACTGCGATGGTGGCCGGCTGCGGGTCGCATCACCTGATGCAGCTTCGCAACGGCCTCTTCGACCAGGCCGAGAGGTACCGTCACCTCTGGTTGCGGGAAACGGTCTTCTCGGCCCAGGCCCTCGAGAGAAAGCGCCAGGAACATACCGCGCTGGTCGAAGTCGTATTGGCCCGGGATTCGCAACGAGCCTCCGCCATGATGCGCGAACATCTGATGACCCCCGTTCCGATCATTACCCAAGTACTCGAGACCCAAGGGTTGGTCTGAGCGTTCAGGCGAACCCTGCCCTAAAGCGACGATATTCGTCCTGGGCAGCCGCCAGGGGCTTGGGTATCAATCTGACCTCCTGCCCCGGCATGCACTGCGCGAGCCGAGCGCACGCCAGCGGTGTCAGGGCCCCTAGCCGGGGATACCCGCCGATGGTCTGGCGGTCGTTTAGCAGGACGAAAGGCTGCCCGTCCGGAGGCACCTGAACCCCACCCAAACCAATGCCTTCGGACACCAGCGCACTGATTCGGCATGCCAGCCTGGGCCCGAGCAAGCGAACGCCCATGCGGTCGGCTCGGTCATCGACCTGCCACGAACGATTGAAGGCATCGAACAGGCTCGCGCCGCTGAAGTCGGCGATCTGCGCGCCGGGAATCAGCGCCAGCTGTGCCGGCTCACCGTAATGCGGCATTTCGCTGGGCGGGATCGCTTGCGGAGTGTTTCGAGTATCTGCCTCGTCCTGGGAGCGCGAATCAACGAACAGACGCTCTTGTGCTTTCAATGGATGGCCGAGACCATCATGCCCGCCCAGCCCCTCCCGGGGAACGCAGGCGACGCTGCCCAAAACGGGATCTGCACGAAAGCCGCCTGCCACTGCCAAGTAGGCACGCACCCCATCACGCGGGGTTCCGAATGTCAGGCGCTGGTGAGGCTCGACGGTAAACGCGCGCCAACGTGGCAAATCGTTACCGTCGAGCCGCGCGTCAAGATCCGCCCCACATAGCGCCAGGCGCAGCGTCTTGCACGCGACCAGTTCCAGCCCTCCCAGACTGATCTCGAGTGCTGCTGCGCCCCACCGATTTCCCAACAAGCGGTTGGCCCACGCCCAGCTATGGATATCGACGGGTCCCCCCTGAGTGACGCCCAGGCGGCGCACGCCGAACCGGCCAGCATCTTGCAGCAGTGCCAACGGTCCGGCACGCTCGACGCGCACCCCTTCGACGATGCCGGTCATGAACGGGCCTCCACTGGCGTCACCTCGCCTCCCAAGCGTTCAAACTCCTGGCGTGTCACACTCACGAAGCGCACTTGATCGCCTACTTGCAATAGGCTGAACCCCTTACGCTGCCGATCGAACAGCTTGGCCGGGGTTCGTCCGACAAGATTCCATCCCCCCGGAGACATTGTCGGATAGGCCGACGTCTGCCTCCCGGCAATGGCCACGCTACCCTGTGGAACGCGTCGACGCGGCGTCTCAAGCCGTGGCAGGGCAAGTCGTTCGTCGACACTGCCCATGAACGCGAACCCCGGGGCGAAGCCCAGAGCGAAAACACGGTAGACATGTTCGCAATGCAGCTCGATCACCTTGTCCCTCTCCCAGCCGGTATGTCGCTCCAGACGCTCGAGTTCGGGGCCGACACTGGGGTCGTACCACACCGGAAGCTCCTTGATATCCTGCACGGCTTCGCCGCTATCCGGCGATAGGGTCTCGAGCAGCGCGACAAGGCGTGCTCGGGCCTCGCCTGCAGACAGGATCAACGGATCGTAATGCACCAGTACGGTGGTATAGGACGGCACCAGATCGATCAGCGCCGCACCGAAGTCCTCCTCGCAGCGACGCACCAGCGCCGTCAACCAAGGCATGTTGGATTCATCGATATCGGAGAAAAGGCGTACCAGCCAGGCATCGATCCCGGCCTGTTCGATACGGGGCATACGGGCGGTCGCGGTCATGGCGTTGCCCCGAGGCGAGCCAGGGTCTCGCGAATCGATTGGATGGCAGCCACCGATTCAGGGTTGTCGCCATGCACGCAGAGGGTGTCTGCCTCAAGCACCAGTTCACTTCCATCACTGGCGTGCAGCGCCTCACGCAGCGCAATCCGGCGCGCCTGATCCACGATCGTGGCCTCATCGTGATGTACCGCGCCAGGTTCACGACGTGACACCAAGCGACCTTCGCCATCGTAGGCGCGGTCGGCGAAGGCCTCGAACCACAGCCTGACACCCTCGCGCTCGGCGAGTTCTCGCGTGGGGCCTGGATCGCGGGTCGCCATGACCATCAATGGTAGACGCGCATCGAAGCTGGCGACGGCACGCATCACCGCCGCCAGGACTGCACTGTCGCGCATCATGTCATTGTAGAGCGCGCCATGCGGCTTGATATAACCCAGTGACACACCTTCGGCATGGCACATGGCAGACAGCGCGCCGACCTGGAAGAGCACCATGTCTTCTATCTCGTCGGGTGAGCACGCCATGGAGCGGCGCCCGAATCCCACCAGGTCGGGATAGGCGGGGTGAGCACCGACCGTGACGCCATTCTGCCTGGCCAGGCGCACCGTACGACGCATCGTCGAGGGATCGGAGGCATGGAAGCCACACGCCACGTTGGCCAAGTCCACATAAGGCATGACCTGTTCGTCCAGGCCCATGACCCAAGGCCCCAGGCTTTCGCCCATGTCCGCGTTGAGTAGCAGTGCCATGCTGACCCCCTTTGAAAACATTTAATATAATTTATCGATAAATCGTCTACATAACATTATCGATTAGTCTTAATAGCGTTGACGTTTCGTAGAGACGATGCCTAACCTTGCGCCTGCCGCTGCGACTATGCTCAGTGAAGATGTGTCCTCGCATCGTCGCAAGCGCCCGTTTGTGGTACCTGTCGCCTGGCAGGTGCCGTCAATGACAACAACACAACCGTTTCAGAGGAATCGTCAATGATCACACGAAATGCTTTCCTGGCCAGCCTGGCCGCCGCCGGTCTAGGTCTAGCGACGGTACTGGGTGTATCGACAGCCGCTCAGGCAGCGACGCAGTGGGACATGCCGACACCTTACGGCGACCGCACCTTTCACACGGTCAACATTCGTGAATTCGCCGATGACGTCCGGGAACGCACCGACGGCGAGCTGGACATCACAGTGCATGCCAATGGCTCCCTGATCGGCCATGCCGAAATCAAGAACTCCGTGCGTCGTGGCATCGTGCCGATCGGTGAATTGATCATGTCACGCCTGGCCAACGAGAACCCCATCTTCGAAGTGGATTCCGTCCCCTATCTGGCCAATAACTACGAGAACGCCCGTCTGCTATGGGAAGCCTCTCGCGACGTCATCGCCGAAGAGCTCGCCGAGCAGCAATTGCGCTTGCTGTTCGCGGTACCCTGGCCGCCGCAGGGTATCTATACCAAGCAGCCGGTCGAGTCGGCGGACGATCTGCGCAACCTCAACATGCGCGCCTACAACACCGCCAGCGAGCGACTGGCGCAACTGGTGGGTGCCGTCCCCACCCAGGTCGAGGTGCCCGATATTCCCACGGCATTCAGTACCGGCCGCGTCGACGCAATGGTGACCTCGCCGGCCACAGGCGCCGACACCCAGGCCTGGGACTATCTAAGCCACTTCAACCATGCGCAGCTGTGGCTTCCCAAGAACATGGTGATTGTCAGCGAGAAGGCCTTCTCGCGACTGGATGAAGCTACGCGCCAAGCCGTACTCGACGCAGCCGAGACGGCCGAGGCACGTGGCTGGGAAATGAGCCAGCAGGAAACCGAGGATGCCCTTCAAACGCTGCGTGACAACGGCATCGAAGTCACCGAGCCGTCGCCGGAACTCACCGAGGCTCTGGAACAGATCGGCGATACCATGACCCAGGAATGGGGCGAGCGCGCCGGTGAACAAGGCATGCGCATTCTCCAGTCCTACCGCGAACTGCGCCAGTAAGCGCCACGCCCCCGGCAATAGCCCGGGGGCAGCCCCACCCAGTGGTGACCTCGATGCATTACCGACTCCGTCCGCTTTATCACCTTGGCGCCTATCTTGCGGCGCTGTGTCTATGCCTGATCTGCGGCATGATCACCGCCCAGGTTCTGGGGCGAATCGTCGATAAACTCTCCATCGCCCTCGGCGGTGACAGAATTGGCCTGGCCATCCCCGGCCTGGCTGAGATCGCCGGCTTCCTGCTGGTGGGCGCCAGCTTCCTCGGCCTTGCCTACACCTTCGTCAATGGAGGGCACATCCGGGTCACCCTGCTGATAGGCCAATTACCTGCGCGGATACGGGTCTTCGTCGAATTATGGAGCGTGGGCATTGCGCTGGCGCTGTGCCTTTACCTGGCCTGGTACGTCATCTGGCTGGTTCAGGACAGCATCGCCTTCAACGAAACCTCCTATGGCCTGGTCAAGATTCCGTTATGGATTCCTCAAAGCGCGATGCTGGCCGGAATCCTGCTGTTATGCCTGGCATTGGTAGAAACCTGGATCGCCTACCTCATCACTGCCGTTACCCGGCCGTCCGCGTTTCGTATCGACGACAACGCACAAGAATAACGCGAGGCCTCACTCATGCTGACAATGTTAGTGCTACTTTCTCTCGCCCTGCTGGTCCTGCTGGGTAGCGGCGTTTGGGTGGCCTTTTCCCTTTTGGCGATCGGTTGGTTGGGTATCAGCCAATTTACCTCGATACCTGCTGGCGATGTGTTGGCGTCCGATGTCTGGGGCGCCAGCTACAGCTGGGATCTGACTGCACTCCCGATGTTCATCTGGATGGGCGAGATCCTGTTTCGCTCTCGACTCGCCGAAGACATGTTTACCGGCCTCTCTCCCTGGATGACCCGGATCCCCGGCCGGCTCTTGCATACCAATGTGGTCGGTTGCGGCCTTTTCGCCGCTGTCTCCGGGTCCTCGGCGGCTACCTGTGCCACCATGGGCAAGATGTCGATCCCTGAGCTCACCCGACGGGGCTACGATGAAAAGCTGGTCATCGGTACCCTGGCCGGCTCGGCCACCTTGGGCCTGCTGATTCCCCCCTCGATCATTCTCATCGTCTACGCGGTGGCCACCAATCTCTCCATCGCGCGTCTATTCGTCGCTGGTGTGCTCCCGGGGGTCGTGCTGATCGCGTTGTTCACCGGCTATCTGATGCTGTGGTCCTGGCGCTACCCCAACAAGGTACCCGCCGCAGACGAAAGCACAACCCTTGGCGAGAAGCTCAAGCGCTCGAAGCGATTGATCCCTATGTTTGCCTTGATCGTCGGCGTCATCGGTTCGATCTACGCCGGCTTGGCGTCACCCACCGAGGCTGCAGCGATCGGTGTCGTGCTGTCATTGCTGCTGGCTCGCCTGCAAGGTGCCATGAACGGCTCTATCTTCCGTGATGCGCTGCTTGGCGCAGTCAAGACCTCGACCATGATCGCCTTCATTCTGATCGGCGCTTCATTCCTGACGGCCGCCATGGGCTTTACCGGGATTCCCAGCGATCTCGCGGCATGGATAGCCTCCATGGACTTGTCGCCGTTCATGCTGCTGGCAGCCTTGACCCTGTTCTTCGTGCTGCTGGGTTGTTTCCTTGATGGTATCTCGGTCGTCGTGCTGACCACCTCGATCATGCTGCCCATGGTCGAGGCGGCCGGCATCGACCTGATCTGGTTCGGTATCTTTCTGGTCATCGTGGTCGAGATGTCACAGATTACGCCGCCGGTCGGCTTCAATCTGTTCGTTTTGCAGGGCATGACCGGGAAGAATATCCTGTATATCGCCAGAGCCGCCCTGCCGTTTTTCTTCTTGATGATGCTGGGCGTCGTCCTGATCAGCGTCTTTCCGCAGATCGTGACCTACCTGCCCGCGTCCATGGGGAACTGATGATGACGACAGAGATACCCACCCGAAGCTACTCCACGGGACACGGGCCGATCGTTTCCTCGGAACACCTGTCCCGCAACGCTCAAGAGCTCTCGGAGTTCGAGTTCGGTTTGATCATCTCAAGCCACGCCTTCAATCGCTGGATGGTTCGCTGCATGACAGCCAGCGGGTTTCCCGAATTGAGCGCTCTGGATATCCTGGTCGTACATAGCGTCAATCATCGCGAACGCGCCAAGCGCCAGGCCGATATCTGCCTGGTCCTCAATGTCGAGGATACCCACACGGTGACCTACGCCTTGAAGAAACTCGCCAAACTGGGCCTGGTGGTCGGCGAAAAGAACGGCAAGGAGACCTTCTTTCGCACCACCGATGAGGGGCGCAGCGTATGCCAGCGCTATGCGGAAATTCGCGAGGCCTGCCTGGTGGACTCGCTGGCTTCGCTGGGTATCGGAAGAGAGGACATGCATCAGATCGCCGGCGCGCTGCGTGCCATGTCCGGTCTGTACGATCAGGCAGCACGTGCTGCGGCATCATTGTGAGACACCTACCCCGCCCCCCCGTCGGCTGTTTCCGACCGGGGGTTCTTGGGGTAATAGCGTTCGGGCAGACGCTCGATATGAGTGAATTTCTTGGTATCCTTATAGGGCATTTTCATGAAGCCCGACACCCCTAAACCTTCGATGAGCCCCACCGCCGCCAGGATATCGTTGAGCCGATCCCGGAACGCGGCTTCCCGCTCAGGATCGAGCAGACGGTAGTAGCTGTGGATCTTCAGATGGGTCGGCAACGCCTCGAAGATGATCATGCCCGTATGGTGGATACCGTTGAGCGCCTCGAGCGCAGTGATGATTTCCTCGGGAAGTACCAGGAACTCCTCGGGATCCGGCCCATCCTCGAAATAGGAATGCATGCGGGTGCGATCTTCGATTTCGGGTACCGAGCTGACCTCATAGGGCAAACGCATCGTGGGGGACAGAACGAAGGGGCGATCCGGTCCGGCTCGGTCGATGTGCAGCGTATCCCGGGCATTGAAGAGACAGCCCTTGAAGATCCCCTTGCGGTAAATGGCACGCGCCAGGTTGACCATATTGTTGACGGCCGTTACGAAGGCATCCTTGAGTGAGGGATCGTGCAGGCTCAGCGACGTATCGATATAGATACCGTCGGCTTCCCAGCGCACCGCCAACCCGCCCACTACCGGGTAGCGACCCAGTCGGCTCACCGCGGCCAGGAAGGCCTTCTCGGTCTCCCCCATACCCTGCATGAAGTTCTTGTAATAGCGATCCAGTTGCACATCGTTCACTTCACTCAGGGTATCCGGTGCGCCCTCTTCTCGCAGGAACGCCTTTCGTGAGCTGTATACCACCGTATCGATCTCACGCCGTGCAGGCCGTGTCCACACCGGCACCAACGACATCCCAGGTGGCTCGGCAAGATCGATCATCACCGTGCGCCCCATGCGCGGCATTTCCTTCAAGAAGTAGTCGCCCGCGCGTCGACGCATGTCGGGGTCGGGATCCAGCATGCCATCGAGAACCCGGGCGAACTCCATCGGCAGCCCCAGCGACGTGGCCGGCATCGCCCGGTGGCCAAAGCGACAGGATTGGCCCGAGGCCAGGGCATAAAGCGTACCTGCTGCCCCCTGTTCGTCGAAGCGCGGTGACGATAGCGCCCCGTTCAACTGCTCTTCGCCAATGAAATAGACGTCGCCGAGCCGTGCGTTGGTTTGCTGCAGGTTGTCCGACATCAGCGCCATGACATTGGTATCGAGGAATTGCCCCTTGGCGTCGAGCTGGGCGAAGACCGAGGATCCCCAATCGATCAAGGCAATGGTCTCACGGTCCGCATCGAAGACCAGGTTGGAGGGCTTGATGTCCCCGTGCACGACTGGCCGTGCCGATGGGCTAGGCTGGGCGCGAAGATGACGAAGAATATCCGCCAGTTGGGTAGCAATGCGCACCACCAAGCGGGGGGATAGCCGACCGACACGTAACGACACCTCTTCAAGATTGATGCCTGGGGCGCGCTCCATGACCAGGATCGACTGGTTTCGCACACGCTGGAACGCGATCAGCCGTGGCACTCTCGGGTGGTCGATCTGATCGAGCATGAACGCCTCTTCTTCGAGACGGTCTTGAAGCTGCTGGGGCAATGTCACACGGGTGAATTTGAAGACGTATTGGGCACCATGGGCTGTCGTTCCCGAGAATACGAACCCATAGGCCCCCTTGCCGATCAACGCGATGTGCTGGTAGCCAAGCTGCTCGAGCTGGGTGGCGCATAGTGCCACCCAGTCCCTGAGCTTCTTGGCATCGTCGTGGCTGAGCAGATAGATCGACTGCTCTTCGGGAATGTAAAACTGCTGCAGACCGGTCTGGGTCATTTCAGGTTGCCATCAGCCCATCTGCAGGAGCATGGTCTGTGGCGATTCGAGATAACCTTTCCAGCAATTGCAGAAGCGCGCGATGATCCCCCCATCGATCACGCGATGATCGCCCGCCCAGCTCACGGTCATGATTGCCCGAGAGATGACCTGGCCCTCATCATCGAAGCGCGGCAGGCGCTGGACCCGCCCCAGCGCGACGATAGCGACCTCGGGGGCATTGATGATGGGCGCAGCATAGGTTCCTCCCAGGGCACCGATATTGGAAATACTGATCGTGCCTTCCTGAAGGTCCGCTTTCGAGACCCGGCCTTCCCGCGCCGCTTCGGTAAGCCGCGCCACTTCAGCGGCGATCTCCAGAAGCGTGAGGCGCTCCACTCCCTTGACGTTGGGAACGATCAGGCCTGCCTGACTATCGACCGCCATGCCGATATTACAGGCCGGCAGGTAATGGAGCTCGGTCACTTCGTCGTTGATACGGCTATTGAGGACGGGATAGTCCCCCACTGCCAGGGCCATGGCTTTCATGATGAACGGCATCAGTGTCAATCGACTACCCAGCGCCTCGGCATCGGGCTTGAGCCGCTCGCGTAACGCAATCAATTCGGTGACATCGATTTCATCCCCGTAGACGAAATGCGGAATCGTCGATGCGGCGTGGGTCATGTGGCGTGCCATCGCCGCCTGCATACCGCGAATCGGTTCGATGCGTGTCGTCTCACCTAGCGTCGCGCGCCGATGGATACCCCCTGTCTCGACCGATTGGCTGGCGCCTTTCATGCGGTCGGAACCGTTATCCAGGTAGGCAAGCACATCCTCCTTCAGGACGCGCCCATCCCTGCCGGACCCCGGCACGTCCGACAGGGCCAGGCCATGCTCCCGAACCAGTCGCCGCACGGCAGGGCTTGCGGGAATACGCCCGGCCTGGGGCATGCCAGTCGACCCCGCCGGGCTGGCGGGCGACGCCGAGGGTGGCTGTGAAGCGGTCGGTGTAGCATCGTCATATCTATCGCTGGGCTGGGCCTCGTCGGATGCTGCTGATTGCTCCTGTGGCGCATCGGCCGTTTCATAGGCAAACAACGGGGAGTGAACCTTGGCACTCTCGCCTTCGGCGTAATACAAGCGCGTCACTTGCCCCGCTTCGGGCGCGGTAATCTCGACCAGCGCCTTGTCAGTCATCACTTCGACGACGGGCTGATCCTCTTCGATGGCATCCCCCTCACCGACCAGCCACTTGACCAATTCGCACTCCACGATACCTTCGCCGATATCGGGCAGCATGAAATCACTCATTTCTCTCTCCTGTCCGCGTACCGGTTCAGTAGTCGATGCTGGCCTTGATGGCCTCGAAAATCTTCAGGTGATCGGGCATGTACTCTTTTTCCAGGGTCAACGGAAACGGCGTATCCAGCCCCGTCACCCGAGCGATCGGGGCTTCCAGATAGAGAAAGCAACGCGCCTGAATCGTCGCGGCAATCTCGGAAGCGAAGCCACCGGTCAGGGGCGCCTCATGGGTCACCACCAATCGTCCCGTCTTGAGCACCGAGTCGGCCACGGTCTCGATATCCCAGGGCAGAATCGTGCGCAGGTCGATCACCTCGCAGGAAACACCTTCTTTCTCGGCCATGTCCACGGCCTGGTCGATCATGTCCATCTGGGCACCCCATCCCAACAGCGTGATATCGCTGCCCTCTTTCGTGACCTCGGCCTGGCCCAGCGGTAACTGGTAATCGCTCTCGGGCACCTCACCGGTGGAGGCGCGGTAGAGCCGCTTGGGCTCGAAGAACAGTACCGGGTTAGGGTCTCGTATCGACGCGAGCAGCAATCCCTTGGCCTGATGCGGGTTGCGCGGCACGACCACCTTCAAGCCTGGCGTATGCGCGAAATAGGCTTCGGGGGACTGCGAATGGTAAAGCCCACCTGAGATGCCACCCCCATAGGGGGCGCGAATCGTCAGCCCACCGACATCAAACAGGCTACCGGAGCGATAGCGGAACTTGGCCGACTCGTTAACGATCTGGTCAAAGGCAGGAAAGATATAATCGGCGAACTGAATCTCGGCCACCGGCACCGAACCCTGGGCTGCGAGGCCATTGGCAAAGCCGACGATCCCTTGCTCGACCAGCGGTGTGTTGAAGCAACGTGCCTTGCCGTACTTCTGTTGCAGGTTGCTGGTAGCGCGAAACACGCCACCGAAGATTCCAACGTCCTCGCCAAAGCAGAGTACGCGTTCATCGGCCTGCATGGCGATGTCCAGAGCATTGTTGATGGCCTGCAGCATGTTCATGGTCGGCATGTCATGCTCCTCCCTTCAGTCGCCCCGCACTGCGCGGATAGGCCTCGGGATATTTGCCGATATGCGTCTTTAGCTGCGCTAGCTGCTCAGCCAACTGCGGTGATACCTGGTCATAGACATCCTCGACGAGACTCTCCAGGGGAGGCGGTGGCCGCTTCTGGGCCTGCTTCATGGTTTCCAGCACCTCACGGCGAAGCGATTCCTGGAGGGTCTTCTCTTCCTCTTCGCTCCACCAACCCTGACCGAACAACCAGCGCTGCATACGTAGAATCGGATCCTTTTCGCGCCAGGCTTCCTCTTCCTTGCGGCTGCGGTAACCAGAAGGATCGTCCGACGAGGAATGCGCGGCCAGACGATAGGTCATGGCTTCGATCAATACCGGACAGTTGTCCTCGACGGCCATTTTGCGTGCCGCCAGGGTCGCCTCGTGAACCGCCAGGATATCGTTTCCGTCGACACGGATGACTTGCATCTTGTAGCCGTAGGCACGTGGTGCCACCCCATCGGCTGCATATTGCTCGATTGCCGGTGTCGAGATGGCATAGCCATTGTTGCGGCAGAAGAAAATGACCGGCACCTTGTGCACGGCAGCCATGTTCAAGGCCGCATGGAAGTCGCCCTCGGAGGCCGCGCCTTCGCCGAAGTACGTAATCGTACACAACCCTTGTCCAGCCAGTTTCTGTCCGTAGGCATAACCGGTCGCCTGCGGAATCTGGGTGGCCAATGGTGAAGAAATCGTCATGTAATGAAGCTCTGCAGAACCATAGTGGATCGGCATCTGGCGGCCCTTGCCGTAATCCAACTCATTGCCGAACAGTTGGTTCATGAACTCATCGGTGGTGAATCCCCGATAGGCCAAGGCGCCCTGCTCTCGGTACTGGGCCATGATCATGTCCCGATCGTCCAGCGCCGCGGTACTGCCGATGACGGCGGCCTCTTCACCGGTGCACTGCATGTAGAAACTCAAGCGCCCTTGCCGCTGGGCGGCCAACATTCGCTCATCGAGAATGCGCGTGTACACCATGGCCTGATAGATGCGAAGGGCTTTCGCCTTATCCAACGGCGGGGAACTGGCACCGTCGAAGAGCGTACCGTCCTGCTGCAGCATCTTGAATGTCGGCAATCGGAATTCGGCGCCGTCGGTGAAACACGGGGCATGCACCACGTCGGGTATTGTTGTCGTCATAGTCCTCTTCCTAGGTAATGGCCTGAGGAGAAGCCGTGCCCCTCGTGAGGGCAGGGTCGCTACTGGCATCGTGCTCGGGCAGACTCCAGTTAACGTTAACGTAAATCTAGCTCAAGAACACGAGCAGACGGTGTGTTTGCCGTCAGACGTTAGTCGCAAGCAACGGGTATGTGAATTACTGGAACAGACGGGAGAGGCGTTCGAAGAGGCTATCGATGAAGAGGGCCAACAGGGCGATCAATATCGCCCCTTGGAGAATGTAGGCATTATTGCCGTTGCTGATGCCGGCAATGATGGGGTCCCCCAGGGTCTTGGCGCCGATCGTCGAACCGATGGCCGCGGTCGCGATGTTGATCGTGACTGAGGTACGAATGCCCGCCAGGATGACCCTGGCGGCTAGAGGCAACTCGACCTGCCAAAGCACCTGCCGGTTCGACATGCCCATGCCGCGGGCAGCTTCCAGCACGGTGGGATCAATCCCTTGCAGCCCTACCAATGTGTTGCGCACGATCGGCAACAGTCCATACAGCACCAGCGCCAGCAGGGTCGGTTGGGTGCCGAAGCCCAGCATGGGCACCGAGAGTGCCAGCACTGCGACCGGAGGAAACGTCTGGCCCATCGAGGCAAGCTGGGCTACCAGCGGCAGGAAATCCTGTCCTAACGGGCGCGTGACCAGAATCGATGCCCCGACGCCAACGACGACTGCCACCAACGACGCCGCGCCGACCAGGCGTAAGTGCTGAAGCACCAAGTCAAGAAAGCCATCACGCTGATAGATGACCGAGCGACTGTTAGGCGCGACCTGGCGAAACCAGGCCTCGGCCTCAGGCAGCCAGGCAATGGCCAGGCCCAGCACCAGCAGCCAGCCGAGGGGGACCGCGGCATGTCGGGCACTATTGGATACGCGCGACACCTGGAGCCTCATGACGACCCCGAGTGGAGCAAATCACGTAGGGACAGTTGGCCCACTGGCGTGTTCGACCGGTCTACCACGGTCAGCGTGTCGCAGCGATGCCAAAGCATCAACGAGAGCGCTACGCGTAGCGTATCGTCAGCGGCAACCGTGGCCGGATCCACAGCCTGTGGGGCCGGTAGATCGGTTCGCATGCGACTCGAGACGCGTATCAACCCCGCCTGCTTGAGCCCTCGATCCGCCCCGCCCAACAGCGACTCGACGAACGCGTTCGCTGGTGCACTTAGCAAGTCCGAAGGCGTGCCTTGCTGAACGATACGCCCCGCATCCATCACCACAATGCGATCGGCCAGCTTGAGCGCCTCATCCATGTCGTGAGTCACGAAGACGATGGTTTTCTTGAGTCTCGACTGAAGCCTGAGCAATTCCTCCTGCAGATTGACCCGGGTGATCGGGTCGAGCGCACCGAAGGGTTCATCCATCAATAACGTATCGGGGTCGGCGGCCAGGGCACGCGCGACACCGACACGCTGCGCCTGCCCGCCGGATAGCTGCGACGGCATGCGCTCGGCAAAATTGTCGTGATCCAGGCCCAGCAATTCCATCAATTCTCGCACCCGGGCCTCGATGCGTGGCTTGTCCCATTTGAGCAGCCGGGGGACGGTGCCGATATTGCGTGCGACACTCCAGTGCGGAAACAGCCCCGTGCTCTGGATGGCATAGCCGATACGACGACGAAGTGCCTGGGGGTTGAAGGACCGAATCTGCTGGCGGTCGATAAGAATCTGGCCATCGCTGTGTTCGATAAGCCGGTTGATCATGCGCAGCGTGGTCGACTTCCCGCACCCCGACGTGCCGACGAGGACACAGAATTCGCCATCCTCGACGGTCAGGCTGAAGTCATTCACGGCCCGCTCATCACCAAAACGCTTGGTGACGTTTCGTAGCTCGATCATGGACGGCCTCCCTGTCTGAAATGCGATGCCAACGCACTGAAAGCTGCATCGGCGATCAGCGCCATGACCAGAATGGGTAACGCCCCGAGAACGATGAGATCCATGGCGGACTGGCCCAACCCCTGGAAGATGAACGTGCCTAGCCCCCCCGCCCCGATCAATGCGGCAACAGCAGCCAGGCCGATGGCCTGGATCGTGGTGATGCGGATGGCCTCGAGCAGTACCGGCAAGGCCAGCGGTAAACGGACCTGAAAGAAGATGTGCCCCGGCCCCATGCCCATGCCGCGAGCCGATTCAATGACAACAGCCGGGACCCCTTCGAGAGCAACATAGGCATTACGCGTCATGGGTAGCAGGCTATACCCCACCAGGGCGATCAGCGCAGGAGCCCAGCCGATACCCTGGACACCCAGATCGGACAGCCATTCGTAGCGTGAGGATAGCCAGGCCAGGGGCGCCAGCAGCAAGCCGAACAGGGCCAGACTGGGGATGGTTTGAATCACGCTCAATACCCCGAAGACAGGCGTTCGAAGACGCTCACTGTGGCGTAACGCCAAGGCCAGCGAAAAGCCTATCACCAAGCTGATCGCCACCGCTGCCCCCACTAGCGCCAGGTGATAGAGCACTGCAGCCAGGAATTGATCGCTTCGCGACGCGTATTCTCGTACCAAGGCAAGCGGCTCGAGCCATCCCGATGACAGTGCCGTCGCCCAGGCGATCAGGGTCAGCGCCAAAATCGAGACGATGTGACGCCGTGAAAGAGACAGACGGGAGCGCAGCTCCACCAGACACAGACCTGTCAGGAACAGCACGACCCAGGTTCCAGCGCCGATGCCACCCCGCGCGTAAGGCTGCTCAAGATCGACGTAAGCAAGGCAGAACGCGGCCAATCCCCAAGGAACCGAGATCAGAATCAGCACAACGAAGCCAAGTACGGCCCATGAACGCCCCCGAGTCGGCCTGACGGCCAGCCCGACAGCAGCCAGCCATGGCAAGGCAATCCCGAGCGCCCCCACCCAACCCACCATCTCCCAGAGGAAGACCCCTTCCCCCGGGACGATTCGGTTGGGCTGGCTGGAAGCCAATGGGAGGCCAAGCAAGGCGAGCAGTGATAGTCCCATCAACGCGATGATGACGCGATTACTGCCCGGGGAGTCGGACTTTATCCCTGGATGGCGCACAGTGCGCAAAGATCAGAGGTCGAGCGAATCGATGTAATCGGCTGCGACCTGGCCGGGGTCCGCACCCCCAACGGCCACTTCGCCATTGAGTCGCTGTAGCGTTTCGAGATCCAGCGAAGAGAAGACCGGCTCGAGCAGCGTCTCGATCTGCGGGTAGGCATCGAGAATTTCCTGCCTGACCACCGGTGCCGGTTGGTAGACCGGCTGAACGCCCAGCGTATCCTCGAGTACGACCAGATTCAGCGCCTGGATGCCGCCATCGGTGCCGTAGGTCATCGCGCCATTGACGCCGTCGGTCTGCTGTGCGGCGGCACGCATGGTCGCCGCCGTATTACCGCCGGAGAGCAGTACCAACTGATCCGAGGAGAGGTCGAATCCATAGGCTTCCTCGAATGCCGGCAGTGCCGAGGGGGATTCGGCGAATTCGGCGCTGGCCGCAAACTTGAACGTGCCACCCTCGTTCACGTATTCCGCCAGGTCCTCCAGTGTCTGGAGGTCCTCTGCTTCGGCAAGGTCACGCCGCACGCTCATCGCCCAGGTATTGTTGGCATCGGCAGGCGTCAGCCAGACCAGATCGTTGGCTTCGGCATCGCGCTGCTTCACCTCCTGGTAGGCCTGTTCCGCATCCTTCCAGACCTCGCTCTCCTGCTGGTCGAAGAAAAAGGCGCCATTGCCGGTGTATTCCGGATAGATATCGATCTCGCCATTGATAATCGCCTCGCGCACGATGCTGGTCGCACCGAGTTGAAGCCGGTTTTCGACGGGGATGCCATCCGACTCGAGGACTTGGATGATCATTTCGCCCAGGACCGCTCCTTCCGTATCGATCTTGGACGAGACGACGACCTCCTGAGCATGGGCGACACCCAGCGTGAGCGCCGTTCCCCAGACAGCCGCGGTCATTCCTTTCATCATTCTGCTCATCGAGTCCACTCCATGATTGGCTTATTCATCCCTATAAGCAGTATAAGGAAGTCACGTGTCGCTGCCAGTGCGCACGTCAACGCGGCCGGTCGAAGACCCAGGTCGTGCCCTCGCGCGAATCCTTGAGAATGATGCCCTGAGCCTCGAGCTCGTCACGGATTCGATCGGCAGATGCGAAATCCTTAGACTTCTTGGCCTCAGCACGCTGCGCAATGCATTCCTCGATCTCGGATTCGGACATGGGTAAGGCCTCACCGCTACCACGCAGGAACGCCGACGGCATCTGACCGAACAATCCAAGATACTCGCCCAGGCGCTTGAGTTCGAAAGCCATGGCGGGAGCACGCTCCGGGGCTTCCTTACGGGCTCGATTGAGCTCCCGAGTCAGGTCGAACAAAGCGGCAAGCGCCACGGGAGTATTGAAGTCGTCATCCATGGCAGTCATGAAACGCTCTGCATAGACCGGGTCGACATCGCCCGCGCTCGGCTCGACACCCTCGAGCGCGGTGTAGAATCGCTCGAGCGACTTGCGCGATTCGCCCAACGAATCGGGGGCATAATTAATCGGGCTACGATAATGACTCGCCACGAGCAGGTAGCGCACCACCTCAGGATCGTGCACCTCGAGGACGTCACGGATCGTGAAGAAATTGCCCAGCGACTTGGACATCTTCTCGTGATTGACCCGCACCGCCCCGGCGTGCATCCAGGTATTCACGTAACGCTTGCCGGTGGCCGCCTCGCTCTGGGCAATTTCGTTCTCGTGGTGGGGGAATGTCAGATCGGGGCCGCCACCATGAATATCGAAGGTCTCGCCCAGACAGCAAGTCGACATGGCCGAGCATTCGATATGCCATCCGGGGCGCCCCTCTCCCCAGGGTGAGGGCCAACTGGCTTCTCCTGGCTTGGCCGCCTTCCACAACACGAAGTCCAGCGGGTCTTCCTTGTGCTCGTCGACCTCGACGCGGGCTCCGGAACGCATCTCGTCGGGATCGCGATTGTTCAGCTTTCCGTAGTCAGAGAACTTGCGTACGCGATAATAGACATCGCCATTCTCAGCACTGTAAGCAAAGCCCTTCGCGATCAAGGTTTCGATCATGGCGACGATTTCCGCCACGTGTCCCGTGGCTCGGGGTTCGTGATCCGGCCGTTTCACGAACAGACGTGCCTCGTCGGCGTGCATGGCATCGATCATGCGTTCGGTCAAACGGCTGATGGTTTCGCCATTCTCCTCCGCACGCTTGAGGATCTTGTCATCGATATCGGTGATGTTGCGTATGTAGGTGACATCATAGCCCCGTGCTCGAAGGTAGCGGGTGATGACATCGAATGCGACCATCACCCGGGCATGGCCCAGGTGGCAATAATCGTAAACGGTCATGCCGCATACGTACATGCGGACCTTGCCAGGCTCCAGAGGGACGAACTCTTCCTTGCGCCGCGTCAGCGTATTGTAGATCTGCATGTCAGCCCTTCTTCTGAATCT
Source organism: Litchfieldella xinjiangensis (assembly GCF_000759345.1). GTDB lineage: Bacteria > Pseudomonadota > Gammaproteobacteria > Pseudomonadales > Halomonadaceae > Litchfieldella_A > Litchfieldella_A xinjiangensis. Next base: position 246,686 of record NZ_JPZL01000001.1, read on the forward strand.
TCGCCCAACTGTCCTTGAGGCCCACGGTACGGTTGAAGACCAGACGCCCTTCGCGGCTGGCATGGCGGTCGGCACAGAAATAACCGACCCGCTCGAACTGGAAGCGCTCTTCCGGCTTGGCCGTGGCCAGGCTCGGCTCACCGATGCCTTGAACCGTCACCAGGGATTCATGGTTGAGATGCTCGAGGAAATCGGCGTCGCGATCCTTGTCGGGCTGCTCGACGGTAAACAGGTTGTCATACAGGCGCACCTCGACAGGCACTCCATGGGCCGCACTCACCCAATGAATAACGCCCTTTACCTTACGCCCTTCGGGGTTCTTGCCCAGCGTGTCGAAGTCCACCGAGCAGCGCAGTTCGGCAACCTCGCCAGCGTCATCCTTGATTACCTCGTCGCAACGAATCACGTAAGAGTTGCGCAGCCGCACTTCCTGGCCCGGGGCAAGGCGGAAGAATTTCTTGGGCGGTTCCTCCATGAAGTCGTCGCGGTCGATCCACAGCTCACGCGTGAAGGGAAGACGGCGTGTTTCCATATCATCGCGGGCGGGGTGACCGGGCACCTCGTACACCTCTTCATGCGACGCCTCAACGTTGGTGAGTACGACCTTCAGAGGATTGAGCACGCACATGGCTCTCGGAGCGTTGTCCTCCAGGTCGGTGCGAATGGCGTGATAGAGCATGGCGATATCGACCAGGCCGCCATCTGCCCGGGTCACGCCAATCATCTCGCAGAACTTGCGGATCGACGTCGGCGTGTACCCGCGACGCCGCATCCCGGAAATGGTCGGCAGGCGTGGATCGTCCCATCCATCGACGATCTCCTCCTCGACCAGCAGTTTCAGCTTACGCTTGGAGGTCAACGTGTAGTTGAGATTGAGCCGAGCGAATTCGATCTGCCGCGGGGTGCTGGGGACCGGCAAATTCTCGATGAACCACTCGTAAAGCGGACGATGGTCCTCGAATTCCAGCGTACAGAGGGAGTGCGTGACACCCTCGATGGCATCCGATTGGCCATGGGCGAAATCATACGATGGATAGATCTTCCACTTGTCACCCGTCTGATGATGCCGGGCATGCCGAATGCGATACAGAATCGGGTCGCGCAGATTGATATTGGGCGAGGCCATGTCGATCTTGGCGCGCAGTACCTTCTCGCCCTCGGCAAATTCGCCGGCACGCATACGCTCGAGCAGATCGAGATTCTCGTCAGCGGAACGGTCGCGATAGGGGCTCGGGCGTCCCGGTTCGGTCAGGGTGCCTCGATACTCACGGATCTCATCCGGGGAGAGATCGTCGACATATGCCTTGTCCTCGCGCACGAGATGCTGGGCCCAGGCATAGAGCTGGTCGAAATAATCGGAGGCATAGCGCACCCCGCCCGACCATTGGAATCCTAGCCAGCTGACATCCTCCTTGATGGCATCGATGTAAGCCTGCTCTTCCTTGGCCGGATTGGTATCATCGAAGCGCAGATGACAGGCACCATCAAATTGCTCGGCCACGCCGAAGTTGAGGCAGATCGATTTGGCATGGCCGATATGCAGGAAACCGTTGGGTTCCGGGGGGAAACGTGTGACGACGGTGTCGACCCGGCCCGCTTCGACTTCATCACGAATCTGATTGCGAATGAAGTTCGGGGCGCTGGTGCTCTCATTGCTCATGGGGCGTCTGGGAACCTCTGGTTGCTCGCAAGGATCGACACGCAGCTCGCTGCGGCTTCGCGTGCCGATGCAAAACCGCTATTATAGCGTGACGCAGTCGCGCTACGCCAAGGCGCACCCACCCACAGCGTTCGGGAAAGTCCTATGATCGTTCTGCAGACCAATTTTGGTGACATTCATGTCGAGCTTGATTTCGACAATGCGCCGAAGACAGCCGAGAATTTCCAGCAATACGTGACCGAAGGTCACTATGACGACACCCTATTTCACCGCGTTATCAATGGCTTCATGGTGCAAGGCGGTGGTTTCGACACCAATTTCGATCAGAAGCCGACCCGTGATCCCATCGAGAATGAAGCCGATAACGGTTTGAAGAACAAGACCGGCACCCTGGCCATGGCACGCACCCAGGATCCCCACTCTGCTACCGCTCAGTTCTTCATCAACGTCGCCGACAACGAGTTCCTCAATCATAGCGGCAAGAACCTGCAAGGCTGGGGTTACTGCGTATTCGGCAAGGTGGTAGAGGGAATGGACGTGGTCGAGAAGATCAAGGACGTTCCGACGACCCGTCGCGGCATGCATGCCGATGTTCCAGCGGAAGACGTTGTTATCCAGCGCGCCTACGTCAAGGATGGCGCCGATAGCTGACCTCACGTTTACCTGGACCGATCACGCCCGCTGATGCGGGCGTGTTTGCATCGCATGTCGTATCGATAGCCGAGCCAAGTGCCCATGACCACACTGCTGATTTCCGATCTTCATCTCGATACCCAGACCCCAGAAATTGCCCAGGGGTTTCTAGCCTACCTCGAGCAGGCGAAGGGCGCTGATGCCCTCTACTTGCTGGGCGATATCTTCGATGCCTGGATTGGTGATGACGTGCTCGACCACCCAGGCCTGGCCCCTATTGCTGGCCAGGCGGCAGAGGGCCTGCGCCGACTCAGTGATAGCGGAACCGCGGTCTACTTCATGCATGGCAATCGCGACTTCCTGCTCGGCGAACGGTTTGCCCGTGAAGCCGGCATGACGCTACTCAACGACTCCGTGGTGGTGACGTTAGGTGATAAGCGCACCCTGCTCATGCATGGCGATACGCTATGTACGCGCGATGTCGCCTATCAGGCATTCAGGCAGCAATCTCGGGATCCGCAATGGCAGAGCCAGATCCTGGCGATGCCCATCGACCAACGTATCGAGCTCGCAAGAAGCCTGAGGCTTCAATCGGGTGAAGCGACCTCGACCAAAGCCAGCGACATCATGGATGTCACTCAGGAGGAGGTCGAACGTGTGATGGAAGCACACGATGTGACGACATTGATCCATGGCCATACCCACCGTCCTGCGGAACATGAACTGACCGTGAACGGTGCCCCTGCTACACGCATCGTACTTGGCGACTGGCAGCCCGACCATGGCTGGGAAGTGCGTGCCGAGGCCCACGGACCGCTTGAACTCAGACAGTTTGCCCTGCCTCCGGTGAACGAGGCTTCCTAACTAATCCGTCAGCAACGTCTCAAGCAGGGTCGTCTCGATCTCGCTGGCTCCAGGGACAAGACCGGCCTCGCCGATGATTTCCAACCGTGAATCACGCCGCCAGGCCGAATCACTCAGCGTGGCCACGCCGGGCGCCTTGCTATAGAACTTCCATCCCGCATCGGTATGCACAATCGCCTTGACGCGCAGACCTCTGGGCAAACTATCCAAAAAAGCCGTCAGGCGATCCAGCCCAAAGCGATCATCGGCATGCCAGCGCCACCCGACACTGACATGTCCGAGCGACTCACCTTCCGCAAAGTGTGGCTTGCCTGGCTGTGGCTCTCGATAGCGAAACGTATCGAGCTCAACGGTAGCAGGCGCAATATGGGCATGAGGCGACGTCGCCATGGGCACGGTCGCCGATGCACGTTCACCTGCTTCGATCAGCTGCTCCAGCGGCAGCTGACCATGATCGGCTTCGGCAATCCAACGCTTGCGAGGCCATAGCTCGCCAAGATAGCCGTGGGTTTTCGCCAATTGCCCGGGCGTTGCCTTGTCGAGCATCGTCAGCACGATGCCCTCTGCCATAACGAGCTGATCGGTGAATGTTGCTGACGCCAGTGCCCTGTCATCATCCATGCGCCTCGGATCGAGCAGTGTCACCACCGTCTGCAGTTCCAGTACATGACTAAAGGCATTCCCCCGAAGCATCTCGAGAAGCCCTGCGGGATGGCCCAGTCCCGACGGCTCTATCAGCAGGCGGTCCGGTTGATGGCGATGAATAAGATTGACGAGCGACGCTTGGAGAACGAAAGCCAGTTGGCAACACAGGCAACCGCCCGGCAAACCCTTGACGATGACATCCTCCCGGTCCTCGTAAAGCGCCTGATCGATCCCTATCTGGCCAAATTCGTTGATGACCACGGCCCACCGCTCGTGGGGCGGCTTCTGCGCGATCAACTCCCGGATAAGCGTACTTTTGCCGCTTCCAAGGAAGCCGGTCACGACATGAACCGGAATGGAGGTAACACGACGCGAGGTAGACACGGCAACCCTCGATGTTATGTTATAACACTATATGGCTAAAAAAAGGCATGGCCGCAGCCATGCCTTGCTTCAATCAGAGCCGTTCGATATCTGCTTCCTGCCGCAGGGTCTCGAGCAAGCCTTGAATGGCCATCTGAGCACGAAGCCGCTCGGCCATCTGGGCAACGAAACGCTCCATTTCTTCATCTGGGGAACCCGGTTGAACGGCTTCAAGCGCAATCAGATAAATACGCTCGTTACCTTCGGCATGACCGTAAACCGGGCTTGCGTCTTCCGGGTGCGGCAATTTGAAGGCTGCTTCACGGACGGGGCCGGGAATGCTTCCTTCCGATTGACGTGAAACTTCTTCTGCACGCTGCCAATCGAGGTCGAGGTCCTCACCGTCATCCAGCGAAGCAGCACGTTCTCGCGCCAGGGCCAACAAGGCCTCACGCTGCTTCTCGGCCCGAACGGCGTCTGTTACCTGCTCACGAACCTCATCGAGGGGCAACGTAGTCGCATCACGATGCTCGGCGACCCGTAACACCATACGACGGTCCTCGTCGAGCTCGATGACATCGCTGTTGAAGCCGTCCTCGAGCACATCACTGTCGAAGGCTTCGCTCATGACGCCAGGCTCGGAAAGCACACCCTGGCCTCCCTCGCGAGAAACCCAATCACTCTGGTGCAGCTCTAGCCCCAGGTCATCGGCCACACTTTCCAGGTCGTCCGCTGCATAGCTTTCGTCGATCAGCCGCTGAACGCGTTGATTGAAATCATCGCTGACGGTGGCCAAGGCGGCCTCCTCGCGCAACTCACTACGCATTTCGTCGAAAGCCGGCAACTGTATCTCGGTCACCTTGATGAGATGCAAGCCATTGTCCGTCTCGACGATCGAGGAGACTTCACCTTCCGAGAGGTTGAATGCCGCCTCTTCGAATGCGTCCCCGAAGAAGCCACGGCTGATGATGCCGAGATCGCCGCCCGATTCGGCAGTGGAGCTGTCATTCGAGAATTCTGCGGCCACCTCGCCAAATTCGGCACCGGATTCGAGACGTTCGCGCGCTTCGTCCAGACGAGCTTGCGCTTCTTCACGACTCCGGTCGTCACCGAAGGTCACCATGATGTGCGAGACACGACGCTCGGCATCCTGAGCACGGCGCTCATACGCTTCGCGCAACGCCTGCTCATCGACCTCGACGTCCTCAGCCATTTGCAGCCGATCCACGATCACATAGTTCAGGCGTACCTGCTCGGGACGCTGGTATTCGTCACGATGGGCCTCGTAGTAAGCTTGCAGTTCCTCTTCGCTGACCTCGACGGGGTTATCGAGATCCGCAGGAGTCAACATATGATAACGAAAGGTGCGGGTTTGGCGCTGCAGTTCGCCCAGGCGTTCTCGCTCAGAGGGAAGCGTAAAATCGCTGAATGCCAGGCCCTGCTGCAGCTGTTGCCGCTGCATATCGACGCGCAGTGCCTCGCGGAAAGACAACGGAGTGTAGCCAGCGCTGGCCAGCCGATTCCGAAAAATCTCCTGTGAGAAACGACCGTCCTGATCCTGGAATTGTGAAAGTGAGACGATGGCTTGGTCGATTTGCGCTTCGGACAGGTACAGACCGCCCTCCTGCGCATACTGATCAAGCAGTGTCGTGGTGATCACTTCATCCAGCACTTGGCCTCGCAAAGCCCGCTCCTGGTCGGGAGGCACCTGACCACTACGGATCGCACGCTGGACCTCACGCTCGACTTGCTGCCGGGTGATCGATTCACCATTGACCTTAGCGATATCATCGGCACTGCTGGTGAATAGCCCTATCAGCGCATCCGCCCCGAACAGGGCCATGGTGAGCACAACGGCCCCGATGATTATCTTGGCGCCCCAACTCCTGGAACGATCCCGAATATCCTGCAGCATGCTGCCCTCGGCTGATTTATTGGCTCGTTAACGCGGCAATAGTATACCCGGCACGGCGGTTCCAACGCCAAACAACTCATGTCGGGAACATGAAACTAAAAAGGCGCATCGCGACTCGCGATGCGCCTACTTTAAGAATCGGTACTGATGTGGTTCAGCAGTCCGCACCGGACCCGTATTAGTTGACCGAATCCTTGAGCGCCTTGCCCGCTTTGAAACTGGGAACCTTGGCCGCACTGATCTCGATCGGCTTGCCGGTCTGTGGGTTACGACCCGTGCGAGCTGCACGCTCCTTGACGGTGAAGGTACCAAAGCCGACCAATGACACGGAGTCACCCTTCTTCAGGCTCTCGGTAACACCCTCGATCATGGCATCGAGTGCACGGCTTGCGGCCGCCTTGGGAATATCGGCAGACGCAGCAATGGCTTCAACCAGCTCGGACTTGTTCACACTTCACCCCTTGACTTTTACGGAATTTGGCTTTGAATCGGCGCTAAATCGGGTGGCTTACGCGTTCATAGCAAAGCGCAATTTATAGCAATGCGGTAAAACGCCTGTCAAGCAACCTTTAGCACCAACGCCCACCATGCCGGGCTTTAGCGACGATCATGGTGGGCTATTTCACTCAATGTGTACTGATCATTGAACGTGAAGTTGCTGGATCTTCAGTGCGAGTATCATCACTCTCCCCCTCCGGCTTTGCAACCAGTGCCACGCTCAGAACTTCATCAATCCAGCGGACGGGCCTGATGTCCAAGGCATCCTTTATATTATCCGGAACTTCTTTGAGATCCCGGCGGTTCTCCTCGGGAATAAGCACCGTCTTTATACCACCGCGCCGTGCGGCCAGCAATTTCTCCTTGAGGCCGCCAATCGGCATCACTTCACCGCGCAGGTTCACCTCGCCGGTCATGGCGATGTCGCAGCGTACCGCCCGCTCGGTATAGGCGGATACCATGGCGGTAACCATGGCAATACCCGCACTCGGCCCATCCTTTGGCGTCGCCCCTTCAGGTACGTGAATATGCAGATCCTGTTTTTCGAAGCGCTCGGGGTCGATACCTAGCTCTCCGGCTCGAGCCCGCACGACGGTATGCGCCGCACTGACGGATTCTTTCATGACATCGCCCAGAGAGCCCGTCTTGTTAATGCGTCCCTTGCCAGGCGTTACCACGGATTCGATATTGAGCAGTTCGCCGCCCACGGAAGTCCAGGCCAGGCCCGTCACACGACCCACTTGATCGTCCTGGTCGGCTAGACCATAGCTGTAGCGGCGAACGCCCGCGTAGGCTTCGATATCTTCGGCCGCCAGCGTACGGGACGCCTGGGCCGCCGTCTTGCTCTCTGCCTCGAGACGCTCACGAAGCACCTTGCGACACACCTTGGCGATCTGGCGCTCGAGCTCCCTGACGCCTGCTTCACGAGTATAGTAGCGAATCAATTCAAGCAGAGCCTCATCGGAAAACGACAGCTCGTCTTCCTTGAAGCCGTTGGCTTCGAGTTGCTTGACAACGAGATAACGCCGGGCAATCGCCAATTTCTCGTCTTCCGTGTACCCCGGCAGACGTATGATTTCCATACGGTCCAGCAAGGGGCCCGGAATGTTCATCGAATTGGCGGTACAGATGAACATGGTTTCCGAGAGGTCGTAATCCAGTTCCAGGTAGTGATCGCTGAACTTGTCATTCTGCTCGGGATCAAGGACTTCAAGTAGGGCCGAAGCAGGATCGCCCCGGTGGTCCATCCCGATCTTGTCGACTTCATCGAGCAGGAACAGCGGATTCTTGACCCCGGCCTTGCTCATGCGCTGTATCAGCTTGCCAGGCAGAGAGCCGATATAGGTGCGCCGATGACCACGTATTTCCGATTCGTCGCGCACCCCACCGAGGGCCAGGCGCACATACTTGCGATTGGTCGCCCGTGCTATCGATTGCCCCAGCGAGGTCTTGCCTACCCCAGGCGGCCCCACCAGGCAAAGCACTGGCCCCTTGAGCTTTTTGACACGCTTCTGGACGGCGAGATACTCAAGGATACGCTCCTTGACTTCCTCCAACCCGTAATGGTCCTCGTCCAGCACTTCCGCGGCATGCTTCAGATCATGCTTGACCCGAGTCCGCTTTTTCCAGGGAACCGACACCAGCCAATCCAGGTATGAGCGAACCACCGTGGCTTCCGCTGAGGTCGGAGACATCATCTTCAGCTTGCCCAGCTCCTGATGCGCCTTGTCAGCAGCCTCCTTGGGCATGCCGGAATCCTTGATGGCCTTCTCGTACTTCTCAGCTTCGTTCGGTACATTCTCAAGCTCGCCCATCTCTTTCTGGATGGCTTTCATCTGCTCGTTGAGATAGTACTCGCGCTGGGATTTCTCCATCTGATCCTTGACGCGTGAGCGAATACGCTTTTCGACCTGCAGCAGGTCGATCTCGGATTCGATCAAAGCCATCAAGTGCTCGATGCGATCACGTACGCGGTCCATTTCGAGCAACTGTTGCTTGTCACCGATCTTCAAAGAAAGGTGAGCGCAGATGGTATCGACCAGCCGGCTGGGATCTTCGATCCCCTGGAGTGAGCTCAATACCTCGTTGGGTACTTTCTTGGATAGCTTGACGTACTGCTCAAACTGATTGAGAAGCACGCGCACCAGCGACTCGCGCTCACGCTCGGTCAAGGGCTCGCTTTCACGCAGGGTCACTTCAGCGCGACTGTAGGTATCATCAACCACGGTGATCTTGCCGACATCGGCTCGCGAGGTGCCTTCTATCAACACCTTGACGGTGCCATCGGGCAATTTCAGCAACTGCATGATTTCGGCGACGGTACCTACGCCAAACAGATCGGTGCTATCGGGATCGTCTTGTCCAGCCTCGCGTTGGGCTACCAAAAGGACACGCTTATCCGCCTCCATGGCCGCTTCAAGGGCCTGGATCGATTTTTCACGCCCGACGAACAGCGGAATGACCATCTGCGGATAGACAACCACATCGCGCAGGGGCAAAAGGGGCAGACTCTGGGTCTGATCAGCGTTCTGCTGCATCGCAGACGTTCCTCAACAAATCGGGATTTACTCAGGTGATGGGGGCAGGCTAATGGATTTGCAAGGCTGACGAGCCCTTGGCGCCCATGGCTGGCCGGATTGAAAAGGGGCCGCTGGGCGGCCCCTGATGGCTAGAATGACGGTTAACCGTCCTTACCGGCCACCTTGCCCTCATCCTGCTGGGAATAGATCAACAGCGGCTCACTTTCGCCGGCGATGACCGACTCATCGATGACTACCTTGCTGACACCTTCCAGAGAGGGAATCTCGTACATCGTGTCGAGCAACACCGACTCGAGAATAGACCTCAATCCCCGCGCCCCCGTCTTGCGCGCCATTGCCTTGGCGGCAACCGCACGCAAGGCATCCTCGCGGAAATCGAGCTCGACACCTTCCATCTCGAAGAGCTTGGCATACTGCTTCACGAGCGAGTTCTTCGGCTCGGTCAGGATCTGGATAAGCGCATCTTCCGAGAGTTCCGTCAACGTGGCGATGACCGGCAGACGACCCACGAACTCAGGGATAAGGCCGAACTTGACCAGGTCTTCCGGCTCGACATCCGCCAGGACGCTACCGACACCCTTGTTCTCATCCTTGCTCTTGACCGTGGCATTGAAACCGATGCCACCCTTCTCTGCGCGATCGCGTATCACCTTGTCGAGCCCAGCGAACGCCCCGCCGACAATGAACAGGATGTTGCCGGTATCGACCTGCAGGAATTCCTGCTGTGGATGCTTGCGTCCACCCTGGGGCGGGACCGAGGCAGTAGTGCCCTCGATCAGCTTGAGCAGGGCCTGCTGAACACCTTCGCCAGAGACGTCACGCGTGATGGACGGATTGTCGGATTTACGAGAGATCTTGTCGATTTCATCGATGTAGACAATTCCCTTCTGCGCTTTCTCGACATCGTAGTCGCACTTCTGGAGCAGCTTCTGAATGATGTTCTCGACATCCTCGCCCACGTAACCCGCTTCAGTCAGCGTGGTTGCATCGGCGATGGTAAAGGGAACGTTCAAGAGCCGCGCCAGGGTTTCGGCCAGCAACGTCTTGCCACTACCGGTTGGACCGATGAGCAGGATATTGGATTTGCCAAGCTCCACGTCGTCGGATTTCACTTCGGCGCGCAGGCGCTTGTAGTGGTTGTAAACAGCCACCGACAATACCATCTTGGCGCGGTCCTGCCCGATCACATAGTCATCGAGAGTGTGACGAATCTCACGCGGAGCCGGCAGGCGATCTTCATCGCCGTCTGCGTCGGCCTCGAGGACTTCTTCGCGAATGATGTCATTGCACAGGTCGACACACTCGTCGCAGATATAAACAGACGGGCCGGCTATCAGCTTCCGCACTTCGTTCTGATTCTTGCCACAGAACGAGCAGTACAGCAGCTTGCCACCTTCGTCTTTGCCTTTGCCGTCGGCCATTCGCGTACCTCTTAACGGATGGCGGCCCTCGCCGCCGAGAATTGCCTGTCTCCGATACGTCTGAAAATCACGCTATCAGGTCGCCGGACGCTTATCCAGCATGGCATCGATCAGGCCGTATTTCGTCGCCTGCTCCCCGTCCATGAAGTTGTCACGGTCGGTATCACGGGCGATCGTCTCGATGTCCTGGCCAGTATGATCGGCCAGAATCCGGTTCAATTTGTGACGGATATTGAGGATTTCCTTGGTATGGATCTCGATATCCGATGCTTGCCCCTGATACCCACCCAGCGGCTGGTGAATCATCATCCGCGAATTGGGGAGGCAGAAGCGCTTCCCGGCAGCACCGCCAGCCAACAGCAGAGCGCCCATGCTGGCAGCCTGACCGATGCAGACGGTCGACACGTCCGGCTTGATGAACTGCATGGTGTCGTAGATCGACATGCCCGCCGTGACCGACCCACCGGGAGAATTGATATAGAGGTGGATATCCTTGTCCGGATTTTCGGATTCCAGAAACAGCAACTGCGCGACGACCAGGTTGGCCATATAATCTTCCACCGGCCCCACCAGGAAGATTACGCGCTCCTTGAGCAGCCGCGAGTAGATGTCATAGGCTCGCTCACCTCGAGCGCTCTGCTCGACAACCATCGGCACCAGGCCGCCGGCATTTTGAATATCGAACTCGTTGCCCATCTGTTTGGCGTCCTTACATCCGATGACTTAAGCCGCGCCCCCATCGACGCGGACCTGCAATTCACTATCCATGAAGCATATCGTCCATTGAAGCATATCGCCTGCCCCGGCTTAACCGGGGACAGGCTCATGTTTCATGGGTTATTCAAGCCTTGGCGTCGTCTTCCACGTTCGCTTCGGCGTCTTCCTCGTCACCCTCGGCCTGCTGCTGAGCCGCCTGCAGGGCTTCCTGATAGCTCATTTCGACATCCTTGACCGTCGCCTGAGCCAGTAGCGCATCCACCGCCTTCTCTTCCAGGATCGCAGACTTGACCTGGCTCTTGAGCTGATCGTTGCTCAGATAATAGTCGATGACTTGCTGGGGCTCCTGGTACTGCTGAGCAAGCTCTTCGACCTTGGCCTTGATCTCATCATCGCTGGCATCCATCTCGTTGGCCTTGATCAGCTCGGCCAAAAGCAGGCCCACTTGAACTCGGCTCTTGCCCTGCTCGGTGAAGAGCTCATCGGGAAGCTGAGAAACATCGAAATCCTCGCCCAGACCGAATTGCTGTGCAGCCTGACGCTTGAGACCGTCGACTTCCTGCTGGACCAGCGCCTGAGGCACTGCGACATCATTGGCATTCTTCAATGCCTCGAGGGCCTGCTGCTTGACGCGATTATCCACAGCCTGCTTGGCTTCGCGCTGCATGTTCTTCTTTACCTCAGCGCGGAAGGCTTCCTGGTCGCCGTTTTCGACACCAAAGCGCTGAATGAATTCCTCGTCGAGGTCCGCCAGCTTCTGAGCGCTGACCTTGTGCACCTTGACCTTGAAGGTCGCCTCCTGGCCAGCCAGCTGCTCGGCCTGGTAATCCTCGGGGAAGGTCACCTTGATCTCGGTCTCTTCACCCGGCTTTTCGCCGACAAGCTGATCTTCGAAGCCCGGAATGAAATTGCCAGAGCCCAATACCAGGTCGTGGTTTTCGGCCTGGCCGCCCTCGAAAGGTTCGCTTCCAAGGAAACCCTGGAAATCGATGGTGACCTGGTCCCCTTGCTCGGCAGGACGATCGACGGCTTCCCACGACGCGTTCTGCTTGCGCAGCGTCTCGATCATCTCCTCGACATCGGCATCAGTCACGTCTACGACCGGACGCTCGATTTCGGCACCTTCGATACCGTTGACCTGAATCTCCGGATAGATCTCAAGCGTAGCCACGAATTCGAGATCCTTGCCGCTCTCGTTGACGGTAGGCTCGATCTCGGGATAACCCGCCGGATTGAGGCTTTCCTGGGTAATGGCCTGAACGTAACGCTCACGCATCAGTTCGCCCACCACCTCGTTGCGAACGTCGCGACCATAACGCTGACGCACCACTTCCATGGGTACCCTGCCTTGACGAAACCCGTTGAGGCGAATGTTCTTGGCGGTATCCTTGAGGCGGGCCGCGACGGCCTGGTCGACCTCCTCCGCCGGCACCTGAACTGTGACACGGCGTTCGATCTGGGAGGTCGTTTCGACGGAAACTTGCATGAATAGTCCTCTACCGACTAGGGCGTTCTGTTGGAAAGCGTTAAATGATCAAAAGAGTGATTCTAAGAACCTCGGCACGTGCTGGCAAGCGACCGAACCCTTGCCTACCGCTACGTGGGGGCTAGCGCGCGTTTTTCAAGCGCCGAAGCAAAAGCAAAATGACCGTAACCGGCATCGATTCGCAGGAATAGCGAAATCCCGGCAGGCCAACTGGCGCACCAAGGAGAAGGGAGTCGAGAGAAAACACAACAGGAATGTGACACGACGTGTAATGGGGTGGATGATGGGGATCGAACCCACGACCACCGGAGCCACAATCCGGGGCTCTACCACTGAGCTACATCCACCACTACACAAGACAGAACACTAGCATAACGACGCACACGTAGATGGGGTGGATGATGGGGATCGAACCCACGACCACCGGAGCCACAATCCGGGGCTCTACCACTGAGCTACATCCACCACTACGTAAACCTTATCGAACTGCGACCTTAGCCGCCCTGCTATCACACGCACACAAGCGTGGCGCGCCCAGCAGGATTCGAACCTGCAACCTACGGCTTAGAAGGCCGTTGCTCTATCCGGTTGAGCTATGGGCGCATTCTACGGCCTCAGCCTTAACCCTTCAACATGTTGATAAAAAAGACATTTTTATCGACATGTCGTGGTCGGGGTGGAGGGATTCGAACCCCCGACATCCTGCTCCCAAAGCAGGCGCGCTACCAGACTGCGCTACACCCCGCCGGCATGTTGCACGGCCCCTGACAGCTGGCATCAGGCCCGTCAGTGCGAGGCGTATTCTACGGATCTTCGGCCTCGGGTCAAGCCTTTACGTATCGCGGGCCCTACGTTGGGCATATCGCTTTGACTAGCGAGCCGCTCATGCGAAAATCCTGCGCTCTTTTTTGCCAGCCCAGCCCCAGGGGATATGCCGATGTCAGCACAATTGATCGATGGCAAGGCCATTGCCGCCAAGGTTCGCCAGCAGGTTGCTCACCGTGTCGCTGAACGTCGCAGAACACAGGCACGCATTCCAGGCCTGGCCGTCATCCTGGTCGGTGATGATCCCGCTTCGGACGTCTATGTGCGCAACAAGCATCGGGCCTGCGAGGAAGCCGGCATAGCCTCTTCACAGCACCGCCTACCCTCCACAACGACACAGTCGGAACTCGAAGCGCTCATCGACAACCTGAACCGAGATCCCGCCATTGACGGAATACTTCTTCAACTCCCGTTACCCGAGCACATCGATGCACGCCCGCTTCTCGAACGCATCCGACCCGACAAGGATGTGGACGGCTTCCACCCCTACAATCTAGGGCGTCTGGCACAGCGCCTGCCTGTACTCCGCCCATGCACACCCAAGGGCATCATGACGCTGTTGCATGAGAGCCAGCTTTCCGTTCGTGGTCTCGACGCCACGATTGTCGGCGCGTCCAATATCGTAGGCCGGCCCATGGCGCTGGAGCTCATGCTCGCAGGCTGCACCACTACCGTGTGCCACCGCTTCACTCGCAACCTTGAAGCCCACGTAAAGCGAGCTGAGCTACTGGTCGTTGCCGTAGGCAAACCCGGCCTGGTCAAGGGGGAATGGGTTCGCGATGGCGCCATCGTCATCGATGTCGGCATCAATCGCGACGCGCATGGCCAGCTTATCGGGGATGTAGAATTTGAAACGGCAGCATCACGCGCCAGCCATATCACACCGGTTCCCGGCGGCGTTGGTCCCATGACCGTGGCCTCCCTATTGGAAAACACCCTGTTTGCCGCCGAGGTTCACGATACGGAACCTCGTTCGCTGTAGTGCGACAAGCCAGTAATGCGACAACAACGCTCAAGTTTCCCCGAACTTCGCCGATAGCCCATCTGGGCAGTTATCACATTGGCCACAACGAGCGGGTCATCATGAGCGAACTGATTTACGACATTTCCCAGGCCACACGCGGCTTGAGCACTCAACAACGCCTTGACAGCATGCTGGCGCAACTAGGCAGCACCCAGCGTCCGCTACCGGAAAGCGACGCTGAAAAGCCGCCGGCCGCCCAGGCCATCACACAGAGTGAGCTTTCCGAACCGGTGGCAAGAATCAATGAAGTGATGCGCAATTACGGTGTCGAGTTTCATATCAATGAATTCGATCAACGGACGATTACACGTATCATCGATCGCGAGAGTGGCGAGATCATTCGGCAAATTCCAGGCGAAGAGGTACTACGCATTGCCGAAAACCTGGGGGAGCTCCAAGGTCGTCTCATACGCCTCGAAGCGTAACACACCACAGACCGACCCTGACGTGCTGCTGTCGACGCCGTATCATGGCGTTTTGCCCAACCGCCAGGAGAGCCCATGTTCGCCAATCTGCCCGTACTGATCATTTATACCGGAGGAACGATTGGCATGGTCCCGGGACGATTCGGCCTCGAACCCGGCACCGATTTCGAACCTCGGCTCCGAGATAGCCTTGCGTCGCTCCCCCCAGCCAGGCGTGCTTCGCTGCCAGATTTTGACGTCATCGAAACGGACCATCCTATCGACTCGAGCGCCGCGACGCCGACCGAATGGCAAGTTATCGCCTCGCTCCTGGCAACGCACTACTCCAAGTATCGGGGCTTCGTCGTCCTGCATGGCACCGACACGCTGGCCTGGACGGCCAGCAGCCTGGCTTATCAACTACAAGGGATCGACAAGCCCGTCGTGCTCAGCGGTGCCATGGCACCCTTAGAATCGCCAGGCAGCGATGCTCTGAGCAATATCGAGGACGCACTGCGCTTTTCCGCCGACACCGCCTTGCAGGAGGTCGGCTTGTGTTTTGCGGGTCGGCTCCTGCGCGGTGTACGTAGTCGCAAGTGGTCTACTCACGATGCCGACGCCTTCATCAGCCCCAATTACCCTGTGCTGGGTGAGATAGTCGAGCATCAGGCTATCGTTTATGCCAATCGGGGGCTGGATGCTTTGCAGCGAGGTGCGCCGCGCTTCGAATTGCCCGACTACCGGGGACTGGGCGATTCACCGGTGGTACGAATGACTCTATGGCCGGGCATCTCGGCGGATAGGATAGCGAGATGGCTGGATGACGAAACGACCAAGGGGGCATTGCTCGAGGTATGGGGAGGCGGAAACATTCCAGACGATCCCCAGTTGATAGGCGTACTGGCCAAGGCGGTCGGCGAAGGCAAGCTAGTGGCGGCCATCAGCCAGTGCCCCGAAGGTAGCATTGCCTTCGGGGCGTATGCAGCAGGAAACGCACTCGCCGAGGCGGACGTGGTATCTGGCGACGGCATGACCCCGGAAGCCACTATGACAAAGATGGTTCACTTACTGGCACTGCCGCTGCCCGACGATCAGCGCCGCAGTCGGTTTTCTGCGTCGCTGGTCGGAGAGCGCTGACCGGCGAGGCGTCACACCTGCATGTTCATGACGTCCTTATAAGCCGTCACCAGACGGTTACGCACCTGCACTCCCATCTGGAAGGCCAGGCTGGCTTTCTGTGCGTCGACCATCACGTCGTTCAACGACACGTTGGGATCCCCCGACTGGAAGGCGGCCGTCTTGGCACTCGAGGCCTGCTGCAGCCGATTGATGCGCTGTATCGAGGACTGGAGTTCACTAGCGAACCCTCCCTGCCCGACTGCTGCCGATAGGTTCTGTCCCTTGGCCGCGCCGCCCGCGGCCTGGCTGGCCATCGATTGAAGCTGTGCCACTGCCGTTTGAATGGCGGGTGTACTCATGCCATGCACTCCGCTGGTTTTTCAGATGGTGCAAGCCTACCAAGCCCCTCCGTGAAGCCAAACGTGCAATTGACTGATAAAAGACCGGCTTTTCTACCGTTTAGCGTTGCCCCGACCCAGCATAATGGCTGCCATCACACGACCGCCCAATGTGCATGTCAGGCGGTTATCGCGACGGATGTGGAGCCGGACGCCAGATGCTTGTAGAGAATATGATCGTATCCCTTGAGATCGCTGCCGGAGGCACGCATGAGTAACGCAGCTTCCGCCACTGATACCAAGCAGGGGAACGCCCCTACCGGCGATACCAAGGAGAGCCGCCAAGGTTTCTCCGCTGCCGATGTGCTTGGGCCGCTGCGCGCCAATCCGCTGGTACCGCTATTGATAGCCGGTGCAGCCGTACTGGCCATCGTCGTGGCGCTATTGATGTGGGCGCAGAGTCCGGACTACCGGGTGCTTTATAGCAACCTGTCCGAGGCTGATGGTGGCCGCATCATTACTGAACTGGATAAGCGCAGCGTCCCCTACCGCTTCAGCGAAGGCGGCCAGGCACTGCTGGTGCCGGGCGAACAGGTTCATCTGCTGCGCCTGCAACTGGCGGAAGCCGGCCTGCCCCAGGGAGGCAATGTCGGGTTCGAACTCATGGACAATCAGGCGTTCGGTATCAGCCAATTCGCCGAACAGCTTAATTATCAGCGCGGTCTGGAAGGCGAGCTGTCACGCTCGATCGAATCCTTGGGCCCAGTATCGCGTGCACGTATTCATCTGGCCTTGGCCAAGCCTTCCGTCTTCGTTCGCGATCGCGAACCTGCCAAGGCCTCGGTGGTCGTGACCCTGCAAAGCGGCCGTGTCCTGGGGGATGGCCAGGTCAACGCTATCGTGCACATGGTCTCCAGCAGCGTGCCCGAGCTGGCTGCGGAAGACGTTACGGTCGTCGACCAGAACGGTCGTCTGCTCTCGCTGCCGACAGGCGCCGGGGGACGTGACCTCGACGGTACTCAACTGGAATATATCGAGAACGTCGAGCGCTCCTACCGCCAGCGTATCGAGAACATTCTCAGCCCCATCCTCGGCACCCAGAACGTGCATGCCCAGGTGGCGGCTCAGATCGATTTTTCGCGTCGTGAAGAAACATCCGAACGTTACGCGCCCAACCAGACGCCGGACAGCGCTGCCGTGCGCAGTGCACAGACCAGCGCCTCCTATACCGGTGGCGACGAGCTGGCACGTGGAATTCCCGGCGCGCTGACCAATACCCCGCCCGGCGCTGCCGCTTCCCCGATCGAGCTGCCGGCTGCCGAAGACAATGGCGCGGAAAACCTGCAGGCCAATGCCGATGCACCGCCGAGCAGCCTGCGTCAGGACAACGTGATCAACTACGAGGTTGATCGTAACGTCGAGCACATCCAGCATCGCACCGGCCGCGTCCAGCGACTGACCGTAGCGGTCGTGGTCAACTATCGCGATGGGCTGAATGAGGAAGGCGAGACGATTCGCGAGCCGCTCAGCGATGTCGAGCTGGCCCAGATCGACCGCCTCGTACGTCAGGCCATGGGCTTCACTGCCGCACGTGGTGATGAGATTGAAGTGGTCAATAGCCCCTTCACCCAATCGGCCGACGAACAGACCGAGCGTGACTGGTGGCAATCACCCGAGGTACATAGCCTGGCACTGACCATGGGTCGGTACCTGCTGGTGGCCCTGGCGGCACTGATGCTCTACCTGCTGATCCTGCGTCCGTTGATCAAGCGCCATACACAGACCGCACTGCCCGCACCGGCACCCCTGAGCACCACGTTCCGGGCCACCGTCGGCGAAGATGACCAGGAGCAGAGTGAATCGAATGGCTTGGAAGACGATACGTACGAAGAGCCGACACGCAAGCGCCGCTCGAAGGGCTATGAGCAGAGCCTCAAGGATCTGCGCGAAATCGCCCAGGAAGATCCTCGCCTGGTTGCCATGATCGTTAGAAGCTGGGTTAACAAGAATGACTAATATCGATACAAGCAAGATGAGTGGCGCCCGCCGCGGCGCCATCCTGCTCCTGGCGCTCGACGAGGATAGTGCGGCCGAGGTCTTCAAATACCTCTCGCCCAAGGAAGTTCAGGAAGTAAGCCAGGAGATGGCTACCCTGGATCAGGTCTCGCACGAAGAGATGCGCCAGGTCATCAGTGATTTCCATAGCGAATCCGAGCAGTTCACGGCCATCAACCTCCACTCCAGCGAGCATATTCGCTCGGTCTTGACCAAGGCACTGGGCAGCGAACGCGCTTCCAGCCTGATCGAGGATATCCTGGAGTCCACGGGGACCAGTTCTGGCATCGATGCGCTGAACCTCATGGAAGCCTCGATGGTGGCCGAAATGATCCGCGACGAGCATCCGCAGATCATTGCTACCATTCTCGTTCACCTCGAACGCCACCAGGCGGCCAGCGTTCTCGAGCTGTTCGACGACAAGCTTCGTAACGACGTCGTTCTGCGTATCGCCACGTTCAGTGGTGTGCAGCCAGCGGCGCTGCAGGAACTCACCGAGGTACTCGGCGGCATGCTCGACGGTCAGAATCTCAAGCGCAGCAAGATGGGCGGCGTGAGAACCGCTGCGGAAATCCTCAACCTGATGAACTCCAGTCAGGAAGAGGTCATCATCGAGACCGTCCGCGCCCACAGCGAGGATCTCGCCCAGCGGATCATCGACGAAATGTTCCTGTTCGAGAACCTGCTCGATCTCGACGATCGCAGCATTCAGCTGGTGCTCAAGGAAATCGATACCAACTCGCTGGTGGTGGCACTCAAGGGTGCACCGGATGCACTCATGGAGAAATTCATGCGCAACATGTCACAGCGTGCAGCCCAGCTCATGCAGGAAGACATGGAAGGCCGCGGGCCGATCCGTGTCTCCCAGGTCGAGGCAGAGCAGAAGACCATCCTGCAGGTGGTACGCCGCCTGGCGGATTCCGGCGAGATCGTGATCGGTGGCGGAGACGATACTTATGTCTGAGCATCGTCCGACACAACACGACGATGGTCAGTGGCATCGCTGGCACATGGGCGAGCTGGGCAACCCGACACGTGAACGCCAGCAGCGCGACCAGGCTCGTCAGGATGCCATCCGTCAGCAGGTTTTCAAGCGCAACGCCGAACTCGAGACGCTGCGCGAGAAAGCCATCGAGGAGGCCCGTCAGGAAGGTTATCACGCCGGTTTCGAGGCAGGCCGTGCTGACGGGTTCGACGAGGGGCATCGCGAAGGTCGCGAGGCGGGCGAGAAGGAGATGCAACAGCAGATGCAGCAAGCCCTCTCCCCGCTGGCCCCTCTCGCCCAACGATTCAGCGAGGCCCTTGAGCAGTTAGATGCGGATATCGCTGCCGATCTCGTCGAACTGGCCTTGACCACCGGTCGCCAGCTTGC
The DNA here is from genome assembly GCF_000759345.1 of Litchfieldella xinjiangensis. GTDB lineage: Bacteria > Pseudomonadota > Gammaproteobacteria > Pseudomonadales > Halomonadaceae > Litchfieldella_A > Litchfieldella_A xinjiangensis. The sequence goes on from NZ_JPZL01000001.1 coordinate 266,565, forward strand.
CGGCGAGGCGCTCGCGGCACACCCGGAACAGGTGCTTAACATCGTTCGTGAGCTGTTGCATGTCGAGCCTAGCCTCAGCGGACAGCCCCGTCTGTGGCTTCACCCTGCCGATCTGAGCCTGGTGCAGGCCCACCTGGGCGCGGAATTCGCTGCCGCCGGCTGGAAGCTGCAACCCGACGATCAAATCAGCCGCGGAGGCTGCCGAGTAACCAGCCCCAGTGGTGAGCTCGATGCCACCTGGGAAAGCCGCTGGGAAGCGATTGCCAGCCAGATACGCAAGCGGTCCCAATCACCCGGGGCCGCAACAGGTCAAACCGATGAGTGAGCTTGCTCAGAACATTCATCAGGCTCGCTGGCAACAAGCCCTGGGTCGCGTTAAGACGCGGGTCGAAGGCGTACCGAGCTATCGCTCCAGTGGGCGCATCATTCGTGCGACAGGACTGGTACTCGAAGCGGTTGGCCTCAGGGTACCCCTCGGGAGTGCTTGTCGGATCGAGCTGAGCGGCCCTGAAGCCGATCGCGACGGACAGTTCGCCGAAGCCGAGGTGGTGGGCTTCTCGGGAGAAAAACTGTTTCTCATGCCGCTGGCCGAAATCAGCGGTCTGACGCCTGGCGCCCGTGTTTTTCCCTTGAATGAGGGGGAAGCCAGCAGCGCGCGTCGTTTCCCGCTCGGGGCAAGCCTGCTGGGCCGGGTATTGGATGGCAACGGCCGTCCGCTGGACGACAAGGGGCCCTTGCTCGACGTTCCTCACGCTCCGCTGGCAACCCCTCCGCTCAACCCGTTGTCACGCGCGCCCATCGAAACGCAGATCGATGTCGGCATTCGTGCAATAAATGCGCTGCTGAGCGTAGGACGCGGGCAGCGCATGGGCCTGTTCGCCGGCTCCGGCGTCGGTAAATCGGTACTGCTGGGGATGATGGCCCGGTACACCCAAGCCGATGTGATCGTCGTGGGCCTGATTGGCGAACGGGGCCGCGAAGTACAGGATTTCATCGACAATATCCTCGGCGAGGAAGGTCTCAAACGGTCTGTGGTGGTCGCCGCACCTGCCGATACCTCTCCCCTGCAACGCCTGCAAGGGGCTTCCTATGCGACTCGTCTGGCTGAAGGATTTCGCGACGAGGGCAAGAATGTTCTGTTGATCATGGACTCCTTGACCCGTTACGCCATGGCCCAGCGGGAGATTGCACTGGCCATCGGCGAGCCCCCCGCCACCAAGGGTTATCCGCCTTCGGTGTTTGCCAAGCTACCCGGCTTGGTGGAACGCGCCGGCAATGCCAAGCGCGGCGGTGGCTCCATCACGGCTTTCTATACCGTACTCACCGAGGGCGATGACCAGCAGGACCCGATTGCCGATTCCGCGCGGGCGATTCTGGATGGCCATATCGTATTGTCACGCCAGCTCGCCGAGTCGGGTCACTACCCGGCCATCGATATCGAAGCATCGATCAGCCGTGTCATGACCGCAGTCGTCGATGGTGAGCAGCTGCGCCGCGCCCAGGCATTCAAGCAGACGTTCTCTCGTTATCACCGTAACCGGGATCTGATCAGTGTCGGCGCCTACAGTCCCGGTCACGACCCACAGCTCGACCAGGCCGTGCAGCTCTACCCCAGCCTGGAGGGCTTCCTGCAACAACGTATTGATGAACGTGCCGATACCGGTCAATCATCACATGCAATGGATGCGCTGTTCGGAGGCAGGCGATGACGCAGACACAGCAACGACCGCTCGATATCTTGATCGACCAGGCTCGCGATGCGCGGGATACCGCCAGTCAGGTATTGGCATCGGAGCGACGTAGTCAGCAGCAGGTTCAGACCCAGCTCGAGACCTTGGGTCAATACCGGCTGGAGTATGCGCAGCGCCTGCAGCAAGCCATGTTCGGCGGCATCGACCCCGCCACGATGCAGAATTACCAGGCGTTCCTGCGTTCGCTGGACGATGCGCTGGATCGGGCACGTAAAGCCGTTTCCGAGCAGCAACAACGCGTCTCACATAGCCAGCAGCACTGGCGCGAGCAGCAGCAACGCCTGACCTCCTTCGATACCCTGGCTAGCCGTCGAAACATGCAGTCCATGCAACTCGAGAATCGCCGTGAGATGCGGCGCAATGATGAGCTGGCCAGTAATACTCTATTGCGGCAACGCGACGCTGATACCGCGGGCCATGGTAGCATCCGATGAGAATCGGCTTCAGGGCCGGTTCAGGGAGACTTGAATGAATATACATTTACTATTGACCCCCGCGGGACAAGGCTTGCCCGTTAACGGCCAAGGCCTAAAGACAGGTGGCTTGCCTGTAGAAGGCATTTTTGCACAGCATTTTTCCCAGGCCAGTGACCGCGCGGCATTGCCCCCAGGCGAGCTTGCCTCTGCATTTGGCGGTATTCAGCCCGGCGTGGCCGATGCGCTGAAGCCCCTCGACCAGTCCTCGGCCCAGCCTGACCCAGCACTCGCCCCACTGGCCCAGGGTATTGCCCAAGCCAATGCTCGCCTCGGCGTCAGCCCTTCCGTTGAACAGCCATTGCCAGAACCGGTCACTGGCAAACTGCCCGATATCGAGACAACCCACGTCGAACTCGCCGCGATCCCGGTACAGGATGCACTGGATGTCGTACGTGAGCGTATGGCACTCATCGAGCAGGCTGGGCTGAAGCCGGATACGACCGCAAGTGAGTCGTCCCCCGCCCTGGCCGTCAGCTCTCCCATGGGAACGACTGGCAACGTGACTCCCAGGGCTCCGGCACCCACCGGCGCTCAACTTTCGACGGCCATGCCGTCAATGTTGGCAGCGATCTCCGGGACACCGGGGAACCCAAGCACTCAACCCCGCATGGCAGCGACTGAAGGCCGTTATCAGTCTCACGTCGCAGTCGACGGGGCGAACATGGCCAACCCGACGACCGTTATCCCAGCCTCAGCCAGCACGCCGGCGACGCCCCCCTCCGATCTTCCTGCCGAGGCGCTGATCGCGCGGGAAGCGTCCTTGATGCGTCGTGGGCAATCGGGCGAAGGCGGCATCGCCTCGGGCTCGAAAGAAGGAAGCGGCATCAACTTCACCGGTCTGATACAGGGCACGGCGCCGCAGCCCACCGCAATGGCGGGGCAACCCACGACCGCCATGATCTCGGCACCTCTGGCAAGCCCTCAATGGCAGCAACAGATCAATCAGCAGCTCATTGGCTTGCATCAGCGGGGTGGCCAGCAGATCGAACTGCACCTCAACCCGGCGGACCTGGGACCGCTTTCGGTTAGCCTGAAAATGACCGAGCAAGGCGCACAGGCACAGTTCCTTTCCGCCAATGCCCAGGTACGCTCCGCATTGGAACAAGGCATCCCCCAATTGCGTGAGGCCTTGCAGGAGCAGGGAATCGCGCTGGGTGAAGCCATGGTCAGCGACCACCCGCAACAGCAGCAGCAACAGGCAGAAAACGGCGCTTCACGTCGCAGCCCCGGCTTCGGCAACAGCACCGAAGCGCAACCTGCTGCAGACGCAATCCCCACATCATTGGCGAGCCAGCCCGGCTCACAAGCTCTCGACGGCCGCGTCGACCTTTACGCCTGAGGCCGTTCGGCCTTCACTTCCTGGCCAGGCGGCCGATAGTTCTCTAGACCGCCTGGCCAAATAGTTTAAAACAACAAGATAAGCTGTTTAGCCCGGTCTTTTCGAGCCATGGTGTCAGCCCCGCTGTCGCCATACTGCACCCATACGGCCCTACAGGGTCACTCACTTGGTTGATGGCATCGCAATGGCAAAGACTGCAACCTCAGGAACGCGTAAACCCTGGTGGCTCCTCGGGATCCTGGTAATCCTACTGTCGATGGGCAGCTCGGTCGGCATCTTCTATTTCATGGATAACCGTGCCGAAGCGGATCCCCAGGCAATGGCAGAGCCCGTGCCCGTCACTCCGCCGACCCCGGTATTCGTCGAAATCAAGCCGTTCACGGTCAATGTCCCGAGCCGCCAGTTCGAACAGCGCTTGCTCTACATCGGCCTGTCGCTCAAGGTGGGCAATGAAGTGACCCGCGATCTGCTGATCGAGCATATGCCCCAGGTACGGAGTCGCCTGCTCATGTTACTTTCCAGTCAGGAAGCAGAAAGCCTGACCACGCCGGAAGGCAAGCAAGCGCTATCGGCTCAGATCATGACCGATTTCGAGCGCCCCCTGACCGACCCGCAGCCGCCGTTGTCGATACAGGATGTGCTCTACACGGAATTCATCGTCCAGTAAGTTTGTCGGTAATGACCTCCCAGCCCTTTAAAGAAGTGCAATTGAGACATGTCCCAAGACGATCTGCTCTCGCAGGATGAGATCGACGCCCTCCTCAAGGGGGTGAGTGGCGAAGAGGATACCGCGCCTTCCGCTGACAAGGTTGGCTCGCGGATTCGCCCCTACGATCCGGCTACTCAGCACCGGGTGATTCGGGAACGCTTGCATGCGCTCGACATCATCAATGAGCGCTTTGCGCGCCACTTCCGCATGAGTCTGTTCAACCTGTTGCGGCGCAGTGCCGACATTACCGTGGATAACGTGCGCTACCAGAGCTATAGCGAGTTCGCGCGCAATGTCCCGGTACCCACGAACCTGAACATGATTGCCATGAAGCCACTACGGGGTACTGCCCTGGTGGTGTTCCCTCCCAGCTTGGTATTCATGGTCGTCGACAACCTGTTCGGGGGCGACGGGCGTTTTCTCACCAAGTCTGAAGGCCGTGAGTTCACCCATACCGAGCAGCGCATCATTCGTCGCTTGCTGGCGCTGGCCGTCGATGCCTACCAGGAAGCCTGGCGCTCGGTCTACCCGCTGGAAATCGACTTCCTGCGCTCCGAGATGCAGGTCAAGTTTGCCAACATCACCAGCTCTCCCAATGAAATCGTGGTCAACAGTACCTTCCATCTGGAAGTCGGCAATCTAAACAGCGAATTTCAGATCTGCATGCCCTACTCGATGATCGAACCTCTTCGCGATCAATTGAGCGGTCCCTTGACAGATAGCCATCCCGAAGAAGAAGTACAGTGGAATCAACGGATGGCAGGTGAAATAAAACACTCTCAGATCGAGCTGATCGCCGACTTCGTCGATGTCGCCTCGACGGTCGGCCGGGTCATGTCGCTGAAGGTCGGCGACGTCCTACCCATCGAACTGCCTGAAATAGTGACCGGACGGGTCGACGGTGTACCGGTCATGCGCTGCGAATATGGCAGCCAACGAGGTCAGCGCGCCCTGCGCGTCTCGGAACTCATAGAACACGCGACGATGAACAAGCCGGCCAAGGAAACCTTTGTCAAAGGATCAGCGCCGCAAGCCAAGGAATCCGACTAATGACAGATCCCAAGAACCCCGACCAGCAATCGGACAGCAACAGCGTCGAGGACGACTGGGCAAGTGCCATGGCCGAGCAGGGGAGCGATGACATTCCCGAGGACGATCCTTGGGCGGCAGCCTTGGCGGAGCAAGGTGTCAGCGAACCCGAGGAACCGGCGCCCACCCATTCAAGCCCAGCGCGCGCGGCCGGCGATCAGGTGTTCAAACCCCTGAACCGCGAGGAGAAGATCGGCAGTACACGTGACCTGGAAATGGTCATGGACATCCCGGTCAAGCTTACCGTGGAACTCGGACGTACCCGCATCACGATCAAGCAGTTGCTGGAACTCGCACAGGGCTCGGTCATTGAACTCGAAGGGCTTGCCGGCGAACCCATGGATATCCTCATCAATGGCTACCTGATCGCTCAGGGCGAAGTCGTCGTTGTGGATGACAAGTACGGCATCCGGATCACCGAGATCATCACACCCTCCGAGCGCGTGCAAAAACTCAACCGATGAGCGATACCCCTCCGATGTCAACCGCCGGTTCGCAAACCGGCGGACTCGACGCAGTCACCTCGGGCAGCGACGCACTGTTGGGCATGGCAGCGCTAGGCAAGACGGCAGCCGCCTTGGCCCTTGTCGTGGCCATCATTTTTCTGTGTAGCTACCTGGTTAAACGCTTGGGCCCCGGTCGCGGTCAGCCTGGGCGCCGGCTCAAGGTCGTCGGTAGCACTGCTGTAGGTAATCGCGAACGCGTTGTCATCGTCGAGGTCGAGGACACCTGGCTGGTGTTGGGTGTCGGCAGTGGGCAAGTCAACAAGCTGCATGAATTGCCCAGACCTGCCCCATCCGAAACGCTGGATTCGACTGGCATTAATGCTGCAGAAGGCGGTTTCGCCAGCCGGTTTGCTCAGGCAATGAAGCACAATACCGGACAGGCCCTGGGAAAAGGCCGGCGTGGGGGTCAGCGTGATTAACCGAGCCATACCGCTTCTGGCGCTTCTGATCGGCGTGTCGCTGCTGCCAGCCCACGCCGTTGCCCAGGAAATACCAGGTATCGTCAGTCAGCCGACGGCCGATGGTGGACAGCAATGGTCGATTCAGTTGCAGACCTTGCTACTGCTCAGCTCCATGGCCTTCCTACCGGCCCTGCTTCTGATGATGACGGGTTTTACGCGCATCATTATTGTAATGAGCTTGCTACGCACTGCCATGGGCACCCAGTCGGCACCGCCTAATCAGGTACTGCTTGGCCTGGCGCTGTTTTTGACTTTCTTCGTCATGTCACCAGTGTTGAGCCAGGTCTACGAGACGGCATGGGTCCCTTTTTCAAATGATGCCATTAACTTCGAACAATTCATTCAGGTCGGTAGCCAGCCGTTTCGCGAATTCATGCTTGCCCAGACACGCGAGCCCGACTTGGCTCTATTTGCCCGCCTGGCTGATGTCGGCGAAATGCAGGGGCCGGAAGACGTGCCCATGCGAGTGCTAATGCCGGCCTTCGTAACCAGCGAATTGAAGACGGCTTTTCAGATTGGATTCACGATTTTCATTCCATTTCTGATTATCGACCTGGTCGTAGCCAGCGTCCTGATGGGCCTCGGCATGATGATGGTGCCACCGGCCACCATATCGCTGCCGTTCAAATTGATGCTGTTCGTGCTGGTGGACGGCTGGCAACTATTGATTGGTTCGTTGGCGGAAAGCTTCTATCTGTGAGCCTGCGTTTCGAAGCCCCCAGTCGAATGGCAAATTCGGCACTCGAGGAAAGTGACAATGAGTCCTGAAACCGTCATGAGCATTGCCTACCAGGGCATGCGCATTACCCTTCTGCTTGCCGCGCCATTATTATTGACGGCCCTGATCATCGGTCTGCTGGTCAGTCTGTTCCAGGCTGCCACCCAGATCAACGAGATGACGCTGTCGTTCATCCCCAAGATCCTGGGGGTCTTCACGGCCATCATCCTGACCGGCCCCTGGTTGCTGAAACTCATCACCGATTTCATGCGGGAGCTGTTTACCAACATTCCCATGATGTTGATGTGACGAGCGAGCGCTCATGATCGAGGTGACCTTCGACCAGCTGCATGGCTGGCTAGTGCTGTTTTTCTGGCCCTTCGTGCGAATCACATCGTTCATGCTGGCGGCGCCGTTGCTGGGGCACTCCAGTGTCCCACGGCAGGCCAAACTGGGACTGGCCTTCCTCATGACCGTAGCACTGGGTCCCACCCTACCCGACATGCCGGACACCCCGCTCTTTTCATGGGCGAGCCTGGGCATCATTATCGAGCAGATGTTGATCGGCATCGCCATGGGGATCGTCCTGCAGGTCATGTTTGCTGTGGTACAAGCAGCAGGTGAGTTCATCGGCTTGCAAATGGGTCTGGGCTTCGCCACCTTCTTCGCGCCAGATACCGGCGCCAATACCATGATCCTGTCGCGGGTGCTCTATATGATCACCTTGCTGCTGTTCCTGGCTTTTAACGGCCACCTTGTCGTCATCGAGATCTTGGCCAGTACATTTTTTACCCTTCCAGTCGGCATCGGCGGCTTCAATCCGGGAGCCTTCGAACTGTTGGTGCGCTTCGGCAGTACCATTGTCGTTTCCGGCTTGCTCCTGGCCCTGCCCCTGGTTGGTCCACTTTTGATCATCAACCTGTCGCTTGGCATACTCAATCGCTCGGCACCGCAGTTGACTGTATTCAATGTCGGCTTTCCGATGTCACTGCTTACCGGCCTGACCCTGCTGATGGTATTGATGAGCGATATTGGACGCTTCATGCAGCGTCTCTTCAGCGATAGCTTGCTGTTCATGCGCCAGTTTCTAGAGATACTGGCGCCTTTGCCCCCCGGTTGAATTAGCAACACACCAATGCAAAACACCACCGCCGCTTAAAAGCGGCGGTGGTTTTTCGTATGCGTCTAGCTTACCGGTTAAAGGCGATCGAACAAGGACATGCCCTTGATATCGACGAACGCTTTCTGGGCGGCTTGCAAGCCTACCTGACGCAAGCTGTAGTCGGATATTGCCTTGACGTAATCAAGATCGACCAGATCAGACATGGTCTGTTCGTAGTTGATCATTCGATTACTGCCGACGGCATCGACGACGTCCAATTCGTTGAGCCGGGCCCCGACGGACGCACGCTTGACCAGTACATTATCCAGGCTTGAATCCAAGTTATTCATTGTAGTTTTTAGCGTTTCACGCCGAGCATCCTTCAGCTCAGGTGTATCAGCCTGTTGATCCAGAACAGCTATGGCATTTTCGATGGTTTTGAATATATCACCGTTATCTTCAAAAACGGACTTGCCATTGACTGTAACGGGCATCAATCGTGAGGCATCGATTCGCTGCTCCCGCTCGTTCTCGTCTCCATTATAAATAACGCTGCCAGTTTCCTTGGCAAACGGAGGTGCATTATCTTTATATCCCGCAAACAGGTAACGCCCATTGCCATCAGTGGCGTTGGCCTGGCCCAGAATGGTTTCATACACCCCTTTCAATTCGCTGGCCACGGCTTGACGATCCACGTCGCTCAGGGTATCGCTCGAGGCCTGAATCACCAGTGTCTTGGCGCGAATGAGGGCGTCGCCCACGCTGTTGAGCACACTCTCGGTCTGCGAGAGAGAACTACGCGCAGAAACTCGGGCATCGGCGTACTGCTGCGTCGTGGCTTGAGCCTGGGATACGCCGACGGCACGCGAGGCGGCTTGCGGGTCATCGGAGGGGTTGACGACACGGCGCCCAGTGGCGATCTGCTGGCCGACTTTCATGAAGTCGCTCTGCTGACGATTCATGCTCGACACGCTCTGGTCGAACATCGTCACGGTGCTGATACGCATGTTCTTCTAGCTCCTAAACGAATCAGGCACGCAGGCCCAGAATGGTATCGAGAATGGATGACCCGATATCGATGACGCGGGCATTCGCCTGGTAATACTGCTGATAGCGGATCAGGTTCGCCGCTTCCTCATCAAGGTTGACCCCTGATTCTGACTGCTGAACGGCCTTCAACTGCTCGGTCAGGCCTTCCTGGGCAGAAAGGTTGACCTTGACGATATTGGTACGGTTACCTACATCGCTGACCATGGCCGCATAGGCCTGGTTGAAGGAGGCCTTGCCGCCTACCGAGAGTTGATCTTGCAGCTTCTGAAGCGCCAGGGCATTGCGATTGTCGCCTGAGCCGGAAGCGGCTTGCCCCAAAGTCAAAGTAACAACACTATCCCCCTCAGGGATCGTCTTGACCGAGAAACTGATGCCATCAACTGTCAAAACATCACCGGCAACAATGGGTTTAGCTGGGTCGACAGCATTACCGTTATGCAGCACTCCCGCGCTCTCCGCAAGCATGCCATTGCTATCCAATGCCAGGGTACGGTTACCGCTCGTCAGGGCGGGATTGGCCGCTTCAAGACCGCTGATTTGCATATCGCCTGAGGTCTGGATGAAGCTCCCTGCCGCTATTTTCTCCAGATCTTGAATCTGGCTCTGCATACCCGAACCTGCCCTACGGACCGGCTGTACTTCGAAGCGGTCGCCATTGGCAAGAGAGTGTTTTGAAGTATCGAATGTTAGAACAATGCCGCCAAAACTGAGTTTGTTCCCTTCTTGTACGACCTGGTCACCGCTCAGTACCGTGCCGTTATCCTTTCGTACCACTTCGAAGGTCGTTGCACCTGAGTCCGTCGACACTCGCACGGTATAATCGGTTGCACGGAGATCGGCAATGTCTCCAAATTCAGCGGTTACCGTAGCCCTGCCATTGTTTCGTGTATCTGAATAAGCGACGGGCTGCCCAATAGCAAAGAAATCAGCACCCTGTTCGTTGTTCAGATCACGCCCCAGGCGATGCTGCTCGTTAAAGCTAGCCGTCAACGTTACCGCCAACTGACCAATCTGGTTCTGCGCCTTGTCCAGGGTTTCGCTACGAAACGCCATCAGGCCGCCCAGGGTACCGCTGCCAATGGATGACTCACTTAGCGCCACGCTGTTACCGGCCGAGTCACGATAGCCTACTATCGTCCGCTGGGGGTCACTCGGTGAATCCATCGCTTCAAGTTTGAAGGTATTGGTGCCCGAAACCAGCGGCTGGCCGTTGGGCAGCGAGATATTGTAGGTCTTGCCATCCTGCACGGTCAGGCGAACGTTCAGCCGCTCACTCAGGTCGGCCACTGCCTGGTCACGCTGATTGAGAAGGCTGTTGGGCGCCTCTCCTGTGCGCGCCCGCGCTAGGGCAATCTCGCGGTTGAGCTTGCCGATCTGGTCGGTAGCATTGTTGATCTGCGTGACTTCGTCACGGATCTGTCCATTGATGCCTTCCTGCATATCCTGCAGGTAGCGATCGAACGAACGGAACTGTGCGCTTAGCGTATCGGCCGTACCGATCACGCCTTGGCGAGCCGCAGGATCCGAAGGTGCTCCCGCCAAGTCTTCGAGTGCAGAGAAGAACTTTTGCATCAACGGCGCCAGGCCCGCCTCGCGATCGGCCAGCAAGTTATCGATCTGACTGATTTGCGTCGAGTATGCACGCAGGCCGCTGCTCGAACTCGAGGCCGCATTCAGCTGGTTCGCCACGTAATGATTGAACTGGCGCTGAATGTCGTTCACCTGCACACCGCCGGCTTTACCCTCGCCCACGATCGTCAGTTCGCGATTGTATCCCGGTGTATAGACGTTGCTGATGTTATTGCTGGTGGTATTCAAGGCGTTTTGTGCCGCGTTGAGACCACTCAAACCAATGGAGAAAATGCTCATGCTTCCATTCCTTAGGCCATTGATTGTGTTATCGGCACAAACGCCGTGGGCTTTAATGTCATGGGTACCGCTACCTGACTAGTGACCAGTGAACTATTCAAAAGGTACTACCCGGCGTGCGCGAGAACGCCATATTCCGTTCCACGACGCGGTTGCTTGCCAAGGCTGCGTCGCCTTCAGCAAGCGGTCCCAGAGTATCCATGATCGCGACCAGCTTGGTGGCATAGGCCGGATCGGTGGCGTACCCCGCCTGCTGTAGCTCACGCGCAGCGTGTTCCGGTGTGGACGCAGTGGTGACCTTGGCATAACGCGGATTATCGCCAATCAAACGCGCATAATCGGTAAAGGACGCCTCGAAGGAATCGTAGACACGGAAGGTATCGGTGACTCGCACCCGCTGACCATTCACGTATTCATGGGTCGTGATATCGGTCGTTGCACCCTTCCACTGGGAGCCCGCCTTGATGCCGAACAGGTTATGGCTGTTGCCTCCCTGTGCGGTGGGGATTTCGTGGCGTCCCCAGCCGGTTTCCAGAGCCGCCTGAGCGAGGATCAATTCTGCGGGCACGCCAGTGGCTCGGCTGGCGGCTTGGGCCGGCCCGCTCAGCTTGGTGAGGAATTGCTCGACATGTGCGGGCTGGCCGGCGACGTCTGAGCGCTGTGTGGCGCTGATAGTCGTGGCAGGACTGGCGTCGGGACGGGCATTGGCCTGCGTCGCATCGGCTTGGGAAGCGCGCTGTGCATCAATGGCGTCAAGGAAACCTGAACCAGACGTTGCGCCCAGTTCGTTCATGAAACCGCTGACCGGGGGTTGCTCGGTCGGTGTAACGTCAGCGCTGGAAGCCGTCTCCGATGACGTAGTCTTGGCATCCTCGATCAAGGCATCACTCAACACACGAGGTGTCCCACGCGGAATGCCTGCAACCAGTTCATCGTACTGCGATAATGTCGAGGCTTTGCTTGGCACCAAGCCACGCTGCTCGAGCTGGTTGATCAGCTGCTCCGCCAGTCCGACCCCCTTACCTGCCATATGCTGGGACCACTGCTGATCGAGCAATGACGTATAGAATTCGGTCTGCTGACTATTCATGAGGTCGGACTGCGGCGAGGCATCGCGCATGCTCTTGACCATCATCTGAAGAAACATGGCCTCGAACTGCTTGGCCGCTTCCGGCAGGCCAGCGTTGGGATCCTGGCTCGCGCTGTGCTTCAGGCGCTGGATCCCCTGCATGTCGAGCGCGAACTGCCCGCTCAGCTCATTGTTCACACTCATCAGATGATCTCCAGCTCGGCACGCAGCGATCCCGCCGCCTTCAGCGCTTCTAGAATCGACATCAGATCGGCGGGGGTGGCCCCCAGGGCGTTCAACGCATTGACCACATCGACCAGGTCAGCACGGCCCTCGACAATCCGAAGCGTCCCTTCTTCCTGCTGAATCTCGATATTGCTGTCAGGAACCACGACCGTCTCGCCGTCGCCGAAAGGTGCAGGCTGGCTGACCTGATAATCGGTATCGATGGTGATCGACAGGTTGCCATGGGCCACGGCCGCACGATGCAAGGTCACCTGACTGTTGAGCACGACGGAGCCGGTACGTGAATTGATCACCACCTTGGCCATCGCCTCGACCGGCGTCACGTCCAGGCTCTCGATACGCGCCATGAAGTTGACACGGTCGTTGGCCGTGGGTGGGCCCTGGAGCTGGATGGTCCGGCCATCCTGCGCCGCGGCCACTGGCCAGCCGAAATCGTTATTGATCGCAGTGACGACACGCTGCGCGGTGCCGAAATCGGCCTCCTTGAGTTGCAGGGAAAGCACCCCACCATTGGCCCCCAGATCCAGCGGCACCTCACGCTCCACCATGGCACCACCACTGATACGACCACCCGCCTGCTGGTTGATCTGCACGCTGCTGCCACCCGCCTGGGCCCCAACACCACTGACCAACAAGTTACCCTGCGCGATGGCATAGGTATCGCCATCAGCACCTTTCAAGGGCGTCATCAACAGGGTGCCGCCACGCAGGCTGCGCGCATTGCCCACTGAAGAGACCACGATATCGAGGCGCTGTCCGGGCTGAGAAAACGGCGGCAAGTCCGCCGTGACCATGACTGCAGCGACATTGCGTAGCTGCATGTTGGTGCCTGGCGGCACCGTGATGCCCAACTGCGAAAGCATGTTGGTCAGGCTCTGACCCGTGAACGGCGCCTGCATGGTCTGGTCACCGGTGCCATCGAGCCCCACCACCAGGCCGTAACCGACCAGAGCGTTATCACGCACCCCGGCAAAGGTCGCCAGGTCACGGAGCCGTTCCGCCTGTGCCGGCAATGCCAACATCAGGCATACGATCGCCACCAGCATCGCAAACAAACCGCGTAGGGAAACAATACGCACGTTGGTCATGGTCGAATCATTCACTTGCTCGGTCCCCACCTTGCCCCGGCCCATCAGAACGGTGCCACGTTCAGGAAGAAGCGCTGTAGCCAGCCCATGTGCTGAGCCTCGTTGATATAGCCATCACCGACATATTCGATGCGTGCATCGGCGACCTGCGTCGATGGCACCGTATTCTGTCCGGTGATCGTGCGAGGATTGACGACCCCCGAGAAGCGTATGAACTCCACGCCCTGATTGATCGCGATCTGCTTTTCACCGCGCACGCGCAGGTTGCCATTGTTCATGACATCGAGTACCGACACCGTGATCGTGCCCGTGAAGGAGTTGTTGGCCTGTGAGCCGCCACCACCCTGGAAGGCGCTGTTGCCGGAGACATTGAAACCGTAGTCCGCCAGTTGCTGCAGCGGCTCCGGCAACTCAGCCAAGGTCAGGCCCGCCGAGCCATCGCGCGTGGCATTGCTTTGAGCGTTCTTGCTGGCGCTGACTTCCTCGTCGAGAACGATTGTCAGGATATCGCCCACCATCCGAGGACGCCGGTCCTCGAATAGCGGTTGATAGCCTCGCTGCACCTGGTAGATGGAACCATTGGCCGCGGGAGCCGGCCGATCGGGAATGATGACCATTTCCTGCTCACCGACCACCGAGGCACGGGGTATCTGAGCGCAACCGGCCATGGTCAACATGACCCATGCAACGCATATCGGGCTGGCGAAACGCCACAAGGCAGACCGAGACTTCATCACTGACTCCGAAACGCTTACAGCTGGCTCAAACGGGCCAGCATTTCATCGCTGGTCTGCACGGCCTTGCTATTGATCTCGTATGCACGCTGGGTCTGGATCATGCTGACCATCTCCTCAACGACATTGACGTTCGAGGTTTCCACATACCCTTGGAACAGACGGCCCGCGCCATTCATGCCCGGCATGGATTCATTGCGTGGTCCCGACGAGGTCGTCTCGCGATACAGGTTGCCCCCGATACTCTCGAGACCCGTCGGGTTGACGAAGGTCGAGACGGTGATCTGGCCGACCTGATTGCTTTGGGTGGTACCCGGCTCGGTGACCGTGACGATGCCATCCTCACCGATACTCACCGACAGCGCGGTGGCAGGCAGAATGATCGCTGGCTCGAGGGGATAGCCATTGGCGGTGACCATCTGGCCGTTCTCGTCGAGCTGGAAGCTGCCGTCACGGGTATAGGCGGTGGTACCGTCCGGCATCAGGACCTGGAAGAAGCCCTGACCGTTGATCGCCAGATCGCGTGAATTCTCGGTGGCCTCCAGTCCGCCCTGGGTATGCAGGCGCTCGGTGGCTACCGGACGTACACCGGAGCCGATCTGCATGCCGGAAGGCAGGGCATTCTGGACGTCGTTCTGGGCGCCGGGCTGGCGCATGTTCTGGTACAGCAGGTCTTCGAATACCGCGCGCGAGCGCTTGAACCCGTTGGTGCTGACGTTTGCCAGGTTGTTGGCAATAACGTCCATCTGCACCTGCTGAGACTCGAGGCCCGTCTTGGCCGTCCACAGCGACTTGATCATGTCGGAATTCCTTTAACGCGGCTCAACCCTGGAGGGAGAGCAGGCTGTTGGCCCGTTGGGCGTTTTCATCGGCGCTACTGATGACCTTCATCTGCATGTCGTAACGACGTGCGGTGTCGATCATTGCCACCATGGACTCGATTGCGCTGACGTTGCTGCCTTCCAGCGCGCCGGAAACCAGACGCACCTCTTCGTTCGCGCCGAGTACCGGGATCTCGCCCTCGGCGTTGGCCGCTGGGCGGAAGAGACCGTCGTCACCGCGAAGCAGATTCTCCAGGCCGGGATCGACCAGCTTCAGGCGACCCACCGCAACCAGGGCGTCTGGCGCCTCGCCGGCACCGATAGCGCTGATCGTTCCGTCAGAACCCACGGAAACCTGCGCGCCAAGGGGAATGATGATCGGGCCTTCGTCGCCGAGCACAGGGCGCCCAGCACTCATCAGCAGGCCATTGCCATCGACCTGCAGATCGCCACGGCGGGTATAGGCTTCGCCGCCCTCCTGAGTCTGCACGGCCAACCAGCCGCGCCCGTCGATGGCCACGTCGAGCTCACGCCCGGTGGTACTGAGCGGACCCGACGAGAAATCCGAACCAGGGGTAGTGGCCGCCACCGACACACGGGTCGGCAGCGCCCCATCGCCCTGAACTGGCACCGCGCGCATGGCATGGAGTTGAGCACGGAAGCCACTGGTAGCGACGTTGGCCAGGTTGTTGTTGACCACCGCCTGCTGGTCCATGCTTTGCTTGGCGCCGCTCATGGCGGTATAGAGAATGCGATCCATGGTTCAAGCTCCTCGATCAGACATCATCAACGCAGGTTGATCGCGGTCTGCAGGAGCTCGTCCTGAGTCTTGATGGTCTGCGAGTTGGCCTGATAGGCCCGCTGGGAGACGATCATCTGAACGAGCTCACCTGCCATGTCGACGTTGGAGCTCTCGACGGCGCCAGACTCAACGGTGCCGAAGATCCCGGTGCCCGGGGCGCCCAGCAATTCCTGGCCGGAATCGATCGAGGCGGTCCAGGCATTGTCGCCAGCGGTCCTGAGGCCTTCGGGATTACGGAAGTGTGCAAGGGCAATCTGGCCCGCCGGGCGCTGCTGCTCGTTGGCGTAGTTGCGCATGACAGTACCGTCGCTCTGGATGGTAATGCCTACCAAGGTGCCGGAAGTGTAGCCATTCTGGGTCAGTTGGCTGGTGGTTGAGGTATTACCGAACTGAGTGGAACCAGCCAGATTCAACTCGAAGTTCAAGGGATCAGGATCTCCTCCTAATTCAGCGCCAGTAAAGTTAAGCCCGGGCATATTGCCCGCAGCGGGCGCAGCCAAGGTGCCGTTCGAGTTGAAGGAAACTGTAAAGTTATTGGCTTCCTTGTAGGTACCATCCATGGCGACCTTGGCATTCCAAGTGTTTGGGATGCCCTGCATGACGGCGCTTAATCCAGCCGGAACATCTTCAGGGGCGACGCCATTCCCATCACCGTCAAAATAGTCTGCACCATCTTGATAATACAAAACACCGTTTTGCGCACTAAATGCAAGTCGACCAGCACCATCCTGTGCTTGTTCCTGTGCCTTTTCGTAATAAACAGTGATATTTCGCGGATTCCCCAGCGAATCATAAACCGTGAAGTTATTCGAATAATGGTAGTCGATTTCTTCGGCCCCATTATTGACCTGGGCGGTATTGGTATCCTTGCCGGCCACCATCCTCGAGTCGAGATTGACGGTGGTCATGACATTAGTCGTCGCATTGGCCGGCATTTCGTCGGCAGGTACGTTGAGCACTTGCGGCTGACCACCCGCTTGCACCTGACCATCAGCATTTATGCCATAGCCCATGATCCGTGCACCCGAGGCGTTTTCCAGAAAGCCGTCCGGCGTCATCGACAGTTGGCCGTTACGTGAGTAGACAATCTCGCCATTTTGCTGGAAACGGTAAAAACCCTGGCCGCTCACTGCCAGGTCGAGTTCACGGTTGGTGGACTCAAGGTTACCTTCCTTGAAGTTCTGCAGCGTCGCAGAAACGCGTGTACCCAGACCCACACTACCGGCGTAGACATCGGCGAACTGGGTGTTGGCACTCTTGAAGCCAACCGTCTGTGAGTTGGCAATGTTGTTACCCAGTACACCCAGCTTGGATGACGCTGCGTTCAAGCCGCTCAATGCTTGTGAAAAGCTCATGTCTTTCTCCCTGCGTACCCTCGGGTACGTTGCGATTTCGTTCTTTTAAGCCCGTGACGATCGTCGCGCCGCTTCGGGCAGTTCAATCAGTGGATCCAATCGACCCTACATCTTCAAAATCTGGCGGATGTCGCTCAGGCTGGCCTGCTCGGTGATGCCACCCAGATCCAGGCGCGGCGAACCGTCTCTGCCCGTGGAGACGCCACGCACCATGGCGTAGTTCAGGGCCGAGGCCACCACGGGCTTTTCGCCCGAGGAAGCTTCTATGCTCACGCGATAGGCACCGGCGGGCGCCATCTCGCCTGACTCAAGCTTGCCGTCCCATGCGAACGACTCGACACCGGCCTGAATCGGTCCCAATTTCAACGTGCGGATTACCTGACCGGCACCATCACGTACCGAAGCGACGACGTCCGAGGCGGATTCCTTCAGTTCCACACCGAAGGGCGTAGTGCCTTCCGCACCCACCAACAAGCGGTCGCCCGGGACCAGCACGCCCTGCCCGATCAGGCTGGCCGCCTGCAGGGTCTGGCCGGCATCGATCTGGCCGGTGATGCCCTGCAACGTGGTATTGAGTTGCTCGATGCCGCTGACGGTGTTGATCTGCGCCAGTTGCGAGGTCATCTCCGCGTTCTGCATGGGATTGAGCGGATCCTGATTCTGCAATTGAGTGACCAACATGGTCATGAAATTGCCACGCAGATCGTCGGACTGCTTCGCGGTGGCCGCGTTGCTTCCGGTATTGTTCAGCTTATGAATGACATTGGCGTCGATCGTCGACATGATCAGCCCTCACCGATGGTGAGTGTCTTGAGCATCAGCTGCTTGCTGGTGTTCATGATTTCCACATTGGCCTGATAGGAGCGCGAGGCGGAGATCATGTTTACCATTTCATGCACCGGCTCGACGTTGGGCATCGTCACGTAGCCTTCTTCATTGGCCAGCGGGTGCTCTGGGCGGTACTCGAGGCGCATCGGAGAAGGATCCTCGACCACCTGGGTCACGCGCACGCCACCAACGCCATGCGCTCCCTGGGACTGAGCCTCGAACAGGACCTGCTTGGCCCGGTAGGCCTCGCCATTGGGTCCTGCCACGCTATCGGCATTGGCCAGGTTGCTTGCTGTCACGTTCATGCGCTGGGCCTGGGCGCTCATCGCCGAACCGGAAATATCGAATACGGAAAACATCGACATCGTTTAACTCCTGGGTATTATTCCGACTGCATCGCCGTCTTGATTCCCTGGATCCGGCTATTGATCAGGGTCAGCGCCGCCTGGTAACGCACGGCGTTGTCAGTGAACTGGGTACGCTCGCGATCCATGTCCACGGTGTTACCGTCGAGACTCGGTTGATCAGGTACGCGATACAGCAAGTCCGGGGAAACCGGTGACGTGGTACGGGCCTCGATATGACGTGAAGACGTCGTGCTCAGGGACAGCCCAGCGTCGCTGCGGCGCCCGTTATCCATGACACGCGATAGCTCCTTCGAAAAATCGATATCGCGTGCCTTGTAGTTGGGCGTATCGGCATTGGCGATGTTGCTGGCCAGCACCTCGTGTCGCTCGGCGCGCAGGTTCAATGCTTCCTGGTGAAAGCGTAACGCCCCATTGAGCTTGTCGATCATCGTCCCGGACCTCCCTGAGTCTCATGACACCCGTGCACGGGTATTGGGTCAGGGTGGAGAATAGACGAGCCCCTGTCCTGCCAAACTCAAGAACAGGGTCCCATTTGCCGGTCATTTCACGCTTTGAGTTTTTTCGCCACGCTCTAGAATCTCATTGTCCACGACGTACCCCATGTCGCGGCTCGTTTCACGGTATCGCCCATGCTGTTACTGCCCCGCTCGTATTCCCGCCTATGTGCCGCACTGCTGGCACTCTTCATGCTGTGCTTGAGCGTGACGGGCCACGCCGATGACAGACATCTCATCGAACGCGTCCATGCCTTCCTTTATGAGCACGCCATGGACCTGGGCAATGAAGTGAATATTGAGGTTCACCCCCCTTCGGCTCATCTACCGATATGCGAATCCCCCGACCCCTTCTTGCCTCATGCCGGCCAGTCACTGGTCGGCCGTGTCTCGGTCGGCGTTCGCTGTGGCAGCCAAGGCCGCCAGGTACGCTATCTTCAGGCCAACGTGAGCGTGATCGGCGACCAGGTCGTGGCCGCGAGAGCCATTCCCGCCGGGACAGTGATAACGGCCGATATGTTGGCCCTACGTCCCGCGGAACTGGGCCGCCTGGCGCGTGGCACCCTGACACGCTTTGAAGATGCGATTGGTTTGCAAGCCTCGCGCCCGTTCGCCGCGGGCGCAGCATTGAGCGAGCAGACGTTGAAGCCCGTGACACTGATCGAGCGGGGCGCTCGTGTCAGGGTCGAAGCCCGGGGCAACGGCTTCGCCGTGATGCGGGAAGGTCAAGCACTGGAACCCGGCGCCATGGGCGACGAGATTCGCATCCGCCTGGATAACCGTGAGACACTGCGTGCCCGAGTGGCTGGCCGAAATCGGCTACTCGTGGATTTCTGAGAGATCGCATTCAAGTTTCCACTCAGCAGGTCGATAATGGGGGAAAGCCCCTGATCAAGAGAGACATCTCGTGAAAATCGATAGCTCACATACGCTGGCCCGCCCCAACCAGAGCGAGTCGAGCGACAAGGCTGGCAAGGCCAACAGTGCCGCCCCAGCCGCCAAGGGCAACTCGCCTGCCGTTGTCACCCATCTCAACCAGTCAGCCAAGAATGCCGGTCAGGATATCGACCAGGCACGTGTCGAAGAAATTCGCCAGGCAATCAGCGAAGGCCGCCTGGAAATCAGCGCTGAACGCATTGCCGATGGACTCATCGACAGCGTGCGCGACCTTCTTGGCCAGGAAACTAGAGGCAAGGATTGATTCCATGGGTCTCGGGCAGCATCTAGCACGTCAGCACGATAGACTGGTCACCCTGGCCGGACTCCTCGAGGAGGAACGCCAGGCCCTTTGCGAGGGCCAGATCGATGGCGAGCATCTGAATAATCTGGCGGCACACAAGCGCGCCCTTCTCGACGAACTCGAGCGCCTTGAAAGCCAGCGGCGAACGGCCCAGCAGAAGCTTGGCTACGAGTCGGGGCGTGTCGGTGCCGAGCGTGCTGCGTTAGACGCCGGCTGCCTGGAGTCATGGCATGTCATGCGCACACAGGCCGAGCAGGTTCGCCATCAGAACGAACTGAATGGCTCCCTGCTACAAGTGCGTATGTCACACAATCAACGCACTCTGGATTTTCTTCACGAGTCGGCAGGCAACAGCTTCTATGGCCCCAATGGGCAATCTCATCGGCGCGGCTTTGCTGGCATCAACTCCCGTGCTTAGACAGTAGATAGACAATGCTCGTGGCATAACTGGGTTTTACTTGACCTTCTCTAGGCCTTCGGAGATAGTTCGGTGACAATCAAGTAACATTTAGTCACCAACACGTAGCCATCCGAAGACAGGGCTAGCGTTTGGACGGCCTGAAGGCGTTATGGAGAACCCAGGGTTATGGCCAACGATCATTCTCCATCGATTCCAGTTGTCACCAAGCATCCGATACCGAATTCGGTGGCCTCGCGCCTACTGAGCTGTCCGACGTTGCCTTCGTTGCCGACCACGGTAATGCAGGTCGTTGCCTTGGCCCGGGAACCTGAAACCAGCCTGCACGACTTGGCCCGCAGCCTCGAGAGAGACCCCGCGTTGACCATGCGTCTGCTGTCGCTGGCCAATTGCGTCTTCAACGCGCATCACAAACCTGCCGAGCATTGTCTGGAGGCTGTCACTCGCCTGGGTATCGACGCCACCCTGTCCGTGGCTCTGGGCTTCGGACTGGTCCACGGGCAAGAGCGCCGCAAGACACGGCTCGACCTCGATCGCGTCTGGCAACGTGCTCTGGTCGGTGCATTGGTTGGGCATCGGCTCGCTGAGACGCTGCGATGCCTAGAAACCGGTAATTTGTTCACCATAGCGTTGGTACAGGATATCGGCATGTTGGCCATCGATGCCATCGAGCCAACGCTCTATGCCGACCTCCCCCTTGACGCGCTGAACCATACAGAAATCGCCTGGCACGAGCAGCAGCGACTAGGCTGCGATCATGCACAGGTGGGCGCTTGGCTAGCCGGCCAGTGGGGGTTGCCGTCGCGGCTGGTAAAAGGCATCGCCAACAGCCATCGACCGCTGGAAACGCTCGACATCAGGGAACGTTGTATCGTAGCTACCGGACTGATCGCCGATGCCTGGCTAGCGCCCCATCCTCCTCATGCCTTCGTCGATCTCGTCCCCATCCTGCTTGAGTACTTTTCGCTTGAGACCAAGGATGTCCAGGCTCTGCTGGTTTCTCTCCAGGATGAACTCCCGCCGCTGGCCCGTCTCTTCGAAATAACCCAGCCTCCGGCCTTCAATGCCACCCACCTGCTCCTGGAAGCCAAGCAGTTATTGCACGCGCACAACATGAAGTTGAGTGAAACGCTGCTGATGCAACAGGAAGAACTGCAACAGCTTCAGCGCGAGCAGATCGCATTGGATAGCCGGATTCGTTGCGATGCCCTGACCGGCCTGTTTAATCGGGGCCATCTGGAAGTACTACTCGAAACAGCATTCAGAGATGCCATGCAACAGGGTACGACACTCGCCGTTGCATTCATCGACCTGGACCATTTCAAGCAACTCAACGACCAGTACGGGCACCGACTGGGTGACGAAGTGCTTCAGCACTTTGGCACGCTCCTGCGCACCCTCCTCACTCCAGAAGTCATCGGAGGGCGTTATGGCGGAGAGGAGTTCTTGCTCATTCTGCCTGGCGGGTCATGTGCCGAGGCAGAAACGGTTGCCCGAAGATTATTGGACATGCTTGCCGAAACGCCCCTGGTACAAGTAGACGGTGAGCCCTTGTACGTCTCGGCTTCGATCGGTATCGCTCAGATGCAAGGGGCGGCATTCAGGGAGGCTCGTGAACTGATACACGCCGCCGACCAAGGGATGTACGCCGCCAAGCGTGATGGCAGAGCGAGGATTTCGGTCTGCCATGGTCTCGCTACGAAGTAGCCACGTCGCCAATCGAAGCGTTTTGAAAGAGCGGCAGCGTTTGCGTCGTCGACGCCAGCGGCTCCCGGTTGGAATAGCGCGCACTGTGCTCGAGGTCGGCCAGGCGTCGGTCAATACGATATAAAGCCACTAGCAGGATGAATAGACAGGCGAAGCACACCACTAGGCCCATAGCCATGATGAAAAATCCGCAAATAAGGAGCCGGCGGCTCCGACAACGCATCTTACGCCCGGCCCAACGCGTCTGCGAAGCGTTTTCTTGCACCCTACAGCCGTGATTCGACACGGCTGAGAATTTGCCCGCTAACCTTGTTTACCAAAGGCCGCGCAGCGCGATTCACGGCACGTTCGAGTAGCTTGTTCTTTATCTGATACTCCAGTGAAAGCGTGACCTCGGTGCCTTCAGGAATGCGCTTCAAGCGATAACACCCCCGGTTACTGACGCCACTCAGTGATTCCCAGGCCAACCGCTCCGGCGGCACGCATTCGGTGATCGCCACGTCGAAGGTCCAGTCCATACCCACCGCATGCACGAACCACCGATAGCGCTGGTTACCCAAGGGCTCGATGGACTGGATCAGATCGGAATACTCGGAAAGATCCTCGACTCTTTCCAGCAGCGCGAAGACGCGCTCCGGCGGCGCATGCACGATACTGGTGTGCTCGATGGTAGCCATATCACTCCTTGATCCGGAACGTTCAAAACGAGGGTAACCAGCTTGGCGAAAAACTGCCAGCGGCGCTTGAGTATTCGGTCCTACGCTGGTCAGCCAGGCGGCAGGCCGTTAGACTGTGTCGCCTCCGGACCGGATCCCGGAGCCCCCTGCCGAGCCTGTTTGCTGCGCGCAGGGTCTCGATAAATTCTCCGCCAGGACCCCCTCATGACTCCCTCAGTTTCGCCTGTGGCCACCCCTGCCGTCGTCATCTATTCCGGCGGCATGGATTCCTTCACGGTATTGCATCGTGCGCGGCATGAAGGATATGCCCTCCACGCGCTCTCGTTCGATTACGGACAACGGCATGCAAGAGAGCTCGAGGTTGCTGCGCGCGTGTGTCGGCAGCTGGATATCGAGCATCGCATCATCGATATTCGCGCCATTCACGAATTGATCGATCACTCAGCCCTGACCGATACCTCGCGTCCCATTCCCGAAGGCGACTATGACGGCGATAACCTTTCCGCGACAGTCGTCCCCAATCGCAACATGATCCTATTGTCGCTGGCCATTGCCCATGCAGTGAATATCGGGGCCAAAAAGGTGTTCTACGGTGCGCATGGTGGCGATCACATCCTTTACCCTGACTGTCGCCCCGAATTCGTCGACAGAATGAATGCCGTCGCCGCCGTTGCGAATTTCGAGCCTGTCGACATATGCGCCCCCTATTTGCATGCAGACAAGCGGGCCATCCTGGGCGATGGTCTCAGCCTGGGACTTGATTACAGTGACACTTGGACTTGTTATCTCGGCGAGCCCCTGGCCTGCGGGCAGTGTGGGAGTTGCAAGGAACGACTGGCCGCTTTCGCCGCCCATGGTATCGCCGATCCCCTACCGTACCGGGAGCCTGCCCATGGCAGGTGACGTGACGCTTATCGCGACCAGCTCACGGCCACCCGAGGGAGAAGATTGCCGCCCTGGCTGCGGCGCGTGCTGCATTGCGCCATCCATCAGCTCACCGATTCCCGGCATGCCAGGGGGCAAACCGTCCGGGGTTCGCTGCGTCCAGCTCGATGACGATAACCTGTGTCGACTCTTCGGCGATCCGCGTCGCCCCGAGGTCTGCCGACGCTTCTCATTCGACCGAGAACTATGCGGAGAGGACCGTCATGCGGCCCTGAGCAATATCTCGGAGCTGGAGCGTCTGACCTAAGTCAGGACTCCACCCCTTCGCGCCGAACCAGGCGATAATCCAGCAGCGCGCGCCAGCGCGCCAGGATGGGCGCGTCACTATGTGTCACCTCACCCAGCAATTGGCGAAATGCAGCACGAGCGTCATCGTCATCAGGCTCGATTAGGGTCAGCCATACCTCGAAGGCCTGCAGGAGCAGATGCAGGTTCTCATGCTCCCTGGCCTGGTTCATGGCCTGCTCGGTAAGCTGGTGGATGCTCTCCTTGGGGTGCCCCAGGCGATGGCGTACCCGCGCCAGTTGCAAGGCGAGTTCGGGTAGATACAGCGAGCCACGCTCCTGGGCGACCAATAAGCATTGATCGAGGTAATGGTCGGCACGCTCGAATTCACCGAGCACCATGCAGGCATCCGGATACCATAATACCGGTCGCTGATAGCGGTCGCGGCCGGTCAGCTCATCGGTTTCTTCCATGGCAGCCTCGAGCAACTTCAGTCCCTCGCGATCGCCAGACAGGGCTCTCTGCCAGGCGAGCACTCCCTGAGCCGACAAATGCCAGAGATGCAGGTCGGGTGTCCCCGTCATGTCGACGGCCCGTTGCGCCAGGCTGCCCGCCTGGTGCACATGGCCCAACTGGCGATACAGGGCCGCGGCGAACAGCAATGCCATGGCCAGCGACCCCGGGTGGTTGAAGCGTTCTGCAAGGCGAATCGCGGCCTCCGCCTGACGCTGGGCCCCGGCGTAGTCGCCACGCAGGCATAGCGCCCAACCCTGAAAGCACGCAGCGGCGACCTGAGGATGATCGGAGAATGGCAGCCATTCGATCAACATGGGTTGGTTGAGAGGATCGATCTCCTCGAGATGTTCATGGGCTTGGCGGATACGCCCCGCCCAGTACTCGCAACTGGCCCGGGCATAATCGGCCAGGCGGCGATAGCGCGGATCGTCGAGATGCGATGCCAGATCGGCGAGTTTCGAAGCCAGGGAAAAGGCATCTGCATGAGCATGGCGTTGGCTGCAGCCGACCCACAGCCCCCATTTGACGAGGAACCGCTGTTCGAGATCGGCTTCTTCGTCATTGTCGCTGCCCTCGCAATCAAGCAGCTCCCATGCACGCACGAAGCTTTCATGCGCCGTCGGCGAGCCATGGCCCTCCAGGGCGAACGCAGCCTGGCCGCGTACGGTCAACAAGCTGATCTCACGCTCAATCTGCCCCTCGACATGGCGCAGGCTGGCCAAGCCGAAATCCGACATGCGCAGTGCGGTACGATTCGCACACACTTTCAGCGCCTCACGCGCTGCCAGCTCGAAATATCGCGCCCCGCGGGCATAATGGCCACTGCGACGCAGATGCGTTGCGAAGTCGCCGGGGTGACGGCTGATCCACATCGGAAACCGCTCTTCGATGAGGCTGACGACCTGCCGGTGTATCCGGACGCGTACATCCCGAGGACAGGAGAGATAGGCGGCTTCCTGAAGCAACTGATGGCTGAACTGGTAGTCGCAACCGCTATCGCCCGTGCAGGCTTCGATGATTTCCAGCCGACACATTTGGTCCAGCGCCTGCTTGAGGCGCCCGTTTTCCCAGCCGCTGCACTCAGCCAGGAAGTCCAGACGAAACTGGCGTCCCAGCACGGCAGCGACGTGGGCCACTTCACGATCGCCATCCAACTGATCGATGCGGCTCGCCAATAATCCGAGAAGACCCCGCGGCAACTCGTCCACCTTCACGTTGCGGCCTTCGCGACGGTCCATGTCGAGACGCCGACATATCTCATGCAAGTAAAGAGGCACCCCATCGCAGCGCTCGATGAGCTGGCTACGCAGCCGGGGCGTGAGGTGCAAGCGATAGCGTCTGGCAAGTTGTGTCAGTAATCGCGAAGACTGTGCACTATCCAGGCGTCCCAGGGTGATCTGCTGGTCCCAGTGAAGTTTGGTTGGCAGGGATTCGCGCCCATGATGACTGGCGACCAGCAACAGCGGCGAGTTGATGGGCAGACGCGCCTGGAGCCCGGACAGCACCTTGAAGGACGGTTCGTCGAGCCATTGGAGGTCGTCGATGATCAAGACCAGAGCACGAGTGGCGGTCAACGATTCGATCACGGCATGGAGCAGCTTGACGACCATCTCGACGGCTTCACCGCTTTGCGTCAGCTCTGCGATCTCTTCCGGCTCGCGAACGCCAAGCGCTTCCTCCAGCAATTGGCGCCGCGCACTATCCATGGATAGGCAAGGATAGTCGTTTAGCAACTGCTCGAGGCGACCACTATCGATATCCTCACCCAGATGCCAACGCAACAGGGTGCGCGCTACACCATAGGGAAGTTGCGCCGAAAGACGCGTTGTGGGCTGCCAGCAAATGGCCGCGTCCCGGCTCTGTTCGAGCTGGCGGAACCCGACCAACAGCGCCGACTTGCCCATTCCCGAGGCGCCTCGCACGAGCACACTCTGACGCAGGCCAATACTGGCCCTGGCCAGTGCATCGCGAAGCTTGCGCAATGCCGGTTCCCGCCCTACCAGGCTCGGGGGTACCGCCTCACGCCCGCCTTCGTTGGTCCCCAGGACCAGGGCCCGCAGACGTACGCGTCCATCGCTCGCTACCAATCGCGATGATAGCCGCGGCTGTAGGTCGAGCGCTGGCGGCATGTGCTGGCTGGCCTCATGGGAAATCACCAGCTCACTGCCCTCGGCGGCGCTCATCAAATCCAGGGCACCCTGCGTCACTTGCCCCAAGGGATCGACCAGTTGGCGCTCGGGGAGGTAGACCACACGACCGCTATTGAGCCCTGCAGCCAGATCGAAATGCGGGGGTTCGCCTTCACCGCTCCAATGCCTCAGACACTCTTCGGGCAGCGCCCGCCGACAGTGCTCATACAACGCAACCAGTTCGGCGAGTTGATGCGCGGGTCCATGGGTACCGAAACATGCCAGGCCCAGCCCCCCGGTGGCTCCTGGCAGCCAGAATCCACCAAGATGGTGGCATTGCTGCTCCAACCAGCGAATCAGCTCGAATTGCAGGGTCAGGCAAGCCCGCGTTTCCGCACGATCCTGCCACTCGCCCTGAGTACGCAAGCGTATGGCCATCACCGACAGCTGACGCTGCTCGATCTCATCTTCGCTCAGCGGAGCGCTATCCATGGACACGGCGCGAGAAAACGCACCTTGAGGCGAAAGCCCCTGGAGATCGGGCTTGCCATCCGACCAGTAGCGAGCCAGCTGAAGGAAGCCCGGCTCAGGCTGCTGCCCCGAGAGCGCTAAGAGCTGCAAGTAGGCGTTGTACTGTTCGTGTGCCGCCGCCGACTGGCCCTGCTCGGCAAGTTGGCGCACCAGGCGCTCATGGAAAGGGCCGTACCCCGAGAAGCGGCTTACCAAGGTACGTAGCAAACCGTCGGGGATCTCTTCATGTTTCTGCAGGACCGCTTCGGCAAACGCAATGACACGCTGTCGCCATTCACTTCGCACTTTCAGCAGCCAGCGCTGGAACTCGGCGCACGAAGAAAGTTGCAGTTCCTCGACGAGATCGCCTCGGTAACGCTCAAGGATCGTATTCAGGGTGTCGATGTCGGCCGGCGCAGCCAGCCAGGACTGAAGCTCATGAAGGTCGAAATGCCAGGTATCGGGTAACCGGAAGGCGATGGTCTGCCGTGTGACGACCAACACCTGGTCGGCCTCTTCTCCCAGCGATTGACGCAAGCAGTGCAACGCATGACGCAGGTTGGTTCGCCCCGAGGACAAGCCCTGATCCGGCCACAGCAACTCGGCGAGCGTGGCACGATTGACCGGTTGCTCATGGAGCAGCAGGTAGACCAGTAACGCCTTGACCTTGTCGTAGCTGAATTGTGTCAGGCTATCTTCGCCAAGGTTCAGCGAGAAATGGCCGAACAGCGATAACTGGTCGTTGACAGACGGGTCCCTCATCGTATGGTTCCTGCGTTATCTTGTTGGCGATGATTTCGCTTGCCTCTGCCATGAGCCGGTCTGCTACCTGGACGATCACGGCAATGAGCCTCACCGCAACCGCCGAACCATCCTTGTCCGTCAAGCCACCCGGGGCACGCCACTATGGAAACGGAACGTATCATCGGCCGCGAGGATCAGATCCCTCTCACATTCGGCAAATCGATTTATTCGTTCCTCTACCTGTGCGCTGCTCTCTTCGGCGTAATGATGAGCCAGCATCAGGTAATCCTCGTAATGGCGTCCTTCCGACTTAACCAGAGTGCGATAGAACTTGGCAAGCTCGGCGTCGAGGTGGGGGATCAGCCGTGCGAAACGTTCGCATGAGCGTGCCTCGATAAACGCGCCGACAATCAGGATATCGACCAAACGCCCAGGATCTTCAGTCCTGACGTGACGCCGCATGCCCTCGGCGTAGCGTGAAGCGCTCAGGTGGCGATACACCACGTCTCGCGACTCCATGACCTTCACGACCTGCTCGAAGTGCAAGAGTTCTTCACGCGCCAACTGCGACATCTTGGTCAACAGCAGTGGACGGTCCACGTACCGGTACATCAGGCTCATCGCCGTGGAGGCCGCCTTCTTTTCGCACTGGGCGTGATCGATGAGCAATATCTCCTGCTGTTCGAGCGCCGCATCGACCCATTCCTGGGGCGTGGGGCAGCGCAGGAACGCCAGCAGGTCAGGCGGTAGCAACTCGTCTAGCGTATCTCTCGACTCATCTATCGTTTCTTGCATCGTATTCCCGTTCACTCGTCACTCGGTACTTGTTTGGCTACGCCTATCTCGATCACGCCTGGCATGCCCCGCTTCCAGCAGTGCGTGGGCCAATCGCTCGTGCAGTTCGCCGGGCGCGAGCCAAGTTTCATCATCAATCGGCTCGACACCATACTGCGACAGGTCACCGATGCGATGACGCCCCACCCGCAACAGCTCGACCACACGCGACAAGGCGGGCTGGTCGGTGCGAAAGCGAATGCCGTGCCGACGCATCTGGGCCTCGAGCCGCTGCGGATCGATCACACGGAGAAAACGGCTGGCCACCGATTCCCGCATCGCATCGATGTCGTTCATACGCTGAGCCCGCTCGTCAGCGGGCAGACCGAACCAGTCGCGGATCTCGTCGTCGTGACGCTGGCAACCGCGGCAGACGCAGTCGCCGACCGTTGTCGAACATAGCCCCACACAGGGCGAAACAATTCGTTGATTCATGCGCCTCCTCTCGTTCCGGGCTCATCTTATCGCGACTCGCAGGCCAGGGCATCCAGCATCGCCGACCAAAGTTCAAGGATTGTCGACAACGACTCGCTTAACATTGTCGACAGTTTCCCGTAGACTTCGCCGCACCGAGTCACACGGTTTGCCAGTCCCGAAGCGCACTCCCACCCAGTGGATTGTCGGGCTTCCCAGCCGACACGACACCTACCCCACGCTTCGGATCAGATACTTGATGAGGGCCCTATAGTGCTTGAAGCTTATCGCCAACATGTCGAGGAACGCGCTGCCGAAGGCGTGCCACCCAAGCCGTTGAACGCCGAACAGGTGGCACAACTGATCGAACTGCTCAAGACCCCGCCCGCCGGCGAGGAGAATTTCCTGCTTGAGTTGATCACCGATCGTGTTCCCCCCGGTGTCGACGAGGCTGCCTATGTGAAGGCCGGCTTCCTGACCGCCATCACCAAGGGCGAAGCGCAATCTCCCCTGATCGACAAGATCCATGCCGTCAAGCTTCTCGGTACCATGCAGGGCGGCTATAACATCGCCACGCTGGTCGAGTTGCTGGACGACAGCGAGCTGGCCAAGGAGGCCGGTGAGCAGCTCAAGCACACGCTGCTGATGTTCGATGCCTTCCACGATGTCGACGATCGCGCCAAGGCGGGTAATGCAGTATCCAAGGATGTCGTGCGGTCATGGGCCGAGGCGGAATGGTTCCTGGCCAAGCCCAAGCTCGACGACAAGATCACCCTGAGCGTATTCAAGGTGCCTGGCGAAACCAATACCGACGACCTCTCGCCGGCACCGGACGCCTGGTCGCGCCCCGATATCCCGCTGCACGCCAACGCCATGCTCAAGAACGAGCGCGAAGGCATCAAGCCGGAAGTTCCCGGCACCAAGGGACCGCTGACGCAGATCGATGAAGTCAAGGCCAAGGGCTTCCCCGTCGCTTACGTCGGCGATGTAGTGGGTACCGGTTCATCGCGTAAGTCTGCGACCAACTCGGTCCTTTGGTTCTTCGGCGACGACATCCCCTACGTTCCCAATAAGCGCGCCGGCGGTTATTGCTTCGGTGGCAAGATCGCCCCGATCTTCTTCAACACCATGGAAGATGCTGGCGCCCTGCCCGTGGAAATGGACGTCTCAAAGCTCGACATGGGCGATGTGATCGACGTCTATCCCTATGAAGGCAAGGTTTGCAAGCACGGGACCGACGAAGTCCTGACCACGTTCGAATTGAAGACCCGCGTTATTCTCGACGAAGTTCGTGCCGGCGGTCGCATCCCGTTGATCATTGGCCGGGGATTGACCGACAAGGCCCGCAAGGCGCTTGGTCTGAGCCCGTCTGATGTATTCAAGACGCCCGAACAGCCGGTCGACACTGGCAAGGGCTTTACCCTGGCGCAGAAGATGGTCGGCAAAGCCTGCGGCATGGATGGGGTCCGTCCCGGCATGTACTGCGAGCCGAAGATGACGACCGTCGGTTCCCAGGACACTACCGGACCGATGACCCGCGACGAGCTCAAGGACCTGGCCTGCCTCGGCTTCCAGGCCGACCTGGTCATGCAGTCATTCTGTCACACCAGCGCTTATCCGAAGCCGGTCGATGTGGAAACCCATCACACCCTGCCGGACTTCATCATGAACCGGGGCGGAGTCTCGCTGCGTCCGGGCGATGGGATCATCCACTCGTGGCTGAATCGTATGCTGCTGCCGGATACCGTCGGTACCGGTGGCGACTCGCACACCCGCTTCCCGATGGGCATTTCTTTCCCGGCCGGTTCGGGTCTGGTGGCCTTCGCAGCGGCCACGGGTGTCATGCCGCTGGACATGCCGGAATCCATCCTGGTGCGCTTCAAAGGCAAGCGCCAGCCTGGCGTCACCCTGCGTGACCTGGTGCACGCCATCCCCTATTACGGTATCAAGCAAGGTCTTCTGACCGTCGAGAAATCCGGCAAGAAGAATGCCTTCTCGGGCCGAGTGCTGGAAATCGAAGGACTCGAAGAGCTGACTGTAGAGCAAGCGTTCGAACTCTCCGATGCCTCCGCCGAGCGCTCTGCCGCCGGTTGTACCATTACCCTGTCTGAAGAGAGCGTCAGCGAGTACCTCAAGTCCAACATCACACTGCTCAAGTGGATGATCGACAACGGCTACGGCGACGAGCGCACCATCAGCCGCCGTATCGAAGCCATGCAGGCCTGGCTGGCCAACCCCAGCCTGATGCGGGCCGATGCTGACGCCGAGTACGCCGAGATACTCGAGATCGATCTCGACGAGATCAAGGAGCCGATTCTCTGCGCGCCGAACGATCCCGACGATGCCCGACTGCTGTCCGACGTCGCTGGCGAGAAGATCGACGAAGTCTTCATCGGCTCGTGCATGACCAACATTGGCCACTTCCGTGCCGCAGGCAAGCTGCTTGAGAAGCAGCCGGCCGGTAGCCTGAAGACGCGCCTGTGGCTGGCGCCTCCGACCAAGATGGACCAGCACCAGCTCACCGAAGAAGGCTATTATGGCATCTACGGTCGTGCCGGGGCGCGCATGGAAATGCCGGGGTGCTCGCTGTGCATGGGCAATCAGGCCCGTGTCGCTGCCAAGTCCACCGTGGTTTCCACCTCGACCCGTAACTTCCCCAACCGCCTGGGCGATGGGGCCAATGTCTACCTGGCCTCGGCAGAACTCGCTGCGGTTGCAGCAGTGGAAGGACGCCTGCCGAGTGTGGAAGAATACCAAGGCTACATGGGACAGTTCGATGCGATGGCAGGTGAAATCTATCGCTACATGAACTTCCATGAAATCGAGGAGTACCAGAACGCTGCCTCGAACGTGATTCCGCTGGCTCAGGAAGCCTGAGACGCCGGATCAGCACCATCGTCGCCGATGCTCGCAACATCAATGGCTATGCACCTCGATAGCCATCGTCGATGACCGAAGCGCCCCGCCCCGTGCGGGGCGCTTTTTTTACTGTCTAAAAGCGGCGACGCTGCGGTACGTTTCTTTACATGCAGGCTATTGAGCGGATTCCGATAGCGCTCTAAATTCCTAGTACGGTCACACGGAGCTTGGCCTGCTGGTGCACATCACCAGCCTTGATTCACGACAAGCGTCCACACGAGGCGCAGATGCTCAGCACATGTTCATGGAGAGAATCATGACGATCAAAAACGCCCTCATTACACTGGCTTCAACCTCGATATTGGCAGGCAGCGGATATGCCATGGCCGCTCCCGGCCAGGACGCGGGGCCCTATCTCGGAGTCGGTACCGGGTTCAGTTCACTGGAGAACGACCGGGAAGACGTCGACAACTTCATCGAAAGCGGTGGGCGCAATTATGAGATTGACGATGAAGGCAATAGCTGGAAAGGCTTTGTCGGCTATCAGTTCAATCCCTACTTCTCCAGCGAAGTGTTTTATGCCGATCTGGGCAAGACACGCCTGGAGGGCAACGACATCGCCAATACCGAGCTGAAATCCAATGCCTATGGCATTAGCGTGGTCGGTCAGCTTCCCATCACCCAGTGGTTCACGGCGTTCGCCAAGGCCGGTATGGCGCAGTGGGAGACCGAGGTCGATGGCAACCTGGGCGACGCTCGTGTCGATCTCAGGGACAACGACGGCACCGACCCCGTCTACGGGCTTGGTGCACAATTGAATTTCGCCCCCTTCCTGGTGCGTGCCGAATACGAGCGCTACGACTTCGATAGTGACTATAAGATCGATTCGTTCTCGGCCTCGGTGGGCTGGCGATTCTAGGCACCCTTCCGTCACCCTACCAACGGACGATGGCTGGATAGCGTCGCTATGGCATGATTCGTACTCCCACTTTTTAACAAGGAGAGTTCGATGAGCCATATCGTGACACCGGATATCTGCGACGCTCATCCCCATGTTGACGTACTCGACCCCATCTTCGCCAATTTCGGGGGCCGAGATGCGTTTTGTGGGCCGATTCGCACCGTCAAATGCTTCGAAGACAATTCGAAGGTCAAGGAAGCGGTGGCCGAACCGGGTGAAGGGGCCGTTCTGGTCGTCGATGCAGGCGGCTCCTCACGCTGCGCCATGCTGGGCGACATGCTCGCCGAACAAGCCGCCGACAATGGCTGGGCTGGGGTCGTCATGTATGGCTGTGTGCGGGATGTCGATGTACTTGCCGAGACCGAGCTCGGGGTGCAGGCGCTCGGTACCCATCCTCGCAAGAGTGAGAAACGTGGCGAAGGGCTGCGCGATATCGCCGTGACGTTTGCAGGGGTGACGATGACACCCGGACAGTGGCTCTACGCGGACAATAACGGCATTGTCATCAGCCAGGAGCGTCTCCCGCTGGAGGATATCTGATTGCCAAGCCGTTGATGTGATGCGAGGCTAAGATCCTTGTTCTATCAATCTTATTTGGCCTGACATGCTCCACATCTCACAGTTGGCCAGCGATACCAGCCGCTCACTACGTGATCATTTCCGTCCATTGCTGGCCTACCATCTGTTCTTTACCCTTCTGGCCACGGCTGTACTGCTACCCGCCGTGGCCTGGACCCTGACCAGCTTGCTGAACCAATTTGGCCGTCCCGTCATCAGCAACAGCGAGCTGCTCGATATCATGATATCGCCGGCGGGCTTCTTATGGCTGATGGCCGCCGTGGGGTTTTCGTTCCTGATCCTGTATCTCCAGCAGGCCGGAATGATCCTGGTGGCGATCCGGCCACGCGACAACCATATCCGGCTTGCAGCGGAGGCGTTATGGGGTGCCTTGCGCAGGCTGCCGGGGCTCGCCGGGCTGGTCGTCATCCAGGTCGGAACCCATCTGCTATTGCTGGTCCCTCTGGTACTGACCGTGGGCTGGCTCTATTCGCTGTTTCTGGGTGGACTCGACCCTTACTACGTACAACGCGTCCGGCCACCGGCGCTTTGGCTATTCCTGGCCGTCAGCCTGCCTGTCATCGTCATATGGGTGTCGCTCGCTGCGACCCTTTATTTCCGCTGGGTGCTGGCATTGCCGGTGTTGTTGCTGGAGACGGTGTCGCCACGTGCGGCTCTGGTGCGTAGTCAGCAGCTGACGCGCGGGCGCAGGCGTCACATAGCCTTGGCCGTCATCGCTGTATTGGTATTGATCCTCGCACTGCCCATCCTGGTAACGGCACTCTTCGATACCTTGGGTACACCGCTGCTATGGTGGCTCCCTGAGCGCAATGCGGTACTGATTCCCGCCATGCTGGGATACCTAACGCTCTACGTTCTGGTGACGCTCGCCATCACGTTTCTAGGCATCGCCCTCAATAGTCTTCTTTCAGCGTGCTTATACCTGCGGTTAGCCCATAGCGAGCCTCGCCCCCCCTCCCCGCCGGGTAATGCAAAGCCCGGAAGGCTGGCGTGGGCGTTGGAGATCGCCGTCGTGCTGTTTGCGATCAGCCAGGCCTGGTTCATCGTCAATAGCTTCGAACTACGCGATGAGGTACGTATTACCGCCCATCGCGGCAGTTCGATGGACGCCCCGGAAAATACGCTTGCCGCCATCGAGCTTGCGATAGCCCATGGGGCCGATCACGTGGAGATCGATGCGCGCTTGACCGCCGATGATCACGTGGTGCTGTTTCACGATCGCAGTCTCCAACGCCTGGCGGGGGATGAGCGAAACCTGCAGGACTTACCGCTGGAAGTACTGACCAATGTCGACGTGGGAAGCTGGTTCGGGGATGCCTTTATCGACGAGCGTATTCCAACACTGCAGGAGGCGCTTGCGGTCACCCGCGATGCGGGTTCGTTGATGATCGACATCAAGCCCGATCCCGGTAGGGAGCTGGAACTGGTCGATGCCGTTATTGCGACCCTGCATCGAGAAAACCAAGCGCGTGAGGCGTGCCGACGCTCGCCGTCCAATAGCAATTCCTGCGGCGATGCCGACGTACTGGACGACGTCATCCTGGCCACCATGTCACCCTCGATTGTGCGGGAGATCAAGGCGCGTGAGCCCCAGGTCAGCACCACCCTGCTAGCTCAGTTCGTATTGCCGGGTACGCTCGATCGCACCAGCTTCGATGCCCTGGGACTGCGGCACAACCGGATTACCGAGACAGAAATGAAGACGGCGCGACGCTATGGCTATGAGCTTCATGCCTGGACGGTCAACGATCGGGCCCGGATGTCACAACTGATCGATCTTGGCGTCGATAACATCATTACCGATCGACCCGACCTGCTTGCAGAATTGCTGGCCGACCGTCGCGAGCTGAGTGACGGTGCCCTGTTACTCGTCAAGCTGCGCAACTGGTTGCGCAGCTGAACGTGAATCGTCTGGCTCAATCACCCATGACCGTACCTTCCCGGCGAGGATCGGCTCCCCCGAAGTAACCGGAGTCGGTCTTGCGTATGGCCTGCAGGCCACTGGTCAGCTCCTGTTCACTGACTTCATGCCCCCGCTCGCGCAGTCCCTGGAGCGTTTCCTCGGGGAAGCGTCCCTCCTCGAGCCAGACCGGCCCGCCCAGGGTCACGGCGTGGGGTACGTCCAGCGCCTCCTGGGCATCGAGCCCCCAGTCGAAGATGGCAACCAGGGCCTTGGCCGTATAATGAATGATCGCCGCCCCACCGGGGGAACCGAGACTGGCCACCAGATCACCACTTTCCAGATCGAAGACCAGGGTCGGACTCATGCTTGAACGAGGCCGTTTTCCAGGCTCGACACGATTGGCTATCGGTTGCCCGTTCTCGTCTTCGCCGGTAAAGGAAAAGTCGGTCAATTCATTGTTGAGCATATAGCCCCCCGACTGGCCAGTGCCTCCATCCGCCATGATCCGTGACCCGAAGGCCTGTTCGATCGAGGTGGTCATGGCGACGGCGTTGCCCGACTCGTCGATGATGCTGATGTGACTGGTTCCGTATTCGGGCTGCTGAGGATGTATCCCCCACGCCATGCTCATGCTGCCGGGATTGCCTGGCTCGGCCCCGCCGCTGCCCATGCTCTGCTCTTCGATCAAGGACGCGCGTCCCGAAAGGTAAAGCGGGTCCAGCATATTGGTCCAATCGCCACCTGGCGCATCGACGAAGTCGGGGTCGGCAATGAACTTGCCTCGGTCGGCGAAGGCCAGACGAGAGGCCTCCAGGAACCCATGTAGCCAGTCCTGTGAGGGGGTGCCATCGACAAGGGGTTCCTCAACCTCGTCCAATTGCTCCTGTATACCCAAGATCTGCATAACGGTCAGATGGCCAGAAGAAGGAGGTGGAAAACCACAGACTTCCCACTCGCGCCATTCGGTGCACAAGGGCTGGCGCTCCTTGGCCGCATACGCCGCCATGTCCTCTATGGAGATGACCCCGTCGTGCTGGGTGCGCTCCTGGACCCGGGAAATGAGATCCCGGGCAATGTCGCCGGTGTGCATGGCCTTGCTTCCGCCCTCGGCAATCTTTCGCAAGATGGCCGCCAGGGCGGGGTTCTTCAGCGTGTCGCCAACAGCGACGGGCTCTCCCTCATTATAGAAATAGCGCGCTGCAAGGGGGTCGGAAGCGAGATGCTCCTCTTCGGCAAGCAGCCGGTTGAGACGCTCACTGACCGGAAAGCCTTCTTCGGCCAACGTGATGGCCGGCTCGAAGAGCTCAGCCCAAGGCAACTGTCCATAGGCATCATGGGCACTCTCGAGCATACGCACGACACCGGGCACGCCGACTCCACGGCCACTGACGACGGCATCCAAGAATTCCATGGGCTCTCCCTCATCATCGAGGAAGAGCGTTTCACTCGCCTCATGGGAAGCCATTTCCCGCCCATCATAGGCAGCGACGTCTTCACCATCGTAATGCATGAGAAAGGCCCCCCCTCCGATACCACTGGATTGGGGCTCGACCAAGGTCAGCACCATCTGAACGGCAATGGCCGCATCGAGCGCGGACCCTCCGGCCTTGAGTACCTGATACCCTGCATCGGTCGCCAATGGATTGGCCGTGGCCACGGCAAACCGCTCGCTGGCCCAGCCCGGCTTTTCCGTATAGCCGCTTTCCGACTCCGGTGCCATTTCGGGCATCGAGTAGTCCAATCCCCCTTCTGCCATCGTTGGCCCCGACATCGCCAGGGCAAGGCCGGTCACCAGCGATGACCTCAAGAAGGATAAGGGAAGTGAGCGAGAGTGCGGCATGTCAGGACGATCCTTGTGTTAACTACATATGACTGTCACGCATTAAGCATAGGCAATGCGGAACGAGACGGGTAAAACACACACAAAAAAAGCACCCGACGTTATCGTCGAGTGCTTTTGGTGGCGCTAAACGCTGATCAGGAAATGGTTTCGCCCGCCAGCATGAACCAGGTTTCAAGTACGGCATCGGGGTTCAGCGACACCGAGTCGATGCCCTGTTCCATGAGCCACTTGGCCAGGTCGGGGTAGTCCGACGGCCCCTGACCGCAAATGCCGACGTATTTGCCTTGCGCCTTGCAGGCTTGAATCGCCATGGAAAGCAGTTTCTTGACGGCCGGATTTCGCTCGTCAAAGAGATGCGAAACGATGCCCGAGTCGCGATCCAGCCCCAGGGTCAGCTGCGTCAGGTCGTTGGAACCGATGGAGAAGCCGTCGAAATACTCCAGGAATTCCTCGGCCAGCAGCGCATTGGCGGGAAGCTCGCACATCATGATGATCTTCAAGCCGTTCTCGCCACGAGTCAGGCCGTTCGCCGACATCAGATCGACAACTGCCTTGGCTTCACCCGGCGTGCGTACGAAAGGCACCATGATCTCGACGTTGTCGAACCCCATCTCGTCACGGACCCGCTTCAGAGCCTGACACTCCAGACGGAAACAGTCCTGGAAGTTCTCGGAGATATAACGCGAGGCACCGCGGAAGCCCAGCATGGGGTTCTCTTCACCAGGCTCGTAGAGTTTGCCCCCCAGCAGGTTCTCGTATTCGTTGGACTTGAAATCCGACAAACGAACGATGACCCGCTGCGGATGGAACGACGCTGCCAGCGTCGATATCCCTTCGACCAGCTTGTCGACGTAGAAGGTCACCGGATCCTTGTACCCCGCAGTGCGCAGATCGATGGTCTGCTGAAGGTCGATCGGCAGGCGATCGTATTCGAGCAATGCCTTGGGATGCACACCGATCATGCGATTGATGATGAACTCCAGGCGCGCCAGGCCGACCCCGGAATGAGGCAGCCCTGCGAAGCCGAAGGCGCGGTCGGGGTTACCCACGTTCATCATGATCTTGAAGGGGATCTCGGGCATCGCATCGATGCTCGTAGTCTTGCATTCGAAATCGAGCAGGCCTTCGTAGACATTACCGGTATCGCCTTCGGCACAGGAAACGGTGACCTCCTGCCCGTCCTGCAAGACTTCGGTGGCATCGGTACAACCCACCACGGCCGGAATGCCCAACTCGCGGGCGATGATCGCAGCATGACAGGTGCGCCCGCCGCGATTGGTCACGATGGCCGAGGCCCGTTTCATGACCGGTTCCCAGTCAGGATCGGTCATGTCGGTCACCAGAATGTCGCCAGCGTTGACCTTGTCCATCTCCTCGGGGGCCATGATGATCTTGACCTCACCACTGCCAATGCGCTGGCCAATGGCACGGCCACTCACCAGGGTGCGTCCCTTCTCCTTGAGGTGGAAACGCTCGAGCTTTCCGCCTTCGAGATTGGAGACGACCGTTTCCGGACGAGCCTGAACGATGTAGAGCTTGTCATCATCGCCATCCAGCGCCCACTCGATATCCATCGGACGGCCGTAGTGCTTCTCGATGGTGACCGCCTGCTGCGCCAGGGATTCGAGCTGCGCGTCGTTGATACAGAAACGTGCCCGGTCAGCCAGCGGAACGTCTACCGTCTCGACTGACTTGCCGGCACTGGCATCGCTGCCGTAGACCATCTTGATCAGCTTGGAACCCAGCGTGCGGCGCAGAATAGCGGGACGCCCTGCGGCCAGGGTCGGCTTGTGTACGTAGAACTCGTCAGGGTTGACGGCCCCTTGCACCACGGTCTCGCCCAAGCCCCATGAGGCGGTGACGAAGACGGCATCGCGGTAGCCCGACTCCGTATCCAACGTGAACATCACGCCGCTCGCGCCGGTTTCCGAGCGCACCATTTTCTGGATGCCCGCGGATAGGGCCACGTTCTCGTGGGGATAGCCGCGATGAACGCGATAGGAGATGGCACGGTCGTTGAACAGCGAGGCGAAGACCTCGTGGACGGCGCGCTTGATGTTGTCGAAGCCTTCGATGTTCAGGAAGGTTTCCTGCTGGCCTGCAAACGACGCATCCGGCAGATCCTCGGCCGTGGCCGATGAGCGAACCGCTGCCTTCAGGTTGGGATGCTTGCTGGCCAGCTGCTCGTAGGCTTCACGCAGCTCGGCCTCGAAGTTCGGCGGTAGCGGGGTGTCGATGATCCATTGGCGGATCTCGGCGCCGACTCGACTGAGTTCACCGACGTCGTCGACGTCGAGTCTCGCCAAGGCCTCGTTGATACGCTCATTGAGGCCCTTGTGCGCCAGGAATTCGCGATAGGCGTGGGCGGTGGTGGCAAACCCGCCCGGGACGCTGACCCCGGCATCGGCCAGGCTGGATATCATTTCGCCTAGCGAGGCGTTCTTGCCACCCACGCGCTCGACGTCGTTCATTCCGAGCTGATCGAACCACAGGATATACGGTTCCACGAGACCTCCCTTGTTCGCTATTGGCATCCGCGTCCAGGCGAAGCGCGGCTGGCTGATGTTCGTCACCCTATCAGGCGAAAGTCGTATTCGCCATTCGTCTAACAGCGTAATCACTGGAGTTTTTTTACAACAACGCTACGAAACCCGGCGTCTTTGTAGTGGCGCTTGTCGACGGCCCCTTCTATGCCGACAATCAGGCTTCATTTACCCGCCGAGATCAACCATGACGCGCACCGCCTTCTTCATTTCAGACGGTACCGGTATCACTGCCGAAACGCTGGGACGCAGCCTGCTGGCCCAGTTCGAGAACATCGAAATTCGCATGGTGACCAAACCGTACATCGACACGACAGACAAGGCGAAGGCACTGGCCGAAGTCATCGAGGCCACGGCCGTGCGCGATGGCGAGCAGCCCATCATCATCGACACGATCGTCGACGAAACCGTGCGTCGCATCATCTCGGCGGCGCCCGGCTTCAAGGTAGACATCTTCTCGACCTTTTTGGCCCCGCTCGAGGAAGAGCTCAAGACGCATTCGACCTACAGCGTGGGCCGCACCCACTCCATCGGGCGCGACGATATCTACATGAATCGTATCGACTCGGTCCACTTTGCCTTGGATAACGACGACGGCGCGAGAACCCACCAGTACGACAAGGCGGATGTGATACTGGTCGGTGTGTCTCGCTGCGGCAAGACCCCGACCTCGCTCTACCTTGCCTTACAGTTCGGCATCCGGGCCGCCAACTATCCGTTTACCGAAGACGATCTCGATGAGGACGGGAACCTGAAACTGCCCCAGGCGCTCGCTGCCCAGCGGCACAAGCTATTCGGCTTGACGATCGACGCCCGGCGCCTCGCGGCTATCCGCAGCGAGCGCCGCCCCAATAGCCGCTACTGCTCCATGGATCAATGCATGCGTGAGATTCAGCAGGCCGAAGCCCTGTTCCGGCGCATGCATATACCCTTTATCGATACCACGCGTTTCTCCATCGAGGAGATCTCGACGCGCATGATCGCCGAGGCAGGCTTGCAACGCCGCTTCTCGCCCCGCTGAGCGGGCCTTATCTCACAACGCCCATTGTCCTGAGGCGAGCGATATCCTCGACACCCAGCCCCATCTCACGCAGGACACGGTCGCTATCCTGGCCCAGTGCCGGAGGCGCGGTGTCGCTGGTCTGGGATTGGCCGTCGAAGCGCAAGGGGTTGGCGACCTGGGGTATCTCGGTGCCATTGCGTGAAAGACGGGTCACCATTTCCCGGTGACGTATCTGCGGGTCGTCCAGGGCTTCACTGAGCGTATTGATGGGACCGGCAGGAACGCCGCGCGACTCGAACGCTGCCAGCCATGTATCCCGGGATTGGCTAAGTAAAACCTTAGCGATCATGGGTACCAGCTGGTTTCGATTTGCCACCCGCGCCGCATTGCTGGCATAAGCGGGATCATCCGCCCACTCGGGGTGACCCAGAACCTCGGCGAAGCGGGCGAATTGGGTGTCATTGCCCACCGTCAGTACCAGGTGACCATCGGCACAGGCGAAGGCTTGGTAGGGAACGATGTTGGGATGAGCGTTGCCATGCCGGACGGGATCCGTCCCGGTGACCAGCGTGTTGAGGGCCTGATTGGCCAAGGTGGCAACCTGTACGTCGAGGAGAGCCACATCCACGTGACGACCGCGCCCGGTTCGTTCGCGCTCATCGAGCGCCGCGAGTACGCCGATCGTGGCATAGAGGCCGGTCATGACATCGGTGATGGCCACACCGGTCTTCATCGGAAGTCCCTCACTCTCCCCCGTGACACTCATCAGGCCGCCCATGGCTTGAATCATGAAATCGTAGCCGGCCCGCCCAGCATAAGGACCCTCCTGACCGAAGCCAGTTATCGAGCACCCGATCAGGCGGGGATTGAGCGACGCCAGGCTGGCGTAATCGAGGCCGTAGCGCTTGAGACCGCCCACCTTGAAATTCTCGAGTAAGATATCCGCGCGTTGCGCTAGCGCACGCACCAGCGCCTGCCCTTCGGGATGGGCGATATCCACCGCCAACGATTGCTTGCCGCGGTTGGCGCATAGGTAATAGGCCGCCTCCTGAGGGCCACCCGAGGCCTCCTCAAGCCATGGCGGCCCCCAGCTGCGGGTATCGTCTCCCCGCTGGGGATGTTCGATCTTGATGACCTGGGCGCCAAGATCCGCGAGTAGCTGGCCGGCCCATGGGCCAGCCAGAACCCGCGACATGTCCAGTACCAACCGGCCTTCCAGGGGTCCTGCCATGGCTTGCTCCTTCATTCGGCCATGAAGGCCTGAATACCTGTCTGCGCACGACCCAGGATCAAGGCGTGAATGTCGTGGGTGCCCTCGTAGGTATTCACGGCTTCCAGGTTCATCATATGACGGATCACGTGATACTCATCGGCAATCCCGTTACCGCCATGCATGTCACGCGCAGCGCGGGCAATGTCCAGTGCCTTGCCACAATTGTTACGCTTCACCAGCGAGATGACCTCGGGGACCAATTGCCCGTCATCGATCATCCGGCCAGCCCGCAACGAGGCCTGCAGGCCCAAGGCAATCTCAGTCTGCATGTCGGCCAGCTTTTTCTGGATCAACTGGTTGGCAGCCAGAGGACGACCGAACTGCTTGCGATCCAGGGTGTACTGACGTGCCGCGTGCCAACAGGCTTCGGCCGCGCCCATGCTGCCCCAGGAGATGCCGTACCGTGCCCGGTTCAGACATGAGAAGGGCCCCTTGAGGCCTTCGACGCCCGGCAGGCGTTGATCATCACTGACCTCAACGTCCTGCATCGCGATCTGACCGGTAATCGAGGCCCGCAGGCTGAACTTACCTTCGATCTTGGGTGCAGTGAGTCCTTTCATGCCTTTCTCGAGGATGAAACCCCGAAGCACACCATCCTGATCCTT
Source organism: Litchfieldella xinjiangensis (assembly GCF_000759345.1). Classification (GTDB taxonomy): domain Bacteria; phylum Pseudomonadota; class Gammaproteobacteria; order Pseudomonadales; family Halomonadaceae; genus Litchfieldella_A; species Litchfieldella_A xinjiangensis. The sequence goes on from NZ_JPZL01000001.1 coordinate 309,368, forward strand.
GGCCCAGATCACGAAAACATCGGCAATGGGGGAATTGGTGATCCAGGTCTTGGTGCCATTGAGGCGCCAGCCATTGTCGGTCCTGACCGCGCGTGTGCTCATGCCATTGGGATCGGAGCCATGATCGGGCTCGGTGAGACCGAAACAACCGACCCATTCGCCACTGGCCAACTTGGGCAGGTACTTCTCGCGCTGGGCCTCACTGCCGAACTCATGGATGGGATACATGACCAGGCTCGATTGCACGCTCATGGCACTGCGATAACCGGAATCGACACGCTCGACTTCACGCGCAATCAAGCCATAGCTCACATAGTTAAGACCGGCACATCCGTAGCCATCCAGTGTTGCCCCCAGCAGACCCAGCTCGCCCATCTCGCTCATGATCTCGCGGTCGAAGCGCTCATGACGATTCGCTTCCAGTACACGCGGTTGCAGCTTCTCCTGACAGTAGTCGTGAGCGGTTTGCATAACCATCCGCTCATCTTCATCGAGCTGATCAATCAGGCGAAATGGGTCTTCCCAGGTCATCGGCGTTATCTGGCTCATGGTCGGGCCCTCTTGTTGGCTTGGCATGGCTGGCGGCATGCCGGGTTACTGTGCAAGTTAACTGTGGGTGTCACTATGCGAAGCTGAATGCCAGGCTAAATAATGTCGACATTTTTATGGAATGTAGAATAAAACACATACCAAAGCTACCCCTACCTTGGCGCAAGGTGTCCCTCCTCTTATGTCTAGCCCAAAAGACAACGGCACCTCGCAGGGTGCCGTTATCATTGGAGCGAATTCATTCAATGTGAGGTCTCGCTTCGGTAGAGGCGCTGAATGCTGGAGAAATCCAGACGTCCGCTCCCCTGGGCTACATGCAGGGCAAACAGGTTGCGTGCCTGCCCCCCCATCGGCACGGGTGAGTGGCTCTTCAATGCCAGCTCCCAGGCCAACCCGAGATCCTTGGCCATGAGATCGGTCAGAAAGCCCCCTTGGTACTCATTGGCGGCAGGCACGTTTTCCATAACTCCCGGCCAGGGGTTGTAGACGTTGAGCGCCCAGTTACCGCCACTGCTCTGCTTCATGATATCGGACAATACGGCAGGATCGAGCCCATGGCTTTCTCCCAGCGCCAAGGCCTCTGCCGTACCGCTCATGAGGATACCCAACAGCATGTTGTTGCAGATCTTCGCGACCTGGCCGGCGCCCACACCGCCGGCATGGAAGATGTTGCGTCCCATGCACTCGAGTACCGGACGGGCCGTCTCGAAGGCACTGGCTTCCCCGCCGACGATGAATGTCAACGTGCCGGCTCGCGCCCCGCCGACACCGCCCGAAACGGGCGCGTCGAGAAAGGCATAGCCGCGCTCGGCGGCAGCGTCGCCTACCGCGCGCGCGGCATCCGGCTCGATGGTCGAGGCATCGATGATCAAGGGCTGCCCCTTCAGCCGCTCGAGCAGTCCGGGACCGTCTTCATCGCCAAGATAGAGGGCCTTTACGTGCCGACCTGCCGGCAACATCGAGATCACCATCTCGGCACCGGCTACCGCCTCGTCAGCGCTGGTTGCGGTCTCGGCTCCCTCATCCTTCAAGGCCTGGACCGCACTCTCCACCAGGTCGAAAACCCTGACGCGATGTCCCGCCTTGATTAGATTGGCTGCCATGGGTGAGCCCATGTTGCCCAGGCCGATGAATGCAATTTGCATGGCGTTGTCCTTGTATTGGAATTATTGGAACCGGCATTCAAAGCCGGCGCAGCGGATGCTCTTCATGATCCACAACGGGAGCCAGCAGGGCCTGGATATCGGCATCCGGCACCTTGGCCACGCTGGCGTGGCGCCACCGAGGCGACTTGTCCTTATCGATCAGCAGGGCACGCACCCCCTCGACCAGGTCGCCACGCCGACAACACTGCACAGCCAGGTTCCATTCGTCGCGAAATGCATCGGCCAAGCTACCCAGGCGATGACGCGCCAGCATGTCCCACACGAGATGGGCAGTTAGCGGGCAGCCGGTCTCCAGCCGCGCCCGGTTGGCTGCCAGCCAAGCGTGATCCCGGGTATCGGTGAGTATCCGTCGCGTGGCAGTAGCAACGCTCGCGCAGGCCATTAGCGTCTGGATGTGATCGAGCAAAGGCCAGACCTGGGGCGCTGGTGCCAAGCTCCGGCGCTCATGACGGTTGAGGGCAGCCTGGACGCCGGCATGCAATTCGCTGGGCGTACGAGAACCATAATCCGCCTCTTCGAGCGTACCTAACAGCATCTCTCGGCTCGCTCGGGGTATGAGCCGGTCGGCCAGGCCCAGGTCCAACGCATCGCGACTGTTTAACTGCGCGCCGGTCAGGCCAAGATAAGCCCCCACCCCCCGTGGCATTCGGTTGAGAAACCAACTGGCACCGATGTCGGGAAACAAGCCGATGGTGATCTCGGGCATGGCGATCCGCGTCGTTTCCGTGGCCAAGCGATAGCCGGCACCGGCCATCAGGCCAAGCCCGCCTCCCATGACGATTCCGTCACCCCAGACCAGCAGTGGCTTGGGATAGCGATGGATGCGGTAATCGAGACAGTACTCCGCCGCAAAGTAAGTCTCTGGGAAGACATTCTCCTGACCATCGTCCTCGGTCATGGCACGATATACCGCCACCACGTCGCCGCCGGCACAGAACGCCTTGTCCCCCGCCCCTTCGAGCCACACGGCAACCACGTGACGGTCATCCGCCCAGGCCACCAGCTTGGCATCGAGCTGATGGATCATCTCGAGCGACAGTGCATTGAGTGATTTGGGGGCATTGAGGGTCGCCACGCCGATCTTGCCGCCGTCACGCACCGGCAGCTCATCGAAAAGCACGCCCAACTCGGACATCGGTAACCTCCGCTTCGTATACAGTGGTTTCAGGCCTGCATTGCCTCGATCATGCCCTCGGCGAACAAGCGGCGCGCCACGATGACACGCATGATTTCGTTCGTGCCCTCGAGAATCTGGTGCACACGTGTATCGCGTACGAGCCGCTCGAGGGGGTATTCCTTGATATAGCCATAGCCACCGTGCAATTGAAGCGCCTCGTTACACACCTGGAAGCCCATGTCGGTGGCCAGCCGCTTGGCCATGGCGCAGTGGGCCGTTGCCTCGGGGTCGCCCTGGTCGAGGCGCCAGGCCGCATGACGTACCATGAGCCGGGCCGAAGCAAGTTCGGTAGCCATATCGGCCAGCTTGAACTGTAGCGCCTGAAAGGTCGCGAGCTCATGGCCGAACTGCTTGCGGGTTTGCAGATAATCGCGAGACAGCGTGAGGGCGAGCTGGGCGGCCCCCAACGAACAGCTGGCAATGTTCACCCGCCCCCCATCGAGACCGCGCATGGCCAGCTTGAAGCCGTCGCCCTCGTCGCCGAGTCGATGTTCCACCGGCACGCGGACATCGTCGAAATTGACGAGTCGAGTCGGCTGGCTTTTCCAACCCATTTTTTCTTCGTTCTTGCCGTAAGTGATGCCCGCACTGTCAGCGGGTACAAGAAAAGCGGATATACCTTTCGCGCCCGAATCGACATCGCCCGTGCGTGCCATGACCACCAGAACATCGGTAGCACCCGCGCCTGAGATGAACATCTTCGAGCCGTTGATGACATAGGCGTCGCCGTCCTTTACGGCACGCGTGCGTAAATTGGCGGCGTCCGACCCGGCCCCTGGCTCGGTCAGGCAGTAGGACGCCAATGCCCGACCCTCAATCAGCTTGGGTAGCCACGCCTCATGTACGGCAGGCTCCCCCCACTGTGCAATCATCCAACTGGCCATGTTATGAATGGTCAGGTAAGCCGTCGTCGAGATGCACCCTTGGGCGAGTTGCTCGAAAATCAGCGAGGCCGACAATCGTGATAGGCCCAGTCCCCCGAATTCTTCAGGAATATAGATTCCTAGAAAGCCAGCCTCTCCTGCCCTCTGGATGACATCGATGGGGAAATGCGACTCGGCATCCCAGCGCGCGGCATGCGCCTGAAGTTCTGCATAAGCGAAATCGGCAGCGGCCTGTTGCAGTGCGCGATGATCGTCTGTGAGGGAAAAATTCATGGATGCATCCTCTCGCCTGGCGCTCGCTGGCGTGGTTGTCTATGCCGAGCCGACCGCAAGCTGGTGCAACGAATGGCGTTCAACCTAGCATTTGCTCGGCTCGGTGTAAGTCACCCCTTGGTCTACAAGCACTTTACGTAAACGTCAACTAGTTTTAGTCTAGTTTAAACGACGCCCTTTCTTTCGAGGCCCTGATGAACGACGCGACTGACGACAGCCTGATTTCAGACACCCCCTTGCCCACGCGCCAACGGCGCACCTATTCCATCGGGGAGCTGGCCAAGCTGTTCGAAGTCACGCCTCGTACCATCCGCTTCTATGAGCAGGAAGGGTTACTGGAGCCCGAGCGCCGCGGGCAAACACGGATCTATCATGATAAGGACCGCGTCCGACTCAAGCTTACCTTGAGAGGAAAGCGCCTGGGATTTTCCCTGGCCGAGATCCGGGAAGTCATCGAGCTGTACGATGCCATGCCGGATGGCAATGCAAGACAGTTGAAACGGCTTCTCGAGTTACTGGAACAAAAACGTGCCGACATGCAACGCCAGCTCGAGGACATTCGCCTGATGCAACGGGAGCTCGACGATGTCGAGTCACGCTGCCGAGAGGCCCTCGCCGACCTGCCTTGACGAGCGAACATTCACGACGACAGATAACCCAACAAGGCGGTCCAACAAACGGGAATCGATATGTCACGCCAAAACGCTTCCACACCGACAAAAAACGCTTCCACACCGACAAAAAACGCTACGTCTCCTTCTGCCCAAGCCGATGCATCTTCGACGCATGCTGATAACGCGTCACCGAGCCAAGCGGATGGCTCCCTGAGCTACGTCAGCGGCACCAGCAGCAAGCCACTGCTGGGGCAGACCATCGGCGCATGTTTCGATGCCACGGTGGAACGCCATGCGGAGCGAGACGCCCTCATCAGTCGCCACCAGGGACAACGATATACCTGGCGCGAGCTACAAACGGTCGTGAACCGCACGGCCCGTGCCCTGCTTGCCAGTGGCGTGACAAAAGGCGATCGCGTAGGCATCTGGGCACCGAACTGTGCAGAATGGGCAATCGTCCAGTTCGCCACGGCCAAGATCGGCGCCATCCTGGTCAACATCAACCCCAGTTACCGCACCCATGAGCTTGAGTATGCCCTGAAGCAATCGGGCACCTCGACGCTGATTCTGCAAGGCGAATTCAAGCGCTCCAATTACGTTGAGATGATCGAGAGCCTGGTCCCCGCGCTGGCCCACGGCGCCACCGAGCTGCATAGCGACCGGCTGCCCTCACTCAAGCGTGTCGTGTGCCTGGATAGTCAGCGTGCCCTGCCGGGGATGTCGAGTTGGGATGCACTGCTTGAACGCGCCGAGGAAGTGAGCGACGCCACGTTGAGCGCGCACCAGGCCGACCTTCAATTCGATGAGCCGATCAATATTCAATACACCTCCGGCACCACGGGGGCTCCCAAGGGCGCGACACTGTCGCATCACAACATCCTCAATAATGGTTTCTTCGTCGCCGAGCGAATCGGCTTGAGCGAGCAGGACCGAATGGTTATCCCAGTACCGCTTTACCATTGTTTCGGTATGGTCATGGGCAACTTGGGCTGCATGACACATGGCGCAACGATGATCTACCCGAGCGATGGTTTCGACGCACTCGCCACGCTACAGGCCGTCAGTGAAGAACGCGCCACCGCATTGTATGGCGTGCCGACCATGTTCATCGCCGAACTCGAACATACGGAGTTCACTTCGTTCGACCTGGCGTCCCTGCGCACCGGCATCATGGCCGGCTCGATCTGTCCGATCGAAATCATGCGCCAGGTCATCGACAAGATGCACATGCAGCAGGTCAGCATCTGTTATGGCATGACCGAGACCAGCCCCGTCAGCCTCCAGACCCAGACCGATGCGCCACTCGACAAGCGTGTGACGACCGTCGGCACCATCCACCCCCACACCGAAGTCAAGCTGATCGATCCTTCCAGCGGCCGATTGGTGAACCGTGGGGAGCGGGGCGAGCTTTGTACACGCGGCTACAGTGTCATGCTCGGCTACTGGGAAAACGAGGAAGCCACTCGCAAATCCATCGATGCGGCGGGATGGATGCATACCGGTGACCTGGCGGTCATGGACGATGCCGGCTATGTAGCGATCGTGGGACGCATCAAGGACATGATCATTCGGGGTGGGGAGAACATCTACCCGCGTGAGATCGAAGATTTCCTCTATACCCACCCCTCGGTATCCGATGTTCAGATCATCGGCGTACCAGATGAGAAATATGGCGAGGAGGTGATGGCCTGGATCAAGCTGGTCGAAGGCGAGTCGCTTGACGAGGAAGGCTTGAGGAAATTCTGCGATGGCAAGATCGCCTACTACAAGGTTCCCCGCTACGTGAAGTTCGTTGATGACTTTCCCATGACCGTGACCGGCAAGATCCAGAAATACAAGATGCGCGAGCAAGCCACCCATGAGCTGGGGCTGGAGTGAGGGTGCGCTTAAAGCGCCTGCTGGGATAACGACACGATAACGCGCTCGGCACGTTGGGCGGCCAGGGAGAGCGCCGCCTGGATCCGGTCCATGGGAATCGTTTCATCCACGACGCCCGCGGCCGGGTTCACCACAAGCGCCAGACAGGCATAGGGAATCGCCAGTTCACGCGCGAGGCTCGCTTCGGGCATCCCAGTCATCCCCACTACCCGGCAACCTTCCATCGCTATCCTGGCGATTTCAGCCGCTGTCTCCAGACGGGGGCCCTGCGTGCAGGCATAGGTGCCGCCCTCTTCCAGGCCGATGCCTGCCTGCTCGCTCGCCAGGCACAGCGCATGTCGCAACGTCTCATCGTAGGGCTGGGAAAACTCGATGTGCTCGAGCGGCTTGAAATCGCCATCGAAGAAGGTCGCGTCCCGGCCGGAGGTATAGTCGATCAGTTGGTCGGGTAGCATCAGGCTACCGGGCTTCAGAAAGGGATCGATCGCTCCCACCGCATTCAAGCTGACGATGCGTGTCGCACCGGCCTGCTGCAGCGCCCACAGGTTGGCGCGGTAGTTGATCCGGTGCGGAGGAATTGAGTGCGTGACGCCGTGGCGAGGCAAGAAAAGCATGGGAGACCCATCGAGGGTGCCCTGGATGACGCCGCACGAGGCATTGCCTAGCGGCGTCGTCGCATCATGGCGATGGGTGATCGTGAGGTTGGCAAGCTCGGTGAGCCCCGTACCGCCAATGATCGCCAGCATATTGCCTCCTGTTGCTTGCTTTCGCTGTGAGCTTCTACGCCGCCAGGGCGATCACAACCCCTTGGGCGCGAAAATTCCCGGCGCGTTACGCCAATAGCCTTTGTAATCCATGCCGAAACCAAAGACATAGCGATCGGCCACTTCGAGGCTGCAATAATCGGCCTTGAGCCCTGGCACGGCCTTTCGATCATGCTGCTTGTCGACGAGCACCGCGGTCGAAATACTGGCAGCGCCAGCCTCACGGCAGTATTCCAGTATGGCTCCCAGGGTGGCACCTTCATCGAGAATGTCATCGACGATCACGACATGACGCCCCGCCATTGGCACTTCAGGCGAGACGCGCCAGAACAGTTCACCGCCACGTAGGCCTCCGCGATAGCGGGTGGCATGCAGGTAATCGACTTCCAGCGGGAAGCCCAGCCGGGTCAGCAAATGGCCGGTAGTGATCAGTCCGCCGTTCATTACGCAATAGAAAACCGGCAACTTGTCACCGAGATTGGCCGTGATCTCCTCGGCCATGCGATCGAGGGCGCGTTCGACCTGTTCCTGAGATATCAGGCAATCGGCGTGATCCATGACTTCGCGCATGGTAGCCAGGGATTCGTTGAAATCGGTATCGAGCTTGGGCATGAAGTTCATCGCGTTACGAAATCAGTGGGAAGAAGAGTCGACCAGGGCTTCGAGCCGGGCGTGGACGCGGCGCCAGCGCGACAGCGCTGGCAGGGCTTCGAGACTGGGACGCGCCCGACCATAGCGCAACTTGGCGTGACGCTTACCCGAACGGCCGGAACAGGCGGTAATGACCTCGCGTGCAGCTTCGCGGTCGTTGCACACCAGGACCATATCGCAACCGGCGTCCAGCGCCGAGCGAGCCCGGTCGCCTGGCCCACCTGCCACAGCGGCGCCCGCCATGGACAGGTCATCGGAAAAGATGGCGCCCTTGAAGCCAAGGTCCTGGCGCAGCAATCCCAACCAGTTGGGAGAAAAGCCCGCCGGACGCTCATCGAACGCCGAGAACACCACATGCGCGGGCATGATGCCGTCCAGGCGTGGTGCCAATTCGGCAAAGGGAATCAAGTCATGGCCACGCAGCGCCTCGAGTGGGCGCGTATCCACGGGCAGTTCGTGATGGGAATCGGCGGCCACGCTTCCGTGACCCGGGAAGTGCTTGCCTACCCCCACCATCCCCGCCTCGTGAAGACCTGTGAGGAATGCGCCTGCCAGCGTTGCTACAGTGCGGGGATCACTGGAGAAGCTCCGATCGCCAATCACCGTCGAACTCCCGCCATCGACATCCAGTACCGGTGCAAAGGACAGGTCCAGACCGCATGCCGCCATTTCCATGCCCAGTAGCCAACCGGCATCCTGGCAGCGTTGTGTCGTCGCTTGAGGATCGCTGTCGTACCCTTCGGCAAGACGCTGCATGGAGGGCAACCGCGTGACACCCTGGCGCAAGCGCTGTACCCGGCCGCCTTCCTGATCGATCGCCAGGAGAAGGTCGGGGCGCAGTCGACGCAGCGAGGTGCACAGGGAGTGGACCTGTGCGGCATTCTCGATATTCCGCGAGAAAAGGATCACGCCACCCACCTCGGGCTGACGCAGCAGATCTCGCTCCGCCCGCTTGAGACTGGGCCCTTCCAGATCCAGCATTACCGGGCCGAGAGGTTGAGTCATGGTCGGCTTCCTAGGCTACGAAGGGAGGGGATTCTAGACCAACTGGAAGATAGACGACAGCCGTCATGGGCAAGACCAGCGAGGTCTATCATTCATGCAGCCAGACCGGGGTTCCGGGTGTGGCTACGTCGAACAGGGCCAACAATGCATCGTCACGCATGCGTATGCAGCCATGCGATGCCGGCACCCCCATCGGTTCATCCGGAGGTGTGCCGTGCAGGTAAATATAGCGGCGCTGAGAGTCACAGTCGCCTCCGCGGTTGTAACCCGGCTCCAGGCCGCAGAGCCAGAGGATACGCGTCAATATCCAATCGCGTTTCGGGAACGCCTGGGCCAATGTCGGCGAATAGCATTCCCCTGTCGGGCGTCGTCCACGATACACCGTGCCGGGGGGAAGGCCACCGCCTATCGCGGCACGTACATAGTGCCAACCCAAGGGCGTCTGACCACTCCCCTCCTGCTGTCCCGTGCCGGCCTTACCTGTCGAAACCGGGTATTCGCCGACCCGACGCTCACCCTGCCAGACGAACAGCGCCTGCCTTGGGACGTCAATTTCAATCCACACATCATCGCGGGGAGGCAGGTCGACCAGAGTAGGTGTTTGCATGGCTCAACCCGCCGCCGGTAGAACGTCGTCTACGGTCGCTGGCAATGGCGCTTGCATCGACGATACCACGACCGGCCGCAGGCGGCGGATCAACTCGCGGACGCTGACATGCTCGCCATAGTCCTTCTCTGCGATATCACGCAGCGCATCGAGCCCCGACAATGTGAAAATCACCGTGCCCAACATGAAGTGCAGCCGCCAGAAGCGCTCGGCATCCGGTAGTTCCGGCGTCGCCCGGCGTACCAGCCCGGTAAAGCGGGTGAATACGCTACCGTAATGCTCCTGGATATACCGCCGAAGGTGTCCCTGGGCCTGGCTATAGGCAAGTCCCAGCAGCTTCATGAAGACCTTGAGGCTGTTACGTTCGGCAGGTACCTCCAGGACGCACCGTGCCATGGTCTCCAGAAGAATCTCGAGGGGAATGACCTCATTGCCATATTCTGCCTCGAGCCCATCGAGCGCCGCATGGAAACGCTCGGTGAAAGGATCGAGGTACCGAGCGAATACTGCTTGAATCAAGGCCTTCTTCGACCCGAAGTGGTAGTTGACCGCCGCCAGGTTGACCTTGGCCTTGCTGGTGATATTGCGTAATGACGTCTCGGCGAAACCGCGCTCGGCGAATAGCACCTCGGCGGTATCGAGTATTCGCGTCACGGTATCGGTCTGGGCCATGATCTGGTCTCTCACTGGCTATAAACGATTGTTTTAAACATCATGGCTACAACGCTGCATGACTCCACATGGCAATGCAAGCCGTTTAAAACGATACATCAAACGCGCCATATCCTATTACTGGATGGAATTCCATGCTGTATACTTGACCAATCCCCATCCATAGCGGAGGCCGCATGACACGCCCTCTCACGCCAAGACAGCAGAATGTCTACGATTTCATCGTGAAGACCATGCAAGAGTTGGGCTACCCCCCGACACGTGCCGAGATCGCCCGAGCCTTGGGCTTTCGCTCGCCCAATGCCGCTGAGGAGCATTTGCGCGCGCTGAGCAAGAAAGGCGTCATTCGCATGGTGGCGGGAACGTCACGCGGCATTCGCCTGGCCAACCAGGACAACGAGCGCGGCCTTCCGGAAACGGAGAGCCCGCCCGAGCAAGGGCTCCCCATCATCGGGGAAGTCGCCGCCGGCAACCCGATCCTGGCTGCCGAGAACATCGATCGCTATTGTCCCCTGCCGCCAGAGTATTTCACCCCAAGGGCGGATTACCTGCTGCGTGTACGCGGACTATCGATGAAGGACGTGGGTATTCTGGAAGGCGACCTGCTTGCCGTTCATCGTACCAGCCGAGTTCGTGATGGCCAGATCGTGGTGGCACGCCTGGAAGACGAAGTCACGGTCAAGCGCTTCAAGCGGCAAGGTCATCATGTCTGGTTATTGGCCGAGAATGCCGATTTCGCCCCGATCGAAGTAGATTTGCGCCAGCAACCCCTGGAGATCGAGGGGATTGGCGTCGGCGTGATTCGGGGTGGTAACGGCCAGGCGCTGAGCTGACACCCGGCGTGGTGGAAATGAAGACCCGCAAGATTCTGCATGCCGATTGCGACTGCTTCTTTGCAGCCGTAGAGATGCGTGACAATCCGTCGCTACGCGATGTCCCCATGGCTATCGGTGGCAGCGTGGAACGGCGCGGGGTCATTTCCACCTGCAACTATCCCGCCCGTGCCTTCGGCGTGCACTCGGCCATGCCCACCGCGCGCGCCTTGCGCTTGTGTCCCCACCTCATACTGCTTCCAGGGAACTTCGACCTTTACCGCTCGGTTTCGCAACAGATACAGGCGATCTTCCATGAGCTGACATCGCTGGTTGAGCCGTTATCCCTCGATGAGGCCTTTCTCGATGTCACCGAGGTCGACCGTTTTCGGGGAAGCGCCACCTGGATGGCACGCTGGCTGAAAGAAGAATCCCTGCGTCGAACCGGCATCACGCTGTCGGTGGGCGCTGCACCGGCCAAGTACCTGGCCAAGATCGCCAGCGATTGGGAGAAGCCGGACGGCTTGTTCGTCATCGCCCCCCACCAGGTCGATACCTTCGTCAGACAGCTACCCGTCAAGCGCCTGCACGGGGTCGGCCCCGCCAACGCCGCAAAGCTCGATGAAATGGGAATCGTCACCTGCGAGGACTTGCGCGAGTGCAGCCTCGATACCTTGATCGCCCGATTCGGCAAGTTCGGCTATCGCCTGCATGAACTGTCCCGCGGAATCGATCATCGCGAGATCAAGATCGAGCGCGAGCGTAAATCCATCAGCGCCGAGACGACCTATCAGCACGACCTGCCTGACCTCGAACATTGCCAGTCGGCCCTCCCTGCCCTGCTCCAACGCCTCGAGGAGCGCATGCAGCGACACGGACACCCCGCTATCGACAAGCTGTTCGTCAAGGTTCGCTTCGAGGATTTCAGCTTGACCACATTGGAGACGAGTGGTCAGCGCATTGAAGCCGGCACCTTTGCCAACCTCTTGAGCCAGGCCTGGCAACGCGCCAGTCGTCCAGTACGCTTGCTGGGCGTCGGCGTACGCCTCACACCGGCCGACCGACAACGCCAATTGGCGCTTCCGCTGTGATCACATTGTAGCGCTGCCCCACGTCGTCACTTCGTATCGATATAGCGATGACTATTGAACGTGGCGACCCAATGCGGGTGGTAGACCACCAGCAGGCTCAATAGCATGCCGGTAATGAAAGCCTCGGAGGGCATCAGCAGCGGCAGGAACAAGGCATATTCCTGGGTGACGTACCAGACCTGAAGGTCGCTAGCCCCCACCCAGGCCAGCCCGACCATGGTCAGCCCGCCAGCCAGCGTGGACAGTGCCGACCCCAGAAAACCGCAGACGAAGATGAAGATCGGCACATTGTCCGGTAAGTACCGATCGACCAATCGCCAGACGATCACCATGACCAGCGCCGGAACGACACCGCTCATCAGCACATTGACCCCCAGCAGGGGCCACTCGGTGCGGCCCACGGCCAGCATCGCAATATTGACTAGAACGTTCACCAACAGCGCCAACGGCGCCTTGAAGATCAGGGTCAACAGCGCGGTGAACATGAGGTGCAGGCTCAGCCAATCGACGGCCTGGGCACGCAGTTGCCAGAACAGTGCCACGCATAGCGTAGCGGCCATCAGGCGATGCTGCAGGCCCGAATCGCCCAGGAGGGCCTGCCACGGACGCAACCGCAAGACCAAGCCCAGCATGGCCAGGCTGACCAGGCCGCAGGCAACCAGGACCCATGGGGCCAGTACGACTTGGGTAAAGGTCATGTCACCTCAAGCAAAGACGACGGTCTTGTTACCGTGGATCAATACCCGATCTTCCAAGTGCCAGCGAAGGCCACGCGCCAGCACTGCTTTTTCCACATCCCGGCCGAACCGCACCAGATCCTCCGCCGTATGACAGTGACTGACACGATGAATGTCCTGCTCGATGATCGGGCCGGCATCGAGCTCGGAAGTCACATAATGACAGGTCGCCCCGATCAACTTCACCCCACGCTCATAGGCCTGATGGTAGGGCTTGGCCCCGGCAAAGGACGGCAGGAAACTATGATGAATGTTGATGACGCGCCCGGCATACCGCTCGCATAACGCTGGCGGCAGGATTTGCATGTAGCGCGCCAGTACCACGGTATCCGCTTCCGCGGCTTCCACCAGACGCTCGACATCGGCGAAGGCGCTGGCCTTGTCGTTGGGGTTCACCGGCACGTGATGGTAGGCGATGCCGTGCCACTCCACCAGGGAGCGCATATCTTCATGGTTGGAAATGACGCAAGGTATGTCGCAGTCGAGCTCACCCGCGGTCCACCGATAGAGTAGATCGACCAGGCAGTGGGAGGCCTTCGAGACCATCAGCACGACCCGCTTGCGGCGTCGCGTATCGGTCAAGGCCCACTGCATGGAGAATTCCTCCGCGATGGGCTCGAAAGCGCGCCGGAATGCCTCGGTACCCAGGGCAAAGGAATCCACACGAATCTCGTAACGCATGAAGAATCGCCCGGTCACCAGATCCGAATGCTGGCTTGCTTCGGTGATCGAGCCTCCTTGGCTTGCGATAAATCCCGAAACACGCGCCACGATCCCGAGCTGATCGGGGCAGGAGACGACTAGACGATAGCTGTGAGACATCGATTGACTGCCGTTGGGTGATTTGCGGGGCGCATAGTGTAGCCAATTCGAGGGCAAAAGTTCATGCGCGTTGTGAGGTCGGCCTTCGATCCCTTATCGTAGGGGAAAGTCGATCAACGAGCCCACGTTCCCCTATGCCACAGCCACGAGTCCAGATTCGCCCCAGACGACGCCCACCGCTTCATTTTCTGCCGTTGGGCGGGTGTGGTGAAATCGGAATGAATCTGGGGTTGTACGGATATGACGGACACTGGATCGCCATCGATTGCGGCATGATGATTCGCCAGGATCTTCCCGGAAGTCCCCTGCAGGTCCCTAATACCGCTACCCTCGATAGCCTGGAGATCACGCCTCAGGCGCTCTTCCTCACCCATGGTCACGAGGACCATATCGGGGCGGTCGCCTGGGTATGGCCCCGTTGGGGCTGCCCGATTTACGCGACCCCCCTGGCGGCCGGTCTGCTGCGGGCCAAATTCATCGACCGCGGCCTGGCCACGGACGCCATTGAAGTCGTCGAGCCAGGTGAAGCGCTCGAGAGCGGGCCCTTTACCCTGCGCTATCTTCCGGTGACCCACTCGATCCCCGAAAGCTGCGCCCTGTTGATCGCCACGCCGGATTACCGGGTGCTGCATACGGGTGACTGGAAACTCGATCCCAAGCCATTGATCGGTGACCCCATCGATCCAGCCACTTTCCGTGCTCTGGCTCCCGTCGATCTGGTAGTCGGTGACTCGACCAATGCCCCGGTCGCGGGCCACTCCCGCAGCGAAAGTGAGGTCGCCTCAGCCCTCGCTGAGCAGCTTCCCCAATGTGCGGGACGGGTCATCGTGACGTGCTTCGCCAGCAACCTGGATCGCGTCCTGGCAATCGGTCGCTCCGCGGCCCGCTGCGGTCGGCGTGTCAGTCTGATGGGCCGATCCATGGAACGCATGGTGGGCATTGCGCGAGGATTGGGCTATCTCGACGATTTCCCTCCCTTGGTGCCGGTTAACGATCTAGGCTACCTCCCCCCTGAGGAAGTGCTGGTGATTGCCACCGGCAGCCAGGGAGAGCCCCGCGCCGCCCTGACCCGCCTGGCACACGGTAGCCACCCGAATTTCGAGCTCGTTTCGGGGGACAGCGTGATTTTCTCCGCCAAGGCCATTCCAGGCAATGAGCGCCTCATCGAACGATTACAGCGGGCGCTGACACGTAAAGGCGTGGCGGTCTATGACGAACAAAGCCATCCTGAGTTGCACGCCTCGGGACATCCCGCCCAGGAAGAGCTGAAACAGTTCTATCAATGGGTCGAGCCTCGCTATCTTCTACCAGTGCATGGGGAACAATTACACCAGCAGAGCCATTGTGAACTCGCCCAGGCACAAGGTATCCAGGCCCCGCTGACACCCACCGACGGCGACATGATTCGTTTCGATCAGGATGGCCTGACGTGCGAGGCCAAGCATCCGCAACGGCCGTGTATCGTAGATCAGAATGCAGTGGTTCCGCTGCCTGGGCTAGCCGATACGACGCAGCGGCGGCAACAACGGTACGGGAGTTTGTTTCTTGCTCTGCCAGTTGCTCCGATGGAACAAGGCTGGGCTCGTATCGGTCGCTTGCTGATTGATACCAGTGCCTCGAGCACGCTCGATGAGGATGCCTTCGCGGATTGGCTGGATGAACGGCTGACGACGATTAACGCTGACAGCCTGATGGAACTACGGCGGGAACTCCACAGCCCCTTGATGCAATATCTCAGCGAGCGTCTTCGCCACATGCCTGAAGTGCATCTACAAGTGGTGGGTGCCGAAGCCCCGTAAAATGCAAAAGGAGGAACAGAAAAAGCGGACTGATGTCCGCTTTTACCTGCCAGGGTGAGACCCGTTGTTCGAGAACGAGGGGTCAGGCTTTAGGCGCGTTCTTGGGTGGCCGGCCACGGCGCCGCTTCGGCTGCTCTGACACCAGATCATCGAGTGATAATCCGGCATCATTGATGGCTTCGCGAATTTCAGCCAGTTTTCGCTCCTTCTGCGCTTCCTCTTCCTGGCGCTGCTTGTCTTCATCCTGCTTTTGCTCGATCACTTCGCCGATGACTTCCGCCAGCTTATGCAATTGTTCCATGCTCAGCTGACGCGCGGCGGCACGTGCAACGTTCTTGTTACGGGCGATGCGTTCCAAGGTTTCGGAAGACATTTGCCTCCTCCGTACTTAGGGTCGAATGACGACTTCCATGGCTTTATGCTAAAAAGTATATGCTTGGTTACCCGCTTGGCAAGAAGTTCAGGATATAAACTTTCAATTGTCTCGGGGAATCCCCCGGTTGTTAAGTTCAATAAAAACGGAGCGGTAACTAACGAGAAATGGGGTCGGATGGCTCATCGAGACAACACATACCTATAAAAATACCCCGAATAACTCGGGGTATTTGCAGTAGTCGCCAACAAAAACTCGATCACCCCCCCGTCATGTTCATGAAGCGCACGACTTGTACATCGCCGTCAGTCGTGAAGTGATGGCGTTCCGGCTTCAACGGCATGGCGTCGACAATGGCCGATTTCAGTGCCTCGATGTCGCCCGGGTACCGACGAAGTACGGCACGCAGGTCAACCGAGTGCTCATTACCCAGGCAAAGCAACAAGCGGCCTTCAACCGTTACGCGCACACGGTTGCAGGTATCGCAGAAATTATGACTGTGAGGAGAGATAAAGCCGACACGTGTATCGCTATCGTGCATGCGGTAATAGCGAGAAGGCCCGAGTGTCGACTCTGCAGTTGGCAGCAAGGCGTGCCTGTGCTCGATAAGCGCCTTGACCTCGTCGCTGGAGCAGTAGGTCTCGGCCCGATCGTGATCCGAGACATCGCCCAACGGCATCTCTTCGATGAAGCTGATATCCAGACCTTCATGACGTGAAAACTCGACCAGATCGAGCACTTCGTCATCATTACGGTTTTTCAGGATCACCGCATTCAATTTGATTCGTTCGAATCCTGCCTCGCGTGCCGCGTGAATGCCTTCGATGACCTTGCTCAGGTTCCCTGTCCGGGTCAGGCGACGGAACTTGTCCGCATCCAGCGAATCGAGACTGATGTTAAGGCGTCGCAGTCCCCCTGCGTGCAGGGCTTTGGCATATTTACCGAGTCCTGCCCCATTGGTGGTCATTGCGAAATCCTTCAGCCCTGGCAAGGCCCCGACCTCCTCGACCAATGAGTCGATGCCCCGCCGGACCAGAGGCTCTCCCCCCGTCAGACGAATCTTCTCTACGCCAAGCTCGGTAAACGCCCTGGCCACGAGCCCGAGCTCTTCGAGAGTCAATACCTGGGCACGCGGAAGGAAAGTCATGTCCTCGCTCATGCAATAGACACAACGAAAATCGCAGCGATCAGTGACTGAAATACGCACGTAACGTACCCGGCGATCAAAACTGTCGATCAAGGCGGTCATGATTCCCCCCAACGCCTGGCATCTCGCTGATCGCTGGCTCGCTCGGCCACCCAATGATGACCGGAAGCGGTATGCTCCTTTTTCCAGAAAGGGGCACGCGTCTTGAGATAGTCCATAATGAAATCGCATGCCTCGAAGGCGGCCCGCCGATGAGCGCTGGCGACAAGGACCAAGACGATAGGGTCGCCAGGTGCCAGGTATCCGACGCGGTGAATCACCCTTACCCCCTGCAGAGGCCAGCGCGACTCGGCTTCCTCGACGATAGCATTCAAGGCGGACTCCGTCATTCCGGGATAGTGCTCCAGGGTCATCCCCAGGATATCGGGCTTTTCATTGAAATCACGCACCAGCCCCGTGAAGCTGACGATCGCACCGATATCCTGTCGCCCTTGCAGCAGCTTGGTCTGTTCGAAACCCGGATCGAACGCGGCGTGCTGAACGTCGATCATGCTAGCCTCCGGTCACCGGCGGAAAGAAGGCGACCTCGTCGTCGGCCGTCAATGGCGTACCGTCGCTACCCATCACTTGGTTGACCGCACACAGCACGCGAGAATCGTCGAGTTGAAAAAATCGCTCATCACGCTCTCGAAGAATGGCCTTGAGTCCGGCGACGGTTTGCTCCTTCAATGACTCGAAAGGGACATCGAGTTCATTGATCCCCAACCGTTCACGCAGTTCCGCCAAGCATTTTACATGCACGCAAGGCGTGTCCTGACGTAGCCCCACCGTCACCTCGCCACTACGATACTCTCCGGTCACGATGGGACTGTCTCGCTCGGGTTCTCGATAATAGTCCCCCGATTTACCGCCCGTCTTGGCCTCGAGCTTGATCTCGCCAATGATCATATCCTTGTCCACGGCCTTGCACATGTCATAGAGGGTAAGGCAGGCCACCGATACGGCAGTCAGCGCTTCCATCTCCACACCGGTACGGCCACTCAAGCGGCACGTTGCCGTGGCCTCGACGCGGGATTCAGTCTCGTTGATTTCAAAATCGATCGATACCTTGGACAGCGCGAGCATATGGCACAGCGGAATCAACTCGTGGGTTCGCTTGGCTGCCTGTATCCCCGCGATACGTGCGGTGGCCAGTACATCCCCTTTGGGGAGACCGCCTGCGGATAGCAATGCCAGCGTCGCGGGCTGCATGGTGATGTAGCCGCTGGCACGGGCTTCGCGACGCGTTTCCGCCTTGTCCGCGACATCGACCATATGGGCTTCGCCGCGTGTATTGAGATGGGTCAGACTCATGTCAGTTCACCAAAAGGTTGTATGGTAACCACCTCGCCGAGATCGACCCCTTCACGGTCGGCGGTGATCACGATCAAACAGTTTGCCGCCACCATGGACGACAGGATTCCCGATCCCTGGCGACCGGTACTGCGCACGTGAAGCTGGCCTGACTCATCACAATGATAGACGCCACGCAGGAAATCCACGCGACCGCGGCGGCTTGCCAAGGGCTCGTCGGCAATCGCACTCAGCCGGGGATTCGACCAGCCGCACTCGCCTTGCATGTGCCTCAACATGGGCTGCACGAACTGCAGAAATGTCACCATGACCGCGACCGGATTGCCCGGCAGGCCGAAGAAAGGAATGCCGCGTTTTCCCAGCTGTCCGAAGGCCAGCGGTCTTCCCGGGCGAATGGCGATGCGCCAGAATCCCAGGTCACCGGCTTCCGTGAGTACGTGACGAACCCAGTCCGCCTGACCGACGGAGACGCCGCCACTGGTGATCAATAAATCGGCGGTTTCGGCCGCTCTCGTTACCCCTTCCCGGATCCGTTGAGGATCGTCGGGCAGTATTCCGAGATCATCGATGTCACAACCGAGCCGTTCCAGCAGCCCACGTATCGAAAAACGATTGGCGTCGTAGATACCCGCCCCAGGGAGGGCCTCACCAGGGGCCGCGACTTCGTCGCCAGTGGAAAATAGCGCTACCCGTGGGCGGCGATGCACTCGAACCGCTGCCACGCCGAGCGATGCCAGTAGCCCTTGATGCTGAGGACGAAGCCGTGTTCCACGCGAAAGCGCCAGTTGCCCGCGGGCGACATCCTCCCCGGCGTGTCTAACGTTTTGTCCCTGGCGCACCGTATCGGGTTGTTGGATCCCCACCCAAGTGCCTTCATCCTCGGCAACGAACTCAAGTTGCTCGCTCATGATTACCGTATCAGTTCCCGGGGGCAATGGCGCACCGGTGGTTATCGCCACTGCGGTGCCACGGGGCACCGACTCGGAGTACCCGTGCCCCGCCAAGGACTCTCCGACGAGTGGCCATCGCTCGGGGCCGGCATCCTCGCGCGTCGGCCATGCAAGCGCAATCCCGTCCATCGCGGCATTGGTATTCTGCGGCACGTCCAGGGTGGAGCGGACGTCCTCGGCCAGGATGCGTCCCTGCGATGCTTCGAGGGGACAGGCTTCGTCGCCCAGCGCAGCAGGCGTGAACTGATCGAGTGCCGCCAATGCTTCTTCGAGGGAAAGCATGCGCTCGCCAAGATCGAAACAGGAGAGGCTCATGGTCGGCTTGCTCCGTCACGGGGTAAGGTCATGTGTGACCAGCGTCGCGGCCAATCGGCAATCCAGTCGGCGATGGCATCGATATCGTCGAGGTCGAGCCTATCGACGCCAACCGGTAGCGTCAGGGTCTCGTCGCCCGGCAAGGCGACAGCGCGTATCCAATCATCTTCCATGACGCGTAGTGGCTTGCCTACCGCCTTGCGGTAGAGTTCCAGCTTAGGTAATGGCCAAGCCTTGAAGCCTTCCACCAGCACCAGGTCGGGTGTTAAAGGACGAACCTGATCGACGAGCATGGCGAGGTCGGCCTCTTCCTGGTCGGGCGTCTCCATCATCAAAGCCAAGCGTGCCCTGGAGGCGATAAGGATCGGCGTCGCGCCCGCCTCACGCAGGCGGTGGCTATCCTTGCCGGGTTGGTCGACATCGAAACTGTGGTGGGCATGCTTGATCACGGCGACCTTCAGGCCCCGGCTGCGCAATCTCGGCAATAGCGCTTCCAGTAACGTCGTCTTGCCTGTGCCACTCCACGCCGCGATACCGAGCAATGGCAAAGTCTCGCCGTCGAGGTCAAGCGTAAAAGGGGTTGTCATTGCGTCCATTGCCGTTCCAGTCGTGCCTTGTCCTGCTCGGTATTCAGATTGGCGAAGCCCATCGGACAATCGCTGAAGTCCACCTCGCATAGCGCGTGTCTGGCGTACCAACGATCGATCTTGCGCTCGCCTTCCGCCAGCGCCGCGCCCAGGTCATCGACCAGGCTCCGACGAATCAGGGCCACCACGGGGTGGGCTCGCTCACCATCGTGGGCCATGGCGATGTCGTGATTCCCCAGGCCAGCAGCGAGCCTGGGTACCAGATCATCGGGTAAAACCGGGCTATCACAAGGTACCACGACCACCCAAGGCGTTCGGGCCAAGGTCAAGCCTGTCCAGATACCCATCAAGGGTCCTTGGTAGCCACCTTCAATGTCGGCCACGACGCGCGCGCCACGACCAGAATACTCGTCGTGGCTACGATTGGCATTGATCAGGATCTCGTTTACGTAAGGTCGTAGCCGATGCAAGGCATGCTCGATCAACGGCACATCGGCGAACATTTCCAACCCCTTGTCCCGGCCGCCCATCCGTCGCCCCTGCCCTCCCGCCAGGACCAGGCCGGTCATTTGCTCTGCCTGCATAGCTCTCCACATCGCACGGTTCGAGAAACGGTCTTCACCAAAGTGGTTCAAGCGGTCAAACAATCTTCTCAAGCCTAACGTATCGAGAACCTGCCTCACACCGCCAAGCACCTGAAACGAGGCGAAAGTTACGACACATTAGCGTTCGCTCGGGTTATGCTCACGCACATCAGGCGGCATGACATCGTTAGCGCCCCGCCTTCTTTCTCAGTTGGCGGCGGGGCGCTGCATCACCGCTAGCCGAGCGATAAGCTCACTCGCCTTCCTTGGCTGGGGGGAGCAGCCAGTTAAGTGCAATCCCCACCAGGGCTGCCAGGCTCACGCCCTGGAGAACGAACTGACCGCCGCCGATCTGCATGCCGCCAATGCCGAACACCAGTATCAACGAAACCACCACCAGGTTGCGTGGCGCCGTCAGCGAGTGCCCGGCACGCACCAGTGTATTCATGCCCACCACCGCGATCGAACCGAACAGCAACGTCATGATTCCCCCCATGACCGGACCGGGAATGGTCTGCAGCAAGGCTCCGAGTTTGGCGACAAAAGCCAGCACGACGGCAAAGATGGCGGCAATGACCATGATCATCGGATTGAACGCGCGGGTCAGCGTCACGGCCCCGGTGACTTCCGAATACGTCGTATTGGGCGGGCCCCCGAAAAGCGCGGCGACCATGGTTGCCAGACCATCGCCCAGCAAGGTGCGATGGAGCCCAGGCGACTGCAGATAGTTCTTACGGGTTACCGAGCCGATGGCGACCATATCGCCGATATGCTCCACGGCGGGGGCAATGGCTACAGGGATCATGAACAGGATCGCCGCCCAATGAAAACTCGGGGCAACGAAATTGGGCAGCTCCACCCACCCGGCTTCCGTAATGGGCGTGAAGTCGACCACGCCCATCAACAGCGCCAAGAGATAGCCGGTGACGATACCACCCATAATGGGGACCAGCCTGAGAACCCCCCGGCCGAAAACCGCCAACACCAATGTGACCAGCAGGCTCGACATCGATAACACGATGGCTTGGCCATAACCGATGTTCTCGCTGGTTTCCCCGGTAGCCATGCTGACAGCCACGGGGGCCAGCGCGAGGCCGATCACCATGATCACCGGCCCCACCACGACAGCCGGCAATAGACGGTTCAGCCAGCCCGTGCCTTTCAGGCGCACTACTTGCGACATGATGACGTAGACGAGCCCCGCCGCCATCAGCCCGCCGAGCGTCGCCGAAACCCCGAAGTTGGCGACCGAGCCCTGAATCGGCGCGATGAAGGCGAAGGACGAAGCCAAAAAGACCGGCACACTCTGCCGGGTGATGGCGTGGAATACCAGTGTGCCGGCCCCCGCCGTGAACAGGGCCACGCTGGGATCGAGGCCCGTAAGTAGCGGAACCAGCACCAACGCGCCAAACGCCACGAAGAGCATCTGCGCCCCGGTCAGTATGGTTCTCGGCCAGGAGGTAATCGACCCGCTAGGCACCGATGCGGACGAGTCTGTCATTGCTTTATTCTCCGTTATGGTTGCATTGCCTGCGCAAAAAAAAGCCCCTGCCGTCAAAGACGAAAGGGGCGGTTGTCATGAAGATTGTATCATCGGGTGCCGAAAATCTTGTCGCCGGCATCACCCAGGCCGGGCACGATGTAGCCGTTCTCGTCGAGGCGCTCATCGATGGCCGCGGTATAGATCTCCACCTCGGGATAGGCCTCCTGCACGCGCTTGATCCCTTCCGGCGCCGCAACCAGCACGATCACCTTCATCAAGGGGCAGCCACGCGCCTTCAGCATATCCAGGGTTGCTACCATCGACCCTCCCGTCGCCAGCATCGGATCGATGACGATGGCCAGGCGCTCGTCGAGGTCATTGGTAAATTTCTCGAAATACGGCACCGGCTCGAGGGTTTCCTCGTTGCGGTAGAGCCCAACGACACTGATGCGCGCGCTGGGAATTAGGTCGGTGACCCCATCGAGCATGCCCAGGCCGGCACGCAGTATGGGGACGATGGTGACTTTCTTGCCCTTGAGAAGCTCGACGGGAACCGGCTTGCCACTCCACCCCTCTATCGTGGTGGCCTGCACTTCGAGATCCTGCGTGGCTTCGTAGGTCAGCAGCTTGGCCACTTCTCCCGCCAACTCGCGAAAGCTCTTGGTGCTGATATCAGCGGCTCGCATCAACCCCAGCTTGTGCTTGACCAGGGGATGGTTGATGGCGTGGACGCTCATGGCGATGGCCCTCGATTCGGTGGAGGTTAAGTGCCACCGGCACCGGGATCACCGGAGCGGGCGGGCATAAATTGCGCGCTATTCTAGCTTGATCGTGCGTTCAAGTTAAGGCCGCTCCGGACCTGGCTCGGCGGGCAGTTGCCAATCCACCGGCGCCCTTCCCTGCGAGACCAGAAATTCATTGGCCCGCGAAAAGTGGTGATTGCCAAAAAAACCACGATGAGCGGAAAGGGGTGACGGATGCGGTGACTCGAGGACTAGATGACGATCGGTATCGACCAATGCCTTCTTCTGGCGGGCATGGCTACCCCAGAGCAGGAACACGCTGGGCTCTGCATGCGCATTGACGACCTCGATGGCCCGGTCGGTGAAACGCTCCCACCCCTTGCCGCGATGCGAACCTGCGTTGCCCTGTTCGACGGTCAGCGAGGTATTGAGCAGCAGCACCCCCTGGCGCGCCCAGGGTTCGAGAAAGCCGTGCGATACCGGTGCAACACCCAGATCCTGGGCGAGCTCCTTGTAGACGTTCTGCAACGAGGGGGGCGCGGGGATGCCCGGGCGCACCGAGAAGCACAGGCCGTGAGCCTGGCGAGGACCGTGATAAGGATCCTGCCCCAGGATCACCACCCTGACCTGCTCGACGGGGGTGAGTTCGAAGGCACGGAACCAGTCCGACGAGTGCGGGTAGACGATCTTGTGCGCCGCCTTTTCCTGCGCCAGGAACTGACGCAACTCCTGCATGTAGGGCGCCTCGAACTCGGCGCCCAGATAACGGTTCCAACTCGTGGGTAGCGGCGATGCCATTGCCCTCGCTCCTCAGGGTGTCTGGCTGCGGACCTGATCGACCAGGGGTTCGACATAGGCAATGCCCATGTCCCAGGGAAACTGGATCCAGCAGTCCTGGGCGACCTCCGTCAGGCATTGATCGACGAGAGGGCGGCCTTCCGGCTTGGCATAGATCGTGACGAAGTGTGCCTTGGGCAGCATCTCGCGGACGGCGCGAGCTGTCTTGCCGGTATCCACCAGGTCGTCGACCATCAGCCAACCGTCGCCATCGTGGTCGACTCCTTTCATTACGTCGAGGCCGCCCTGCTCCTTGTGCTCGTAACTCTTGATGCACACGGTATCGATCAGCCGCACATTGAGCTCGCGAGCGATCAGCGCGGCGGGTATCAACCCACCCCGGGTGATGGCGACGATACCCTTGAAGTCGCGTTCCACCAATTGGTGGCACAGGGCACGGACGTCACGGTGAAGCTGGTCCCATGACACGGTGAAGTGCTGCTGATAGCGATTGGCGCTCATGTCGTGATTACCGATAGGCCTGGAGGAAGACGAGGATCACTCGTCTTCGGTAAAGGTACACACCGCAAAGACGCTATGGCCAGCGTCGCGGAGCTTCTGCGAGCCACCCAGATCGGGCAGGTCGATGATGGTGGCCGTTTCCACTACATGTCCCCCGCTGCGGGTGATCAGCTTGGCGGCTGCCAGCATGGTACCGCCGGTGGCGATCAGGTCATCCATGACCAGGATGCGATCGCCCTCGCGAAACGCATCCGAGTGCAACTCGACCTCGGCCTGGCCATACTCCAGCGTGTACGTTTCGCTGATGGTCCTGAACGGCAACTTGCCCTTCTTTCGCACCGGCACGAAGCTGCAGCCGAGTTCGTAGGCCAATGGCGCCCCGATGATGAAGCCACGCGCATCGATGGCGGCGATGGCGTTGAGTTCCATCTCCTGATAACGATGCACGAAACTGTCGATCAGCTTGCGGAAGGCGGCACTGTTCTGCAGAAGCGGCGTGATGTCACGGAAATTGACCCCCGGCTGCGGCCAGTCGGGGACGGTACGAATGACGGACTTGATATAGTCGCCGTATATGCTCATCGGAATCTCAATCCAGGAACAGGTATTTCAGTAGAAACAGAATGGCCAGGACTACCACTGCCGGGTTGAGATCGCTAAAGCGGCCGGACAGCGCCTTGATCGCAACGTAGCTGATGAAGCCTAGCGCAATCCCTTCGGCAATGGAGAACGTCAGCGGCATGGCCAATGCAGCGATCAGAACCGGGGCGGCGTCAGTGACGTCGTCCCAATTGGCATGCGCCAGGCTGCCCGCCATGAGCACGGCAACATAGAGCAGCGCCCCGGCGGTGGCGTAAGCGGGAATCGAGCCGGCCAACGGGGCGAAGAACAGGCTCACCAGGAATAGGATGGCGACGACCACGGCGGTCAGACCGGTGCGCCCCCCGGCGGCGATACCCGAGGCGCTCTCGATATAGCTGGTGGTTGTCGAGGTACCCAATACGGCACCGGTCATGGAGGCCGTGCTGTCGGCCATCAGGGCATTCTTCAGACGCGGCAGCTTGCCTTGCTTGTCGAGAAGTCCACCACGCTGCGCCACACCGATCAGGGTGCCCGAGGTATCGAACAGGTCGACGAACAGGAAGGCGAAGATCACGCTGATCATTGCGACATCCAGCGCACCGACGACATCCATGGCAAGGAAGGTGGGAGCGATCGATGGCGGCATGGAAACGATGCCGCCATATTCGTTATGTCCAAGGATCATGGCCACGATGGAAACGCCCAGGATGCCGATCATTACCGCGCCGGTCACCCGCAGGTGCGAAAGCGCAGCGATGGCGAAGAAGCCTACCAGAGCGTAAATGGCCGATGGCTGTGCAATGGTGCCAAGCGACACCAGGGTGGCGGGGTTGTCCACTACAATGCCGGCATTCTGCAGGGCAATCATGGCCAGAAACAGGCCGATACCGGCAGCGATGCCCAAGCGCAGAGAATGTGGGATCGAGTTGATGATCCACTCCCGCACCTTGAAGATACTCAGCAGGAAAAAGGTCACGCCGGACAGGAAGACCGCACCCAAGGCCGCTTCCCAGGTGTAACCCATCCCCATGACGACCCCGTAAGTAAAGAACGCGTTGAGCCCCATGCCAGGCGCCAATGCGATGGGGTAGTTAGCCCATAACCCCATGATCAAGCAACCCAGCGCGGCAGCAAGACAGGTCGCGACGAATACCGCGCCATAATCCATCCCGGTCTCGGAGAGAATGCTGGGGTTGACGAAGATGATGTAGGCCATGGTCAGGAAGGTGGTGATCCCGGCAATGACCTCGGTACGAACATTGGTATTGTGTTCGGCGAGCTTGAAATGGTTCTCGAGGAAGCGTCTCAACATCGGTTTCAGTCCTGCGCGTGGACGTAACGTCCTGGGGTGCGAGAAAGGCCGCACATGGTACCCAATGCCATCCCGTGACGCGAGATGAACTTGGCTGCCTGGCAACCTGATCGGTTGTTATGTCTTATCTTGCGAGTGCTCACTGGATAAGCCCCAAGGTATAAGCAAGCACTGCGCCAGACCATGGTTTATCGCCAACGAAAAGTTGACGAAACGGTCAAGTGCCGCCCGCTATGTCAACCGGTCGGCCAGGACACGCTCCACCGTTTCGACTATGGCCTGGGTTTGCGGGTCAATCTCGATATTGACCTCATCACCGGGCCGGCGCTCCGACAGATTGGTGCGCGCCAGCGTTTCGGGAATCAGGTTGACCGAAAAACGGGGCGGGACGCCTGCGGTGCGGTGAACCTCACCAATGGTCAGGCTGATACCATCCACACCGATGTATCCTTTATCGAAGAGAAAGCGGCCATAATCGGCAGGCACTTCGAACTGCAATCGACAGTTGTTGGGCGACTCTTCGCGGTTGACCAGCGTTGCCATGCACATTACATGGCCCGACATGGCATGGCCGCCGATTTCATCTCCAAAGCGGGCAGCGCGCTCCACATTGACGCAATCACCGACCTGAAGTGCACCAAGATTGGTCACGCGAAGCGTCTCACGCATCAAGTCGAAACTTACTCGCTCCCCTTCGATCGCGGTCACGGTGAGGCAGACCCCATTGTGCGCCACCGAGGCGCCGAGCGTCAGCCCTTCCCCCAATGCTCCGGGCATGGCAACGACATGCGTACGGAATTGCTCCTTTTCGATGATGGATACCACGGGCACCATGCCCTGAACGATGCCTGTAAACATGAGTGTCTCCTTGCGGCGCGTAGGCGCTCGAACAGGCGGCCAGTCTAGGCAAGGTGCCCTGGGCCGTCCATCCGGTCTGCTTGGCTATAGGTGTTTTTATCGTATGACGCCGCAGGCGTAAAAAGATAATCCTTTAATAGGACGAAACTACCGCAACATGTGCGGCCACGTTGACACGCCCATCGGCGATGCCTACTATTTGCGCTCATTATCGAGGCGCCGATTTGTACCCGGATTGCGGGCGCCCTCGCCGCCCTGGCGTCATGCCTGGGCGGCGGGAAGTGCAGCTAAAAGGGTGTGTCCAGCGTTGATGGCCACCCGCCAGGGTGGCCTTTTTTTCGTTCCAGCCACCGCTCGCCACGCCCGCCCCGGTGTCAACCGCCAAGCCGACGCGACAGGATCATGATCAGACTCAGCAACGTTTCGAAGACTTATGGCAGCGGCCCAAGCGCCGTTAGTGCTCTGAAGAATGTGGACTTGCATGTTCCCCACGGCAGCATTCATGGCGTCATCGGCCTGTCAGGTGCAGGAAAGTCGACCCTGATTCGGTGTGTCAACATGCTCGAACGGCCAAGCGCTGGGCGAGTCGAGGTCGATGGCCAGGATCTCACCGCGCTCCCCAACGACAGACTCAATCAGGCGCGGCACCGTATCGGCATGATCTTCCAGCACTTCAACCTGCTTGCCTCGCGCACCGTGTATCGCAATGTGGCATTGCCACTGGAACTGATGCATATGAAAAGCGCCGCGATCCGAGAGCGTGTCGAGCCCTTGCTCGAGCTGGTTGGTCTCACCGACAAGGCTGACCAGTACCCGGCTCAATTGTCTGGCGGCCAGAAGCAACGTGTCGCTATCGCCCGGGCCTTGGCGAGTCGACCCAAGGTATTACTGTGCGACGAGGCGACCTCAGCACTCGACCCACAGACCACCCGCTCGATCCTGGAACTGCTGCAGGACATCAACCGCAAGCTGGGGCTGACGATTCTGCTGATTACTCACGAAATGGAAGTGGTCAAATCGATATGCCATCGCGTGGGGCTGATATCCGACGGCGAGTTGGTCGAAGAAGCCGACGTGGGCGATTTCTTTACTGCGCCCGCCACACGCCTGGGTCGTGAATTCCTCAATGCCTTCCTGCAACTCGAACCCCCCAAGGGGCTGATCGATCGCCTGGAAGAGACGCCCGGCCCGCGTACCCATCCGGTGGTACGTCTGGCATTCCGTGGCGATGCCGTATCGACGCCACTGATATCGAGACTGGCCCGTGAAAGCGGTGTCGACGTAAGCATTCTCCAGGCCAAGGTCGAATCCATACAGGATCGCACTCTGGGCCTGATGATTGCCGAACTGATCGGAACCGCCGACAAGACCGACGAAGCGCTCGCCTATCTCGAACGTCACGACTTGCATGTGGAGGTGCTCGGCCATGTCCAGCGCGATGCTTAATCTGATTATCAAGGCAACGCTCGATACGCTCTACATGGTGGGCGTATCGGGGCTCATCGCCGCCCTGTTGGGCGTGCCGCTCGGCGTTCTTCTTTATGTCACACGGCCGGGGCAGGTGCTGGCCCAGCCCGTGGTCAGCCGAATCCTCGGTATTGTCACCAACATCGGTCGTTCGGTGCCCTTCATCATTCTGATGGTGGCCATCATTCCCTTCACGCGGATGATCGCCGGCACCTCGATCGGCATCAATGCCGCTGTGGTTCCGCTCACCATCGCCGCCATCCCGTTCGTCGCCCGGCTGGTCGAGGGCGCCCTCAATGAGGTGCCACCCGGTCTGGTCGAAGCGGCCCAGTCGATGGGGGCCACGCCCTACCAGATCATAATCAAGGTCCTGCTGCCCGAAGCCCGAGGCGGCATCATTACCGGTCTTACCATCACCGTGGTTACCTTGGTCAGCTACTCGGCCATGGCAGGCGCCGTTGGCGGCGGGGGGCTTGGCGATCTGGGCATTCGCTACGGGTACAACCGCTTCGACCCCATGATCATGTTGATCACGGTGGCGATCTTGGTGGTCATGGTTCAGGGCTTCCAGACCCTGGGTGATCATCTGGTACGCAAGGCCGACCACAAGTAGCATCACTCATACCAAGCGACATCCGAACCGACCGCTTCCCCCGGAAGCACAGAGGAGAAATACCACGATGACACGCAAGCTGGCCCAATGGATACGTCCCTCGCACCTGCTTGGCGCCGCCACCCTGTTAGGCGCCCTGACGTTGGCGGGCTGTGGTAGCGAAGAGAGCGAAACACGCTCGATCAAGATCGGTACCGTTGCCGGTCCCGAGACCGAAGTGATGGAAGTCGCCGCTCGCATTGCCAAGGAAGAGCACGACCTCGAGGTGGAGATCGTCGAATTCACCGACTACGTCTCACCCAACGCCGCCCTTGCCGATGGCAGCCTTGATGCCAATGCCTATCAGCATGAGCCGTACATGCGCAGTATGGTCGAAGATAGAGGGTATGATTTCGCGGTGGCGGGACGCACTTTCGTGTATCCGATCGGCGCCTATTCCGAGCGCTACGATAGCATCGAGGACCTGCCGGACGGTGCGACCATAGCTCTGCCCAACGATCCGTCCAACGAAGCCCGCGCGCTGATCCTGATGCACAACGAAGGCCTGATCGAGCTCGAGGATCCCAGCAATCTCGAAGCGACGCCGATCGATATCGCAGAGAACCCTCACGATTTCGATTTCCGCGAAATCGAAGCTGCACAGCTGCCGCGTGTACTGCCCGATGTCGACATGGCTTTCATCAACAACACCTTCGCCCAGCCGGCCGGCCTGAGCCTGGACGACGCCCTGATTCGCGAAGGGCCGGAGTCTCCCTACGTCAACCTGATCGTCGTCCGCGGCGGAGACGAGGAGCGTGAGGAAATCCAGCAGCTGGTCGATTCCTACCAGCGTGACGAAGTCGCCGCCAAGGCTGAAGAATTGTTCAAGGGCGCTGCAGTACCTGGCTGGGAAGAATGATCGGCCAGCCATGACGCACCCTGACGGGCCGGCCTTGGCCGGCCCGTTTTCTTTTTACTCCGCCTCTTTCTGAAGGAAGAGCTACCATGACCGATTATTCTCTGCTGTCCCGGCAGCTCGAGGCCCTGCTCGATACACGCGACTGGCTGACCAACACGGCACAAACCTGCGCGTTCATCCAGCAAGAGATCCCCAATCTCAATTGGGCGGGCTTCTATCTGCAGCGCCTCCCCGAACAATTGGTACTAGGGCCCTTTCAAGGCAAGCCGGCGTGCAACCCGATCCCCTTCAACAAGGGTGTTTGCGGGGCAGCTGCGCGAACGCGTCAGACCCAACGAATCGAAGACGTGCACGCCGTGGCCGACCACATCGCTTGCGATGCCGCTTCGCGCTCGGAGTTGGTGGTACCCATCGTGGTGGACGGGCGGCTCTGGGGCGTGCTCGACCTCGACAGCCCCATTCCTGGCCGCTTCAGTGTGGACGACCAGGCCGGCATCGAAGCCTTGGTCGAGGTATTCAAGGCTTGCAGCGACCTTGTCGCGTGAGGCAGGCCGCTATCGCCCCTCACTAGGCACCAGCCAAAAACGGAGCCGAAACGAAAACACCCTGCAGCGTCGCTGCAGGGTGTTTGTATATCTGGTAGGACCAAGCGGATTTGAACCGCTGACCTCCACGATGTCAACGTGGCGCTCTAACCAACTGAGCTATGGTCCTAGAGTGACTGTTGCCTTCGAAGTATACCAAACTGGTAGGACCAAGCGGATTTGAACCGCTGACCTCCACGATGTCAACGTGGCGCTCTAACCAACTGAGCTATGGTCCTAAACGATACTCAAAGCAGTTATGCTTGCCTCGGCAACGGATGCGTATTCTACTGATTTCGCCTTGGAATGCAAGCTTTGAGCATCGCCATTAATGCTTTGAATTCAGCACTTCACCCGCTCGACGGCATCCAACCATCCACGGTAGAGACGCTCTCGCTCATCTGCCTTCATGCGTGGCTCGAAGGTGCGTTCGCAGCGCCACAATTGACTGATCTCGTCCAGATCGCGATACCACCCCAGACGCAAGCCAGCCAAATAAGCCGCACCTAGCGCCGTGGTCTCGAGCACGTTGGGGCGATCGACCGGCACGCCCAGCATATCTGCCAGGAACTGCATCAGCCAGTTATTGATCACCATGCCGCCATCGACACGCAAGGTCGCCGTAGCGGCAGCCATGTCGTCGCTCATGCAAACCTGCAGATCCCGTGTTTGATAACAAACGGCCTGCAAGCCTGCCGCCACGATTTCGGCTATCCCGGTATCGCGAGTCAGGCCAAAGATGGCGCCACGTGCTTGTGGGTCCCAGTGCGGCGCTCCCAACCCCGTGAAGGCCGGTACCATATAGACACTATGACCGCTACGGGTCTGCTGGGCCAAGGCTTCAGTCTCCGAGGCCTCGCTAAACAACTTCAGTCCATCGCGCAGCCACTGCACCGTGGCACCTGCCACGAAGATACTGCCCTCCATGGCATAGGTTGGCTTGCCATTGAGCCGATAGGCCACCGTGGTCAACAAGCGGTTGCGCGAGACTGCTGCCTTGTCGCCGGTATTGAGGATCATGAAACAACCGGTGCCATACGTGCTCTTGCCCATGCCCGGTTCGAAACAGGCCTGGCCGAACAAGGCCGCCTGTTGATCTCCGGCGATGCCGGCAATGGGAATGGCCTCGCCGAGCAGGGAAGGCTCTGTGATGCCGAAATCGTCACTGGAGTCCTTGACCTCCGGAAGCAATGTGTCGGGAATATCGAAGAGTTCAAGCAGAGCCGGATCCCACTGCTGCGAGTGGATGTTGAACAAGGCCGTGCGTGAGGCGTTGGTGGCATCGGTGGCGTGGACCTTACCGTCAGTCAAACGCCACAGGAGGAAACTATCCACCGTGCCGAAAGCAAGCTCACCACGTTCAGCGCGCTCGCGAGCACCTTCGACATTCTCCAATAACCAGACCAGCTTGGTGGCAGAAAAGTAGGGATCGATCAGCAACCCCGTACGCTCTTGAACCAGGGCTCCATGCCCCGCATCCCGCAGTTGCTGACACAATTCGGCGGTGCGGCGATCCTGCCAGACGATCGCTGGATACAGCGGCTCCCCCGTGCTGCGGTCCCAGATCAGCGTCGTCTCTCGCTGATTGGTGATGCCAATGCCGACCACCTCGGACGCCTCGATGCCCGCACGTTCAATAACGTCTCGGCACGTGGCCAGCACCGTGTCCCAGATATCCTCGGGCGCGTGCTCGATCCATCCATCATGAGGAAAATGCTGGGTAAACTCTCTCTGGGCAATATCGACCACATTGGCCTCGCGATCGAAGAGGACGGCTCGGGAACTGGTCGTTCCTTGATCGATGGCAAGTAGGTATGAGGCCATGACGGTTCCTTGGTGTCTTATTAGTGATTTATGATATGTTCGTTTTTCGACAAGATCGTGTTCGCGGATGTTCGAAAGCGATAACCGAAGAGTAAACTAGCCGGGGAATGCGCTCAAACCACAACCCGTCACGCTATCTACAACATTGGTCGGAGGTAGCGTGAGCATCAGGCCGCAGAACGGGAAAAAATGCCGTAGAATCAGCTCAGGCATTGGGAGGCTCCATGACGCAACAAGAACGTCAAGACGCGATCGTCGAACTGGTCAAGCGACAGGGTTATGCTGCAATCGAGCAGCTGACGTTGCATTTTTCGGTGACACCGCAGACCATTCGACGCGATCTCAACGCCCTGGCCGAAGAAGGGCTGATACGGCGAGTGCATGGCGGCGCCGGGCTTGAATCCAGTACAGTCAACACTGCTTACAGTACGCGCAAGACGCTCAATCTCGATGCCAAGCAGCGGATTGGCAACCTGATCGCCCAACACATCCCCCATCATGCTTCCCTGTTCATCAATATCGGCACCAGTAACGAAGTCATCGCCGAGGCCTTGCAAAACCATCGCGGCCTGGAAGTGATAACCAATAACCTCAACGTGGCTGCCACCCTTCAACACAAAGAAGATTTCAACGTGATCATTGCCGGTGGCCAGGTGCGATCGCGGGATGGGGGCATCATTGGCGAGGCCACCATCGACTTCATCAATCAGTTCAAGGTCGATTTCGGCATCATCGGCATCAGCGGTATCGACGAAGATGGCTCGCTGCTCGAATTCGACTATCAAGAGGCCCGCGTCGCACAAGCCATCATCCGCAATTCCCGCCAAGTCTACCTGGCTGCCGATCATTCCAAATTTCACCGCAATCCGGTCGTCAGACAGGGCAACATTACGCAACTCGATGCGCTGTTCACCGACCGCCGCCCTCCTGACACGATCTGCCAGCTCCTGGATACCAACGACGTCGCGCTTCACCTGGCCTGATCTTGCCTGTCTGCTCATCCCGACGCCTCATCATGCCGCTCCGGGTATAGCGCGCTTTAATACGCCGTCGATGAATTGATCGCTTTGGCATTCATTCATCACTTGGGGGTAAACGGACCGTGGCGGTCGCTTGATGTTCGAAAATAATTAGTCTATTTTCGCTTTCAAACATCGCGTTGCGATAGGCGCAGCGAAATCGACTACACGGGAGGGCCGCATGCCCGCAGTCAGCACACCCGAGATCTTCGATCTCTACGTCATCGGTGGCGGCATCAACGGAACCGGTATTGCCAACGATGCGGTGGGCCGAGGCCTGACGGTGGGTCTCTGCGAGCAGGCAGACTTGGCAAGCGCCACTTCATCGGCAAGCAGCAAATTGATCCATGGCGGGCTGCGCTACCTTGAGCACAAGGAGTTTCGCCTGGTCCGCGAAGCCCTGCGGGAACGGGAGGTCTTGCTACGCAAGGCACCGCATATCGTCTGGCCGATGCGCTTCATATTGCCTCATCGTCCCCACCTGCGCCCTGCATGGATGCTGCGTATCGGGCTTTTCATGTACGACCACCTGGGCAAGCGGGACAGCCTACCTGGCTCTCGGCAACTGCAGTTCGACGAAAGCTCTCCCCTGCAGGACGAGATCACCCACGGCTTCGAATATTCCGACTGCTGGGTGGATGACGCACGCCTCGTCGTGCTGAATGCGCTCCAGGCCAGGGAACAGGGCGCCGAGATCCTGACCCGTACTCGCTGTGTCGAAGCGCAAGAAGAAGAAGGCCTGTGGCGAATCACGCTGGAAGACAGCGATACTGGACAGCGTTTTCAGCGGCGTTCACGTGTGCTGGTCAATGCCGCGGGCCCCTGGGTCGAAAGCTTCATTCGCGGTCAGGCCAAGCGCGAATCACGCTACGGCATACGCATGATTCAGGGCAGCCACCTGGTGGTGCCCCGGCTCAACACCGACGAGCGCGCCTACATTCTTCAAAACCGTGACGGCCGCATCGTGTTCGTCCTGCCTTATCAGCAGGACTTCAGCCTCATCGGAACCACCGATCGACGCTATACGGGCGACCCCGCCTCGGTGGCCATAAGCAGCGAAGAAATTGATTACCTGCTTGAAGTGGTCAATAGTCATTTCAAACAACAGCTCAGCCCAGATGACGTCGTCTCGACCTATACCGGTGTACGGCCGTTATGCGACGACGAATCGGCGGATCCCTCGGCCATGACGCGAGACTACACCCTCGACCTGGACCGTCAGGGCGCCCCTCTCCTATCGGTCTTCGGGGGCAAGATCACAACGTATCGCAAGCTGGCCGAAGCGGCCCTTTCCGAGATCAATGACATCCTGCCGCATATGGGTGATGCATGGACGGCCTCCAGCCGATTGCCCGGCGGCGACATCGATGACCGTGAAAGCTTCGCTGCTCGGTTGGTGCGAGATTATCCTTTCCTCGGTGAGGAGCGCGCACGTCGTTTTGCCACGAGCTACGGTAGCCTCTGCCTGCGCTTCCTGGAAGGGTGTCGTTCCATCGAAGAGCTGGGCGAATCGTTCGGGAGCGGGCTGACCCGAGCCGAAGTGGACTATCTCACCGATCATGAATGGGCCAGAGAGGTCGATGACGTCCTGTTGCGGCGCACAAAACTCGGCCTTCGCCTCAACTCAGCCGAGCGTCAGCGCCTTGCCGATCATATCGTTCGGCACCGCCAATCGGTAGCAGCCTAGGTCGGCCGGTTTCGTTTCGGAGGGATGACGGCTATGGTATGCCTGGTCGGGGGGGCGGGAATGTTAGCCATAGCACTTGCCGTGCCAACCTTCCTGCTGCTGGCATTGACCACGCTTGGCAGACTTCCCACCTTCCAATGGTGGGCGCGTGCCTGCGAGTTCCCCCGGCTTCAACTCGCTACGCTAGCCCTGCTGACGGGCATAGCCTGGCTATTCGCCGACCCGCAATGGCGGGCATGGGGGCTGGCGGGATGTGCCATCGTCATTGCGGTACAAACCTATCGCATACTGCCCTGGACATGGCTCTGGCCGATCCAGGTGAAGAAGGCCGTGCCGGGTATGGATGAGCGTTGCGTGACACTGCTGATTGCCAACGTGCTCACCCCCAACCGGAATGCCAAGGGACTGGTCGACCAGATTCTTGCCCAGGACCCCGATATCGTCTTGACCCTGGAGTCGGACCAATGGTGGCAGGACCAGCTCGATGCCGCGCTCGAAGCCAAGTGGCCCTACACCCTCAAGGTGCCACTCGACAATCTCTATGGAATGCATCTCTATTCTCGCCTGCCCCTCGAAGAGGCCAAGATCGAATGGCTGATTCAGGACGACATTCCCTCATTTCACATGTGGGTAGCGCTCCCCTGCGGCGACCAGGTTCGACTGCATACCCTCCACCCAAGGCCGCCTGCACCCAACGAGAGCGAAGAATCGTTATGGCGGGACGCTGAGCTGTTACTGGTAGGGAAACATATCCACCAGAGCGAGGAGCCCACATTACTGGCGGGCGACTTGAACGATGTTGCATGGTCGCGAACGACCCGACGCTTCTGCCGCGTAAGCGGTATGCTCGACCCTCGGCGGGGCCGGGGGATGTTCAGTACCTTTCACGCAAGCTACCCCTGGCTTCGCTGGCCCCTGGATCACTTGTTCGTCAGCGAACACTTCACACTCAACCATATGCAGCGCTTGAAACCGTTCGGCTCGGACCACCTGCCGATCCTGGCCAAGGTCTGTTTCCGCCCGTCTCGGGCCGATGAGCATGAGCCGCCCGAAGCCGACGGCGATGATAGGGAGAAAGCTCGCGATACGATCCACGAAGCGAAGCGCAGGGACCAGGACGACTGAGCCCTGCGCCAGCCTTCACCTCACTCGGGTATGCCGCCTTGAGTCAGCTTGGCGGGGTCGAGAAGGCGCTCGAGTTCATCACGTTCCAAATCGGTTTCTTCCTCGGCCACATCCAGGATGGGGCGACCAGCCTGGTAGGCCTTCTTGGCCACGGCCGCTGCCGCGTTATAGCCAATCACCGAATTCAATGCGGTCACCAGGATCGGGTTGCGCGCCAGCGGTGCCTCGATGTTGTCCTTGCGCACGGTGAACGTCGCAATGGCACGGTCGGCCAGGAGATGACTGATATGGCTCAACAAGGTAATGGACGAGAGCAGGTTATTGGCAATCAGCGGTAGCATGACGTTCAGCTGAAAATTCCCGCTTTGCCCCGCCACGGTGATCGCGCTATCCAGACCCATGACCTGTGCTGCCGCCTGGGCTGCCGATTCGGGTATCACCGGGTTGACCTTGCCCGGCATGATCGAACTGCCCGGTTGCAGGGCTTCGAGTTCGATCTCACCCAAGCCGGCCAATGGACCCGAGTTCATCCAGCGTAGATCGTTGGCAATTTTCATCACGCTGCAGGCATACGTACGCAGATGGCCCGAGAGCTCGACGGCCGTATCCTGTGACGCCAGGCTGGCAAAAAAACTGTCGTTAGGCGCGAAAGAAAGTCTCGTCTGCTGGCTCAATGCCCGGGCCATGCGCTCGGCAAACTCGGGATGCGCATTGATGCCCGTCCCTACAGCTGTCCCGCCCTGGGCTAGCCGCCCGAGACGCGGCAGGACGGCGTCGAAGCGCTCAACGGCCAAAGCGACCTGGCTCGACCACCCTCTCAGTTCCTGGCTCATCCGTATGGGCATGGCATCCATCAAGTGGGTGCGCCCCGTCTTTACCACATCATCAACTTCACCGGCCTTAGTATCGATGGCCTGCCGCAGGTGCTCAAGAGCCGGTATCAGCGATTGCTTGACGGCTATTGCCGCGGACAGGTGTATTGCCGTGGGAATGACGTCATTGCTCGACTGCCCCATGTTGACGTGATCGTTGGGGCCGACCTCGAGCCCGTCGCGTGAGGCCAGGTGGGCAATGACCTCATTGACATTCATGTTGGTGGAGGTCCCTGATCCCGTCTGGAATACATCGATGGGAAACTGATCGTCATGCTGACCGTCAACGATCGCCTTGGCCGCCTTCACGATAGCCTCGGCGCGTTGCGAATCCAGCAAGCCGAGCTCGGCATTCACTTCGGCTGCGGCCCACTTGATACGAGCCACCGCATGTACGAAGGCACTCGGCATCGCGTGCCCGCTGACAGGGAAGTTATTGACGGCCCGCTGGGTCTGGGCTCCGTAAAGGGCACTGGCCGGAACTTCCAGTTCCCCCATGCTATCTCGCTCGATACGCGTGTCGTTCATGGCGCCTCCTGCGGCTTGTCCTTGATGTGCTGAGCTCACAGCATCGACGACCCGAGGGCCGGCTTTCAAGGTAGAAATTGAAAGCGTCGCTAGCGCCCATCCCATATTGCAGTGCAACATAGGATGGTCTATTGTGCATTGCAGCGACGGAGACATCCGCGTGATACCCACCGCAGGAGGTTTATCATGACTAAAGACAATACCGCCAAAAGCAATCAGCAGGTCGACTCCTTGTTCTTCGCCCCGGCACGGGCTTATGCCTCGCTGATGCTCGATTACAGCGAAAAGCTGATGAGTGCACAGCTTGAGGCCTACCAGACATACAGCAATGCCTGGCTTTCGCAGACCCGTGCCCTGTTCAGCATCAAGGATGCCGACGGCATGACCGCCTATGTCGAAGACCAGAAGAAAGTGGCGCGCGACCTGGGCGAACAGATCAAGGGCGATGCCGAGAAAGTCGTGGCCCTCAACCAGGAATTCGCCCAGAAAGGGCAGAAGTTGGTCGAAGACAACGTCAAGTCGGCGACCCAGGTTACTACTGCCTGAGATGTGTTGTCGGACTCAATGACCACTAGGCACTGAGTCGATCCTCCTATTGGCCGCCGGACATCCGGCGGCCAATTTCGTCATGCCGGACCTACTCAGGCCTGTCATGGTGTCGGCGATGCGCTATCCTGCGACCAGCACGTAAGCCAAGGAGAATGACATGCTGCGGTGGACAGGGCTTTTGCTGAGCGTACTCTTCCTCGCCGGCTGCCAGGCAATATCGCCGGATACGGACTCCACTCCCCCTGAAGTGATCGAAAGGGAAACCGAGCCAGGCGTTCGTCCGGACCGGCCCGGCCGCGTCGCTCGGCAAGTCGAGTTCCCCGAGCAGGAGTATGCTGCGCTTGAAAAACAGGGCAATGCCACGATCAGTGGCGAGCTCTACTACACCACGCCGGCCGGTGAGCGAATCCGTGGAGCCCATGAAACGGTCTCCATCGCCCCTGTCACGACCTATTCTGCCGAAGCGGCCGAAGCCGCACTTGCCGGCAAGCAGGTCGAACCCGCCGATCCGCGCGCCCAAGCCTATACGCACACGGTCCGCACCGATTCACAAGGGCGCTTCACTGCCTCTGGACTCCCGGCAGGAGATTATTATGTTGCCGGGAGTGTGCGGCTGCCCGGAAGTGAGCAACGAAGCCCGATCATTTTGCATCAAGTCCACGTAGGAAGCGGGCAAACCAAGCGCGTCACATTGAAGCGATGACCTGGGCCGCTCTGCGCTCACGCGATTGAAATCAAGGGGAACTTCATGTGGCAGCAAACGCAGATTACGTTGAAGCCTCGCCACCGAGGCTTTCACTTGATCACGCCGGACATCATCGAGGCGCTGCCGGGGTTGGCCAACCTCGAGGTGGGCCTGCTGCATCTTCAGCTCATGCATACCTCGGCTTCATTGACGCTCAATGAAAATGCCGATCCCGATGTGCGCCATGACATGGACGCTTTCCTGAGAGACCGGATTCCCGGCGATCTGCCCTACTTTCGACATACCCTGGAAGGACCGGACGACATGCCGGCCCATGTGGCGGCCAGCCTGCTCGGCACGCAACTCACGTTGGCCGTGGGCTCGGGAGGCCTGGTACTGGGAACCTGGCAGGGAATCTGGCTGGGTGAGCATCGCGACCATGGCGGCGAGCGGCGACTGCTTGCCACGATCAATGGGCAGGACAGCACACCCTAGCTACCAGCCCAGCGCCTGTTTGACGAAGGGAATCGTCAATTTGCGCTTGGCTGACAGCGAGGCACGATCAAGGGTTTCCAAGGCCTCGAAAAGCTCGTCCAGCCGGCGAGGCCCGCGATGCAGAATATAGCGAGCCACCTCGTCGGGGAGTTGCATACCCCGCACACGGGCGCGCAGCTTCAACGCATCGGCGCGACCTTGGTCGTCGAGAGGCTTGATATGAAAGGTCATGCCCCAGGAAAGTCGCGAGGCCAAATCGGGAAGGCGCACCTCGAGCTGGCGAGGCGAAGCATTGGCGGCTACCACCAACCGCTTGTTCGCATCGCGAAGGCGGTTGTAACAATGGAATAGTGCCTCTTCCCAGCGCTTGCGCCCAAGGACCTGCTCGAGGTCGTCGATGGCCACCAGATCCAGGCGTTCGATATCCTCGAGCATGTGCGGCGGGAAATGTCCTAACTCTGCAAGAGGCAGGTAAAGCGCGCGCAGGTCACGGTCCGTCGCTTCGTGACATGCCGCCTGGAGAAGATGACTACGCCCCACCCCCTCGGCGCCCCATAGAAACAGCAGCGGTTCACCCGAGGCATCGAGCTGACTACGCAGCCGCTCCACCAGCGAGGCATTGCCGCCAGCGAGAAAGCTCGAGAATGTCGCGTCGTCGCGCAAGCCTACTCCCAGAGGAAGCTGCGCAGGACCGGAACTCATGGGGCATCCTCTTCTCGACCGCCCTCCTGGGCAGAATTGTATAAGCTACTGTTTTTATAGCGATCATGGACTTCCCGCAAGAGTACCATGATTACTGCGGCAACCGGCAATGCGAGAAGAACGCCGGTCAGGCCGAACAGCTTGCCCCCCGCCAGAACGGCAAAGATCACCGCCACCGGATGCAGACCGATCTTGTCACCGAGCAGCTTGGGCTGCAGTACCGTGCTTTCCGCCACCTGCCCGATGGCAAAGACACCGACCACACCGAGCATCAGAACCCAGGTGTCTCCCTGAAAGAAGGCCACGAGCAAGGCAATGCTGATCCCGACGATAAAGCCCAGGAACGGCACGATGCTGACCAACCCCGATACCAGGCCAATCAGCAGCCCAAAGCGGACACCGAGCAGGGTCAGACCCACCGCGTAAATGATGCCCAGGCACAGCATGACCAGCAACTGTCCCCGCAGAAAGGCGGAAAGTACCTCATCGCACCGTCTGGCCAGCCGTACCACATCGGGAGCCCACTGCCGCGGGGTCATGTTGCGCAGGCTTTCCATGAGCCGATCCCAGTCGAGCAATAGATAGAACGCCACGACCGGAATCAACGAGACATAGGTGATCCAGGTCACGAAGGCCATGCTGGAACGACCGACCCGCGCCAGCACCTCGGCAGCGGTCCCCCCCGCTTGCTGCCAATGCTCTCCAAGCACCCGCTGGATACCCCCTAGCTCGGGACGGAAGTCGTAGCCGGTCCAGTCTTGGATTTCGGGCGCGGCCACATTCTGCACCCAATCGAAAATGTTCGGAACGACCTGGCCCAGTTGGCGAATCTGCTGGGCCACGAGCGGAATCAGGATCAGCAACGCCAAGGCAAAGACAAGTAGAAGAATCAGGAATACACCAGACACCGCCACCGGCCGAGACATGCCCCAGCTTTCGAAGCGATCCGCCAAGGGATCGCCGAGATAGGCAATGATCATGCCCGCAAAGAAAGGCATGAGAATCGACTCGAGCTGAATCAGCAGCCAGACCACCGCGACCCCAGCCGCCAGAGCCCACCAGTGACTACTACGCATCGCACCCCCTATTCATGACTTGGCATTCCGCCCTCCTTGTCCACGTCTCGGCGATGCGAGCGACGCAGGGCAATGATACAATCGGCGCCTTCCATTACCTATCCCGCCGTTTCGACAGGACTCGTCATGACCCGCAGCACGTCCGATTCCTCCCAACCCCCGTCTACCCCCAAGACATCCCTAAGCTATAAGGATGCCGGCGTGGACATCGATGCCGGCAATGCGCTGGTCGAGCGTATCAAGGGTGTGGCCAAGCGAACCACACGTCCCGAAGTCATGGGCGGACTGGGCGGCTTCGGCGCGCTCTGCCAATTGCCCACCGGTTACCGGGAGCCCGTGCTGGTCTCCGGCACAGATGGCGTCGGCACAAAGCTGCGCCTGGCCATGGACCTGGACAAGCATGACACCATCGGCATCGACCTGGTCGCCATGTGTGTCAACGACCTGGTGGTTGCCGGTGCCGAGCCGCTGTTTTTCCTCGACTACTATGCCACGGGCAAGCTCGACGTGGATATCGCGGCTGACGTGGTTACCGGGATTGGCGAGGGGTGTGCCCAGGCTGGCTGTGCCCTGGTGGGCGGTGAAACCGCTGAAATGCCCGGCATGTACGAGGGTAGCGATTACGACCTGGCCGGCTTCTGTGTGGGCGTGGTCGAAAAGAGCGAGATTCTGGATGGCTCGCGTGTCGGTGAGGGCGACGTCCTGCTCGGTCTGGCGTCGTCCGGCCCGCACTCGAACGGTTACTCGTTGATCCGCAAGATTCTCGAAATCAGCCAGGCCGACCTGGATGCCCCGGTTGATGGCGTATCGTTGCGCGATGCCCTGTTGAGTCCGACACGTATCTACGTCAAGTCGTTGCTTTCGTTGATCAAGCAAAGTGGCGTCACAGTTCATGCCCTGTCGCATATCACTGGCGGCGGGCTGCTCGAAAACATCCCCCGCGTGCTTCCCGACACGTTGACCGCTCGAATCGACGCCAAGGCCTGGACGCGTCCCGCCGTATTCGACTGGTTGCAGTCACAAGGCAACGTCGACGAGCGCGAGATGCACCGTGTCCTCAACTGTGGCATTGGCATGGTCGTGGTGGTTGCCGAATCCGACGCCCAGGCCGCTCAGGCGCACCTCGAAGCCCAGGGCGAGATCGTTTACCGGTTGGGCAAGATCGTGACACGAGAAGGAACGGAAGAGCAGGTGCGCCTGGAGAATCTGGAACAATGAGTAGCGACACCTACCAGAGCGATACAATCAGCGACTTCGAACCCGAGGCTGCCGAGCCTCGGCGGGTAGTCGTGTTGATCTCGGGCAACGGCAGCAACCTGCAGGCCCTCATCGATGCCCAGTCCTATGATGAGCTCGGGGGCCAAATCGTTGCGGTGATTTCCAATGTTGCCGATGCTTATGGCCTACAGCGTGCCCGAGATGCGGGTATCGATGCGGTGGTTCTACCCCACGGAGAATACGACAGTCGCGAAGCCTACGATGGCGCCTTGATCAAAGTCATCGAGCGTCATGAGCCCGACCTGATCGTGATGGCAGGCTTCATGCGGATTCTGAGCCCATTGTTCATTCACCGCTTCCATGGGCGGATGCTCAATATCCACCCCTCCCTACTTCCCGCCTATCGTGGATTGAACACGCATGCCAAGGTGCTGGTGGACGGGGGCAAGGAACACGGCGCCAGCGTCCACTTCGTTACGGAAGAGCTGGATGGGGGTCCGGTGGTCATCCAGGCAGCCGTCGATATCGCCGAGGGTGAAAGCGTCGAGAGCCTGCAGCAGAAAGTGCATGCGCGTGAGCACTTGATCTACCCGATCGCGGTCAAGTGGTTCTTGCAGGGCCGGCTACGCCTGGCAGCGCAGGGAGCCACGTTCGATGGGATCGACCTGCCCCCTCAAGGGCTGCGCATGTCGCACGCCGATGCAGCGGAAGAGCTGGACGAGGATCTCGACGAGGCCTGACAAACGCCATGAAGGGCTATGTCGCCCCTGTCCCGCACGAAGCCTCAGGACAGGAGCGGCATACAGCTAACATCATGCACGAGGCAGCGTCACGCCCCGCTGGCCCATGTATTTGCCGCCGCGATCCTTGTAGGAGACGTCACACTCTTCGTCGGACTCCAGGAAGAGCATCTGGGCGACCCCTTCATTGGCATAGATCTTGGCCGGCAGGTTCGTGGTATTGGAAAACTCCAGGGTCACGTGCCCTTCCCATTCCGGCTCCAACGGTGTGACATTGACGATGATCCCACACCGCGCGTAGGTCGACTTGCCCAGGCAGATCGTCAGCACACTGCGGGGAATCCGGAAATATTCCACCGTACGCGCCAATGCGAAGGAGTTCGGAGGGATCACGCAGACGTCGCCCTTGATGTCGACGAAACTCTTTTCATCGAACGCCTTGGGGTCGACTACCGCCGAATGAATGTTGGTGAACACCTTGAACTCGTCCGAGCAGCGCACGTCATACCCGTAGCTCGACGTCCCGTAGGAGATCACCCGCCGTTCATCGATATGACGCACCTGGCCAGGTTCGAACGGTTCGATCATGCCCTGGCTTTCCGCCATGCGGCGAATCCATTTGTCGGCTTTAATGCTCATGGGGCGTCCTTGGCTGCGACGTACGATTAATGAAAAAGAGGCCGCTATCATAACGGCCCCTCTTCAGATTACCAACGCTCTCGTCAATACAGAGTCAGCGATATCAATCGCCAAACGAGATGCTGGGCCCATCACCGTCCTGCTGACTCACGCCTTGAGCGACGGCTCTGGCCACCGAGCGGAATGTCTGGGCAACCTCGCCGTCCGGCTCGG
The DNA here is from genome assembly GCF_000759345.1 of Litchfieldella xinjiangensis. GTDB lineage: Bacteria > Pseudomonadota > Gammaproteobacteria > Pseudomonadales > Halomonadaceae > Litchfieldella_A > Litchfieldella_A xinjiangensis. The sequence continues at coordinate 353,389 of NZ_JPZL01000001.1, forward strand.
AAACCACGGTGGGCCGCCCCCCATCGGACTGTTCGCGAATCGCCAGAGTCAACGGCAGTTGCCCCAGCAGCGTGGTGCCGTACTGGGCTGCGATACGCTCACCGCCCCCTTGACCGAAAATCGGCTCGCTGTGTCCGCAATTCGAGCAGACATGCAGACTCATGTTCTCGACCACGCCCAGTACCGGAACGTTGACCTTGCGGAACATCTCGATCCCCTTGCGAGCGTCGAGCAGGGCAATATCCTGCGGCGTCGTCACGATCACCGCCCCGGAAACCGGTACCTTCTGCGCCAGGGTCAACTGGATGTCACCGGTACCCGGCGGCATGTCGATGAAGAGGAAATCAACATCGTCCCAGACCGTCTGGTTGAGTAATTGCTGGAACGCGCCTGATACCATAGGGCCACGCCAAACCATCGGTTCGGTGACATCGACCATGAAGGCCATCGACATAGCCTGGATGCCGTGCGCCTCCAGCGGCTTGAAACGATTCTCGCCCGCCTGCTCGGGCCGTACCCCTTCGGCGATTCCCAACATCTGGGCCTGACTTGGACCATAGATATCGGCATCCAGAAGACCGACACGGTATCCTTCCGCCGCCATTGCCAACGCCAGGTTGGCAGTCACGGTCGACTTACCGACCCCGCCCTTGCCGGATGCCACGGCGACGATATGCTTAACCCCTTCGATCACGATGCTCTCCTGTCCTGGTCGTCTCGGTTTGCCTCAATGCAGTATAACCCGCTCGCCCCCCCTATCCCCAAGCGCTGCGCTCAGCCTTTTCTTGCGTGCCTTGCTACGCTCATGGTGGCATCGCGATTACCTCCATCCATCGAGGAGCGTTTCATGGTTCAACGATTCCACGACCGCAAGGAGGCCGGCCAGGCCCTTGCCGAAGCGCTAACCCACTTGCGTGGGACCAGTGACCTGCTGGTTCTTGGACTGCCCAGGGGCGGTGTACCGCTGGCCTGGGAAGTCGCCCAAGCCCTGGATGCCGAACTCGATATCCTCGTGGTCAGGAAATTGGGGATTCCCTGGCAGCCCGAAGTGGCCATAGGTGCTATCGCGGGGAACGGCATCCGCGTCCTGCATGAGGACAGGATCCAGGCCCTAAACCTGCCAGCCGATGCTATCGAGGCCGTCGCACGGGACGAGGGCAAAGAGCTGGCCCGGCGAGAAACGGCCTATCGTGGCGACCGCCCGCCAGTTCGGATGACGGGCCGTCCCGTCGTGGTCGTCGATGACGGCCTGGCCACCGGTGCAACCATGCAGGCAGCTATCGAAGCGCTACGTACGCAGGAGCCATCACGCCTGATCGTCGCCGTGCCGGTGGCGCCGCCCGAGACGATCGACATGCTCAAGACATTGACCGACGAGACGATCTGCCTACTCACCCCAGAGAGATTCATGGCCGTCGGCCAGTGGTACGAACGCTTCGATCAGACCAGCGACGAGGAAGTCATGCGCCTGCTGGGGACGGCTAGCAAGTGATAGACCAATAGACGGACTGTTAGATAGAAGGGAAGGCAAACAGAAAAAAGGAACGGCGGGCCGTAGCCCGCCGTTCCTTTTACATACGCCTACTAGGCGCAATGGCGTTACTGTTGTGATTGCTGCTGGGATTGGCTTTCGCCCTCAGCGCTTTCCTCGTCACCCTGGCTATTTTCCTCGTCCTGGTTGCCACCCTCTTCCGAGGCTGCCTGGCCGCCGTTGCTGTCATTCGCGGCGTCGCCATTCTGAGATGAACTGGCTTGCGACGAGGACGTGCCTTGAGCGCGCTGGCCCTGGGTAGTCTCGCCTTGCGAGGCTGCACCCTGAGACGTGCCGCCCTGCTGGGTCTGCTGGCTCTCGCCTGCCTGGTTGGAACTATCACCCTGGGCCGAGTCGCTGGATTGAGCGCGGGCGTTGCTCTGTACAGCCGGGGATGCCGGGCTCTGGCTCGATTCCTGTTGACCGCCAGACTGCTGGCCACCTTGCTGTTGGCCACCCTCTTGCTGGTCTGTGCCCGACTGGTCCGCAGAAATCTCCAGGCTGTTGAGCTGGTTACGCCATTCCATCAGCTGGGATTCCAGGCGGTTGAGCTGCTCGCGACGCGTTTGCGTCTGCTGGGTCAACTCTTCGAGACGCTGCTGAGTACTCTCCAATTCACTTTGAACCGTCTCATATTCGTTGGAGGTCTCTTCGAGATCCTGCTTCACGTTGGATAGCGTCTCGTCAGCCGTGGCGACCTCACCCTCGAGCTCCTCAAGGCGTGATTCGCGCTCCTGGATCTCACCCTCAAGCGTTTCCAAGCGTGACTGACGATTTTCGATCTGGCTGGCCAACTCCGCCTGGCGGCCTTCAGCGTTGGCAATACTGTCTTGAATTTCATCGAGCTTCGATTGCGCATCGTCACGGCTCTGGCGGGCCTCTTCGGCTTGCTGCTGTAGCGTTTCGACTTCGGCTTCATGCTGCGACCGCTGCTGCTCGACCTCGGCGAGGCGGGATTCCAGCTCCTCGAGTTGCGCCTGCTTCTCCTCGCGCTGCTGCTGATACTGTTCCTCGATCGAAGCAAGCTGCGTTTCCACTTCGGAGACCTGCTCCTGCAGGGTGGAAAGTTCCTGCTCGGCGGCCCGGCGCTGCTCCTGGAGCGACACAAGCTCCGACTCGGCCTCTTCGATCGAGTTATAGGTTTCGCTGAATACCTCGACTTCCTGGTTCAGCGCCCTGTTTTCGCTCTGGAGTGTATCGACCCGGGCTTCAAGCTGGTCACGCTCTTCACGTGCGGAACTGACACTCGACGTTACGATAATGGCATAGATGATCGCAACGATGGCGATGGCCCCGAGAATGCGGACACGGGTATCCCGGGACAGCTCGGTCATCGATAGATCCGACATGTGACGTTTCCCTCGCTAGGTGGCAAATCGATGCCGCGGTTCCGGCGGCATCCTTCAAGCTTCGCTTTCAGCATAGACGGCTCACCGAAACACGAAAGTCAGAAACTTGAATACACGGGGTTACGTAACGAATTTCATACTATCGGGCGAGGGACCAGGGATTCGACGTCAGCGGTACGGCGCCATTCTCCGTGACCCGCACGGTATCGCTGCATCCGATCCCCCAAAGGCCGGGAAGCCGCAAGCAGAGTGGCAGGTGAAACACCATGTCCGGTTCGAATTGTCGCCGCTGGCCACGGGCGATAAAGCCGGTTCCCTCGACCCAGGACGGGGGGAATTGGGCCCCGACGCTGTAGCCGAATACCCCCGAAAAGAAGACATCCGAGGCCACGGGAGCCAGAACCTGCTCACCGGCCCGGGCCGCATCGTCGAAAGAGCGGCCTGGACGCATGGCCTCGGTCAGCGCTTCATAGAGTCTGTGGGTAGTATCGAAGATGGCCTGCATGCGAGCACTGGGTGTACCGGCAGTGACGGTTCGCATCATCGGCGCGGTGTATCGCTTCCAGGCACTGCCGAACTCGAGGAATACCGGATCGCCCTCCTCGATACGGTGACGCTGATGATTGACATGGATAATGCTGCTGCGCCGTCCGCTGGTGACGATGGGCTGCATGCTCATGAACTCGCTGCCCGCCGAATGCATGGCCTGGCAACCGATGGCGGCCAATTCACAATCGGTAATGCCGGGACGCACCGCCTGCGCCGCCGCTTCGATGCCGAGTCCCGTCAGCCGGGCGCTCTCCCCCAGCGCATCGAGTTCCAATGACGTCTTGACCAAGCGCACCCCATCGATGACGGGGCCCGCGTCCACGAAACGATGCCCCGGCAGCCGCTCCATCAGGCCTTGAATCACGCCATGACGCAACGACCCATGCCAGGTGTCGATGCCGATGCGCTTTCCGGCATCGGCGAGGCAATCTGCCAGCGGGACGAGCACTTCGTCCACCCCCTCCCAGCGATAGCCGACAATATCCCTGACCCGGGTCGTTGCCACGGCCGGCCCGGTCTCGATGGAGGGCACCTGAAGCATCAGCTGTCGTGGGCCGAATACCAGGGCGACGTGCACCGCAACCTCGAAGGTGTGATAGCCGGTCAAGTAAAAGATATCGGCGGGGTCGGTCAGCAGCAGCGCATCCAACGATTGAGCCTTCATGGCGGCAAGCAAGGCCGAACGACGTCGCTGAAATTCTTCTTCTGGGAAAGGGCATTCCGAGCCCGCCAGATCCTGCTGAAGCCAGGCACGGTAGTCATTGTGGTTCATCGATACGTCTCCCAGGCTGGCTCACGATACGTGCTCGACTCCCGACACGGGGGAGCCTCTCACAGCATGGAAGAGAACGTTGCCGACCGCCACGACCCGACTCGCCGACTTCCGGCCTATTGTCCCCATTGGCCACTGCGTTTCATCTGGCCCCACTGATGCTTGCGGCGAGAAAACCATTGCCACAGACCGCGGCAGCGCCAAAGGGTGTTGAGCTGGCGATAGCCGAAATTTTCGAGAACGGCCATCAGGAATAAACGCAGCATGTCCCGGCGTCGTTGATAGACACGAAACGAGAGTGTCTCGAGCAGCAAGCCATTGACCGACAGCAAGATACCCATGCCGATCGCCACTGTCAGAAAGACGGCCAACGCCAGCGGTGATACCAGTCCAGTGACGAAACCGAACAGCATGAATGCATAACCGGCCAGTTCCACCAAGGGACCCAGCCATTCGAACAAAGCCATGAAGGGCCAGGCCAGGTGACCGGCAGCGCCCCCGCGGGGGCTGAAGGCCAGCCGAAAATGTGTCGTGAGGCTTTCAGCCAAGCCGCGCTGCCATCGGCTTCGTTGACGACCCAGCGTGCCCAGGTCTTCCGGGGCTTCGGTCCAGCAGATCGGGTCGGGCAGGTAGCGTATGCGATACGGGATACCCGCCAGGCGATGGTGACGATGCAACCTGACTACCAACTCCATGTCCTCGCCTACCGTTGCGGTACTATAGCCCCCGACCGCCATGACGCGCTCACGGTCGAACAGGCCGAAGGCCCCCGAGATGATCAGCACCGCATTCATGGGTGACCAGCCCAGGCGACCGAACAAGAAGGCACGCAGGTACTCGACGATCTGGAATCGGGCGAGCAGGCTCTCGGGTATACCCGCTTCGAGCAGGAACCCGCCACGAACTTGCGACCCATTGGCGATACGCACGGTACCGCCCGCGGCAATGGTTCGCTCGTCCTCGAGGAACGGCTGCACGACCCGCAGCAAGCTGTCTCGCTGCAGGATGGAATCGGCATCCACGGCACAGAACAGGCCATGACGGGCGGAATTGATCCCCGCATTCAAGGCATCCGCCTTGCCACCATTGGCCTTGTCGATCACTTTCAGGTTCGGGTAGCGCCGGGAAAGATAGACCCCTCGCACCTCCTGGTGGGGTACCACCAGACGCATCGGCTCCGGGTGCTCGGCCAGTTCGAATGCCTCGATCAGTACCGCCAGAGTCGCGTCCTTCGAGCCGTCATTGATAATGACGACCTCATAGTCCGGATACTGCAACTGCAGCAACGAGCGTATCGAGGTGCGGATCGTCGCTTCCTCGTTGTAGGCGGGAACCAGCAATGAGACCGGCGGTTCGATCCCCAGGTAAGGGGCCTCCTCGCCCAATTCGGCGCGCTGGCGCATATAGCGACGCAGGCTGACCATCGACAACAGGTTGAGGGCCAGGTAGCCCCCGTTGAGCAGAAGGAAGTAGCCAATGAAGCCCACCTGGGCCCACCACGCCCAGTCGATACCAGCCAACGCAGCCTGAATCGAATCCATCATTGCCCGCCCTCGATCCTGGCACGCCGGAGCGCATCCTGCCCATAACGATCCTCGATGGAGTCCAGCAAGGTATCGAGCCGGTCGGATGACATGCCTGGCAGCGCAACGAGTGTATCCGCGGCCGCTTGGCGAACCCACCAACTTTGATCGGCCAGGAGTGGCGCCAGGATCTCGTCGTCTTCTGCCAAGGATTGCTTACCAAACGCCAGGACGGCGGCATGCCTGACCTGGGGAAGCGCATGCGCCAGTGCCTCGCACAAACGAGGGCGGTCACGGGGGTCGCCCAGCTCGCCCAGGCAACGGAGCGCCGCCTCCTGTCGTCCTGGCTCCATGACTTCCTCACCATCGACATCCAGGATTCTGCGTGCCCAGGGCGCCGCCTTCGAGGGTTCCGCCCAGGCAAGGAGCTCGACGAGCCGCCGACGCTCTTGATCGTCTCCGGCTTCGAGCGATTCGAGCAGCGGGCCGGTCACCACTTCCCGACCCGCCTGGCGACATACCGCCACGAGCCGCGGCAACGCCCAATCGGTACGCTGCGCGACCTGCGGCATGATCAGCCACATGGCGCGCGAGGCATCCAGGCTAACCAAAGTCTGAACTGCAGCCATGGAAACCACGGTGTTGCGCGACGCGAGTAGCGGCACGACGGCAGCCCAATGGCCAGGGTCGGCCAGGTAGCGCAAGCAGCTCAGTGCCACCAATGTGTGGTGTACTGCCGCGCCCTCCAATAGCCGCAAGAGGGAGTCGACGAGCCCGAGATCTCCCAATAGAACATTGAGGCGTTCCCGGGCGCTTCCTTTCAGTTGCCGCTGTGTCTTGAGCCACAACAATAGAAACCACAATCGCGCCTGGCGCGACCCAAGCGTTGCGTGACTGGCGGCATCAGGCTCGCCCTCGCCCAGGCTAGCCATCGCCAGGCGCGGACGCCAGAACGCCTGGAATGCGCGGCGCCGTCGTTCGCGACGTGCGGCCAGCTCGGAAAGGATGAGTATCTGGCCCATGATGGCCAGGGTCAGGATTACCAGGCCAATCGCGCTATAAAGTGCAGCCCGCAGGATGGCATCCTCGGGCAGGCTCGCCAGAAGGGAAAAGGGGGTGCCCTCAGAAGGCATGACGGATCCCCAGTTGGATTCCACGTCGGTCGTAGAGTCTTCCCTGACTGAGATGGCCCAACTCCCAGCTCATGGCCCACTGCGGTGTCAGCCAGTGGCGGCCACGCAAACTCAAGGAATGAACGTCAGTCGTCACCACATCACCCCCGGGGACAGCCTCTTCTTCTCGCCCCAGGCTGGCCCTAAGGCCCACCGAGCTTGGCCCAGAGTAGTAGTAATCCAGCCCCAGATCGTGACCGACGGGGCGACCCGCACCTTCGACGTCACTCACGTTGAGCGTGTAGGCGGCACGCCACACACCCCAGTAGCGCTCCAGGCCCAACGCCAGCCGGTCGACATGGGACGCTTCGTACTGGGTTCGCCGCAGACTGGCGTTGCTCACGACACCGCGCGGCAGCACTCGTTGGATGGCGAGGTCGAGGTAATGCTCAGGTAGAAATGTCGGTGAGGAGGCGATTCCTATCTCGGGTTGTAACGACCAGCGCTCATCCAGGGGAAACACCGCCCCTGCCTCAATACCGGTATCCCAGGCATCGTACCGCTGCTCCCTCAGGGCCGCTGCATACCACGTCGGAGCCCCCGCACGCGAGGAAGCGTAATCGATGCGCTGGGTTTGCCAGTCGGCATACCCGCCATCGAGTCGTTCATGGCGCCACGACGCCTCGAGTTCATGCACTCGTCGGCCAGGCGTCTGTGAAGGAGCCGCGGGCATCGGCTGGGTCGGGTTGAGGGCCTCTCGCGCCTGGGTGACCACCGTCGACACCAAGGCATAATCCGGTGCCAGGGTCTCGGCTTTCTCCAGCGGCGCCAGGGCACGCTCGGGTTGCCCTGACCAAAGCAGTGCCTGTCCCCGAGCCAGAAGCGCATCGACGTCTTCAGGCTGCTCGGCCAGGAGCCGGTCGAACTGGGCCAGGGCAGCCGAGTAGTTGCCCTGCCAAGCCAGCACCTGACCATACAGCAGCCGTCCCGGACGATCCTCGGGCGACGTCTCCAAATGCCTGGCCAGCAACGTCTCGGCAACCGGAAGGTTATCGGCTTCTATGTACTCCCGGGCTCGATCCAGCGCCGGTGAGGCAAAGGCGGGTCCAGCGACGCTACCTAACATGAGCATCAGAGCTGCCAGGCGATGACGCGAGCCCCGTCGCTGACTTCGATACCCACACCACACCATTAGCGCCTCCTCATAAAACGACGGATGCGTGCCAGTAGCTCCTCCGGCTGGAAGGGCTTGGTCACATAATCATCAGCGCCCAGCTCCAGTGCGCGAACGATATCCGACTCACGTGTCTTGGCGGTCAGCATCAAAACGGGCACCTCCTGCCATGGGGCCAGGTGGCGGAGATGCTCGAGCAACTCGAGCCCATCGTGATAGGGCAACATGATATCCATCAGCACCAGCTGCGGTACCTCCGGGCTCTCGAACCGCTCGAGCGCCTGCCGACCATCGGCAGCATGCTCGACCATGAATCCTTGACGCTCGAGGAGGTAACGAATCAAGAACGCGATGTCTTCCTCATCCTCGATCATCAGGATGCGTGGCTTGCCATCCGCTTCGGGCTGATTCATGGCTGCTCCTTATGGCTCATGTGTTTCCAAACCCGCGATACAGGGGAAGCGAACATAGAAGCGGGTGCCCTGCCCTGACTCGGAGGTGAACCCTACCTCGCCATCCATTTCGGCCATCAAGGTCTGGGTGATTGCCAGGCCCAACCCTGTACCGCCCAACCGCCGACGATCCGACGAATCGACCTGGACGAAACGCTCGAAAATCCTGTGATGATAGGCCTCGGGAATGCCCGGTCCTCGATCGCTGACGCCCACTTCGAGCATGGGCTTTCCTGCCATATTCACTTCGAGGACCTCCAGGGTCACGATGCCTTCACGTGGAGAAAATTTGCAGGCATTGGACAGGAGGTTTGCCATGACCTGGGCAAGACGATCCGCGTCGACCCGCACCCAGCCATCGGCGGGATCCTCGTGCAGCTCAAGGGATACACCGAACGTGGCGGCGTAGGGATCGTTATCATGGATCGCCTGCCGCACCAGTGGCAGGAGTCGCATCGGCTGCAGGTTGAAGTCGAGACGACCGGACTCGAGCTTCTCGATGTCCAGAATGTCATTGATCAGGCGTGACAGCCGCTCGCTGTTCTTGTTGGCTATATCGATAAGCGGACGTGCCTCTCGGGGAAAGTCGCCGGCCATGCCTTGCGCGAGCATGCCCATGGCACCACGAATGGCCGTCAGTGGCGTGCGCAATTCATGGCTTACCGTCGAGATGAATTCCGCTTTCACCTTCTCGATCTCCCTTCGCTGGGTAATATCGACGGCGACAGCGAGAAGGTAGCGACTTCCATCCGAGAGTGTCAGGGGACGCTTGAGAAGTTGTAGACAGCGTATCTCACCCCGGGCCGACTCGACCTCGACTTCAGGCACGCGTAGCTCGGGCCGGCCGGCAAGCAGCTCACTATCGCCACTGAGTAGCGGTACCAACAGATGGCCGCTGCGAAGCTCCGCGGGACGCTTTCCTTCCAATTGGCCGGGTTCGAGTCCGAGGAACTCTGCAAAGGCGATATTGGTAAGCTGAAAACGCCCCTGGATGTCACGGGCGAAAATCAGGTTCTCGTCGGCATCGACCACGCTACGTAGGAAGGTGCGTTGATCCAGCAGCCGCCGCCGGGTGCGCAGTCGCTCGGTCACGTCGCGCACGATGGCCAGATGGGTGGCCTCCCCTGCCGGTACCATGCGCACCTCGAACTCGTTGCCGTGGTCGTCATGCCATACGAAGCTGTGCAGCCTATCCCGGTCATCATCGGCCGCGAGACGGGACAGGAACTCCCCTTTAAGGCCTGCGGGTACCGCAGCGGGCTTTGCGTTACGGTCGAGCCGCTCCACGCTGTCCGGGGGGTGAATCGAAAAGAGCTCATCAGGAACGGCGCGTAGCAGGGCTGCCACCCTTGCTTCGCCCTGCTGGGCCTCGCGGGCCAATTTACGGCGCAGCGCCAGATTACGGTTGACCGACCACAAGGCGGCACAGAAGATCAGGATGACCGTTGCCACACCGATACCGCCCAGCCAGCGCGATCGGACTACCTGACGCTCGAGGCGGCGGTTATCCCTTGCCAGCTCTGAGCGCTCTTTGGCTTCAAGCGCCCCGAGTTGCCCTCGGATCTGGTCCATGGTCTGGCGCCCACCCGCCGCCAGTAGGCGTAACGAGGCCGCCTCGCGCCCCTCGAGTTCACGAACGGCGACATTGGCCTCGGCGATCGATAACCGGCGTAGCATCAGAAACTCGAGGCGCGCGTACCATTCCGGCTCGATGTTGCCGCGTTGTTGCAGCAAGCGCTGCAGGGATTGACTATCCTCGGGGAGCCGCGTCAAGGCCTGATGGTAGGGCCGAAGGTAGGTCACTTCGCCAGTGATGACGTAGCCACGTTCACCGGTTTCCACGTCCTGTACGGTAGACAATACGTTCTGTACTGCCGAAATCAATTCGAGGCTGCCGGTAACGGCCTGATTGGCCTCGAGCAGAGCTTGTTGGGTGCGTGCCGCCTGCCAACCCAGGCCAATCAACATGACGAACGCCAGAATGAAGGCCAGGTTATGCCAGGTCGTGTCGGGAATACGCGGCAATACATTCTCCTTAAGGGAGTCATACTATTAACGATAATCGACCACAGCGTTATCGGCGTCCAGCGCGCCACCTTAGCCATTACCGTGCCAAGGCCGTCATGGTATCGCAACCGATTACAGGCGTATCATCAGGAAGCATGATCGCCAGGGGTGACGAATGAGGAAGTCGATACGCGGGCAAGACCGCCTCACTTTGACGCTATTGAGGCACACTGGCCGCTTTGCGTGGCGCGTTTTGAAAGCGTTCTTTCGAAACCGCGGCCTGCTGTTGGCCGGAGGGATTGGCTATAATTTCCTGCTGTCGATCGTACCGCTGTTCGCCCTGCTCTGCGTGTTGTTGACTCATGTGGTCAACGAAGCCCAATTACTCGAGATTCTCGCCATTCAGGCTCGCCACCTCGCGCCCGCCCATGCGGATGTGATACTCGATGCCGTGCGAACAGTACTCGATTCACGGGACGTTATCGGGGTCGTCGGCACCCTGGTGCTGGTCTTGTTCAGCTCGCTGGCGTTTCGAATGCTGGAAGATGCCATGGCCATCATCTTTCACCTGCCCGATGACCCCGCCAAGCGCAGTGCATGGGTCTCGGCCCTGCTCCCCTACGGTTTCATGCTGGTTTTGGGCGTGGGACTGCTCTTGCTGACGCTACTGGTATCGCTCACCAATGCCGCCAACGACTTGGCTATCGCCATTTTCGGGTATGGCCTGCCATTTGCCGGCGCATCATTGGGCCTACTCTACCTGATCGGGTTCATCGGCATGTTTGCCTTGTTCAGCGCTATCTACAAGGTCCTGCCGGTGGTACGGATATCACTGCGCCGCGCCCTGATAGGCGGGTTCGTTGCAGCGCTTCTATGGGAAGGGGTGCGCCTGTTCCTGATGTTCTATTTCTCGCATTTGTCGGTGGTGAATGCCGTCTACGGCTCGCTGGCGACACTCATCATACTGTTGCTGAGTCTGGAAATCGGAGCCGTCATCCTTCTGCTTGGCGGCCAGGTCATCGCTGAGCTCGAGCGCAATGCGAGGGCCGGCCTTCCCTGGCATGTCGACCCAAGCAGAGAGCCCGTGACCCGGGTGGAGTGACTAGAAGACGTTGACCGCTACCGCTGTGAACGTTCCACCCGCCGCGAGGAACGCAAGCAAGGCCAGCAACCCGTCGCGAGCGATCAGGGCCAACCCGAACGCGACCAGGGCCACCCCGGCACCATTGACCGAAAAGGGCACCAGCTCCATGGGGGGCATGGCAATGGCGATGACGACGCAACTGATGGCGATGACGACAATACCGACATCGCCCGTGAGCATGACCAGGCGTGGACGCAACAGGCCATCGACATAGCTTGCCGGTTTCCGCAGCCACCGAATCGTCTTGTGCATGTTGCGCTTGGATACCGAGCGCTTGAGTAGCCAGGCAGGCAACCAGAAATGCTCTCGTCGCATCAGCAACTGTACCGCGACCAGAAGCACCATGATCGCCATCAACGAGGGTACGCCTGGGATGCCACTGATGATGGGCGCCAACGTGATCAACCCTGCCACGAGCAGGAACGGACCGAACGATCGTCTCCCGACGGCACTGAGCAGATCGTCCAGCGTGACCTGATCGCAATCGGGCGCGAAGCGTTCGATGTTGTCGAGCAATTCATTCAGATTGTGAGCTTGCGGTGGTTCTTGGCCCCTCCTGGCCGTTTCGTCATTCACTGGCAGATCCTGTTGCGTGTGACTGAACATCCAACTTGGTCTTGATGAAATCACCGTGGCTGACATGCAGCAAGCCCGCCAGACGGCGAATGCGATGCTCCTCGAAGGTATCCAGCTCATTGTCGGAGAAGGCGAGCTGCCACATCATACGCACCAGTTCGACGCGCTCCTCATAGCCATAGTGCTCCTTGACCAGGCTGACGAACTGATAGTGGTCGACGGCGTCCTCGGCCTCCTGCTCGGCTAGCGCCATGAGCTCACCCACGGCCTCGTCACTCAAGCCGAACCGACGCATGAGCAGCGCCCTCAACGTCCCGAGCTCGGCATCGCTGGTGTGGTAATCGGCACGCACGATCTCGCAGAGCAAGGCCGCGGTCGCCAGTTCCAGCGTCAAGTTGCGATCTTCTGCGTTTGCGGGGTTGGCCAAGGCCCGCTGAAAGAACTGCTGTACGGCATCGAGCATCGAGAATCTCCTTTTCTATCTACTCGATTCCGACATGGCGGTCGCGTTGGGGTTCACAAAAAGGTCGCGCTTCGTTATACACCAGCCCCCTGCTGCTGTTTCTCCCGGACGCTGGCTTTCTCGATGGCGACTTCCGGGTGGTGACGGCGAATGGCCGCATCGATCTCATGCTCTTGGTTTTCCGGCACATCGACGAGCATCAGGTAGGCATCCTCCTTATCGATCGCCCGCTTGTACTTGTTGATTTTCACGTCGCGCACCGAGACACCGATCATGGTACTGGTCCAGATACCGAACAAGCCGCCAAAGATCGCCAGGCCGACGACCAGCCCCAGGAAGCTCAAGACACTATCGAAGCCAAGCACGAAGAAGGCCACGATGCCGATAACGACACCCAATGGAACGCCGAACTTGAGCCCTCTAACTGCAGCATTGGCGACATCGGAGGTGTTGATCAGCGTGGCACTGTTCACGCCACGCTGTTCGAGTCCCTTCCAGTCACGCCCCAGGACGTGCACCTCATCCTTGGTCAGGCCAAGCGCCTCAAGTTCTTGCGCGATCTTGACAGTGATATCCTGGTTTGGACTGATGAAATATAGCCGTTGCATAGACCCTCCTTGCAGCTAGCGGTGTCTTGCATCCTCTCGGCCCGATCATCGATACATGCAGGTGGGAAGAAGAGGATGACCTGTCACAAAGGTTGACGATAACCATGGATACGGCAAATCCTGACACTCCAACCCACCTGATGGCGTCGTCCTGCGCCCCTCGTTTACTCCTCGAGCTTGATGTCGCTAGTGAAATCGACCTTGAGATCGATGCCATCGACGCTCAGGGTGACTCTGGCAGGCAGGGTCTCATCGCCTTGGAGCCGGCCTTCGCTCAGCGCCTTTTCCACCGCCTGCTCGATTTCTCGCTGGGAGCCTACGCCAACGGTCTTGAGAAACTTGCGCAGGCTCATGTTGAAGGTGTCCTGATTCATCACAGCGTCCTGTTCAATGTAAGTGTCCCTACCACCGATACGCGAATTTACACCTCTTGACCAGTCCACGAGGCATGACGAGGGCAAGCTCGCGAGTGCAAATGGCGTCGGCTTAGACCTCGACTAATTATTTTTCACGAATCTGCCCCGCTTTGCTGCAGCTGGCGCTAAGCTGGCCGATAAGCAGGGTGACGAAAGTGCAGTGGGGTGAAAGATGGGCGCATTCGAGGTTTCTACGCAACACGATTTCGATCGCGCTCAACATGAGGGAGTCGTCGATTCCCAAGAGGCTGAGCCCCAGGGCACCAGACCCCGTTGGCGCAAGCGCGATCTTCTCCCCTGGATCCTGATGGCACTCGCCGCTGTCCTGAGTTCCCTATTGGTGGCAGAAGCGCGAACCTCGCGCATCCAGTCGCAGGAATTGTCCCGCTATGCGGCTACATTGACCTTCGCTTTGGGGGCAGGTGCCACCGACCAAGTCGCCTTTCCCAAGCAGGGCCCCTTCGATACGCGCCTGGGCTATACCCAATTACCGGCCTTCCAGCAGCGACTGCTTGAGCGAGGCTTTGCCGTCGACCGTCAGGCCCGCTTTTCGCCCGCATTGATGGATTACACCCAGCACGGGTTCTACCCCCCTTATCACGAGAAAACGCGGGCGGGATTGACCATCCAGGAATGCCGTGGCGAACCGCTGTATACGTTTCGCCATCCCCAGCGGCATTATCCGCATTTCGATGCGGTGCCACCCCGGATACTCCAGGCCCTGCTTTTCATCGAAAACCGTGAGTTGCTCAATGATGCCCAGCCGTATGCCAACCCGGCAGTGGATTGGCCCCGCTTTGCCATGGCCGCGGTGTCACAAGTGGGTAAGGCACTCGAACTCCAGGACCAGTCGGCCGGGGGCAGCACCTTGGCCACGCAGGTGGAAAAGTACCGTCATTCGCCGGATGGCCTTACCCGTTCCGCCAGCGACAAGCTGCGCCAGATGATCTCGGCCAGCGTACGAAGCTACCAGGACGGGCCGAACACGCTCGGGGCCCGACAGGACGTCGCTCTCGATTACCTCAACACGGTCCCGCTGTCTGCCGCGCCCGGCTATGGTGAAGTGCATGGGATCGGGGATGGCCTATGGGTCTGGTTCGGCGCGGACTTCGATGAGGTCAATCGACTGCTGGTGTCTGGCTCCAGCGACTTGCACGCCCTACCCCAGCAAGGCCTGGCGCTACGCCAGGTCGTTGCGCTGATGATTGCCCAGCGCCGCCCTTCCTATTACCTGTCGCAGGGTCGCCAGGCACTGGAGCAACTCACCGATAGTCACCTGCGGCTGTTCACTGAAGCCGGTATCGTCGATGCGGCTCTCCGGGATGCCGCCTTGGAGCAACGACTCACCTTCCGCCATTTCGCTCAAGACCCGGCCAGTGTCACTATCGAAAGCGACAAGGGAATCCAGGTGGCCCGTAGCCGATTGGCCGGCCTGCTGGGGCTTCCCTTCTATGATTTGGACCGGCTCGACCTGACGGCTACCACCACGCTGCACGGTGAACTCCAACACCAGATCAGTGCGTATCTGGACCGCCTGGCCGATCCCGCATTTGCCAAGGAAATCGGCCTGCTCGGGGACCGCCTGCTTTCGCCCGAAAAGACCCAGGACGTGCGTTACAGCTTCACTCTTTTCGAGCGTCGTCCAGATGGGCTACATGTCCGGGTACAGACGGATAATACCCAGCAGCCGTTCGATATCAATGAAGGCAGCAAACTCGAACTCGGCTCGACCGCCAAGCTACGTGTCCTTGCGACCTACCTCGAAGTGATGGCCGAATTGCACGCACGCTACGCCGACCAGCCAATCGATGTGCTGCGTCAGCACGCCGCTACACAGCCCGACGCCCTGACCCGATGGGTCATCGAGTATCTGTCAGCCTCGGAGGATCGGGATCTGGTTCGGATGCTTCAGGCCGCCATGGAGCGTCGCTACTCAGCCAGTCCCAACGAAGGGTTCTTTACGGGTGGAGGCAGGCACACCTTCAATAACTTCCGTCGCGAGGACAATGGCCGCAATCCGACCCTTAACGAGTCGCTGCGCGAGTCGATCAACCTGCCTTTCGTTCGTGTCATGCGTGATCTGGTGCGCTATACCACGCATGCCAACGATAACGGGGCACAGCTTCTCGAAGACGACAATGACCCTCGCCGGGTGGCGTACCTGCAGCGTTTCGCCGAACGCGAAGGCCGCGTGTTCCTGATGCGTTTCTGGAACAAGTATCGCGACCAGGATAGCGATCAGCGGCTCGAAACGTTCCTTGAGGGGATCCAACCCATCGATTCACGCCTGGCCACGGTTCATCGCTATCTGTTCCCCAACGCCACGCGTTCGGAATTCGCCGGCTTCCTCGCCCAACGGCTCCCTAACCTGGCGCTCAGCGACAAGCGCATCGATGAGCTGTATTCGCATTATGCCCCCGAAGCGTTTCCGTTGACCGACCAGGGTTACATCGCGCGAGTCCATCCGCTGGAATTGTGGCTGGTGGGATACATGCTCAATCACCCTGAAGCGCGCTTTCAGGAAGCCGCAGAGGCCAGCCAGGGCGAGCGCCAGGAGGTGTATGGCTGGCTATTCAAGACGCGGCACCGTAATGCCCGCGACGTACGTATTCGCACCATGCTCGAAGTCGAGGCGTTTCTGGATATTCATCAGCGTTGGGCACGGCTTGGCTATCCATTCGACCATCTCGTTCCCTCGCTGGCCACCGCCCTGGGAAGCTCGGGGGACCGACCGGCCGCCTTGGCAGAACTCATGGGTATCATCCTCAATGAGGGCATTCGACTGCCGACCCAGCGCATCGACATGCTGCACTTTGCCGAAGGGACGCCCTACGAGACGCGAATGAGGCGCTCGGACCAACCCGGCAAGCGAGTCATGGCGCCGGAAGTCGCCCGGGTACTGCGCGAAGCGCTATCGCATGTCGTCGAAGGGGGAACCGCGCGGCGACTCCAAGGCAGCTTCACTCTTGCCGATGGCACGCCCCTGGTTCTGGGTGGGAAAACCGGCACGGGAGACAACCGTATCGAGAGCGTCTCACGGTCCGGCCAGGTGATCGATTCCCAGGCACGCAATCGAACCGCTACATTCGTCTTTTACCTGGGGGATCACCATTTCGGGACATTGACCGCTTACGTCATCGGTAGCCAATCGGGGAGTTTCCGGTTCACTTCGGCACTGCCGGTTCAGGTGCTCAAGGGCATGGAGCCGATATTGCGGCCCCATCTCGATCTCCTGGGACCTACGGCGTGTGGCACACCGACGCCCGGCCTACAACTCAGTGCCGGGTAGCCGCAGTACGTAACGGAAGCTATAATAATAATTAATTGTTTTATAAAGTTTAGTTAATGAAATATTTACTCAAGCTCTTTCCCGAAATCACCATCAAGTCACGATCGGTGCGCAAGGAAATGATCCGCTGCCTGCGTGCCAACGTGCGCAATACGCTACTCAGAGTCGATGCTGGCGTACGTGTCACGGGACAATGGGACGCGCTGGAGGTCAGGCCCAGCGCCCATCTACCACTGGAAGCCCAGGAAGAGCTCGCCGAACTCATGACCCGTATCCCCGGGCTCCATGAAATCCTGAGTATCGAAGAGCGCCACTTCGAATCATTCGCCCAGGCGGCCGATGAGGTCGTTCCCCTATGGGCACCGTTGATCTCGAACCGGCGCTTCTGTGTCCGGGTGAAGCGCAGCGGAAGCCACGCGTTTCGTTCCTCCGACCTTGAACGCTACCTGGGAACGGTGCTGCAGGGTGCCGTGCCCAGCGCACGTGTCGACTTGAAGCATCCCGACGTCAAGGTCGGCATCGAGCTTAGAGACGACCGTTTGATCCTGGTCACGCAACGTCGCCCGGGACTGGGAGGCTACCCCCTAGGCACACAGGGCACGGCACTGGCGCTGATATCGGGAGGATTCGATTCCCCGGTTGCTGCCTACCGGTTTATACGGCGCGGCCTCAAGACCCACTTTCTATTCTTTAACTTGGGTGGCCCCGCCCATGAAGCCGGGGTTCGCGAAGTGACCCACCATCTGTGGCAACGTTACGGTTCGTCCCATCGCGTCGACTTCATCTCGGTGCCTTTCGAAGCTGTCGTGCGCGAGATTCTTACCAACGTGCCAGATAGCCACATGGGCGTGGTACTCAAGCGCATGATGCTTAGAGTGGCGGACCGGATCGCTTCCCAGGCCAGAATCCCAGCCTTGGTGACTGGCGACGCTATCGCCCAAGTCTCGAGCCAGAGCCTGACCAACCTGGCTCTGATCGATGCGGTGATTGAGCGCCCCGTGCTGCGCCCCCTCGTTGCCAGCGACAAGCAGGACATCATCACCGAAGCCCGCCAGATCGGAACGGCCGAATTTGCAGAAAGAATGCCCGAATATTGCGGGGTCATATCGAAACGCCCCAATACCCGTGCGCGGCGTGACCAGATCGAAGCTGCAGAAGCCGGTTTCGATTTCAGCGTGCTCGAACAAGCCCTGGCGCAGACCGAACGCACCCGAGTCGACGCCTTAGCCACCCCCTCGGCGCCTTTTGCCGAGATTCGCGAGGTCCATTCGGCCGATGCCCTGGCGCAGCAAGGCAACTGCAGTGTGATCGACATCCGATCGCCCGACGAGCGCGAACGCTCCCCCCTGAGCGTGCCCGCGCAGGTCGAGCTGCTGGAGATCCCCTTCTACGCCTTGTCAGACGAGATCAGCAACCTCTCTCAGGGCAGGCATTATCTCCTGTATTGTGATCAAGGCGTCATGAGCAAGATGCAGGCGCTGCGCCTGGCAGATGAAGGCTACCCCCATATCGGCGTGTATCGCGGCAGCGCCAGCGCATCGATGCAGCCTATCGACTAGGCTGTGTTTCCAAGCGTCGTCCTTGTACTGCATCGTTTATGGAATCGCGCCCTACTCCATGCCTTCGAGCCCCGACCATCACTACGTCCCGCGCCCAAGCTTGCTTGAACGCTGGGCCTCACGTTTTCTCCAGCGCTACAATGACCTGGATCGTTTTTCTTCACGTGAGCGCAGCGCGAAGGAGCGGATCGCACTGCGTCGAGTCCACAAGCAGGCCATCATCTACGCTGGCCTTGCCGGAATCGTCTCGGGCGGCCTGATAGGCGGTGGCGAAGTGTATATGCGTCAGGGCCTTCTTGATGGCATGCAGGACATGAGCCTGTGGGAGCAAGCGCCTTACTGGCTTGTATTCTCGGTCGTGGCCGGTCTCATCAGCCTGGTTGAGATCCTGTTTCTCTATTGGAATGCGTTGCGTGCCATCGGCACCATCAGTCGACTCGCCGGCGTTCCCTTGCAACCCAGCGGTCATGCCCGAGTCGTCAATCGCAGCCTGGCACGCGCTGCCCTGGAATTCCCCAGTCCACGCCAGCACATCTATGGAATCGACCCATTCGCCTATGTCAGCACCTGGAAGCTCTCTCTTCAGGCAGTGCTATATCGCATGAAAGTAGGCGTCAGCAGCTTTCTGCTACGCGTGGTGCTGCGCCGCGTGCTCGGCCGAGCCGCCCTGCGTGGCTTGGTACCGCTGATCACCGGCCCGCTGTATGCCGTCTGGAATGGTGTCATTACACGGAAAATGCTGAAGGAAGCCCATGAGGCCGCCTTGGGGCCCTTTGCAATCCATACCCTGGTCGAGCAACTCGAGTCTGCCCGTGAAACGCTGGGAAAACGGTCGCAAGAAATCGTCCTACAAGGCGTGGGCGAGATAGTCATGCAAAATGCACAAGCTCACCCCAATCATGTTCTCCTGCTCTACCACCTACTCGAGGCATTCGGCCGTGATGACGATGAGATCCAGGCCGAATGGACTCAACATACCGCTCGCTTGGGTACCCTGGGCGGCGCAGAAAAGAGCCTCGTCCTGCATGTCCTCGACATGGCCTGTGTCATGGCCGGCCCATTGAACCGTCGCAAACGCACCTTTCTGAAGCAAGTGCATGCTATGTGTGACGCGCAGTATGACGTAACGCGGCTAAAGGCCATGCGCAGCAAAATGCTTGCAGGGCAGCGGATCGAGGTCGGCGAAGGCTGGGGGTAGGACTGCTACGTACCTAAAATGACGAAAAATCTGTCAGACTGGGCGGACAGCGCGAACCAAACGGAGTTGAATCATGAGTGAAGTGGATCACCCCTGGGCCCGTCCCATGCCGGAGCAGCAATTCGAACTGATGAAGCGCATCCTCGACGCGCCCAGCCCCGTGGGACTCGAAGGCGCCATGACCTACGGTGTGCTCAAGCCCCATTTCGAATCGTTCGCACCCGATGGCTGGCATACCCACCAGTTCAAGGGCCATGCGGGCATCGTCCTGGACAGCCATCCTGGGCGAGACGATCTCTTCAAGGTGATGCTCATCGGGCATGCCGACAAGATTCGCATGCAGGTACGCAGCATTGGAGAAGATGGCAAGATCTGGATCAATACCGATTCGTTCCTGCCCACGGTATTGATCGGTCATGAAGTAAAGCTGTTCAGTGAGGATCCCGAAGCGCCAGGACAGTACCGCATCATCCAGGGCGGTACGGTGGAAGCGCTCGGGGCCATTCACTTCTCCGACCCCGCCGTGCGCACCGGTGACAAGGGCATCAAGAAGGAACAGATCTACTTGGATCTGCAGATACATGGCGAGAACAAGAAGCAGCAGGTGCTGAATCTGGGCGTCCGGCCGGGCGACACCATACTGCTGGATCGCCCGATTCGTCCTGGGTTCAGTCCCAATACGTTCTACGGCGCCTACCTCGACAATGGCCTGGGCTGCTTCGTGACTGCCGAAGTGGCGCGCCTGATTGCCGAGGCCGGCGGCACCCAGAATGTGCGTCTGCTCTTTGCCATAGCCAGCTATGAGGAGATCGGTCGCTTCGGGAGTCGTGTGCTGGCCGGCGAGCTGAAGCCGGACGCGCTCATCGGGGTGGATGTCAATCACGATTACGTGGCTGCGCCCGGTATTGGCGATCGCCGCATGCAGCCGTTGGAGATGGGCAAGGGCTTTACGCTATCTGTCGGGGCGATCGCCAGCGAGCAGTTGAATCGCCTGTTCGAGAGCACGGCCAAGGAGCATGGCATCCCCATGCAGCGCGATATCGTCGGCGCGGACACCGGGACGGACGGCATGGCTGGCGTATTGGCTGCCGTGGATTGCGCAGCGACGTCGATCGGTTTCCCGATCCGGAACATGCACACCATTTCCGAAACCGGAAATACGCAGGACCTGCTTGCCGCGATCCATGGGCTGACCCGCACGTTGCAGGCGCTCGATGCCCTGCCGGACCCGCACCGCGAATTCCGTGACAATCATCCACGTCTCGATCGTGCAGCGACCCTGGCTCATCAGGGAGCAGGCAAACCCGACGAAAGTAAGGCGGAAGAAAAAAGGTCCGGCAAGGCGGAATGATACGGAACCGATTCTCGCAGGCTCGGCCCGGCACTACATGGTGCCGGGCAATCTTGTCCTCGTCCCCATTGTCGCAATAATTAAACCGAGGTATTGCGCACCCGACCAGGCCCCGGCGCGGTGACACCCTCCAGACTGGATTCCTCACTCGCAAGATCCTGATCGATCACGCTAAACGAGCCATCGGTTTCCATTACTACCGCCTCGACCTGGGTCATGTCGGTCTTGCCCTCCGAACGCATCGCCGCACGTATCTCATCCTCGGTGACCCGGGCATGCCGGAGCGAGGAAGTGAGGTATTCGCCGCGATAGAACAACAGTGCAGGTTCTCCCGTGACCACCTGGCGCACCCAACGGTGGCGCACGCTCAACCAGGTCACCAGATATTGCATGCCGATCAGCAGGGCAAACGCCAGACTGCCCTGGGCTAGCGTCACGTCCTTGCTGAGAATGACCGTGGCCAGCGTCGAGCCCAGGGCCACGGTCACCACGAGGTCAAACGCATTCATCTTGGAGAGCGTTCTACGCCCCGAAATACGTAATAGAAATACCAGGCTGACATACCCTGTCACCCCTAGTACCAGCGTGCGAAATAGCGCCGTCCAGGTATCGAAAATTATCGGTTCCATCGCCTACCCCACTTCGGTCCATGAAAGATCACCGTCTATAGCCTAGACGACTCTAGAACAACCCCAACTGCTGATCGATCAAAGCAGTAAAATCGTCCCCGACGAAGGGCAGGATAGCGTCTGCCACGGGCTGCAACTGGCGAGTCACGTAGTGCTCGTAGTCGATTGCCGAGCGACGGGCTTCCAGAGGCTCGGGCCCTGCCAGAGACATGACATAACTGATCCAGCCACCGTTCTGATACTGCCGCGGCCTGCCGTGGAGGGTGTTGTACTCGTCGGCCAACCGAGCCGCACGCACATGGGGCGGTACGTTGCGTGTGTAGTGATCGAGCCGCCGTCGCAAGCGTTTGCGATAGATCAAGCGATCGTCGAACTCGCCGTTCAGGGTGCGCTGCACATAATCGCGGACATAGTCCCGATGCGGTTCACCGCAGAAAATGCGCCGATAGAGCTCCTGCTGGAATACCTTGGCCAAGGGCGACCAATCGGCACGTACTGTTTCCAGCCCTTTGAAGATAAGGCGTTCGCTGCCATCCTCGCCGCGCACCAGACCGGCATATCGCTTCTTGCTGCCCTCCTCCGCACCACGAATCGTAGGCATCAGAAAGCGACTGAAGTGAGTCTCGAACTGGAGCTCGAGGGCACTGGTCAGCGCAAGGTCGTGTAGAAGCGTCTGTTGCCACCACCGATTGACGTGGCTGACCAATCTTTCCCCGATGGCAGCGGCTTCCTGTGTAGAATGTGTGCGCCCAAGCCAGACGAATGTAGAATCGGTGTCACCGTAGATAACGGTATAACCCTCGGCTTCGATCAATTCCCTGGTCTGGCGCATGATCTGGTGGCCACGCAGCGTGATGGACGAGGCGAGCCTTGGGTCGAAGAAGCGGCAACCGCGAGACCCTAGCACACCATAGAACGCATTCATGATGATCTTCAGCGCTTGGGACAGGGGCGCGTTTCCCGCCTGTTTGGCCGCTTCACGCCCCGCCCAGACCCGCTCGATCATGCCGGGCAAGGCATGCTGCGTGCGGGAGAAGCGTGCCCCGATGAATCCGGGCACAGCCGGCTCCTGTGGGTCGGACAGGCCTGTCACCAGCCCTACCGGGTCGATCAGAAAAGTGCGAATGATCGAGGGGTAAAGACTCTTGTAATCGAGAACCAGCACGGAATCGTAGAGGCCCGGGCGAGAATCCATGACGAAGCCTCCCGGGCTGTCGGCACCCGGTCGCTCCCCCAAATTGGGCGCCACATGACCCAGTCGATGCATTCGCGGCAGATAGAGGTGAGAAAACGCAGCTACCGATCCCCCGCTGCGATCGGCAGGTAACCCCGTCACCGTGGCCCGCTCGAGCAAGAACTCGATCAGTTGGGTCTTGGCGACAATCCGAGTGACCAGCTCACAATCCTTGAGGTTATAGCGTGCCAAAGCGGGCTTATCCTCGGCGAACATGCGGTTGATCTCGTCCATCCGCTGGTAGGGATTGTCGATGGCCTTGCCTTCCCCCAGCACTTCCTGCGCCACACTTTCCAGGCTGAAGGAGGCAAAGAGCCAGGTCGCCTGACGTAACCCTTCGATGCCATCGACGATGAGCCGGCCGGCTGCCGACGCGAAGAAGTGATTCGCATGAGCATGGGCCCGCCACTCCATGGGCTCACCGCCCCGCCCGAGGCGCAGCGGCACACCAAGCTGTTCGGCATGTTTCTGCAGGATTCGTAGGTCGAACTGGACCAGGTTCCAACCGATGATGGCATCTGGATCATGGTGGGCCATCCACTCATTCAGGGATTCGAGAAGCTCAGCACGGTGGGTGCAGTAGACCAGGCTGAAACTCAGGCTCGCGTCACTTGCATCGCCGCCTTGCCCATCAGGGGCCGGACCCAACATTAAGACCTGACGGCTGCCACATCCTTCGATCGCGATCGAATAGAGATCGCCCCGCTCACTGGTTTCTATATCCAGTGAGGCCAGTCTCAAGGTGGGCCGATAATGATCGATCGGCTTGAGCTGAGCCTCGACCACGCTGCCATCGGCGGCGACCCGCCCGGTTATGGACACCGGCGCCGTAATGAAACGCTCCATGAGGTAGCGGTCTGGCGGACGAACGTCCGCCTCATAGACATCGATGCCTGCGTTGCGCAGGCGTTTTTCCAATGCCAGTAGATGACGATAGTGCTTGCAGTAAAGCCCAACCACCGGACGATGGTCGAAATCACGCAGCGCCAGGTCGCGTAACTCGACGCCAGTCTCGCCCAGTAGCAAGGCGTCTGCGTGTATCCGCTGCTCCTGGGGTATAAACGCTACCGACGGTTGAGCTGGCAACCGCACATGGCATGGGCCGCTATCGGTCGCCAACCAGAAGGAGACTTCAGTACCCGACGGCGTATCCCGCCAGTGACGGGTGAGGACGAAACCCTGCTGCACTGCCTGGCTCTCGGCTTGTCGAAAGAGAGAGCATGGTATCGGCTATGCGCAGGGTTGTCGCCGGCCTGATTCACTCGGCATCCAGGACAGCCTGGCAGGCAGGTGGCAGCTTGCGGCTCGGGCTGGGATAGACCGGGGGGCGGGGTGTATTGGGGATCGACTGACAACCCTCTCCCGCCGGCGGGGCGGGCTGATCGACACACTCCGTTTGACCGGGCGGACAGCGGAGGCGCACATGAAGATGTTCGTCATGGGAATGCCAGGGGCGTACCCGACGCAACCACGACCGGTCGTCCCATTCGCGACTGCAAAGATCGCGCTTTACCGCACCGTCGACGAAGATACGCGCCACACGGGGGTCGTCTGCGGCGTGACGAATCAATTCGGCGTGCTGTTCGGTCCAGCGCTCATCGACCCGCTGGGTAGCCGGGTCGACAAGGATGGGCTGCTCCAGGCCTTCTCTGTCTTGATGCTCGAGCTGGGGCAGATCGAGGCGGAACCAGATATCGACATCAAGCCCGCTCTGATGGCTAACGTGCCCCGTGGGCATTGGCCCACCGCGAGGCTGTGCCATGTCTCCCACGAGGATCGGACCGAAGCCTGCCTCATCGACACGCTGCCCGAGCTGTTCGATGTAATCGACCAGGGAAGGATGACCATAATGGCGATGACGCTGCAGGTCGACCGCCTGGTACCCCACACCATCGGCGGGCAGTTGCTCGGCGCCGACCAGGCAGGCGCCTCCATGATGTCCGATGATCCGCGGCTCGCCGTCCAAGGGTCCCGGCACTGCCGCCCAGTTTTCCTGGCCGAATGCACTGGAATGGCCCAGGCCCATCAACAGCGTCGCGTTCAGGAGCCCGACAATGGCGTGTCTTGCCATGCACGGTAAGGGGGTGAAAAGCATGTCCTCTTCCTTGAAGTCGTTCTTAATCAATACTGAAGTATCGGTGCGCCGCGTCATTGACGCGTCTGTTGCGACAGCCATTCCAGGCCAGGCCGGTAGAGCATATCGTGGCCACCTTCAAACAATACCAGCTCGGCCGGCCCCGACTGAAGGAGCAGCACCACCTCGGCACCGGCTTCCTCAAAATGATGAAAATCGCGATCCTGATGGGTGGAACGCTCGCTCAAGGCATCGGGAACTTGCCGGGTCTCCATGAGCTGATCGATATGCTCCTGAGCGATCCGGTCCTCTTCGCTTGCTAGATCGTTGAATGCATTCAACGCCTGCTCGGGGGGCACTGTCTCATCCTCGATACCATGGGCAATGAGAACACGCATCTGGCCTGCCACGTCGGGTACGTGAGCGCTGGGGCTACGCTTCACGCACTCTTCATGGCCTGGATTGCCTTCGCCGGGCTCTCCCCCACATCCTTCGACAATCTCACCGGCGTACTTTTCGCCACGCGCTTCATTCCATTGATACCAGGTAGGCAGATGGTAAACGGGCACCCAGGCAGAGACACCGGCGAACACTTCCGGCTGTCGGCTCGCCAGATGCAGCGCATTCATGGCACCCCCCGAATACCCCAGCACGTAGATGCGGTTTTCGTCGATGGCTGCATTCTCGAGCGCATAGTCGAGGGCATCCTGCATGTCGGAAATGGCGAGTTCCGAGGCCATCGCCTCCGGTCGCCCATCGTTCTGGCCACGAAAATTGGGATGCAGGAAAACCCAGTCATTGGCGACCGCAAACTGAGCGAGAGGGATATCGATGCTCTGCAGGTAGTCGCTGCTCCAGCTATGCAATACGAGCAATAGCGGCTTTTCTTGCTCAGATTCCGAATCGTAATAAAGCGCTTTTTGATCGCTGTCATCGGCAGAGGCCGGGATTTCGATGTGCTGAATATCGGTCACGTTCCGCTGCCAACTCTCGAGATCCTCATCGACGGTTGGGAAGTCGTTGACGCGTAAATGTGGGCTTGGATGTTCGACACCGGCAGCCTCGCTATCGCCAGTACCTAACGCAGGATTTTCAGCGTCGGCCGCCCAGGCCGCCCCGGACACAAAGGCCGAGCCGATCAAGGCGAGGCTTATCGCAACGTTGGTGAAGGACGACCGCGCTTGACGTAACTCTTCCATGTCTGCGTCTCCTGGCATTGTGCTTGTGTCTTGCTCAGTCTAGTTGCCAAGCGAGGGGTTGCCAGTAGAGGAGCGCCGGATCGCGGGTGCACCGATGCCTTAACACGGCTACAATCTGGGGTCTGATTTTCTTGGGAATTCCAGAGCCGACATGTCGAATAGCGAAAGCGCCCAGCGCAAGATCCTGGTTACCAGTGCCCTGCCCTACGCCAACGGCTCGATTCACCTGGGCCATCTGCTCGAGTACATCCAGACCGACATCTGGGTACGCTTTCAGAAGAGCCGCGGCAACCAGTGCCATTATGTGTGTGCCGATGACGCCCATGGCACCGCCATCATGCTGCGTGCCGAGATGGAAGGGATCACTTCGGAACAGTTGATCGAGCGCGTTTCGCAGGAGCACCAGGCGGATTTCGCCCGCTTCGGCGTCGCTTTCGACAATTATCATTCGACGCACTCCAGCGAGAACCGCGTGCATAGCGAGCGGATCTACACCGCGCTTCGCGATGCCGGGCATATTGCCACGCGCGACATCGAGCAGATGTACGATCCGATCAAGGGCCTGTTCCTGGCCGATCGCTTTATCAAGGGCACCTGCCCCAAGTGCAAGACGGCCGATCAATACGGCGACAACTGCGAGGCGTGTGGCGCGACCTATACCCCGGCCGACCTGATCGATCCGGTGTCGGCCATCAGCGGTGCCACGCCCGAAGTGAGAAGTTCAACGCACTATTTCTTCAAGCTGCCCGACTTCGAGGAATTCCTCGCACGCTGGACGCGTGAAGGTCACGTCCAACACCAGATCGCCAACAAGTTGCAGGAATGGTTCGAAGCGGGGCTCAACGAATGGGACATCTCACGGGATGCGCCCTACTTCGGGTTCGAGATTCCCGATGCGCCCGGCAAGTATTTCTATGTCTGGCTCGACGCCCCTATCGGCTACCTGGCCAGTTTCCAGAATCTCTGCGACCGCGAGGGCATCGATTTCGACAGCTACTGGCGGAAGGACTCCGATGCCGAGGTGTACCACTTCATCGGCAAGGATATCGTTTACTTCCACGCGCTGTTCTGGCCGGCCATGCTGGAGGGCGCAGGCATGCGCACCCCGACCGCCATCAACTGCCATGGCTTCGTGACCGTCAACGGCGCCAAGATGTCCAAGTCGCGGGGCACCTTCATCAAGGCCGAAACCTACGCCGAGTACTTGAATCCCGAGTACCTGCGCTATTACTTCGCCGCCAAGCTGACCGCCGGTGTCGACGACCTCGACCTGAACCTCGATGACTTTGCCTTCCGCGTCAATGCCGACCTGGTGGGCAAGGTCGTCAACATCGCCAGCCGCTGCGCCGGGTTCGTCAAGAAACTCGGTGAAGGCAAGCTATCGACTCACTGCGCTGAGCCGGAGCTGGTCGCGCGCTTCATTGCCGCTGGCGACGCCATTGCCGAAGACTTCGAGAACCGCGAATTCGGCCGTGCAATGCGCAAGATCATGGAACTGGCCGACGAAGCCAATACATACATTGCCGACAAGGAGCCCTGGGTCCTGGCAAAGCAGGCTGGGCGGGAACAGGAGGTGCTGGACATATGCTCTGTGGGCATCAATCTTTTCCGCCAACTGATGGTCTACCTGGCGCCGGTGGTTCCCCAGATGGCCAGCGACGCACAGGCCTTCCTGCAGCTTCAAAGCCTCGATTGGCATACCCGCCACGACGTGCTGCTCGGTCACGAGATCGCCAAGTTCAAGCCGTTGATGACGCGTGTCGAACGTGACCGGATCGATGCCATGATCGAGGCGTCAAAGGAGGACCTCGCCGAGGAAAAGAAGATGAAGGATGCTGCCAAGGGCCCGCTGGCCGACAATCCCATCGCACCTGAAATCGGTTTCGACGAGTTCGCCAAGGTGGACTTGCGCATCGCCCGTATCGCCAAGGCCGAGTATGTCGAAGGGGCCGACAAGCTGCTCAAGCTGACATTGGATCTCGGCGGCGAAACGCGCACGGTATTTTCCGGGATTCGTTCGGCCTATGCTCCCGAAGCCCTGGAAGGCCATCTTACAGTCATGGTCGCCAACCTGGCACCGCGCAAGATGCGGTTTGGTATGTCGGAAGGCATGGTATTGGCTGCAGGGAGCGATGAAGGTATCTACCTGCTCGAGCCACACTCGGGCGCCGAACCGGGCCAGCGAGTCACCTGATCCCCGGTGCCTTAGGCAAGAGGCGCGCAGCCACGCTGCGCGCCTCTTTTCGTTTACCGACTTGATTTACCTAAAGCCAGACGCGCTAGCGCCGATAAGGCTTGTAAGATATCGCTTACACGCGTCTCGCAACGAAAGGTGCCTGTCCATGACAGGCCAGACAAGGCATGCCCATGATCTCGGTACTCTCATCTCTGCGCATTCGGTTCATGCTGGCGTTGGGAGGCGTGCTTTGTCTGGCGTTGCTGGCGCTTGCGCTGATTGCGCGGTATCAGGTCACACCCATCCTGCTCGCCGACGAGAGCCAGTTCGCTACCGCAGAACTGGATCGTGCCGAACGGGCCTTTGCCAGCGAATCCAGTCACATGCAGCGACTGGTCGAGGACTGGTCCTACTGGGACGATACCTACGAATTCGTGCAAGGCGAACGTCCTGAGTACATCGACTCCAACCTCTACGATACGACACTCGAGACACTCGATCTGCAGTTGATGGCCTTCTTCAATATCCGACTCCAACCCCACCGTATCGTCGGCTTCGACCGAGATGGCGCATATCATTCCTGTGCAGGCGTCTCAGAAGAATGCACATGGGCCTCGGAGATGATCGAACAGATCACTGCACAGATCGAAGCGCTGGAAGAAGGGACCCATACCTGGTTGATGACTTATCCCCGCCTGGCAATGGTGGGGCTGTCGCCTGTCTACAAGAGTAACGAAGACTCACCCGCTGCCGGTTGGCTGGCCATGGTCAGGCCGCTTTCCGCTAACTGGATCGACGGGTTGCGCGAAACCACCGGCATCGATCTTTCCTTGACCACCCATGAAGCCGATATTTCACTGCTCGAGGAGACCCTCGAGCGCTTGTCCCCCAGCGAAATGCGTGCCGGACGCTTTCTGGATGCCGTCCCCCCCAGTCATATGCTGCGCCTGGAAGCGGTGCTACCCCGCCAGCGCTATCAGGCCAACTTGGAAACATTCAAGTTCGCGCTTTACTGGACCGGCATCGTACTGGTCATCACGCTGGTGGTCGTGCTGTTCCTTCTCGAACGCATGGTTCTTGGGCCGCTACGCCGTTTTGCAGCGTTCACCCAAAAGCTGCAATCGCAGGATTCGACGACGACCCCAAGCGATCTTCTGGCCCGCCAGGACGAAATCGGCACCTTGGCACGGGAGTTTCACCAGCTTCGCGACCATCAGCAGCGCCAACAGAAGCTGCTCCTCGATCTTTCCCAGCACGATCACCTCACCGGGCTGGCCAACCGCCGCCTGTACGATGAGCGCCTAGCCCAGACACTCCAGGGCGCTCGCTTCAAAGGCGCCTGCGTTTCGGTGCTGATGGTCGATGTCGATCATTTCAAGGCCTACAACGACCACTATGGACATCCAGCCGGCGATGAGTGTCTGATCGTGCTGGCGCGCTGCATGGAACAGTGCTTCGATCAGGCAGGCCAGCTTGTGGCACGCACGGGAGGCGAGGAATTCAGCGCACTCTTGCCCAAGAGCGACATGTTCGAGGCGACGCAACAAGCTGAAGCGCTGCGCGCCGCCATTGAGGCATTGGGCTTGCCCCATGTCATGTCGCAAGTACAGCCGGTCGTGACTGTCAGCGTTGGCGTGGCGACTTTCAGGCCCGGCCGAGGTCATACCGAGATCGCCCCTTCCCAGATGATGCGTCAGGCCGACGAAGCGCTGTATGCCGCAAAGCAAGCTGGGCGCAACCGTGTATATCACCAACATGCAGAAGCCTGACCTGACGCCAGGGGGGTCGTGGGCGTATAATCGCTGCCCACCCAACGGCCAGGCCAACGGCTACGATGACCGATTTTTTCCTGATCCTCGTCAGCACGGCGCTCGTCAATAACTTCGTGCTCGTACAGTTTCTCGGCTTGTGCCCTTTCATGGGCGTCTCGAACAAGCTGGAATCGGCCATGGGTATGGCGATGGCGACGACATTCGTGCTCACGTTGTCCTCGGTGGCGAGTCATCTCGTATATCATGGCCTGCTCGCCCCGCTGAACCTCGAGTACCTCAGGATCATCGCCTTCATCGTGGTCATTGCTGGCGTGGTCCAGTTCACCGAAATGATGGTTCGCAAGACCAGCCCCCTCTTGCACCAGGTGCTGGGAATATTCCTGCCGTTGATCACCACAAACTGCGCCGTCCTGGGGGTGGCTCTGCTATCGCTCAATCGCGAATCGACATTCATGGAAGCCACTATCTACGGCTTTGGCGCAGCGCTCGGCTTTTCTCTGGTGCTGGTCCTGTTTGCCGCCATGCGTGAACGCATCGCCGTGGCCGATGTGCCGCGCCCCTTTCGTGGCGCCGCCATCGCCATGATCACGGCCAGCCTGATGTCGCTGGCCTTCATGGGCTTCACCGGCCTGGTGCAAGTCTGATTCGTACGATCCGGGTTCCAAGTGACGTTTCTGGAGTGACATGTTCGAGGTAATTGCCGACAACGGGATTTTGGCTGCCATCGTCGCCCTGGTGGTGCTGGCTGCCGGCTTTGGCGCGCTGCTGGGCTTCGCCGGCGAGCGCTTTCGCGTCGAGGGCGACCCGGTCGTCGAGCGCATCGATGCGCTACTGCCACAGACCCAGTGCGGGCAGTGCGGCTATCCCGGTTGTCGCCCCTACGCCGAGGCAATTAATCAGGGTGACGAGATCAATAAATGCCCCCCGGGGGGTGATACCACCATCGAAGCGCTGGCCGACCTGTTGGGGCGCGAGCCCAAGCCCCTCGATGGCGAAGCCCAGCAGAGCCCCAAGGTGGCTTACATTCGAGAAGCCGAGTGTATCGGGTGTACCAAGTGCATTCAGGCCTGCCCGGTGGATGCCATTCTCGGCGCAGCCAAGCACATGCATACCGTGATCGTGGACGAATGCACCGGTTGCGATCTCTGTGTGGATCCGTGCCCTGTCGATTGCATTGATATGCTGCCCCGTCCGCGTTCGCTCGACGAGTGGCACTGGCCGCAGCCAGCCGGGCCGGGCTTGCCTCAACAGGCCACTTCACTGTCGCTCATCGCCAGCGACCGCCAACTCAGCGAAGACAGGCGTAGCCAACGAGGCGCGGCATGACCCGCAGCTTTGATTTCCCCGGGGGGATCTTCCCACCTGAACGCAAGATCATCTCGACGCGTCAGCTCTTGAGGGAAGCGGCACTGCCAACACGCGTGGTGCTGCCGCTCGATCAGCACATTGGCCAGGCCGCCGAACCTTGCGTCCGGGTCGGACAGGCAGTGAAGACCGGCGAGCCGGTGGCGATCGGCCAAGGCATGCTGACCGCCGACCTGCATGCCAGCATCACGGGCACCGTGACCGCCATCGAGGCGTGTCCGATTCCCCACCCTTCGCAGGGGCGCTACCTGGCGGTGGTGATCGAGCGCGATCCTGACGCCCCCGAAACCTGGCAGCGAATGCCCGCCCTTGATTGGCGCAGTGCCGATAGCGACACCTTGACCGAGCGACTGACCCGTTCCGGTGTAGTCGGCCTTGGCGGCGCGGGCTTTCCCACCCAGATCAAGGCCCGCGTTCATGAACGCCACCGAATCGACACGCTGATCGTCAACGCCGCCGAATGCGAGCCCTATATCACCGCCGACGACCTGCTGCTGCGCACCTATCCGCAGGAGGTTCTCGACGGGGCGCGCCTGCTCGCCAGACTCGCCGGGGCCGAGCGTATCCTGGTCGGTATCGAGGACAACAAGCCGGAAGCCATCGCGGCCCTGCAGGCGGCTCTGGCCGATTCGAGCCCTGAGCGCGATACCTGTCCCATCGAGATCAGGGTCGTCACGACACGTTACCCCAGTGGGGGCGAAAAGCAGCTCATCAAACGCCTGCTCGACCGTGAGGTGCCCAGTGGCGGCCTGCCCGCTGACATCGGAGTGCTGTGCCACAACCCGGGCACGCTGCGCGCCACACTACAGGCGGTACGTGACGGCCAGCCGCTGGTATCGCGTATCGTCACACTGACCGGAGAGGCCTTGGCGCACCCTGGTAATGTCGAAGCCAGGCTCGGCACGCCGATTCACTCGCTACTCGAGGAGGCGGGCCTTAAGGAGCGCGAACTCGGCCAACTGTTGATGGGCGGGCCATTGATGGGATTCCCGCTGGCCTCCACGGCGCTACCGATCGTCAAGACGACCAACTGCCTGGTCGCCGCGACGCGAACGGAGCTCCCCCCACCGCCAGTCGAGCAGCCCTGCATCCGTTGCGGGGCCTGCGAGGAGGTGTGTCCGGCGTCGCTGTTACCTCAACAGCTCTACTGGTTCGCCCGCGGCCGAGAGCACGACAAGGCCCAGCTATTCAACCTGTTCGACTGTATCGAGTGCGGTGCCTGTGCCTATGTCTGCCCCAGTCATATTCCGCTCGTACAGTATTATCGGGCCACAAAGGGGGAAATACGGGCGCATCGCCTCGAAGCGCAACGTGCCGAACACGCCCGGCATCGCTTCGAGTTTCGCCAGGCCCGCATCGAGCGTGAAGCGGCCGAGAAGGAAGCCAGGCGACAGGCCCGGGCCAAGGCGGCAAGTCGTGTAACCGCTCATAACGCGGAGGCCGAACCGAGCCCTCGTGGCAAGCCGGCACTAGGGCCCGATTCCAAGGAGCAGCTCAAGCAGCTTCGTATCGCCCAGGCTGCCGCCAAGGCATCGCTGCGCAAGGCCGAAAAAGCGCTCGCCCGTGCCGGCGAGAGCGGTAACGACGATACCGCAGACCTGGAAGTGCAGGTCGCCACGGCCCAGGAGAATCTGCAAGCCATCGAGACCCGACTGGCCAGTGCCAAGGAAGCCTCTTCCACATGAGCCTCATGCATGCCAGTACGGCCCCCACCCGTCGGCCTACCGCCTCAGGAACGCTCATGGGCTGGGTGCTGGTCGCCACCTTCCCCGGCATCCTCATGCTGACCTGGCATTTCGGCTGGGGGGTCATCACCAATGTAGTGACTGCCGCAGGGTTGGCGGTGGGACTCGAAGCACTGATGGTCCGCTTGCGAGGCCGAGCGCCGCTGGTCGCACTTCGCGATAACAGCGCCCTGCTCAGCGGCGTGCTGCTTGGCATATCGCTGCCGCCGGGATCGGCCTGGTGGTTGATCCTGGTCGGTACCGTGGCGGCCATAGTCGTCGCCAAGCACCTGTTCGGCGGGCTGGGACAGAATCCGTTCAACCCGGCCATGGTGGGCTACGCCCTGCTATTGATCTCGTTTCCGGTAGCGATGACGCAGTGGCTTTCCCCGCAGGGCCTGTTCGGTCCCGAGGCGCTGTCGCTGGGGGATGTCCTGGTTCGCTGGGCAGGGTTGGCCGAGGCCTCGTCTCTGGACAGCATGAGCGGTGCCACGCCGCTGGACGCCTTCAAGCACAAGCCCGAGGCCGTCATGGCGAGCGAGTTCTGGGCCAGCGATCCGCTCCCCGCAGGGTCCTTGGCAGCGTGGCGCAGCGTGGCGCTGGCCTGGCTGGCCGGTGGCGCGTTGCTGCTCTATAAGCGGCTCATCACTTGGCATATCCCGATCGCCATGTTGGGTGCCATGTTGGTGCTCACCACCCTGCTCTATGCCATCGACCCCAGCCATTACGGCTCCCCCCTCTTCCATCTTCTTGGCGGTGCCGCCCTATTCGGTGCCTTCTTCATCGCCACCGATCCGGTGAGTGCCGCCACCAGCCGCAAGGGCAAGCTCTACTACGGTGCGGCCATCGGCATTCTGGTGATGCTGATTCGCTCCGCGGGGGCCTACCCCGATGCGGTCGCCTTTGCCGTATTGCTGATGAATTTCGCCGTGCCTTTCATCGATTACTACACCCAGCCACGCACCTATGGGCATGCCGCGCCGCAGCGCGGCATTCGACTCGATCCTATCGATGACGATCAGGAGCGATTGCCATGAACGGGCCACGTCCAGTTCTGGAGAGCATGTGGCGGGGCGCCCTCGGCCTGGGACTGTTCGCTATCGTCACTGCCGGCGTCGTTTCAGGCACCCGCGCCCTGACCGCCGAGCGCATCGCCGAGAATCGCCTGGAAAGCCAGTACCGCGTGCTCGAAGAGGTGTTGCCGGAGGCGTTGGCGCAAGTCGACGTCGAGCAACTGCTTGCCAATACCGCGACACTCCCCGCTAGCGAGGCGCTGGGCCAACCCGATGCGTTCACGGTATGGCGGGCGGGCCAGGGCGAGGCGCAAGTGGCCATACTGCCGGTGGTGGCGCGTGATGGCTACAGCGGCGACATCGCGCTATTGGTCGGCATCGATCGACAACGTCATGTCACCGGGGTCCGGGTCATTCGGCATCAGGAGACGCCTGGCCTGGGCGACAAGATCGAACGGCGCAAGAGCGACTGGGTCGAATCCTTCGAAGGTCGTTCGCTGGGCGATCCCGCCCCAGAGCGCTGGACTGTCGGCAAGCAAGGCGGCGAGTTCGATGCGTTCACTGGCGCCACGGTCACGCCACGTGCCGTAATCGGTGCCGTACGGCGTAGCCTTGAGTTCAGCGCCGAGCATCATGCTTTGCTCTTCGACATCCCAGAAAACGAGGAGGGAACACCGTGAGCCAGTTCAATACCTTGGCCCGCGATGGCCTGTGGTCCAACAATCCCGCGCTGGTTCAAATGCTGGGCCTTTGCCCGCTTTTGGCTGTGACCAGCAGTGTGGTCAATGCGCTGGGTCTAGGGCTCGCCACGCTCCTGGTGCTGGTCGGCTCGAACGTCTCGGTCTCGTTGATCCGCCGCCACGTCGCGAATCACTTGCGGCTACCCGCGTTCGTCATGATCATTGCTGCCTTCGTGACCTGTGCCGATCTTCTCATGCAAGCCTATACCTTCGAGCTTCATCAGATCCTGGGTATCTTCATTCCATTGATTGTTACCAATTGCGCCATCCTCGGACGGGCCGATGCTTTCGCTTCCAAACAGCCCCTGCTGCCCTCCGCCACCGACGGTCTGATGATGGGTCTGGGCTTCGGCGGGGTATTGATCGTGCTGGGTGGTTTACGCGAGTTGTTCGGCCAGGGCACGCTATTTGCCAATCTCGACCTGCTGTTGGGCCCGGTCGCCGAGCGCTGGCAATTGACGCTATTTGCCAAATACGATTTCCTGTTTTTGGTGCTTCCGCCGGGCGCCTTCTTCGCGACCGGCCTGCTGATCGCACTCAAGAACGTCATCGACGCACGCCTGGAACAGCGGCGCCGGCAACAGATGACTGACAAGCCGAGAGAGAGCCGCCGCGTTCGCGTCACCGGCACGATACGATAACGGACCCCCATGAACGTCCAGAAACGCCACGAGATATTTGCCCGCCTGCGCGAGCACATGCCTGAACCAACGACCGAATTGCACTGGTCGACGCCCTTCGAGTTACTCGCTGCCGTGCTCCTCTCGGCCCAGGCCACCGATGTGGGCGTCAACAAGGCCACGGCACGCCTTTTCCCGGTCGCCAATACCCCCCAAGGCATCATCGATTTGGGCATCGATGGGCTAAAGGAACACATCAGGACGATCGGCCTTTACAACACCAAGGCCGAAAACCTGATGAAAACCTGTCGCATCCTGGTCGAAAACTACAATGGTGAGGTTCCCCAGACACGCAAGGCACTCGAATCGCTGCCCGGCGTGGGCCGCAAGACGGCCAATGTGATCCTCAACACCGCCTTCGGACAGCCGACCATCGCCGTGGACACCCATATCTATCGGGTTTCCAACCGCACACGCATCGCCCCGGGCAAGGATGTCATCGAGGTGGAGAAGAAGCTGATGCGTCATGTCCCGCGGGAATTTCGCCACGATGCTCATCACTGGCTGATCCTGCATGGCCGTTATACATGCGTGGCGCGCAAGCCACGCTGTGGCAGCTGCGTCATCGAGGATCTCTGCGAATATCCCGACAAGGTCGATATCGCCTAAGCTCGATGAGCGTGGCAGGATGAGACCAACAATAACAATCCGCTTCCAGGCTAACGGCCATGCATATACACGACCGCCCCATCGATGAGCGCATCGACTGGCTAATGACACTCTCGCGCGAGCACGCCGCGACCTATTGCAGCCCCTCCGCCTGGCTGGCGCGAGAGCGTTACCTGGCCAATCACCCGACCCGCATCGTGGTGATGAAATGCATGGATGGGCGCATCCATATTCCACACGCCACCCGAACACCGCTCGGCATCATCCGCCCTTTCCGAAACCTGGGTGGAATCTTCCACCTGGGATGGCCCTACCTCGGCGAGATGCTGGCCGATACCGTCGCCGAGGCCACCCGGGCGGGCAACGCGGTCCTGATGATCATCACCTACCACTTTTCCCGCGGAGAGCGCCTGCGGGGATGTGCCGGTTTTCAGTGCGATAGCCAGGCCGCCCTGGCCCACGCCTATGAAATCCGTGCGCAGGCCCAGTCACTGTTTGGCGAGAATCATCGCCAGGTTTATCCCCTGGTCTGCGGCTTCGAGACCGACAGCGACGGCCTGATCGTCCATGGAGCGGATGACGCCCTTCTCGACATGACGACGCTCAGCCTCGACGATGCGGCGAGTCTCGGACACCGGCTGGTCAGCCTATGCCCCGACATGCC
Source organism: Litchfieldella xinjiangensis (assembly GCF_000759345.1). Lineage (GTDB taxonomy): Bacteria > Pseudomonadota > Gammaproteobacteria > Pseudomonadales > Halomonadaceae > Litchfieldella_A > Litchfieldella_A xinjiangensis. Next base: position 390,341 of record NZ_JPZL01000001.1, read on the forward strand.
GGCCGATGTACGTCGTGACCTGCTGCCCTTGCTGGAAGGCAACCTCGCCCACGTGGCCGCCTTGCGCCACCAGCCTCGCGAACTGGATATCGAGCATCGTGAATGGGCCGTCTGCGTGGGGCGTGGTTTCGACTTCTTGCATGTCCCCAACACGGCACTCATTGTGGGCCCCTACAGCCCTGACCTCGCGGAGCCGATCGGTACTGCCGCGACCATCATTGCCAGTAACATGCAGGCCGGACGCATACCGGACGATGGCTTCATGCTGTTGGCGTCCACGCCATATCAGGAGCCTGGTGTCGACCGGGCACGTGCGGAGCTCAAGTCCCGCTTCCTCTCAGATTTCGCCCGTGACGTGATTCGCCGGGATCACCCGAAACTCTCCCAGCGCATGGTACGGTGTACGGCCGTGGTGCACTGGCCAACGCGTCGCCTGGAGGTTCTCGAGACTTTCACACCGCGTCACGGCGTATAGCTCGACAGCGTTCTGCACATCCGTATTCAAGGTGAAATCGTGTGATCTGGCTGAAAACCCTGCTGTTGCCCCCCTTGGCCAACGTCATCCTCGCGGTGCTGGGCGCCCTGCTCTGGCGTCGCATGCCTTGGGTGGGCATACCGCTGGTCGTTCTCGGGCTACTGGGGCTGCTATGGTTGGCAACGCCTGCAGCCAGCCATTGGCTGCGCCAAGGGCTGGAGCCGTATCCACCCTTGCGCAAAGAGGACTTGGCACGGATCGAGGCCATCGTCATCCTGGGTGGTGGCCGTGATTTCGACAATCCCGAATTCGGTTGGGACGATACCCCGAGCAACGCCACCTGGCGGAGGCTGGCTTACGGCGCCAAGCTGCATCGAGATGGCCAGTGGCCCATCTTGGTCAGCGGGGGACGAGTGCATGGTGAATCCATGGCCGAAGCCGAGCTGATGGCGCGCGCACTCGAAGATGTGTTTGGTATCCCGGTGAAGTGGCGAGAGACCCAAAGCCGCAATACCCTGGAAAACGCCCGCTTCAGTGCCGATCTATTGCGAGACGCGGGGATCCAACGCATTGCACTGGTCTCTCAGGCCTGGCACCTGCCGCGTGCCGTCCCCGTATTTCGCCAGGCCGGTTTGGATGTCATGCCAGCCCCCACCGAGTTCACCAGTCCGCCCCCGGCAGGTCTACGCGCCTGGCTCCCTCGGGCCTACCATTTACGACACAGCGCTCGCGCCCTGGAAGAGTGGCTGGGTCGGGCCGCCTATGCGCTGCGTAACCGAATCCACCGTTAACGCGTCGCAGTGCCCATGCCGAACTCCCCGATACGTGCAACCGTGCGCTGATAGGCCGGCCGTTCACGGATTTTTGTCAGGAATGCCGCCACGTTTGGGCATGCCTCCACGCCTCCACGGCTTTCCAGCGCCAAGACCGGAAAACTCATCTGGATGTCGGCAGCCGTGAAGTTATCCCCCGCGAACCAGCCGTCCCGAGCCAGTTCCTGATCCCAGAAGCGGGTGAGCTCACGAATCTGCGGCGTCAGGAAATTGCGCTCCACGCCCTTGGAAAGTAGCCGAGCCACCGGCCTGATGAGGGCCGGGACCGGAGGCTTGTCGAGGCGAGAAAACACCAATCGCATGACCAGTGGCGGCATTGCGGTCCCCTCGGCATGATGGAGCCAGAAACGATAACGAAACCGGGCATCGCTGCCCGCTTCTGGAAGTAAACTGGTCTCGCCGGCCTGCTCGAGGATGCTCTCGATAATGGCACCCGATTCCGCCATGACCCGCGAGCCGTCCTCGACCACAGGTGACTTGCCTAACGGATGGACGCGTTTCAGCGACGCGGGTGCCAACATGGTCTTGGGATCGCGCTGGTAGGTGATGAGCTCATACTCGATACCAAGTTCCTCGAGTAGCCAAACCACTCGTTGCGAGCGCGAGTTCTCGAGATGATGCACCTTGAGCATGTCAGGTCTCCTTGTGTCTGGGTCCCCGAGCGTATCAGCTTCCGCTCATGCCTTGCTCTTCAGCCTTAGAACCCCGCACTGCGCAACTGCTGGGCCAGGGCTTCGAGATCCTCGATTCCCTGGATGTCCCCTGCCATGAGCGACAATCTCGGTCTCGGCAGGTGAGCGAAAGTCGCATCGATTCGTGCCAGGTAGCTCGATTCCTGCTCGCGGCGACGCTGCAGGAACTCACCATCCACCGTCTCGGGCAGCACACGATTGACCAATGTCGCCGCCACCGGAATATGTGCAGCTTCGAGGGTCTCCACGGCCCGCGCCGTTTCGAGAATCGGCAAACGCTCCGGGGTCAGCACGAACAGGAAACTGTTCTCCCGAGGGTTCTCGATGCGTCGCCGGGCGCGGTGAAAGAGCCGGCGTCGGTCCAGCAGCGTCCGGGCGACCTCACGGGTACGCTCGTCCAACCCCTCGAAGGGCACGTCTTCGGGTTCATCGAAAGGGGTATCGATTCGGTCGCCGGACTTGGGGGTGAGGTGTTTGAGCACCTTGCCCAACTCCTCGGAACGTTTATTGTGCGACAACAATCCATCGGTCCATGCCGCCATCGCCTCAGGAAGGCTCAAAAGCCGTAGCGTATGGCCTGTGGGGGCGGTATCGAAAATCACCAGGTCGTACTCTTCAGCCTCGCTCACCATCAACCGGGCCAAGCGCTCCAGCAAGGCCGCTTCCTGAGTCCCGGGAGATTGCCGGGTGAGGCGCATCTGACGCTCGAGTTCGGCCATCATCGTCGGCGCGGCGAACCGGCGCATTTGCTCGGTCACCCGCGATAGATGCGCATCGACCTCACTGTCCGGGTCTATCTCCATCGCATCAAGCCCGGGCAGTAGTCGGCGTGCCCGGTCGCCCAGCGATTGGTCGAAGACATCGCCCAAGCTATGCGCGGGGTCCGTCGAGATCAGTAGGACCCGGCGGCCGTCGCGCGCCGCCAGGACCGCCAGGGCAGCGGCGATGGTCGTCTTTCCGACGCCCCCCTTGCCCCCCACCCAGAGCAGGCGCCGCTCGAGCACACTGCTCAACAGCACGTGAAGTGATCCAGGGGGGAACGCTCCATGCCCATCCGACGGTGCCAATCGTGGAAGCGTTCCAGCATCAAAGGTTGCAACTCCAGGGTGTAGTAACTGGCGGGATTGGGAACGCCCATCACTTCGGAAAATACCATCAGCATGAACAGATCGTCCTCGTCACGACGCGCCCGAGCGATGGCGCCGCGATAGCGGGCCGAATAAGCCTCCTCGGCGAAAAAGCGCGCCTGACGCAGCCAGGCCTGCCATGTCGACAGAGTCGCCTTACCGGAATCGTGGCCATCTTCATGCATACAATCACTCCTGTTGTCGGGCGGCCGTACGGCGCTGCTGTTTCAAGGTCGCAGCGCACTCCAGCGCCACGAGAATGGCAGCAACCAGCACCACGAGGTCCAGGAACAGCAGGAAATAGTTCCCCTCGTTGTAGAAGCTTCGCAGTTGCGTCAACAAGGCTGCCACGGTCATCACCAATAGGAAGCACAACGGTGCCAGGGTGTACCACATGGGCCGCTTGAGGCGTACCAGCATGACGGTCACCACCAGCAGGGTCAGCCCTGCCAGGAGCTGGTTCGTGGTGCCGAACAGGGGCCAGATAATCATGCCGCCTGAACCATCGGCGCCGCCCGCACCAAAGGCCAGCAATAGGCAGGTCCCAACGGCGAGCAGCGTGGCTGGCGCCCCCTTTTGCATCCAGCCGATGCCATAGATCATCCCCCATTCCTGGAAGATATAGCGCTGCAGGCGAAGGCCGGTGTCCATGGTGGTGCCGGCAAACAATGCAGCCATGACCGTCAATAGCGTCGCCGCCGTGGCTTCAGGCAGCCCCAGGCCGTTATGGATGATGAAGGCCCCACCTTCGACGAAGGCGGTAACCCCGCCTTGACCGAACCCGGCATACATTGCCTGCCAATCGCCCAGCGAAGCAAAGCCCGCCGTCGCCGCCAGGATCGCTGCCAAGGCCAAGGCACCTTCGCCCACGGCACCGAAATACCCCACGAAGCGGGCATGGGTCTCCTTGTCCAGCTGCTTGGAGGTGGTGCCCGAGGCTACCAGACCGTGGAACCCCGAAATGGCACCACAAGCGATGGTGACGAACAGGAGCGGAATCAACGAAGGGGTTCCCTCGGGGACATTGTCGTTGACCATGGGTGCCACCATGGTGGGATTGAGCAGCACGATCGCTCCGTAAAGCACAAGCAAACCAATGAACAGCTGTAATCCATTGATGTAATCACGGGGCTGCAGTAATACCCATACCGGCAATAGCGACGCGATGGCCGCATAGCCAAACAGAATGAGGATCCAGATCGCATTGCCCGACATGCCGCCTACGCTCTCCGGCATTTGTATCGGCACGGACGGGCCCATGAAGATCAGGCCATAGAGCGCCACCACGCCAAGGATCGAGACAACGGGCAGGCTCAACATGCGCCGATAAATGAGTTGCCCTATCACCAGCGCCACGAGAATGGCTCCCCATACCGGAACGACAGCGCTGGAAAAGTCCATCATCAGGCGTGAGATAACGACGGCGAAGACCGCATTGACCATCAGCAGGACCAGGAAGATGACGACCATGAACAGGCTTCTGGCCCGCTTGCCAACCACATCGCCCGTCAGCGCCCCAACCGAACGTGCCTTGTTGCGTACGCTCGCCCATATCGCCCCGGCATCGTGCACCCCCGCAAAGAAGATCGTGCCCAGGATCACCCACAGAAAGGCCGGCAGCCATCCCCAGATCACCGCAATCGCCGGCCCCACGATAGGGGCGGCCCCGGCAACCGAGGTAAAGTGATGACCCCACAGCACAAAGGGGTTGGTAGGCACGAAGTCGACACCGTCCTCGAATTCATGGGCCGGCGTCTTGAAGCGAGGGTCGAGTCGATAGATCCGTTCGGCAATCAGCTTCGAATAGACGAAGTAACCTAACGCCATTCCTCCCAGACCTATGACCAGCAGCACGATGGCACTCATGCAGCGCTCTCCTTGGTAGGTGGACAAACGATTCGCAGCGTAGCTGAAAGGGTGGGATATTCACGCCGGCTTGCCAATCCCCCGCTGCGTTTTTTCACGTAACATCATTGTGCCAAGGTCGTCTGTTCGCTGGCTGTCAGCCTCGTTAGACTGCTCGAAACGACAGGATAGGAAAGGCACATGGCCCGGGTATTGGTGGTCGACGATGAACCCAACATCGTCCTGTCTCTCGAATTCCTCATGCAACAGGCAGGCTTCGAGGTCGCCACGGCCTTCGATGGCGAGGAAGCCCTGTCCCGGATTTCAGAACAGCCCCCCGATCTGGTGCTGTTGGAAATCAGCCTGCCTGGCATCAGCGGTTTCGATGTTCTGGAGCGCTTACGTGAGATCCCGGCACATGCACGCCTTCCTATCATCATGCTCACGGCCCACGGTCGCGACGTCGAACGTGAAAAGGGGCTGGCGCTGGGCGCCGACGACTACGTGACCAAGCCCTTCTCCACCCAAGCCCTGCTCGACAAGGTCAGGGCACTTCTCGACGAGACACGCTGATGGCGCGTGGTTCGCTACCCAAGCGCCAGCGACTGGTCGGGCTATGGTTACTGCTGAGCGGCATCAGTCTGCTGGGCGGCGTGCTGTTTGCCAGTTGGCTAGACGTCCAACTCGGCCCTGCCGGGCTGGCCCGGGCGGCGTTGTGGCTGGGCTGCCTTTCGGGCGGGCTGACGATTTTCATGGTTGGTCTGCTGCTGGAACGCGTCCTTTTCATGCCACTGCGTCATCTCCACGCGCAGCTGGCCCGCCTTGCCGCCAACCCCGACGCGCGGTCGGACCATCCGCCCGAAGGCTGGCTGCGAGGCCTCGGGCCCGATATCGACCGGATTCGTGAAGCATGGCGGGGCGATCGCGAGCGCCTGGACACAGCCCATACCGACGGTGCTCGCAGTGCCGCAAGGATTCGCCAGGAACTCGAGACACTGCTTCAGGTATTGGACATGCCGTTACTGTTATGTGACCGGCATCGTCGTGTCATGCTTTTCAACCAGGCGGCCGAATCGCTTTTCGATGGGCACCCGGGCCTGGGATTGGGCAAGCGTCTCGATACGCTGATCGAACTGGGTAGCCTGCAGGATGCCCTCCAGCGACTACCGCACGATGGTACCTCCCGCGAGCTGCTGCTTCCCTATGAGCAGCGTTGGCTACGCTGCATGATACGGCGTGTACCCAACGGCCATGGCGAAATACTGCTGACCCTGAGCGATGCCACGGCGGCCTGGTCCAGTGAACGGGGCGCGCGTGCCGGACTGACCGAAGTGTTACCTTCGCTGCGCCGGCACAGTGCCGGATTGTCGAGCGCCGCCGAGGCCCTCAGCCAATTGAGCCCCACTCCCAAGCACGCCTCACTGCGCCAACGCCTCGAACAGGCCATCGATGAGGAAGGCCAACGACTGGGTGCCGGCATAAGCGAACTGGGGACACTGCTACAGGATCTTCAGCGCCAGGGCGAACGGATGATGCCGCTCTGGTCGAACGACCTGTTCCGGGCACTCAACGAGCGCCTGGATGGCGTGTCGCTGACGACCCTCCCGATCGGCACTCCCGCCTGGCTGAAGGCCGATGCCCCTGCCTTGCTCGAGATGTTGTTGTCGCTGCTGGAGCGACTGAAGGCGCATACCGGCAATAGTCGATATGAGATCGAGGTACGTCTAGGCAACACGCGTGTCTATCTGGATATTGTCTGGCGCGGCGGTCCGCTAAGGCAGTCGCAACTCGCCCAATGGTGCGAACAGCGTCTCGAGCGGCTACCGCTTTCACCGTGTGTCGGTGACCTGCTCCGCCAGCATGACAGCGAGATCTGGAGCCTGGCTGACGAAGACGGCAGGCATGCTCGTCTACGGCTTCCGCTACCAGCAGACGAGCGGGTCGGTCCTCCCCCCTCACGCCCTGCCCCGCGTCCCGAGTTTCATGACTTCGGCATCGCCGAATTGCCACCGCCGGATGCCGAGCTGGCCGCCTGCCCCCTCCGCCAGCTCGAGATCGTCTCGTTCGATACCGAAACCACCGGCCTCGAGCTGCGCCAGCACGATACCATCATCAGCCTCGGTGCCTGCCGCATCGTCAACGCCCGCTTGCTGGCTGACGATACTTTCGATCAACGCGTGGATCCCCAGCGGCCCATACCGCCGGAAAGCACCGCCATCCATGGGCTAACGGACAGCGATGTTGCAGGTGCACCGCCACTCCCCGAAATACTGCCCCGTTTTCGCGACTATGTCGGCGATGCCGTGCTACTGGCGCACAATGCCGCCTTCGATCTCCTGGCGTTGCAACCTACCGGCGCGGGCGTCGAGTTTCGCATGCCGGTGCTCGATACCTTGCTGATCTCCCGAGCCCTGGACGAAGGGCTCGATGGCCACGACCTGGACAGCCTTATCGACCGGTATGATCTCAACGCACCCCAGGGCGCCCGTCATACCGCGCTGGGGGACGCACGAATGACCGCCCAGTTGTGGCTGGCGCTGCTACCTCGCCTGGAGGCCCGCGGTATCGATACGCTGGCCGACCTGCTGACGCTTCAAGCGGGTGCCTTCGACCGTGAAGATGCCAGTGCATAGGCCACTCCTCGGGATGCTTCGCCGAGTGTATGCCGGAGGCTACCGTCGACGGTTACTGATTGCCTTAAACTAAAACGACATTGCCCGGCCTAGGCCGGGCAATGAGGGGGTTTAAGCGGGTCTTCAGCGTTTGAAGATATCGTCGCCCAAATCGTCGATGAAACGCTGAGCCTTGCTGACCGTCAGCGTTTCGCATGCCTCGCGGCCTGGCACCATGTCGGAACGCTCGAAGCGATGTTCCAGGGTTTCGGCTTGCTCGCCGTTGCTGACGGGCTTGCGTATCCAGCCACTGACTCGGTACTGGCCTCCCGTATCCTGCGGATCGGGCACGATCAGATAGCCCTTGTACTCGACCGGCTCAGCTTCGGGAGCCGGCTTGGCGCCGCCCCCCATCAGCCCCGATAACAGCTTCTTGAACATGGCGTTTGCCCTCGATCAGCCTTGGTCGCGGCCCTTGCCGGCGGCGATGCGCAAGCGCAATGCGTTGAGCTTGATGAAGCCCTCTGCGTCTTTCTGATCGTACGCGCCCGCATCGTCCTCGAAGGTCGCGATGGATTCGTCGAACAACGACTGCTCCGACTTGCGTCCCACCACACTGGCGCTGCCTTTGTAGAGCTTCATGCGCACCACGCCGTTGACGTACTGCTGGGTCTCGTCGATCGCCGCCTGAAGCATCTTGCGTTCGGGGCTCCACCAGTAACCGTTGTAGATGGTCTCGGCGTAGCGCGGCATCAGCTCATCCTTCAGATGCGCCGCTTCGCGATCGAGCGTGATCGACTCGATGGCACGATGCGCGCGCAGCATGATGGTGCCCCCCGGTGTCTCGTAGCATCCGCGCGATTTCATGCCGACGTAGCGATTCTCGACGATGTCGAGGCGGCCGATGCCGTTATCACCGCCCATCTTGTTGAGCTTGGCCAGCACATCGTGCGGTGCCAGGCGCTCGCCGTCGATGGCCACGATGTCGCCCTTCTCGAAGGTCAGTTCCAGGTAGGTCGGGGTGTCCGGCGCCGCCTCGGGCGAGACGCTCCAACGCCACATGTCCTCTTCGGCCTCGGCCCATGGGTCTTCGAGGACGCCCCCTTCATACGAGATATGCAGGAGGTTGGCATCCATCGAGTACGGTGACTTCTTCTTGCTCTTGGAGAAATCGACCGGGATATCGTGCTGCTCGCAATAGTTCATGAGCTTTTCACGCGATGTCAGGTTCCATTCACGCCACGGGGCGATGACCTTGACTCCCGGCTTCAACGCGTAGGCCCCCAGCTCAAAGCGTACCTGGTCGTTACCCTTGCCGGTGGCACCGTGCGAGATGGCGTCGGCGCCGGTCTCGTTGGCGATTTCGATCAAGCGCTTGGCAATCAAAGGACGCGCGATGGAGGTACCCAGCAGGTACTCGCCTTCGTAAATAGTGTTGGCGCGGAACATCGGGTAGACGTAATCGCGAACGAACTCTTCGCGAAGATCCTCGATATAGATCTCCTTGACGCCTAGCGCCTGCGCCTTGGTGCGTGCCGGCTCGACTTCTTCGCCCTGGCCGATGTCAGCGGTGAAGGTCACGACCTCGCAATCGTAGGTCTCTTGCAACCACTTGACGATCACGGATGTGTCCAGGCCGCCGGAATAGGCGAGAACGACCTTCTTGACATCGGACATTCTGAGGGCTCCTTGCTTGATGATTCGGGTGGCGTTAAACCAGCCCATGAGTATAGCGTCGATGCCGACGCGAGAATACCGCCATGCCGGGACGAGGCTGGGCGAAAAGTGCTAGACTCTGCCGCGACGGCGCGGGAAACGCCAGGGGAGCCCGCACAAGACAAGGGAGAGCCGCATGAGCGAGGCGATCGCCCGCGATCTGATGGCCCACCGCTTTCGCAGTTACCTGCCGGTGGTGATGGATATCGAAACCGGGGGCTTCAATGCCCAACAGGATGCCATCCTGGAAATAGCTGCCGTTACGTTGAGCATGGATCCGGAGGGGAACCTGATGCCGGATGCGACCTATGCGTATCATATCGAGCCCTTCGAAGGCTCGAACGTCGAGCAGTCGGCACTGGACTTCACCGGGATCAATCTCGACGATCCGCTGCGCAAGAAAGTGGCGTTATCCGAGGCTGAAGCCCTGGGCGAGATCTTTCGGCCCGTGCGAAAGGCGATCAAGGCCAATAATTGCACGCGCGCCATCCTGGTGGGCCACAATGCTGCCTTCGATCATGGCTTCCTCAATGCTGCCGTGAATCGCTGCGGTATCAAACGCAATCCCTTCCACCCCTTCTCGAGCTTCGATACCGCCACCCTGTCCGGCCTGGTCTATGGGCAAACGGTGCTGGCACGTGCGTGTCGGGCAGCCGGTATCGAATTCGACAATTCCTCGGCCCATTCCGCCCGCTACGATACCGAACGTACCGCGGAATTGTTCTGCACCATCGTCAATCGATACAAGGACCTTGGTGGCTGGAACCTCGCCCAACGCGAGCAGGGCATCGAAGACGCGTGAGGCCCGCACCCGGCGAGCCTCACATTCGTTACGACTGGTTTTCCTGCCGTCACTGATTCGTCAGTGGCGGGTCTCCCAGCCGGCAGGCATGTCGATAGCGTCGTCATCGTTCTCGGAGCCGCCGACGCCCGGCTTATCGACAATCTGCACCGTACTGGCCTGGAGGCCTTCCTCACCTTCTTCGGGTTCGAAGCGCACGCGGGTGCCTACCGTCAGTCGCTCAAAATCGTCATGCAGCACGGCGTTCTTGTGGAAATAGAACTCCTCGCCGCTCAGGCTCTTGATGAAGCCGTAGCCATCCCCTTCGAAGATGCGCACCACAGTGGCGATGGGTGGTAGCGGATCATCGCCATTACGCGGCTGTGCCTGGGTCTTGTTGCTGCGCTTGCCATTTTCCTTCTTGAGCTGCTTTTCCATGGCCTCGAAGGCATGACGTAGAATGGGACGCAACTGGACCTGAGGATCGGTGACGCGTTCGGTCTTTTCGGCAACCAGTTCACGCTTGGCAGGAAGCGAAACCTCAACCAGTGCGCGGTGCGGATTACCGGTACGGTGCTGATGCTGGGCCTGTTCGATGGTTACCCGGCACGACACCATATCGGGGCTGAACTGCTCTAGCTTGGCGACACGCGACTTGACGTAATCGTCGAGCCATTCACTGCGGTCAAGATGGTGATAGGTGATTTCCAGTGGTACCTGCATGGTGCACCCCCTAGTCGTCCTTGGTGAGCGTTCAATCCGTTCGTGGCGGGCGAGCCGTGTTCAAGGCTCATCCCATAACCCATCTACCTACTCAGCGTGGTAGGGCTTTTCCCAGATTTCAATGTGTTAGAAGGATGATTTCGTATCCTTGCGTATCCATGACGTCCCAGAAGCGCATAAAAAACCCCGCGGCCGATAAAGGCTCGCGGGGTCTGTCACCGGGACGGCGCCCAGGTCTCATTTCATGCGCTGGGTTGCTCGTTACCGTCATTGGCGCGGGCAGCCGCTTCCTTTACCAGCGGCTCGAGTTCACCGTTCTGGTACATTTCGACGATGATGTCGCAGCCACCCACCAGTTCGCCTTCGACCCACAACTGGGGGAACGTCGGCCAGTTGCCGACCTTCGGCAGCTCGGCACGGATATCGGGGTTATCCAGTACGTTGACGAAGGCGAAGCGTTCGCCGCACGCCATCAGGGCCTGTACCGTCTGGGCGGAAAAGCCGCACTGTGGCAGCTGGGGAGTACCCTTCATGTAGATCAGGATAGGGTTGTCGTTGATCTGCTTCTTGATGTTCTCGATGGTATCGCTCATGGGGAAATCCTTCCGTCGGCCACCTGGAGTTTCGACCATTCTACTGATGACGGCGCATCGAAAACAGCCCTGACCCAGGATAGTCCCCACACTTATGCATGCATTGCGCCGCGAACGCCGCGTGGCTAGGATGTTTGCTTTTGCGCGGAGCGACATCATGGCGACTCGCCATTTCCTGACCTTGTTGGATCTCTCCCCCGATGAGTTGGTTTACCTGATTCGCCGGGCGATTACGATCAAGAACGGCCTGAAAACGCAGGGTCCTACCTACACGCCGTTTTCCAACCGTACCCTGGCGATGATCTTCGAGAAGTCCTCGACCCGGACCCGGGTGTCGTTCGAGACCGCCATGGCCCAATTTGGCGGTCATGCGCTGTTTCTGTCCTCCCGCGATACGCAACTCGGCCGTGGCGAACCGATCGGTGACACAGCCCGGGTCCTTTCCGAGATGGTCGACGCCGTAATGATCCGCACCTTCTCGCATGCCGGTCTCGAAGCCTTCGCCGCTGCCAGCTCAGTACCGGTCATCAATGCCCTGACCGACGATTATCATCCATGCCAGCTGCTGGCGGATGTCATGACCTGGACGGAATTGCGCGGTAACGTGCGGGGCAAGACGGCCGTATGGATCGGCGACGGCAATAACATGTGTCACTCATGGATCAATGCGGCGCGCCAGTTCGATTTCCAACTGCGCATCTGCTGCCCCGAAGGCTACGATCCCGATCCCGCGATTCTCGCTGCGGCGGGCGAACGGGTGAGCCTGCTGCGCGATCCGGAGCAGGCCGTGGCGGATGCCGACCTGGTGACCACGGATGTATGGGCCTCGATGGGACAGGAAGAGGAACAGGCCAAGCGAGAAGCCGACTTCGCCGGTTTCCAGGTCACCGAAGCGCTATTGGATCGTGCCGCCCGTGACGTTCTCTTCCTGCACTGCCTGCCTGCGCATCGCGGAGAAGAGATCAGCGAGACATTACTCGACGACCCTCGTGCCGTAGTCTGGCAGGAAGCGGGCAACCGTTTGCATGCACAGAAAGCCCTGCTCGAGTTCCTGATGCTGGGCCGCGTCGAGAGCTGATCTTCACTCAAGCCCTGCCCCAGCACTCGCAAGGCAAAAAAAAGCCCCGACGAGTCGGGGCAGCGCGATAGGGACGCTTACTTCGTACGAGCCCGCAGTCGACTCGCCGCCAAACTGGCGTCCCACGACAAGCATACGTTGGATTAGCGCTCGCTAAATGACGAGGTAAGCGTCTTTTGAAGGCTATTTCATTGGCCGTGGGCAGCGTACTGGCAAACTCGACCGGAAATTCCCGTCTGGCCCGAAAAAAAGAGCTGTATCTCACGTTAACTGAGTCGCCCCTTGCACCACCACCAGACAAGACAGAGCCAGCCTGCCTGGCGATGCACTACCTTGTGAGCTGACACCAAGCGAATGGAGCGGCGAAATATGCGCAACGAAAAATCCGACTCTCACGATCGAGACCCGAAGGAGGAGCAACCCCAGCAGCCTCCCCACCCTGGCGACGACCCAAGGCAGCCCGATGCCTTTCCGGAAGAAGGGCAGCCCCAGCAGCCACCCCGCCCCGAAGACGACGCCGACAAGAAGCGACCGCGGGATACTCCCCCGTTTCCCAAGCCCAATTTGCCGCCGAGCTGAGCCTATCTCAGGCCTCGGGCTTAAGACCGTGACGTGTTTACGGGAATCTTCGAACTTTTACGGGCACACGAAAAAGCCGCCTGGCGCAAAGCGTCAAGCGGCTGATTCATAGGGCATTCTTGGTGGAGCCTAGCGGGATCGAACCGCTGACCTCAACACTGCCAGTGTTGCGCTCTCCCAGCTGAGCTAAGGCCCCAAAGTCATGCCGGGCATGGCCTGGCTGACGTGCAGTTCCGATGACGTCTACGTTGACGCCGTCGAGACGAGGCGTACTCTATCGAAGCACCTTCACAAGGTCAAGCCCTGTGCGCCAGGCACCAAATTAACGGGCGCCTCGCAGCATGCAGCGCTGGATAATCGGTAACAACCGAGGCAAAATTACATGTCTCCTGATAAGCAACAACTAATGTGAGTCCACCGGGGGCGCCCTTGATCAAGGTTCTAGTCGCAGATGACCACCACCTTGTGCGCACCAGCATTGCGCGCATGTTGGATGCCGAGGAAGGCCTCTCAGTCGTAGGTGAAGCGGCCGATGGCGAAGAAGCCATCAATCTGGCACGCAAGCACCATCCCGATATCGTGCTGATGGATATTCGCATGCCCGGCATCGGTGGCCTCGAAGCCACGCGCAAGATTGCGCGTGGCATGCCAGATATCAAGGTCGTGGTTTTGACGGCCTTTCTGGAAGAGACCTTTGCCCAGCGCCTGCTGGATGCCGGGGCAAGCGGTTTCATCAGCAAGGGAACGGAGCTCGGCGACATGGTGGTCGCCATCCGCGCCATCTTCGCAGGGCAACGCTACATCAGCCCCGAAATTGCCCAGCGGCTGGTGCTGGCCAAGATGGATGCTCAGGAAAATCCCTTCGATAATCTCTCGCAACGCGAGCTTCAGGTGGCGATAATGATCATCAATTGCCAGAAAGTCAGCGATATCTCTGACCGCCTGTTCCTAAGCCCCAAGACCGTGAATACCTATCGCTACCACATCTTCGAGAAGCTCGGCGTGAATTCCGACGTGGAACTGACCCACCTCGGACTTCGTTATGGACTCGTGGACGGCTACCGTAGCGAAGAAGCCGAAGGTTAGATGAGTTTCGACCCCAAGCAATTCCTTAAGACCGTCAGCGCCTCGCCCGGGGTTTACCGCATGCTGGATGAACGCGGTGACACCCTCTACATCGGCAAGGCCAAACGACTCAAGGCGCGCCTGGCCAGTTACTTCCGCGGCGCGCTCAATGCCAAGACCCAGGCGCTGGTCGGCCGCATCGCTTCGATTGAGGTCACCGTCACCCGAAGCGAAACCGAAGCGCTGTTGATGGAACAGTCCCTGATCAAGGAACTGCGTCCCCCTTATAATATCCTGCTGCGTGACGACAAGTCGTACCCGTTCGTATTCGTCAGCGACCGTCACCCCTACCCCGCGCTGGAGTACAAGCGGGCACGGGTACGCCGGAACGATGGCCGCTACCTGGGCCCCTATCCCAGCAGCACGGCAGTGCGGGAAAGCCTGTCGCTCATGCAGAAGATCTTTCGTATCCGCAATTGTGAAGACAGCGTATTTTCCAATCGGTCGCGCCCCTGCCTTCAACATCAAATCCAACGTTGCAGTGCCCCGTGTGTCGACTTCATCAGCGAGGCCGATTACCGGCGCGACGTCGAGCACGCCATCATGTGTCTCGAGGGCAAGAGCGAGCAGGTCACGGCCGAACTCACCCGGCAAATGGAAGCCGCGAGCCAGACGCTGGATTTCGAGGAGGCCGCTCGATTACGCGATCAGATTCAGCAACTGCGACGCATGCAGGAGCGCCAGTTCGTCGATACCGATGCTGGGGATGCCGACCTGTTCGCACTTGCCGAGCGTCCCGGCGGCCTATGCGTGTCTGTCATTACCGTGCGCCAGGGGCGCATGCTCGGTGCCCGCCATCACAGCCCCGACAACGAGCTCGA
The DNA here is from genome assembly GCF_000759345.1 of Litchfieldella xinjiangensis. Lineage (GTDB taxonomy): Bacteria > Pseudomonadota > Gammaproteobacteria > Pseudomonadales > Halomonadaceae > Litchfieldella_A > Litchfieldella_A xinjiangensis. Next base: position 405,341 of record NZ_JPZL01000001.1, read on the forward strand.
CCTCGGCAGCGAAGAGCTCCTTGGCGAGTTCGTCAGCCAATTCTATCTCGGCCAGGAGCGCGACCCTCCCGAGGAAGTGCTGACCTCCCTGGCCCTGCCCGATGCGAGCCTGCTCCAAGACGCACTCGCCGAACGTGCCGGCAAGCGGGTTCGAGTCGCCCACCAGGTGCGCGGTCATCGCGCCCAATGGTTGCAGTTGGCCAGGACCAATGCCGAGCAGTACCTGGCCACGCGGCTCGCGGACCAAGCCCAATTGACGCGGCGCTTCGAGGCCCTGCGCGAGGCCTTGGGGGCTGAGACCGCGCCTCAACGGCTGGAATGCTTCGACATCAGTCATAGCCATGGGGAAGCCACGGTGGCGTCCTGTGTGGTCTTTGACCAGCAGGGGCCCGTCAAATCGGATTACCGTCGCTTCAATATCGAGGGGGTGGCCGCCGGCGACGATTACGGCGCCATGCGACAGGCATTGAATCGACGCTTCAAGCGACTGGTCAACGGCGAGGGGAAACGACCCGACATCCTGATCGTCGACGGCGGCAAGGGCCAGCTCAACATGGCCCGCAGCGTTTTCGAAGAACTGGGCATCGAGGACATCCAATTACTCGGCGTGGCCAAGGGGACGACGCGCAAGCCCGGGTTGGAAACGCTATTCCTCGAAACGGTAAATCGCACCCTCAACCTCGATAACGGCTCACCGGCCCTGCATCTCGTTCAGCACATTCGCGACGAGGCCCACCGGTTCGCCATCACCGGACACCGTGCGCGCCGTGACAAGCAACGCCGAACTTCGGCGCTTCAGGATATCCCCGGCGTCGGCCCCAAGCGCCGCCGTGAACTGCTGCGCTTCTTCGGGGGTTTGCAAGGCGTACGCCAGGCCACGCGAGAAGAACTGGCTCGCGTTCCCGGTATCAATGTCAGCCTGGCCACCGCAATCCACCAAGCCCTGCATGGATGAAGTGCACCAAGAGGGATAGAATGAAGCCTCCCGACCACCCGCAAGGACACGTGGCGTAACATGAACATCCCGAACATTCTTACGTTGGCCCGTATCGCGTTCATACCGCTGCTGGTGATCGTCTTTTATCTTCCTTTCCGCTGGAGCATGCTGCTGGCCGCGGTCCTGTTTGCCCTGGCAGCCATCACCGACTGGCTCGACGGCTATCTGGCCCGTCGCTGGAACCAGAGCACTCCTTTCGGGGCCTTCCTCGACCCCGTCGCCGACAAGCTCATGGTCGCCGTGGCCCTGGCACTGCTGATCGAGCGTTACGAAGCCGTATGGCTGACCCTACCCGCCCTTGTGATCATCGGTCGGGAAATCGTGATTTCGGCGCTACGCGAGTGGATGGCGGAAATGGGCAAACGCAGCATGATCGCCGTGTCATGGATCGGCAAGGTCAAGACCACGCTACAGATGGTCTCGATCTTCTTGTTGCTGGGCGCCGCCCCCGGCACCATGATTGCCAATCTCGGTGTCGTGACTTTGTTCGTGGCTGCGGTGTTGACGCTGTGGTCGATGATTCAATACCTGAGCGCAGCCTGGCCGCATCTGAGCCGCTCGATGTGACTGTCGCATCAACCGGCGCGAGAAAACCGGTTGACATACACGCACTTATCCTTATAATGCGCACCGAGTCGAGCGGGAATAGCTCAGTGGTAGAGCATCGCCTTGCCAAGGCGAGGGTCGCGAGTTCGAATCTCGTTTCCCGCTCCATATTATGTGGCTTCGACTCCATGAGGCTGGATGGCAGAGTGGTTATGCAGCGGACTGCAACTCCGTGTACGCCGGTTCGATTCCGACTCCAGCCTCCACTTATCTAGCTTGTATCCTGCCCGCTCGAACCCCGCCCGGATGGCGAAATTGGTAGACGCAAGAGACTTAAAATCTCTCGGTGGTAACACCGTGCCGGTTCGAGCCCGGCTCCGGGCACCAATCCCCTCGCTGGCGCTACTCGAGATTCTGAGAGCCTACGCGACATGATTCTGCCGCGACTTCGCGACCCCTATTTCAATTATCGTTACCGGCATGTGCTGCATGTGGTCAGGGTATCGCTCGCCCTGGCAATCACGTATGGCATTATCCATGTGTTCCCGATTCCGCATAGCGGCTGGGCACTTGTCAGCACCATCATGGTCATGGGCAACCTGCCACACATCGGCGGCGTACTCGACAAGGCCAAGCAGCGTTTGCTGGGCACCCTGGCCGGCGCGGCATGGGGCGTGGTACTGATCCTGATTCCGCTACCGTTACCCGGCCTGATCCCACTCGGCGCCCTGCTCGGGATCGCCGCTGCCACCTATATCACCTTTGCCAATCGTCACGGTTACGCTGGACTGATGTTCGGCATCAGCCTTCTGCTGGTGCTGGGCGAAGACAATCGTGAACTGAGCGTGGCACTCTGGCGCTCCTTCGACGTGATTCTCGGTACGCTGGTGGGAATCGCTGCAACCATTCTGATCCTTCCCCAGAAAGCGACCGACATGCTGCGTTTTCTGCTGGCCGATAATCTCGACAAGATGGCGCGCCTCTACCGAGCGCATACCACCTCGAGCTCCGGCGATGACATCGATGCCCGCGAGCTGCTCAAGGCAACCAGCGCCCTGCTCATCAAGCAGCGCGGCCTGGTCGATGCCATCCATAGTGAGCGTCGCCTGAAGCGTGGCGAAATGGACGACCTGCTGTCACTCCAGCGCCGCATGCTCTCGACCATCGAGCTGCTGCTCGAAACCCATTGGACGACGCTGGCGGGCCACGACCGCATCGAGGCGCTGGAAGGGCTGCGAGACCAGCAGCATCGGTTGGCGCGCTCGCTTGGCACCCTGGCCTTCCAGATCCGTACCGGCCACCCCATCGATGTTGAAATCGCCCCGTTTGACCTACAGCGCTACGCGGGCAAGATCGAAGGGGCACGCGCCGAAGATGGCCGCGTTCTGTTCAGTCCCGGCGGGTATCTATGGCTGAACCGCGAGCTTGCCAGACTGACCGAATCATTGGTGGAGCGGCTGGGTAGCCTGCGAAGACTCCCCAGCAAGCGCCTTCGCCGCCGTGCACCGCATCACAAGCTGGTCGACACCGCCGCGCTGCCCGATAGTGGATCGAATTCGCATGACAAGGCATCGGACCATGACAATCAGCGATCATGAGGTACTGGTGGTCGGTGCCGGGGCAGCGGGGCTCTCTCTGGCGCTCGAATTGGCCGACTACCGACGTATCACACTGATATCGCCTGGCACCGAGACCCATGGGGCCAGCCAGTGGGCCCAGGGTGGCATTGCGGCCGTACTCTCTCCCCAGGACGACCTCGAAGCCCATGTCGCGGATACCCTTCGTGCCGGGGACGGCCTCTGCGATGAAGCTGCCGTACGCTTCACGGTCGCGCACGGCCCCGAAGCCATCGACCGGCTCCTCGCACTAGGCATGCCCTTCACGCCGGACACAGCCCCGCAAGCCGCCTACCCTTTTCACCTGACCCGCGAAGGGGGTCATGGGGAACGACGCGTCATCCATGCCGCCGATGCCACCGGGCAGGCCCTGGTGCGCACCCTATGGGAACAGGTCACGTGTCACCCGCGCATCGTCGTGCGTCACGGCCTCACTGTCGTGGAATTGCTGAGCGACGCGCGAGGCCACTGTCGCGGTGCCTTCGCACTCGACGCCTCTGGCCGCGGAGAGAAGCTGCTTGCCCAGGATGTGGTGTTGGCCACGGGCGGGGCTAGTGGAATATATGCGCACACCACCAGCCCGGCGCCGGCCTGGGGAGAAGGCATGATCATGGCTGCGGAGCTCGGTGCCCCGCTGGTCAATCTCGAGTTTCAGCAGTTTCACCCAACCTGTCTCTATGATCCTGACGGGGCGCCCTTCCTGGTCAGTGAAGCCTTGCGGGGTGAAGGTGGAGTTCTCAGGAGCCTGGCGGGACATCGCTTCATGCCAAATATCGATCCGCGCGGCGAACTGGCACCCCGCGATATCGTGGCCCGTGCCATCGATGCCGAAATGAAGCGTGCGGGAAGCGACCACGTCTGGCTCGATATGACCCACTTACCTGTCGATGCCCTGGAACGCCTGTTCCCTACCATCAAGGCCCACTGCCATACGCGCGGCATCGATATGGCCCGCGAGCCTATTCCGGTGGTTCCCGCGGCACACTACAGCTGCGGAGGTATCGGCACCGACCTGCATGGCGCCACCAGCGTACCGCACCTCTACGCTATCGGTGAGGTCGCCTATACCGGTCTGCACGGTGCCAACCGCATGGCCAGCAACTCCCTTCTGGAATGCCTGGTCTTCGCTCATGCGGCAGCCGAGGCCCTGCGCATCCCCGAGCCCGGCCCCAACACGCCACTACGCCCTGGGCAGTTCGCGCGGCGTAGCAGCGACCTGTTGCCACGACTCGACGATACCGCGATCGAACGCTGGCGCTGCCAGCTACGCCGAACCATGAGTCAACAGGTCGGCATCGTACGCAGCGACACTAGTCTGAAACGTGCCGATACGACGTTGAAGTCACTTCATGCCGAGGTCACCGAGGCTTGCCTGAAGTACGCTACGACGCCAGACCTGATCACACTACACCACGCCGTCCGTCTTGCCCGCCTGACCGTCGACGCTGCGTATCGACGTCGCGAATCGCGTGGCCTGCATTTTTCCGTGGATTGCCCCGACAGGAATGTGGGCGCATTGCCCAGCATGAGCTACTTGAGCTGAGACGCAGGAGAAGACGCCTGCATCTGCCCCAGCAAATGACGCCTCAAGCGGTGTAGCGCTTCCGGGGAGGCGCTATCCGGCCACAGCCAATAACGGCGCCGCCCCAGGCGCAAGCCAATGAGCCAGGGCCCGAGATAGTCGATGGTCACTGGCGTTGCTTGCCAGGGGGCGGCAGTATCGTCACGCATCTGCCAGCCCCCGTTGCCCTCGATGCCACTTGCGTCGGGCACCCAGCGCAGCTGCCAGCCGGATTGGCCATGCCTCCTGGGCCAATCTTCCTTCCTCAACTCACTCCAGTACGCCACCCCTAGAAGCAAGAACGCCGCAGCGATTAGCCACGGCGGTGCATATACGGCAAGCAGGCCGAGGACCGATACGACCCCAGCGAACTGACTCGCCGCCGCAATCCTAGAGGGTACGATACTGATCGTTACCGGTGCTCTCGGCATACTCGACGATCATCTTGACGATTCGGCGGCGGGTGGGATCCTCGGGCCATTCACGACGCATCAGCCACATGAACAGGTCCTGATCCTCTTCGGTGATCAAGTCGCGATACGCCGCCTGGTCCTCAGGGGCGAGGCCGTCATAGCAATGATCGAGGAAGGGAATCAACAGCAGGTCGAGCTCCCACATACCGCGACGGGAGTGCCAATAGAGACGCTTGCGCATGATCTCATCGGCGGAGGTTTGTTCGCTCAACGGTGACCTCGAAAGAATCGAATGGATGTCTGTCCTAGTATACGTGAGCCGCCCCCGCACGACACCCAACCCCGTCCCGTTTGGACCAAATGCTTCCTTCGTCGTGTAGTGCGTTGTTTTGGCACGGTTTGCGAAGTATGCTGGTGAGAAATAACAAGGCTGGTCGCCCTTACTGGCCTGGCACCGCCGCATGGAGAGAAGCCGATGACCAAATCCGAGTTGATCGAGCAGATAGCGATGCGACAGCCCGAGCTGTCAGTCAAGGAAGTCGAAGCCGCCGTACGCATCATCCTGGATGACATCACCGATGCCCTGGCCGAGGGAGGACGTGTCGAGATTCGTGGTTTCGGGAGTTTCTCCCTCCACTACCGGGAGCCCCGCGTCGGACGCAATCCAAAGACCGGCGATCCGGTCGAACTTACCGGCAAGTTCGTGCCACACTTCAAACCTGGCAAGGAACTGCGCGAGCAGGTCAATGCCAGCCGCGCCCTAGGCTACTGAACGGTCACGGGGTCGGGCTTAACCGTAGCGAAAAAGGACATTCATGATGCGTTGGCTCAAAGGTGTGATCCTGGCCATTATTCTTATCGCGGTATTGCTGATCGGCATCCTGTTTGCCGTGAACAACCAGCAATCGTTGCCGCTGAACCTGATCTGGGTCGAGCTGCCTTCGGCGTCGCTCTCGGTCTGGCTATTGGGCGCCCTGGCCTGTGGGGTCCTGCTGGGCATGCTGGCCATGCTTGGGGTCTACCTGAGGTTGCGCACCCTGCTGACTCGCGTCCAGCGCCACAATCAGCAGCAGCGCAAGGAACTCGATCGGCTGCGCGTCCAGGAGCTCAAGGAAATCCCCTAAATGCCCGATCTACAGCTGCTGGGCCTGCTTGTGGCAGCGCTCGGCATTGGCTGGTGGCTGGGGCGCCACGAAAGGAAGCGGGATAACAACACGACACAGCAGCCTTCACTCTCGCGCGAATATTTCGTCGGGTTGAATTATCTGCTCAACGAACAGCCCGACCGTGCGATCGAAACCTTCGTAGCCGCCCTTGAAGTCAACAGCGACACCATCGAGACGCACATCGCCCTGGGCAATCTGTTTCGCTCACGGGGTGAAGCCGATCGGGCCGTGAAGATCCATCAGAACCTCCTCGCCCGTCCGTCGCTGAGTGCGGCCCAGGGGAGTCAGGTGCAGCTCGAGCTGGCACGCGACTTCCTGAATCTGGGTCTGCTCGATCGCGCCGAACGCCTGCTGCAGACCGTAATACGCGAGACCCAGGACGAGGCCATTCGACAATCGGCAAAGCGGCGCCTGGTCGACCTGCTCGAACAGGAGCAGGAATGGCAGGCAGCACTCGACGTGGCCCAGCCAAGTCTGGTCAATCAGCATCAGGACATTCGCCGCGCGGCGGCCCACTGGTTATGTGAACTGGCCGAGCAGGACCGTCGCTCCGCCAGCCCATCAATGGCACGCAAACGACTTCGCCAGGCGCTCTCCACCGACGAACAATGCGTTCGTGCCAATTGGTTGCTGGCGAAGCTGGAACACGATACGGGACACTACAAAGCCGAAATCAAGATCCTCAAACGCATCCCGCAACAGGATCGCGATTTCACGCCGATCGTTCTCGAGCCCCTGCGTAGCGCCTATCGCCTGCTCGACGACGAAAAGGGGCTGGAGCGCTACCTGCGTGAGCTGATCGACGCCACCCCCACCACCAGCGCCATTATCATGCTCGCCGAGACGCTCCAGCAGCGTGACGGTGACGAGGCCGCCCTGGCGTTCATCAGAGAGCAACTCTTCATCGAGCCCAGCCTACGAGGTGTGGACTACCTCATGGATCTCTACCGCCAGCGCGCCGACAGCGAAGAGCGCGAGCGTATCGACCTGCTCAAGCAGCATACGCATTCGCTGCTGGAAGCCCGGCCGCGTTACCGCTGTCATCGCTGCGGATACTCGGGCGGTCAGTTGCATTGGCGATGCCCAAGCTGCCGGAGCTGGGGCACGACCAAACCGATCACCGGCATCGAAGGCGAATAATCAGAGGCCGAGTTCGTTCTCGATGGCAGACAGGGCGGCCATCGGCTCGTCTGCCTGAGTGACCGGGCGGCCGATTACCAGGTGCGTACTGCCCGCCTGCATGGCCTCGGCCGGTGTCAGGATGCGTTGTTGATCGTCCGTTGATGCGAACGAGGGACGAATACCCGGCGTTACCTTGAGGAAATCGTCGCCACAGATATCGCGTAAACGCGCCGATTCCTGGGCCGAACAGACGACGCCGTGCATGCCGCTTGCCTGCGCCAACCTGGCCAGCCGTTCGACGTGGTCAGCAGCGGAAGAACTCACGCCCACCTCGGCGAGGTCGGCATCACTCATGCTGGTCAGCACCGTAACGGCAATCAGCCGGGTCTCGAGGCGTTGACTATCCAACCGCTCGCGTGCCGCCTCCATCATGCGCCGCCCCCCGCTGGCGTGAACATTGACCATCCATACGCCCTGCTCCGCAGCAGCTTGGACCGCGCCCGCCACGGTGTTGGGAATGTCGTGGAACTTGAGGTCGAGGAAGACCTCGAACCCACGCCCATGCAGCGCCTCGACGATCTCGGGTCCCCCGCGGGCAAACAACTCCTTGCCGACCTTGACACGGCAACGCGAAGGATCGAGACGATCGGCCATGCACAGGGCAGCGTCCATCGAAGGGTAATCAAGGGCGATGATCAAGGGCGAAGCAGTCGACATGGCCTGACGGGTCCTGGCGGGATTGAGGGAAACCGGCGCAGTGTACCACAGCCTGTCGAGTGTGCCGGGTACAGCCTATGTAGCTGATTTCCTCGCCGAAATGACGGCAATTTCTCACACGGCTGTCAGCGATCGACTCATTAAAAAAATCTCAATTAGCGTTAGTTTAAAAAGCGCCTGCAACCCAGGCCAACCATGAACGACTAAAACCATTCTCGAGGGAACGACGTGAAAAAAGCTTTCCAAGTGCTGGCACTGTCACTGATGTTGGGTATCGCCTCACTGGCCCTGGCGCAGGATGTCGCGCCGATCAACCTGAACACGGCAGATGCCGAATTGCTGTCGGAGCTCCCCGGTATCGGAAGCGCCAAGGCACAAGCCATCGTCGATGACCGTGACGCCAATGGCCCTTACGAGAGCGTCGATGAACTGAGCCGGGTGCCCGGCATCGGCGAGGCGACCGTCAATAATCTGCGCGACCAGGCAGAGATCTAATCAGCGAAGCAGGTACGCGAGGCGCATCAGCAGGACAGACTGCTGATGCGCCATTAGCGGATGCAGTCGCGTTGGGGCACTGATTGACGGGCTGGACTTCAAATCCGCAGCCCGCCGTCGCATTCCAGAATTCGCCCCGTGTAGTAATCGTTCTCGAAAATAAACGCCACGCTGAAGGCGATATCGTCAGGCTGGCCCAGCTGACCAAGCGGTACGCCACGGGTGATTTTTTCCAGCATCTCGGGCCGCATCGAAGCCGTCATCTCTGTCTCGATGAACCCTGGCGCCACCCCACCCACTCGAATTCCATAACGGGCATACTCCTTCGCCCAGGTCACGGTCAGTGCGGCCACCCCCGCCTTGGCGGCGGCGTAGTTGCTCTGTCCCATGTTGCCAGCACGCGAAATACTCGAAATATTGACGATGACGCCGCCATTGCCCGCCTCGATCATCTGACTGGCCGCCTCCCGGCCACACAGGAAGACCCCCGTCAGGTTGACGTCGATGACCTGTTGCCAATCGGCCAGGGATAACGTTTTCTCCACCTTGCCCTCGCGCGCCTTGACCATCAGCCCGTCCCGGGTAATGCCCGCATTGTTGACCAGGCCCTGGACAGGCCCGAGGTCACGGGCAATCGCAGCGAACGCCTCACGAACCGACATTTCGTCAGCGACATCCATGTCGAAGGCCCGCGCATCGACCCCCTTGTCCCGCAAGGTGTCTACGGCTTGATCGAGAGGTTCTCGATCCCGGTCCAGCAGCGCCAGGCGAGCGCCCTTCTCTCCTAGCAGATGAGCCATGGCAAGCCCCAGCCCGCGCGCGCCGCCGGTAATCGCGATAACCGCCTTGTCGATTTGCATAATCTCTCCTGGAGCGTGGCAAAAATTCGCGTCCTTCATTGTGCATCGCAGCATATACAATACAACAGCCCAGATCGCCCCTTGGCGAAGGGATAGCTTGAAATCGAAGCGAATGTCACCATTTAGCCATGAGTCACCGTTAGCGGAGTCCGCATGCCTTTCCTGTTGATATTTACCGTCTTCGCCCTGCTCGATTTCGTCGTTCTGTTCAGCGTCGGCAGCCATATCGGCTTGCTCACGACACTGCTCATGGTGCTGGCCACCGGCTTCATCGGCTTGCATCTAGTACGTCGTGAAGGCGTCGCCACGTTTCAGCGAGCCCAGCAGCGCCTGGCCCAAGGCGAGCTTCCTTCGCAGGAATTACTCACCGGCGCTGCACTGATCTTTGGTGGTGCGTTGTTGATGGCGCCGGGGTTTCTCTCGGATACCCTCGGCTTCCTGTGTTTGATACCCACTTCCCGACGGCTGCTGGGAAAATGGCTGACGCGCGCAAGCCTCAAGCTCAAGGGGTTCGAGTATCGCCAGTACGACTTCAACGCTCGGCAATCCCCTCGCCCAGAGCGCGCCGACAACCCGCAAGACCCCGAAACATCCCGCTCCCGGGAGGAGCCAGGACAATCCCGTGGCGACAAACCTCCCCTTGAAGGCGACTTCATCTCGCGGGACGAGCCACACCGTTGAATTACAGCCGGTTATTTTTTTTATCGGCGGCCCTTGAAAGGGCTTTAGTAGCCCCCACTGATGGGGCTAGAGACAAGCTCCGGCAGTAGGTGAACGCCTGCTGCCATCAACATGGAAGGCTTGTGCCTTCGACCGGAAGCGAGGCTTCCGGAACTGGTATGGAACCGTCATGCAAAGACATGACACAGCAACCATCAGGAGAACGTGAGCAATGAACATCCGTCCCTTGCACGATCGCGTCGTCGTCCGTCGCGTCGAGGAAGAGCAAAAAACCGCTGGCGGCATCGTGCTTCCGGGCAACGCCCAGGAAAAACCGACACGTGGTGAAGTCCTCGCCGTCGGTAACGGCCGGATTCTCGACAACGGCGAAGTGCGTCCGCTTGACGTCAAGGTCGGCGACACCGTGATCTTCAAGGAAGGCTTCGGCGTCGAAAAGCAAAAGATCGACGGTGAAGAAGTCCTGATCATGAGCGAGAGCGATATCCTCGCCGTGGTCGAAGGCTAAGCCGCCTCCTCTTGCACTGACTGCTCAAGTTTAACGAACTAAACGTAGGAAGATCCGAAAATGGCAGCAAAACAGGTCAAGTTCTCTGACGACGCCCGTAAGCGCATGGCCCGTGGTGTCGACGTTCTCGCCAATGCCGTCAAGGCGACCCTGGGTCCCAAAGGCCGTAACGTCGTTCTCGAGAAATCCTTCGGCGCACCGACCGTCACCAAGGACGGCGTTTCCGTTGCCAAGGAAATCGAACTGAAGGACAAGTTCGAGAATATGGGTGCTCAGATGGTCAAGGAAGTCGCTTCCAAGACTTCCGACGTCGCCGGTGACGGTACCACCACTGCAACCGTGCTGGCTCAGGCCATCGTCACAGAAGGCATGAAGGGTGTGACTGCCGGCATGAACCCGATGGATCTGAAGCGCGGCATCGACAAGGCCGTGATCGCCGCTGTCGAAGAGATCCGTCAGCTCGCCGTGCCTTGCACCGAGCAGAAATCCATCGCCCAGGTTGGCACCATCTCTGCCAACGGCGACGAGCGTATCGGTGAGATCATTGCCGACGCCATGCAGAAAGTCGGTAAGGAAGGCGTAATCACCGTCGACGAAGGCCGTGGCCTCGAAGACGAGCTGGAAGTGGTCGAAGGCATGCAGTTCGACCGCGGCTACCTGTCGCCCTACTTCGTGACCAACCAGGACACCATGGCGGTGGAACTGGAAGATCCGTACCTGCTGCTGGTCGACAAGAAGATTTCCAACATCCGCGAACTGCTGCCGGTGCTGGAAGCCGTCGCCAAAGCAGGCAAGCCGCTGGCCATCATTGCTGAAGATATCGAAGGCGAAGCGCTGGCGACCCTGGTCGTCAACACTATGCGCGGTATCGTCAAGGTAGCTGCCGCCAAGGCACCCGGTTTCGGCGATCGTCGCAAGGCCATGCTGCAGGATATCGCTATCCTGACCAACGGCACCGTGATTTCCGAAGAAGTCGGTCTGACCCTCGAGCAGGCCAATCTGGATCACCTGGGCAGCGCCAAGCGCATCACCATGTCCAAGGAAAACACCACCATCATCGATGGGGCCGGTGCCGAAGGGGACATCGAAGCGCGCGTTGGCCAGATCCGCGCCCAGATCGAAGAGACCTCTTCCGACTACGACCGCGAGAAGCTGCAGGAGCGTGTCGCCAAGCTGGCCGGCGGTGTCGCCGTGATCCGCGTGGGTGCTGCGACTGAAGTCGAAATGAAGGAGAAGAAGGCCCGCGTCGAAGACGCCCTTCACTCCACTCGCGCAGCCGTCGAAGAAGGCGTGGTGCCTGGCGGTGGTACTGCCCTGGTGCGTGTCCTGACCAAGATCAAGGGCATGAAGGGCGACAACGAAGACCAGACCCATGGTATCGCTATCGCCGTTCGCGCAATGGAAGCCCCGCTGCGTCAGATCGTGACTAACGCCGGCCAGGAAGCCTCCGTGATCGTTAACAACGTGAAGGACGGCTCAGGCAACTACGGCTACAACGCCCAGACCGGCGAGTACGGCGACTTGTTCGAAATGGGTGTCATCGACCCCGCCAAGGTGACCCGCTCTGCCCTGCAGTCTGCTGGCTCCGTGGCTGGCCTGATGATCACCACCGAGTGCATGATCGCTGACGATCCTGAAGAGAAGGATGCCGGCGGCGCCCCCGATATGGGCGGCATGGGCGGCATGGGCGGCATGATGTAATATCGCCCCTACCGTTTCTGCGCTGTTCGCTTCGGTGCCTGTCATGACACCGGAGCGATAAGAAGACAGAAGCAAATAAAGACCCCTGGGATAACCCCGGGGTTTTTTTTGTTTTATCAGCACACAACTCCCACGAAGTGCTATCTTGGCTTATAAATGCCTGGCTTTATTAAAAGGCTGAAGCCCACCCTCACTTCAGACTCGAAAACAATGTGAGTGAGCAAAGCCCTACCCGTCAATTTATTGGTAAATAATGGATTAGAACTCTCATCTTGAGCCATTAAAGGAGTAGTACAATACATGGAGTACAGACGCGAGATTGACGGACTAAGAGCAGTAGCTGTTTTGCCCGTCATACTTTTTCATGCTGGTTTCACCTGGTTTGCCGGCGGTTATGTCGGTGTGGATGTGTTTTTCGTGATCAGCGGCTACCTGATCACCACCATACTTATTAATGAGCTGGAGAGTGGCACGTTCTCAATAGCCAAGTTCTATGAACGTAGGGCACGCAGAATACTACCCGCGTTATTCTTCGTCATGGTGTGCTGTATCCCTTTTGCCTGGCATTGGATGCTACCCTATCAGTTCCTAGATTTTACCGACTCGCTGATCGCAGTCAGTCTATTTTCTTCTAATATCCTATTCTGGAGAAAAAGCAATTACTTCGCGCCGGCGGCGGAAGAGAGCCCTTTATTGCATACATGGAGTCTTGCAGTAGAGGAGCAGTTCTATATATTTTTCCCACTTTTGTTATTAGTTCTTTGGGGCATCGGGAGGCGCCCCCTCTTTCACATTATCCTGGCCCTCTCTTGCGTTAGCCTACTACTGGCTGAATATGGCTGGCGTAACCATGCCACTGCAACGTTTTATCTTCTTCCTACACGCGCATGGGAGTTGGGCGCAGGCGCCCTCTGCGCATTTCTCCTGCATCGCAAAACGCCAAGAGGAAACCAGACATTAGCTGCAATAGGTTTAGGATGCCTACTCTTTTCTATTTTTGGCTACGATGATCAGGTGCCGTTCCCCTCGGTCTATACGTTATTGCCGGTCGTAGGCACATCACTAATCATCCTGTTCGCAAGCAAGGGGACATTCACCGCACGGTTGCTCTCTACTCAAGCGCTGGTAGGCATCGGCGTCATCAGCTTTAGCGCCTATCTCTGGCACCAGCCGTTATTCGCTTTCGCACGTATCCGCACCCTATGGGACCCCTCCTGGGTAACCATGGCCAGCCTGTCTTGTCTTTCGATCATGCTCGCCTACCTGAGCTGGAAATACATTGAACAGCCCTTTAGAACCTGCTCATTCGCCTTCATGAAATCCCGAGCCAAGATCTTCGCTACCTCTGCAATCGCCAGTTCCGCTTTTTTCGCTTCGGGCCTATACGGCCATATAACCAATGGGGCCGATCACAGAATCAATTTACCCTCTGCTATTGTTAAGGATCTTTTTGTCAAGGAATTCAATAAAGAGTGCTTCGATTTTTCAATGAAGCATATAAGGAGGCATGGGTTCTTCTGCACCCTGGGGAATCCCCAATCCGAGCCAGACTTGGCCATTGTGGGTGATAGTCATGCGTTGTCCTTCCTGGGACCGTTTCATGATGCGTTCTCGAAAACTAACAACGCCCTCATATTTTCGGGTATCTCAGGCTGTCCCTCGCTTTTGAACACCTACGTATTGAGAAATGATAATAAGCGAGAGACATGCAACTCGAGAAATCATGAAGGCTTTCAGCAGATCGTAGACAAAGGAATCACGAAGGTGGTTCTTATTTCAAGGTGGACCTACTACTCGACCGGCGATATTACCAACCAGTTTCGTCATATAGGACTGGAATACGATATCAAGAAAGACCGAAACGCATCATTCAACGTATTCGCGTCACAGCTTGAGGAAACATTGAGATTCTTCCAGGAAAAAGGCATAGAAGTGTATGTGTTCCACCAACCTCCGTTTCAGGAACTTGACGCTAGAAACGTGTACAACTGGCTAGCTTTGTTTGGGAAGGAGGAGGCGGATAACATCATGATCAACGCCAGCCTCCAACAAAGCGTACATGACAGGCGCTACCAGCGATTAAAGGAAACCATTGATGATAAGGCCAGTCTTTTCGAGGGTGTCACCACAATCGATTTCTCAGAAGCGTTATGCCCTGAGGGACTCTGCCTGATCGGAAATCAAGAACTATCCTATTACTTGGACAAGGACCACTTATCCAATACCGGGGCGGCGCTTGTTCTCGCACCCCATCTCGAAAAATTCATGTGAAATGAGAGTTTACGGTACACTACGAGCCAAACTGCTCACCGTCACGGCTAGTGTATGCTCGATAATATTCGCATCGTCCTCGTTCAGACCTTTCATCCCGGCAATATCGGTCAGGCCGCCCGCGCCATGAAGACCATGGGTCTGACAAACCTCGTACTGGTCAATCCCCGCTGTTTTCCCGATGCCGAAGCCACGCGGCTGGCTGCCGGTGCCGAGGATGTCGTCGAGTCGGCACGCGTCGTCAGCGACCTGAAGGATGCGGTGGCCGATTGCGTACAGGTGGTCGGCGCCAGTGCACGCCTTCGCAGCATGCCGCTGCCGCATTATGCAGAACCCGAAGATATGGCGCGCGAAGTGACCCATAACGCCGCTCACGATCCGGTGGCCCTGGTCTTCGGCCGTGAGCGCTCTGGGCTGACCAACGACGAGATCAACTGCTGCAGTCACCAGGTCAGCATTCCGGCTAACCCCGAGTATGGGATTCTTAACCTCTCACAAGCCGTTCAAGTACTGGCCTACGAGGTGTTTCGTGCTTGGCGTCATCGTCCCGATAGTAGCTTCCAGCACCAGACACCTTCGAACGGTCGCCCACCTACACGGGAACAGCTCGAGCACTTTCATGCCCACCTTCAGCAGGTCATGCAGGAGAGCGGCTTCCTGACCCAGCCACACGCGCGCACTGAAGCCCAGTTGCAGGCCTTGTTCGCCCGCGCTCAGCCGTCTCGGCGGGAACTGTCGCTATTGCGGGGGTTCCTGAGCGCAGTGGCGCCCAAGTAGCCATCGGCTGCCTCATGAGGCAGCCGGGCTAAGCAGGCGCTTGAACCGCTTAGAGCACCATGGCCGCCAACCAGCCAAAGGCAATCAACGGAATGTTGTAATGCAGGAACGTGGGCACCACGCTATCCCAGATATGATCGTGCTGGCGGTCGACGTTGAGCCCCGAGGTCGGTCCCAGAGTCGAATCGGAAGCCGGCGAACCGGCATCGCCCAGCGCCGCAGCCGTTCCTACCAGTGCGACGGTCGCCAATGGCGAGAAGCCGAATTGAACTGCCAACGGCACAAAAATTGCCGCAATGATCGGGATGGTCGAGAACGACGAACCGATCCCTAACGTGATGAACAGACCGACCAGCAACATGACCAGCGCGGCAAGGCCCTGGTTATCGCCGATGATGGCGAAGGCGTTCTCGACCAGGAGGTCGATCTCCCCGGTAGCATTCATCACCGAGGCAAACCCCGAGGCGGAAATCATGATGAAGCCGATCAGCGCCATCATGCGCATGCCGCTGGTAAACAGATCATCGGCTTCGCGCCACTTGAAGATACCGCCGACCGAAAGCAGTGCAAACCCGACAAGCCCCCCCAATACCATCGATCCGCTATAAAGCTGGATACCCAACGCCGCGGCAATCGCCACCAGCGACATGGCCAAGCCCCAGCCGCGAATGGAGGCCTGCTCGGTATCAGCTTCGGAACGCTGTAACGAATGATGAGTGGCAATATCCACGGCATCGTAGGTGCGCGGCTTTCGGTAACTGATGAACAGCGCCACCAACAGGCCAAGCGCCATGCCCCCCACCGGAACGCCCATGGCCAGAGGCAACATGCCACGAGAAATCTCCAGGCCCAGAGCTTCGCCCGCTCCGTTGATGTTTGCCATCAGGATGTCGTTGAGGAAGATGGCGCCGAAGCCGACGGGAAGCAACATGTAGGGCGCCGTCAGGCCGAAGGTCAAGGCACAGGCGACGGCGCGCCGATCCAGGCTCAGCTGGTTCATGATTTTCAGAAGCGGCGGAATCAGTATCGGAATGAAGGCAATGTGCACAGGAATCAGATTCTGGGACGACACGGCGACCAACAGCACCGACCCCAGCAAGACCGACTTCACCACGGCCTGGCGCTGGGCCGATGCCTCGTGCCCCAGCAGGCGAATGAGGCGTTGCGCCAAAAGGTCCGGCAAGCCGGATCGAGAAATCGCTACGGCGAATGCGCCGAGTGTCGCATAGGCCAGGGCCACCTGGGCGCCGCCACCGACCCCCTCGTTGAAGGCGCCCAGGGTATCCTCGAGCGAGAGTCCTCCCACCAGGCCCCCGACCAGGGCGCCCACCACCAATGCAAACACCACCGATACGCGGGCCAGGGAAAGGCCGACCATTACCACTACCGCTAGAATCACCGCATTCATGCTTTTTATCGCCCAATTGTCAGCAGAAAGAGTCGAAAGGCGGCGATACTAGCAGATTTCTTGCTGAGACGGAGCATTCACCTGGTACTTACCTAGCCTCATCCAGTCATGCAATCGTCATCACATCGCTATTGCCATGTAACACCGCTACGCTAAAAAAGGACGTGCGAGGTCGGGGGGGCTGACCACGCCACGAAAGATACGTCGCAAGACGGATGACTTACTAGACAACGGACACTGTCGTTAAGCGTGCCAAGGAAGCATGGGTACAGGACGTACCAAAAGGAGCGGTCATAGGCCGCGACATCGGGACGATGGCCAGGGAGGGGATCATGCCGCCACGGAGTTGCTTGCTCCGTGGCGTCTTTGTTCATGAAGACTCGATTGCGGAACGGTTAATACGTAGATCGGATGCACGTCATACCGGCGTGAGCCAATCACTGAATGCCCCCAGGTCGTCCCCCAGGTCACCGCGCGTGACACGCCGGTAGAGCGACTGCAGTGTGGCTGTGACCGAATCGTCGGCAATGCGCTCCGCTGACGAGCCGATTCGTCGACCATCGAGTTCCCGCAAGGGCAGTATTTCCGCCGCCGTGCCTGTCAGGAACGCCTCATCGGCGGTATACAGTTCGTCTCGCGTGATGCGTCGCTCTTGCACTTCCAACCCCAGGACATCGCGAGCCAGGCGAATGACGCTGTCGCGTGTGATTCCCTGCAGGCAGGAGGTGATCTCGGGAGAATGCATGACGCCGTCTCGCAGGAAAAACACGTTGGCGGCCGACGCTTCGGCGACATACCCCTCGGGATCCAGCATCAACGCTTCGTCGAAGCCGGCCTTGATCGCCGTGTTGAGCGCCAGCATCGAGTTGACGTAATGGCCGTTGGTCTTGGCACGGCACAGGCTGATGTTGACGTGATGCCGCGCCCATGACGAGGTCAGGGCACGCAGGCCCTGGCTCGACGCCTCAGCCGAGATGTAGTCCCCCAGGTCCCAGGCAGCGATCATCGCATTGGTCGTCAGGCCCTTGGCCCGCAACCCCATGCTCTCGGCGCCGAAATAAACCGTCGGCTTGAGGTAGGCATTGGTCAGCGAATTGCGCCGCAGGCACTCTCGCTGTGCCTCGATCAACTGCTCCGCCGACCAGGTCAGCGGCATGTCCAAAGCGTGCGCGCTGTCTCGCAGCCTGCGGGTGTGTTCGGCCACCCGAAACAGGTGCGTGCCGTTCGGGCCGGCATAGGCACGCACGCCCTCGAAGCACCCCATGCCGTAATGCAGGGTATGCGTCAGTATGTGCGTGGTGGCGTCACGCCACGGTAGCCACTCGCCATTGTTCCATATCCAGCCATCGCGATCGTAAAGCGGTGTCATTGGGGCTCCTCGGGATCAGAATCTCGGTGAAGATAGGCATGCCACTCATCCATCAGCGCCTTTTGATGCGGTTGCAGGTCCTGATAGGCCCAGGCGGCGATCTCGTCATTCTGGGGATCGGGCACCACGATAGCGCTGCCTGCCAGCTCGGCGATGACGGCATGACCGCAAAACGGGACATAGCCCTCGGAATACCCCCCTTCGTGAACCATGACGAGCCGTCCATCACAGCAGCGCTCGGCCACAGCCTTGACCTGCCGGGTCATTTCTCCGAACGCGGCACTGTTCAACAGCATCTTGCCTAACGGGTCCTTGGCACAGGCATCGTAGCCACAGGCAACTACGATAAGATCCGGCTCGAAGGCCTCCAGGGCAGGCAATATCAATTCGCTCATGGCGTAACGATAGGCCCCAATACCACAGCCGGGCGGTAACGGAAGATTGAGGTTGGCGCCCCTGCCCTCGCCTTCACCGCGCTCCTCAAAGTTACCCGTTTCCAGCGGGTAATTACCCGCTTGGTGAACCGAGACCGTAAAGACGTCGGGATCGTCATAGAACGCGGCCTGCTGACCATTGCCGTGATGTACGTCCCAATCGAGAATCGCCACCCGGCGAACCAGACCCAAGGCCCGGGCGTGCATGACCGCTACCGGAATGTTCCCCAACAGGCAGAAACCGCGGCCAAGATCGGCCTCGGCGTGATGCCCCGGGGGGCGACACAATGCATAAGCCGAGCGCAACTCCCCCCGCGCCACCGCGTCGACGGCAGCGATGGCGAGCCCTGCCGACTGTTTCGCGGCGGCCAGGCTACCAGCGGTAAACGGCGCGCAGTCGCCGCCGTCGCCAATCCCGACCTGGCTCCCCGCCTCGAGCGCCTCCAGATAGCGGGGCGTATGAAAACGCGCCAGTGCCTCATTATCGGCGGCGGGCGGCTTGCGCACTTCAAGGGCATCGATCAGCCCCGATACCTCGAGCAGATTCTTGAGTCGCCGCTTGCTCTCTGGGCTTTCCGATGCGGGTTGCGGCTGCAGGTACTCCCCGGGCGAGGAAAAAACGCCAATCGCGCCCGGATCGTGCCAGAAACAGCGCTCGTGCCAGAAGAATCCCGTGCGCTGGATACCGGGTGACGTCATCGCTGCCCCTCGAGCTGCTCCCACACCTCAATGGCTGCCGCCAGGTCTTCCAGGGAGGCACCCACCGACTTGAATACGGTAATCGCTTGCGCGCTACTGCGCCCCGGCCGTTCGTCCCGCATCAATTCGGCGAGTTCGGCGCGAATGTCATCGAGGCTGAAACGCCCCTCGTCGACGGCCTGCAGCACGTCGCCGGCTTCGCCCTTCGCCCCGGCGTAGGTGTCGACGAAGACCTCCCCACGCTCGAGACAGGCCGCATCGCTCTCGCGCATGGAGGGACGAAACGCCCCGACCAGATCGAGATGCGTGCCCGGGGCCAGCCACTCGCCGTGAATCAACGGCTCGGTGGATAGCGTGGCACAGCTCACGATATCCGCCTCGGGGGTGGCGGCGGCAAGATCGGTCACCGCCGCGCAGTCGAAGCGGTCGGCGTAAATCTGGGCGATCTCCTCGGCCTTGTCCGGATTGCGCCCCCAGATGCGCACGCGCTTGATCGGACGTACCGCGGCATGGGCCTCGATCAGCATCGGAGCCAGCTTGCCGGTCCCTACCACCAATAGCGATTCGGCATCTTCGCGGGCCAGCTCGCGCGCCGCCAGCGCCGAGGCCGCCGCCGTACGACGCCGGGTCAGCTCACTCCCTTCCAGGCAGGCCAGGGGACGACCGTGCTCCCCCTCGCTGAGCAGATAAACGCCGGCAATGGCCGGCAGACCATGATCGGCGTTCTGCGGGAAGACATTGACCATCTTTACACCGATGTAGCCCCGCGACTCCCAGGCCGGCATCAGCAGCATGGTGGCTTCGCCATCGTGGCGATGCATGGCGTGATGGTGACGCGGGGGCGCCTCGACGCCCTCGCGAAAGGTCCGCCCCAGCCGATCGACCAGCGACGCCCACGGCAGTGACACTGCCACCTGATCGGCGCCGATCATGCGAATGTCGCTCATCTCAGCCCTCCGGCAGTGCGGCGATGATCATGATTTCGACCTTCCATTCGGGCTTGGCCAGGTTGGCTTCCACCGCGGCACGAACCGGGGGACGACCCGGCACGACCCATGCGTCCCAGGCGGCATTCATCTGGTCGAACTCGGCCATGCTTGTTACCCAGATCTGGGCGGAAAGCAGGTTCTCCTTGGACGTTCCCGCCTCGGCTAACAAGCGATCGATCTGTTCGAGAATCTGCTCGGTCTGGCCGCGCATGTCGGCGCTGGAGTCCTTGGCGACCTGGCCGGCCAGGTAAACGGTGCCATTGTGGACGGTGACCTGGCTCATGCGGGCATTGGCGTCGGTATATTGAATGCTCATCGTTACGTCTCAGTCAGTGGTATTGAGGGCTTTTGCCGTGTCGGTCTGACACGAGCGACGAAAACCGGTAAAGAACGCTGCGAGATTGGGGCCCAGGCTGTCGGTGGGATAGCCCCCCTCCTGTACCAGAACCACAGGTGTATCGAGCTGGCCCAGGCGCTCGCCGATGCGCACGAAGTCGTCGGTTTCGAGGGCCAGGCCGGCCAACGGGTCATCCTTGTGCGCATCCAGTCCGAGCGCCACCACGACGGCACCGGGATCGAACGCGTCCAGGTGTCCGATCAGCGTCTCGAGCGCCGCCATGAAGGCATCGCCCTGGCTGCCCAACGGCAGGGGAATGTTGACATTGGCACCCCGCCCCTGGCCGATGCCGCACTCGTCGGCCCCACCCCAGAAGAACGGGTAGAAATGCGCAGGGTCGGCATGCAGCGAGCCTGTCCAGACATCGCCGCGGGCATAGAAGATGTCCTGAGTACCGTTGCCGTGGTGCAGGTCGACATCGAGGATGGCCACACGCTCGTGCCGCTCACGCAGTACCGTTGCGGCCAGGGCGGAATTGTTCAGGAAGCAGAACCCCCCTGCACGATCCGGCCCAGCGTGGTGGCCGGGTGGGCGACACAGGGCATAGGCGACCCGCTCGCCGCCGAGTACCGCATCCGCCGCCGCTTCAGCGGTTGCCGCGCTGGCGAGGATCCCGGTGAAACTGTCCGCATCGATCGGGCAGGCCATGTCGTGCATGTGCCACCCCACCTGGCCGACCGGATGCTCGGGATAATGGTGCCCACCCCCGCACGGATGAATGTTGGGCGCGACCAGTTCGGCGGCGCCCGGCAACTCGCGCCAACGGCGATGGATGGTCTCGAGAAAGGTCAGGTAGCGCGGCGTGTGGATACGCGCCAGACGTTCACGCAGCCTATCGCTGTCCAGGGTTTCCGGTGCTTCGAGTTGCAGCGCCAGCTCATCGAGGGCAGCCCTGAGCTTGTCGGCCCGCTCCGGCCGTTCGGGTGAAGGCGCCGGCTTGCCACGCAGCAGGAAGGTGGCAGGCGAATGGGCACTCTGGGCCTCGCTATAGAACAGCTTCATGGGCTAAGGCTCTCCTCACTCTCTAGGGCTAGGGTCCATGGCTAGCTGGCTCCATGACTAGCCGCGCTTGCTAACGACGTAAATGATGTCCGGTCATCGGATCAGCGACGGAATCCAGGTCGACAAGGCGGGAAAGGCCGCCAACAGGACGATGACCGTCAAGAATGACAGGTAAAACGGCAGTGATGCCACTATCGCCCGCTCGTACGGCACCTGGGCGATGCGCGCCGCCGTCATCAGTGTCATGCCCACCGGTGGGGTGACATTGGAAATGTTCAGCACCACGATCATCAGGATTGCAAAGTGCAGCGGATCGAAACCGAGCTGGATCATGGCCGGCACGATGACCGGCGCCACGACCACCAGCGCAGGGAGAACGTCCATCACGGTGCCGATCACGATCAACAGCAGGCAGACCAGCATCAATTGCACGAACGCGGAGTCGCTGAAGGTGGTGATGATCGAGGCCGCATCGCGGGCGATACCCGAGCGCGTCACGAACCAGCCGAGGACCGCCGAGGTCGCCAGCAGGAAGAACACCACGCCCGAGAAACGCACCGTGACCACCAGCGCCTGCCAGATCCTGGCCAGGGTCAGATTGCGATAGAACACCACCCCGATGAGCATTGCGTAGACCGCGGCAAACCCCGACGCCTCAGTAATGGTAGTCAAGCCGGAGAGTATCCCGCCGAGGATGATCAACGGCACGATGAGCGCCGGCAAGGCGGCAAGGAACGACCACACCGCCATTTTCAAGGGGGTGGGCGCCTGCTTGGGATAACCGCGCCGCCAGGCCAGCACCAGGCTGGTCACCAATAACGCCCCGGCCATGAGCAGCCCCGGGATGATGCCCCCGGCAAACAGGTCGATCACCGAGATATCGCGCAGCAGGGTCGCATAGACCACCATCACCACGCTGGGCGGAATGATCGGACCGATGATCGACGAGCAGGCCGTGATCGCTGCGGCATACTCCGCGTCGTAGCCCTGTTTCTTCATTTCCGGAATCATGATCTTGCCGATGGCCACGGTATCGGTGATCGCCGCACCGGTCAGCCCGGCGAAGAACACCGATACCGTCACGTTGACGTGGGATAGCGCACCGCGCACCCGACCGAACAGGGCATTATTAAAGGCGATCAGTTTATGGGTCAGGCCGCCCTGGTTCATCAATTCGGCGGTAAAGATGAAATACGGCACGGCGATGAGCAAAAAGCCCGAGACGCCGGAGAACATGCGGTCGGCAAGGATGCCCAGCATGCGCTCGCCGCCCAGGGCGAAGCCGCCGGCCAGCCCCGACATGGCCATGACCACAGCTACCGGCGCCCCCAGCAACAGCACCACAACGAATACCACGATGGCCGGGGTCATGCGCGTTCCTCCAGATCGGTCGTCTCGATCAGATCGTCGATCATCCCGTCGTCGTCGATGAAGTGCTCCAGCAAGGCAAAGCCATGCACGAGGTGCAGCAGAATGATGACGCCACTCAGCGGCACCACGATCGCCGTGTAGCGATTCGAGAGCTGAATATTGTCGGAGATCATGTACATTTGGGTGGCGTTCATGAAAAAGCCCCAGCCGTACCAGACCAGCATCAAGGCGAATAGCGCGATGATCGCCAGGCATGCCCCGGCAGCCACCTTGAGCAGGCTGCGCGGCAGGCTCTTGACCAGGAGCGTCATGGCGACGTGCTCGCCATAGCGTAGCGAGACCGTCATGGAAAGAAAGCCGATCCAGGGCAGGAACAGCCGGGCCAGCGAATAGGTCCAGCTCAGGGCATTGCCCGTGGCCAGCTTGTAGACGAAGGCCGTGAACGAGATGCCGAGCATGATCAGAACGCAGGCCACCGAAACGACGATGGCCCCCTGATTCACGGCATCACTGACACGGCGTAGGCGCGCGAGCAGTGCCATCTGCGCTACTCGCCGTAACGCTGGTAATCCGTCTCGGCGAGTTCATCCCCCACACGAGCGACTTCCGAGAGCATCTCATCGACACGCGCTTCGTCCATGCCGAAGTCGTCGACGATCCACTCCTGCCAAGCGGGACGTGCGATCTCGGCCATGCGATTGCGCTCGTCCTCGGGCATCAGGTAGCACTCTTCGAAGCGCTCGCAGGACTCTTCCCAACTGGCCGTGGCCAGGGCACCGGACATGCCATGGCTCATGGCGACCGCTTCGCGGGCCGACGTGACGATGGCACGCTTGTGGTCCTCGGGCAGCTCCTGATACCAGGACTCACTGACGACCCAGGGCGCACTGTTGTAGACGTGCCCGGTCAGGGTGGTGTAATCGGTGACTTCATCGAAGTTGAAGGTGGTATTGAGCACCGGCGCGTTGAATTGGCCATCGGCCAGCCCGGTTTCCAGTGCCGTGATCAACTCGCCCCAGGGCAGCGGCGTGGCCGACGCCCCCAACGCGCGCATGATGGCGACATGGGCGGGGTTTTCCTCGGTCCGGATATTCAGGCCTTCCAGGTCTTCGACAGTGCGAATCAGGCGCTCGTTGTTGGTGAAGGCCACGAAACCGCCGCCATCGTCGAAGGTGCCCAGGTAGCGCATGTCGGCCTCTTCGACGGTGCCCGACATGAAATCGGCGAACCATTCGCCGTCGAAGAAGCTCCAGGCCTGCCGCCAGTTGTTGAACAGGAACGGTGCGGTGACCAACTGATAGTCGTCATAGAACGATGACATGGCCCCCGTCGACATGATGGTCGATTGCAGGGTGCGCCCGCCCTGGACTTCGGAGCCATTCTCGACTTCCGAACCAAGCTGACCGCCGCCAAAGATCGTCACGGTGAGGTCGCCCTCGGTACGTGTTTCGACCAGATTCTTGAAATGCACCAGTGCCGGATAAATGGCGTTATTGCTCATGTCCTCGGGCAACTGCGTGGCAATCACCATCTCGTAGGACTGCGCCTGCGCATGTGAGGCTGCCAAGGCCAAGGGAATGGCCGCCAGGGCCATCGTGCGTGGCAGGAACGCGTGAATGCTCATGATCCCTTCCTTACTGTTGTTATGGGGTGGCGATGATAATTATCGACCGCAACCTAGAGCCTAGGGCAGGAAGAGGCGAGCCGCTTGCCCGAAACTGAGCACTATTTGCCCCAGGCTAAGCAGATGAGGAGGAAGCCGGCAGTAGCAGGCTCCAGGCAGGATCGGGCTTCAGACAAGGCTGGGACTGACGTTCAGGCCCCGCCGATCGGCCAGGGGCGGCACATCGAAGCGCCGCCGATAGGCGCGGGTGAAGCTGCCCTGGTCGCGGAAGCCGACCATCAGCGCAATCTGACCCAGCGGAAGCTCGGACGTGCGGACCAATGCACGGGCATGGTCGAGCCGGCGAAGCTGTACATGGCTCGACGGCGTCAGGCCGGTGGCATCGCGAAAACAGGCATGGAAGTGACCGACACTCATGGCGCAGAGTTCGGCCAGGCGCTCGACCCGGATCGTATCGGCGAGATGGGTGTCGATATAGGCGTCGATACGTGCCAGGTCCAGACGTTCGCGAGAGCGAAACTCGGGCATGGCCTCCGGCAGGCGGGCATCGTGCAGGCCCTGATAGATAGCCCGCAGGATCAAGGCGGCAATCTCGCTTTGCAGTGCGGGATAATGCTCGACCTGGGTCGCCATCGACTCGGCCAGATCCTGAAGCTGTCGGGGAACGGAGAAGAAACGCGGACGCTCGAACAAGCGCTCGATTTCACCGGCACAGGTCAATGCGGTCAGGTTGGCCAGGGGTACATCGAGCACCAGGGTCTGGTTATTGCCATCGCCCTGGTAATCGTGGTGGTAGGCCGTGGGAATGATACAGCCGCGCTCACGGGTAATACGCTCGCCCCGCCCTTCGATACTGAGCTCAGTGCATCCCGACGTCGCCAGTATCAACTGGTGAAAACTGTGCTCATGCGAGACGAACTGTGGCGTCAATGTACAGGTACGAAGCTGAAAGAATGACATGGCGCAAGGAGGTTCCAGTGTCATCGGAACTGTTTACCTTACGCCAGCCGGGCGATCATGCCAATGGGAAGCGTTGTCGTGTCAGCAGCGCCCCTTCTTGGCCTGGCCGGGAGGACAGAAGCTGCCACGACGATCCCGACGATCATCGTAATGTCCGTCGTAGTGACGCTTATCATGATGACGGTGGCCATGATCGTCGCCGATTTCGAACAACGGCTCCGACTTGATTCGGGCAGGTTGATAACTGCAACCGGAGATCAGCATGACGGAAGCCAACCCGGCGATGATGAGCAAAGCGTTGTAACGTTTCATTCGACTACCTCACGGGACACGATTGTATACGGGTCCCTGCGACTCACATCGTTGCCTCTCTTGGCTGCGTAGCGTCAAGCCTCATGGCCTGGCAGCGGCGGGCAACTCGAACAGCGTTTCCAAACATACTACACCATCGCTCGGCTAACAATACGCAACAAATGCGCAACGTCAGTCGAGGCCACCGGGCGTCATTATGACGAGAGAAGCGAGATCGCTGGACGCGTCTTACCAGGCCAGGCGAGCCGCCGCATTTTCTGCGCCCATCGCCGTGGCCAGCGCCTGGGCCGTCATGCCGCTGGCGTTCCTGGCGTCCGGGTCGGCGCCATGGCGCAGCAGCAATTCGATGACCTCGACGCGGTCGAACATGGCCGCGAACATCAGCGCCGTCTTGCCATCCGGCGAGACGCCTTCCACATCCGCACCGTGCTCCAGCAACAGCTCGATCATGGCGGTGTTGCCCTTGTAGGCCGCCCCGGCAATGGGCGTCTGGCCATTGTCGTTGCGGATCGCGGGGTCGGCCCCATGCTTGAGCAGCGCACGCGAGGCCTCGAGATGGCCATGATAGCTGGCCAGCATCAGCAGGCTCTCGCCCTTATGGGTCAGGAGGTTGGGTGGCAGGCCCTGCGCCAGCAGGGTTTCCAGTTCCTCGGCCTCGCCCTGCCGGGCCAGGTCCAGCACCTTCTGGGCAAACGCCAGCGTTTCTTCATCCATCTCGGGGGGCTTGGGATTGGCGGCGTCGGACATATAACCTCCTTGTACGAATAGTCGATGCTATAGAGCATCATCCCATGTACGACGGCGCGGACAACCCCGACAGCGCAATCGCTTCGATAGCTAAAAACAACGGCGCTGCGCAGCGGTGCCTTTCGCACGTGGCAGGCTCATGCGTTATACACGACCTGCCCGCATGGGCTCAGGTCATAGCCGCCCATCGCTGCAGCCCGCTCCTGAAAGCGAGGCGCCCCCAGGAACGCGATCAGGCGTTGCACGGCAGGCTCGAAATAGCTGTGGCGTCGCATGGCAAGATCGAACGCCTCCTGATGAAGCGGAATGAAATCCAACCCCTGGCGTCGAGCCGCCGCTTCGACCCCCAGCCCGACATCCGCCTCGCCATGGCGGATCGAAAGCGCGAGGTCGTCCTCACTCAATGCGGGATGCGGAGACAGCTTGAGCGTTTCAAGCGGGACCGAGGCACGACGTAAGAGGTACGTCAGCAGCCGCTCGGCACCGGCCCCGGCCTGGCGATGAGCGACAAGCAGCCCCTTGCGTCCCAAATCGCGTAGCGTCGCGACCTGCTTGGGGTTGCCGGGCGACACCATCAAACCTTGCCGGCGCAGCGCCCAGCGAATCATCACCAGATCGCGCATGCCGCCAAGCCCCAGGTGCGGCGGTTCGTTGTAGCGCCCTGTTTCCGGGTCGATCACATGGACGCCGACCAGCATCGCCGTGCCCTCGAGCAATCGGCGCACCCCATCGCCGCTGCCACGGCACAGGGTCGCCAGGCCGCTATCGCTCTCGCGCAGCGCCCACTCGAGCAGCGGGTCCTGGCTGCCAGCCAGCACCTCCGGCACCGTCCGCCGCGATCGCTGATCGCCTTCCAGATGATTCATGAGCCATAGATCGATGCTCTGGCGGGGAAACAGCAACTTCCCGGTGACCCGGGTACAGGGGATCTGCCCTTGACGCACCAGGTCGTAAATCTTGCGCTCCTTGAGGCGTAAATACTCGGCGACCTCGGCCGTGGTGAGGTATTGGGCAAGGCTCATGTCGTTTAGTGTCGTTTGGCTGCATTGATTTCAGCATAGCGTGCGTTACGTCCAGTTAACACAGAGGATGCAGGAACGAACAACAACGTGGCGATGCCTGCCTTGATAGAGAACGCGCTAGCCAATGCCCTGACGCTGGTCATCGACCTGGACCCGGCACTCCGAGACATCGTGGTGCTGTCGTTACGTATTTCCCTGACGGCCGTGGTCGTTGCCAGCCTGATCGCCCTGCCGCTTGGCGCGGCCCTGGCCCTGTGGCACTTTCCCGGCCGCGGCCTGATCGTGGTGGCCCTCAATGCGCTGATGGGCTTGCCCCCGGTGGTGGCGGGGCTCACCGTCTATCTGCTGCTATCCCGGGCCGGGCCTTTTGGCGAGCTGGGGCTCCTGTTCACCCCTGCCGCCATGGTCATTGCCCAGGTCGTCCTCGTATTACCGATCATCGCCGCCCTGACACGTCAGCAGATCGAAGCGCTCTGGGCCGAATACGGGGAACAACTGACCTCCTTCGGCCACGGTCGGCTGCGGGCCATTCCCACCCTGCTATGGGATGCCCGCTTCGGCCTGATCACGGTCATCCTGGCTGGCTTCGGTCGCGCCAGCGCCGAGGTGGGGGCCGTGCTCATCGTGGGGGGGAACATCGACGGCGTCACGCGGGTCATGACCACCGCCATTGCCCTGGAAACCAACAAGGGCAACCTGGCCTTGGCACTCGGCCTGGGTATCGTGCTGCTTACGCTGGTGGCGCTGGTCAATGCCGCTGCGTACCTGATTGGCGAATCCGCCCGTCGGAGGCTGGGATGAATACCATGGCGACACCCTGTCATACCGCTCCAGCCCTCACGCTTGACCGGGTGAGCTTCACGCATCGTGGCCAACGCCTGCTCGGGGAAATTTCTCTGCGTTTGGCGGGGCCAGGCAAAACGCTGGTCATGGGGCCCAACGGCGCCGGCAAGAGCCTCTTGCTGCGTCTGTGTCATGGCTTGCTCCAGCCCACCGCGGGCCGAGTGCATTGGACGACGCCGGCCCCGCACCGTCCGCCCCGGCAGGCGATGGTCTTCCAGCGTCCAGTGCTGCTGCGTCGTTCGGCACTGGCCAACCTGACCTACGCCCTGGCGACCATCGGCACGCCATTCTCGCAGCGGCGGCGCCGCGCCTGGGACGCCCTGGAACGCTTTGGCCTGACGACCATCGCGCAGCGCCCGGCCCGGGTCCTCTCCGGTGGCGAACAGCAGCGCCTGGCCCTGGCCCGAGCCTGGCTGCTCGAGCCCCAGGTGCTATTTCTCGACGAACCCACGTCGGCCCTCGATCCGGCGGCCATCAAGGCAGTCGAGGACGCGGTCAACGAATTCAATCATCAGGGTATTCGCATCGTGATGACCAGCCATGACCTGCACCAGGCCCGGCGGCTCGCCGATAACGTGGTGTTCCTGTCTGGCGGTCAATTGATCGAGCACACCCCGGCCGAACGTTTCTTTGCCAGCCCGGACACCCGCCAGGCCCAGGCTTTCATCCAAGGGGAACTGATCTGGTAGCAATGGCCCAGCGCTGCCAGAGCCCCAAGCAGGCATGCAATAACCCAACAGACCATCAACCGAAGAGAGACACGCCAATGCTACGCCACCTGTTTGCTGGGACCGGACTGCTCCTGACCCTCGCCGGGTCCGCGCTTGCCCAGGATTCAGCCCAAGACCAGAGCTCAAGCCAGGACAGCCAGAACGAGCGCTTCATCATCCTGGCCTCGACCACCTCTACCGAACAGTCGGGCCTGTTCGATGCCCTCCTTCCCAAGTTCAAGGAATCTAGCGGTATCGAGGTACGTGTGGTCGCGGTCGGTACGGGGCAGGCCTTCGAACTTGGCCGCCGCGGCGATGCCGACAGCCTGTTGGTGCACGATACGGCCGGGGAAGAAACGTTCGTGGCCGAGGGATATGCCAGCGAACGCCGCGACGTGATGTACAACGACTTCGTGCTGATCGGCCCGGCTGACGACCCGGCCGGTATCCGTGACGCCGGCTCGGCACAGGAGGCGTTCAGCCGCATTGCCGAAGCCGAAGCGCCGTTTGCCTCACGCGGTGATGACAGCGGGACTCACCGGGCCGAGCAGCGTCAGTGGCAGGAGGCAGGTGTCGAGGCCTCGGTGAGTTGGTATCGTGAGCTCGGCAGTGGCATGGGCCCTACTCTGAATACCGCAGCCGGGATGAATGCCTACGTCTTTGCCGATCGCGCCACTTGGATCGCCTTCGACAACCGCCAGGATCTCGAACTGCTGTACGCTGGCGACGAAGCGCTGTTCAACCAGTACGGCAGCCTGTTGCTCAGCGAGGAGCGCCACCCGCACCTCAAGCACGACCTGGCCGAACAGTGGCACGAATGGCTGCTTTCCGAGGAAGGCCAGCAGGCCATCGCCGATTACGAGCTCAAGGGCCAGCAGCTGTTCTTTCCCAATGCCGACTGAGTCCCTCCAACAAGGTGTCGAGCTCGTTGCACAGAAAACGAGTCTCGACACACTTATCCAGATGCTCAGAAGCAAAGCGCAGAAAGCCCTGGGCCGCATGGGGCAAGCGTCGGTCCCGGCGCACGATGAACTGCCAATGGCTTTCCAGGGGTAGGCCCTCCACAGGCAGGATCACCAGATCGGGATGCTCAGGCGGCAAAACATGCTCCGAGAGCACTGCCAGGCCCATGCCCGATGCCACGCCGATACGAATCGCCTCGTTACTAGCCATCTGCAAGGTCGGGCCAAGTACCCGTCCCTGCTCATGCAGCCAATTGTCGAACAGCATGCGTGTGGCCGAGCCGGGCTCTCGCAACAGAAATCGCTCGTGAAGCAATTCGCTCATGGC
Source organism: Litchfieldella xinjiangensis (assembly GCF_000759345.1). Classification (GTDB taxonomy): domain Bacteria; phylum Pseudomonadota; class Gammaproteobacteria; order Pseudomonadales; family Halomonadaceae; genus Litchfieldella_A; species Litchfieldella_A xinjiangensis. Next base: position 435,946 of record NZ_JPZL01000001.1, read on the forward strand.
GATACGCTCACGCCCGGCCAATGCATGCCCCACAGGTGCCACCACCACCAACGGGTTGCGCAGAAAACGCCCCGCCATGGCGTGGGTCAGCGGCGGCGGATGGCTGAACACATAAAGATCGTCTTCCTGGCGCTCGAAGCGCGTCAGCATCTGCCGCCGATTGCCGAAGTGCACGGTGACTTCGACCTCGGGATGCGCCTGACTATACGGCCCCAGCAAACGGGGAAGAACGTATTGGGCAGTATTGACCAGGGCAATGCTGAAGCGCCCGCGCTCACCGCCACGCAGGGCAGTGAGGTATTCGTCGAAATCCTCGAACCGTCCCAGCACTTCACGACTGGCTCGGTACAGCTCGCGGCCCGCTTCAGTGGGCACGAGACGTCCCCGCTGGTTTTCGAGCAGCGGCTCCCCCACCGCTTCGCCCAAGCGTTTCAACTGTTGGGACACCGTCGGCTGGGTGAGGTGTAGTTGGCGGGCCGCTTCACTCACCGAGCCACTTCGTACCACCGTCACGTAGACCTGCAACAGGCGAAACGTGAGATGACGCACGTTCAATTCAGCCATGCATAGACCATTATCTATAACTGCTTCGCCAACATGTTATTGGAATCAATACCGCTGTGTCAGCACAATCGCTGCCGTTCCCAGCCCACGGCCCTGATTCCTTTGACTGCGAGACGTGCATGCCTGATATCGTCGTGATGTTCTTCCTGCTCGGCCTGCTGGCCGGGGTCGTCAAGTCCGACCTGACCATTCCCAAGGCCGCCTACGATACGCTGAGCCTGCTGCTGATGCTGACCATCGGGCTCAAGGGCGGCATGGCCCTGTACGGTAACCTGAGCCTCTCGCTGATTCCGGAGCTTGCCGCCGTCGCGGCGCTGGGCGGCTTGATTCCCCTGGCCCTGATGCCGATCCTGCGCAAGGTCATACGCCTTTCCCCGGCGGATAGTGCCAGTATTGCCGCGCATTACGGCTCGGTGAGCGCGGGTACGTTTGCGGTAGCCTTGGCCTTCGCCGAGGGGCGCGGGCTGGATATCGGCGCCGAAGTCACCCTCTACCTGGTGATGATGGAACTGCCCGCCATCATGGTGGCCATCGCCATTTACCGTCGTTACAAGGGCGCGCACTCCAGCGAGGCGATGCCGGGGCTGTGGCATGAAACCCTGACCAACCGGGGCGTGATCCTGCTTGCCGGTGGCGTGGTGATCGGCGCCATGTATGGCCCTCAGGAAGGCGCTGCGGTCACCGATCTGCTCACCGGCGCATTCCATGCCGTGCTGGCCCTGTTCCTGCTCGAAATGGGCCTGACCGCCGCCGAGACCCTGCGCCCCATTCCGTGGCGGCATTGGCGCCTGCTGACCTTCGCCCTGCTCGCGCCGCCGGCGTTGGCCATGGCCGGGCTCGGGGTTGGCCTGGCACTGGGCCTGCCGACCGGTTCGCTGTTGATACTGACCGCCCTGGCCGCCAGTGCCTCCTACATCGCCGCCCCCGCCGCCATGCGTACCGCGATTCCCGAAGCCAACATCGGGCTGGCCATGCTCGCCTCGCTCGGATTCACCTTCCCGCTCAACGTCATCGTCGCGATCCCGCTCTACCACCAGTTGATCCTGTGGCTCACCGGCTGAGCCACAGTTGAGGATCTCAACCATTCGTCGAAAGCTCCTCACCTGCACTTTACGTTAACGTAAAGCTGCCCTAGTCTTGAGCCATCCGCCAAACGAAGCGATGAGCCTGACGGTGGCGTCCGCAACACCCGATGCGAACGCCACCGCCGGACAGGAACGGGAGCCCACCATGCAAACGCCTTTCACCCCGCTCGACTTCGGCCTCGACGAGACGCTGGTCATGCTGCGCGAGCAGGTCAACGCCTTCGCCCGCGACGAGATCGCCCCGCGGGCCGCCGAGATCGATGCCAACAATGAATTCCCCAACGCACTGTGGCAGAAGTTTGGCGACATGGGGCTGCTCGGCATCACCGCACCGGAAGCGTACGGCGGCAGCGACATGGGCTATCTTGCCCACTGCATCGCCATGGAGGAGATCTCCCGGGCCAGCGCCTCGGTAGGGCTTTCCTACGGCGCCCACTCCAACCTGTGCGTGAACCAGATCAAGCTCAACGGCAACGACGCACAGAAAGAGAAATACCTGCCCAGGCTGATCAGCGGCGAGCATGTCGGCGCATTGGCGATGTCCGAGCCCGGCGCCGGGTCGGATGTGGTCTCGATGAAGCTGCGTGCCGAGAAGCGCGGCGACCGCTACGTGCTCAACGGCAACAAGATGTGGATCACCAACGGCCCGGATGCCCACGTGCTGGTGGTCTACGCCAAGACCGACCCTGCCGCCGGCTCCAAGGGGATTACCGCGTTTCTGATCGAGAGGGACTTTCCCGGGTTCTCCACCGCCCAGAAGCTCGACAAGCTGGGCATGCGCGGTTCCAACACCTGCGAGCTGGTCTTCCAGGATTGCGAGGTGCCGGCCGAGAACGTGCTGGGCGAGGAAGGCAAGGGCGTACGGGTGCTGATGAGCGGGCTGGATTACGAGCGCACTGTGCTCGCCGCCGGCCCCATCGGCATCATGCAGGCCGCCATGGACGTCGTGGTGCCCTACCTGCACGAGCGCAAGCAGTTCGGCCAGTCGATCGGCGAGTTCCAGTTGGTGCAGGGCAAGGTCGCCGACATGTACACCACCCTGAACGCCTGCCGCGCCTACCTCTATACGGTGGCCGCTGCCTGCGACCGCGGCCGTACCTCACGCAAGGATGCCGCCGGGGTGATCCTCTACTGCGCCGAGAAGGCCACCCAGGTGGCGCTGGACGCCATCCAGTTGCTTGGCGGCAATGGCTATATCAACGAATACCCCACCGGGCGCCTGCTGCGCGACGCCAAACTCTACGAGATCGGCGCTGGAACGAGCGAGATTCGGCGGATGTTGATCGGTCGAGAAATTTTCGCCGAATCCGAATGAAAATGGCTGCGCTCGCCTATTTTCAGAGTCTGAAGAACAAGAGGCCCCAATGGCTACCATAACCACACACATCAACCCGCGCAGCGAGGCCTTCCAGGCCAACGCCGACGCCATGCGTGCCGAAGTGGGCAAGCTGCGCGAACTGACCGCGGCGATTGCCCAGGGTGGCGGCGAGAAGGCGCGGGCCCGCCACGAATCGCGCGGCAAGTTGTTCGTGCGCGATCGTATCGATCATCTGCTCGACGAGGGCTCGCCGTTTCTCGAGCTTTCGGCGCTGGCCGCGCATGAGGTCTACGACGGCCCGGTGCCCGCCGCGGGTATCGTGACCGGCATCGGCCGTGTCTCGGGTGTGGAGTGCGTCATCGTCGCCAACGACGCCACCGTCAAGGGCGGCACCTACCATCCTCTCACGGTGAAGAAGCACCTGCGCGCCCAGGAAATCGCCCGCAAGCATCGCCTGCCGTGCATCTACCTGGTCGATTCCGGTGGCGCCCACCTGCCCCACCAGGATGAAGTGTTCCCCGACCGCGACCACTTCGGGCGCATCTTCTACAACCAGGCCACGCTCTCGGCCGAAGGCATTCCCCAGATCGCGGTGGTGATGGGCTCGTGTACCGCCGGCGGCGCCTACGTCCCCGCCATGGCCGACGAATCGATCATCGTGCGTGAACAGGGCACCATTTTCCTCGGCGGCCCGCCTCTGGTGAAAGCGGCTACCGGCGAGAGCATCAGCGCCGAAGCGCTGGGTGGCGCCGATGTACACGCCAGGATCAGCGGTGTGGCCGACCACTACGCCGACAACGACGCCCACGCCCTGCAACTGGCGCGGCGCTGTGTCGCCAACCTCAACTGGCAGAAGCGAGGCCAACTGGCACTCAAGGAATCGAGGCCGCCACAGCTCGACCCCAGCGAGATCTACGGCATCGTCGGTACCGACCTCAAGAAGCCCTATGACGTGCGCGAGGTAATCGGCCGTCTCGTCGACGGCTCCGAGTTCGACGAATTCAAGCGCTACTACGGCGACACCCTGGTCACCGGCTTCGCCCACCTGCACGGTCACCCGGTGGGCATCGTCGCCAACAACGGCGTGCTGTTCTCGGAATCCGCCGTGAAGGGAGCGCATTTCATCGAACTCTGCGCCCAGCGCAAGATCCCGCTGCTGTTCCTGCAGAACATCACCGGCTTCATGGTCGGCTCCAAGTACGAGCATGAAGGTATCGCCAAGCACGGCGCCAAGCTGGTTACCGCCGTGGCCTGTGCCAAGGTGCCCAAGTTCACCGTGCTCATCGGCGGCAGCTTCGGCGCCGGCAACTACGGCATGTGCGGCCGCGCCTATGACCCCAATCTCCTGTTCATGTGGCCCAACGCGCGCATCTCGGTCATGGGCGGCGAACAAGCCGCCAACGTGCTGGCCCAGGTCAAGCGCGAGCAGTACGAACGCGACGGCCAGGCATGGAGCGCCGAGGACGAAGACGCCTTCAAGAAACCCACCCGCGATCAGTACGAGCACCAGGGCCACCCCTACTACGCCAGCGCGCGGCTGTGGGATGACGGCGTGATCGACCCGCTGCAGACCCGCGATGTACTGGGCCTGGCCCTGTCGGCGGCAATGAACGCAGAGATTGAAGAAACCAGATTCGGCGTGTTCCGGATGTAGGCGAGACAGCCGGCTTGGGTGGCAATGGTGACTCGGCCATCGCGCAGAAAGATCTGCGCTCCCACAAAACCCAACAGCCACAGCCACAGCCACAGCCACAGCCGGCAAATGATTGCCTGTAGGCCCCCATGGTGGGGACTAATCGCTGCACAATTGACAGGTTCAGCGAGACAGGAAAACGCCTGTAGGAGCGCAGATTTTTCTGCGCGATTGGAAGGTATTCACGATTACAGAATTAGCCAGACGAATACGACAAGTGAGACCGACATGACCGACTCACAGCACCATGCCCATTTGACCATCGACGATCGCGGCGTCGCCTGGCTGACGCTCGACAAGCCTGACGTGCATAACGCCTTCGACGACGCGCTGATCGCCGAACTCAACACCCATCTCGACCGCGTCCGGGACGCCGCCGAACGCGGCAACGTCCGTGCGCTGGTGCTCGGCTCCCATGGCAAGCACTTTTCCGCCGGGGCCGACCTCGGCTGGATGAAGCGCATGCTCGACTACAGCTTCGACGATAACCTCGCCGACTCACGCGAGCTTTCACGGCTCATGCACGGCCTCGACACCCTGCCCTGCCCCACGCTGTGCCAGGTACAGGGCGCGGCGTTCGGCGGCGCCGTGGGCCTCGCCGCCTGCTGCGACATCGTCATCGCCTCCGAGAAAGCCAAATTCTGCCTTTCCGAAGTCAAGATCGGCCTGTCGCCGGCAGTCATCAGCCCCTACGTGCAGCGCGCCATCGGCGTCCGCCAGATGCGCCGCTACGCTCTGACGGCCGAAGTCATCGAAGCGGCCCAGGCCCTGGAACTCGGCCTGGTGCATCGCGTGGTGGAAAGCGGCCACCTGGACCGCGAAACCGACAGCGTACTCGACAGCCTGCTGGCTACCTCGCCCCAGGCCAGCCGGGCCACCAAGGCACTGCTTGCCGAGGTCGCCCGTGACCCGGATTCCGAGGCCACCCGCGAACGCTGCTGTCAGGTGATCAGCGAACTGCGCGTGAGCGATGAAGGCCAGGAGGGCCTTGCCGCCTTCTTCGACAAGCGCGCCCCGCGCTGGAACCACGATACAAGGAATCCGCGATGAGCCAGCCAATCGATACGGCCCGTTTCACCAAGGTCCTGGTGGCCAACCGCGGCGAGATTGCCTGCCGCGTAATGCGCACCGCGCGGCACATGGGCCTGGCCACCGTGGCGGTCTACTCCGATGCCGATGCCAACGCTCGCCACGTGCGCGAGGCCGACGAAGCGATTCGCATCGGCCCTGCTGCCGCCCGTGAAAGCTACCTGAACGTGGCGGCCGTGCTCGACGCCGCCAAGCGCAGTGGTGCCGGCGCCGTTCACCCCGGCTACGGCTTTCTCTCAGAAAACGCCGAGTTCGTCGAGGCCTGTGCGAAGGCCGGCATCGTCTTCATCGGGCCGCCCGCCTCGGCGATTGCCGCCATGGGCGACAAGTCCGCCGCCAAGGCCCGCATGGCCAACGCCGGCGTGCCGCTGGTGCCGGGCTACCACGGCGACGACCAGACGGACGACCTGCTCAAGCGCGAAGCCGATGCCATCGGCTACCCGGTGCTGCTCAAGGCCAGCGCCGGGGGCGGCGGCAAGGGCATGCGCGTGGTCGAGGCGCCCGACCAGTTCCAGGCCGCGCTGGACGGCTGCCGCCGCGAATCCCGCGCCGCCTTCAACGACGACCGCATGCTGATCGAGAAGTACCTGACCCAGCCGCGCCACGTCGAAGTACAGGTCTTCTGCGATGCCCACGGCAACGGCGTGTACCTGTTCGAGCGTGACTGCTCCGTGCAGCGCCGCCATCAGAAGGTGCTCGAGGAAGCCCCCGCCCCCGGCATGACCGCCGAGCTGCGCCGCGAAATGGGCGAGGCCGCCGTGCGTGCCGCCCAGGAGATCGGCTACGTGGGTGCCGGCACCGTCGAGTTTTTGTTAGATGCGGATGGCCGCTTCTACTTCATGGAGATGAATACCCGCCTGCAGGTGGAGCACCCTGTCACCGAGATGATCACCGGCCAGGACCTGGTCGAGTGGCAGCTGCGCGTGGCCATGGGCGAGCCACTTCCGCTGGCCCAGAACGAACTGACCCTCACCGGCCACAGCTTCGAAGCGCGCCTGTACGCCGAAGACCCGGAGCACGATTTCCTGCCCGCCACCGGCACGCTGGAACGCTTCGACCTCGACCTGCTCGGCGCCGGGCTGAACGCCGACAAGGTCCGGCTGGATAGCGGCGTGGACAGCGGTGATACGGTCTCGATGCACTACGACCCGATGCTTGCCAAGCTGATCGTGCACGGCGACGACCGCGCCCAGGCGCTGGCCACCCTCAACCGGGCACTCGCCGCGCTCGACGTGCAGGGCGTGGTCACCAACCGCGGCTTCCTGCAGCGGCTGGCCAGTCACCCCGCCTTCCAGGCTGCCGAGCTGGATACCCGCTTCATCGAACACCATCACGATGAGCTATTCGCGGCCAAGCAGTACCGCAACGACGATTACGCCGCCGCCGCACTGGTTGCTCTGGAACAGCTGGGTCGCGAGCAGGACAGCCGCGCGCCACGGGAAGACGCTTCATGGCACCGCTCTCCATGGAACCGGCATGACGGCTTCCGGCTCAACGCCCCGCATCGCATCCGGGTCGCGCTGTGCCCGCCCGGCGAAGCGTCCGATGATGAAACGTCGGATAGCATCGTCACCGTCGACGCCCAGCGCGACGGCGTGGACGCCCCCTGGCGGCTCATTCTCGGTGACACCCCCCTCGAAGGCCGATTGGCGCGACTGAGCGGCGACGCCGTGGCGATCACGCTCGAAGGCTACCGCAAGCGCGTGCAGGCCCGGCTGGAACGCACCGCCCAGGGCCACGACATCGTGATGACCGACGCCCAGGGCGAAACTCGGCTCACCTGGCGCCGCCTGGACGCCGTCGACCACGGCCACCACGAAGCCGAATCGACCCTCACCGCGCCCATGCACGGCACCGTGGTGGCGCTACTCGTCGAACCCGGCACCCCGGTCGAGAAAGGCATGCCGCTGATGGTCATGGAAGCGATGAAGATGGAGCACACCCTGAGCGCCCCCGCAGACGGACACGTGGAAAGCTTCCACTTCGCTGCCGGCGATACGGTGGGCCAAGGGGACGTGCTGCTGGAATTCAATGTGAAGCAATAGTGTGGCTTGAATCACTCGCTGGGGTTGTAGGAGCGCAGATTTTCTGCGCGAGGGGGGAGCCGTATGCGCCGCTACCGAGCAGAAAATCTGCGCGCCTATATTAGCCCTGCTGGTCTGGGCCACGTCAGAATGTTGCGCAGTGACCTGTGCTTTGCCATTCGCAAGCGAGCGCGAGCGTGGCCAACTATAGTGAGGCGCATTGGAATCCTAACCTCAAAGGAGTGAGGCATGCCGCCACCTAGCAGCGATCCGCCGTATAATGTATTTGCCCGCAAGGTATGGATCGCCGTAGGCATCGTTGGCTCGGCCATGCTGTTGACGTGGTTCGTGTGGTCAGGGCTCGAGATCATACTGATGAGCATGGTCGGGCTATTGCTCGCCCTGTTCCTGTATATCCCTTCTAACTTCATTCACCGCCACAGCTTCCTGAGCTACCGTTGGGCATTGGCCCTTGTGCTGTTGCTCCTGATCATCCTGACGGCGCTATTCAGCCTCAATTTCTCGTCCAATATCGCCCAGCAATCCCAGCAGTTCACCGAGATCATCCCCGGATCGCTGGATGCGCTGGAGAGCCAAATCCGTAACTGGCCGATGGGAGAACAACTACTCAGCCAGATGGAAGAGGGCCAATCGATCCAAGGGGCGCTCGGCAACTTTATCTTCAGGATGACGTCGGTCTTTTCGACCACGTTAGGCGCGCTGACCAACCTGATCGTGATCCTATTCGTGGGGCTGTACGTCGCCTTCGAACCCTGGACCTATCGCCGTGGATTGGTGCAGCTCGTATTCCCCGAGCATCGCGACGCCGCCTCGAACCACCTGGCCGCCATTGGCGACAAGATGAGCTGGTGGCTCCTGGGCCGGCTCGCCTCGATGCTGGTCATCGGGGTGATCACGGGCATCGGCCTCTGGATCATCGGTATCCCCCTGGCCCTTTCTCTGGGGTTGCTGGCAGGGGCACTGGCGTTCATCCCTTACCTGGGCCCGATACTCTCCGCCATTCCCGCCCTGCTGGTTGGCTTCACCGTCGGCTACGCGGAACTCATGTACGTAGCCATTCTGTTCGTGCTGGTGCAGTTCATCGAAAGCTATCTCGTGACGCCGTATATCCAGAAAAAGGCGGTGCAGATCCCACCCGCCCTGCTGATCGTCGTGCAGTTCTGGCTCAGCTTGATCGGCGGATTGTTGGGGCTACTCCTTGCGGGGCCAATCACCGTTCTGACGATGGTCATCGTTAGCCGGGTGTATATCCATGGCTGGCTGGAGAAAAATGATGTGGCGGCAGATAAGTATGCCGAGTGATAGGTAAAACGATGTAGGAGCGCACGGTTCGGCGTCCCGACTAATTGCTGCGCGATTGGCAGGTATCCAAGAAAAGAAGGTGTAGGAGCGCACGGTTCGGCGTCCCGACTGTGCTGCGCGATTGGCAGGTAGCCAAAATTATAGAAAAGAAGGTGTAGGAGCGCAGATTTCTGCGCGATTGTCAGGATCCACTGGTATCAAATATTTCCAGGAGCCCCCATGGCATTCCCCAAATCCGTTCGCCTGGTCGAGGTCGGCCCCCGCGACGGGCTACAGAACGAACCCAACCCGATCGACACGGCCACCAAACTGGAACTGATCGACCGCCTGGGCGCCGCTGGCATCAAATACATCGAAGCGGCCAGCTTCGTCTCGCCCAAGTGGGTGCCGCAAATGGCCGACCACCGCGAGGTAATGACCGGCCTCACGCGCCGCAACGGCGTGACCTACGCCGCCCTCACCCCCAACCTCAAGGGGCTGGAAGCGGCATTGGATTGCGGCGTGGAGGAAGTGGCGGTATTCGGCGCGGCGAGCGAAGCCTTCTCGCAAAAGAACATCAACTGCTCCCTCGCCGAATCCCTGGAGCGCTTCGCCCCGGTGCTGGAACGCGCCAAAGAAGCCAATGTGCGCGTACGCGGCTACGTCTCCTGCGTGCTCGGCTGCCCCTACGAAGGCGAGATCGCCCCGGCCAAGGTCGCCGAGGTCTCCAAGGCGCTATTTGAGATGGGCTGCTATGAAGTCTCGCTGGGTGACACCATCGGTACCGGCACCCCGCTCAAGGCCAAGCGCATGATCGAAGCCGTGAGCCGCGACATCCCCATGAACAAGCTCGCCGCCCATTTCCACGACACCTACGGCCAGGCAATCGCCAATCTCTACGCCGTGCTGGAAGAAGGCATCGCGGTCATCGACAGCTCCGTCGCCGGCCTCGGCGGCTGCCCCTACGCCAAGGGCGCCTCCGGCAACGTAGCCAGTGAAGACGTGGTGTATCTGCTGGATGGGTTAGGCATCGAAACGGGAATCGATCTGAACAAACTGGCGGGAACCGGCACCTGGATCACCCAAGCGATTGGGCGGCCGAACCGGTCGAAGGTGAGCGTGGGGCTGGCGGCGAAGTGATCAGGTGATAGAAATGCAAAGCCCCTGAGGCAGGTGACTGGCTCAGGGGCTTTGTACCGATCGCTTTAATTGACTCATGGTTAATGCGTAGCTTTGCGATGCTGAATGTTGATGCGGCGTGAACAGGCCCATGCAATATCACCAATGAGCTTCTCAAACGGCGGCGGCTGGCTTCTGGACAATAAGTATTTGTTCAGCCAGTTTCCAGGCCGCGCTGCGCATCGCTACGGTAAGCACGGGGCAGGCCGAACAGCGCCGTGCCCCCTTCCGCCAGGCTAACGCCGAAATGCTGCACCCAGCTCGCCAGCGACGAGGGATCGGCCGCCACGGCATGCAGCTGGATCAGCACGCGGGCGCTCTCCATCTCCTCGATATGACAACGTTTTTCCTTAAATTCTATAAGTGCGAGTAAATATGCGAATAGCCATGTAACGCCTGCAGTTGCGGCAGGTACGTAGCGCAGCGGAGTACCTGTCCGACAACCTGCACTGGTTAGTTACTGCTGGATATTGAATCATATTCCTGCTGTATTTGGTCTTCTTCCATTTTTCTGAGGTTGTCAATTTTCAGTTTCAAAAAGCCATCAGGATTTAGCTTGCAGTGATAGTGATGGTGCTCTTTCAAACGGGCGTCCTCTTCTCGTTCGATCTCTCTATCTGATTTTTTCTTCCGGCCGGTCATTTTTAACCACTGCTGGTAGGCTTTCCAGAAACTATAAGCCAGAGCAATTACCGAAAGCCACACGGGACTAAAGAACTCAAGCAGTGCAATAACTAGCGGTACAAAGACAGACCAGACTATCAACAACCGTCTGGCTGTTCGTATTGGCTTCATATTTTCTCGTGCCTGGGCACTAACTTCGCTCTGGGTTCTGTAATTCAAGTCGGAATAAATTTGTATTAAATACTCCGGATCTTTCAGTGCCTCTGGAAATTCTTCGTCTTTAAACAGATCCCATCTGTGGCGCGGCTTACCTTTCTCCATAGTAGTGATCAGGTGGCTGATAGGGCGGACGCTTTCAAGATCTACAAGATCTCCTTGTCTATCAAATGCGCTAGCCATGACAGGCACTGGATACCGAGTGATCCATTCTTTGGTTAGATCTTCCAAGTCTGTGGCTGCCCTCTCAGCCGTAATGTCCGAAACATATGTCACAGTGAGAGAAGCAAAAGGAATTGAACCGACAGGCGGCGAATACTCCAGAAAGTAGCCGTCAGTCTTTTCCTTGATGTGATTAAAGTATATTCTTTCTACCACTATCTCTGACCCTATCTGGCAACTAACGCCAAGGTAAGCCGCCGGGACGGAGCGCAGCGTAGTACCGGTCGGCTTCACCTACTGGTTAAGTGAATCATGCCCCAGCTTACGAAGCAGCACATGAATCGTTGACAAATAGTAGTAAAACATCCAACTCAGCCATAATGCCGCGTCATAGCCCGTTTTCTGTTGATCGTTGTGATGACGAATCCCAAAATTATTGGCCAGGTTAAAAAGATCCTTTTCATCTTGTTTTGTGAGGACAGATTTAACCTGCGGCCTTAAATACTCCAACACATCGGCCAAATCCCGAACGGCCTGACGCCTATCATCAATGGTCGAGCCATGCCTGCGATATCTCAATACAGCGGAGCTTACCCTCGACATTATATTGTCGTCATTGGAGGGAACATCTGCTTCGAAAATTGGCTCAAAGCCTTTTTCAGGCTTGTGCAATATTTCACCTTGTGGCGAAAGCTCAAACGACCCTTTATACAAGGCCAATAACTCATTCATGCTTTGGGCAAATTCAGCCTGACCTTCAGATTTATTGAACGTTTCCCAGTGCATGCCGCAACCCGCAAAATCGTGGTAGGTGCCGTCTATTGGCTTGGAAACATTTTGATAGAGATACTCGATAAGATCGAAAACATCATCCTCGCCTAGATCTGGCAGATTACTTGCAATAGGCCAGATACCGTTCTTCCTCACTTTTAAAAGGATATCCAACTCTACATCTGGAACCTTCCCCGGGACTGGCCCCATATCAACACAGGCCGTACCTAGATACTCGTCAAAATAGCCGCCCTCTCGGAAATTCTGGAATGCTCTGAAGAAGAGACCCAGAAACTCTGGAAACTCAAAACCCTCAGTGTTTTTGTTCTTCCCGGTTCTGACCGAATAAAAAGTGTGTGCCATCCTTGTACCTACTTAACAGTGATTGGACTGCACGTCCTGATATTCAATGAGCATCCTGCGCGTTCAACAATATTATCTGACGCGCTTCATTTCTTCCAACTCGTTGATTTTTCAAACGCCTAAGTATAGCTCGGCCACTTATGCAGAATTCGCGTACGTGCGTGCTTTGCCGGCTCCAATATCCTGTTTGCGGCTTACCTAATATGCTGGTATGTAGCCGAGTACCTTTTGCACAATAGCCCTAGTTACAATTAACCGATCCCAAAACTAACCCAAACTCTCACAGCCTCTCCTGTATAAACCAGCCACCCAACCACCCCACAATTCACCGCCACCCCACACCAAAATATGGCCTGAAATGGCTGCTTCTTGGTTTTGTGCCGAAACAGCCGCTGCGCCACCAGCGCGCCGGGCCATCCACCGATCAATCCTGCGAAGAGCAGCGTGGCTTCCGGTGTGCGCCTACTGCCCTTCCCTGCTGCGGCTTTGTCGATGCCGTACATGGCGAAGGTGATCACGCTCAACAGCGCGTATGCCGCCAGGAGCTGCATTGGCACGTGGCCGGCAGCGCTCAGGGCTGCCAGGAGCGCGAAGAACGCAGCGGCTACACTGCATGCCGTCATCAACCCTCTGGAGCGCGGGGATATATGACGTGCCGCTTTTACGTAGCCCGCGTTCTGGGCTCTCGGTCTGTTCTGGCTGTCTTTTGCCAGGTGGTAGGTAATCGGCTCGTTGATTCTTGGGCGGCGCCCATCGCGGGGAAAGGCGCTGATGTGGACGAACACGCGAGGGCCACCAGCGACTGGCGTGATGAATCCGAAACCCTTGGCGTCGTTCCACTCGGTGAGTTTGCCTTCATGGCGCATGGGTTATCTCTTCTGCATCAATCCATTGTCAAAGAATACCATGCACGGTCGAAACTATTTGAATTCAGTAAGTTACTGGAAAATGTAAATAGGACTGATTTCGTCTGGCGGGGAGTTGGGGAGTCGGGGCACGCTACCGCCCCTGCTGGCAGAATGGACGATGAGTTGCATCCTCCCTTGTGCGGCAGTCCCTGCGTACCCTGTGATGTCCTAAGCCGTCTTAGGCGGCTTTTTCCATACCGTAACCGGGCGTAACGTTGAGAGCAACGTCAACCAAAGCATGATGCGAACACAAAAAAAACCGAGGGGTTATCCCGCCCTCGGTGTTTATTTCTGCCGATAGCCCGCGTTACTACCGCGGCCCTGTCGTTCAGCGGTGCAGGTCGAAGCGGTCGTTCACCATGACCTTGACCCAGCCTTTCGCGAAGCGGTCGATCATTCACTCTTCGCCACCGTCTGTGGCTTACTCCTTGGCGATGGCGCGTAGCAGAAAGTTGGAGCCGTAGCTGGGGTCGATGCGGGGCGAGATCTACTTCTGATCCTTCTCGACGCCTTGGCCACTGAGCCGCGTGCCTCAAAACCTTGGGTTGATACTCAAAGACAGCATGGCCGATAGCTGACACAACGGCCTTCCCGAACGCTGCTGCAACTCATTGAACGCGCCCTGTACGACTTGCAGGTCACGCTGACTGGTAGGGGTTTGGTCAACGATGCCTGCAGCAATCAGGCGAGCGACCACATCGCTGGTCAACAAGAACGTATCCTTTCCGGCCAAGCGTAAAAATGCCGCAGCCGAGCGCCCGCCCAGGCGAGCGCCGCGCTTGGCCAGTAAACGCCACAGGCCGACAATGTCACCGCTCGGCCAGCTGGCAATGAACTCGCCGAAACTACTGCCCTGCTCCTGGTGAATATCCAGAATGAACTGGGCGTTCTTGGGGATGGTCTGCAATTTGGTGCGGTGGCGGATGATTCGGTCGTTCTTCATATAACCGTCGATCTGTTCAGGGCTGAGCAGTACCAGTGTCTCGGGCACAAAGCCCCAGAACGCTTCTTCAAAGGCAGGCCACTTGGCATCGACTACCGAATGCTGCATCCCAGCCCGGAATACCCGCTGGCTCATGGCGGAAAGGTAACGATCATCCCCCTTCTGCTTCAGCTCTTCAGGGGTAAGCGCCTTGGGCAGGAAGGCTTCCAGGGCTTCGTCGGACTCAAACCGCCGTCGTACGATGTCGTAAAGCCAGCGGTAGTCAATTGACATGAACATTGCTCACCTAAATTACCTGGCACGGGTTCAAGATCCCCAAGGCGACGAACAAGGTCCCAAGACCTCGATCCGGCCCGCTACCGCCCCTAGCCGTCAATATCGTTCCTACCCTTCCGCATTCAGCATGCTTTCCAGTTCGCTCTCACTGACGCCAAGCATCTGCAAAATGTTGCGCTGGGCAGCGTTGAGGATGTGCTGACGTTCCTGCTCGCCGGGCAGGCTCTTGGCGATGGCTACGGCGCCCACCAGGGAGGCGAGAATGGCGCGGGATTTATCGACGATGACCTCGCGGTCGGGTTCGAAGGGCAGTTTCTTGAGGCGGCTCAGGGCGATGAGACGGGTTTCAAGCATTTTTCTCATGCGCAGGTAGGAGGCTTCGAAGAGTGTTCGGATCTCGGCGTTCTCGTTGCCGATCTCGTTAAACAGCACCGACTCGGGCCCCGGCTTGTGCTTGCGTTCAAGCTCCTGGAGGTTCCAGCAGTTGGTGACCAGCTCCGTCAGATGCTTCACCGAGAGCGGCCCTTTCACCAGCCGGGCCGCACGACTGCTCTCCAAGGTTTCGCGCACCGAGGCATGATAGAGCGCTTCCTTGGATGAAAAGTGCGCGTAGAAGGCGCCGTGGGTCATCTTCGCCAGTTTCATGATCTGGCCGATGGAGACCTTCTCGAAGCCCTTGCGACTGAACAGCTCGATGGCAGACGTGAGAATGCGCTCCCGCGACTTGGCCTTGTGGTTCGTCGAGTAAGGCATAGCGACCTCACGCTCCCGCGCTGAATATTATCTTGATCATATAACGCCCGGTGCTAGCGTGGCACAACCCTAAGCTGTTCAGGAAACTACCATGCAATCACCGCTCGTCATCACCGGCATGGGCATGATCAGCCCGCTTGGTTGCGGCGTCAAGGCAGGCTGGAATCGCCTACTTGCCGGACGCTCCGGCATTGCTTCGATCACTCGCTTCGATACCGGCGAGCTGCCGATCAAGGTCGCGGGCTCGGTGCCTGATATCGCCGACGATCCGGAAGCCGGCTTCGATCCGGACCATGTGGTCGACGTCAAGGAACGTCGCAAGATGGAGCTGTTCAGCCTCTATGCGATGGCCGCTGCCGAAGAGGCGCTGACCCAGGCCAACTGGTTCCCCTCGAGCGATGCACAGCGCCTGGCCACGGCAACCATCGTGGGCTCCGGCATCGGTGGCTTCCCCACCATCACCCAGGCGCAGAATACGCTCTCGACACGCGGCCACCGCCGGCTCTCCCCTTTCACCGTGCCGGCGTTCCTGGCCAACCTGGCGGCGGGCAATGTGTCGATTCGTTATGGCTTTAGGGGGCCGCTGGGCTGCCGGTGACGGCCTGCGCGGCTGGCGTACAAGCCATCGGTGATGGTATGCGCATGATACGCAGCGGCGAGGCCGACGTAGCGCTGGTAGGCGGCGCCGAAGCTTGTATCGACCCTCTCGCGCTGGCCAGCTTCCATGCCATGAAGGCGCTCTCTACCGAGCAGGACGCTCCTGCCAAGGCCTCGCGGCCCTTCGACCAGGCACGCAATGGCTTCGTCATGGGGGAAGGCGCGGGGATGCTGGTGTTAGAAACCCTGGCCCACGCCGAGGCACGCGGGGCAACACCGCTGGCCATCCTCAGTGGCTATGGCACCAGCGCGGATGCTCACCACATCACCGCTGGCCCCGAAGATGGCGCCGGCGCGGCAGCGGCCATTCGTGCAGCGCTAAGAATGGCGGGGCTAGCTCCCGAGGCGATCGACCATATCAACGCTCACGCCACCTCTACGCCGGTCGGCGACCGGGCCGAGATCGCCTCTTTGCGCAACGCCTTCGGCGATGCACTCGCGGGTATTCCGATTTCCGCGACCAAATCGGCCACCGGCCATCTGCTCGGTGCCGCCGGCGGTGTGGAGAGCATCTTTTCCGCTCTGTCGGTGATGCATGACCGTCTGCCTCCTACCCTGAACCTGGAGAATCCCGACGCGGACCTGCATGACCTGGATATCGTCAGCGGCTCGCCGCGAGAACATCGCAGCCAACATGTGCTGTGCAACGGCTTCGGGTTTGGTGGGGTGAATGCAGCGCTGATCGTTAGCAAGGTGTAGGGGTGTCCAAGCCAGCGGCATTACGTCAGGTCTTGGTAAGGGTTGTAAGCCACTTCCCAGTAATGCCCTTCCGGGTCTTGAAAGTATCCTGAGTAGCCACCCCAGAAAACGGCGTGGGCCGGTTTGACCAGCTTGGCGCCGGCGGAAACCGCCTGATCAAGCAGCGCATCGACTTCTGACTCACTGGCCACATTCTGGGCCAACGTGACATCAGAGAAACTTGCTTGAGCGGAGACGCACAGCCCGATGTCCTAGCCGGTGGGTTTACTAAAGCTTTTGCAATATTGGCCGATGGTTATTCCCACGTGAATGAGGGAACGACAGTGAAAATCGGATTTTCCAACTTTATTACGTTGAATAAACGACTCGATACGCTATCCAACCGGATGACGCCGCGCATCGTCGGCCAAGGCCATGGTTTGGCTACGATGTCTTCTGCAGAAGATCCAATGGTCAAGCGCCTCAGAAAGCAAAAGGACGCGTTTGAGCAACTGGCGGCCCTGCCCAGCCCCAAGGAATCGTCGTTGCAGAGTGCCTCGCAGAAAGTCGGCTTCTTGAAACAGCGCTTGGAGACGCTGAAATCGATGATGCGCTTTGCATCGCCGGAACAGCTTAAATCCATGGCCAAGGAACTCAAGAGTATCGCGCGGGAGCTTGGGGTGGCGGCTCGACAATTAAGCGGTGCAGGCGGCAACAACGTCGGCCAAACATCCGCGCCAACGGTCACTACCGCCCAGCCTGCTAGGAGCGCCCCGAGCGCACCGCAGGCAGTAAGCGAAGGCGCCAGCGCTGAAGCCGAGACTCAGGACGCTAATGCGCAGCTGGCCAGTATTGAAGCAGAAGCCAACGCTGAGGCGGGTGACGAGAAAAGCGGCGAGCCGCACGGACACGACGAACCAGGCGTATCTAACAGCGAAGGTATGGATGAGTCGCTACTAGCCCCTCCCCCGCAAGAAAGAGACAACCGCACCCTGAGGGTGAGCGGGAGTGAGGATGCGTTACGCGGTATATTGGTAGAGGCCAAAAAGGCCCTTAAAGAAGCGATCAATGAGCTTAAGTCTCGGCTAAGCGACAAGGATGAAGAGGCACGCCGCGAACTCAACAAAGCGGAAGAAAGCATGATCAAGCTCGACCGCAAGCTTGCCCAGTCAACCGCCAACGGTCTCTATTCCTCGTTAGGTCAAATGCTCGCCACTGAAACTAGCAACGCCAGTGTTGCGCTGGGGACTATCCATGTGGAAGTGTGAGATTTAACGCAGCGAAAGCAAGCACCGCAGCCAATGCGTTCTGGGCAACGGCTTCGGTTTTGGCGGACATTTCGGTCTTTCAGAAAATCCACAATCCACTGGAGGGCAGACGTATGCACGCATCTCCCCTCTTCCGCCGGCCTCAATTGAAATTGGGTGAGGTCGACTCTTGCCCGCTTTGGCCTTCCTGCGTTGCGCTCACCTCGTGCTCGGCGGCGTCTTCGGCACCCTCCTCGACCATTTCCTCGGCCTTCTCTTCTTTCTTTTCAGAGGCCTCCGGCTTCGTGTTGTCCTCGTTCGCCACTGATAGGGTCGCGGTAATGGCGAAGTGGTCGGAGCCGGGTACCGTCAATCGGTTTAGATCGATCAGGTGGAATCCGTCTGAGACAAACAGATGGTCGATAGGATAACGCCATAGCGGATACTGCGAATGGTAGGTGCTCAACAGGCTTCGGCCGCGGCGCGGGTCCTTCAGGTCGGTCAGGTCACTGAACAGCAGGGTCGTATCGGACCACGCGACGTCATTGAAATCGCCGGTGACGATCCAGCGGTTGTCTGCGTCCTCCTGAACATGGTGAGCAACGAGCATCAGCTCCGCGTCGCGGACGCGGCTGTCTCGGCGCTCGGAGGTTTCATCGTTATGGGCGATCCGGTCCTGCAACCCCGGCGGGACCGGATGGGTGCCGATATAACGTACCGGGCCGATTCCCGGCACATCCAGCGTCGTGAAAATCGAAGGTCGGCGTTCGGAGACGAGGTGCTTGACCTCTTGTTCCAACAGCGGGAAACGAGACCAGAGCACCATCCCCAGCCCCTCGCCACGCACCTCCCCGATGCGATAATCGTAGTGCTCATCAAGCGGTGCCAACCCGTCGGCCCATTCACTATCGATTTCAATCAGTAGCAGAAGGTCAGGATCCTCTCGCTGAACCAGTGACAGTAGCTCGGCATAGCGATCGTTGGTGTAGGTGACGTTCGCCGTCATGACCTTTAACGCCACCCCGGGCCCGTCGGGCTGAGCCTCAGCGGCTGGCACTTCTATTGACCAAACCGGCGTAAACGGCAGGATATGCGACAGCTGCCAGGCACCCGCCGCCAGGAGCATCACCAACCACGTAGCATGCTCTTTTCGAGGCCGTTTCCACCACGCATGCACCGCAAGCAGTACCAGGGGCACGAGCAGCGCCCAAGCCAGCTGAAGCCGTGGGAAATCCCACAGCCTGACCCACCACTGCCCGCTGGGAATCATCGGCAATACGCTCACCACTACCATGAAGAGCGTCAGTAGTCGGATAAACCATAAAAGCAGTTTGGAAGCCATGGCACCTTAATCGTGGCGGGGGTAACGAGAAACGCCCCGTTCGTACCGTCTTTTTCGTCCTGTGAATAGCCTGGGACGCTAACGCAACGCCACGGACCGGGTGATGCTCACCTTAGAATTACCGAGGGTTACAGTCAATTCAGGGCCCCTAGCCTCCTCTGTACTTCGATTCTTTGCGCGAATCTACGCTTCACTCATCGGGGATCAATCGCTTGCCTAGGCTGACTGCCTCATCCACGGAATAGCCGAGCTTGCGGTAGAACGACAAGACCTCTTCGTTCGAGGTGCGAATCAGAATATTCAGCTTCGGGCAGCCCAGGGCGTGCAGCGTTTCTTCGATACGTTCCATCAAGCGCCGCCCGATGCCTTGGTATTGATAGCTGGGATCGACGGCCAGGTAATAAACGGAGCCACGGTGCCCATCGTAACCCGCCATTGCCGTCGCGATGAGGTGCCCTTCCTGCTCGACAACGATGAGCAAGCCGGGCTGTACCGCCAACTTTCTGTCGATGTCCTTGTCAGGATCGTTCCACGGGCGGAGCAGACCGCACACACGCCATAGCGCAATTACGGCTTGACGGTCAGCTTCTCGAAACGGTCGTATCGTCATGTGGCGTTCTCTAGGCGGGCTTTTTGCCAAAATCGATTTTGCTAGGCGCCCAGGGCGAGCGGTCGAAAAATCAAACCAGTAAAAGCCGTTCGTCGATGGAAATGAACTCATCAGCCGCGTTCTTCAGCGCATTGGCTGTCAACTGAGGCACGCCGTAGACTTCGACTTTTTTACCGTGCACAGCACGTATTTTATCGACCAGAAGCTCAAAGTCTCCGTCTCCCGAGACCAACACGATGACATCGGAGTGTTCGGCATATTCTATGGCATCGAGTGTGATGCCCACATCCCAATCGCCTTTTGCGGAGCCGTCCGCTCGTTTGATAAACGGCTTCAGCTTCACCTCGAAACCAATGGCCCGCAGTATGTTCTGAAACTCGCGCTGCTTTTGGTCGCCCTTATCAATCGCATAGGCATAGGCTTTAACGACCTTTCTACCCGCGGTCGCCTTTCGCCAGAACGCGTTATAGTCAAAATTGCTTTTATAGGCGTCCCTGACCGTGTAATAAACATTCTGCACGTCGACAAGTATCGTCACGGTTATCATAACAACGATTCGTTCATAGCGACTCCAGGGCCGAAAAGCACTGACCACCCTCGCCTATGTCTATTTAAAAACGCCCCGGGCCAGAGACCGGCCCAGGGCGTTGCTAGATTATCGAGCGTGGCATCTATCCACCTAAACCGCGACCCCTGCCCTTCTGGCACGATGGGCGTGCAGCTTCTTGTAGCTCTCGATCAGGCGTTGATGCTTTTCCAGGCCTTCCAGCTTCATGCTGGTGGGCGTCAGGCCATGGAAGCGAACATCGCCGGTGACCACTGAGCCGACGACCGCCTCCATGGTCGCTTCGCCGAACATGCGGCGCAGATTGTAGAGATAGTCGTCGAGCTCCAGCTCGTCGTCGAGCACGATTTCCAGCACCGCGTTCACCGCCTGGTAGAACAGGCCACGCTCGACGGTGTTGTCGTTGTACTGCAGGAACATCTCGACACGCTCGAGTGCTTCTTCGTGCTGCTGCAGGGCCAGGTTGATCAACAGTTTCAGCTCGAGAATGGTGAGCTGGCCCCATTCGGTGTTCTCGTCAAACTCGATACCGATCAGCGTGATGACATCCAGATGGTCGTCGATCTGGCTCTCTTCCAGGCGTTCCAGAAGGTCGGCCAGCTGGTCGTCATCCAGGGCGTGCAGGTTGAGGATGTCTTCCCGGTAGTCCAGCGCCTTGTTGGTGTTGTCCCAGATCAAATCGTCGACCGGGTACACCTCGGAATAGCCCGGCACCAGGATGCGGCATACCGGTGCGCCCAGATCGTCGTGGGAAGCCACGTACACTTCCTTGCTCATATCGTCGAGGATACCGAACAGGGTCGCCGCTTCTTCCGCCGTGCTGCCGGAGAAATCCCACTCGCAGAAGTCGAAATCGTGCTGGGCACTGAAGAAGCGCCAGGAGACCACGCCGGTCGAATCGATGAAGTGCTCGACGAAGTTGTTCGGCTCGGAAACGGCAAGCCCGTTGAAGGTGGGCGGCGGCACGTCGTTCAGTCCTTCGAAGCTGCGGCCTTGCAGCAGTTCGGTCAGGCTGCGCTCCAGCGCCACCTCGAAGCTCGGGTGCGCCCCGAACGAGGCGAACACACCTCCGGTTCTGGGGTTCATCAGCGTGACGCACATGACCGGGAACTGACCGCCCAGCGAGGCGTCCTTCACCAGAACGGGGAAGCCCTGGGCTTCCAGCGCGTTAATGCCTTCGAGGATACTGGGGTACTGTTCAAGGACGTGCTGGGGCACGTCGGGCAGCGCCAGCTCGTCTTCGAGAATCTGCTTCTTCACCGCCCGCTCGAAGATTTCCGAGAGGCACTGTACCTGCGCCTCAGGCAGCGTATTGCCGGCACTCATGCCGTTGCTGAGGTAGAGGTTCTCGATCAGGTTCGAGGGGAAATACACCGTCTCGCCGTCAGAGCGCCGCACGAAAGGCAAGGCAACGATGCCCCGGTCTTCCCGGCCGGAATTGGTGTCGATCAGGTTGGAGCCGCTCAGCTCGCCATCCGGGTCGTAGATGCCCAGGCAGTAGTCATCCAGGATGCCTTCGGGCAGCTCATCGTTGGGGCCCGGCTGGAACCACTTCTCGTTCGGGTAGTGAACGAAGGCGCTATTGGCGATCTCTTCACCGAAGAACTGGTCGTTGTAGAAGAAGTTGCAGCTCAAACGCTCGATGAACTCGCCCAGCGCGGAGCACAGCGCGCTCTCCTTGGTGGCGCCCTTGCCGTTGGTAAAGCACATCGGCGAAGCGGCATCGCGGATGTGCAGCGACCATACGTGCGGCACGATGTTGCGCCACGAGGCGATCTCGATCTTCATGCCCAGGTCCGCCAGGATCCCGGACATATTGGCGATGGTCTGCTCCAGCGGCAGGTCCTTGCCCTCGATCCAGGTGTAGGCCGCCTCGTCGGGCGTGGCGATCAACAGGGCCTGGGCGTCCTCGTCGAGGTTCTCCACGGTCTCGATCTGGAAGTCGGGACCGGTCTGCACCACCTTCTTGACCGTACAGCGATCGATCGAGCGCAGGATGCCTTCGCGGTCCTTCTCGGAGATATCTTCCGGCAGCTCGACCTGGATCTTGAATATCTGGTTATAGCGGTTTTCGGGATCGACGATATTGTTCTGGGAAAGCCGGATGTTCTCGGTCGGGATATCCCGCGCCTTGCAGTACACCCGCACGAAGTAGGCTGCACACAGCGCGGAAGACGCCAGGAAATAGTCGAAGGGACTCGGCGCGGAGCCATCGCCCTTGTAGCGGATGGGCTGATCGGTGATGACGGTGAAATCGTCAAACTTGGCTTCAAGTCTGAGATTCTCGAGAAAATTGACTTTGATTTCCATGACGGGGTACCGGGCGTTGACTGCGAGACAGGCGGGGGTGTGGCTGTCGTATGGGGCGCGATGGTACCACCTGGCTATCGGTCACTAAAGCGAAGCGGCTTGGCCCTACCTCACATAGCCTTCATGCTGGGGGAAAGAGGCCAAGGGATGAACGTACGATGCCAATTCTGATCGATTTCAGCGACACGGAGGAAGCCACGCGCTGGCGGCCCATCAACGACGGTATCATGGGCGGTCAGTCAGACAGCGCCCTGCACGCCGAATCGGGATATGTGGTCTTCGCAGGAGAAATGACGCTGACCAACGGCGGCGGCTTTGCCTCGGCTCGCCGCACACCCGAGCCCTTTCGATTGGGAGACCATGCCGGGCTGTGCGTCGAGGTGCGAGGGGATGGGCGCCGCTACCAACTGCGTGTCTATACCCCTCAGCTCACCGACGGGGGTGCCTACCGCGCCGTGTTCCAGCCACAGGGTGACGAATGGCAGCGTATCGCACTCCCTTGGAGCGCCTTCGAAGCGGTGTTCCGGGGTCGCTTGATACAAGACGCCCCACCCCTGGAGCCGAACGACATCCAGCAGATCGGACTCCTTATCGCCGACCGCACGGATGGCCCCTTCCGTCTGGAAATTTCACGAGTGAGTACGCTTGATGCCAAACGCTCCTGAAGCAACGACAGGCAGCGAGCCCTCGTCGCATTCCCGGCTGCGCCTGGTGTATGACGGCGAATGCCCCATCTGCAGTCGATACGTTCGCTGGCAGCGCGTTCGCCGCGACGTCGGAGAACTCGAATTGATCGATGCCCGGCAGGACAGCGAAGCACGCCGGGAGCTAGCCGAGCTGGGTATCGACCTGGACCAGGGTTTCGCCCTGCAAGTCGGCGATCGCTGGTACCACGGCAGCGAGGCCCTGCACCGCCTCACCCTGCTCGGCACCCGCAGCGGCGTGTTCAACCGACTGATGTATCGCCTGTTTGCCGACCCGCGTCGTACGGCAAGAATCTATCCGCTCCTCAAGGCAGGTCGGAACGGGTTGTTGAAGGTGCTCAGGAAATCACGAATCGGAAACCTACGTTGACTGCTTTTGACTTGCTACGGCCAGACACGAAGCCCGACTTCCGTGGTTCGTCAGGGTGGTGAATTCCTCGAGCTCCAGGCCGGCGGCGCGGACCTGTGCCTTGAAGTCCGCCTCGTAGGTCACATGGCCGAAATCGATGGTCGTGACACGCTTGAGCAGCGGCTTGAGTGATTCCATCCACCGGTCGGGCTTCTGTTGAATGGTTTGCGTGAAGAAGATGCGTCCACCGGGACGCAACAACCCGCAGCAAAGACGCAACGCTTTCTCGGGCTCGGGCAGCAGCATGAAGCTGGCGGAGAAATACACGGCGTCGTAGGGCCCGCCCCGGTGATCGTAGACGGACTCGAGACGTACCTCGGCCCGGTCGGCAATGGATGAACCATCGAGCCGTTGCCGGGCGCGTTCGATGTAGTCGGCATCGATATCGATGCCGGTAATCCGCAGGCGCTTCTGCTCGACGAGCTTGGCGTTCGCCAGCAAGGCGCCGGCAGTACCGATCCCTACATCCAATAGTGTCGTGTCTTGGGGTACGCGCCTCAGCACCTCGGCATACCAGCGTGAGGTGAGCTTCAGGATCAGCGCGTCATAAATGAAGCTTCGCATCGAGGCTCCTATGGCTTATCGAACGCAGACGGCCAGTCAGGTCTCAATGAACTCACGAAACATGATCGTCACCGCCTGACCGCGGTATTCATCCTTCTCCATGTCGCGCCACCCCAACCGGCGATAAAGCGCTTGCTGGTCGGGCGTGAACAGGTAGACACGGTCGTAGCCGTTGTCCCACGCTTCTTCCTCGACACGACGCACCAGCTGCGAAGCGATGCCTTGGCGCCGCCGCTCGGGCAGCACGAAGACCGAGGCGAGCCACGGGCCCAGTTCGTCCCGGTCGTTCATGTCGTCGGCAATCAGGCTGGCCATGCCGACCGGCGTTTCACCGTCCATGGCGGCGAATACCGAGGGCACGCCAGCGCTGCCGCACTCGGAACGCAGGACCACTCGGGCGGCAGCCAGGCTCTGCTGGGGGTTGAGGTAGCCCCAGGTCGCATGGCCCCACTCGGCCAGGGTGGAAAGATGCGGGGAATCGGGCTCGATGCGGGCGATGTGTATAGGTCTCGTCATGCCGATAGTATCCCGATATTCGTCGCCTGCTGCCAGCGCAGCCGCATATCGCCGTCTTACTTGGCCCCTGCCGAGCCTCACTGCTAGCTTGAGGGGACGGGCGAAGCCCGTGACGTGACTCAAAGGAGGAGAACTCATGGCAGAGCACAACGGAAGTCAGACCAACGCGGATGTCGTTCATATTCTTACCAGCGATCACCGCGACATGCTGGACCTGATCGCGCAGATCGAAC
Source organism: Litchfieldella xinjiangensis (assembly GCF_000759345.1). Taxonomy (GTDB): domain Bacteria; phylum Pseudomonadota; class Gammaproteobacteria; order Pseudomonadales; family Halomonadaceae; genus Litchfieldella_A; species Litchfieldella_A xinjiangensis. The sequence continues at coordinate 461,051 of NZ_JPZL01000001.1, forward strand.
ATGCGACACAGCCGGACCAGCGTCGGGAGCTTGCCGACACGCTGATTGCCGAGGTCATGCGCCACTCCGTGGCCGAGGAGATGTATGTCTACCCGGTCATGGAGAAACGGCTGACCAACGGGACCGAAGAGGTCGAGCACGACAAGGAAGAGCACGACGAGATCGTCAAGGTGATGAAGCAGTTGGAAGATGCCGACGCCTCCACCCCGGAGTTCATGCAGCGGGTGCGGGAGCTTAAGGACAAGCTGGATCACCATGCTGATGACGAGGAGTCGGATCAGTTTCCCAAGCTTCGTGCGCATATCCCCGCCGAGGAACTCGTCGAGATGGGCAACAAGGTGGAGAAAGCCAAGAAAATGGCCCCGACCCGCCCGCACCCCAGCGCGCCGCACTCCGAACTCTTTCACAAGAGCGTCGGCGCAGGCGTGGGCATGATCGATCGGCTGCGTGACAAACTCACCGGACGTACCGGCTGATAACAGCATTGGCCAGCCCATGCCTTGGCATGGCGCTGGCCACTTTCGTGTATCAGCGCCTCCTCGCCTTTCCCCACTGCCAGCGCCATTCGTCATGTCCATTCCCCGGCCTACGTCACTCGGCTAGACTGATAGGCTTTTCTCCAGGCGAAATGCCATGTCTGCCGCGCTCGAACAACGCACTCTGAAGCTATCCATCGTCACCACCCTGGCCGTATCGGCCCTGGGGGTCACGTTCGGCTTGCTGGCCGGCTCCCAATCGATCCTCTTCGACGGGGTGTTCTCGACCATCGACGCGGCAATGTCAGGGCTGGCTCTGCTGGTTGCACGGCTGGCGATGCGCGAGGCGAGCCAGCGCTTTCAGCACGGCTTCTGGCATATCGAACCCATGGCAGCGGCACTCAACGGCAGCATTCTGCTATTGCTGTGTTTTTATGCCTTCCTGAATGGCCTCCAAGGCTTGATGGAGGGAGGCCGCGAGCTCGCCTTCGGCCTGGCGATGGTTTATGCGGTGGTGGTGACCTGCGCCTGCTTCACGCTTTATGCCTATGAAAGACGCATCAACAAGCGGGTGGATTCCGAATTCCTGCGTATCGATATGCAGGGCTGGTTGATGGCGGGGCTGATCACCGCGGCGTTGATCGTGGCCTTTGCCATCGCGCTGGTGCTGGAACGCACCGCTTATGCCCACCTGACGCCCTATGTGGACTCCCTGCTGCTGTCGATTCTCACGCTCTGCTTCATCCCAGTGCCCATCGGCATCGTTCGTCGCGCCCTACGCGAGATCTTCCTGGTCGCTCCCAGCGGTCTGGATCGAGAGGTACATGACGCCATGCTGCCGGTGATGCAGCGCGAGGGACTCCTGGATTACTTCAGCCATGTGGCCAAGAGCGGACGGGGTCACTTCATCGAGATTCATATCGTCACCGCGCCGGAATTCGCCGCTGATGCCGGCGTCGCCCTGCTCGACGAGATTCGCGAACAGATCACCGCCGGGTTCTCGATTCCGCCCGAACGGCGGTGGTTCACGGTGTCGTTTACGGCCGATCCCAGGTGGACCTGACCGGGTGCAGGACGCCAGTGCTCTGGCTTGACGGCGACCCTGGCAAGGCTTGCTAAGATGTGGGCTCATCAATCGACGAACACGGATACGGACACGCTAATTCACTATGCATTCGCCGACCCTTGCCATTCAGCGCACGCCCCTGGTAGCCGTCTACGGCACCTTGAAGCGCGGCCTGAGCAACCACCATGTTCTGGACGGTGCCGAGTTCGTCGGGCCCGACGTCATCACATCCGCCACCCTCTACGACCTGGGGCCTTACCCCGGCGCCAAGCCCGAGCGCTCCAGAGGCATCGAGGTCGAGGTCTTCAAGGTCAATGCCCGCTTGATGACGGCCCTGGACCTCCTGGAGGACTACCGCGTACGTGCCCCTGCCCAGGGAATGTACGATCGCGCCATCCATCGCACCGCCTTCGGGCCCGCCTGGCTTTATCTATATAACCCCGACGTTCGAGGCCGCCGCGCCATTCGTGCCGGAGGCTGGCCGAACTCGGCGTGACGCTACAGCCGCCCCCTGCCATGGCGTACACTGGGGGCACCTAACGTCCTGATTCCTGACAGGGAAGATCACCTTGATAGAAGTCATCTCGCTTTCGTTTGCCTTTGTGTTCGGCGTGCTGGTGCGCCAGATCGGGCTCCCGCCATTGGTGGGTTTCCTGGTCGCCGGCTTCGCACTCAACGCCTATGGCCCTGCGGTGGGCCTACCCAGCGAAACGGGAGAGGTACTGGAGCACGTCGCCCATCTGGGGGTATTGCTGCTGCTGTTCACGGTGGGCCTGAAGTTAAAAGTGAAAAGCCTGGCCCAACCAGTCGTACTAGGCGGCGCGCTGCTGCACTTCACGCTGACCGTGGTCATCTTCGGCCTGGGCATCTATTTCTTCATGGATCTGGAACGTCAGACGGCGCTGATGCTGGCGATCGCACTGGCCTTTTCCAGCACGGTGCTGGCCGCCAAGGTACTGGAATCCAAACGTGAGTTGCGCGCATTTCACGGCCGGGTGGCCATCGGCATCCTGATCATTCAGGACTTGATCGCCCTGGCCGTACTCAGCGTCGCCGGGGGCCACTCCCCCTCGATCTGGGCTGTGCTGGTCTTTGCCTTACCCTTGTTCAAGCCACTGCTTTATAAGCTCATGGATATCGCCGGCCACGAGGAGTTGCTATTGCTGGCCGGTGTTGTGCTGGCCATCGCGGTGGGCGGTATGGGCTTCGAATCGGTCGGCCTGAGTTCAGAGCTTGGAGCGCTGGTCATGGGGGCCATGCTTTCCGGCCATTCACGTGCGCAAGAGCTTTATCAGTCGTTGTGGGGGCTGAAGGAGATGCTATTGGTCGGCTTCTTCCTGCAGATCGGCATGGCCGGATTGCCAGATGAGCGGGCTTTGACCTTTGCAGTGATCATGGCGTTGGCACTCCCCATCAAGGGACTGTTGTTCTTCTTCCTGCTCACCTTGTTCCGCTTGCGGGCTCGCAATGCCTTCCTAGGGGCGTTGAGCCTGACCTGCTACAGCGAATTCGGCCTGATCGTCGCGGCCAATGTGCTGGAAGAATGGCTCGTTCCGCTGGCACTTACCGTCGCGCTCTCCTTCGTAGTGGCCGCACCATTGAATCGTCTGGCTCACCCACTGTTCGACCGCCTTGAGAGATTCCTGAAGCGCTTCGAGACCAGCTCGATGCATCCGGACGAGCAACCTGCATCACTCGGCGACGCCGATTTGATGATCATGGGCATGGGACGCACCGGTACCGCAGCGTATGATTTTCTCGCCGGTCATGGGCAACAGCTGATCGGTCTGGATGCCGATCCGGATAAGGCTGAGCATCACAGAAAGGCGGGACGAAACGTGGTGTATGCCGATGCCGAGGATGTCAGCTTCTGGCATGGCGTGGACATCTCCCGTTTGCGTGGCGTGGTACTGACCATGCCGGAGCTCGAAGGTAAGCTGATCGCCGCCCGGCAACTGCGCAGGCTCGGGTTTACCGGCCCCATCGTGACACACTCGATGTATGACGATGAAACGGCCAAGCTACTCGAGGCCGGGGCCAGCGAGACTTACCTGACCATGACGGGCGCTGGCATCGGCCTTGCCGAAAAGACATGGGAGGCCCTGCCCACTGGAGACCGCTGACCTCGTTGACTAGCGCGTTGCTCTTCCTTCACCGCTCGTTTGAGTCACGCTCCGCCGTGGTCATGATCCGCTCCACGGCACGTTCGGCGGCATCATAGAACGGTAGCAACACGACATCTGCACCGCGCTTGCGGAGTGTCTCGTGGTCATGCAACTGCTGAGTTGAGACGGCAATCCGGCCTGCATAGTGTTGTTGTTTGAGGCTATCTATGAGTACCAACCGCGGATCTTCATGGGTCAGACCCAGGTCATGCTGAGGCATGGCCGAAATGACCCAGTTCACCTCCCCCAACGGCAGGGAGCCGAGGAACTCCTGATCGAAGGCATCGCCATACATGGCATCGATACCCCGCTTTCGCCAACGACGTACCTCATCGGGATTGAAGTCGATGGCCAGCAGGCGCCAGCCGCGCTCACCGAGGAAGTGGGCAATGGCATTACCGTAGCGCCCCAGGCCAAAGAGAATCGCATCGTAGGGCTGCGCATTGTCGATCTGCTCTTCTACACGCAACTCGCGCACTGGATCGCGGCGCTCGAAGATGCCGAGCACCGGCTCGACCCAGCGATATAAACGATGCGAGTAGGTAATCATGTAGACCGACAAGGCGATGGTAATCAGCCCAACCAGCGTTACCAGGCCTAGTGACTCGGATGTCACATGACCTAGCGCGACCCCCATCGAAATGAAGATCAGCGAGAATTCGCTAATCTGGGCGACCGTCAGGCCGGCCAGAAAGCCCGTGCGCTTGCGGTACCCCATGTAACCCATGATCGCTACCACGATCAGCGGGTTGCCGATCAGAACGAATAGCGAAAATACCAGCGACGGAGCGACCTGCGCTCCCAACAGACCCAGATCGAGTTGGGAACCGAGATCGATGAAGAAGAACAGCAACAGGAAATCACGCAGGGGCGAGAGACGCGACACGATGGCTTCACGAAACGGCGTGGAGGCCAAGGAGATGCCTGCCAGCAGCCCCCCGAGTTCCTTGCCGAAGCCAAGCGACTCGGCCAGCGCGGCAAGCAGCGCTGCCCAAGCCAGCGCGAAGGTGATCAAGAGTTCCGTCGAACGCGCCATTCGCGACACCAATGGCGTCGCCAGGTAGCGAATGAACAGCCCCACCAGCACCAACGCGACGCCCCCATAGACGAACAACAAGGCAATCTGACCCCAGCCCGACCCCCCGGTTTCTGCCTGGGAACCCACGCCAAATGCTGACAGCACCATCATGGCCACGACAACGAACAGGTCCTGGACGATCAGGAAGCCGATGGCGATACGCCCATGCAGTGAGTCGACTTCACGCTTATCCGACAACAGCTTGACGATGATGATGGTGCTGGAGAAGGTCAGCGCGACGGCCACGTAGAGCGCGGTGACCACGTCCAGTCCCATGGCCAGACCGATACCGAAGCCGAACAGCGACGTGAACATGACCTGGCCCAGCCCCGTTGCCAGCGAGACGACCCCGAGGGTGCGGATCAAATTCAGATCGAGCTTGAGGCCAACCAGGAACAGCAGAACGGCAATGCCTAGTTCGGCCAGCAGTTCGATGCTTTCATGGGATTCGACGATGCCCAGCGCCGCTGGACCAGCCAAGACCCCGGCAGCGATCATGCCGACGATCAATGGTTGGCGTAGCAATATGCCAATGAATCCGATGAAAGCCACCAGTACCAACAGGCCGGTGACTTCGAAGAAGGGTGAGCCGTGTAAAAAAGAGAAGTCGATAGGCATGGCGGCGTTCCATTCCTCCCTGTGCTGCCAGAATTCCTGATAGTGCGAGCCTACCGTATCGGTATGGGCGTGTCTTGATGGGTATCAAGGCCCACGACAACAGTAACCGCTCGGCAGGAGCACAGGGGCCGCCTGTTGTCGTAGGGTAGTCAGCAACCGAGCCCCGCGTCGTTTGCCTTCAACGCGACGGGTTATTTTCACTGATGTTGAGCAGTGCATCCTCGAGTTCGTCGCTGCCATGCACGCCGATCCAGATGTTATACATGCCGCTGGCCGGGTTGGAGAACACCACCATGGGGTCCAGGTCCATGAAGTCGTCGTTGCAGTACCAGCGACCGTCGGGCGCATTGACCACCAGTGTCGTGTCGCCGCCGGACTTCACGTAGATGTAAAGCGGATAGCTGCCGGCGGTGTAATTCAGGTCGACATCCGGCGCTTCCTGATGGATGTAGCCGGTGCAATTGGGCCCCAGGTTCGAGGTGACCGGGCTGCTGCCGCCGGCGTCCAGCCATATCTGGCTAGGGTCAGGCGAGAACCCGGCAGACAGCGTGACGGTGTCGTAGGTTGGTGCGGCCCTCCAGTCGGGATCGGCCGAGACGGTAGCCGTCATGCCCAGTGCGATCACGCCCAGGACAGTTCCAGCAAGACGGCAGTGACGGTGGCGATTTTTCTGGTTATTCATTCGTGTTTCCCTGCGTATACCGCCCCTGTGGCGATAACGAAGCGAATCATAGCCAGAAACAGAGTCGTTACAAACCTTGCGGTGTCGGCGGGCTTTCCACGCTAGTGGGGGCCTGGGAAGGGTCGTTGCCAGTGGGAAGATCGGCAGGCACATCGATATCCTGATGGATCGCTGGATCGTCTACCTCGATCTCGATGAGGCGCGCCTGGTTTGCCTGAATCACGCTGCGCCCCCCTCGCCCGTCTTTCAATAGGCTTAGCGAAGCCCACAGATCCCGCCCGAAGAGGACGGGATGCCCCGCTCGTCCGGCACGAACCGGCCTGACAATACGCGACGCAGACGCAGCGCAGTTGAGCTCCTGCAGCGTCGTTCCTTGCAGGAAAGGCATGTCGGCGAGCATGACGGCAGCGGCCTGGCTATCGGCCAGCGTGGGGTCACGCTGTAGGGCCTCGAAGGCCGCGGCCAGGCTGGCGCCCAGGCCTCGATCGGCATGGGCACTTATAACCACAGGCGTATCGTCACGCAGGCCGAGGGCAGCGAGATCGTCATCGGCACGCACCACCACCCTGACCGAGGCATAGTGTCGTTGCGCCAGGACGAGCACGGATTCGAGCAATGAAGCGCCATTGGGCAATTGCGCCAGGCGTTTGTCCCGTTCGCCAAAGCGCCGCGAGCGGCCTGCGGCCATGATCAGTCCGACTAGCGGCTGCGTTACCTGGCTAGAGGGCATCGCGGGGGCGGCCACGTCGGACGCGAACGATGTCGGCCATCACCGCCAGGGCGATCTCGGCGGGGGTCTTGCTTCCCAGCGCCAGGCCGATGGGCATCTGAATTTTCTTCAGGGCATCATCGTCCAGCCCGCCGGACCGGCCCAGGCGCTCGGCACGCGCCTCGGAGGTCTGGCGAGACCCCATCACACCGATGTAGAACGCCTCGGTACGCACGGCTTCGATCATCGCCAGGTCGTCGATGCGTGGATCGTGGGTCAGTGCCACGACGGCGGTAGCGGCGTGGCAGGCCCCCGAGGCAATGAATAGCGAAGGGAGCACCGACTGCACTTCGACGCCGGGCAGGTCGAACCCGCGCCGAGCCTCGGCACGCGGATCGCAGACGATGACCTCAAAGCCAAGTCCCAGCGCGAACTCGGCACAGGCCCGCGACACTGGAGAGATCCCCGCTATGATCAATCGGGCGGCCGGACCGATGCGTATCCTGACCTTATCCCCACTCTCTATCCGCTCGACCCGTGGCCCCAAACCCTCGTCTTCACGCAGATAGACGCGCCCGGAATCCAGCGCGACATGGCGAACCAGGGGGCGCCGGCCCAACAAGGTGGCATGTAGAACTTCAAGGTGAGTCAAGGTAGCCGGTGTCGGTTCGAGACGCTCGATGAGCACGTCGAGACGACCGCCACACGGCAGTTCGACACCGCTATCGCCTCCCTCGCCATAGCGATGTGTGGTGATGGGCGTATCGAACGCACCGTCACGCAACCGCGCCAGGAAATTCTCTTCGACACACCCCCCCGAAAGCGACCCCACATGCTGACCATCGCGACGCGCGACCAACAGCGATCCCGGCTCGCGGGGTGACGAGCCGAAGGTTGCGAGTACCGTACATAACCACACAGGGTCACCGTCCCTGGCCCAGGCAAGGGCCTGCTCGATGACCTGCACATCTAGATGCTGCATGTCGAATTCATCCGTTCGTCCCTGACGGTATCCAGTGGCCATCACGATAGCAGGGTTTTACCTTGGACCTGCATCCCGGCCCACCGGTTGCTAGTATTCAGCCCTCACCTTCATCAGGATTGCCTCATGCGTTCACGCTCGAATCCCCGCGTCCTGTTTCGCCTGCTCGGGCTGTTAAAACCGTATCGCCTACGCCTGACACTAGCCGGAATCGCCTTGCTGATCGCCTCGGGCAGCGTCCTCCTCATGGGCCAGGGGCTGCGTCTGGTGATCGATCAGGGCTTCATGGCCGAGAACGCCTCACGCCTGAACCAGGCGCTGCTCGGCGTGCTGGTCGTGGTCTCGATCCTGGCGGTCGCCTCGGCGGGACGCTATTACCTGATCACCTGGATCGGCGAGCGCCTGGCGGCCGATCTTCGCCGCCAGGTCTTCGATCACATACTGACCCTCGAACCCGACTTCTTCGAGCGCGACTCGCTGGCCTTGAAAGGCGCCGGCGAGATCCAGTCCCGCCTGACGGCGGATACCGGCATCATTCAGACCCTGTTCGGCTCCTCGCTTTCGGTGGCGCTGCGCAACGCCCTGATGCTGATCGGCGCCATCGTGCTCATGGTGTTGACCCAGCCGTGGTTATCGGCGCTGGTTCTCCTGGGCATTCCCGCTACTGTGCTGCCGATACTCTGGTACGGCCGTCGCGTCAGGCGGCTGTCACGGGACAGTCAGGACCGCATCGCCGAACTCGGCCGCTACGCCGGCGAAGCCATGACCGGTATACGCACCGTCCAGGCCTTCGGTCACGAGGACACCGATCGCCAGGCGTATGGCCAACGCGTCGAGTCGGCCTTCGACGCCGCCGTGGAACGCACCCAGCAACGTGCCTGGCTGACGGGAATTGCCATGCTGGTGGTGTTCAGTGCCGTGGGTGTGATGCTCTGGCAAGGGGGCCATGAGGTCCTTGCCGGACGCATGAGCGCCGGTGAACTCTCGGCCTTCGTGTTTTACGCCGTGCTGGCTGCGGGTGCCGTCGCCTCCCTGGCTGAAGTGGCCGGCGACGTGCAGCGGGCAGCGGGGGCGGCGGAACGCCTGCTGGAGCTGCTCGATGCCGAGCCGCATATCCAGCCGCCGGACCACCCCCGCCCCTTGCCTCATCCGACACGCGGCGCCATCGCCTTCGAGCAGGTGAGTTTTGCCTACCCCAGCCGCCCCGAGAGCCCTGCCATTCAGGACCTGGACATCAGCATCGCCCCGGGCGAGCGCGTGGCGCTGGTCGGGCCGTCGGGCGCGGGCAAGAGCACCTTGCTGCAATTACTGCTGCGCTTCTACGATCCCGATAGCGGTCGAGTAACGCTGGATGGCATCGACCTGCGCGAGCTGGACCCCCAGGTGCTGCGCCGTGAGATTGGCCTGGTGTCACAGGAGCCGGTGCTGTTCACCGGCAGCGTGGCCGACAACCTACGTTACGGCGATCCCTCCGCCAGCCTTGGCGCCTTGGAGAAAGCCGCCCGCGACGCCAACGCCCTGGATTTCATCGAGGCCCTGCCTCACGGGTTCAACACCTCGCTGGGCCCCGGAGGAATTCAGCTTTCAGGCGGACAACGCCAACGCCTGGCGATTGCCCGTGCCCTGCTGCGTAACCCCCGTGTCTTGCTACTCGACGAGGCGACCAGTGCGCTCGATGCAGAGAGCGAGCGCATCGTCCAGATCGCCCTCGATCGTTTGATGCGAAACCGCACCAGCCTGGTCGTTGCCCATCGGCTGGCCACCGTCATCGCGGCCGATCGATTGCTGGTGTTCGACCAGGGTCGTGTCGTGGCTGCGGGTACCCACCGTGAACTTCTGGACACCAGCCCCTTGTATCGGCATCTGGCCGCCTTGCAGTTTGCCCATGGTGACGTCGACGCGCTGGCTGATGACAGCAACATGTAATAAATTGTTAATTTAAGTTTGCTGCCCCCTCGCCGATAGCCTTTATGAAGACTTCGCTGGCACCAACGAGCCGATGCCCATGCCTATTTCGTTGATCGTGGCACTTATTGCTACCGTCTTGGTCTCTGCGGTGGCCGGTGTCGTGGTCCATTTGCGCTACCGGCGTCCCCTTCATGCGCTCCTGGCGGGAATCGAATCAGGGTATGGCGAATTGCCCGGTGCCCCTGGCGCCGCTCCCGTGGTCGCTCGCCTGGCCAACAAGGTGCAGGCGCTCAGGGACAGCAATTATCGTCTGCATCAGCAGACCATCAAGGACCCGCTGACCGGGTTGGGAAATCGGCGTCTGCTCGAGCAACGTCTCGAGATCGCCCTGCCGATGAGCCGCCGATGGATGCATGCCGTATCGGCGTTGATGATCGATGTCGATCACTTCAAGGATTACAACGACCTCTACGGGCACCAGGCCGGCGACGATTGCCTGCGCGTGATCGCTAATGTACTCCGCGACACCTTTCGCCGCGATACGGATATCGTCGTTCGCCTGGGCGGCGAAGAGTTTCTTGTGGTACTGCTCGATGCCGGCGAGGATGACGCCACCCGCCTCGCCGAGGCCATGCGTGGCATGCTGCAAGCCGCGGGGCTTCCGCACCAGGGGTCGCTGGTGGCCGATGTCGTCACGGTCAGTATCGGGGTCTCCACCACGGCACCCGGCGAGCCGGTCAGCGTCGAGGACATGATCGCCACGGCCGATGCCGCGCTCTATGAATGCAAGGCCCATGGACGGAACTGTGTCATCAGCCGGCGTGTCGCCCTCGCCGCGCATGCCCACCCCCAGCCGCTGTCTTCGGCACCGGCACAATTGTGATCACCGGAGGCCTTACGTACACTCGTTTGAATTAATGACGATGTACGAGAGGCAAACCAATGGCCTTCCAAGGCACTTCCAGCTATGTCGCAACGGATGCGTTACGTCAGGCGGTCAATGCCGCCGTCACCCTCGAGCGCCCACTGCTCATCAAGGGCGAACCCGGCACAGGCAAGACGCTGCTGGCCGAGGAGTTGGCCAGTTCGCTCGGCACGCGGCTGATCACCTGGCATGTCAAGTCGACCACCAAGGCCGCCCAAGGGCTTTATGAATACGACGCCGTGAGCCGCTTGCGCGATTCGCAGTTGGGTATCGAGGGGGTCGGCGACGTCGCCAACTACATTCGCCCCGGCAAGCTGTGGGAAGCCTTCGAGGCCGATGAGCGCGTCGTGCTGCTGATCGACGAAATCGACAAGGCCGACATCGAATTTCCCAACGACCTGCTCCAGGAGCTGGATCGGATGGAATTCTATGTCTACGAGACCGATCGTACCGTTCGTGCCCGTCATCGCCCGATCATCGTCATCACCTCCAATAACGAAAAGGAGCTCCCCGACGCCTTCCTGCGCCGCTGCTTTTTCCATTACATCGACTTTCCCGATCGCGAGACGATGGGGCGTATCGTCGACGTGCACTTCCCCGATATCGAAGCACGGCTGGTCCAGCAGGCCTTGGAAGTCTTCTTCGATCTAAGGCAAGCGCCGGGTTTGAAGAAAAAGCCCTCGACCTCGGAGCTGGTCGATTGGCTGAAACTGCTGATGGCCGATGACCTGGCGCGCGAGGCCCTGTACAGCCGCGACCCGGCCGATGCCCTGCCGCCCCTTGCCGGCGCGCTGGTAAAGAACGAACAGGATACCCATCTGCTCGAGCGGCTGGCGTTCATGCTGCGTCGCCAAGGCAATACGAGACGCTGACGCCATGTTCCTGGGCCTGTTCGACACATTGAAACGCCACGGCGTACCGGTATCGCTTCGCGAACTGCTCGATCTGCATGCCGCCGTCGAGCGTGGCGTGGTGTTCGCCGATCTCGAAGGTTTCTACCAGGTCGCGCGCGCCATCCTGGTCAAGGATGAACGCCACTATGACCGCTTCGATCGCGCCTTCTCGGCGTGGTTCGAAGGCATCGAAGCGCTGGATGCGGCTATCGAGGCGTTGATTCCCGAGGACTGGCTGCGCCGGGAATTCGAAAAATCGCTGAGCGAAGAAGAGAAAGCCCAGATCGAGTCGCTGGGTGGCCTCGAGAAGCTGATCGAAACCTTCAAGCAACGCCTGGACGAACAGAAAGAACGCCATGCCGGCGGTAACAAGTGGATCGGTACCGGCGGTACCAGCCCCTTCGGCGCCTACGGCTACAATCCCGAGGGGATTCGTATCGGCCAGGATGGCTCTCGCCATCGGCGAGCGGTGAAGGTCTGGGATGAGCGCCGCTTCCGTGATTATGACGACGATCTTGAACTTGGCACTCGCAATATCAAGATGGCCTTGCGTCGATTGCGCAAGTTCGCCCGCCAGGGCGCTGCGGAAGAGTTCGATATCGACGCCACCATCGATGCCACCGCCCGTGATGGTGGGATGCTGAATGTGCGCATGCGCCCCGAGCGTCACAATGCGGTGAAGGTCCTGCTCTTCCTGGATGCCGGGGGGTCGATGGATGATCACGTCCAGGTCTGCGAGGAGCTGTTCTCGGCGGCGCGAAGCGAGTTCAAGCATCTTGAGCACTTTTACTTTCATAACTGCCTGTATGAAGGCGTATGGAAGAACAACCGTCGCCGTCACGACGAGCGCATACCGACTCAAGAGGTGCTGCGCACCTATGGTAGCGATTACCAGGTCGTGGTGGTTGGCGACGCCGCCATGTCACCCTACGAGATCACCCATCCCGGCGGTAGCGTGGAACATTTCAACCAGGAAGCCGGCGGCGTCTGGCTCAAGCGCCTTGTAGATGCCTTTCCGCATCTGGTGTGGCTCAACCCGATGCCCGAACAACGCTGGGACTACACCCATTCGACCCAACTGATCCGCGACCTGATCGAAGATCGCATGTACCCGATGACCCTCGCCGGGCTGGAAGCGGCAATGCGCGAATTGGCGCGCTGATCGGCTGAGTCTTCCAGCGGCGTCTTGTCCAAGCCTGTCATGCCCACTATACTGTTTATTTATACAGTACCCGTAACCAACTAGCGGATAACCACGTATTCGCAATAGCCCTATTGCGCTATTATCATGAAAAATAACCTTTGAAGGCTATCGTTCCGACAGCCTCAGGCAGGTAAGTCATGCAGCGAATCGCCGTACTCACCGGCGACCTTGTCGACTCACGCAAGGCCAGCGATCCGAAGCGACTCTTTGAGGTACTCGATACCGCGCTCGATGCGGTCGCCGATCGTTTCGGTGGCCGCGGCGAACGCTATCGGGGCGACGGTTTTCAACTCGCCCTGCCCCAGGCAGGGCACGCGATGCAGGCCGCTATTCTGTTGCGGGCGGCACTGATTCGGCACTCCGAAGCCGATCAGCGCTGGGATGCACGCATCGCCGTGGCGGTGGGAGACGACGACTGGCAGCATGACGCGCCGATCGCGGAAGCGACCGGCAAGCCATTCGTACATTCGGGCCGTCAGCTGGATGCCCTCGATTCACGACAGGCACAGCTGGCCATTGAGTTGGTCGATGAAGCCGACGACAGAGGCTTGAATCTACTGACCCGTTTCGCCGATGAGCTGGTGGCCGGCTGGTCTCATTATTCGGCAGAAGTCGTCTATTGCACGTTATGGCATGCCGAGTCGCAGCACGCCCTGGCCGAACGGCTCGGCATCAGCCAGCCTAGTGTTCACAAGCGCCTGCGCTCGGCCCGTTGGCCGCTGCTTTCCGATTATCTCGATTACGTGCAGCACCGCATCGAGGCCCCCCATGAATGATCTTTCGCTATTGCTCGGCTTGCTGCTGGTTCACTTGATCGGCGATTTCCTGCTCCAGCCGGTGCGCTGGGTCGAGGCGCGATACCGACAGAAGGCACGGGCCGGCGCCCTTTATCTGCATGCCGGCATACACGGCGTCCTGGCCCTGGCCGTATTGCTGCTGGCCGACCCTGACAGACCGCTGCAAGCCACACTGCTTGCAATCGCCATTGCGGCGAGCCATGCCATGATCGACTTGGGCAAATCCTATCTTCCCAGCCAGCAGTTGCGCTGGTTCCTGCTCGACCAGGCACTGCATGCCCTGGTGATACTGGGCGTATGGCTTGCCTGGCAAGGCAGCTGGGGGGCACTGGCCCAGTTTTCACACTGGCTGTTTACACCCCCCGTGCTTGCCGTCGTCATGGCCTACTTGCTGGTCACTCGCCCCCTGTCGATCGTGATGGCCCTCGCCATGCAGCGCTGGAGCCAGGAAATCGACAATCCCGGTACGTTGATTGCTGCCGGTGCGCGAATCGGCATGGCCGAGCGGGTCCTGGTACTGACCCTGGTGCTGCTTGACCAACTGACCGCCATCGGTTTCCTGTTGGCAGCCAAATCGGTGCTGCGCTTTGGCGAGCTGCGTGGCAGTCAGGATCGCAAGCTCACCGAGTACGTGCTCATGGGCACCCTGCTGAGTGTGTCGATTGCCATGGTACTGGGGTTACTGGTACGCCTGGTGGCGGTAGCGCCTTAAGGGATGGCACTAGCCTGAGTTGAGTGTCATCGAAAAAAGACTGTGTCGCTGCTAATGTGCCGTTCTTGCTCAGCCTGGCCAGCCTAGAGGAGGAATCGATGCCAGACCTTCGTGTTTTCGCCTGCCAGGGGCAGCACATCGCGCCCTACCTCGACGACCTGGCCCAATTACGCATCGAGGTATTCCGCGATTACCCCTATCTGTATGACGGCTCCTACGATTATGAGACCGATTATCTCCGGCGCTATGCCGAATGCCCGCGCAGCCTGTTCGTTCTGGCAGTCCAGGGCGAGCAAGTCGTCGGGGCGGCGACTGGCATGCCCTTGGCGGATGAAGTCGAAGCGTTTCGGACCCCATTCGAACAAGCCGGTTACGCTATCGATTCAATCTTCTACTACGGCGAATCGGTACTGCAGCGCGATCAACGAGGCCAGGGTATCGGGAAGGCGTTCATGGCAGAGCGGGAGCGGCATGCGCGAGGCGAAGGCTTTGACACCGTGGCCTTCTGTGCCGTGCAGCGCCCCGATGACCACCCTCGTCGGCCTGTCGGGTACCAGCCTCTTGATGGCTTCTGGCATGCTCAGGGCTACCGTCGCGTTCCGGCGCTGCAAACCCGTTTTGCGTGGAAGGATCTAGACGATACCCATGAAACTTATAAGCCGATGATGTTCTGGCTCAAGGAGCTCAGCCAATGACCGACGCCTCTCGGGTGATCACCGTGGCGACAGCCCAGTACCCCATCGATGCCTTCGCAAGCTTCGATGATTTCAAGGCCAAGGCTTCGCGCTGGGTACATGACGCCGTCGCTCGCGGCGCGCAATTGCTGGTGTTTCCCGAATACGGTGCCATCGAGCTGGCCTCCTTACTACCCGATGACATACAGGACGACCTGGAAGCGCAGCTCCACGCGATGCAGCCGCTACGCGAGCCGTTCGTCAAGGTATGGCGTGAGCTTGCCGAGACGCATGGCGTCACCCTGCTCGCGCCTTCTCTACCGTGGCAGGTCGAGGATGGACGCTTCGTCAATCGCGCCTGGCTGATGACGCCGAACGGAAGCGTCGACTATCAGGACAAGCAGATCATGACGCGCTTCGAGAATGACGAATGGGGAATCTCCTCGGGCGAAGGCCTGAAGATCTTCGATACCCCGGTCGGCCGCCTCGGGGTGTTGATCTGCTACGACAGCGAGTTTCCCGAACTGGCTCGGGCGCTGGCGGAAGCCGATGTCGACCTGTTGCTGGTGCCCAGTTGCACGGATACCGAAGCCGGCTATTACCGGGTTCGCCATTCCTGCCAGGCCCGAGCCATCGAACAACAGATCGCGGTGGTTCACTCCCCCACGGTCGGCGAGGCCTTATGGTCGCCTGCCGTGGATATCAATGTCGGACATGCCGCTATCTATACCCCCTGCGACCATGGCCTGCCGGCCAATGGTGTGCTGTGCATGAGCCAGGACGCCACGCCCGGCTGGCAGGTCGCCCGCCTCGATCTCGATCAGATCCGGCGCTTGCGCAGCCATGGCCAGGTCAATAACTATGCCGATTGGTCGCTCCAGCCCGCGCGGCTTAACCTGGCGATCGAACGTGTCACGTTCTAACCATGCCAGTGATGCGATGGCAGGCCCCGCATTGGCGTGAGCGCTTTTGCCGCCGACGGGGCTTGGCCGTACAATGCCTCAAACGCCACGTGCCGCTACGCCGTGGCCTCGCCACTCAATGATTTTGCGAAGGGAACGCCGGACTCATGCGCGCCAGTGAACTGCTGATCTCCACCCTGAAGGAAACGCCTGCCGATGCCGAAGTCGTCAGCCATCAGCTGATGCTGCGGGCCGGCATGATCCGTCGTCTGACCTCGGGGCTGTATACCTGGCTGCCGATCGGCCTACGCACCCTGCGCAAGGTGGAACGCATCGTGCGCGAGGAAATGGACCGTGCCGGTGCCCAGGAAGTATTGATGCCCGCCGTCCAACCGGCCGAGCTGTGGCAGGAATCCGGCCGCTGGGAGCAATACGGCCCTGAACTGCTGCGTCTCAAGGATCGCCACGACCGTGATTACTGCGTGGGCCCGACCCACGAGGAAGTCATCACCGACCTGATCCGCCGCGAGATCAACAGCTACAAGCAGTTGCCGTCCAACTTCTATCAGATCCAGACCAAGTTTCGAGACGAAATTCGTCCGCGCTTCGGGGTGATGCGCTCGCGCGAGTTCATCATGAAGGATGCCTACTCCTTCCATATCGATGAAGCCTCGCTACTCGAGACGTACCAGACGATGTATGACACCTATGTGCGTATCTTCACGCGACTGGGGCTCGATTTCCGTCCCGTGCTGGCCGACAACGGCTCGATCGGCGGTACCGGCTCTCACGAGTTCCACGTACTGGCCGACTCCGGCGAGGACGATATCGTCTTTTCCAACGCATCCGACTACGCAGCCAACATCGAGAAGGCCGAAGCCCTGCCGGCCCCGCTGGGTTCACAGCCCGAGCGTGCCGCGCCCGGCGAGGAGTTGCGTCTGATCGAGACCCCCGATGCCAAGACCATAGCCGCACTGGTCCAGCAGCACGGCCTGCCCATCGAGAAGACCATCAAGACATTGATGGTGCATGCCTCGGAAGGCGGTCTGGTTGCGCTGCTGATTCGTGGCGATCATGAGCTCAACGAGGTCAAGGCGGAGAACCTGGATGCCGTCGCAGCACCGCTGACCATGGCCAGCGAAGAGGAAATTCGCGCCGCTGTCGGTGCCGGCCCTGGCTCGCTGGGTCCCGTCAACCTCGACATGCCGATCATCATCGACCGCAGCGTGGCCCTGATGAGCGACTTCGGCGCCGGCGCCAATATCGACGGCAAGCACTATTTCGGCATCAATTGGGAGCGTGACGTGGCCCTGCCCCGGGTCGCCGATCTTCGCAAGGTGGTCGAGGGCGACCCCTCGCCGGATGGCCAGGGCACCCTGTCCATCAAGCGTGGGATCGAAGTCGGTCATGTGTTCCAGTTGGGCAGGAAGTATTCCGAAGCGATGAACGCCACGGTCCTCGACGATAACGGCAAGGCAACCCACCCCTGGATGGGCTGCTACGGCATCGGTGTGACCCGTGTGGTGGCGGCGGCCATCGAGCAGAACCATGACGATGGCGGCATCATCTGGCCCAACGCCATCGCCCCGTTCCAGGTCATGATCGTGCCGATGAACGCGCACAAGTCGGAACGCGTGCGTGAAACCGGCGAACGGCTCCACGCCGAACTGACCGCAGCCGGGCTGGATGTATTGCTGGATGACCGCGATCTGCGCCCGGGCGTCAAGTTCGCCGACCAGGAGTTGATGGGGATTCCCCATCGCCTGGTGATCGGCGATCGCAGCCTCGACAACGGCGAACTCGAATACAAGGGACGCCGCGACAGCGAGGCGACCATGGTTCCCGCCGATAGTATCGTCGACTTCCTGTGTGAGAAGGCGTCGCACTGATTGGGCGGCCGCCTGTCTGGCGGCCTGCCTGACCCTACCCGTCCCGGGAGTGGCGCAAGCTTCGGCCCTGCACGATACGCTCGAGCATGTGCTCGAGCTGGCCGTCACTCCAGAGGCGATCTGGCACTCGCGCCAGTGGCTCAACGCGATGGAGCCCCGCCTGGCGCGATTTGTCCCTGACCCTGCCGAGCGTCAGCATCTTCTGCGCAACATCCATCAGGAAGCCCAACTGGCCGGATTGGCACCGGGAATCGTGCTGGCCGTCATCCAGGTCGAAAGCGCCTTCAAGTCTGACGCGGTCTCGTCTGCCGGTGCCCAGGGGTTGATGCAGGTCATGCCGTTCTGGGTCGCCGAACTCGGCCGCCCCGCCGACGACCTGTTCGATCCCCGGCTCAACCTGCGCTACGGCTGCACGATACTCGCTCACTACTTGGCCGTGGAGGGCGGCGACCTGACACGGGCCCTGGCGCGTTACAACGGTAGTCGCGGACAGACCTGGTATCCCGAACGCGTGTTGCAGGCCTGGACCCGGCAATGGTGGGTAGGCCAATGAACGCAGCTGATAGACAGACATAAAAATGCCGGCCCGAAGGCCGGCTAGCGGGGGCAGAGCCCCCTCCCCTGACGACTTGGTGGACAGCGACGTCTAGCGTCGCCCTCCGAATTCTGAATCAATGCCGCGGCTTGTTCTTGCGCTTGGCATCGCGTACCACGAAGGCGATCCATCCGCCCATGAAAGCGATCATCATGGCGACGGTCACCAGACCGAAAATCACTGCGTCATCCCAGTACATGGCTCGTCTCCCCTCGCCCTGATGTGATGAGTCCAATGTACCCATCAGCGGCCGGTCAAATCGTGACCTGGATCAAAATCGCTCATGCGCAGCGGATATGGCGCGACAGGACTTGATCCAGATCAGATTTCGAGGGGGCATCGGCTCAGATCAGCTTGCGATCTTCCACTTGTGAATGATCGGTATCCGGCGGGAGGGGGTGGCCCTTGGCCAGCTCGGCACGTGTGGCGTCGCGAACCTCGAGCACGTCCAACCGATAGCTCAGCGTTTCGCCCGCCAGGGGATGATTGGTATCCACCGTGACGCGATCGCCATCGATGGCAACGATCGTCACGATCTCAGGTCCCGCGTCGCCCTGGGTCTGGAAGCGCATGCCGGGCGCCAGCCGATCTGAGGGGAAGGCATCACGGCCGACCTGCTGAACGCGTGCCTCGTCACGCTCGCCGTACGCCTCGTGGGGCGTCAGGGTCACGTCGAGCACCGCGTCCTCGGGTTGACCATCCAGCGCGCGTTCAAGACCGGCCACGATATTGTCGTGACCATGCAGGTACTCGAGGGGCGTGTCTCGCGACCGGGAGTCATCCAGGACGTTACCTCGCGCGTCCTGCAGAAGGTAATGAAGGGTCACGACCCGTTGGGGGGCGATGTTCATGCAATCTCCATAGCGGCTCGGCCAGCGGGTGCTAATCCCGCCGACGCAATTGAGAAATGGGTAATTCGAGTCGCTGTTGCTTGTGCAGCATATTGAGCAAAACGATGGCACGCGCCTCGCCTTTTTGATCGGCGAAGACGGCCTGTAGATCACGAAACGGTCCTTCGGTGATTTCCACTGGCTCGCCCGCTCGGAAATAGACGTTCGTCGCTTCGCGGTGTTCGCCCGCCGGATGCTCTCGCAGAGTCTCGACCAGGGCATCGGCGACCGCCACGGGCTCCTGCCCGAAGGTGACGAGCTTCAGCACGCCGCGCGTGGAACGAATCGGACGCCAGTTGCTGGCCAGGCGATCCAGGCGTATGAACAGGTAATAGGGAAAAAGCGGTTCCGGTACCCAAACCAGTTTCTGACGTCGCTTGTGTTGTACTTCGAGAATGGGATGCAGGACCTCATAGCCCTGATTACCCAGGTTCTCGGCAGCGCGAAACGACTCCCCGCCCTTGCATTGAATGACATACCAACGGGGGATGGCATTCGCTTCCCGTTCGTCATCGAGAAAGTCGTTGAATTGCTCGCTCATGTCGTCCCCGAAATTTATTACCTACATCCCGCCCGTAGGCTGGTTTACCGCCCACTGCTCTGCAACAATCGACGCGCCCGGCCTCTCGGCATCGCAACGGCGCCATCCGATTACACGACCCAGGAAGACGTCATGCACGTGGACCCTCAAGTTTATCAGTCATCCTCCCAGCCTGTCCGGCCCGTGAGATTCTCACCGTTCTATCTTGCCCAACCCACACAGGAGGCCGCATGAAGTCACCGGAACCACAGCGCAGTTGGCGCAGCGCAGTGGGCATCTACCTGAAGCCCACGGTGATCACCATGCTGTTCCTGGGGTTTTCGGCAGGCCTGCCTTTCCTGCTGGTGTTCTCGACCCTATCGGCATGGCTGCGCAGCGATGGGGTCGAGGTCGCGGCAATCGGCTTCTTTGCCTGGATCGGCATGCTCTATTCGATCAAGTTCTTCTGGGCGCCGGTCGTCGATCGGCTGGCGTTGCCGATATTGACCCGGCGTTTGGGCCAGCGACGGGGTTGGATGCTGTTTGCCCAGGCTTTGATCGCTACGGGTCTGGTGGCTCTATCGACACTCGAGCCGCAGCAGAACCTGTGGTGGGTAGCGTTGTTCGCGCTGCTGGTGGCCTTCGGCTCAGCCACGCAGGATATTGCCATCGATGCCTTTCGAATCGAGTCGGCGGAGGACGATGTTCAGGCCGCCATGGCCTCGACCTATATCATCGGCTACCGCGGCGGCCTGCTGGCGGCCGGCGCGGGCGCGCTCTATGTCGCCTCGCTGGCATCATGGGAAGCAGCCTACCTATGCATGGCGGCCCTGGTCGGTGTCGGTGCGATCACCGTGCTGCTGCGCCCCGAACCAAAACGGCTCTCGCTCACCATACAACTGATCCACGAACCTCGCGTTCGTCAGTTCGTGCGCGCCAGCCGGGGTAAGCCCCGTGTTCTGCGGCGCCTGGGGGCCTGGGTGATTGGCGCCATCGTCTGCCCGTTCACGGATTTTTTCACCCGCCACCGCAGCAAGGCCCTATGGCTGTTGATCTTCGTGGCGGTATTTCGTATCAGCGATTTGGCCATGGCATCGATGGCCAACCCGCTATACATCGACCTGGGCTTCTCTCTCTCCACGATAGCCAGCGTCACCAATATCTTCGGTATCGCCATGAGTATTGGCGGGGGGATCCTTGGCGGCCTGTTGACGGTGCGCTATGGCGTCGGCCCGATCCTGATCCTGGGTGCCGCAGCTGCGACCCTGACCAACCTACTCTTCGCCGCCCTGGCGCTGGCGGGCGAAAGCCTGCCGCTGCTGGTCCTGGCCATCATTGGCGATAACCTCGCCAACGGGCTGGCCAGTGCCGTCTTCATCGCATTCCTGTCGAGCCTGACCTCGCGTGCCTATACCGCCACGCAGTATGCGCTGTTCTCCTCGCTGATGACGCTACCGGGCAAGTTCTTGAGCGGGTTCGGTGGGATGGTCGTGGCCGCCGAAGGCTACGCCACGTTTTTCCTGATCTCGACCCTGCTGGGGGTGCCGGCCATCCTGCTGGCCTGGTGGGTCAGCCGGGACCCCAACCTGGCGGCGACGCGGCCCGTTCGCGCCTCTTGAGTTCGCAAGGTTGGCATCTTGACGCGCCTGACCCGTCAATGACGGGTCAGCTGGTTACGCTGCTCGCAGAGCCAAGCCAGCGCATTGCGCGTGTTGGTCCACTGATCGCGCATCAGGATGCGGTATTGCCACGCCTCGGCACGGCTACCGGTTTCGGGGACATCTCCCATGCTGTTGGCCGACCGCGGGTTTTCGGCACACAGCATATCGAGGATATGGGGGTTCAACGTGCTCGCCTCCCTGAGGGCCTGGCTCGCCTCATCGCGACGCTCCAGCCGAAACAGGGCCAGGGCCTGGCCCATCAGCAAGCCAAGTAGCGGCGTATCGCCGGTCTGCTGGCTGACCTCCAGGGCGCGTTCATCGCGACCTTCACGCAACAGTTGATCCAGCACCAGCTCACGCAGCCCGAGGCTATCCTGTGCGTCAAGCACCAACAGCCGCTCGGCCAGTTGGCGGGAGCGTTCGCGGGCGCCCCGCTCCATACCGACGACCAGTGCCAGGCCGGTGCGCAGCAAGATAGCGTTATCGGCCACATCCCAGACAAACGCCCCCTCGCCCTGCCCTTCGAGTTGCGTCAACCAGCGCTCGAGGCGCATCGCCAACGGTTCAAACAGGCTGGGCGCCATCCACGGCAAACTGCCGAAACGACTGGTCAGTGCCAACGTCAGAGACTGCACGACCTGAGGCGAGTCCAACCACTCCGGGTGAGAACACAATGCACCCAGCCATTCACCGCCATGGGGCCAGGGGTCGGCTTCGAACCCCATTGCGGCATCCTCGTCGATCAGCACCTGGAAATGCTCTTGCCAGGCGGCGAACAGCGTATCTTCACGCGCTGTGGTGTGATACTCGAGCTGGCCCTTCGCATTGCGGCGAAAATCGAGCACCGGTGCCGTAGGCATCGCCTCGAGCAGTGCCTGCAGCGATGCCAATGGCTCGGCGAGATCCTCTTCGGAATTGACCATCTGCTCGGCCAGGGTGGCGCCTGGGTTCTCGGCAAGTTCGGCCAGGAACGCCAGTTGTTCGGGCTCCAGATCGCCCTGCCTAGCCAAGCGGCGGAACCAGAAACGGGCCCGCTCGGCAGCCTCCTCGGTGTTGCCTTCATGCAGCAGCAGCATGGCCTCGATGTAGGCCAGGGTCGGCGAATCCGGCAGGGCCTGCTGGGCGCGCACGAAGGTTTCGCGGGCACTGGCCAGGTCGTCAGCGTCGAGGTGCATCAGACACAGTCGCTCGAGGGCCACGCCGCGCAGGAACAGCGGCCCATGGTCGAGCACCTCGTCGAGCAAGGCTGTACGCTTGCGGTGAAAGCCACGCTCTTGATACAGATCGATCAACAGTTCGAATGCGGGCTCGGCCTGCTCCGGCAAGCGCGACCAATCGCCCGTCGCAAACAGCGCTTCGAGGATCGACTGGGCGCGCCCTCGCTGATCGCTTTCGGCGGCAATCAGGCCAGCCTCAAGTAGTGCCTGGGCTGGGGCGCGACCGCTGGCCAGGGCCGCCTTGAGCGTGCTCCCTTTCCAGTCACGCAGGGACAGCATCCACATCAGGTGATCCGGGATCGGGCCTGGCAACGTGACCGCCCCGCAGCACTGCTTGGTCTTGCGCCCCGAATCGCACCAGCAGGGCTCGTTACGCCCCGGACGCGCCAAAGGCTCGCAGGCGAAATCCAATCGTTCGAGGGGTGTCTGGGACCAGATCTCCGGTGCCAGGGCCTGGGCCATGGCGAGATCGTTACCCAGGATGTTCTTGCCCCGCGCTCGCGTCCACCCCATGAACGCCGGGTAGTGTTCGTCCTCGCGAATCGCTTCCAGCGCCCCAGTGGCAAATCCCAGCAATTGTTCCACCCATGCCGCCAGCATCGCGTTCTCCGCCACCTGAAATCGATCCAGTTTACCATGACGGCGCCCCGTCGCTCACCCGCAGGGGACAGGTTCCCGCCTGTCAGGTACACATGCCCTGATGAGCCTCCCCCTGGCGACAACCCGCCAATACTGTAAGAATATCCACTTTCGTCCTGGGGATGCGAGATGCGCTTGATCATTGCCGAAAAGCCCAGCCTGGCCCGGGCCATCGCCGACGCCCTGCCGGGGTCGTCACGCCGTGAAGAGGGGGCCCTGGTCGCGGGCGACACGACCGTGACCTGGTGCCTGGGACATCTGCTCGAGCAGGCCCCACCCGATGCCTACGATCCGGCCTACAAGCAATGGCGGCTCGACCATCTCCCGATCCTGCCCCAGCGCTGGAGACTGATTCCCCGACCCAAGGCGCGAGGCCAGTTGGGCGTGATTCGCCGCTTGCTCAAGCAGGCCGATCAGGTCGTTCATGCGGGGGACCCCGATCGCGAGGGACAATTGCTGGTTCAGGAGGTGATCGAAGAGCTCGGCTGGAAGGGCCCGGTATCGCGGCTGTTGGTCAGCGACCTGAACCGCCCCGCCGTTGCCAAGGCCCTGGCGCAACTCGAGGACAATGCCCGCTATCGGCCGCTTTATCTTGCCGCTGAGGCGCGCTCGCGTGCCGATTGGCTGTATGGCATCAATCTCTCCCGCGCCTGGACACTGGTGGGGCGCCAGGCCGGCCATGACGGCGTACTTTCGGTAGGCCGGGTGCAGACCCCGGTGCTCGGCCTGATCGTGCGACGCGATGCGGAAATAGCCGCTTTCGTGCCACGCCCTTTTTATGTGCTTTGGGCCGACCTCGCCACCGAACATGGACAATTGAGGGCCTGGTGGCAGCCCGGCGAACGGCATCGCCTTGACGAGCAGGGCCGGTTGCTCGAGCGCGCTCCGGCCGAGCTTATTGCCGCCCAGCTTCCCGGCGCCGAAGGGCATCTCGCCAAACTCGAGACTCAGCACAAGCGACAGGCGGCCCCATTGCCCTACTCGCTATCGGCGCTGCAGGTCGACGCCGCGCGGCGCTACAAGCTCTCGGCCAAGGGCGTGCTCGATGCCTGCCAGAGCCTGTACGAGCGGCATAAGCTGATCACGTACCCGCGCAGCGATTGTCGATACCTGCCCGAGGCGCATTTCGCCCTGGCCCGCAAGACACTGCAAAGTGCCTGCAGCGGTGACGCCACGCTCCAGGCGTGGTGCGAAGGGGCGGATTTCACGCGGCGCAGCAAAGCCTGGAACGATAAGCAGGTCGGGGCGCACCACGCCCTATCGCCCACCGGCACCCGGGCCGACATGTCACGGCTGACGTCTGCCGAAGCCCAGGTCTTCCAATTGATCGCTCGCAACGTGTTGGCGCAGTTCTATCCCGCGCTGAGCTACCACGAGGTCAAGGCCGAGTTCGAGCTCGTCGGAGAAGTATTTCGCGCCCAGGGGCGCGCCATCATCGAGCCGGGCTGGAAACCGCTGTTTACCACACGCGACGAGCCGGCGCCTTTACCGCCATTGACCCAGGGCGAGACCGCACGCGTACTCGATCAGGGGGTCGAAGACCGCGAAACCCGTCCCCCCGAGCCGTTCACCGATGCCAGCTTGATCAAGGCAATGATGAACATCGCGCGCTACGTCGAGGACCCGGCCGTCAAGCGCACTCTGCGCGATACGGACGGCTTGGGGACCGAAGCGACTCGCGCTGGCATCATCGAGACCTTGCTCGACCGGGGCTATCTGGTAAGACAGCAAAGTGCGTTGCGTGCCACACGGACGGGCCATGCCTTGATCCAGGCGCTTCCCGAGGCCGCCAGCCGCCCGGAACGAACCGCCTTGTGGGAACAGACGCTCACCGCCATTGCCGAGCAAGGCGACGCCCCCGCCGCGTTTCTCGACGGCCTGATTGCCGATCTACGCGATCTGCTAGCAGCGGCCGATGCCCAGCGAATGCGCGACGCCCTTGGCTCCGCCCAAGGTGTCGAGCCGACCGCCCGCAAGCGTTCGGGCACCAAAGGGCGACGCTCCGGCACACGCTCAAAAAGTACAGGCGGCAAACCAGGCTCCAGACGTCGTCGCACAGCCAAGGCGCCCTCATGAGTCATTGGATCGTCGGCCCGGGTGCCTTGGGACGTATGCTTGCCGTCTACCTGGCGGGAAAGCTCGACGTGAGCCTGCTGGGACGGCGCGCCCCACCGTCCAGCATTACGCTGACGACCCCAGCGGGTGAGCGGCTGACCCGCCAGGTGAGCGTCGGCACGCTCGGCCCGGGCCCCTTGACCACGGATCTATCCACACTCGACGTCATCCATCTGACGACCAAGGCCTACGCGGCCGAAGCCGCCGTCGGTCAGCTGTTGGCGGGGCTAGAGACCTCGCCTCCCCTGGTACTGTGGCAGAACGGCTATGGGGTTCAGGAGACACTTACTCGTCATTGGCCCGGCCCGGTGGTCTGTGCCTCCACCTCCGAGGGCGCCTATCTCGAAGAGCCAAGCCTGGCGACCGTGACGCATGCCGGCCACGGGCAGACGTTCCTCGGCCACCTCGATGGAGAATATACTGATTTCGCGTTTCACCTGGCCGAGACGCTGACGTCGGTGGGGCTGCCTAGCCTGTCGGTCGCTGACATGCGGCAGCGCCTATGGCACAAACTGGCCGTGAATGCAGCGATCAATCCCCTGGTTGCACGCTATCGCATTCGCAACGGCGAACTCCGGGAGCGCCAATACCGTCCCATGGTCGACGCCGTGATCGAAGAAGTGACGAGACTGCTCGACGCCGAAGCGATCCTGGCCCCGGCAGAAGGGTTGCACGCTCGCGTATGGCAGGTGATCGAAGGAACAGCCAACAATCGGGCCTCGATGCTTCAGGACGTGCTGGTCGGTCGCCCAACCGAGCGTGAAGCGATACTGGGACCGCTGCTTGATGCTGCCAGGCGGCATCAGTTGCCCTGCCCGACGCTGGAGGCCCTGGATCGCTCGCTCTCCCAACTGTCATGACCACCAACTGGGTTGGGGGCACCTGGCCAAGGCTTGGGCCTAGCCTTGCCTATTCAGCCAGGCTGAGACCCAGGCCCAAAAGCCCCAAGGTAGCGAGTATCGTGGCCACGTTAGCGCCCAGAATTGGCGTGAGCGGCGCGTAGGCCTTCACCGTTTGTGACAGCGCTCGTGCGACCCAGAGCGCTCCGGGAAGCGGTATGAGCGCCAGGCCGGCCGATAGGAGCAAACCTTCCATCATTATGGCCACAGCAATGATCGAGTAAGCCGACACGAGCAGCACCACAACGCCCTGCGCTGCAACACGAGCGCCATGGGCGATCGCTAGATGCCGACGCCCTACGCTGCGGTCGGCCTCGATATCCGGTAGTTGATTAAGCAGCAGCAATTCGCTGGCCAGGCACATCACCACCACGGCCACCACCACGACGGCAGGATCCAGCTTGCCTCCCAGCGCCAGTACGCTACCGAGAAGCATGACGGGACCAAAGCCCACACCCGGTGCCAAGAGGCACACCCAGGGCGAGCGTGTTGCCCAGCGGGTGTAACCCATGACCAATGCCATGCCGACACCCCCTAAGCCAAGCAGAGCCAGCCCTTGGCGTTTTATGAAGAAAACCCCGATAACGGCCGTCAGTACAACACAGCCATACGCCGAGACCGCCACATACGACGCGGCCTGGGGACGGGTTGGCAATGCCCCGCTACCGCCCGAGAATCGCGTTCGTGCGGTCCGTAGATCGAGACCAGAGCGGAAATCCTCGTATTCATTGAGGAGGTTGACGGCAGCATGCGCCAGGAGGGCTCCGGTAAGCACCAAGGCGCTTTCGAGAAAGCCTGGCCTAACCCCTTGGCCTTGTGCCAGAACAATTCCCAGCCAAGCACACAGCAGCGACAGGATGAGAAAGTTAGGGCGGCTCGCACGCAACAGGGCAATACCGGTAATGGATTTACAATTCATCGAGATGCTTTCCGGTTCATGAGCAAGACCAAAGCGATATAAGAAACCGCTCACTTATATCTTGACCTGGCAGCGGCCTCAGGGCGTATGCTCTATAGTCCGACACGGCGGTTGCCGTATCTCCGTCACAAAGACGTTAACCCTGCCTACCGGGAGTCATGACCATGGGCCTTAGAATTGGCGATATCGCTCCGGACTTCACCGCAGAAACCACCCAAGGCACCTTGAATTTCCACGAGTGGATTGGTGATAGCTGGTGCATTCTGTTCTCCCATCCGAAGGATTTCACGCCGGTCTGCACCACGGAGCTGGGCTATATGGCCAAGCTCAAGCCCGAGTTCGACAAGCGCGATACCAAGATCATCGGTCTCTCCATCGATGCCGTGGACAATCACGCCTCGTGGGCCAAGGACATCGAAGAGACCCAGGGCACCGCACCCAATTACCCGATGATCGGCGATACCCAGCTTGAAGTCGCCAAGCTTTACGACATGCTGCCAGCCGATCTCGAAGCGACTGCAGAGGGACGCACTCCCGCTGACAATGCCACGGTTCGTGCCGTCTTTATCATCGGGCCGGACAAGAAGATCAAGGCCATGCTCATCTACCCGATGACCTCAGGCCGTGACTTCAACGAAGTGTTGCGTCTGCTCGACTCGGTGCAACTGTCGCTCAAGCACACTGTCGCCACGCCGGTAAACTGGCAACCGGGCGACGATGTCATCATTCCACCGTCCGTGAGCGATGATGATGCCCGCCAAAAGTATCCTGAAGGATTCACGACGCTCAAGCCTTACCTGCGTACGGTCAAGCAGCCCTCGTGATCTGATCCTGGCATGAACTGGCTGCTCGAACAGGAGCCCTGGATTCGCCTTGGCGGTTTTACCGGTGTGTTGGCCGCCCTGGCGATCTGGGAAATCCTGGCGCCACGACGATCCTTAAGCATCAGCAAGCCCTACCGCTGGTTCAATAACCTGGGTATCGTCGCCCTCGATACCCTGGCGGTTCGGCTGATCTTTCCCACGGCCGCCGTGGGGGTGGCGCTGCTCGCGGAAACGCGGGAATGGGGATTCTGGCATCTCCTGGAGTTCCCCTTCTGGCTCAAGGTCGTCCTGAGCATGATCGTGCTCGACTTCACCATCTGGGCCCAACACGTCATGTTTCATGCCGTGCCTGCTCTATGGCGGTTACATCGTATGCATCATGCCGACCTGGATTTCGACGTTACTACAGGGCTGCGCTTCCATCCCCTGGAAATCGTGCTCTCGATGGTTATCAAGGCGGGCGTGATTCTCATGCTCGGCGCACCCGCCGTTGCGGTACTGTTGTTCGAGGTACTGCTCAACGCCACTTCGATGTTCAACCACAGTAATGTGCGCCTCCCCAGGCATATCGACCGTGTCGTGCGTTGGCTCGTCGTCACGCCGGATATGCATCGTGTGCACCATTCCTGGCATCCCAACGAAACCAACAGCAACTTCGGTTTCAACCTGCCCTGGTGGGACCGCCTGCTCGGGACTTACCAGGGGCAGCCGCGTGAGGGGCATGAATCCATGACCTTGGGGCTTAACCTGTTTCGCGATCCCGCTGCATCACGCCTCGATCGATTGCTGATTCAACCCATGATCGGACCGACTCACAGCTATCCTATCAATCAACGCGAACCCACCGACACGAAACCCACCGAACGTAGCAAATAGATACCCTCCGATACGTGAAACTCAACGGCGTTGCTGGTAGTCAACGCACACACTTGCTAGGTTAAGGCGATATAATCAAGTACGCAGGTAGGCAGGTTCATCAACATGCCGCACTTCATCCGTTCTTTTACGTGGCTGGCCATCACTTCGACGACTCTGTTGGCAAGCCACGCTGTCTCGGCAAGTGAGTTCGAATTCGAGCGCGAGACCGCCCTCCCTATTTATGCCGCCAAGGATTCCGAGATCATCGCACAGGACAGTGGCATTACTGTGGAAGGCGCAGGCCTTGCTTCTCCCGATGGCTATACCTCGGGCTTTCGAGTCACTGCCGGCATGAGCCCTCACAATTTCCCTCATTTGGATTTCGGGGCCGAATTCGCCTATCGCGAAAGTGACGATGTACCCAGCTCGATGGGCCGACACAGCGTTATCGTGGATACCGTCACCATGGGCGGTGCCCTGGTTGCAGGTCTTCGGTTAGGACGCTTTGGTGTCTATGCCAAGTCAGGATTTGCCGAATGGGAGGGCAACGCCGTCACCCATGCCGAAGGCATGGAAAGGGAAACCGGCGGCACCAGTCGTGTACAGGGGCTAGGCGCCCGAATGCAGTTTCGGCGTTTGGTCAGTCGCCTGGAATACGAGGAAATTTCAGCACCCAGCATGGCGCATCTGAATCTCATCACCGCCTCGATTCATTTCCCCTTCTGATACCTTGCCGGCGATTCCCTCGCCAAGCGAACCGGCCGGCTTTACAGCCGGCCTTCCCAGGGCCAATGGCTTATCCGGTGTTGCGCAGCCCTGCGGCTATCCCGGCCATGGTTACCATTAGAGCCCGTGACAGTTCCGGACTGATCGCCCCATCGGCATCGCGATTGCGCTGCAGCAGTTCCGCCTGCAGCCCATGCAAGGGGTCGATGTAGGGGTTACGCACCTCGATGGCCTGGCGAATCAAAGGCGTCTCCTCAAGCAGTGCCGGTTGGTCCAGTATCTCCAGCAATACCTGCTGCAACCTGACGAACCGATCGCGTAAATCCTGGCCGAGCTCCTGTAAGGCGGGCTCATCGACCAGACGGTGCTCATAGTAGGCCGTGATCTCGACGTCCCCCTTGGCCAGCAACATCTCCAGCATGTCCAGGTAGGTGCCGAAGAACGGCCATTGCTCACGCATTTCACGAAGACGCGCAAGCCCCCCTTCTTCAGCGAGTCGCGTCGTGAACGCGTCACCGCTACCGAGCCAGGCAGGAAGCATGAGCCGCGTCTGCGTCCAGGCGAAAATCCAGGGAATGGCTCGCAGTGTCTCGACACCGCCGTCCTGACGCCGCTTGGTGGGACGCGAACCCAAAGGCAACCGACCCAATGCCCCTTCGGGGGTGACCGCCCGAAAGTACGGGACGAAATCGGGATTCTCACGGACCACACTGACATAGCCACGATGCGCGATGTCGGCAAGACGATCCATCTCTTCTCGCCACTCGGGCTGGGGTGCCGGCGGTGGCAGTAGCGTCGCCTCGAGTACCGCACAGGTATAGATTTCCATCGAGCGCAGCGCAATGTCCGGCTGGCCAAACTTGAAACGAATCATCTCGCCCTGTTCGGTAACCCGCAGGCTGCCATTCACCGAGCCGGGAGGCTGGGACAGGATGGCCGCATGGGCCGGGCCGCCGCCACGGCCTACCGTGCCGCCTCGACCATGGAAAAGCGTCAGATCGACCCCGTGCGACTGGCATACCTGTACCAGGGTTTCCTGCGCTCGGTATTGCGCCCAGGCTGCCGCCAGCTGGCCGGCATCCTTGGCCGAATCGGAGTAACCGATCATCACCTCCTGGCCGTCACCGGCCAGTTGCCGATACCCCGGCAAGGCCAGCAGTCGGTCGATGACGCCACCGGCACGGTTGAGATCGTCGAGTGTCTCGAATAGCGGTGCAATGGGTAGCCTGACATCGCCCCCCACTTCCTTCATCAACAGGGCCACTGCCAACACATCGGAGGGTTGTCCGGCCATCGAGATGATGTAGGTTCCCAGTGCCTCTGGCTGCTCGCGGGCAATGACTCGGAAGGTATCGATCACTTCCCGGGTTTCGGTAGAGCACTCCCAGCGCCGGGGAATCAACGGCCGCGGCGATTCGAGTTCGGAAAGCAGGAATTCCTGCCGCTTCTCCTCGTCCCAGGTCTGGTAATGGCCCACCCCCAGGAAACTGGTGAGCTCATCGAATACCTGCGTATGACGCGACGATTCCTGACGAATGTCGAGCTTGGTCAGGCTGACCCCGAATACGGCAACGCGACGCAGTGTATCGAGCAGCGCCCCATTGGCAATGGTGTCCAGGCCAACATCGCATAGCGAACGGTAGCAGGTGAGCAACGGCGCGTAGAGCTGGTCGCGACTTTCGATGATCGGCCCACCCTCGTACGGTCGGTCGTCCAGGCAGGCCTTGGCCCAGTCGCGAGTGGCCTCGACCCGCGTCGACAAGCGCTTGAGCAGGACCCGATAGGGCTCCGCTTCATCGCCCACTTCGGCACGCAAGGCGCTATTTGCCTTCCACATCGAGAGCTCGGACTTCAACTGGTCCAGGTCCCTGAGGTAGAGGTCCGCGGCCATCCAGCGTCCCAGCAACAGGACTTCCCGGGTCACCTTCGCCGTGACGTTGGGGTTGCCGTCGCGGTCGCCGCCCATCCACGACGCAAAACGCAGTGGCGCGGCATCCAGCGGCAGTCGCTCGCCGGCCTTTTCGAGTAGCAGGGTATCGAGATCACGGTGGAAATCAGGCACGGCCTGCCATAGTGAGTTTTCGATCACCGCAAAGCCCCACTTGGCTTCATCGACGGGCGTGGGACGCTCGTGCCGAATCTCGTCGGTATGCCACGCCTGGCTGATCAACTCCTCGAGGCGGCTATATACACGGTCGACCTTCTCGGGGTAATCCAGTGATGATTCGAGCGCCGTAAGGCACTCATCGACGGCATCGTATTTCTGGATCAACGTACGTCGGATGACTTCGGTGGGATGGGCGGTGAGCACCAGCTCGACACGCATGGCGGCGAGGGTCTCGACCAATTGACGCGGTGACGTACCCTCACGCTGGGCACGCTCGAGTAATTCCCCCAGCACGGGCTGGGAGCCGGGCTTGTAGTCCTCCACCCGACGAAAGCGCGCCCGATAATGTTGTTCGGCAATGTTGGCCAGATTGAGAAATTGGTTGAATGCCCGAGTGACCGGAAGAAGTTCGCTATCAGGGAGACGGCGCAAGTACTCGATCAGCTCGCGGCGCGCCTTCTGGTCCCCCTGTCGTCCGCGCTTGGCGTAGTCG
This sequence comes from Litchfieldella xinjiangensis, assembly GCF_000759345.1. Lineage (GTDB taxonomy): Bacteria > Pseudomonadota > Gammaproteobacteria > Pseudomonadales > Halomonadaceae > Litchfieldella_A > Litchfieldella_A xinjiangensis. The sequence continues at coordinate 493,194 of NZ_JPZL01000001.1, forward strand.
CGTATCATCTCGATCTTGTCGACGAACCCCATCCCCTGGTCATCACCAATGGTACGTCCGAGGCTGTCGCCAAGAATGCGTACATTGTCTCGCAGGGATTCGTGCAGGTCATGACTCATGGCATCCCTCCTTTTGGCACCGCAGGCAAGCCGGCCTGTGGCAATCAGCGTTTGGTTTCAGTCTGTTTGGCGCGTTGCCAATGTCGCTCCATTTCGTCCAGGTCGGCGTGCTCCAACCGCTGTTCCGCCTTCAAGCTCGACTCTACATGACGGAAGCGACGTTCGAACTTGACATTGGTGTCACGTAGGCGCTTCTCGGGGTCGGCACCGAGGGTGCGCGACAGGTTGACTACCGCAAACAACAGGTCGCCCACCTCTTCGCTGGCATGCTCGGCATCCCCTGCTGCCAGCGCCTCCTCGACCTCATCGAGCTCCTCGCGGATCTTGGCGATCACTCCGCGGGAATCGGGCCAGTCGAAACCGATTCGTGCCGCCCGCTTGGAAAGCTTGGCGGCACGCGACAGGGCCGGGAGCGCACGCGGTACGTCATCGAGCACCGACGTGGCGTCACGTTCGGCTCGCTCGCCCTCCTTGAGCTGCTCCCAACGCGAATTCACCTGCCGGGTCTCGACCTCGGCTGCAGTCAGAGCATCGCGTCGTGATGCCAGGGTGCCCTCCGGAAAGACATGAGGATGTCGACGCAGCATCTTGCGGGTCAGCGTATCGACGACATCATGGAAATCGAATCGCCCTTCCTCACGCCCGAACTGGCAGTAGTAAACGACCTGAAACAGCAAATCGCCGAGTTCACCGGGCAGTTCGTCGAAGGCTCGCCGCTCGATGGCATCCGCCACCTCGTAGGCTTCCTCGAGGGTATGCGGCACGATGGTGTCCCAGTCCTGCTTGACGTCCCAGGGACACCCTTCACGCGCATCGCGAAGCACGGCCATCAGTGTCAACAGGTCATCCAGCGAATGTCGGGGGTCACTCATGTTGACTTCCTGTGCCGTTTTTCCTTGTGTCCATGACTGGCCCCGCCATTGCGCAGCCGTTTCAAATCGATCACGTTGGGCAGTTGTTGAATGCGTGAAAACAGCCGCCCCAGTGTCTCGAGGCCATCGACTTCGGCGGTGATCTTCAAGCGTGCAATGCCGTCATGGGTATCGGTCCGGGTATTGACCGACAATACGTTGACCTTGTCCTGACTGAGCACGCTGGTGACGTCACGCAACAGGCCCGAGCGATCCCAGGCTTCAATCTCGATATCCACGGGATACTGGGTATGGGCGCGCTCCCCCCATTCGACATCGACAATACGCTGGGGCTCGTCAACACGCAGTTGGAGAATGTTGGGGCAGTCCTGGCGGTGGATGGTCACACCGCGCCCTTGGGTGATGAAGCCAACGATCTGATCCCCCGGGACCGGGTGACAGCATTGGGCCATGCTGGTCTTGAGGTTGCCGACGCCAAGAACGGTAATACCGTCGCTGGGATCCTTGCCGACGGGGCGCCGAGGCTTGGCCAGCAGGCGATCGAGCTGCTCCTGGTCGTCGTGCTCACCGAACAGCTGCTGGGCCTGGTGGAGTACCTGGCCGATACGCAGGTCACCCGCCCCTATAGCCGCATACATGTCGTCGGGCGTGGTGTAGTTCACCGCAGCGGCCAGACGCTCATGGTCGATATCCTCGATATCCAGCCGGCGCATTTCCCGCTCGAACAGGGTCCGCCCCTCTTCCAGGTTCTGGTCCCGTGCCTGCTGCTTGAACCAGGCCTGGATCTTGGAGCGCGCCCGTGAGGTGCGCACGAAGCCCAGCGTGGGATTCAACCAATCTCGGCTCGGGCCGCCCTGGGTGGCGGCGAGGATCTCGACCTGCTGGCCGGTCTTGAGCTTGTAGGTCAGCGGCACGATACGACCATTGACCTTGGCGCCACGACAACGGTGGCCGATCTCGGTATGCACGCGATAGGCGAAGTCGATCGGCGTCGCCACCCTGGGCAGGTCGATGACATGGCCATCCGGTGTGAAGACATAGATGCGATCGGGGGCGACATCGCTGGCCAACCCCTCGCGCAGATCGCCGATATCGCCGACTTCCTCCTGCCATTCGAGTACTTGGCGCAGCCAGGCGATCTTCTCTTCGTAGCTGCGACTCTTGGCGTTGGTGTCGTGCCCCTTGTAGCGCCAGTGGGCACATACGCCCAGTTCGGCTTCCTCATGCATGGCGAAGGTACGGATCTGTATCTCGAGTACCTTGTTCTCGGGGCCCATCACCGCCGTATGAAGAGACTGGTAGCCATTCTTCTTGGGATTGGCGATATAGTCATCGAATTCATTGGGCACGTGATGCCACCGCGAGTGCACGATTCCCAGCGCGGTATAGCAATCGGCCACCTCGGGGACCAGGATACGAACCGCACGCACGTCGTATACCTGAGAAAAGTCGATCCGCTTACGCTGCATCTTGCGCCAGATCGAATAGATATGCTTTGCCCGGCCATCGACATCGTAGCGCGTGATGTGCTGGGCCTCGAGCAGTGTCTTGAGGGTCTCTACCACATCGTTGATGTAGCGATCGCGGTCCAGACGCTTCTCGGCCAGCAGCTTGGCGATGGCCTTGTAGTCGTCCTCGTGAAGGTAACGGAAGGAGAGATCCTCGAGCTCCCATTTCAAGTGACCGACACCGAGACGGTGTGCCAGCGGCGCGTAGATGTCGAAAACCTCCCGCGCCACGCGCAGCCGCTTCTCGCGGGTGGCTTCGCGAACCTGGCGCAGCGCGCAGGTTCGTTCGGCAATCTTGATCAACGCGACGCGAACGTCATCGATCATGTTCACCAGCATCTTGCGCAGGTTGTCCTGCTGATTGTGCTGCGACAGGCCATGACTGGGCGCCTGGTGACTGATGGCCGCCATCTGCAGGACACCGGCGATCAGGCCGGCCACCTCGTCGCCGAACAACTTGGCAATGGCGTCGATGCCGATCTGCCCCTCGCGAACCGCGCGATACAGGACGGCGGCCTCGAGCGTGGCCTGGTCGAGCCGCAATTCACTCAGGATATCGGCCATCTCGAGCCCGGTGCGGAAGCTCGAACCGTCCATCAACCAAGCCTTGTGAGGACGATCGGCTTCGCGCGCCAGGCGCTCGGACAGGACACACGCCTCACGCATCCGGGTCACGTCACGTAGCGTGACGTCTTCTTGCAAACGCGACAGCCATTCGTCGATATCGATACTGCCGTCCTGCTTCAACGGCTGTTCCTCACGGACCTTAACCATGTGCCGGCGCTCCTCCCTGAGTATTGCGCGTGCCGTGATGTACGAAGAGTAGCATCGACTCTAGATGCGCTGTCTGGGGAAACATGTCCGCCATGGCTGCACGTTCGATGCGATAGCCCGCCTGGACGAGATGTGACGCATCCCGCGCGAGGGTGGCCGGATCGCATGAAACATAAAGGATACGCGGCACCGCGGCATTGGCGAGCCAATGGCAGACCCGTTCGGCGCCTTCGCGAGGAGGATCGAGGATCACCACGTCGGGATGGCTGCCGGTCAGCGGGTCCCATTCATCCGGCGCGTTGAGGTTGGCCTGATGCGCCTCGACATTGTCCAGCCCGTTGCGCCGGGCATTGGCCTGGAGCCGCTCGACCATGGCCGGATTGCCTTCGATTCCCGAGACACGACTGACCCGTGGCGCCAGTGCCAGGCTGAAGTTCCCCACCCCCGCGAACAAGTCGAGTACGTATTCGTTGCCCACGGGCGCCAGCCAGGCCAGGGCGGTATCGACAAGGCGCTGATTGATCTCGCCGTTGACCTGAAGGAAATCGCCCGGCGCGAATCCCAGTGAGAGCTCTTGGGCGCCTACCGTCAGGGAATATTCCAGGGAGGGCTCATCACCCAGCCATGAAAGCGCGGGGGTCTCCCGGCCCAGCATCCAGGCGACATGCACCCCCTGATCGTCGGCGAAGGCGCGCCAGCGTGCCGCATCGGCGGGGCTGTCGCGTAATTGACGCACCACCACGACACGGCTCTGCTGGCCAATGACCAACTCCAGATGTCCCACCTGCCGCGGCGCATCGAGCCCGGCCAGGAGCTGACGCAAAGCTCCCAGCAACGACTCGAGCGAGACGTCGATGACAGGACAATGCAGGATATCGACAAGATGATGACTATCGCGGGAGCGAAAACCAAGATGTACCTCGCCCTGGGCATCGACCTTGACCCCAAGCCGGGCACGGCGACGATAGCCCGTTCCCTCGCCAGCAAGCATCTCGGGCGCGGCGAGCAATTCCATCCCCTGGCGAGCCAGATGATCGGTCAAAACGTCACGCTTGTGACGGCGCTGTGCATCGAGCGCCTGGTGCTGTATGTCGCACCCGCCACAAAGGCCGAAATGGTCGCAGACAGGCGCTACACGCTGCGGCGAGGCTACAAGAATCTCGCGTGGATGGGCTTCATCGAAGCGCTTGCGTGACCGATGGACGGCGATGTCGACACGCTCTCCCGGCAGCGTACGCTCGACGAATACGGTCTTGCCCGATGCGTCCTTGGCAACACCTCGCCCATCATGGGCCAGACGAAGGATCTCGACATCAGTGCCATCATCCGCGCCCTCGCCAGACTGCTTCGCCTGTGGGGAGGACTCGCGACGCAATCGATTCTGCGCCGTCCGGGGTGGTCGGCGCTTGCCCAGCATGGCCATATCAGGCCTCCGGGGCGAATAGACCGGTGGACAGGTAGCGATCCCCCCGATCACAGACGATGAATGCGATCACGGCATTCTCGACCTGCTCGGCAATGCGCAGCGCACCGGCCAGCGCGCCGCCGGAAGAAACGCCTGCCAGGATGCCCTCTTCCCGAGCCAGGCGACGCATGTACTCCTCTGCCTCGTGCTGGCCAATATCCAGGACCTGATCGACGCGCGACGCATCGAAGATGCTGGGCAGGTATTCCTGAGGCCAGCGGCGGATTCCAGCGATACTCGCGCCGTCTTCGGGTTGCAGCCCGACGATCTGGATGGCCGGATTGCGCTCCTTGAGGTAGCGTGACACGCCCATGATGGTGCCAGTCGTACCCATGGAGCTGATGAAATGGGTAATGCGCCCGCCGGTCTGCTCCCACAGCTCAGGCCCCGTGGTGCGATAATGCGCCAGCGGATTGTCCGGGTTGGCGAACTGGTTGAGCGGCTTACCCTCGCCCTTCGCAATCATGGTATCGGCAAGATCGCGGGCGCCCTCCATTCCCGCTTCCTTGGAAACCGGGATCAATTCGGCACCGAAGGCCGCCATGGCCTGCTTGCGCTCACTGGAGGCATTTTCAGGCATGATCAGGATCATGCGATAGCCCTTGATCGCGGCGGCCATGGCCATGGCAATACCGGTATTGCCGGAAGTGGCCTCGATCAGCGTATCCCCGGGGCGAATCTCGCCGCGTGCCTCGGCTTCGTTGATCATCGACAATGCCGGACGATCCTTGACCGACCCTGCAGGATTGTTGCCTTCGAGTTTGGCCAGCAGCGTGTTGTTGCGCCCTGCCGACAGGCGCTTGAGACGCACCAGTGGCGTGTGGCCGACCACATCCTCGAGCGTTGGAAAATCCATCTAACCTTCCTTCTGGAATAGCCTTTATTCATTATATCCCCGCCAAGGGGCAGGTGACAGGTATTGCCCATGACTGTGGCATACTGCACCCACGATTAGATATGACGGATGTTCCCATGGCGATGCGCACGCGCCTGCTGCTCATGCTGCTGAGCGCCCCTCTACTGGTAATGATGCTGCTGTTCTTCCTGTCCATCCGGCAGGATGCGCAGGTGAGGGAAAACGCATTGGCCTCGCGTATGGTCACCGCTGCGGAACTGGTGGCACCTGCATTGTCGGATGCCCTGTCACGGCAGGCCACGCCCGCAGTAGAGAGGTCGGTACAACAGCTCCTCGATATCAATGAAGTGCGCGGACTTCGCCTGCAGGACAACCGGGGTGAGGTCCTGTTGTCGCGCGGCCAACGTCTGGGTAATGTCGCCCTGCCCCCCACATCGGCCTCACAGGTGGTTAAATCCAGTGATCATTGGCAGGTCCAGGTGCCTCTCCCTACCTCGGCCTACGATTCGTCCCTGCCACGCTGGTTGATCGTCAGTGTCGATACCGCCTCGTTGACCCTGGGAACCTACCAGCGCCTGATCGTGGCCGCCCTCATCGGCCTGGTGTTGGGCATGGTCCTGTTCCTGATGGCCTACCAACTGAGCCGGCACCTGGTCCGCCCATTCCATGAGGCCAATCAGACGCTGCAGCGCCTGGCCAAGGGTGACTACCACCACCGCATGACGCCCCAGGCACCCAGGGAGGCAGACAGATTGGCCTCGGGAATCAATACCCTGGCAGAGCACATGCAGCACGCCCAGGAGGATATGCATCGGCACATCGAGCAGACGACCCAGGACCTTCAGGAGTCGATGGAGACCATCGAGATCAAGAACATCGAGCTCGACCTGGCTCACCGCCGCGCCCTGGAAGCCAACCGCATCAAGACCGAATTCCTGGCCAACATGAGCCATGAAATACGCACCCCGCTCAACGGGATCATCGGCTTCTGCCAATTGCTGTCGCGCTCGCGACTGGATAATCGTCAACAGGAATGGCTCGAGCACGTGCACAAGGCGTCCGACAGCCTGTTGTCCTTGATCAATGACATACTCGACTTTTCCAAGATCGAGGCGGGCAAGATGGAATTGGAAGCCCTCGATCTCGACATTCTGGACCTGGTGGATGAAGTGCTGGGACTCCAGGCGCCCGAGGCTCACCAGAAACGGCTCCAATTGCTCGGATTGGTGTACGACGACGTACCCGCCAACCTGCAAGGCGATCCCCTGCGTATCAAGCAGGTACTGACCAACCTGGTACACAACGCCATCAAGTTCACCGAGCACGGCGAGGTCATCGTGCGGGTCATGGTCGAGGAGTACCAGACATCGCAGGTCATCCTCAAGGTGAGCGTCAGCGATACCGGCATCGGCCTCGATCCCGAAAGTCGTGAGCGGCTTTTCAAGGCCTTCAGCCAAGCCAGTATCAGTGATTCGCGGCAATATGGCGGTACCGGGCTGGGCCTTCTGATCTGCCGACAGTTGGTCGAACAGATGGGCGGCACCATCGACGTGGACAGCCAGCTGGGAAAGGGCACGACCTTTGCTTTCACGCTTCCCCTACGCGCGAGGAGCTTCGAAGAACGCAAACCCGAACTCTCGCTGCAAGGGGCACCGATCGCGCTTTACGAAACCCATGCGCCGACCTGCCATGCACTTGAGCATTTGCTCGAGTGCTGGGGTGCAACGGTGTTGCAGCTCGACACACCGGCGGCCAATCCAGAGCAGACGCCTGCCCTGCTACTCGCCGGCTTGCAGAATGATGAACTGGACGGCGAAGCCTTGAAGAACTGGCAAGCCTGTCTGGATGGTATCGACTGCCCCGCGGTACTGCTGGTCAATGCCAATTCGCTTGAATTGCCCAACTTACGCCTGCCCCAGGGGGGAGAAATCCTGACACGGCCCCTTTCGCGGGCTGCACTTGCCGCAACGATAAAGCGTCTTCTGGTGCCGCATGAGGCCGCGGAGGTGCGCCATTCCAACGCCCCTTCGCGTTCGTTGCGGATCATGGTGGTCGATGACACGGTCTCCAACCGCTTGCTGGTCAAGGAGCTGCTGACCGATCTGGGACTCGAGCCGCTACTCGCTGCCAGTGGTGAAGAAGCCTTGGCGGTGGCCCAGAGCGAGCCCGTCGACCTGGTGCTCATGGATATCCGCTTGCCTGGGATCGACGGTGTCGCCACGGCCCATGCCCTGCGGCGTCTGGGGGGGAGCTGGCGCCACTGTCCAATCATTGCCGTGACGGCCCATGCCCTGGAAGAAGAGCGCAAGCGACTGCTGCAGCAGGGGATGCACGATGTGTTGATCAAGCCGATCGATGGGCATGCGCTCGCCCGGTTGCTGAGCCAGCATCTCAATCAGCCGCTGCAACTGCCAATCCATACGCTTGATACCCTGCCTGACGTTCCGGAAGCGAGCCTGGAAAGTGAGCTACCGATCGTCGACATGGGTTTGGGCATCAGTCTCGCTGGAGGGCATGTAAAACTGGCCGAAGACACCCTGGATCGCCTGCTCGAGAGCCTGGACCAAAGCGAAGCCGATCTACGCGACGCCTGGGAAACACAGGATACCGAGCGATTCCTGGATATCGTTCATGGACTCAATGGGGCCTGCCGCTATTGCGGCGTTCCCCAACTGGCGCTGGTTGCAGAAACCCTGGAAACTCGCCTCCGGACGCGCGGTCTACCCCAGGTGGGGCCACTGCTTGGCGAACTTTTCGATGCCATGGATCGCCTACGCACCTGGCAGTCAGTGTGTCCGGCTCACGCCTCGAGCACCACGAATGCGCAAGCGAATTCCTCTTCATCACTCAATGACAAGTGAACCCGGGCCACACCGGCACGCTGGGCCAGTCGATCCGCCTCTCCGGTTAGCATCAAGGAAGGACGCCCGAGGGTATCGTTGCTGACCTGGATATCGGTCCAGCGCATGCCTTGGCGAAGCCCCAACCCCAACGCCTTGACGAACGCTTCCTTGGCCGCAAAACGCTTGGCTAGAAAGGCGGAAGGCGCTGGATGCTCCATGAAGCGGGCATACTCAATCTCGCCCAGGATACGGCGCGGGAAGCGATCGCCATGGCGAGCCATGGCATCGGCAAAGCGCGCCACTCGCGCGAGATCGGTACCAATGCCCACGATCACGAACAACAGCCTCCTGGGGCGTCATGGTCGTGCTCATGATCATGCGACTCAAGGGCGGCAACGAAACCCGCCTCCTGACCGGCGATGATCAACCGCTTCATCTCGGCCACGGCCTCCTTTAAGCCGACGAATAGCGCCCTGGCGATAATGGCATGACCTATATTGAGTTCATGCAGCCCCGGAATCGCAGCGATCGCCTCGACATTGTGGTAGTTGAGCCCATGGCCGGCATTGACGGTCAGCCCCAATTCGCCGGCCAGCTCTGCCGCCGCCGCAATCCGGCTGTACTCGATGTCCGCCGCCTTGCCGTTAGCCTCGGCGTACGCACCGGTATGCAGCTCCACCACGGGGGCCCCCGCCGCCTGAGCGGCACGGATCTGATCGGGGTCGGGGTCGATGAACAACGAGACCTCGCAGCCCGCCTCAGCCAGGCGTCGACAGGCCGCTTCGATAGCCTCTCGTTGACCGACCACATCCAAGCCGCCTTCCGTCGTCAGTTCCTCGCGTTTCTCTGGAACCAGGCAGACATGAGCCGGACGCAGCGATTCGGCTAGCGCAAGCATCTCCTCGGTAATCGCCATTTCCAGATTCATGCGGGTCGCCAGTACCTCGTCGAGGATTCGCACGTCCCGGTCCTGGATATGACGGCGATCTTCCCGCAGATGGACGGTGATGCCATCCGCTCCCGCCTCTTCGGCAAGCAGCGCCGCCTGGACGGGGTCCGGATAGCGCGTGCTGCGTGCCTGGCGCAGCGTAGCCACGTGATCGATATTTACACCGAGCAGAATCCGGGGGGGATGCATTCGATTCTCTCCCTGTAGGAAATGGAAATTGAGAGGGGCACACTATTCCTTACTACGCCGGCGGGCGGCAAGCCGTTGCATCAATTCCCGCGAACGCAGCGGTTTTCCACCAAGCAGTGGCGCCAATGCTGCACGGGCGATCCCCTTGGCCGGGCCCGCCAGACCTGGAGCCCCCCAGTCCCCCTGGGCCAGCAAGCGCAAGGTTCGCCCATCGATACTGCCGGAGGTCGGCGAGGCTTGTGCTTCGAAACTACGCAGCTCGGCACGATAGACATAGTGGCGCTGAGGATCCAGCGAAACGCCCTGGGTATCGGTGAATCGCGGTTCGGCATCGAGCGCTTCGAGTACTGCATATTCCAGCTGCCTCAATGCAGGCGCCCTGGCGTCGGGGCGCGGCAAGGCATTGAGTAGCGCACCGTAATAGGCAAAGACATCGCGTACCGGGAATTGCAGGGGAAGCGCTCGTGTGAGTAGCTCATTGGCATAGAAGCCACACAACAGCCCCTCGCCCACCAACATGGCAGCGCTGCCATGCATCTCCATCAGTCGTAGCCGTTTGAGATCACCCTCGCCCGTCCACGTGACATGTAGTGGTGCGAAGGGTTGCAAGCGAGAGCGCGAGCGGCTGCTGGGGCGTTGTACTCCCTGGGCCACCGCCCTGATCCGCCCCAGCTCCAGGGTCAACAGCTCAACCAGAGCGCTGGTTTCGCGGTAGGGTTGCTTGTGTAGCAGAAAGGCCGGTTGAGGCTGCATACGTCAGTCGAGGTCATAACCCAAGCTTTTCAAAGCCCGATCATCATCCGACCAGCCCCGCTTGACCTTGACCCACAGGTTGAGCATCACCTTCGCCCCAAGAGCACTTTCCATCTCCAGGCGGGCTTCACGGCCGATCTTCTTGATGCGGTCGCCATTCTCGCCGATCAATATCTTCTTCTGCCCCGGACGCTCGACGAGCATCAGCGCACTGATATGGATGACCCGCCCCTCGTCACGGAACTCCTCGATTTCCACCGTCATCTGGTAGGGCAGTTCGTCGCCCAGTTGGCGCATGACCTTTTCGCGTACCAATTCCGCGGCCAGGAAGCGCTGACTCTTGTTGGTCACCTGGTCTTCAGGGAAGAAGTGGATGCTCTCGGGCAGGTGCTTGGCCACTTCCTCTTCAAGCGCGTCCACATTGGTTCCGTGCTTGGCCGAGAGCGGAAGGATAGCTGCAAAATCACGCTTGGCGCCGACCTCTTCCAGCCAGGGCAGCAAGGCGGCCTTGTCCTCGAGCCAGTCGACCTTATTGATGGCCAGCACGACGGGCGCCTTCACGTGTGTCAGCTTGTCGAGAACGGCCTGGTCCTCGGCGGTCCAGCGTGTACGATCAATGATCAAGACAACGCAATTTACATCCCGCAAGGCATGCGTTGCCGCCTGGTTCATGAAGCGGTTGATGGCCTTGTTGCGATCTTTCGACATGATGTGCATGCCCGGGGTATCGACGTAGATGAACTGGTCGTCCCCTTCGGTCTTGATGCCCATGACCTGGTGACGTGTGGTCTGGGGGCGGCGCGACGTGATCGAGATCTTCTGACCCAGGATGCGGTTCATCAGGGTCGACTTGCCGACGTTGGGCCGCCCGATGATGGCGACGAAACCACAGCGTTGCGTCATGGGCGAGCTCCCTTGGTTTCAAGCAATTCGAGGGCCTTGGCTGCTGCCTGTTGCTCGGCATGGCGCCGACTCGGGCCGACGCCCAGGGTATGTTGACTGAGCATTTCGATATGGCACTCGATTGTAAAGGTCTGTGCGTGAGCTTCACCTTCCACCGATACCACATCGTAGCGGGGCAAGGGAGACTGACGCGATTGAAGGAATTCCTGGAGCCGGGTCTTGGGGTCCTTCTGGGTATCCTGAAGGTCGATGGATTCGAGCCGCTCGGCATACCATGAGAGGACACGTACCTTGGCTACCTCCATACCGGCATCCAGATAGATCGCCCCGATGACTGCCTCGACGGCATCGGCCAGGATCGAATCACGCCGGTGCCCACCGCTCTTCATTTCACCCGAGCCGAGGCGCAGGCATTGGCCCAGCTCGAACTCACGCGCCAGTTCGGCCAAGGTCTGGCCCTTGACCAGGCGCGCACGCAGCCGGGAAAGCTGACCTTCACGAGCTGCAGGGAAACGGCGATAGAGCGCCTCGGCAATGACGAAATTGACGATGGAGTCGCCCAGGAACTCAAGTCGCTCGTTGTTCTGACCACCATAGCTGCGGTGGGTCATGGCCAATTCCAGCAGACCGATATCGGCGAACTCATGGCCGACTCGACGACTGAAGGCATTCAAGGGATTGCTCACGAAACTCCTGCGCTATTGCGTGTTGCGAACGATGCTGCGCACCAGGACGAAACGTGCCTCATCGCCCTGGTACGGAGGGGTTCATTGTATTTGCCGAATCGAGGTGAAGCTGGGCAGCCCGCCATCCCAGTGCATCCACACGGCGAAGGCCTTGCCGACGATATTTTCCTCCGGTACGAAGCCCCAGTAACGGCTGTCGTTGGAGTGATCCCGATTATCGCCCATGGTGAAATAATGGCCTTCAGGGACTTCCAACTCACGCAGCTGAGGGCCAGGATCGCGAGGATTATTGTAGATCTGATGGCTGAACTCGCCCAATTGCTCCTCGAGAAGCCACTCACTAGGCGCTTCCAAGGGCCCCTCCGCAAGGAGTGATTTGGGGACGGCCTCGCCATTGACGTAAAGTTGCTTACCCTCGTAACGGATCCGATCACCGGGCAGCCCCACCACTCGCTTGATGAAGTTGACCGAGGGCTCCTGCGGGAAGCGAAACACCATGACATCGCCCCGTTCTGGCTCTCCCACCTCGACGAAACGGGTGTTGACCACCGGCAGCCGCAATCCGTAGGTGAATTTGTTGACCAGGATGAAATCACCTACCTCGAGCGTGGGTCGCATCGACCCTGAGGGAATCTGGAAGGGCTCGACCAGAAAGCTGCGCAGCAGCAGCACGACCAGCAAGACCGGGAAAAAAGATCGTGCGTAATCCACATACCAAGGTTCCCGAGCCCCCGCTTGGCGGGCCGTACCTTCGGGCCGTTCGCCGGTGTGCGCCTCCCCGCCTGCCCCGTGCGCCCGCCTTGCCTTGCCCAGCCAAACGGCATCGAGCAGCCATATCAGTCCCGTGACGGCCACGGCCACCACCAGCAACAGCGAAAAATCCATCGAAGTCCTCGTCCCGACTAGTCATTCACCTTGAGCACGGCGAGGAAGGCGTCCTGCGGAATTTCCACCTTGCCGACTTGTTTCATGCGCTTCTTGCCCGCTTTCTGCTTCTCGAGAAGCTTCTTCTTGCGGCTGACGTCACCGCCATAACATTTTGCTGTCACGTTCTTGCGCAGCGCCTTGACGGTGGAACGTGCCACGACCTGCCCACCGATGGCTGCCTGGATGGCCACATCGAACATCTGGCGAGGAATCAGTTCCTTCATCTTCTCTACCAGTAACCTGCCCCGCCCATGGGCGTGGTCGCGATGGATGATCACGGCCAGCGCATCGACCTTGTCGCCATTGATCAGCACGTCGAGACGCACCAGCTTGGACGCCTGGAAGCGCTCAAAGCTGTAGTCCAGCGACGCATACCCCTTCGAGATCGACTTCAGCCGATCGAAGAAATCCATGACCACTTCGCTCATGGGCAATTCATAGGTGAGCTGGATCTGGCTGCCCAGGAATTGCATGTCGAGCTGGCTGCCCCGGCGCTGCTCGCATTCGGCAATGACATTACCGACATACTCCTGGGGGACCAGGATACTCGCGCGCACGATCGGTTCGCGCATCTCGTCGACATTGGCCATGTCGGGGAGCTTTGACGGGTTGGAGACATAAATGATGTCGCCATTGTCCATGGCCAGCTCATAAACCACGGTAGGCGCCGTGGTCAGCAGGTCGAGATCGTACTCGCGCTCCAGGCGCTCCTGGATGATTTCCATGTGCAGGGTACCCAGGAACCCCACACGGAAACCGAAGCCCAGAGCGTCGGAGTTTTCCGGTTCATACGCCAGCGACGCATCGTTGAGCGCCAGCTTTTCCAATGCGTCGCGGAAGTCTTCGTAATCGTCGGCACTGACCGGGAACATCCCGGCATAGACCTGTGGCTTGACCTTCTGGAAGCCCGGTAGGCGCGGTACGTCCGGGGTCTTGGCATGGGTGATGGTATCCCCCACCGGCGCCCCCTGGATTTCCTTGATGCCGGCAACCACGAATCCGACTTCGCCGGCACGCAGGATACCGGTCTCCTTGCGCAGCGGCGTGAAGATTCCCACCTCATTGACCTGCCAATCACGACCGGTCGATTTCATGCGAATCTTTTCACCCTTGCGCAGGGTACCGTCGAAGAGGCGCACCAACGAGACCACACCCAGGTAATTATCGAACCAGGAGTCGACGATCAGGGCCTGCAGCGGAGCATCGGGGTCGCCCTTGGGCGGAGGAATGTCGCGCACCAGCCGCTCGAGCAGTGCCTCCATGCCCAGGCCGCTCTTGGCCGAGACCTGACAGGCATCGGTGGCATCGATCCCGATGATCTCCTCGATTTCCTGAGCGACCTTGTCGGGATCCGCCTGGGGCAGGTCCATCTTGTTGAGCACCGGCAATACTTCCAGCCCCTGCTCCACAGCGGTGTAGCAGTTGGCGACCGATTGCGCCTCGACCCCCTGCGCTGCGTCCACGACCAACAGGGCCCCTTCGCAGGCATACAGCGAACGCGACACCTCGTAGGAAAAATCGACGTGCCCCGGTGTATCGATGAAATTCAGCTGGTAGGTCTTGCCATCCTGGGCATTGTAATCGAGGGTGACGGATTGCGCCTTGATGGTGATACCGCGCTCACGCTCGATATCCATCGAATCGAGCACCTGCTCCTTGAGTTCGCGATCCGATAACCCGCCGCAAATCTGAATGATGCGATCCGACAGCGTGGATTTGCCGTGGTCGATATGGGCGATGATCGAGAAGTTACGGATGTGCTTGAGCTTGTCGTGGGATACGTCGTTGGCCATTGAGGTCGATTCTGCCTTTAGCGAAAAGCGCCGGGGCCGCCTGCGGGAGGCGTGGTCACGGACATGCCGAGCGCGGGTGTGCAAATTGCGCCTATTGTAGCGGGATGCGGCGGGCAAAAACAGCGAACCTCGCTGTTAACCCTATCGCAACGAAAACGGGGCCCGCAGGCCCCGTTCCACTTGCGTGATATATCGGATCACTGATTCAGGCGTAGCGCCACGAACAGCGAGCGTCCTTCACGATACAAACGCACCGGCACAGCGCGATCCTCGCCAAGCCCTTCGACGATATCGACAAGCTGCTGCGGCGTGTCGATACGCTGATGATCCACCGAAACGATCACATCCCCCGGACGAATGCCGGCCGCAGCGGCCGCGCCGTCGGGACGCACTCCACGTACCAGAACCCCCGAGTCGATCTCCAGCCGCTGCTGCTCGCTGGGACTGAGTTCGCTGACCGAAAGCCCCAGACGCTCCTGGTTGCCGGACTCGTCGGAGGACGCGCCGCCCTGCCCCTGGGCTGCGTCGGGCCAATCGCCGACCTGCACGGTCTCGCTGAGACGTTCGCCATCACGCATGAGCGTCAGCTCGACCTCCGAGCCCGGGCTAACACGCCCGATCAGACGAGGAAGCGTGCTGGAACGATCGACTTCCTCACCATTGACTTCGAGTATCACGTCACCCGCTTCCAGCCCGGAGCTCGCCGCCGGCCCCTCGGGGTCGAGATCGGCAATCAAGGCGCCTTGCGGTCCATCGAGCCCGAACGATTCGGCAAGATCCCGTGATACCGGCTGAATGACGACACCCAGCCAACCCCGGCTGACACGGCCGTCTTCACGAAGTTGCTCGGCGATATCCATGGCGACGCTGATCGGAATCGCGAACGACACCCCCATGAAGCCGCCGCTGCGGGTAAATATCTGCGAATTGATACCCACCACTTCCCCTTCGAGATTGAACAATGGCCCCCCCGAGTTGCCCGGGTTGATGGCCACGTCGGTCTGTATGAAGGGGACATACGCATCGCTGGGTAGTGTACGGTTGATGGCGCTGACGATACCGGCAGTGACGGAATGATCGAAGCCGAACGGTGAGCCGATGGCCGCCACCCATTCACCCACCCGTAGATCTTCGGAATTACCGATATTCAATGTCGGCAGATCCGAGGCATCGACCTTGAGCACGGCAACGTCGGTCTTGGCGTCTGCACCGACCAGCTCAGCCTGTAACTCGCGGCGGTCGTTCAGACGAACCACGATCTCCTCGGCGCCTTCGACGACATGCGCATTGGTCAGCACATACCCGTCTTCACTGATGATGAACCCGGACCCCAGGGAGTGGCGCTCCTGACTGCCGCCGCCGCCACCACCGCCACCGGGAGGCATTGGAAATTGATCGCCAAAGAAACGGCGGAAGAACTCAGGCATTTCCTGGCCGCCCGGGCCTTGGAACTGTGTCCCGCGCGAGGACACCATACGCGTCGAGGAGATATTGACCACCCCGGGGGCAGCCGACTCGACCAGTAGAGTGAAATCAGGCAACCGCTGATTGCTTGTCTCCTGCGCCATCGCCGAATGCCCGACGAGGACGCTGAGCAGCATCACCAGCCCGTAAGCGAGGTAGCGAGTCTTGTTTGACATGAGGTGCTCCCTGAGCAACAAAATTGATGCGGTAAAGCGTGTTCACTGCGAGAAGTATCGACTAGAAAGACCTGCCATTAGTGCTGAGGTTCCCTTCGGATGACGCATCGTCCTGCAAGCGTAGGACAAATTGTGATCCGCGATGCCGGGCATACCATCCAGCGCCACTTGCGCCCAGGGCCAGGCCGAGCAGGAAGGCCAGCGTAACGACCCAGGTCGCACTCCCTGACCAGGCATCGGCCAGCCCGCCCAGGACGAGGGCAGAGCCCAGGGGCAAACCATAAACGATGGCCGTGCCCTGCAAGAACCGCGAGGCCGGCAAACTGAGGGTCACGGCATCGCCACGCTGCAGTGGCGTGTCGCAACTCACCCAGGCCTGACGTGAAGTAGTTCTTGAAAATCGAGACAACAAAGCCGTCGTGCAACCCGAGGACGCGGAACAGGCGGAACATGAACGGGGTTTCTCGGTCTCGACCCAGACACCGCCCGGCCCGAGGTCAACGACACGACCACGTTCACATAAAACGGAAATGGGTGGTGGGTTGCGCCTGAGTGTCATTGCTGCGGTGCCTGAACATTGCCAGCAGGCTCAGTCGCCATGTCAGGCCGCCACTCCACCGCCTCGGCCACTCGCTGCAAGACCTGGGGTGGGGTCTCCCCCATCACCACGACCTGAAGCGGTTTTCCTGCCAGTTCGACATGGCGAACGGCGGCAAACGAAATACCCAGACGGTGCATACCTTGCGCCAACAGAGGATGCTGACCATCGATAGGCTCAACGAACAGACTGATGCTCGACAGGCCGTCGCTGAACAGGCGGTGACCGACATTGACGTCGTGGATATGACTCGTCGTTTTCACCGGCTGAACGGTAAATCCATCAGGCAGCCAGCCAGGACGCCAGGGTGTCGTGGGGGGTGAGCGCATCTCATCGAGATTGACGCGCCCCTGATGCAGGGACGGAGGATCGAGTTCCGTGAGCTGGAAGGTTTCAAGTACTCGGTTATCGGCATTCAGGAGCACCTGCTTGAGCGGAAGCGCTGAGCGTTTATCGAGCCACATCCTATGCCCATAACGCATCTCATCGAGGGGCTCGATATCCAGACGCACCGTGCGGCGTCCGGCGATACGCTCTTCCCCTCCCAGGCTCAGGCGGTAGTGCTTTTCGATATGCTCGACAATGGCTGTCGGGGATGCCGTGACCTGCCCTCCTTCCCCCGACCAACCCGCTCGCCCGATGCGCCCTCGGCGCTCGAAAACGACGGGGGGTCCATCCAGGAACCGAGCGACTTCCCGCTCCACACCGTCCTGTACGTCGTGGGATAGGGCCAAGGTGCGCACCCCATCACTACTGATGCGCACGGCCCTAGCCTGAAAAATATAACAGTGATTGGCCCACAAGCTGCGCTCGAACCAATCGATGGCGGCCTCGGGAATGGGTTGATTGTCGAGTCGCTGGCAATCATACCCTTCAGCGTCGGACCAGGATTCGTCGAGCTCCTGCCCCTCCTGAGCCAGGGCGGGAACCCCAAGTGTCAAAGCCAGGATGAATGCCGGTAGACGCAATGCAACTTCCCCTACCCGCATCAGCGCTGACCCAGCGTCTCGTAACCGGACGCCCGCAACAGGGGCATCCAGGCATCCCCGCTACGATATGATGCACCTTCGGCATGACGATCCAGATAGGATTGAAGCAGCCGTGCCTGTTCCTGATCATTGCTCAACGATTCACGGCTGACCATACCTTGACGGCTGCTTGGCGCCATGAACATGGGGCTCTCTGTCGTCGCTCCGACCGTCATGGCGCCACGGCCGTTGGCCGGCGTCTGGAACAAGGGCAGATCTACCAGCGACGGACGCTGCATGCTACGGGCCGCACCGCTGCTTGAGGCCGCCAGCGTTGCTGAAGCGTCTGCCCCCGTGCCCGTTTGCGGAGCCTGGGTTGACGTACCCGCCATCGAGGCCGGTTCATCGCCGTCACCGTTATAGAACTGGACGCCAGTGATCACCATCAGTGATACGGCAGCCGCGATTGCCGCACTGCCCGCAAAGGAGAAGGTGCCGGAACGTTTCGTAGACACCTTTTCCATTTCAGGCAAGGGCTCGTCCTGCAGCTTGCGCATGATGCCGGCCGACAGGTCGGTACTGACATCGAGCCAGCGGTCTCGCTGCATCAGGCTGCGCGCCAAATGGTAGCGACGCCAGGCCTCGGCATCATCGGGAGACTCATCCAACGTCTTGAGAACGCGGCGTAGCTCAAGCTCATCGCCCTCGTTATCCATCAACGCAGATAGCGATTCCCGTGCATTCTGGTTCATTCGTACACCCTCATCGTCACTTGGTGCCATTATCGGAAAGCTGGCAAGGTGCCCTGCTTGAAGTGCAACCATTTCATAAGACGTCTACTGCTCGCGACAGTTCACTCATGACATGAAAATATTGCACGTTCATTCCTTGATTGTGTCCTGCGAGCGCTTCGTGCTGAGCAAGGGCTCGATGTGCTTGTCGACCGCCTCGCGTGCCCGGAAGATTCGTGAGCGAACCGTTCCCACGGGGCACTGCATGACCTGGGCGATATCTTCATAGGAAAGGCCGTCCAACTCACGCAGGGTAATGGCGGTCCGCAAATCCTCCGGAAGATTCGCAATGGCCTCGAATACCGCGGCCTCGAGCTGGTCTCGCGCGATGCTCGACTCAGGCGACTCGATATCGGAAAGCCGGCCGCTGTGATCGATGATTTCGGCGTCGCTGATATCCAGATCGCTCCCCGGGGGGCGACGTCCCCGCGAAACCAGGTGATTCTTTGCCGTGTTGATGGCGATGCGGTACATCCAGGTATAGAAAGCGCTTTCAGAGCGAAACTTGCCCAAGGCACGATAGGCCTTGATAAAGGCTTCCTGGGCAACGTCCTGAACCTCGGCATGATCGTGTATGTAGCGTCCGATCAGGCCAATGATCTTGTGCTGATACTTCTTCACCAGAAGATCGAAGGCGCGCGTGTCCCCCTTCTGGGCACGCTCAACAAGCTGCTGGTCTGTCTCACTGGACGCCATCAATCCCTCCCGGGCCGGGAAAACGGAACGAGCTCGGGATATGCCGAAGACAACGCAAGTAATATGCGGGATGAACGATGCATAGCGATTGATCTGCCCTTGAGGGTTATATAGGCGTCAGTGTTCCTGTTTCTTCGACTTCCATCAAGCGACAGTGCCGATGGCAACGATGCGCTCTGACCCGACCGAGACGAGACGGTTCCTGGTGGGCGTTGATTTTTTTTGCACTCACAGGCGATAGTAGGCAACCCCATCGTCCACGCGCGTACACTTTTACAGGTAGCGGCATGTCACAACAGCAGGTCAACAATCTCAACGTCCTGGCCCAGGATGTACTGATCACCCCCGAGGCACTCAAGCAAGCAGTGCCCTTGACCGAGGCGGCCGAACGTACGGTCATCGAAGGTCGTGAGACCATTCAGCGTATTTTGGATGGTGTTGATCCGCGCCTGGTCGTGGTCGTCGGACCTTGTTCTATCCACGATGTCGATGCTGCACTGGACTATGCCCGACACCTCAAGCGCCTGGCCGAAGAGGTGAAGGATAGCCTGTATATCGTCATGCGCGTCTATTTCGAGAAGCCGCGTACGACCGTAGGCTGGAAGGGTCTGATCAACGACCCGCACATCAACGACTCATTCGAAATTGAAGAAGGGCTGCATATCGCGCGAGGCCTGCTGGTGGAGCTATCCGAGATGGGTCTTCCATTGGCGACCGAGGCGCTCGATCCAATTTCCCCGCAGTATCTACAGGATTGCATCAGCTGGTCCGCCATCGGCGCCCGTACGACCGAATCGCAGACTCACCGCGAAATGGCATCGGGCCTCTCCAGTCCGGTAGGTTTCAAGAACGGAACGGACGGCTCCCTGGATGTGGCCGTAAATGCATTGAAATCGGTATCGCATCCCCACAACTTCCTGGGTATCGATCAGGCAGGTCAGGTCGCCATCATACGGACCCGAGGCAACGCTTACGGTCACGTAGTGCTGCGTGGCGGGAACGGGAAGCCTAATTACGACAGCGTGAGTGTGACACTCGCTGAACAGGAATTGAGCAAAGCCGGCATCCAACCCAATATCATGGTCGACTGCTCGCACGCCAATTCAAACAAGGACCCTGCGCTACAGCCCCTGGTTCTGGAAAACGTCACCAACCAGATACTCGATGGCAATCGCTCGATCATCGGCTTGATGGTGGAATCCCATCTGGGCTGGGGGAACCAACCGATTCCCGACGATCTGGCGGATCTTGCCTATGGGGTATCGATTACCGACGCCTGCATCGACTGGGATACGACTGAACGCACCTTCCACCAGATGAATGAAAAATTGGCCCCAGTGCTTCGTGAACGCAAGCCGATCCAGTGATGACCGCCCCTGATTCGCGCCCGCCATCGGCGGGCGCTTTCGTTTTGGATTGCCTGCGTTTCAATCCACCGTGACGCGCTGACCGTCTATCTCACGGGTGAACGGTGGTAGCGAATCCAGCAGCGCCTTGCCGTAACGTCGAGTCAGTACTCGACGATCCAGCAGCGTGATACGTCCGTGGTCGGCCTCCTTGCGAATCAACCGACCGCAGGCTTGCACCAACTTGATCGAGGCGTCCGGAACGGCGATTCGCATGAAGGCATTCCCCCCGCGGCTCTCTATCCACTCTGCCAGAGTGGCGCCGACCGGGTCGTCGGGCACCGCGAAAGGCAGGCGCGTAATCACGACATGGGTCAGGTAATCACCCGGCAAATCGATGCCTTCGGCAAAGCTCGCCAATCCGAAGATGATGCTGCCCTCTTTAGCATCGACGCGCGCTCGATGCCGCTCGATCAGCTCTCGCTTGGGTAGCCGGTCCTGGGCCAGCACCCGTTCTCGCAGCCCCTTGGGGAGCGCCTTCTCCACGGCCCGCAGTTGGGCGCGTGACGAAAAGAGCATCAGTACGGCCTCAGAGGAAGATAGCCCCTCAAGGAACATGACAATGGCCCGCTCATGCGCATCCCGGTCCCCCGGGTCGACGGCCTCGCGCGGCACACTGAGCACCGCCCGAGAATAGTCGAAAGGACTGGGCAGACGCTGGTAACGATAACGGTTGGCCAGTCCTGCACGCTCCTGTAGCCGCTCGAAGCGGCCCAGCGCCGTCAAGGTGGCTGAGGTGACCACGGCACCGTGGCAGGTACCCCACAAGTAGCGTGCCAGGGTGGAGGCCGCAGACACCGGACTCGCCGAGAAGGTTAGCTCAGGCTCGCCCTGGAAACGCTCGAACGTGAGCCATCGTGCCCGGGGCGGCTCCTTGGGGTCATCCTCCTCGCTCATGGCGAGCCATAGCGCGTGTGCCTCGAGGGCCCGGCCATGCAATAACGCCACCAGGGGAAGCCAAGGCTCGGCCTGTTCGCGCGGCAAGCCAGTGTGCTTCTCTGGGTCCAGGCTCTCGCGCAGGATATCGGCTAACGTCTCGAGGGTACGCGAGAGCTCGGCAAAGCTGACCGTGAGGGCACCGGCGTGCTCACGCAGGGCTAGCGGCACGCAACCCATATCGAAGCGAAAGTGGCGGCTCTCCTCACTGCCATCCCCGGGCAGGCCATTGGGCAGTTCGCCCAATTGGTGACCCAGCGAGAACGCTTCACCCAGCCGCGGCTCGAGCGCAGCGATGGCCTCGGGAAGCGTGGCCAGCAGGCGCGCCACGGTAGGCTGAACGCCCAATGCCGTGTTGAGTTCGGTCAGGGATTTCTTGAGGGTACGCAGCCAGCGTAGTGCCCCGTTGACTGCAAAACGATGAGTGAAATGCTCGATCGCCTTGTCCGGCAGATGATGCCCTTCATCGAAGACATAGATGCATTCGGCCGGCTTGGGCAGCACCATCCCGCCGCCCAGCGCCAGGTCGGCCAGGACCAGATCGTGGTTGGCGACGATGATATCGGCACTATCGAGATGGCGTCGGGCCCGAAAGAAGGCACACGCATTGAAATGACCGCACCGCCGGTTGGTACATTGCCGATGATCGGTAGTGAGACGGCGCCATTGAGGATCGCCGATGGCCTGGGGCCAGCTATCGCGATCGCCTTCCCAGCGCCCACTACCGTAGGCCTCGGCAAGTTCCTTTACCAGGCCATGGAAGTCATCGCCGTCACGGGATTCGAGGGCCTGCTCGAATAGCGACAGCGTAGGATTGTCCTCGACGCCGTCAAGCGCCTGGTCGAGCTTGGCGACACACAGATAGCGACCGCGCCCCTTGGCCAGCGCATAGTCGAAATCCAGGCCGCTGTGTTCGACCAGTGCCGGCAGGTCGTGCAGCAACACCTGCTCCTGCAGGGCCACCGTCGCGGTAGAGATGATCAATCGCTTGCCATGCGCCTTGGCGACGGGCAGCGCCGCCAGGAGATAGGCCAGCGTCTTGCCCGTGCCGGTGCCCGCCTCGAGTACGCAGACATGCTCATCCGAGGTGCGCCGGCCGGCGTCATCGGTCTGGATTCCGGCCAGGGTTCGGGCGATCTCGGCGATCATCAGGCGCTGGCCGTAGCGCGGCGTCAAGTCGAGCCGTTCAAGCACCCGGCGATACGCCCCCTGAATCTCGCCCTTGAGTGCCTCATCGAGCATCGAGCCTGTTTCCTTGCGGTCAAAACCGCCTTACAGCATGCCTTCCGGGGGATGTTCGCAGGGCAGCTTATCGTTGATGTAGCGCTCGATTTCGGGGAGCGAGAACGCATCCTCCTCACCGACGAAGCTGATCGACACGCCTTTGGCGCCGGCACGGCCGGTCCGCCCGATGCGATGGACGTAGTCCTCGGGGTCTTCGGGCAACGTGTAGTTGATGACATGACTGACATCGTCGATATGAATGCCACGCCCTGCGACATCGGTCGCCACCAACACCTGGATCTCGCCTTCGCGGAAACGTTCCAGGGTCTTGATACGCTGTGCCTGGGGGACGTCCCCCGACAGCATGGCCACGTTGATGCCGGCCTTCTTCAAAACCTCTTCGAGCTTGCGCACCAGGTCGCGGCGGTTACCGAAGACCATGACCCGATCGAAACTCTCCTGCTGGAGCAGGTTGACCAGTAGACGCTGCTTGTCATCATCGCCGACCAGGTAGACACGCTGGTCGATATTGGCGGCATTCTCAACCGTCACCTCGATCTCGACGTGACTGGGCTCGCGAGTCCACTGACTGGCCAGATTGAGGATGTCTTCGGTGAAGGTGGCAGAGAACAGGAATGTCTGGCGCTCTTCCGTCTTTGGCGTGTGGCGAATGATGCGCTTCACGTCCGGAATGAAGCCCATCGACAACATTCTGTCTGCCTCGTCGAGCACCAATATCTCGACCTGGGTGAGATCGACGTCCCGCTTCTCATGGAAGTCCAGCAGTCGTCCCGGTGTGGCGACGAGAATATCCAGGGACTTGCCCAGGCTATCGCGCTGCTTCTGATAATCCATGCCACCCACGACACTGGCGACATTCAACGACGTGAAGCGTGCCAATGCCTTGGCGTCCTTCTCGATCTGCAGCGCCAGCTCACGGGTCGGCGCGATGATCAGCGCACGTGGGGCGCCGGGCTTCTGGCCATCCGGCGCAGGCTCTTCGAGAAAGTAGGCCAGGATGGAGATCAGAAAGGCCGCGGTCTTGCCGGTGCCTGTCTGGGCCTTGCCCACCACATCGCCACCCAACAGGGTCTCGCGAAGCGCCTCGGCCTGAATGGGTGTGCAGTATTCGAACCCCTGGGAATGAATCGCTCGCATTAGTGGCAGCGGCAAATCAAAGTCATGGAAGCGCCACTTGCCCGCAACCGGCGGGACCTGGAATTGACGCAGGTCCCAATTGGATTGGGACTTGCGCGGCTTGCGGCGCCGCCGCTTGGGCTTGCGATTCTGGGCCGGTGCTGGGGTCTTTTCCGACTCGCTCATAGGCTGTGCTTGGTTCCCGATTTCAGTGGATGTACTGCGTTGGCGGTAACCGCCCGGGCGTTTTCGAGCCGGCTATTGTACCAGTCATTGTCGCCGAGGGCGCGCCCGGGTGTGGCGTCGATGCGCATGGCGCTTCGTGCCCTTGTGCAGCCCTGTTAGAATACCCCCAAATTGCCCCAGGAGTCCGGCACCATGACGCGCAGGAAGAAGACCCGTTCGCTGGCCGACAAGGTGACGATACGCACCGGCAAGCGCAAGGACTACAAGAAGTGGCGCCACGAGCATCCCGATGAGATCACCTCGTCACGGCGATATACTCAGAAAAAGGCGCAACAGCGCAAACTTCAGGCAGCCCGCAAGATGGCGCGACAGGAGGAGGCGAAGACCTTGGAGCTTCATCCCTCCCGCACTACCGAGCAACATGGCAAGGATGAATGATGCGACTGGTCTCGTTCAATATCAATGGTGTACGTGCCCGGCTTCATCAGCTTGAAGCGCTGATCGAAGCCCACCACCCCGCAGTGATCGGCCTGCAGGAAACCAAGGTTCAGGATAGCGAATTCCCGGAAGCGGCGATTCGCGAACTTGGCTACCACGTCTACTATCACGGCCAGAAGGGCCATTACGGGGTAGCGTTACTATGTCGCGATACCCCTGAAGAGGTGTACTACGGCTTGCCCGACGATGGCGAGGAAGCCCAGCGGCGCATGATTGGCGCTCGGCTGAAATCACCGAATGGATCGGTTCTGACCGTGTGGAACGGTTATTTTCCTCAAGGCGAAAATATCGAGCACCCGACCAAGTTTCCCAATAAACGGGCGTTCTATGCGAGCGTCTCCGCAATGCTGGAGAAACGCCATCGTCCCGAGGAAGCTGTCGCCATCATGGGCGACTTCAATATCTCGCCCGAAGATATCGATATCGGTATCGGCGAGGCCAGCCGCAAACGCTGGCTGCGGGAGGGAAAAACCAGCTTCCAACCTATCGAACGTGAATGGTTGGGTCGTCTAAAGGCCTGGGGGCTCGAGGATAGCTACCGGCGCTGCCACCCTCATGTCGATGATCGCTTCAGCTGGTTCGACTACCGCTCACGTGGCTTCGAGCGAGACCCGCGCCGGGGATTGCGTATCGACTATATCCTCGTGACCCCTTCGCTTGGCGAGCGCGTGGCGGCCGCAGATATCGATTACGGTATCCGTAGCATGGAGCGTCCGTCCGACCATGCCCCGGTCTGGGTCGAACTCAAGGCATGAGCCGGATATCGGCTCACTGGGTATCCGTATCGAGCGTGCCTAGCCAGGCCTTTGCGGCCTCGATCCCCTGCGATTGAGCCTCGAGCAGTGCCTCGCGAGCGATTTCATCCCGGCCCCAGCGATGGGCCAACTGGCCCAGTTGCAGCCAATCCTCGCCCTGATCGCTATGCCTGGCCACGTACTGCCAGGCCGCCAGGGCGTGATCCCGATCACGCGCCGCCGTCCAAGCCTGAGCCAGCAGTCGCCGGCGCTCCAGCGTGTCCTCGAGTTCACCTTCTTCAAGTGCCGCAGACAATATTTCAGCCGCCCGAGCGGGCGTACCGCTGGCGAGATGCAACTGCACCCGCTTCATCAGATCGTCCGCCCCCTTGAGGACGCCCTGCCGCCAACCGGCTTCCCATAAGGCCGCAGCCTGGCCATCTGCGCCCATGCGCTGTGCCAGGCCCGCAGCCCGACGCCACTGTGCGGGATCATCCGGGGCTTCGTCCAGCAACGCGTCGAGCATTTGCAAGGCTTTCCCGTCCCGCTCGGTCCGTTGATAGATAGTGGCGGCCAAAGAGAGCTGGGATTCAGAGGGAGATGACGTGCGCTCCAAGGCGCGATCAAGCCAGGTCGCAGCGTCTTGCCACTCCTCGAGCGAAGCCCTGGCTTGAGCCATCAGCCACAGCGCCTCTGCCTCGGAGGGGTTGTCCTGTAACCATCGAGCCAACAGTTCGCTACCGTTTTGCAGCTGCCCCGCACGCAGTCTCAGGCGCGCTTCCTGATTCAGCCATCGCACCTGCTGCGCCTCATCGGCCTCATCGATCGCACGCGCCTCGCTCAGACGCTCCGCGGCTTCTTCCAGTTGCCCTTTTCTCGCCAGGGCCACCGAGGCCAGTTGAAGGTACAGGGCCCGTGCCCACCGGTCAGCAGCATTCCCCCCTTCCAGTCGCTGGGCCTGCTGCTGAGCGGTTGCCGCCACCTGCGCACGCTCCCCCGCCTCCAGGCGCTCCTCGAGCGCTCGCAGATCGCGAATCCGATCGGCAGTCAGCGGCGGCGGTGCCGTCCACCCTGAAACGGACCAGAGCAACAACAGGCTCAGTCCCACTATCCCGCGCAGTGAATGTCGCATGACCTGGGGCTTTATGCGCATGCCTACCTCAATTGGAATTCCAGCCGCTGTCGGGCCTGGCGGGGCTCGCCCTCGGGAAACTCCCAGCGGGAGATCGCCTGGCGTGCCGCGCGCTCGAAGACATTTCTCGGCCGTGCTTCGATCACTTCTATGGTATCTGGCTCGACCTGACCTTGGGCGTTGATGGTAAAACGCATCTCGACATAGCCTTCCAGCCCGCGGCGCTGTGCCTGAGCCGGGTATTGCGGTGGCACACGGCGTGTCGGGCGCGTCGCGTTCGCGGCGGTCTGATCGGCCTGCTGCGTTTCCTGCGCCCCACTGATTGCGGTGTCCGCGCTCTCCTCAGTGGGTTGAGCCTCGGCGGCCTGAGCCGGCGCATCTGGCATCGGCAAGGGCTCGAGCGGCTCTTCCCTGGGCTGAGGCTCAGGCTGCGGTTCGGGTTCCGGAACGGGTTCGGGCTCGACCTCACTCAACTCCGGTAGTGCCGTATCCAGCGCTACCTCGGGTGCATCCATCGCCGGCAGTTCCGGTTCGGGTATCGCGACATCCGCCTCGAACGAAGGGGCTGGCGAAGGAGCAGGAGGCGGGGGCGGTTGGGTGGGCGGCGGTGGAGGAGGCTCAGCCGCCGCCGGAGAAGCTTGCTCTTCGATGATCTCAGGCGCTTCGACCATGGACATCGATAGGGTCGTCATCTCGATTTCACGCTCCGCCTCTGGCGGAGCGACCAGCAGTGCCAGCAGCAAGAAGAGTACCAATGTCAGCAGGACCCCACCGCACGCAGCAAATACCCCTCGCATCAGGAAGAACCCCGTTGAGCGGCAACCGCGACATTGTCCACGCCAGCTTCGCGGATACGGTCCATGACTTCGATCAGCAAGCCCGTGGTCGAATTCCGATCGGCCTGGATGACCACCCCGCCGCTATCCGAGACCAAGCTGGCCACTTCACCACCGACCCGGTGCACATCTACCGGGTGCCCATCGACCCAGACAGCATTTTCAGGCGTGATGGCGACCATCACCTGCGCGTCGGGCCGCGGCGATGCCGACGACGACTCGGGTCGCTCGATCTCGACACCACTTTCCTTGATGAAGCTGGTGGTCACGATAAAGAAGATGAGCATGATGAAGACGACGTCCAGCATCGGAGTCAAGTTGACTTCGCTATCGCCGGCCTCGGCATTCAGGCGACGTCTACGCATGCGCTTCCTCCACGGCACGAGCCATGCGGTCGTGCAGATTTTGATCCTCGCGACGAATGATGTGCTCGAGCCGCGTGGTGAATAACAGGCCCGACACGGCGACGGCCATGCCGGCCAGTGTGGGTAACGTGGCGCGCGCTACACCATCTGCCATGGCCCGGGCCTGGTTGAGCTCACTCAAGGACAGACTGTCGAACACGCTGATCATGCCGGTCACGGTGCCAAGCAGCCCCAACAGTGGACACAGGCCCACCAACAACCTCAGCCAGGGCAGTGGCATGCGCAATCGGGCGATCAATTCACGCGTCCAGACCTCGCGAAGCGTCAACGCACTCCAACTGGTGCGATCGGGACGTGCCGCCCAACGCTGAATCAGTGCATGCCTGGCCGGTCGATGGATAAAGCGGAAATACCACCAGCGCTCCAGTCCCAGGCTAAACAGCAACATGGCGACCAATGCGATGACGACCAACACTTCGCCCCCGGCATCGATCAACCGGGCCAGTGGCTCAAGCCAGAGCGGTATCATGAACACGTGGCTCCGTCTTGCGTTGAGCTTCGAGATGCTCGGCCAGCTCGGCACTGGCGCGCCCTTCCACAATCCCGATGAGGTGGCGACTGCGGCTTGCCAATGCGGTATGCGCAAATAGCAGCGGGACTGCAGTGATCAAGCCGAGCACGGTCGTCACCAACGCCTGGCTGATGCCCCCGGCCATCAGTTGTGGATCGCCGGTGCCGAATACGGTGATCGATTGGAACGTGACGATCATCCCCGTGACGGTGCCCAACAGGCCGAGCAGCGGCGCGATGGCAGCCAGCAGCTTGACCAGGGGCTGGCCACGCTCAAGGCGCGGCTGCTCCGCGAGCAGCGCCTCATCGAGTCGCGCTTCCAGGGCCTCGGGGGCATGACCGGTGCCCAAGGCACGGAAACGTCCCAGCACGCGCCCCAGCGGATTGTCGTCCCGCAACTGCTGCAGGTTGCCTACTTGACGACGTAGGGCGGCAGACACCCGAAGCAGATAAGCGTACTGTCCTAACGCAACGAGAAGCCCCAGAAGCCCCAGAGCAACGACGACGTAACCTACGGCACCGCCCTGGTGAAAGCGTTCGGCAAGGCTGGGCTGTTGTGCCAAGGCATCCAGAACTTGACCGCGCGTCGGATCGAAGGCGACCCGATCGCCCTGCCCCGCATGAAAGGCTTCCAGTTGACGTGCCACGGACGATGGCGTCCGCTCTGCCATGGCCAGGCGCTGCTCAGATCCTTCGCCGTCCAGCCGTAGCAGGCTGCGCTCGGTGAAGGCGACGACATCGCCCAGGCGTATGACCTCACGGGGCTCGACGACACCTCCTTGATCGGCCACTGGATAGGTCACACGCACCCCGCGAGCACTCTCGGCATTCAAGGCCATCAGACGGTCGGCCAAATGTTCGATGTGCTCGCGCTCGAGTACTTCCTGCTCGTCAACACGATCAGGTAACGACGCGCCTCCTAGCGTGAGCCAGCTTTGAGCGAGTTGATCACGCAGCTCACTGCTGTGCCGTGTGACGACCGACATCACGCCCTCAAGGCCCTCTCCCTGTGATTGCCGGCGTTCCTCGAGTGCCTGCAGGTCGTCCTGTAACGCCTGATGGCGCGCCTCGAGGGCCTGGCGTCGCTCACGGGCCGCATCCCTCTCGGTGATGGCCGCTTCCAACGCACCCTCCAACGCCTCGCCATCGTCGGCCAACTCGGCAAGACGTTGCAGATCGCGTGACTCGGCAGCTTCACGCTCCATTCGAAGCGTTTCGGGTGAGACCCCCTGTCTCGGCTCACCCTGCTCCTGAGCATGTACCGGCGCCCCTGCCATCAGCACGGTCGCGACCAGCAGCAACCCACTCACCATTTTGAAACTAGTAAGTCTCATGAAGCGCTCTCCTCGCCCGTCGCTTCCGTCACCTCGATAGAGACCGGCAGCGCCAATAACTCAGGAGCGCGTTGATCGCGAGCGATTCGAATTCCTTTACGAAGCTCCTTCAAGGCATCGTCGTCGAGCGACTGCCATTCGCTGGCCCCCGATTTCCAGACGCCCCCTCGACGCCCATCCGGTGTCAGGTAGTAGTAACCCACCCTGCCGATTCGCAGGAAATCTACATCCAGAGGCGTATCCGTATCGAGTCGACCGCTCCAGGCATCCATCTCCTGGCCATAATCGAGCTCAGCACGCCAGGCGGAAAGCACGCGATCCAGCTTGTCCGACGTGGAGAGCTGGCTGTCGCTGAGCATGGCCTCGAGACTCTCTACCCGCGAGAGGCGCTCTGCATGCAGGAATGGCAGATCCTGATCGACGAAACGCTCGAGACGAGACACCAGGCTACGCATCAAGGGTGGAAGCGCATCACGCGTATATTCCAGGGTCTCGATAGCGCGTTCGCGCCGGGCCAATGTCTCGGCCTGACGTTCGACCAAGGGTTCGAGTTCGGCATTGTAGGCTTCAAGTTGACGGGCTTCTCGTCGTGCCTGGCGCAGTGTCTCCAGGCGCTTCCGTGTTTCTTCATCCGCCGCATCGATACGCGCCTGAAGCTCCGCCTGACGTTGCTGTGCCTGCTGCGTCTCTTCCAGCAAAGGCTCGCTGGCCATGGCCGGTAAGGCCAGACAACTCGACAGCAACAGGGCCCAGCGAAACCTGTTTCGCTTGTCCTGCACAGGGGTCTCCAATCACAAGGGGAATAGGAACTGCACGCTATCTCAAACAATAATAATTATCAATAATAGCTTGCCCCGCCTCATAAAAAAACCGGCCCCGTAGGGCCGGCATCATCGTCTGGCACGACAGCGGTTACAGCTTCTGTTCAAGCTCCGGCAGCACCTCGAAGAGGTCACCGACCAATCCATAATCCGCGACCTGGAAAATTGGTGCTTCCTCGTCCTTGTTGATCGCCACGATCACCTTGGAGTCCTTCATGCCCGCCAGGTGCTGGATCGCCCCGCTGATGCCTACGGCAATGTAGAGTTCCGGTGCGACGATCTTGCCGGTCTGACCGACCTGCATGTCGTTGGGGACGAAACCGGCATCCACCGCGGCGCGTGATGCGCCGATGGCGGCACCCAACTTGTCGGCAATGCCTTCGAGCAGCTTGAAGTTGTCGCCATTGCCCATGCCACGACCACCCGAGATGACCACCCGGGCGCCCCCCAATTCAGGCCGGTCGCTCGCGGCGAGCTCCTCATTGACGAAGCGCGACAGGGTATTGTCGACCACGTTATCGACGCTCTCGACCTCGGCGCTATTGCCCTCGCTGACCGCATCGAAGGCGGTGGTGCGCACGGTCATGACCTTGAGGCTATCCGCACTCTGCACGGTGGCGATGGCGTTGCCGGCATAGATCGGGCGCTTGAAGGTATCGGCGTCGACCACCTCGAGCACTTCGGAGAGCTGCGACACGTCCTTGAGCGCGGCCACGCGCGGCAGCACGTTCTTCCCGTGGGTCGAGGCGGCGGCAAGGATATGACTGTAGTCGTCGGCCAGGCTCACGATCAGGTCGGCCAACGGCTCGGCGAGCGGGTAGGCGTAGACGGCATTGTCGGCGACACGCACCTTGGCCACGCTGTCGAGCTTGGCGGCCTGCTCGGCCACGGTGGAGACGTTTTCCCCGGCGACCAGCACGTGGATGTCGCCGCCAATGGCCTTGGCCGCAGCGACGACATGGGCGATGCCGGCGGCCAGCTGGCCGTCGTGATGTTCGGCGATTACCAGAATGCTCATGCGATCCGCTCCTTTCAAAGCACTTTGGCTTCGTTCTTCAACTTGTCCACGAGCTCATCGACGGAGCCCACCTTGATACCGCCCTTGCGCTCAGCCGGGGATTCGACCTTGAGCAGCGTGACCCTGGAGCCGGTGTCGACGCCGTAATCGGCCGGAGTCTTGGTCTCCAGGGGCTTCTTCTTGGCCTTCATGATGTCGGGCAGCTTGGCGTAGCGCGGCTCGTTGAGGCGCAGGTCGGTGGTCACGATGGCAGGCAGGGAAAGCGATACGGTCTGCAGACCGCCGTCGATCTCGCGAGTCACCTGGAGCGAGTCGCCCTCGACCTTGACCTCGGAGGCGAAGGTGCCCTGGGGCATACCGGAAAGGGCCGCCAGCATCTGCCCGGTCTGGTTGTTGTCGGTATCGATGGCCTGCTTACCAAGGATCACCAGGCCCGGCTGCTCCTCGTCGACCACGCCCTTGAGCAGCTTGGCCACGGCCAGCGACTCGACCTTGTCGTCGGTCTCGACGTGAATCGCACGATCGGCACCCAGCGCCAGCGCAGTGCGCAGCTGTTCCTGGGCGGCCTTGGGGCCGACGGTCACGGCAACCACCTCGGTGGCTACGCCCTTTTCCTTGAGCCGTACCGCTTCTTCCACGGCGATCTCGCAGAAGGGGTTCATGGCCATCTTGACGTTGGTGAGGTCAACGTCGGAGTGATCCGCCTTGACGCGAATCTTGACGTTGTAGTCGATGACGCGTTTGACCGCGACGAGTACTTTCATGGTGTCCTCGCTAGGTTCAGTATCGAAACCGCTAAGCTATGTTCATCAAGGCCGAACGGTCATCAAGGCGGATCGCAAGCGCTTGAAGGCCAGGCCGGAATAAGAGCAGCCAGTTAATCTGCCACAGCACCGAAATGGGAACAATCCACGATTGGCCATTGCAGTGCTGTGGGCTCGGTTTGGCGTGTTCGCCCCTGAAATCGCCCTTGGTAGGGTATTCTAGGCCACCTATTATGCATACCATGTGCTAACTTCTGAAGCAAACGACCGTTTGAGACCCGAAACGCGCCCAGGCGGGTATCAAGCCTGACTGGAATGTCGCACAATTGCTACATCACTGGCATCGGCAGCCACGTGCGGGGTGTCGAGGATGAGGAGATAACAATCGTGGATCAGGTAGAACGTGAATCAATGGACTTCGACGTGGTCATCGTCGGTGCCGGCCCCTCGGGTCTTTCAGCGGCCTGTCGTCTCATGCAGCAGGCGCAGGAAGCTGGCCGTGAATTGACCGTCTGTGTTGTCGAGAAAGGGTCGGAAGTCGGTGCCCATATCCTGTCAGGTGCGGTATTCGAGCCTCGGGCGTTGAACGAACTTTTCCCTGACTGGAAAGAGCGTGGCGCACCGCTGAATACCCCGGCCATCCGTGACGAAGTCTACCTACTCAAGGATGCCGAGAAAGCGCAGAAGCTTCCCAATGCCCTGGTCCCAAAGACCATGCACAATACCGGGGGCGACGAACGCTTCGTCATCAGTGCCGGTAATCTTTGCCGTTGGCTCGGCGAGCAGGCCGAGGCCCTGGGTGTCGAGATTTTTCCCGGTTTTTCGGCGCAGGAAGTGCTGGTCGACGATGACGGTGTGGTGCGCGGTATCATTACCGGAGACATGGGTGTAGGTGCGGATGGCCAACCCAAGGATGGCCACATGCCGGGCATGGAATTACGTGCCAAATATACGCTTTTTGCCGAAGGCTCACGAGGCCATCTGGGCAAGCGACTGATAGAATGCTTCGACCTGGCGCAAGGCCGCGACTCCCAGCATTACGGCATCGGCATCAAGGAGCTCTGGGATGTCTCGGCGGATAAGCACGAGCCGGGTCTGGTCCTGCATGGCTCGGGCTGGCCGCTGGGTAACCAGGCGCCTGGCGGCTGGTTTCTCTATCATGCCGAGAACCAGCAGGTCGTGGTGGGCCTGATAATCGATCTGGCCTATAGCAACCCTCACCTGTCGCCCTTCGATGAATTCCAGCGCATGAAGCATCACCCCCAACTGCGCCAGTACCTGGAAGGTGGTTCCCGGGTTGCCTATGGGGCCCGTGCCATTACCAAGGGCGGCCTCAATTGCCTACCGAAGATGACCTTCCCCGGTGGATTGCTGATCGGTTGCGATGCCGGCACGCTGAATTTTGCGAAGATCAAGGGCCTGCATACCGCCATGAAATCCGGGTTGCTGGCTGCCGAGACGGTATTCGAGGCCATTGCAGCGGACGATGAGGGAGGCAAGGAGCTCGACGAATACACGCGTCGTTGGGAGAAAAGCTGGGCCTACCAGGAACTCGACGAGACACGCAGCTTCGGTCCGGCGATCCACAAATACGGCACGGTAGGGGGTGGTGCCTATAACTTCCTCGACCAGCTGATTGGCGGCAAGCTGCCGACCGTACACGACAACACACCGGATCACGCCACGTTGCGGCCTGCGGCACAGAGCACAAAAATCGACTACCCCAAGCCGGATGGCAAGCTCTCCTTCGACAAGCCCTCCTCGGTCTTTCTGTCGAATACCAATCATGAAGAAGATCAGCCATGTCATCTGCGCCTCAAGGACCCCGAGGTGCCGATCCGCGACAACTTGCCGAAGTTCGACGAACCTGCCCAGCGCTACTGCCCTGTCGGCGTGTATGAAGTCGTAGAGGACGATGAGGGCCGGCCACGGTTCCAGATCAATTTCCAAAACTGCATTCATTGCAAGACCTGCGACATCAAGGATCCGGCCCAGAACATTACCTGGGTGGCCCCGGAAGGTGGCGGTGGGCCGAACTACCCGAATATGTAATCGGCTTTCCCGGCACAAGAAACGAGCGCCCCTGTTACAGGGGCGCATTTCGTTCTCACCCCATGATTTCCAGGGGCGCCCGCTGGGCAATGAGACGACGTCGCCCGGCATGGTCGAAGCGCACTTCGATGACCGGATTGGCAGGATCGCCCTCGACGATCTGGATTTCTCCCTCCCCGAACACGGCATGACGCACGCGTTGACCGACATCGAAGCCCGGCCCCGACCATGATGCTAGCCCGCCGGCAGCCATGCTGGACTCTCGAGACAACGGCTTGATCGTCAGCCGTTCACCCACTCGCTCCAGATAGGTCTCTACCAGACCAGGCAGGGGCACCTCGATGGCTCCGTCTGGTGTCGTTTCAAGGGCATCGCTTATCGCCTGGCAGTGTGTCCAGGCGGTCTCGCCAATGAATCGGCTGGGGCGATGTTCACCGGTATCGTGCATGATCCAGAGCTGTTCCCGGGCGCGAGTGATCGCGACATAAAACAGCCGCCTCTCCTCCTCCAGCCGATCGGCATCCAGGGGGTTTTCACGGCTGTAATGGGGGAAATCCTCCTCGTTGGTCCCCCATACTGCCACCCAGGGCCATTCCAGGCCCTTTGCCCCGTGTACGGTGTTGATCAGCACGCCATCATGATGGTTTTCCACCGGGCGCTCCAACAAGGCAATGAACTCCTCGGGATCCTGCCCGAACTCGCCGGCCTGCTCGATGAGCACATCCAGCAAGCGGACATCTTCCGCCCCCTTTTCTCGCCTGGCCGCTGCCCGCTTCAAGACCTTCTCGGCGTCCAACTGCTCGACCACATGGGCCAGCAACCTGGCGGGAGGCCATGCGGCCAGGCGGGGCAATTCGCATAGGAGCGACCAGCGACGCTTGAGATTGCGTCGTTGAATCGGTTTCAACCCCTCGAGTATCGGATCATGTCGTTCGGGCCACTGCTGATGCGCGGCCAAGCGTTGGGCAATGCGCTCCAATCGTTCCCTGGCCACGAAGGAAGTGGGCTGGGACAACAACAGCTGAAGATGCCCTGGATCCGTGAGCAGAGAAGGCGAAACGGCCAAGCGCAGATAGCCGGCAAGGGCCTGAACCAAAGGGAGGCGAAACACGAAGCGGTCGTCTCGTGTCAGGCGGAAGGGGATCCCTGCCCGCAACAGCTGCAATTGCACCGACACCGACAAGGCCCAACTCCGAACCAGGATACATGCCTCGCCCAAGGCCCTCCCCTTGCCCTGCCACTGCTGCAAGGCTTCGACCAGGCACGCCCCACCCTGTCCGACATCGACACGGGTGTTCGGATTGCCCGGCGCTGCCAGGCACAACTGCTCGGGCCGACGCCGATTGGCGGCAATGGCATGATTGGCCGCCAGTGCCAGGGAATGACCGTGTCGAAAGGTGGTCGATAAGGGAAAGTCCGTGGCGGCGCCGAAGGTTGCGATGAAGTCCTCGAGCATGGTGTCGGGCCGCGCACCGCGCCATTCGTAAATGCACTGGTTGGCGTCCCCGACCGCCATGACATCGGCGCGCTCGCCAGCCAGCAACGCCAGCAAGCGCTGCTGGGCGTGATTGATGTCCTGATATTCATCGACAATGACATGGTCGAGAAACCCTTGCACCCGGGACCGAAGCGCGGCATCACGCTCTAGGACGCGCAAGGGACGATAGAGCAGATCAGCATAGGTCATCAGGCCATGCTCCTCGAGGTAGGCCTCGAAAAGGTCATAGGCCTCGATGAAGTACCCCGTGTCGTCACCAAAGTCGAGTCGTTCATAGAGCTCGGCGGGCGTTGCCATCTCGGCCTTGACCAATTCACAGAAGTGGCCAAGCGCTTCAAGGCGATCGGCCTCCAGGGCCGCTTCGACAGCAGGATCGTCCCCCTGCAGGGCAGTCAGCGTAGCCTGACGAAGCAGGCGCTCCTGTTGCCAGTCCTGGGTCAGCAACTGGCGGGGCGGCAAGGCCCCCCAGCGAGTAAGACTCTGGGTGAGACGATGTCCTATGGAATGGAAGGTGCGCACATCCGGTAACGCCTGTCCGGACGGCGCCAGCCGCGCCAGCTTGCCCGCAAAATCCTCACGGGCGGCGCGATTGAACATCAAAATCAGGATGCGGGGCGCCGGCACACCCTGGCGCAACAGGTAGAGAACCCGCGCGACCATGGTGGTAGTCTTGCCCGCGCCCGCCACGGCCGCGACACGTGCATGGCCTTGTGCGTGCCGGACGACGGCACGCTGCTCTGAGGTCAGCTTCACGAGCCGTCGTCATCCAGGTAACCGAGCAGCTGCCATGCGCCAGCACTCATGAAGCCCATCTCGATCCGAGCACCCATCCGGCGCGTTTCAGCCACATCCGACAAGCGATAGAAGACATTGCGATTGAGCCGGGCCGTCAGGCCAAAGCGAATGGCGACCTCAGGTATCTGCTCGCCGCGACGTGTATCGCTCAACTGCAAGCCATGCGACGCATCCAGCGTGACTCGATCGCCAACATTGGTGGTCATATGCCAGACATCGTGCTCATATTCGGCAAGCACGATCAAGAACGGTCGATCCTCGACCCGAACATGCCACTTTTCCTGGGGTGAGACGAGATAGTATTCTCCATCGTCCTCACGCCGAAGCAGCGTCGACAAAAGACGCGCCAGCTGTGGCCGGGAGATCGCCGCCCCCTCATGAATCCAGCGTCCATCCGCTGCGATGACTAGATCCATGTCGCCGGACAAGGGAGGATTCCAGCGCTCCAGAGGCGGTATCGCGCCCTGCGGATCGATATGACTGAGCAAGGGTTCCAGGGACATGCGCGCTCTCCTCGACGGGTCTTGCGACGTAGAGCTTAGATTAGACCGGCCTGCGCCAATGAGGCTCTGATCTCTTCACTGGCTTGAGGGGCCGCCGCACGGAATAACCGGTAGAAATTAACCGTCGTCTGCATGGCAACCTCATCGAGGCTGATACCCCGTTCTCGGGCAATGCAGTCAGCGACTTCGACCACCCATTGCGGCTCATTGGGCTTGCCGCGGTGAGGCACCGGCGCGAGATAGGGGCTATCGGTCTCGATCAGGAGCCGGTCTAGTGGAATCTGGCGTGCGAGCTCGCGAAGGCTATTGGCGTTGCGAAAGGTCACGATCCCCGACAGGGAGATGAAGAAACCCAACCGTACCGCTTCCCGGGCCATGTCCAGATCTTCGGTAAAACAGTGCAATACACCCCCGATTGCCGGATCGCTATACTCGCGGATCAGGGACAGGGTGTCGTCGCGTGCCTCGCGCGTGTGCACGCTCACTGGCAGTTCCAATTCGGTAGCTGCGATCAGATGGCGCTTGAATCGTTCGAACTGGGCCTCGCGGGAGACGCCGTCATAGTGATAATCGAGGCCAGTCTCTCCAATCGCCACGGCCTCGTGCTGCTCGGCACATTCGACGATCGCCTCCACCGAGGGCTCCTGTTCGACGACATGCAACGGATGCAGCCCAGCGGAAATCACGACATCGTCATGCTGTCTGGCGATGCGTGCCAGGCCGGGAACGTCATCCAGGCAAACGGCAATGGCCAGGAACTGATGGACGTCTCGCGCACGTGCCGCATCGAGGGCAGCGTCTAGCTCACCCCCATAGGCACTCAAGTCGAGGCGGTCGAGATGGCAGTGTGAGTCAACGAACATGGCTTACCTTACAGCGTGTAGGTGGGTGCGCCCTTGTCGAGCTGGCCGGCCAGCAATGTCTCGATCCGGTCGCGCACGATCTGATCCTCGGCACGAAAGTGTATGCCGATACCCGGCCTACGGCGACCGGACACACCGGGGGGTGAAACCCAGACAACATGTCCCGTCACCGGCATCCGTTCACTCTCGCCGGGCAGGGTCAGCAGCAGGAACACCTCCTGGCCCAAGGGGTAGCGCTCCTTGGTGGGAACGAAGATACCGCCGCGCTCCAGCGAGGGCATATAGGCTGATAACAGGGTGGGGATGTCCTGTATGGTCAACGACAGGGCTTTCTGTCCTACCATGCCACGCCTCCTGGGCTATCGGTCTTATGGGGGTCGAGACAATATACTGCTATGAACGCAGCAGGGCCGACCAACGAACCAGCCATGCTTCCAAGACCAACTGGGGGTTGGGGTTGCCCCCAATGGCCAATAATCGCCGCTGTTCCCTGGCATAGTCGAGCAAACGGAACCAGTCGCGAACCCGTGCATTCTTGATTGCCTGACGGTACAGGGGCAGTAGATCGGTGTTACGCACCTGCCGGCTGTCTCCCGACAACCCCAGGCGTATCAGATCTTCCAGCCAGGCGATACCGTACCACAGGACCTGCTCGACGGGATGCCGGGTCAGGCGTGACGCCTCGGCGACCGGCTCAGCGCCACGCACCAGGGCATCGAATAATTCGTGCAGCTCCTGACGGAGCCCTCGTGCCTCGGCACCCGCCATGTCCACGGCCAACAGGGGCCGGCCACCGGCGACCCGCAGCCAGAAGGCACCCTCCTGGCCGTCTCCCAATTTCTGGGTAAGCCAAGGCAGGCTCGCCGGCTCGCTGGGTACAGCCAGGCTCCAGTGCTGGCATCGGGAACGAATGGTCGGCAGCATCCGCGATGGGGTATCGGCAAGCAAAATGAACAGGGTACGATCCCCGGGCTCTTCGAGACTCTTCAGCAAGGCATTCGACGCGGCAACGTTCATGGCCTCCGCCGGCTTGAGGACGATCACACGATAGCCGCCCTGCTGCGCGGTCTGCGAGACGAAGGTATTGACCTCCCGGATCGGGTCGATACGAATCTGGCGGCTCTTTTCGGTGGGACTGATACGCATCAGATCGGGATGGTAACCGGCGGCCAACATGGCGCAGCTATGGCAATGCCCGCAGGCTACCGGCCCAGGCGCCTGGCAAAGGGTGCGCGATACCAGGGCATCGGCCAAGGTCTGCTTCCCGAGTCCCTGCGGCCCGGACAGCAGGAGCGCGTGGGGAAGACGCCCCTCGTCCTGCAGCGACACCAGCGTATCCCAGAGAGATTGCTGCCAGGGGTAGGGCTGATACG
Organism: Litchfieldella xinjiangensis; assembly: GCF_000759345.1. GTDB lineage: Bacteria > Pseudomonadota > Gammaproteobacteria > Pseudomonadales > Halomonadaceae > Litchfieldella_A > Litchfieldella_A xinjiangensis. The sequence goes on from NZ_JPZL01000001.1 coordinate 532,569, forward strand.
GGACGGAGCCAGCAGTACTCATGAGTTCAACAACCTATCGAGATGCTTCTCGAGCTCGCTCCGTACTTCGGACAGCGCACGCGAGGCATCTACCACGCGGATACGTGAGGAATCTTGAGTGGCTCGGGCAAGATAGGCTTCCCGAACGCGCTCGAAGAAAGCCGATCGCTCCTGCTCGAAGCGATCGCGCTGACCGCCCTGCTCGCTCAAACGTCCCTCGAGCCGGGCTTGAGCTTCCTCAACCGGCATATCGAGCAATAGTGTCAGGTCAGGTGTCAGTCCTCGCTGTACCAGAGACTCGAGGGAAGCAATGCGTGCGGTATTCAGACCGCGGCCGCCTCCCTGGTAGGCAAAGGTGGCGTCCGTGAAGCGATCGCAAACGACCCATGCCCCACGAGCCAAGGCGGGCCGGATCACTTGCGACAAGTGTTGGGCTCGGGCCGCAAACACCAGCAGCAGCTCGGCATCGTCGTCCAGCGGTTCCGACGAAGAAGGATCGAGAAGAAGCTCACGGATGGCCTCGGCACGCGGCGTACCGCCCGGCTCCCGGGTGCGAACGATGTCGATGTCCCTGCTTTCGAGCCAGTCGCACACCCAGGCGAGGTTGGTACTCTTGCCCACTCCCTCGCCGCCCTCCAGCGTAATGAAGCGTCCTCGACTGGTCATGAGGCTCCCGACGATGCGTTCATCGATTACGAATGTAGCGGTTGACTGCGTTATTGTGCTCGCGCAGCGTACGTGAGAAATGGTGCGTACCATCCCCCTTCGAGACGAAATACAGGGTATCGCCGGACGCGGGGTTGACCGCTGCCTCGAGCGCGGCTCTTCCAGGCATGGCTATCGGGGTCGGCGGTAGTCCATCAATGGTATACGTATTGTATGGCGTCGATTCCCGTAAATCGGCTCGTGTTATGTTGCCCTCGTATCGCTCTCCCATCCCGTAGATCACGGTGGGATCGGTCTGCAGGCGCATGCCGCTTTCCAGGCGACGCTTGAAGACTCCGGCAATTTCACGCCGCTCTTCCGGGGCTCCTGTCTCCCGCTCGATCAGCGAGGCCATGATGAGCGCTTCGTAGGGCGTATCGAAGGGAAGATCATCGTCGCGCTGGGCCCAGACTTCTTCAAGCTGAGATACCATGCGCCGATAGGCCTGCTGAAGGATATCCCAGTCGCTCATTCCCTTGTGATAGCGATACGTGTCGGGGAAAAACCAGCCTTCGGGATGCATCCCTTCGCGGCCCAGCTCAGCCATGATTTCGTCACCGCTCATGTCGGTGGCCCGCTGCTCCAGCTTGGGGGCGTTGGCGAGATGGTCACGCATCTGGCGAAAGGTCCAGCCTTCGGGAAAGGTCAACGGATACGTGACGATCTCATTGCTACCCAGCAATGCGACGAGTTCCCGCCCCGTCATCCCGGGTGTTATCCGGTACTCGCCGGCACGAAGCTGCGGCACAGTGTCGGGTTCGAGACGCGACATCAGCCGAAACGCCCAGGGATCCTCGATCACGTTCTGCTCGGCCAATTCGGCAATCACGCGATGATAGCCTGCCCCACGAGGCACCTCATAGAGCATGGGTTCGTCCAGCGCTACCGGGGCCGTCAGGCGACTGTCCCAATATTTATAGGCACCGAAGGCGGTAGCGCCCAACAGCAGCGCCACCAGAAGCAAGCCTTTTACCACGCGCATTCTTCACCTCTCATACACTGCATTCTTCAAATCAGTGGCAGTGCCGGGTAGCCCAGAAGCCGCTGGCCGACATTCTGAAAGCGTCTATGGCTAGGCGAAAGTGACCAGGTCGCCACAACGTTACCCTGGGTGTCGTCGAGCCGGGTTACCGGCCATAAGCCTTGCACGGAATTGCCAACCCATAAGGCTTCGCTTAGAGACAGCGCCTCAGGCCCTCTCTCGACTTCATCGATAGCAAGCTCTTTGCGCAACGCGGCCCTTAGCGTTCCCGCCACACCGCAGGCGGTGAGCGAAGGCGTTTCCAGGCGGCCCTCGCGCTGCCAGAACAGATTCATGCTTGTAGCCTCGACAATCCAGCCCTTCTCGTCACACAGCAGCCCTTCCTCAACGCGGTCATCGGTCCACTCCGCCCGCGCCAGGACATTTTCCAGACGATTGAGGTGCTTGAGCCCCGCCAAGGCGGGCTGACGGGAAAGGCGCAGGGCGCAATGACGAATCCGGACACCCCCATGCCAGGCGGAGGTATTGGGTGTGAACGGCACAATCCGCCAGCGCAACCGGCACTCCGGCGCTTCCGGCAGGGCATAGCCACGCCCACCACTCCCCCGCGTCACGATGAGCTTGAGCACGGCCAACCCCCGTTCCGCGTGAGCGAAAGGCGCGTTGAGCGCCTCCGGGGTTGGCAGGGTAATTCCCAGGCGATGGCAGCCTCGTGTCAGACGCGCCAGGTGATGCTCCCAGAGCAGGGGCACCCCGTCGCGAACGAGCACGGTCTCGAACACGCCATCGCCGTAGGCGAGCCCCCGATCGTCGAAGGGTACTGCCGTGTCATGGGCCATGTTGCGTGTCGCCGTTCACACTCGCTTGAAGATCAGCGAACCGTTGGTGCCACCGAAGCCGAACGAATTCGACAGAGCGACGTCGATCTTCATCTCACGTGCCGCATGCGGCACGTAATCGAGATCGCATCCCTCCTGGGGATTATCCAGATTGATCGTCGGCGGCGCGACCTGATCTCGAATGGCCAAGATACTGAACACGGCTTCAACGGCACCCGCAGCACCCAGCAGGTGGCCTATCATCGATTTGGTCGAGCTGACCGCAACGTGATTGGCAGCGTCGCCAAGCACCCGTTTGATGGCTCGGGTCTCGGCCAGATCACCGGCTGCGGTAGACGTGCCATGGGCATTGATATAATGCACCTGAGAGGCGTCGATCTCAGCATCCCGAATGGCGTTTTCCATGGCCAAGGCTGCCCCACTGCCATCCTCGGGCGGCGCTGTCATGTGGTAGGCATCATCGCTCATGCCAAAGCCGGTCAGCTCGGCATAGATAGTCGCACCACGACGCTTGGCATGCTCGTACTCTTCCAATACCAGCACACCGGCCCCGTCCGACAGTACGAACCCGTCGCGATCGCGATCCCAGGGGCGGCTCGCGGCAGCGGGATCGTCGTTGCGCGTTGACAAGGCACGTGCGGCCGAGAAGCCCCCCAGTCCCAGCGGCGTGGTAGCCATCTCGGCCCCACCGCACAACATCACGTCGGCGTCGCCATAGGCGATCGTACGAGCGCTGTAACCGATATTGTGGGTGCCCGTGGTGCACGCGGTAGTGATAGCGATATTGGGACCCTTGAAACCATGCTGGATCGCCAGGTTTCCCGAGATCATGTTGATGATCGAGCCAGGCACGAAGAAAGGCGAGATCCGCCGAGCGCCGCCTTTAAGCATGACGTGATGATTATGTTCGATCATCGGCAGCCCGCCGATACCCGAACCGATCGCCACACCGATGCGATGCGCGTTCTCCTCGGTGCATTCCAACCCCGAGTCCTGCATCGCCTGCGCACCGGCTGCAATACCGTACTGGATGAACAGATCCATCTTCCGTGCATCCTTGGGATTAAGGTAAGGGCTGATATCGAACCCTTTTACCGATCCCCCGAAGCGGGTGTTGAACCCGGTGGTATCGAAGTGCTCGATGGCGGCGATACCGCTCTTGCCTGCCAGGATATTGTCCCAGCTTTCTTTGACGGTGTTGCCGACCGGCGTTACCAATCCGAGCCCGGTCACCACGACCCTTTTACGAGGCATCAGTACTCCTCCCGACTTACTCTTGGCATGCCCTTCCACTCAACGGAAGCTGCCGCGTTTTGGCGCATTATACCTTATCAAACCGGTACGTGTGCCCAGTCATGTCATGTATTGCCTCGCGCGCTCCATAAAAAGCGAGAGCCGCCCTGTTACCAGGACGGCTCTCGCGGCGAGCGCTCTATGGCGACGATGCGTCTCGCTAGGGATGCGAACGTGACGTCACGACTTACTGATGCGCGTTGACGTAGTCGATCGCTTCCTGAACGGTGGTGATCTTCTCGGCTTCTTCATCAGGGATTTCGGTATCGAATTCCTCTTCAAGCGCCATCACCAGCTCGACGGTATCCAGGGAATCCGCGCCGAGGTCCTCGGTGAAGGAAGAAGTGTTCTGGATGTCCTCTTCCTTGACGTTCAGACGCTCGGCCACAACCTTCTTCACGCGCTCTTCGATGGTGCTCATTATGTCGTCACTCCTAGTCGTACGAAATCCGCAAGCCAAAAAATGCTGCGGGGTAGTTTATAGACCGCCCCAAGCCGATGCAATACAAGCCTCGACCGAGCCGTCAGCGCATATTCATGCCGCCATTGACCTGCAGGGTTTCACCCGTAATGTAGCTCGCCCCATCGCTGGTCAAAAACCCGACGGCAGCAGCAATCTCTTCGGGCTGGCCCAGCCGGGACAGCGGGATCTGCGCCAGAAGAGCCTCATGCTGCGCCTCGGGCAGTGCATGCGTCATGTCCGTGGCAATGAAGCCAGGCGCCACGGAATTGACCGTGATATTGCGAGACGCCACTTCACGCGCCAGAGCGCGAGAGAACCCTTCCATACCCGCCTTGGCCGCAGCATAGTTGCTTTGTCCAAGGTTGCCCATGGTCGCCACTACCGAACTGATACTGACGATTCGGCCAAAGCGTGCCTTGGTCATGCCGCGTAGACAAGCCTTGGACACACGATAGACGGACTTGAGATTGGTATCGAGGACGGAATCCCACTCCTCTTCCTTCATGCGCATCAACAGATTGTCGCGGGTGATGCCTGCATTGTTGACCAGAATGGTCGGTGCGTCGAACGCTTCGCCGATGGCCTTGAGCAGAGCATCGACGCTCGCCTGATCGGTCACGTCAAGCTGACGACCAGCCCCCTCGAAGTCGTGATCCTTGAGGTCGGCATCGATTTTTTCGGCCCCTTGAGCCGTCGTCGCCGTTCCGATCACGATACGTCCCTGACGTGCCAGCTCATGCGCTATCGCACGACCGATTCCCCGGCTCGCACCGGTCACCAGAGCCACTCTACGCTCACTAGTCATAATCCATCCCGAATCCGTCTAGATCGTTATCAGGCCTGAAGCCCTATTGGCTGGCCGTGTCCCGCGCCAGTTCGAGTGCGGCAGACAGGCTCTCCGGATCATTGATGGCCAGGCCCTTGCTGCCTTTTGCAATGCGCTTGTTGAGTCCGGTGAGCACCTTACCCGGACCACACTCAATGAATACTTCCGCCCCAAGACCCTGCATGGTTTCGATGCAGGATGTCCAGCGAACCGGCCGATATAGCTGCTCGAGCAGGCGTAGGCGCAGCGTTTCGACATCCGCATGGGCCTGAGCGTCGACATTCTGGACGACCGTGTAGCGCGGCGGACGAATGTCGATCTCCTGCATGGCACTCGCCAGGCGATCCGCTGCAGGACGCATCAGTTCGCAGTGCGAAGGCACCGAGACGGGCAGCGGCAATGCCCGTTTCGCACCCGCTTCCTGGCAACGCGCGATGGCACGATCCACGGCAGCTTTGCTACCGGCAATCACGACCTGCCCGGGCGCATTGTAGTTGACGGCAGCCACCACCTCAGACGAGCCATCCGGGACAGCGTCGGAACAGGCGCTCTCGACCGCAGCATCATCCAACCCCAATATGGCTGCCATCGCGCCCTGGCCTGCCGGAACGGCTGCCTGCATCGCCTCACCACGCAAGCGAACGAGACGAACCCCCTCGGCAAAGCTCATTACTCCGGCACAGACCATGGCACTGTACTCGCCGAGACTATGCCCAGCCATGGCCAGTGGACGTGGCCCCTCCAGTTCCTGCCAGACACGCCAGATAGCAACGCTGGACGTCAATAAGGCAGGCTGGGTACAGGCGGTCGCATTCAGCGCGTCCTCAGGCCCCTCCTGCACTACGTTCCACAGGTCGTAGCCGAGGGCGTCCGAGGCCTCCTCGAAGGTCGTACGCACCACGCTGTAGCGTTCGGCAAGCTCCCGCATCATTCCAACATGCTGGGAGCCCTGTCCCGGAAAGACCAGGGCCAGGGATTGAGTCATGACTTTCACCTTTCTATTTGCGTCCTATCGGCTCGGGCCATCCGGTAGGGAATGGCCGGCCGCCGCTTGGCAAGCTCACAGGCTAGCCGTGCCGGCAGCGCCTGTTCGACTTCGAGCACTGCACGAGAAACCGCATGAGCGAAACCGGTAGCGTCAGCACCACCATGGCTTTTCACCACGATACCGCCAAGCCCTAACAGGCTAGCTCCATTGTAGCGCACCGGATCGAGCTGCCCCTTGAGGCGACGCAGCGCCGGTTGCGCCAATAGCCCAACGAGACGACTGGTCCAGTGGGCTTCGAACGTCTGCTGAACTCGTTCGATCAGCATGCGTGCCAAGCCTTCACTGGCCTTGAGCACGGCATTGCCGACAAAGCCATCGCAGACGACGACATCCACCTCGCCGGAGAATACGCCATCCCCCTCGACGAAACCGAGATAACCCAGGTCGTCCAGATCGCGTAGCCAGGCATCGGCCTGACGCACGCTGGCCGTGCCCTTGGTTCCCTCGACGCCGACATTGAGCAGGGCGACCCGGGGCCGCACGACGCCATCCACCTCACGCGCCATGACGTCTCCCATCAAGGCAAAGTCGACCAGGCGCTCGGCACTGGCCTCGACATTGGCTCCGAGATCGAGGAGATAGCACCGTCCTCCAGCTCGCGTAGGTATGGCCGTACTGATCGCGGGACGCGGTATGTCGGCCACGGTGCCCAGGGCCTGTCGCGACAACGCCATCAGCGCCCCGGTGTTGCCAGCACTCACCGCTGCATCGGCCTCGCCCGCGACTACGCATTCAAGCATCATCGCAAGACTTGAATCACGCGGCGCACGAAGAGCGCTCGAGGGCTTCATGTCTTCAGCAATGATCGTGGGGGAGTCTGCGAGGGAGAGGCGAGAGAGAACGGACGTAAAACGTGACGGGAGATGAGCAAGCACCTCCTCCATGTCGACACGACGACCGAACAGTCGAACCTCGAGCGATGGATGGACCTGCAATGCCTGGGCTGCACCCATAACGGTTGCGCGGGGACCGAAGTCCCCGCCCATCGCATCAATGGCGAGTCGCACGGGAGCGTCAGCTATCGAGCGTCGCCGAAGCCATCATCGACTCAAACGTCGATGACCTTACGGCCGCGATAGAACCCATCGGCTGCCACGTGATGGCGACGATGCGTGGTGCCGGTTTCCTTGTCCTGGGACAGGGTCGGGGCAGAAAGGGCATCGTGGCTACGGCGCATGCCGCGCTTGGAACGGGTCTTGCGGTTCTGTTGAACTGCCATGAGAGATCACTCCAGAGTGAATCGACTATTCAGGATTTGCCCTTGAGGTGGCGCAACACCTCGAAGGGACTCGCAGCGGGTTCAGCCGATGTTTCGGCGTCCTCGCCACTGGTCAGCTGGTCGCGAGAGACAGCGCAGTGCGCCTCGTCGTGGTAAACCACCTGAGGCAAGCTAAGGATGAGTTCATCCTCGAGCAAGGTCAGAAGGTTCAGCTGTTCGTTTTCCACCAACACCGGCTCGTGCGTGCTTGGCAATTCTGCCGCCAGTGAATCGTGGGTGACCAACCCCAACAGGAAGCGACTTTCGATCGCCACCGGCATCGGTTCCAGACATCGTCGACAGGGCAATTGAGCCTCTGTCTCGAGCCACCCCTCTATGACACGTCGGCCCTGGCTATCGATGTCGAAGTCGAGTCGAACGCGGCAATCGCCCTGCTGCGGCCCGGCCTCTAGAGCCAGCCGCTCGAAGGCGTCGAGAGGCACGAGGCCCTCGAGCCTTTCGCGCTGCGCGGCGAGCCGGTAAGGCTCGACCTGTAATGGGAGTCGTGTGGTCATCATAGGCGCGCAATGATAGGCACTCGCCAACCCTCTGTCAAAGCACGGATGACGCCTTGTCGCGGGTTTTACACCTTGACTGTACAAGGCCATGGAGCGCGAGGCAGACTCGCTGACGTCACCACCTGACGGTACTCGTTCATCAAGGAGGAAAACGCCCATGTCAGCCCTGGTACTCGCTTCGAGCTCACGTTGGCGACGTCAATTGCTGGATCGCCTAGGCCTGCCCTATGTCTGCGCCAGCCCCGACATCGATGAAACACCGCGTCCCGATGAATCGCCGGAAGCCTTGATACACCGCCTGGCCCTGAGCAAGGCCAGCCGGCTGGCACAGGACTACCCTTCCCACTTGATCATCGGCTCGGATCAAGTCGCCGTATTCGAGGGTGAAATTCTTGGCAAGCCGGGAAGCGAGGCCAAGGCCAGGGAGACGCTGACTCGCTTCTCGGGGCAACGCGTCCACTTTCTGACTGGTCTGGCCCTGCTAGATACCGCCCAGGGCATGCATACGGTCTGTCATGAACAGTACGATGTGGTCTTTCGCCGGCTCAGCGACCGTGAAATAACCAACTACGTGGCCCGCGAGCAACCTCTGGATAGTGCCGGCAGCTTTCGCATGGAAGGCCTCGGCATCACGCTATTCGACAAGCTGGAGGGAGACGACCCCAATACCCTGATCGGTCTCCCTCTGATCCGGCTATGTCAGATGCTGCGTGACGCCGGCCTGGACCCACTCGGCGACACTCAATAAAGCTGATAGCGAAGAGGGGTTTGACTGGAGGGTATGCCGAGCCATTCCGCCGCCATGCGTCCGAACCGACGCGAGAATCGCTCAAAGGGGTCGAGCTGCGGCGTGTAATCGCGTAGACGAGGCTCTTCCAGCATCTCGCGAGCCAGGCCATTCAGGCTTCCCAGTCGGTCGACCAAGCCCAGCTCGAGGGCCTGCTCACCCGTCCAGATCAAGCCGGAAAACAATTGCTCGTCATCCGCGGAAAGACGATCGCCACGCCCGGCACGGACATCGTCGGTGAACTGCCGGTGCGTGGTGTCGAGCACATCCTGCCAGAATGCCTGCTGATCAGGGCTGATTTCCGAGAATGGATCGAGGAAAGCCTTGTTTTCCCCCGCAGTGAAGATTCGCCGCTCGACGCCGAAGCGCCCGATGGCATCCTCCAGGCCGAAGCTAGCGAAAATCACGCCGATCGAGCCCACCATGCTGGCCGGTGCAGATACGATTTCATCGGCGGCTGAGGCGATATAGTACGCCCCGCTCGCGCCCAGATCCTCGACCACGGCAATGATCGGCTTGTCGCCTTGCTCCCGCAGGCGCATGATTTCCTGGTAGATTCTTTGCGATTGTACCGGGCTACCCCCTGGGCTATTAATGTGCAATACGACGGCAGCGGCCGTCTCGCTTTCCCAGGCCCGCCCCAGCCCACGGATAATTCGCTCGGCATTGGCGGGCGACTCGCTATCGATGACGCCATTGACCTCGACGACACCCAAGTGGGGCGAGGTGGAGGCCGGTGTGGCCGTGGCGGTATAGATGCTGTAAATGCTGGTAGCCAGCAGCGAAAGGAGCAGTGCCGCCATCAGGAAACGAAAGAATAGTTTCCAGCGGCGGGATCGTCGCTGCTCGACGAGCACCCCGTCGATCCAGCGATCCATCATTTCCAATTGTGCCAGCCGCTGACGTTCGCGCAGGGTCTCGGCATCATCGCCGGCGGGGGCTTGGGGGCGACCTGCCGCCCGGGCCTCTCGCTCGCGCCTGGCTTCATCGGGGCTCAACTCGGGTCCCTGTGTCCACTTGTCCGATTCACGGGCGTTTTCACCGGGACCAGGGGAACGAGGGTCGTCCTGTCGCTTATCGTCACTCATGGGCTTTCTGCTCGCTAGGTTTATCCGCATCATGCAGCCAGTCGATGAGATCGTCGAACCGTTCGGCCACACAGGCCGGCTGACTGCGCATCAGGCGATCCACGGAATGCACGCCATACGTGACAGCCGCGCGATCCATGCCAAGCGCCTTTGCCATCTCAAGATCGTATTCGGTATCGCCGACCATCAGCGCTTCGGCAGCCTCGATGTCGAGCTCTTCAAGCAGTTCCGCAAGCATTTGCGGATGCGGCTTGGAGCGGGTTTCGTCGGCCGTACGGCTGGCATGAAACCAGGCACCGCTACCGTTGGACGAAAATGCTCTATCCAGACCGCGACGACTCTTGCCTGTAGCCACGGCAAGCCGCTGGAGCGGATTACGGCGCAGGCGCTGAATGCCTGCCTCGACACCGGGGAAGAAGCGCATCGGGGTCCGGTCCGCTGCCACGAAATGGCGAGAGTAGCACTCACGCAACTGCCTGGACTGAGTCTCGGATATCCCAGGACATAGCCGATCGATGGCCTCGGGCAACCCCAGACCGATGATATCGCGCACCTGCTCCCGGCCGAGCTCCCCAAGGCCGACCTCCCGCCCGGCCGCTTGCATGCATTGGACAATGCGCGCCTCGGAGTCCATCAGGGTGCCATCCCAATCGAAGATTACCAGTCGGTAACGCATTCGTTATCTCATCCTGTCCATCTAGGCCTGGCGCGCTCGCACCAGAACACGTTCGAGTTCATCGCCAAGGGGAGCCTTGATATGCACGGGACGCCCGCTCCGCGGCTCCGGAAAAGTCAGTGCCGAGGCATGCAGGAACAAGCGTTCGAGACCGATTCGCTCGGCGAGTCGCCCTCCTTCGCGGCTTCCGTACTTGTCATCGCCAAGAAGCGGATGCCCGGCGTGGGCGGCGTGGACCCGGATCTGATGGGTGCGGCCGGTAATGGGTTCCGCTTCGATCAATGTCACGCCCTCGAAGGTTTCGCGCACCGCGAACTGGGTGCGGGACACCTTGCCGGCCGGATCGACACGGACGCGGCGCTCGCCGTTGCCCGCCTCGAAGCGATCGAGACGCGCGCTGACATAATCACGACGCGCCGGCCAGCGACCCGCCACGAGCGCCAGGTACTGCTTGTTCATCTGACGTTTCATCAAGGCTTCATTGAGGGTCAGCAAGGCTGGGCGAGTCTTGGCAAGCAGCAGGCACCCGGACGTATCCCGATCGAGCCGATGAACCAATTCGAGAAAGTCGAGATCCTCACGTACCTGTCGCAATGCCTCGATCAGCCCGATCTTGACCCCGCTGCCGCCATGCACCGCCAGTCCCGAAGGCTTGTTGATGACAAGCCACTCCGGCCCCTCGACCAGGACACTGCCCGCCAGTAGATTTCGCAAATTGTCGCTGACCTCACGCACGGCCTCTTCCGGGGCGAGTCGCAGAGGCGGGACACGCACCATATCCCCGGCAACGAGCCGATAATCGACCTTGACTCGCTTCTTGTTGACCCGCACCTCGCCCTTGCGGACGATGCGATAGATCAAGGTCTTTGGCGCTCCTTTCAAGCGCGTGCGGAGGAAATTGTCGATACGCTGGCCGACTTGCCCTTCGGTGACCTCGATCCACTGGACGTCGCGTCCTTCGGCCATGAACTTCCCCCTTCCACATGCGACAAAAGCCGCATTCTACCGCAGAGTGACCACTTCTGCGCCAATTGCTGCTAACCCGCAATACTGGTATATTTCTGACTCGCTCAAATGGGCACCGATTGCCCGGACGACGCGCCCGCACCGCTGACACGCGGGCCAGAGTGACGAATCAGGCTGACAAGACATGCAATGCCATGCAGCCAGTAGCAAGTAAGTAGTTCAAAGAATGTTAGACGCAATGTAATAACGCCACGCCCGGACCCCGGGCCGATCCCACACGATTCCGGACGGCCTGCAGGCCACGGGGTATTAGACACCGTGCCGGAGGCCGGCGTTGGCGAATCGATGAATGCCAGGTGTCTGGCGGTCGTCCGTAGGGCCGGGGGGACAACACAGCGTCCACCGAAACATGTCCTGCCGCCGCCACGTACTCAACATGATCTTGACCGGATCCTCGCGGCACCACCGCACGATCCGGTCCGGGCGCAACCGCATCCGCGACATGCGCTGAGCACAAGCACGCAGCACCAGAGGTTCGCCTTCGTCGACGCGTACTGCCGCCCCTCCGGCGAGATTCAGTTAGCGAGACAACATGAAACGGATGCTCATCAATGCAACCCAGCCAGAAGAGCTTCGGGTTGCGCTGGTCGATGGACAACGCCTTTACGACCTGGATATCGAATCCGGGGCCCGTGAACAGAAGAAAGCCAATATTTATCGCGGCAAGATCACTCGTGTAGAACCCTCCCTCGAAGCTGCTTTCGTGGACTTCGGCGCAGATCGTCACGGCTTCCTGCCGCTCAAGGAAATCTCGCGCGAGTATTTCGTCAAGGAGCCCAACGGTCGACCGAACATCAAGGAAGTGCTCAAGGAAGGCCAGGAAGTCATCATTCAGGTCGACAAGGAAGAGCGCGGCAACAAGGGCGCCGCCCTGACCACCTTCATCAGCCTGGCCGGTCGCTTCCTGGTTTTGATGCCCAACAACCCGCGTGCCGGGGGCATCTCACGCCGTATCGAAGGCGAAGAGCGCGCCCAGCTCAAGGAAGCCATGGGCAACCTGACCCTGCCGGACAAAATGGGCGTGATCGTACGCACCGCCGGCATCGGCCGTAGCCCGGAAGAGCTCCAGTGGGATCTCGACTACCTGATGCAGGTCTGGGACTCGATCACCGATGAAGCTGGCAAGCGTCCGGCCCCCTTCCTGATCTACCGTGAATCCAATGTCATCATCCGCGCAATGCGCGATTACCTGCGCCAGGACATTGGCGAGGTGCTGATCGACAGTCCCGAGGTCCATCAGGAAGCCCTGGGTTTCATACGTCAGGTCATGCCCTCGTATCAGCAGAAGATCAAGCTGTATTCCGACGAGGTACCGCTCTTCTCGCGTTTCCAGATCGAGTCGCAGATCGAGACGGCCTATCAGCGTGAGGTGAAGTTGCCTTCCGGTGGCTCGATCGTCATCGACCACACCGAGGCGTTGGTGTCGATCGATATCAACTCCGCTCGCGCCACGCGCGGCAGCGATATCGAAGAGACCGCGCTGCAGACCAACCTCGAAGCCGCTGACGAAATCGCACGCCAACTGCGTCTGCGCGATATCGGCGGCCTGGTGGTCATCGATTTCATCGACATGAGCCCGGCGCGCAATCAGCGCGAGGTGGAAAACCGCGTACGCGATGCACTCAAGCTCGACCGCGCACGGGTGCAGATCGGGCGTATCTCTCGCTTCGGCCTGATGGAGATGTCGCGCCAGCGCCTGCGTCCCTCGCTGGGCGAAACCAGCGGCGTGGTCTGCCCACGCTGTGTGGGCCAGGGCACCATTCGCGATGTCCGCTCCTTGTCGCTGTCGGTGATGCGCCTCATCGAGGAAGAAGCCATGAAGGAGCGCAGCGCGCAGATCCGCGCGATACTGCCTGTCTCCGTGGCGACGTACCTGCTCAATGAAAAGCGCGCCATGCTCGCCGAGATCGAGCGCCGTCAAGGCGTCAAGCTGATCGTCTTGCCAAGCCCCGAGATGGATACCCCGCATTATGACGTGCAGCGCTTGCGGGAAGACCACCTCGAAGAGGACGAAACAGAAAAGTCGAGCTACGAACTCTCGACTGAAACCGAGATCGGCAAGGAACCCGATCCGGCATTGGCAAAGCCTGTCCAGCGAGCCGAGGCAGCCGTCAAGAGCGTCGTGCACAATGCCCCCGCGCCCGAGTCGCTAAAGCAGGAGCCTGCGCCTCAGCAAGCCCCCAAGCAAGCTGTCTCCCCCGCTGCGGCTCCCCAAAGCGGAGGCACGCTGTCCCGGCTGGTCAAGGGTATTGCCAAGCTGCTGGGCGGCACCGAAGAACGTGGCTCCCCCGCCAGCGACAATAAGGAATCTACGCCACAACCGGCCTCCGGCCGCGCTCAGGAGAGCGACAACCGGAACGGTCGCAATGGCAGCCAGCGCCGCAGCCGTTCCGGCGAGTCGCGTGACGATACCCGCCAGTCACGCAACAAGCGCCAGGACAGCTCTCGCAGCGATAGCAAGTCCTCCGAGAACAAGTCCTCCGAAAGCAAGGCGAACGAAAGCAAGCCCGGCGATACCAAGTCCAGCGAAGGCAAAGCTAGCGAGAGCAAATCCGACGCGCGTACCGATAACGGGCGTCGCAATCAGGGCGAAGGCCGCCCTGCGCGAGGCCGCTCACGCAATGCCGACGAACAGCGCAGCCCCGAATCGCGCCAGCAGGCGGACAAGGCAGCAGAGGCCGCCAAGCCCACCGATGCCGATAAGCCGGCCACCGACGGCAAGCCCAAGCGTACCCGCAACAACCCGCGGCAGCGCTCACGCAAGCATGCTTTGAACCCGCAAGCCAAGGCCGAGCAGGAACGCTTGCAGCAAGAGGCGGTCCAGGCAGCAGCGACTGGCATGAGCGACGCGGCCCCAGCTGGCACCGAAGCGGCTTCGAGCCAGGCCAACGAGTCTGCAACTGCCAAGCAGGAAACTGCCAATGCTCCCGCCCAACGCGACGTGTCGCAAGCGGCACAGGACGCCGACACCTCGCTGGCGAACCAGGAAGTGACCGGCGCTGATGACAAGGCAACGGACCAGACCGGCACCGAGCCAACGAAGGCAGCCCAGGCACCCGAGGCGGATAAGCCGGCCACTGATGCGCCCAAGACCGAGGCTCAGGCAGAACAGTCGTCAACTTCACACGGTAATGCCAAACCTGCCAAGCCCCGCTCCGGTGACCGCAAGCGCGGCAATCGTAAAAATGGCGATGTGGAGCAGAGCGCACCCGGCAAAACAGCCGAAGCGAGTCAGCAATCTGGCTCAGAACAGGCGCATGTGGCCGATGATAGCGAAAGCGCCAAGCGCACCGAGCGTGCCGACAGTACGCAAGGCCAGGCACCCGAGGATCAGAATCAGCCGAGCCAAACAGAGACAGTCGCCACCGAGGCTGCTGACACCCAAGCCAAGCTCAGCGAAACGCCGAACGAGGCCCAGGAACAGCCTGCAGGACAGGTCGCACCCAGCGAAGTCGAGCCCAGTGAGAAAGCGCAGCCGACGCCCCCGGCCTCAGCACGCACTCATGAAGTCACCGACGAAACGAGCACACCGGCTCCTTCAGAAAGCCCAGTGGAAACGGCGGCTGACCAGGTTACCGACGCATCGGACGTTCAACCTGAGCGGCAACCGGCTGCATCAGAGGCTAGCTCAGAGAGCACAGCCAATGACGGCCAGAGCAGCGAATCGGCACAGGAGACGGTAGCGGGATCGGACAGCGAGACCGAGGCTGAAAAGGCGTCGGATCAGGCCGCCACCCGCCGCCGTCGCCGTGCGCATAACGATCCGCGCGAAATTCGCCGCCGCGAACAGCATCAGGCCAGCGCTGAAGAGAACAAGTAAGCTCACAACCCGCCCTTGGCCAGCCAAGGGCGTGCACAACTAAAGCGCCCATCCTTCGATGGGCGCTTTTTTTACCCTATCGCTAGGTGGGGTGCAGCCCGATAGCCCTGGGTTCTTTTTCCAAAACCACACCGAAACGCTCCAGGACGTCACGAGCAATGCCGTCGGCGAATACCATAAGCTCCTGGGCACTTCCCCCGCCGCGATGTACCAACACCAGCGCCTGCTTTTCATGCACCCCGAAAGCGCCTTTCCTATAACCCTTCAGGCCACATTGATCAATGAGCCACCCGGCCGCCAATTTGATCTCCCCTGGGGACTGGGGAAAGTGCGGCATGTCGGGATACTTTGATAATAACCGGTCGGCCTTGGCGGCGTTCACCACAGGATTCTTGAAGAAACTACCGGCATTGGGTAACACCGCAGGATCCGGTAATTTCTCTTGTCGCGTAGCGATCACCGTATTCGCGATTTCCAGGGGCGTCGGTTCATTTCCCACACGCCGGGCAAGATCGCCATACTCCAGCTTAGGCTGGGCTTGCGTGGACAACGAAAGCTCGAGATGCGTGATCGCAACGCGCCCTTCCATTGCATGCTTGAAGATGCTGTCTCGATAGCCGAACGCACATTCATCACGGCTGAACACCACTTCACAGCCTTCCTGCAGATCGACGCCATGCACGGCATCCAGGATATCGGACAGCTCGACACCGTAGGCGCCGATGTTTTGGATCGGAGCGGCACCACAGTGGCCGGGTATCAATGCCAAGTTTTCAAGCCCCCAGAGGTCCTGCTCGGCCATGGCCATCACCAGTCGATGCCAGTTCATACCCGCCTCGACGGTCAGCTTTACCCGCCCCTTGCGGATTGGTTCCAACTGCCATCGCTGGAAAGCCGGTTGAATGACCAAACCATCGAGGCGTTCACCAAGAATCAGGTTGCTGCCTCCCCCCAACACCAGCACCGGCCAGTCGTTGCGTCGCGCCAAGGCGATGGCAGACGTCAGGACCCCAGGATCAGTAGGCGCGACATATCGGGCGGCAACACAAGGAAGTCGCAGCGTGTTGAAACCGCTCAGATCATGCTCAGTCTGGATCTCGAGGGTCAACGTGCCTCTCCGAGTCGTCGCTTGAGGACCTCGATGAGCCCATCGGCACCCGCCTCGACAAGATCGAGCACCTCCTCGAATCCACGGTCACCGCCATAATAGGGGTCGGGAACCGGCGTATCTTCGAGACCGGCAAAATCGAGAAACAGGCCGACGTGAGCCCGGCAGCCGGGGGGGCGACGCGCCTCGAGTACGCGAAGGTTGTCTTCATCCATGGCCAAGAGATAGTCGAAACGGGTGAAATCCTGTTCCGCGAGTTGTCGGGCACGCAAGGCATCGAGTCGATACCCTCGGCGCAAAGCTGCCGCAGTCGCCCGCTCGTCCGGGGGCGCCCCCACGTGCCAATCGCCTGTACCGCAGGAATCCACTTGGACTCGCTCAGCCAGGCCGACCTGTTCCAGTTTATGTCTCAGGATGGCTTCTGCGGTCGGGGATCGGCAGATGTTCCCCAGACAGACCAGCAGGACGTGCATGAATTACTCCTTGCCCAGTTGTCGTTCGACGAGTCTTCTCACCCGTTCGAGATCGCTGGCAGTATCGACCCCGGCGGGATGCCGCTCAGTGGCCAGGGCCACCTGAATGCGGTGACCATGGTGAAGGGCACGCAACTGCTCCAGCTGTTCGATCTTCTCGAGAGGCGACGGCGCCCATCCGCGGTAAGCGTTCAGGAAACTGACCCGGTAAGCATATAAGCCGATATGCCGAAGCCAAGGGGTGTCGGTTGCTGAAACCGGCCACTCAGGCGAGTCCTGCCCGCGTCTCGGCGAATGCTCTCGCCAAGCATCTCGGTCCCAGGGGATGGGCGCCCGGGAAAAATATAACGCCCTGCCCTGACCATCGCGTACGACCTTGACCACATTGGCATCGAAGAGGGCGTCCGCGGTGTCGATCGTCTCGGCCAGTGTCCCTATCGATGCGAGCGTATCATCGGCCAGGCAACCCGCCACCTGATCGATCAGCGTCGAGGGCAGCAACGGTTCATCGCCCTGAACATTGACGATGATCTCGTCACCAGCCAGCCCCAGGGTTTCGGCCACCTCGGCAAGACGATCCGTCCCGGTGGGGTGTTCGGCCGCAGTCAGCAGGGCTTCGCCACCTACGGCCTCTACCGCTTCTTGAATACGCGCATCGTCCGTCGCCACCACGACACGCCGTGCGCGGCTCTGCAGGGCTTGGCGCCACACTTTCACCACCATCGGCTCGCCGCAGATATCCTGCAATGGTTTGCCCGGCAATCGTGTCGAGGCATACCGTGCAGGAATGACGGCAATGAACTCACTCATGCCCGGGCGTTCCCGTCGACTTGTTCAGCTTCTCCTCGACATCCATGACCCGCGCTTCTTCCCGAAGCATGACCGGGATATCGTCACGGATGGGAAACGCCAATCCATCAAAGTGACACTTGAGTTCATTTCGCTGGCGATCGTACTTCAGTTTGCCCTGGCATGACGGGCAGACCAGCATGGCCAAAAGTTCCTTGTCCATCGGTAGTTACTCCCTGAACGATGGTGAATCGAGGGGTTCATGTTGCGCCAGTAAGGCCAGCCTGGACGAGAGCCAGGCCACGAAGCCAGGCTCAGGCTGCGCCTCGACGTCGAGTGCCCAGCAGCGCGTATCGGCGAGATGACGACACTTCACGGCATCCTTGGCCGTCATGACTATCGCGCCGGTATCATCGAAATTCAGTTCCTGCGCCTGGAACCGATGATGGTCGGGAAAGGGATGCGCTATCACATCAAGTCCCAGCCTCTTGAGGGTGCGAAAGAAGCGCTCTGGGTTACCGATACCGGCGACGGCATGCACAGCCCCCTCAAAGGGTATCGGCGTCAGCGGTAAAAGCGCCCCATCCTCCAGGTGGCGCCAATGCCGCGGTATCAATTCCATGGTGTGATAGGTTGCGGGCATCGCCGATGCTGGCTCGCCGTTGACGACCAATGCATCAGAGCTTCGTAACCGTGACAATGGCTCGCGCAACGGGCCGGCTGGCAGGCAGCGCCGGTTGCCGAAGCCTCGTGCACCATCCACGACCACCAACTCGATATCTCGCCCTAACGCGAGATGTTGCAAGCCATCATCGGCCACCAGTACGTCACAACCCTCTTCGAGAAGACGCTTGGCGCCTCGCACGCGCTGAGGGTCGACCACTACAGGGACTCCCGTCTGAGTCGCCAGCATCAGTGGCTCGTCCCCACACTCCGCCACCGACATGTCCGCACGCACCAGTAACGGATAGTCGGGACTACGCCCACCGTAGCCTCGTGAAAGAATACCGGGGCGATAGCCGCACTCGCCCAACCAGCGAACCAGCCAGGCCACCAACGGTGACTTGCCGGTCCCCCCGACGGTCAGGTTGCCGACCACGATCACTGGTACCGGCGCACGCCAAGTCGCTTTATTGCCATTGGCATAGGCCCGCGTACGCCGGGCGACTGCGGTTCGGTAGAGCCATTCCAGCGGAGCGAGCAATCGCAGCCACCCCGCCCCCCGATACCAGGCCGAAACGAGGTGATCGCTCAAAAAACCCATCAGGCCGTTTCCTGGAACTGCAACCGGTGAAGCGATGCATAGACACCGTCACGTTCGAGCAGTTCGGCATGCGAGCCTCGCTCCACGATCTCGCCTTGATCCATGACCAGAATTCGGTCGGCTCGTTCGATCGTGGACAGGCGGTGAGCAATCACGAAGGTCGTGCGGTCCCGACAGACTTCCTCAAGCGCCCGTTGTATGTAGCGCTCGGACTCGGTATCCAGCGCCGATGTTGCCTCATCCAGAATCAGGATGGGGGCATCCTTGAAGATCGCGCGAGCGATCGCCAGCCGCTGACGTTGTCCGCCGGATAGCATGACGCCATTATCACCCACGATCGTGTCGTAGCCTTGAGGCAACGCATCGATGAATTCATCGGCGTAGGCCGCGCGAGCTGCCGCCTCGATATGCTCTCGATTCGCGTCGGGGACACCGTAGGCGATGTTGTCGGCAACACTGGCGTTGAACAGGGTGACCTGCTGATTCACCAAGGCTAGTTGGCGGCGCAACGGGGCCAGCCGGTAGTTTTCCACCGGCACGTCATCGATGAGAATTCGTCCCGCCGTGGGGCGATAGAAGCGAGGCAGCAGGCTGACCAGGGTCGACTTGCCGCTACCCGAGCGTCCGACAATGGCGATCATTTCACCCGGGGATACCTCCAGGTCGATACCCTTGAGGACTTCAGCGCCCCCCTCGCCATAACCGAAACGCACGCCCTCCAGCGTCACCTTACCCTGAAAACGCGGGGGAACCAGCTTCCCGTCGTCCCGCTCCTGGGGGACCTCAAGCAGACCGAACAGCTCCGCGGAGGCCGCGAGCCCCTTCTGGATGACGCTGTTGACTTCTGTCAACTGGCGAACCGGCTTGGCCATCATCGACGCAGCGGTGATAAACGCCACGAATTCGCCCGGCGACATGTTATCCATCAGCGCCGGCGACATCGCTAGCCATACCAGCAGGGCCAAGGCCAGCGCGACCAATAACTGAATGACCGGCGTACTGGTCGCCTTGGTCAAGGCTTCCTTCATGCTCTGCTGCCGGTTGTAATCACTGACCGCAGCGAAGCGGCGCTTCTCGTACTCTTCGGCACCGTGGGTGCGAACCACCCGATACCCTGATAGCGCTTCCGACGCGACATGAGTGACATCACCCATGGAGTGCTGAATGCGCTGGGAAATGCTCCGAAAGCGTTTGCTTGTGAAGCTGACTACGCCGCCTATCAGCGGTGTCACCGTTAGAAACAGCAAGGTCAGCAGCCAGTTCGTCCAGAGCAGGTAGCTCACCAGGCCGACCACGAACAGCCCCTCGCGCAGAATGATGGTGATCGCATTGGTCGCCGCGCCGGTGACCTGTTCCACATGATAAGTGACCCTGGAGATCAGGTGTCCGCTGGAATGGGAATCGAAGAAACGACCAGGCAGGTGGAGCATGTGATTGAAAACGTTGCAGCGCAGTACGTGAACCACGTTACGCGCCACATTGCTCATGAAGTAGGTGCCCAGAAACGTGCCCACACCGCGGGCAGCGAACATCCCTACCACGAACAAGGGCAGAAAGAGCCGAAAATCGGCGTCTGGATTCTCGATGCCATCGATCAGCCGCTTCATCATCTCCGCCAGGGCGGTACTCGAAGCGGCATAGATGCCATAACCCACGATCGCCAGCACCATCGACTTCCAGTACGGCTTGACATAGCCCAGCAGGCGTTTGTACAGGGCCCAGCCAGATGTCTCTGTCACGGTGTCTCCACTCGAGTGGGGTGAATGAGTGAACTCACGGGAGGCGATGCGAACCCGAGCAACGCCAGCAGGGCAAGGCCGACTGCCCTATCAAGTGCCGAAGTTTACCCGATGACAGGCCCCATCGACAGCGCTACCCGGTAGCTCGCGTCGCGTGTCGGCCTGCACTCCCCGTTGTGCCGAAAACTCGAAGGTAACGGCGCCATCCAGCGCTGTACTCCACAGGCAACTCGCCTGGCGACGAAACCGCCTTACGACACTGGGATGAGGGTGACCGAAGGCATTATCGCGTCCAGCGCTGAACACGACATGCCGAGGAGAAAGCATCTGCACCAACTGCGGTCCTGAACTACTGCGACTCCCATGGTGGCCGGCCACGAGGAGATCCACCACACCACCGACCTCCCTGACGAAACGCCGCTCGACGTCTCGCCCTACATCACCGGTGATCAGGACACGATGTCCTTGTGTTTGCACCATCAGGACGCAGGATGCGTCATTACCTTTCCATAAGGCGTCCTCTTGCGTGGGAGGCCACAGGAATTGAAACGTCACTCCATCCCAGGTCCAGCGCTCGCCGGCGCGGCAAGGCTCAGTGGATATCTCGAGCGACTCCCGTGCCGGGGCCATCCAGGATGTGACATCGTGGGATTCCAACGCCCCGATACCGCCGGCGTGATCGAGATCGGCATGACTGACCACAACGCGATCGAAGTGCTGACCATCAGGCCAAAGCGACTCGAGGGGCATGAACCCTGAGCGAAAACGCGGGCCGGTGTCGAAAAGCAGGCGATGGGATGCCGTACGGATATCGATTAGCTGGCCTTGCCCCACATCGTGTACACGCAGCATCAGGTCGCCTCCCTCGATGCGGGGCGCCACGATGGTGAAAGGCAGCAGAGCGAGAACACACGTCATCGCAAGGCGCAATCGCATGGCCACCCCGGGGAGTGCCCACGCCAGCGCCATGGCTACCAGCGCCAGGGCCAACGGCATGCGAAGCCAAGCTTCTGGGGTCCAGGAAGGGAACAGGGTGACAGCGGATTCCAGGAGGTCTTGCAGTAGCGCGACCAACCCGCCGAAGAGACGCCAGCACATGAGGGAGAGCGGAGGAATCCAGCTTAGCAACCACCCCGACAACCCCAGGGGAACCAGCACCGAACTGACCAAGGGGACCGCCAGCAGGTTGACCAAGGGGCCGGCGAGGGCGATGCGATCGAAAGCCAGTAGCACAGCCGCCGTCATGAGCGGGGCCAACAGCCATTGCGTCCGCAGCAGTCCCCAAGCCCAACCTCGCACGCCCCGGGGACGCGGCCGGCGCTGCCAAACCAGAATCAACAGCGCGACCGCCACGAAAGATAGCCACAGGCCGGGGCGCCAGACACCCAGCGGATCGACAAGAATGACCAGCCCCAGAGCCAGCCACCAACCCTGCCAGGGCCCCGGGGCATGGCGGCCGCTTGCCACCCACAATCCCACCAGTGTCATAAGCAACGCCCTGAGCGCCGGCGGCTCGAAGCCGGCGAGCCACACGTAGCCAATGCATGCCAGTGCTGCCAGCCACCACGGCCATACCGCCATTCGCCACCGCCTCGGTGTCAGCGCCCGAGCAGCCAGGCGAGCCAGAAGCAGCGAGAAGGTGCCGACCAGGCCCACGTGGAGTCCCGACACCACAACCAGGTGCGTGGTGCCGCTGTCATTCAACAACGACCAATCCTGTGTATCCAGACGCTCCCCCTCACCCAATGTGAGGGCCGCCAGCCAGCGCCGCGACAGATCGGATAACGGCTGGGCTTCCAGGTGGTTCAATGCAGCATCACGCAGCGAGGGAGATGCGGGCTGAAGCCGCCGAGGGGCAGGGTCGCTACGCAGGTAACCGGTGGCGTCGATCCCCTCTCGCCATAGCCAGGCACCGTAGTCGACGGCATGGGGGTTGGAAAAGCCCCGCGGGGGCCGCAATCTGGCGGTCAGGCGCCATACTTCGCCTGACTTGAGCGGAAGGAACTCATAAAGACTGAGACGGACACGACGCACGCGGTCACAGGGCAGCCGTGACGCTTCGAGAGGACGACAGTCACTGACCTGGAGCAGCATCCTGGACTGCATCCCTTGTCTTTCATAGGAAAGTACACGGCCTTCAAGGCGTACATCGACGCCCGAGAGACCCTGGGGCAGTTGCGCCTCTCGCGCCATCCCGATTTGCATGGCCGTCAGGCTGGCGACCAGAAGCAACCCGAGCGCCAGGCGAGAACGGGCCAGCAGCAGAACTGCTAGCCCCAGCATTTCAAAACTGTCCGGCAACGCCAAGTTGCCTAGGATGGTCCCTGCGATGGCGGCGATGGCTATCGGCATCGCCAGGCCCAGCTGCATTCCTTTGCTCCTGCTAGCCCGCTAAATCGATGTAGTATCTGTCCAAGGGTGTGCCAGAACATGGCAGGGGGTCGGTCATGTATGGATAATACCGTCCACCAGGAATCGATGAGCCGAATTAATGCCGCGCCGCCTGCTTCAGCGCTACATGCCTCACCCAGATGCCCTCAAGCGCAGACGCTCCCTGCGGTTCGTCAGCCATTTGATCGGCAACCCATCACTGTGGGTGCTTTCCAGGCGCACCGTGGCGAACGCGTTCATGGTGGGGCTGTTCAGCGCGTTACTGCCGATTCCCTTTCAGATGCTCGTGGCCGCCTTCGGCGCATGGCTGTTGCGCTGCAACCTGCCCTTGTCTATAGGCCTGGTGTGGATCACCAATCCCTTGACCATGCCGCTCATCTTCTACGGCAACTATCGTGTCGGGGCCTGGCTGATGCAAACGCGCGCCTATGATGCCCCCGAGGATGTCTCGACTCGCTGGGTGGCGGAACAGATGATGCACATCCTGCCCCCGCTGATAGTCGGTTCACTGGTCGTGGCCATCGCTGCGGGGCTGGCCGGCAATCTCATCGTGAGGCTGGCCTGGCGCTGGCATGTTCTGCGTAACTGGAAACGGCGTCGCCTAAAGCGCCGCCGCCAGCCCAAGCAACCGCCAGACGAATTCTGACGGCACGTCATCAGTCAGCGGTTATCAATGCGGCATCAGCTTGCCATCGTCCAGGCGCAACACCCGATCCTGATGGGCGGCCAGTCCGGTATCGTGAGTGACTACCACGAAGGCACACGCCGTGCTGCGCGCCAACTCGTCCATCAACCCCAGGATACTGGCTGCGGTCGCCTGATCGAGGTTACCGGTAGGCTCGTCCATCAGCATCAGGCTGGGATCGGTGATCAGTGCCCGGGCAATGGCCACCCGCTGCCGCTCACCCCCGGATAGTTCACCGGGCTTATGATCGCCCCGGGGCCCCATACCCACCCGCTCTAGGATTTCTCGTGCCCGCGCGATGGCGGTCTTGCGGCCCTGTCCCCTCACGATCAGGGGTAACGCGGCGTTCTCCAGCGCTGTGAATTCCGCCAGCAGATGATGGAACTGGTAAACGAAACCAATATGTCGATTACGGAACTTGCCCAGGTTGGCCTCGTTGAGATCGGACAAGCGCTGTCCGGCAATACGAACCTCGCCGGCACTGGGCCGGTCCAGGCCCCCCAATAGATTAAGCAGCGTGGTCTTGCCGGACCCTGAGCTTCCGACGACCGCAACGCGCTCACCGGCTCGAACCTCCAACGAAAGCTCATGGAGCACCGTTACGTCCTGGGGGCCTTCGCGGTAAACGCGAGTCAGCCCTTGGCACTGCAACATCACTTCACCCCCAGCCGATGCGACGGTGGGCTCATGGTATCTGTCATATCCATTCCCTTGTTCATGCGAACCTCACTCGTAGCGCAGGACTTCAGCCGGCTGGATGCGAGCGGCACGCCAGGCAGGATAGAGCGTCGACAGGAACGTCAGCACGAAGGCCGCCGTCACGATGTTGCCGACATCACCCCAGTGAAGCCGCGACGGCAGTTCACTGATGAAGTAGACACCGGCGTCGAGGAACTGAATCCCGAACAACGTCTCGACACCCCGGATCAGGTCGGCGACGGTCAGCGCCAGGCCGACCCCGACGATCACTCCGATGACGATCCCGATGATGCCGATGGCCAACCCCTGCACGATGAAGATTCCCATGATAGAGCGCGGGGTGGCACCGATGGTACGCAAGATGGCGATATCGGCATGCTTGTCGGTAACCACCATGACCAGTGTCGAGACGATATTGAACGCCGCGACGGCAACGATCACCGTCAGCAACAGCCCGATCATGCGTTTCTCCATCTGGATCGCCTGGAACAGGTTGCCGTGGGAGAAGGTCCAGTCCATGCCCCGGTAGCCCGTGCCCAATTCATCGACGATTTCGCGGGTCACCGTACCGGCCGCAAACAGGTCGTCGAGTTCCAGTCGCAGGCCGCCCACATTGTCGCCCAGGCGAGCCAGCGTCTGCATATCGTCGATATTGGCGTAGGCGAGGTTGGCGTCAAGATCCGCCCCGACGCTGAAGATACCGCTCACGGTGAAGCGCTTGAGGCGTGGAAAGACCCCCCCGGGCGTAATCGATGCCTCGGGAACCAGGAGCGTTACACGGTCACCGACCCTGACCCCCAATTGACGGGCCAGCAGGGAGCCAAGCACGACGTTCCACTCGCCCGGGACCAGGGCATCGAGGCTCCCCTGCTGCATATGATCGTTGATGATCGAAACCTGTCCTTCGTATTCGGGATCGATGCCATTGACCATCGCGCCCTTGTTGTTGCCATTCACCGAGAACATTCCTTGCTGCTCGATGTAGGGCGCGACACCGATGACACGCTCGTGTTGGCTGACACGCTCGGCCAGTGCCTGCCAGTCGCTGAGCCCTTGGCGCGCTTCGACCTTCGCATGCGGCACCATGCCGAGAATGCGAGTACGCAACTCATGGTCGAAACCATTCATCACCGAAAGCACCAGGATGAGCACCGCCACGCCAAGCATCAGGCCGAGCATGGACGTAAGCGAGATAAAGGAAATGAAGTGATTGCGGCGCTTGGCACGGACATAGCGCAAGCCAATCAGGAAAGGGAGACGGTCGAGCATCGCGATCAGTTCCTTGTCAGCGGGGGCTCATGGTACGGTTTTTTACAGGGTCCTGCACGGGTGTCGATCACGCCGCAGCGAGACTACTTGCATCGGCGAAGCACTGGTCCTAAATTGCGCGGCTCACGTGCGACGAAACCCGTCCGATCACGGCCGGCCAGAGAGAGACTGCATGGCAAACCGCTTGTTCCCCGAGTGGCATCCCCAAGATGCCATTCAATTGACTTGGCCAAGACCCGACAGCGACTGGAGCGGGTTTCTCGAGCGTATCGAAGCCACCCTGGAAGCGATGGTCGTGGCCATCGTACGTTATCAGCACGTCATGATTGGCGTGGCCGATAGCGAGACGCGCCACCGCCTTGGCGAAACGTTTCGCCACCTCGGCGTACCCGAGTCGCGCCTGCACCTGCACGTAGTGGCCGCTGACGATAGCTGGTGCCGCGATCACGGCCCGATCGCCGTTGAGCGACACGGCCATCCCGTGCTGCTCGACTTCGCCTTCACCGGCTGGGGCGGCAAATTTCCTGCCGACCGCGACAATGCCATCACGCGAACGCTTGCCGAGCAAGGCGCTTACCGAGCGCCGGTCGAGACCCATGCCATGGTCCTAGAGGGCGGTGCCATCGATACGGATGGATTGGGAACGCTGCTCACCACTGAAGCCTGCCTGCTCAACCCCAATCGCAACCCTGGTCTCAGCCGCGAGGCGGTCGAAACCGAGTTACACCAGTTAATGGGAATCGAACGAGTGCTGTGGCTGCGGCATGGCCATCTGGAAGGCGACGACACGGACAGCCACGTGGATACCCTGGCACGCTTCTGTGATCCCCAGACCATCGCCTACGTACGCTGCGATGATCGGGACGATCCGCATTATTCTGCACTGCAGGCAATGGAGCAGGAGATACAGGAATTCCGTCAAGCCGATGGCATGCCGTACCATCTGGTTCCCCTACCCTGGCCGCGGGCCTGTCGCGATCCCGAGGATGGTCACCGCCTGCCGGCCACTTATGCCAACTTTCTCATCATCAACGGTGCGGTGCTGGTACCTACCTATGGTGATGCGGCAGACAGCCAGGCCCTGGCTACGTTGGGCAGCGCATTCCCCGACAGGGACATCGTACCCATCGACTGCCGGAGTGCGATTCGTCAACATGGCAGCCTACACTGCCTCACCATGCAATTGCCCCGAGGAAGCCTGACGGCCTCCTCCGCTATCGAGGAGTAGCAAATGAGCAAGACGCTGACAGTCGGCCTGGTTCAGCAGGCTGCCTGGCCCGACAAGGAGCGCAGCCTGGCCGAGAGCGAGGCCGGCATCCGCGAACTCGCCGCGCAGGGTGCGCAGCTAGTGCTGCTGCAAGAACTGCATGCTACGCACTATTTCTGCCAGTACGAGGATGCCGAGCTATTCGATCTTGCCGAGCCGCTCGATGGCCCTACCGGCCAGCGGCTCCCCCACCTGGCGAAGGAGCTCGACATCGTTCTCGTCGGATCCCTTTTCGAGCGCCGGGCGGCAGGTCTCTATCACAACACCGCGGTGGTTTACGATCGGGACCGCGGTCGGGTCGGGCATTACCGCAAGATGCACATCCCCGACGATCCGGGTTTCTATGAGAAGTTCTATTTCACCCCCGGTGAAGCGGATGAAGCACGGGGATTCGAGCCTATCGATACCTCGGTGGGGCGTCTTGGCGTCCTGGTGTGCTGGGACCAGTGGTATCCCGAAGCCGCACGCCTCATGGCCCTGGCTGGGGCGGAACTTCTGCTCTATCCCACGGCGATCGGCTGGCATCCGCCCGATGATCTCCCCGAAAAAGGCCGCCAGAAAGATGCCTGGACGATCGTCCAACGCGCGCACGGTGTCGCCAATGGATTGCCGGTATTGGTGGCTAACCGGATCGGGCATGAGCCCGACCACAGCGGCGTGACCGAGGGTATCAACTTCTGGGGTGGGAGTTTCATCTGTGGCCCGCAGGGGGAATTCCTCGCTCATGCCGGCGATGGCCCCGAGCGTCTGCTGGTCAAGCTCGACATGAGCCGCAGCGAGCATGTCCGTCGTATGTGGCCTTATCTGCGCGATCGTCGTATCGACGGTTATGGCGATCTGACCCGGCGTTACCGGGATTAAGAGGACCAAGCCTTCCAAAAAAACCGCCAGCATCAGCTGGCGGTTTTTTGTTGGAGACTGTCGTTATTTCCAGAAATCGCGAATCGATGCAATACCTTGTGCGCCCACGGCACGGGCATGATTGGCATCGTGCCTGGTCATGCCGCCCAGGGCGAAGACTGGCATGCCCGCCACCTCGGTCAACTGCTGGAAGTCGTGCCAGCCCAAGGGCGCCACATCGGGATGCGAAGGCGTGGTACGTAGCGGAGAGAGCGTGACGAAATCACAACCGACCCGCGCTGCCTGCTCTAGCTGTGCCCGATCGTGCGTCGAGGCCGATAGCCATTTACCTTGTTCGATGGGGCGACGCTCCAGGCTCATCAAACGTTCACTGGTGAGGTGAACGCCATCTGCATCGACCTGAGTGAGCAGTTCCGGCTCACCATTGAGCAACAGCCGAGCCCCATGCGCCCGACACAGGGCCAATACCTTTTCGGCTCGGATCAGATAAGCCTCGCTGGACAGCGACTTGGCCCGTAGCTGTACCAGACGAATGCCATCTTCCCGCATGGCTCGTTCCAGCTTGGTGAGAAAGACGTCATCATCCGACTCCTCGTCACTGATCAAGTACTCGGTAGGCAACATCACCGCGCGCAGAATGGGCAAATTGGCGGCCGGGAATGGGTAGTTGAACAGTTCGTCCATCGGCACCCACCGTACGGCTTGCCCTTCGCGGCCAAAGGGTTCGCCCGCAAAGTCCAGAACCTGCCATACGTCGAGCAGAATATGCTTGTCCGGGTATTCATGGTGAACACGAATCAACGGCTGGGCGCGCTGGATCTCGACGCCAAGTTCCTCATGCAGCTCCCGCTTGAGTGCCTCGAAGCCCGTTTCGTATGGCGCCAGCTTACCGCCAGGGAACTCCCAGAGTCCTCCTTGATCGACATTCGACGGGCGTCGAGCGATCAATACCTTGCTTGCGTCACGACTGACGATGGCGGCAGCCGCCACATGTACCCTTCTCTTGACCTTCATGCTCAGTGACTCTTCTCGAATGGACAACGCCTTTCTCCCCGGTAAGGCTCAACTACGATAATCGGCGTTGATCGATACATACTCATGCGACAAGTCGGAGGTCCATACCGTCGCCTCGGCCTCTCCCCGACCCAGATCGATACGGATCTCGATCTCCTCCCCAGCCATGACTGCGCTGCCTGCCTCCTCGGTGTAACTCGCGGCGCGTCCGCCCTGCTCCACCAAGCGTACGTCTCCCAGATCGATCACCACCCGGGAGACATCGAAGTCCTCGACCGGCGCTCGACCGACCGCAGCCAGAATCCGCCCCCAATTGGCATCCGAAGCATAGAGCGCCGTTTTGACCAAGGGGGAGTGAGCCACTGTGAACCCCACCTCCAGAGCCTCCTGACGGTGCCTGGCCCCCTGAACTGCCAAGGTAATGAACTTGGTGGCCCCTTCCCCATCACGGATGATCGCCTGGGCCAAAGAGACCAGAACCTCATCAAGGGCCTTTCGAAACCGCTCGATGTCGTCGTCAGTGGCAACCGGCGCTCCGCGCCCCGTGGCGATCAGCATGCATGCATCATTGGTCGAGGTGTCGCTATCGACCGTGATGCAGTTGAAGGAGCGGTCAACCCCTTCACGCAACAACGTTTGAAGTAACTCGGGCTCGAGCGTCGCGTCCGTCGCTACGAAGCCCAGCATGGTCGCCATGTTGGGCTTGATCATGCCTGACCCTTTGCTGATGCCGCTGAGCGTGACTCGGCCTCCGTTCAGCTCGACATTAGCCGTAGCCCCCTTGGGCCGCGTATCGGTCGTCAGGATGCCCTCAGCAGCGTCACGCCAGGCATCGGGGGCCAGTGATTTCAACGCATCCGGCAGCGCCCCGGTCAGCTTGGCCATAGGCAGCGGCTCGCCGATCACCCCCGTCGAGAATGGCAATACCGATGTGCCGGGCACCCCGGCCAGTTCCCCCAGGGCCTCACAGGTTGCTTCGGCATCTCGCATGCCCGGGTTCCCGGTCCCGGCATTGGCATTGCCGGTATTGATGACCAGGTAACGTGGTGTGGCATCGCCCAGATGACGTCTGGCCACATGCACCGGTGCTGCACAGAACGCATTACGGGTAAAGGTGCCCGCCACCGTAGCGCCTTCGGCGATCTCGATCACGACCAGATCGCGACGTCCCGGCTTCTTGATGCCCGCCGACGCCGTGCCGAGCCGAACTCCGTCGATCGCCGGCAGTACCGGAAACTCCCCTTTACCTACTGCCATCTAGCGTTCTCCTCAGCTGAGTTTGCCGCAACACTGCTTGTACTTCTTGCCTGAACCGCAGGAGCAAGGGTCGTTGCGTCCTACCTTGGGCCCTTCGCGTCGTACCGGACGGCTCTCGCCGGCCGCGGCGGCCTGGCTCTCTTCGCCATCTTCGGCATTGGTTTCGTCCACGGCATCGTGATGACTGGCCGCAGTCGCCTTTTCCCGCTCTAACGCCTCGCGGCGCTTGCGCTCCAGTTCTTCGACCTCTTCCTGACGACGCACCTGGACATGACTCAGAATACGGGTCACATCGGCCTTGATATTGGTCAGCAGGGTCTGGAACAGCTCGAACGACTCACGCTTGTACTCTTGTTTGGGATTCTTCTGCGCATAGCCTCGCAAATGAATGCCGCGGCGCAGGTGATCCATCGATTGCAGATGCTCCTTCCAGCGAGTATCCAGCACCTGGAGCATGACCTGCTTCTCGAAGCGACGCATCAGCTCGGGACCGGCGGATTCCACCTTGTCTACGTAGGCATCCCGATGCTGTGCTTGCAGACGCTCACGGAGCTGCTCTTCATGGAAGTGCGGGTCTTCCTCGGCCCACTGAGCGACCGGTGCCTCCAGGTTGAATTCGCTCTTGAGGTGCGCTTCGAGCCCCTCGAGGTCCCATTGTTCAGGAAGACTCTGGGGCGGGACGAAGTCGCTGATGGCCGCGTCCAGCACTTCCTCGCGGATACCCATCACATTCTCGGATACATCCTCGGCTCCCAGGATTTCATCCCGCTGATCGTAGATGACCCGACGCTGGGCATTGGCGACATCATCATATTCAAGCAACTGCTTACGGATATCGAAGTTCCGGCTTTCTACCTTCTTCTGGGCCCGTTCCACGGCATTGGAGACCATCTTGTGCTCGATCGCCTCACCGTGTTCGATCCCCAACGCCTTCATCATGCGCTGAACGCGTTCGGAGCCGAACAGGCGCATCAGGTTATCTTCGAGCGACAGGAAGAAACGAGTCGACCCCGGATCGCCCTGGCGCCCGGCACGACCACGCAGCTGGTTGTCGATCCGCCGCGACTCGTGGCGTTCCGAGCCCACCACGTGCAAGCCACCCGCAGCCAGTACACCATCGTGACGTTCTTGCCAGGCTGCCTTGATAGCCTCGACCTGAGCGGCATCAGGGTTAGCCAGCTTGGCGACTTCGGCCTCCCAGTTACCGCCAAGCATGATATCCGTCCCGCGACCCGCCATGTTGGTGGCGATGGTAATCGCGCCGGGGCGTCCGGCCTGGGCGATGATCTCGGCCTCACTCTGGTGTTGCTTGGCATTGAGCACGTTGAAGGCCATGCCCTGCTTTTTCATCAAGCTTGCCAGGTATTCGGAGGTGTCGATCGATGCCGTCCCGACCAGGACCGGCCGGCCCTTTTCGGTCTCTGCCTGAACATCCTTGATGATTGCCTCGTATTTCTCCTCGGCGGAGAGATAGACAAGGTCGTTGAGATCCTGGCGAACCAGCGGTCGATTGGTGGGAATCACCATCACGTCGAGGCCGTAGATCTGGCGGAACTCGAACGCCTCGGTGTCGGCGGTCCCGGTCATCCCCGCCAGCTTCTGGTAGAGACGGAAGTAGTTCTGAAAGGTGGTCGAGGCTAGCGTCTGGCTCTCGCGCTGGATGGTGACCCCTTCCTTGGCCTCGATGGCCTGATGTAGACCTTCCGACCAGCGCCGCCCCGGCATGGTGCGCCCAGTATGCTCGTCTACGATGACAACCTGGCCATTGCTGACGATGTAGTCGACGTCAGGTTGATAGAGATGGCGAGCCCGAAGTGCAGAGTGCATATGCTGAAGCAAATTGAGATTCTGCGCGGAGTAAAGCGAATCTTCATCGCCAAGCAGGCCTTCGCCACGCATCAACTGTTCAACCTTGTTGTGCCCCTCTTCAGTCAGCTCGACCTGTTTCTGCTTCTCGTCGAGGATGAAATCACCGCTCGCCGGGTCTTCTTCATCGGTGCACTCGGCGAGGGTCAGCGCCAGTCGATCCACCACCTTATAGAGGTCGGTATTCTCGTCTACCGGCCCGGAGATGATCAGCGGCGTGCGGGCTTCATCGATCAGGATCGAATCGACCTCATCGACGATGGCGTAGTTGAGTTCTCGCTGGACCTTGTCCTCCAGCGAGAAGGCCATGTTGTCGCGCAGGTAATCGAAGCCGAACTCGTTATTGGTACCGTAAGTGATGTCGCAGGCATAGGCGGCGCGCTTCTGGTCCTGGCTCTGCCCCGAGAAAATCGTTCCCACCGAGAGGCCCAGGAATTCATAGAGCGGACGCATCCACTCGGCATCGCGCGTCGCCAGGTAATCGTTGACCGTGACGACATGCACACCCTTGCCGGGAAGCGCATTCAGGTACACGGCCAGGGTCGCTACCAGGGTCTTGCCCTCACCGGTCTTCATTTCGGCAATCCGGCCACGATGAAGGGTCATGCCACCAATCAACTGGACATCGAAATGACGCATGCCCATGACGCGTTTGCTGGCCTCACGCACCATGGCAAACGCTTCGGGAAGCAGGGCCTCCAGCGTTTCGCCCGCGGCAAACCTTTCGCGAAGCTCAGGTGTCGTTGCCTGTAGCGCAGCATCATCAAGGGCTTCAAAGCGGGATTCGAGCGCGTTGACTTCGGTCACGGTCTTGCCGAAGCGTTTCACTTCACGGTCGTTCTTTGAGCCGACGACCTTGCGTAGCAATGTGTTGAGCATGAGAGATCCAGTTTCGTTTGTGCCTGACGCGGCGAACAAAGCCTTATACGGCTAGGACCGCGGGTAACTAGGGCGTCAATGACGCGACGGAGCAGGCACGTGACGGGGGACCTCGCCGGGTCAATACGTCGTGAGCGGCACAGGGCGTGAGATTGGCCGCAATAGAGCGGTATACGAATTGCCGAGACAGGAGTCTCCGCGGCAGGGGCCAGGCGAGGCGCCGGCGACCCGGCCATCGTCGATGCAGCGCGGCGCGGCGTGACTCGGCACGTATGGCACAAGGGGCCAACAGGCAGATCTGTACGATACGTTCAGCCTGACGAACGGCATCGGCCCCGACCAACCCCGCAGGCAACAAGCAACCGACCAGTAACCCGGCCAGCCACCAGCGTGAACGCATCCGACGTCGAGGTGACGTGACGCGCTCCCCCTTGATCGAGGCAGGCTTGTGATCAACGTGGGTCATGCTGTTGACGGGCTCCCGGCCATGCTAGGCTTTGTGCGCAACTGCGCTCATCGTCGTCATCGGCCCGAGGAATATTCGTTCGGGCACACCAAGGGCAAGCACATGAGTATAAAGGTTAAGCGTTTCCGAGCCCAGCCCATGTCGGCACTGCTTTCCGGCAAAGGCGAGCTGAGTGGCTTGATGCGCATGGCCAGCCTCATCGAACGCGCACAACAGGAATTGCGGGACCATCTCCCCGAAGAGGTTCGTCCGCACCTATTCGTGGGCGGGTATCGCCAGGGCAAGTTGACCTTGATCACCGATGGGGCCGTCTGGCTAACCTGGCTGCGCTACGAGCAAGCACGTCTACTTTCCATATTGCAGCGTCTCCCGGAATTCGAGGCCGTACTGGGCTTTCAGTTCAAGGTGCGTCCCGTGCGCCCCCCCAAGTTACCGCGTCGCTACGTGCGCGAGTTACCCGCCCAAGCGGCGGACGAAATCAGTAGCTGCGCGCGGGATACCGACGATCCCCGCCTCAGGCAAGCACTTGAGCGGCTGGCGTCGCATGCCGAACGTTCCCCCAGCGATACCGAAGGCCAGCCATAAAAAACGCCGCCTTAAAGAGGCGGCGTCAATACCTGACTTGCAAAAACCTGAGTAAGAGGATCAAACCATGGCGGGCGCAGCATAAGAGATGGGGGAGCGCTGCGAGGCCTCTTCGAACGTCACGATCTCCCAGGCATCCGGCTGCGCAAGTACGGCACGGCACAACTGATTATTCAGCGCATGGCCGGACTTCACGCCACGGAACTCCCCAATCAGGCTGTAGCCGAGCTGGTAGAGATCACCGATAGCATCGAGCACCTTGTGCTTGACGAACTCGTCTTCATAGCGCAATCCACCTTCGTTCAGGATTCGATAGTCGTCGACCACGATGGCATTGTCGAGGCTGCCGCCCAGCGCAAGATTATGGGAACGAAGGAATTCGAGATCACGCATGAACCCGAAGGTGCGAGCACGTGACACTTCCTTGACGAAGGAGGTCGTGGAGAAATCGACGACAGCGCTCTGCTTCTGCAGCTCGATAACGGGATGATCGAAGTCGATAGCGAACGATACCTTGAAACCGTTGTGAGGCAAAAAGACCGCCTCCTTGTCGTCCTCACGTACCGCGATCTCACGCTTGATCCGAATGAATTTTTTGGCGGCATCCTGCTCCTCGATGCCCGCTGACTGGATGAGGAACACGAACGGTCCGGCGCTACCATCCATGATCGGCACTTCGGGGGCACTGACCTCGACGAAGGCGTTGTCTATACCCAGGCCGGCAAAGGCAGACATGAGATGCTCGACGGTAGCCACCTTG
Organism: Litchfieldella xinjiangensis; assembly: GCF_000759345.1. Lineage (GTDB taxonomy): Bacteria > Pseudomonadota > Gammaproteobacteria > Pseudomonadales > Halomonadaceae > Litchfieldella_A > Litchfieldella_A xinjiangensis. The sequence goes on from NZ_JPZL01000001.1 coordinate 567,270, forward strand.
GCCCCGTTCTGGGACAGCGCCGTGCATAAGGTGGTGTCGGTCACGTTCTCGGCACGCGCTGCCACACGCACCTCGGGCTCAAGATCGGTGCGCACGAAGATGATCCCGGTATTGACCGGCGCCGGGCGCAGGGCCAAGTAGACCTTCTCGCCAGAATGCAGGCCAACCCCAGTAGCGCGGATCGTGTTCTTGAGGGTACGTTGTTTGATCATGAAAAATACCGCCAGGTAAAAAAAGTAGTTATCAAACACCGTTCACTATATCACTGAACGCGTGTTTCGACAAAAAAATGATCCCCAGCGGCTCCTATTTCATCGATGACATGGGTCAGTCGGCCTGACGACGCAAAAATGCTGGAATATCAAGGTAATCGTCGAGCTCCTGGGACTTGCGCTTATCGGCTCGGGCAGCAGCGACTTCCTGCTCAGCCTTGGCAGATTGCTGACGCATCACCGTGGGCTGCTGCAGCTTGCGGTAGTCGGTGGACTCGGGACGCTTGGCGACCGATTCGCGCTGTACGGGTTTCTGCTGACGCCCTTCGAGGCCTGCGGCCACGACGGTCACACGCAACTCGTCCGACATTTCCATATCGATCGAGGTACCCACGACGATGGTGGCATCCTGAGAAGCAAATTCCTGAACGGTGGCACCGACATCGTTGAATTCACCGATCGACAGATCGGGACCTGCCGTTATGTTGACCAAGATACCCCGGGCCCCATGCAGATCGATATCCTCGAGCAGCGGGCTCCGGATGGCTTTCTCGGCGGCCTCACGAGCGCGATTCTCGCCCGTCGCGCCACCGGTACCCATCATGGCCATCCCCATCTCGGACATGACGGTGCGCACATCGGCGAAGTCGACGTTGATGATGCCGGGGCTGGTAATCAGCTCGGCGATCCCCTGCACGGCACCCAGCAAGACGTCATTCGCGGCGCTGAAGGCGGACAGCAGGCTGGCATTCTTGCCAAGCACGGCAAGCAGTTTTTCATTGGGTATGGTGATCAGTGAGTCGACATGCTGCGAGAGCTCCTTCATACCCTCTTCGGCAGCCCGCATACGCTTGGGCCCCTCAAAGGGGAAGGGACGCGTCACGACGGCCACCGTCAAGATACCCAGTTCCTTGGCCACCTGGGCCACGACAGGCGCACCGCCGGTACCCGTACCACCACCCATTCCGGCAGTAATGAACACCATGTCTGCGCCGTTGATCAGCTCGGCGATCCGCTCACGATCTTCCATCGCAGCTTGGCGACCGACTTCAGGGTTGGCGCCAGCGCCCAACCCCTTGGTAATTTCGCTGCCGAGTTGCAGCACGGTCTTGGCCGCGACTCGCTTCAAGGCCTGAGCATCGGTATTGGCGCAGATGAATTCGACGCCCTCGATGTTGCTCTCGACCATGTGGTTGACGGCATTGCCGCCACCGCCGCCCACGCCGATGACTTTTATAACGGCGCTGCTTGAGGGTGCGTTATCTACCAGTTCGAACATAAGCCCCGTCTCCTGGACCGCTTGGCGGCCCCTGTCAGAAATTTCCTTTGAACCAGCCCTTGACCTTGTCTAACGTCGAGCTGCCTTCCTTGTGTCCACGCCGGGAGACGTCCTCCCGCTTCGGCTGGGCCGAAACGACGCGGCTTTGCCCGTTCCTGGCATCACGCATACCATAATGTAGCAAACCTACACCCGTTGAATAAATCGGGTTGCGGACAACATCCGCCAGTCCACGTACGTTTTGCGGGCAAGCGATGCGCACCGGCATGTGAAATATCTCTTCCGCCAACTCGACGACACCTTCCATGCGTGAGGTCCCGCCCGTAAGAACGACCCCGGCTGCCACCAGGTCTTCGTAGCCGCTGCGCCGTAGCTCCTCACGAACCAAGGTGAACAACTCCTCGTAGCGCGGCTCGACCACTTCGGCGAGGGCCTGACGAGACAAGTCACGCGCGGGCCGATCACCCACGCTGGGCACCTTGATCATCTCATCGCTCGACGCCAGCTGAGTCAGCGCGCAGGCATACTTAACCTTGATGTCCTCGGCGTACTGCGTCGGTGTACGCAGCGCCATGGCGATATCGTTTGTCACCTGGTCGCCGGCGATGGGTATCACTGCGGTATGACGAATCGCCCCTTCGGTAAACACAGCGATATCGGTCGTACCGCCACCGATATCGACCATGCAGACACCCAGCTCTCGTTCGTCTTCGGTCAGCACGGCATGACTCGAAGCCAATTGCTCAAGAATGATGGCATCGACTTCGAGACCGCAACGACGCACACATTTCTCGATATTCTGCACGGCATTCAACGCAGCCGTCACTAGATGCACCCGCGCTTCGAGACGGACACCCGACATGCCCAGCGGCTCGCGGATGCCCTCTTGCGTGTCAATGGCGAATTCCTGGGGCAGAACATGCAATACACGCTGCCCTTCCGAAATGGCGCGAGCACGTGCCGAATCGATGACACGCTCAATATCGGACTGGGTCACTTCCCGCTCTTTTATCGCCACGACCCCATCGGAATTCATGGAACTGATGTGACTACCCGCCACGCCGACGTAGACCGAATGGATGTCGCACCCCGCCATCAACTCGGCTTCCTCTACCGCACGCTGAATCGACTGTACGGTCGACTCGATATTGATGACGACGCCCTTCTTCATTCCTCGCGACGGGTGAGAGCCGATACCAGCGATTTCTATGCCGCCATCGTCTGTCGCTTGCCCTACTATCGCAACGACCTTGGACGTTCCGATATCCAGCCCGACGACCATATTGGAAGCGTTATTTTGTCCTGCCATGGGCCGGGTTAACTCCTTACACTTAATCCTGGTTTCAGGTCCATTAAACGACACCTTAAAATGCTGGGGCGATTATAGGAACAATTGCCCACGCTTCTCCAGTGCCAATGGAAAACAGGAGCCAGAATACGAGCCTTTTACTTCAAAAGAAATACCTGAGCGCCGCGTTTCACGGTGACTTACGAGAAATATGCCGTTACGAACCCGAGCTTTCATCTTCCAGGCCGGTTTCCGTTTCTCCATGCCAAGCAACGGCAACCCCATTGGGATAACGTAAATCGATATAGCGAATCTGCGAGGCCTGGGCCCCCAACTGTCTTTGCCAGGCAGCAGTCAATCGCGAAAGCCGGGCATTGCGGTCATTCCGACCCAGCATTACCCAAACACCGTCATTAAGTTGCAATCGCCAGGCGCCTCGCGCTTCGAGACGAAGTTGTGTTATTTCGAGACCAAGTGTGACAAATCGTGGCCGCAAATAATCATAATAAGCCAGCACTTCCGCGCCACTTCCCTCGGGCCCTGCAAGGTCCGCCAATCCCGAAGGCGGAGTGACAGGTCCTGAAGAGAAGGGTTCACCCTGAGGATTGAGCAGCAGGGTATCGTTCCACCGGGCGACCGGCTCCTCTTCGTAGAGCTCAAAAGCCAGTGCGTCGGGCCACTCCCGTGATACGCTGACCTCCGCCATCCAGTCGATATCACGTGCACGCCGACGGAGTTCACCGAGATCCACGGACAGCCATGTCTCTCCCTCGATCAAGGGAGCCAAGGCTTCGCGCAAGTAACCGGCGCTGACGTGCGATAGATCGCCGCGTATCGAGACGCGCTCAATGGGGCGATCAAGCCATAACCATAGGGCGCGTCCACCGGCTACCAGTAGCACGAGCAACAGGATCAGCCCTGGAAGGGAGGACCGCAATGTCGACATGGCGCGTTAGAGTCCCCGGGTCGTCGCCAGGATGGTCAACACCAGCGAGTCAAAATCGATCCCCGCATGTGCGGCCGCCTGAGGAACGAGGCTGTGATCGGTCATGCCCGGAATCGTGTTGACCTCCAGAAGCCAGAACTGCCCGGCCTGGTCGCGCATCACATCCACGCGCCCCCAACCACGTCCGCCGATGACGGCAAATGCGCGCCGACAAAGCGAGCCAAGCGCCGACTCTTCTGCCGAATTCAAGCCGCAAGGCAGATGGTAGAGCGTTTCGGTGGAATGATATTTGGCTTCGTAATCGTAAAATCCGCTCGGCACTTCCACGCGAATCGCGGGGAGTACCTTTTCGCCCAGCAGCGATACGGTATATTCCTGGCCGGTAATATAGCGCTCGGCCATGACTTGAGCGTCGTATTTCGCCGCGTCCCGGTAAGCGGATACAAGGGACTCCCGGCTGGCCACGATGGAGATACCGAGCGTCGATCCTTCATGGACCGGCTTGACGATCAGGGGCAGGCCCAGATCCTGACACACTGCATCCCAATCGGCGCCGTCATCGAGCACCACGCTCTCTGGGGTCGGCAATCCCATCGCAGTCCACAACTGCTTGGTTCGCATCTTGTCCATGCCCAGCGCCGAGGCCAGGACGCCGCTGCCGGTGTAGGGAACGCCGAACAGTTCCAGCGCCCCCTGGAGCGTGCCATCTTCTCCGCCCCGACCGTGTAGCGCAATAAACACCCGGTCCGGCTGCATGGCTTCGAGTCCACTCAGCCCCTGCGAGGCAAGGTCATAGCCATGAGCATCGATTCCACTACGCTTCAGCGACTCGAGTACCGCCCGACCACTGACCAGTGAAACGTCACGTTCGGCAGAGTTGCCGCCATAGACAACGACGACCCGACCGTAGGTGGAGGGATCTGACATTTGGGCGCTCATAGGTGTACCTCATCGAGTTGCAGATGCGCCTGGGCCAGGCTAAGGGCGATGGTTCCCACATCCCCTGCCCCTTGAGTGATCAGGATATCGCCCGGACGCAGCACCCTGGACAACAAGGTCGGCAGTTCGGCCTTGGTCTCGACAAACAGGGGGTCGATCAGTCCACGCTGGCGTATCGAACCAGCCAGGGTACGACCTTCCGCTCCGGGGATGGGGGTTTCCCCGGCACTGTAGACATCCAGTAGTAACAGCGTATCGACACCCGATAGAACCTTGACGAAATCTTCGTAAAGATCACGGGTGCGGCTATAACGATGGGGCTGGTAGGCCATGACAAGACGGCGTTCGGGCCAACCGGCGCGCACTGCCTTAATGACCATTTCCACTTCCCGGGGATGATGACCGTAGTCATCGACCAGCATGACGTTGCCTTGCCCGCTGGGGTCGGGAAATTCGCCATGGACCTGGAATCTTCGTCCTACGCCCGCGAACCCAGCGAGACCACGCAGGACCGCATCGTCATCGACTCCAGCATCAGTGGCCACGGCAATCGCCGCCAGGGCGTTGAGCGCATTGTGCTCCCCGGGCATCGCCAGACGTACTTCCAGTGCCTCGTGCCCCGCTGGGCGCAAGGCCGTGAACCTCACCTCGCCGGCGCTCTGTTTGAAATCGGCAATGCGGTAATCAGCTTCCTCACTGAAGCCATAAGTGACGAACTGGCGGTGCAATCGATCGAGAAGCCCACGTACGTTTTCATCGTCGATACACAACACAGCCAACCCATAGAACGGCAGATTGTGCAGGAATTCCAAGAAGGTACGCTTGAGCCGCTCGAAGTCACCTTCATAGGTCGACATATGGTCGGCATCGATATTGGTGACGATGGCGACCATGGGCTGAAGGTGAAGAAACGAGGCATCCGACTCGTCGGCCTCGGCCACGAGATAGTCGCCTTCTCCGAGTCGAGCATTGGTTCCGGCACTGGTCAGCAGCCCACCGATGACGAACGTCGGGTCGAGCCCAGCCTCGGCGAGCAAGGTGGCCGTTATACTGGTTGTGGTGGTCTTGCCGTGCGTACCGGCCACGGCGATTCCATGCCGAAAACGCATCAGCTCGGCCAGCATCTCGGCTCGCCTTACCACCGGTACGCGATGGTCATGCGCCCAGCGAATTTCAGGATTCTCGCTATCCACTGCCGTCGATACCACAACCACGTCAGCATCCTGCACGTTTTCGGCATCGTGCCCAATGGCGATGCGAATGCCGCACTGACGTAGGTGCTCGACAACCGCCGACGCTTTCAAGTCGCTGCCGCTCACCCGGTAACCCTGATTGGCCAGGACTTCGGCGATGCCACACATACCAGCCCCGCCGATTCCCACGAAGTGAATTCGGCGAATGCGTCGCATGCCCAGCCCGGTGGGTACGTTTGCGGCCTGGCGCGGTGGCGCTCCAGCCTCTCGGTTATCGCTCAAGACGTGTCTCCATACAGCCTTCCATGAGAAGTCGTGTGGCATCGAGGTGCGCTGCCTGTCGAGCAGCCGCAGCCATACGGGCTAGCGTATCGGGCTCGAGCAGCTGCTCCAGGCACTGGCCGAGCGTATCGGGGGTCAAGTCCGATTGTGACATGAGCCGAGCCGCGCCGGCATTGACCAGTACCCGTGCATTGATCGTCTGGTGATCGTCGACAGCATGCGGGAAGGGAACCAGCAGCGAGGGCTTCGCCGCCGCCGCAAGCTCGGCGACCGTCAACGCACCGGCACGACATACGATCAAGTCAGCCCATTCATAGGCAGCGGCCATGTCGTCGATGAAGGAGGTGACCTCGGCATCAACGGCCTGGTCGCGGTAGCGCTCACGCGTGGCATCCTCTTTGTCACGCCCTGCCTGATGACGCACTTCCGGACGTATAGCCTCGGGAAGGCGCGCCAAGGCGTCGGGAAGTGTCTGGTTGAGGGAGAGTGCGCCCAGCGAGCCGCCGACGATCAAGAGTCGCAAGCGTCGCGATGTCATCTCATCGGCGCCACGCGGGGCGTTGCCCAAGGCCGCTATGTCGTCACGTACCGGATTGCCGATGACCTCGCATCCACTGTCTGGAAAGGCGCCCGGAAACGCGGCATAGACACGCGTGGCCAGCTTGGCCAGCGCCTTGTTGGTCATGCCGGCGATGGCGTTCTGCTCATGTATCACCAGTGGCCGCCGAAGCAGCCAGGCTGCCAAGCCTCCCGGCCCACTGGCAAAGCCACCGAGCCCCACCACCAGATGAGGATCGAAGCGTCTGATGATGCGGTGTGCCTGCCATATCGCGCGTGTAAGCCGTATCGGCGCCATTAGCCACCCCGCCACGCCGTTGCCTCGAAGCCCGGCGACCGCCACCCGATGAAGCGTAAAGCCTGCCTCGGGCACCAATCGATTCTCGAGACCCCGAGGACTGCCCAGCCACTCGACCTGGCATCCGGCGCTCTGCAGCGCTCCAGCGAGTGACAGGGCGGGAATCACATGTCCGCCGGTTCCTCCGGCCATGACCATTACACGCGTCGGTTGAGCTGGGGTCACGTCATGCACTCCTTGCCCTTGATGAAGTCGTTCGGGAATCGGACCGAGGCGCCGCAGGGCTTGCCCGTCGTATGGCCTGGCGCGTTTCGCTGTCCACACGCAACAGCAGCCCGATCATGGCGCCACTGACCAAGAGGCTGGACCCCCCATAACTGAGCAGAGGCAGGGTCAACCCCTTGGTTGGGAGCATGCCGGTGCTGACCGCAATATTGATGAAGGCCTGGCTACCGATGACCAGTGCGATACCGTAACTGAGGTAGGCGGCGAACGGCAATTGAGCAAGCTCGGCACGCCGACCGACCTTGAAGGCACGATAGATGAGCAACGCAAACAGGCCGACGACAGCCACGGCACCGAACAGGCCCAATTCTTCGGCAATCACGGCAAACACGAAGTCAGTATGCGCTTCGGGAAGGTAGAACAGTTTTTGCACGCTGTTACCTAATCCCAAGCCCAGCCAGTGCCCTCTACCGTAGGCGATCAACGCCTGGGTGAGCTGATAACCACTGGCGAACTGATCGGCCCACGGGTCGGCGAAGCTGGTGAGTCGAGCCAGTCGGTAAGGCTCGGCGATGGCGATATAGAAGCCCAGGGCACCGACGCCGACCAGCAGCAGTAGAAAGCGAATGAAAGGGGCGCCCGCCATGAGCAGCATGCCCATCACACACCCCGTCATGACGACTACCGCGCCGTAATCGGGCTCGAAAATCAATAACAAGGCAAACAAGGCGATGATCATCAAAGGCCTGAGGAAGGCCCCCCATTCGGTTCTGACCTGGGGCAGAAAGCGTTCGAGATACCCAGCCATGTAAGTGATGAGGCAAAGCTTGGCAACCTCAGACGCCTGCAAGTTGAAAGGCACCCCCGGTATCGAAAGCCAGCGACGACTGCCATTGACTTCTCGGCCGACCAGAAGCACCAGCAACAACAGGGCCATGCCTACCAACAACAGGAACGGACCGTTGACACGCCACCAGGCCAACGGCACCCGGGAAACCAGGATCGCCGCGGTCATTGAAACCAGAACGAAGATGCCATGACGAATGCTGAAATAGTAAGGATTGCCGGTGAGGCCGGAGGCGACTTCCGTCGAGGCCGAGGTCACCATCACCCAGCCGGTGAGCAGTAGCGACAATGCAGCGATGATGAGTAACCCGTCACAAGGCTGGGCAAGCGAAGCGATACGTGCCTTTGGCATTCTTTTACTCCTGCCCTCGTACACGGGACATGACCCAGCGACGAAAGAGCTCGCCACGTGCTTCGTAATTGGCAAATTGATCGAGGCTGGCACAGGCGGGCGATAGCAGCACGACATCCCCTGGCTGGGCGATGACCTGAGCGCGCTGCATGGCAGCGTCCAGGTCGTCGCAACGCATGACAGGAACCTGAGTGCCCAATGCGGCCTGGATAAGCGAGGCATCACGACCGAACAACACCGCCTCACGGGCATAACGCGCCAGCGGTTCGGCCAACGGCGTGAAGTCCGCCCCTTTCCCCACACCGCCGGCCAGCAAGATCAAACGACCCGACAGGGTGGGTCCCAGACCTTCGATCGCCGCCAGCGTCGCACCGACATTAGTGCCCTTTGAGTCGTTGATCCATGCGACCCCATCAAGGTCGGCCACCCACTCGCCTCGGTGGGGTAGCCCGGGAAAATGCTTCAACGTTTCGAGCATGCTGTCGCGAGGCAGACCCAAGTAGGTACCCATGGCCAGCGCTGCCAGGGCGTTGGCCTGGTTATGCCGACCCCGGATGCGTAGTGAACGACAGGGAATCAACGGCTGTTCACCATGCATCAACCAGTCTTGCGCCTGATGGACGGCAACCCCCCACTCCCCCTCGCCGGGAGGCTGGGTGGTGAAGCGTTCGAGAGTCGGCACGGCCTGTAACGGCCAGGTCTGAGAATCGTCAGCGTTGACCAAGGCATGTGAGGCGCCTTGGAAGATCGCCTGCTTCGCGAGACGATAGCGCTGCATGTTGCCATGCCGATCCAGATGATCATCCGAGAGGTTGAGAAACGCGGCTGTTGTCGCCCCCAAAAGAGGGGTCGTCTCGAGTTGAAAACTCGAAAGTTCCAATACGAACAGTTCGGCGTCGGGATGGCTGTGTAGCAGATCCAATGCTGGCGTACCCAGATTACCGCCTACCGCGACCTTGACGCCTGCATCTCGGGCCATGTCACCCAATAATGTGGTGACCGTGGACTTGGCGTTCGACCCGGTAATGGCGGCAACCGGCACTTGGCATGCCCGCGAGAACAAGGCAATTTCACCGATAATGGAAGGACCACCCGTAGTGGCACAGGTGCGATTCGCCATCTTCTCGAGCCCCCGGGTATCGGGCGCAACGCCGGGACTCAGCACAACCTCGTCAATCGCATCGAAATCGAGATCGGCCAGGTCACCGCAATGTACCTCGACCCCGGGAAGCTCCGCTCGAAATGCCTCCAGGCCGGGAGGATATTCGCGGGTATCGGCCATAATGAAAGGTTGCTTCAGGCGGGTCAGATGGCGGGCGATGGCACGCCCCGATACACCCAGCCCCACCACCAGGCTCTTTTGCTGCGGCACACTCTGCATTGCGCGCTCCTGCCCGCTCATGGGGGTTCGTGTCGGTCAGCGGATCTTGAGCGTCGACAGGCCCAGCAGGACCAACACTACGGTGATGATCCAGAAGCGGACGATGACACGCGGCTCCGGCCACCCTTTGAGCTCGAAATGATGATGCAACGGGGCCATGCGGAAAATGCGGCGCCCCGTCAGCTTGTACGAGCCCACTTGCAGGATGACGGATACGGTCTCCATCACGAACACGCCGCCCATGACGAACAGGACGATTTCCTGGCGCACGATGACCGCCACGACACCAAGAGCCGCCCCGAGCGCCAGTGCACCAACATCGCCCATGAAGACCTGGGCCGGATAGGTATTGAACCAGAGAAAGCCCAGGCCGGCGCCGGCAATGGTCCCGCAGAATACGGCAAGTTCCCCCGCACCGAGTATGACCGGAATATGCAGGTACTCGGCAAAGACGGTATTGCCGCTGGCATAGGCGAATACCGAAAGCCCCATGGCAACCATGACGGTGGGCATGATCGCCAGACCATCGAGCCCGTCGGTCAAGTTCACGGCATTGGAGCTACCGACGATCACCAGGTAGGTCAGCACGATATAGAACAGACCCAGCGGCAGCACGATATCCTTGAAGAGTGGCACGATCAGGCTGGTCTCGACGGGAGCGGCGGCTGTCAGGTACAGCACGATCGCCGCGGCCAGCCCCACCACCGACTGCCAGAAGTATTTCCAGCGCGCCGGCAGGCCGCGGGGGTTCTTCTCGACCACCTTGCGGTAGTCGTCGACCCAGCCGATCGCACCGAACCCCAGCGTCACCGCAAGAACCACCCAGATATAGTGGTTGGTCAAGTCACCCCATAGCAGGGTACTTGCAGCGATGGCCATCAGGATCATGGCACCGCCCATGGTCGGTGTACCGGCCTTGGAAAGATGGGATTGGGGACCGTCGTCGCGCACGGCCTGGCCGATCTGTCGTTCGACCAGGCGGCGAATCATCATCGGTCCCAGCCACAGACAGAGCAATAACGCTGTCAGGGCGGCGAGAATCATACGTAGCGTCAGGTAATTGATGACGTTGAAGGCGCTCTGGAATTGCGCCAGGTAATTGGCCAGAAAAAGCAACATGTATCGCGTTCACCTTGATGCGTCGTCACGTAGTGCGGCTACGACTCGTTCCATGCCGGCACTGCGCGAACCTTTGACCAGCACACTGGCCCCCGTGGGGAGGTGCTCCCGGGCATAGCGAGCCATGGCCTCCCAATCCTCGAAATGTCGCCCGGCACCGCCAAAGGATGCCGTCGCGGTCTGTGCCGCCTCACCGACTGTCAGCAAAACATCGATTTCCTTGCTTCCGGCATAGGCACCGACTTCGGCGTGCAGCCGCTCGCTCTCTTCCCCCAACTCCCCCATGGCTCCCAGCAAACACCAACGCGGTGCGGGTAACTCACCCAGCACCTCGATCGCTGCTCGCATCGCACCGGGGTTGGCATTATACGTATCGTCGAGTAGCCGTGTCGCCCGGATTCCCATGGACGCCGTCATGCGGCCTGACAACGGCTGTAGGGCGCAAAGCCCCTCGACCAGCTCGGATGCATCGAGCCCCATGGCCACCGCTGCCGCGGCAGCGGCGAGGGCGTTGAGCACGTTATGACGCCCCAGTAGCGCGAGGGATACCCGCCCCAGGGCCTGGCCATCGAAAACCAGCGTGAAAGCATACCGTCCCGATGCGTCGACGACCAGTTCGCGTGCGGTCATTCTCGCCAACGGAGACAGACCGAAATCGATGACGGCATGCTCGCCTGCAAGGCAGCGCCAGACCGCATAGTAACGGTCGTCCCGGTTGAGAATGGCCTTGCCGCTTTCCGGCAGCCCACCGAGGATCTCCGCCTTGGCCTGGGCAATGTTTCCCATGCCGCCGAATTCTCCAACGTGAGCCCCCGTCACGTTGGTAATCACCACGACATCGGGAATCGCCAGCGCCGTGGTCCAGGCTATTTCCCCCAGATGGTTGGCGCCGAGTTCGATGACCGCGTGGCGATGCTCAGGCGTCAGCTCCAGCAGGGTCAGTGGCGCCCCAATGTCGTTATTGAGGTTGCCACGGGTAGCCAGGGTCTCACCCTGGCGGCGCAACAGGCCTGCCAACATCTCCTTGACGGTGGTCTTGCCGCTATTACCGGTCACGGCTACCAGCCGTCCTGGCCATGCCTGGCGTCGAGCCTGCCCCAGCAGCCCCAGAGCCAGTCGCGTATCGGGCACCACCACCTGGGGGAGCGGATCGTCGACGCGTCGTGAGACAATGGCCGCACAGGCCCCCGCCTGGCGAGCCTCGGCGAGATAGTCATGGCCGTCGAAACGCTCACCGATCAAGGCGATGAAAAGGGCACCGTGGGCCGCCCGCCGCGTGTCGGTAGTGATCGACTCGATGTCGATATCATACGCAACCGAAGAATCCGCCCCCAACAGAGCGGCGATATTAGCCAGCGTTTCCAGCCCGCAACGGCTCATGAGCGCACCCCACGAAGGTCCAGGCCTGCCTCGGCCACGGCGACATCCGAAAACGAATGACGCACCCCTGCAATTTCCTGGTAAGGCTCATGTCCCTTGCCTGCAATCAGAATCACATCTTCGGACGCAGCGGTCGAGACGGCGTATTCAATAGCGCGCTGGCGACCTTCCACCGCCCTCGCCGACTGACGCCCCGCTGGCGTCAGCCCGGCAATAATCTGCTCACGGATCGCTTCGGCACGCTCATGTCGGGGGTTATCGTCAGTAATGATGACCTCGTCAGCCAGGGACTCGACTACCTGCCCCATCTGGGGACGCTTGCCGACATCACGATCCCCCCCGCAGCCGAACACGCACCACAGCCGCCCCCGATTACCGAGATGCGCCCGAAGTGCAGTCAGCGCATTGCTCAGGGCGTCGGGCGTATGTGCGTAGTCGATGACGACGCTGGGTTGGCCAGGGCGAGCAAGTAGTTGCATTCGCCCCGGCACCGCTGATACCTGGTTGGCCAACTCAGCCAAGGCATCCAGATCTTCGCCGAGACCATACAACACCGCCATGGCCAGCAAGAGATTATCCAGGTTGAAACGTCCCATGAGTTCCAGGGACAAGGCAAACTCCCCTGCCGGGCCGGCGATCAATGCGCGCTGCCCCGTTTCGTGGGGCTGCCAGTCGAGAACGCGTAGCGTAGTGGCCTCATCGTCACCCACGGCCAATACTCTGACGCCCGGGCGCAGTCCCGCCAGCATGAGCCTGGCCAACCCATCGTTGGCATTGACCACGGCAAGCGAGAGCTCCTCTCGCTTGAACAGCGCAGCCTTGGCAGCGGCGTAAGCCGCCATGCTGCCGTGATAATCGAGATGGTCGCGACTCAGGTTGGTATATACCCCGACCTCGAGAAGGCACCCCTCAAGACGCTGTTGGTCTAGAGCATGCGAGGATACCTCCATCGCCACACGGGTCACGCCGTCAGCGGCCATCTCGCCCAGGTAGGCCTGCAAGGCCAACGGACCCGGCGTCGTCAGCCCGACATCCTGAAGTCGACCGAGCTGCCCAGCCCCCAGTGTGCCGATCACACCGCATTTATGCCCCAGCGCCTCGCTGAGCGCGGCGATATAATGCGTCACCGAGCTCTTGCCGTTGGTGCCTGTCACTCCGACGACCTGCATCGTCTCCGGAACGTCGAATAGCTGCTGGCCGAAATGCCCCAGTCGGGTCTTGAGTCCAACGAGGTGAATAACGCGTGGGTCCTGGGAATGTCGCTGAGCGTCCTCGTCGCAATGGCACAGGATCAGAGCGGCCCCGGCCCCAAGAGCGACATCGATATAGTCCCGACCGTCGCCCTGGCTTCCCGGTACCGCCACGAATACATCGCCGGGATGGACCTCTCGGCTATCGGTGACCAGTGCCACCCGAGAATCGAGCGGGGTGTTTTCGATCGCCTCGCCGATGGCTGGCCAACGCTGCGCCAGCACCGAGATGAGACGTTGCGAATCGACTTGCATGCGTGACTTAGCTCCTGACTGGGCGTGGCTGGGTGCGAGGGAGAGTCAAGGCGACAACCGCTGATCTGGCGGTACATCCAGCAAGCGCAGCGCATTGCCGGTTACCCGAGAGAATACCGGGGCGGCAACGGCGCCACCGTAATATTCCTCACCACGCGGGTGATCGATCATGACCACGGTGACAATGCGCGGATCCGACACCGGGGCGATACCGGCGAATACGCTGCGATAGGCGTTTTCCATGTAACCGCTCGATGAGCTTTTTCTCACCGTACCGGTCTTGCCGGCGACACGATAGCCCGTCACCCCTGCCCTGCGCCCCTGAACCGACTCCTCCAGAATGCGCAGCAGGTCATGGGCTACCTGCGGATCGATCGCCGGCGTACCGACCGGCGGCTCGTCCAGCTTCAGCAAGGAAGGGGATTGTCGAACCCCGCCATTGGCCAAGGCCGTATAGGCACTGGCCAACTGCAACGCCGAAACCGACAGGCCATAACCATAGGAAAGCGCTGCCCACTGACTGCGTGACCAGCGCACCGGGGCGGGCAAGCTGCCGGTGGCTTCACCGGGAAAGCCCGTTTCGGTACTTTGGCCAAAGCCTAGCGCACGGTACTTGTCCGCTACCAAGGGGTCATCAAGCGCCAGCACCAGCTTCGACATGCCAATGTTGGACGATTTCTCGAGAATGCCCGCGAGATCCAGTTCACCATAATTGCGGATGTCGCGAATGGTGAAGCGATCGATACGCATCCAGCCTGGAGAGGTGTCGACCACGATATCCCGATCGAACTGGCCACTTTCAAGGATGGCTGCCATGGCCAGGGGTTTCATGACCGACCCCGGCTCGAAGACATCGACGATGGCCTGGTTGCGTAAGCCGCGTGGGTCGAGACCGGCACGATTGTTGGGGTTATAGGAGGGCTGATTGGCCATCGCCAGCACCTCTCCCGTCAAGGCGTCCATCATCACCAGCGACCCGCCGTCGGCACCATGCTCGGCAACGGCCGCCTTGAGCTCACGGTAGGCCATGTATTGAAGACGCTGATCGATGGAGAGTACCAGGTCTCCGCCGGGCCGGGCTTCGCGTAGCATGTGCAGGTCACGCACCAATCGCCCCTTGCGGTCCTTGAGCACCCGGCGCTGACCAGGCGTACCAGACAGGTAGGGCTGATAGGCAAGCTCCAGCCCCTCCTGGCCCTGGTCGTCGACATTCGTCACACCAAGCAACTGCGCCGTGACCTCCCCCGAAGGATAGTAACGCTTGTACTCGTTCTGGGCGTAGACACCGGGCAGACCGAGGTCGAGGATGCGCTGGGCTGCTTCCGGGGTCATCTGACGACGCAGGAACATGAATTCACGTTCGGCATAGCGCGAGACCCTTGAATTGAACTCATCGAGGTCGACCTCAAGGGCACGCGCCAACATCAAGCGCTGAATGTCGTCGGGAGGCAGTTCCTGCGGATTGGCCCATAACGTCACCACGGGCGTGGAGATTGCCAACGGCTCCCCGTTGCGATCGGTAATCATGCCTCGGTGAGCGGGTATCGGATCTACCCTCAGCGTACGGGCATCGCCCTGCCCCTGGAGAAAGGTACGGTCAATGACATGCAGGTAGACGATTCGGCCCGTCAACGCGCCCAATGCCAACAGTACCAACAGCAGCATCAGCCCATAGCGAAGCCCACCCAGGGGTTGCATGGGTGGTGGGCGGCGAGGAGTCGCGGCATTGCTGCCTTCTGCTCTCATGGGCGAATGACCTCGACTTCATTGATATCCGGCAAGCGCATCTCCAGACGCTCCACTGCCAGCCGCTCGATGCGCGCTGGAGACGACCAGGCGCTCTCCTCGAGCAGTAACTGCCCCCACTCGGTCTGCAATTGGTTCTGCTCGCGTTCCAACTGCTGAAGTCGCGCATACTGTTCACGTGTCAGGTGACTGGCCGTGACGGCAGCCGTCGCACTCGCCAATACCAGGAGGGTCAGCAGCGAGACGAGCCCCAGGCGAAGACCAAGCGAGGTAAAGATGACGCGTTTCCGACTCATGGAGGTCCCTTAGGCAAGCTTGCGCGCGACACGCATCACGGCGCTCCGCGAGCGGGGATTGGCCTCGACCTCGTCGGCTCCGGGACGTTGCGCCTTGCCCACCGGTTCGAGACGTCGATTGAGCTGATCTTCTCGGATAGGCATGCCGCGGGGCAAGTGGGTATCTCCACGCGCCTGGTCGCGAATGAAGCGTTTCACTCGCCGATCTTCCAGCGAATGGAAACTGATCACCACGAGATGACCTCCTGGCGACAGGGCATCGAGCGCGGCGTACAGAGCGGCATCAAGCTGCTCCAGTTCGCCATTGAGATGGATGCGCATCGCCTGGAAAACACGTGTCGCCGGATGCTTGCCTTTTTCCCAGGCGGGATGGGCTGCTTTGATGACTTCGGCCAGATCCTGAGTGCGTTCGAAAGGCTGCGTTTGACGCCGCTCGGCAATGGCTCGGGCAATGCGCTTGGCAAAGCGTTCTTCGCCATAGCTCTTGAAGATGCGGGCCATTTCGTCGACGCTCGCATGGCTCAGCCATTTGGCAGCGCTCTCCCCTTGGGTCGGGTCCATGCGCATATCCAGTGGGCCGTCACGCAGGAAACTGAACCCTCGATCGGGATCGTCGAGCTGCGGGGAAGAGACACCGATGTCCAGAAGGATTCCCGAAAGACGGCCGTCGAGACCATGCTGCGCCGCCAGCGCTCGCAAATGGGCGAATTCTCCCTGCTCGATGGTAAAGCGCGCGTCATCGATATTACGGGCTTCGTCGAGTGCCTGTGGATCGCGGTCGATCGCCAGCAGGCGGCCTTCCGGCGCCAGCCGTTCGAGGATTGCACGGGAATGCCCCCCTCGCCCGAACGTTCCATCCAGATACGCCCCCGCTGGGTCGTGGATTAGCGCGTCGACCGCCCCCTCGAGCAGTACACTGGCATGACGATAGGGGGATGCTGGGCTTTGGGGAAACGTCATGCGGCTCTCAATGAAAACGATAGGCAAGGGCGATAGGAAGCGGGGCGCAGATATCGCGTGCCCCGCATCAGGAATGAAGGAAGGAGTCGGCCGATAAGCCGGGTTCTGTCGAGAACAGTCATTCATCTAGGGGCCGCGTCACCACGGCCCTCGAGCGACCTACCCGAACCCAGCGCGGGCCACGCCTAAGGGTTCCTATTTGGTCTTGCTCCAGGTGGGGTTTACCATGCCACGCACTGTTGCCAGGCGCGCGGTGCGCTCTTACCGCACCCTTTCACCCTTGCCGGCAGCGAAGCTGCTTAGGCGGTCTACTCTCTGCTGCACTTTCCGTCGGCTCACGCCGCCCAGGCATTACCTGGCACCCTGCCCTATGGAGCCCGGACTTTCCTCCCCCGACCAAGGTCGGCGGCGACTGTCTGGCCAACTCCCGAGGCGAAGAATACCAGTGCCGCCGAGCCCCCTCAAGCACCGTCCTTGAGAGCTTGTGCCTGCTCGTACCAGGACTTCTTCGAGCCGCCCAGCACGCGCGCCGCCACCGACGCGACCTGCTTGACTCCCAGTCCCTCTGCGAGAAGCGCCGAAAGCAGGTTAGTGGCCTCGACCGCTTGCGCCGATTCGGCCTGCCGCTGCGAACCGGCCACCATGACCACGAACTCCCCTCGCGCCTGATCGGGGTCATGTTCCATGCGCCCGAGCAGTGTCGTTGCATCGCCCTCGAGGAACGTTTCGAAGGTCTTGGTCAATTCGCGCCCGAGTACGACATGACGGGCCCCGAACACGCTGGCTATATCTTCGAGCGTCTGGCTGATCCGATGGGGAGACTCATAGAACACCAGCGTCTCAAGGCGATGCTCGAGCGATGCCAGCCGAGCCTGACGCGGCCCGCGCTTGGCTGGGAGAAAGCCACTGAATTGAAAGCTATCGGTGGGCAGACCGGCCGCCGACAACGCAGCCACCAAGGCACATGGGCCAGGTACCGGGACGATACGATGCCCGGCCTTGCGAAGCTCACGCACCAGCACGAAGCCGGGATCGCTGATCAGCGGGGTTCCTGCATCGCTGATCAACGCCACATCCCTACCTGCTTCGAGATGATCAGCAATGCGTGCAACGCGATCGGCCTCGTTATGCTCGTGCAAGGAAAGCATCGGCTGAGAAATTCCCAGATGCCGCAACAGTCGGGCGCTATGACGGGTGTCCTCGGCAGCGACCAGGGCGACCTCTCCCAAGGTACGAGCCGCGCGGGGTGACAGATCGTCAAGATTCCCAATCGGCGTGGCGACCACGTACAATGCGCCATAAGCTGAATCAGTCATTACGATTCCGAAAGCCAGTTATCGAGTCAGGGACAGGATTGATGCCAACTTCGCGACGCGGCTTGCTGGCCGCCGCAATAGTGATGCTTTTCATCGCCGGATGCGCACCCATGGATGTGGGCCAGCGAATGGACGACCCCCAGCCGGACGAGCTGCTGCAGCGTGCCGAACAGCAAGCACCTGAGCAGGCCGCAACCACGCGTCTGGAAGCGGCGAGTATCCTAGCACGGCAAGGCCAGGAGACGCAGGCGCTGGACATCGTCAGCGATCTCGACGCCGATCGGCTTTCCGACGAGGCTCGCATACGCTGGGCACTGCTTTACTCCGAACTGGCCTATGACCAGGAAGACCCCAGGGGCGTGATCGAAGCGACCCAACTCCTCGACGAGGATCTCTCTTTCGAGCGCAACACTTATTTGACGCTGCGCTATCGGCAAGGGCTGGCACTGGGCATGGTGGGAGAGCCCCAAGCGGCCATCGAGGCCTTGCTCGAAGTCCAGGACGCCACTGAGAGCACTGAGCTCAACGATCCCATCTGGAAACAGCTCTCTCGGCTTGGACGTCCTGCCCTTGAGGAGCTGTCACGCTCGCCCGACGCTCTGACAGCCGGCTGGCTGGCCCTCAACGAGCTGCAACGCCGCAATAGCAGCGATATCGACCGCCTGATGCGCGCCTTCGAGCAGTGGCGAGAGAGCAATCCCAATCATCCGGCCGCACGGCGCCCCCCTTCCGATCTCACGGCCCTACGTGAACTACGCGGCCGCGAAGTACGCCGTATAGCGGTCTTCCTGCCGGAATCCGGCCCGCTGGCCAACGTGGCCCAGAAGATTCGTGAAGGGATTCAGACACGCCACTTGCAGGCAGTCGACAGCGGCGACACCACGCCACAATTGCTGTACTTCGATTCACAGAACGGCGACCTGGAAGCGCTTTATGCGCAAGCCACGATGACCGGCGCCCAGGTCGTCATCGGCCCACTGGACAAACGCCTGGTCACCGAGCTCGAGCAGCGCGGCAGCGTGCCATTACCGACATTGGCGCTTAATTACGGCGAAGGTCGGCAAAACTCGGCTCGCGACCTGTTCCAGTATGGCCTTTCCGCTGAAGACGAAGCGCGCCAAGTGGCGAAACGCGCTTATGCCGACGGCAAGCGTCGCAGCGCCTTACTCGTGCCTAACAACGAATGGGGCTGGCGTGTCGAGGAAGCGTTCCGTCAGGCCTGGCAGGCCGAAGGTGGCGAGGTAGGGTCCGCCATTCGCTACGATCCGCAGGCCCCCGTGGCCTCGGCCATCGAACCCTTGGTGAACGTGCGGGGAGAGCGTGCGCGCCTGGATGGCATGGACATGCTATTCCTGCTGGCCCTGCCCAGCTACGCCCGCCAGGTTCCCCCCACCCTGGAGTACTACTATGCAGGGGATCTGCCTATCTACGGGACATCGCACCTGTACGAAGGCAAACCGCGCCCGCGGGATGACCACGATCTCAATGGGGTACTGTTCATTGATATCCCCTGGATGATTCCCGACGCCGCTGTAGGGGGTGAAGAAGCCCTGCCCTTCCTGGCGAGTTACCGGGACCTGCAGGAAGACAACGATCCGGCCTTGCTCAAGCTGACCGCCATGGGCGTCGATGCCTATGAATTGGGGCGCCGGTTACCCCAGTTTCAGTTGATTCCCGACAGCGAACTTTACGGCGCCACCGGCCTTCTCAGCCCGGCCGAGGATGGACGAATCGTGCGGCTTCTTCCCTGGGCACGCTTCGTGGGGGGCATACCGCAGCCGCCCTTGATCAATGGGCTATTCGACGACTACGAGCCAAATGACGAAGACGGTGAAGACACCTCAGCCGACACCGAAACCGAAACCGAGGCTCGCGAAACCCGGAATACCGACGCGGAGACCACGGATGCCGGGGCCGACTGATGCTCGCGCACGGGGCGCACGCGTGGAACAGGCTGCTGCGAGTTGGCTTCAGGCTAGAGGACTACGCCTCATCGCACATAATCAGCATGCCAAGGGCGGTGAGCTTGACCTGGTGATGCGCGATGGCGATGCCTTGGTGTTCGTAGAGGTCAAGCATCGCGCTAACGCACGCCATGGCCACCCCCTCGAAACCGTGACCCCAACCAAGCAGCGCCGCCTCATCAAGGCTGCACGTTTTTATCTGATGCGGAACAACTTATCATGTCCCTGCCGCTTCGATGTTATTGCTGTTACCGGGCATGCCCCCGACCTGGAGTTTCTCTGGGTACAAGCAGCCTTCGAAGCGTTCTGACGGCCATAGGACCCTAGCAATGGATTTCCAAGCGCGCATTCTCGGCCACTTCAATGCCAGTATCGATACCAAGACCTATGCCAGCGAAGTGCTCCCCCCTTTCATCGAAGTCGCTAGCCAGATGATGGTTCAATGCCTGGTCAGCGAGGGAAAGATCCTCGCTTGCGGCAATGGGGGGAGTGCCGGCGACAGTCAGCATTTTTCATCCGAACTGCTCAATCGCTTCGAGCGGGAACGCCCCAGCCTACCTGCGCTTGCATTGACCACCGATACATCGACACTGACCTCGATTGCCAACGACTACAGTTACAACGACGTCTTTTCCAAGCAGATACGCGCCCTGGGGCAACCCGGCGACGTCTTGCTGGCCATCTCCACCAGCGGCAATTCCGCCAATGTGGTACAAGCCATCCAGGCAGCCCATGATCGCGATATGGCCGTGGTCGCCCTCACGGGCAGAGACGGCGGCAACATGGCCTCGCTACTGGGTCAGGACGATTGCGAAATTCGCGTTCCGGCCACCTCCACGGCCCGCATCCAGGAAGTGCATCTACTGGTGATACACTGCCTGTGCGACCTGATTGATGAGCAACTCTTCGGCGGCAGCGAGTAGAGAGAATGAAAACAGCGAAATTTGTGACCCCCGCCCTGCTGGGCCTGGCTTTGGCTCTCAGTGGATGCACCACACTGACCAGCGCCACCCACCAAGGGCCCGTTCAGGAAAACTATGGTGAGCGCACCTTTGGCTCCCAGGTCGAAGATCAGAGCATCGAGACCAAAATCCGGCATAACCTTAGCCACCAGGACGCCCGCTTCAACGATGCTCGAGTCAATGTGGACAGTTATAACGGCGTGGTCCTACTGAGCGGCCAGGTGCCGAGTGACGAACTCAAGGAAAAGGCCATGAACATTGCCAAGGAAGTGCGCAATGTTCGCCAGGTACACAACGAACTGGCCGTGGCTGCCAACATTCCGCTGGCCCAGCGCACCAACGATACTTGGGTCACAGCTCGCATCCGTACGCGACTCATCGGGAACGAAAACATCGATGCCGGACGAATCCGCGCCGTTACCGAGAATGGCAGCGTCTACTTGATGGGCTTGGTGACGCGGGCGGAAGGCGACCGAGTGGTCAATGCCATCTCTGACATTGGCGGGGTACAACGCATCGTCAAAGTGTTCGAATATCTCGACTGATAGCGAGATCTAGCACGGTTGCACGGCGGGCATTGCGCCTGCCGTGCAACCTGAATGCCACTTTCGGCTACTTGATGACCCGCAATGAAGGACGCCCTTTGCGTGGCGCCTCCTCTCGAGCCCCCGCCTCTTCGGAACCCGATGTTTCAGCGCCCTGTTCCTGGGACTCTTCGGACTCGACAGTTGAAAGTGTCGGCCGGGACTCGTCCTCACGCGCTTGCAGCGAGTCGATATACCCCGGCATGACCGGCTCGTGGCCGAACACCATACCGACGCCATTCTCGCGCGCATAGAGAGCCACCAGCGCTTCCTGCGGCACCATGACCTGCATTGGCTTACCACCGAAACGCGCACTGAATGTTATGGCCTCGTTCTCCATGAACAATTCACGTACCGCCGTCGGCGCGATATTCAAGACGATCTGGCCGTTCTGAATGAACTGCTCTGGCACCACGACACCTGGGTACTCGGCATCGACAACGATGTAAGGCGTCTGGTCGTTATCCAGAAGCCATTGATAGAGCGCTCTGGCGAGATAAGGACGACTTGACAGCATGTCAGCCCCTCCTCCTGTTGATCGGCAGGAGCCGGCCTGCCGAAGGTATTTAAGTTCTCATCTCTCGCTCGGCCTCGGACAGAGACGCCTTGAAGGCTTCGCGGGAGAAGACACGCTCCATGTAGGAGACCAACGGTTTGATCTGCTTTTCCGGCAGCTCGATACCGAGCGCGGGCAAGCGCCAAAGCAACGGAGCCAGACAGCAGTCAACCAGAGAGAACTCTTCACTCATGAAGTACGGCATGTCTTCGAAGATGGGTGAAATCCCTACCAGGCTCTCGCGAAGCTCCTTACGCGCCTTTTCGGCATCCTTCTTGTTGCCACCGAGAATAGCGTCGACGAGGGGGCACCACTCACGCTCGATGCGATGCATCCACAAGCGACTCTGCGCCCGAGCGACGGGATATACGGGCAACAGGGGCGGGTGCGGAAACCGCTCATCCAGATACTCCATCATCACCTTGGATTCATAGAGAACCAGGTCTCGATCGAGCAGCGTCGGTACGCTGTTGTAGGGATTGAGATCCGCCAACTCTTCGGGGGGGTTGTCTTCCGTCACCTCAAAGATATCGACCGCAACGCCCTTCTCCGCCAGGACGATACGCACACGATGACTGAAGTGATCATCGCTGCCGGAGTAGAAGGTCATCGACGACCGCTTGGCCACTACACCCATGTAACAATCCTCGCATCAATTCGGACAGGGATAATAACACGACACGTCCACCCATGGGACGGGTCGATACTATCGCACCAGATATAAGAAACGGGGCGCATGACCCGAGCCATGCGCCCCCAGACAGACCACCGACTGTACGTCAGTGGATATCGCGCCAGTACTCACGCTTGAGCAGGTAAGCAATCACCCCGAAGATGAAGATGAAGATCAACACCTTTGGCCCAAGAGATTGAGCCTGCAATTTGGAGGGCTCACCGACATAAGCCAGGAAGTTGGTCATGTCGTAGACCGCCTCCTCGAACTCAGCAGGCTCCATGGTGCCGGGCTCGGTGACCTGCAGCACTTCACAGGACTGGTATTTACCGGTAAGCGGGTCCAGCTCGGCATCGCCAATGGGCCGGTCACTCTCGGCGCACACCATCTCCTGCACGCCCTGCAGCGGTTCCAGCACGTTCGGCATCGCCACCAGGTCGAACACGGCGTTATTCACGCCTGTCGGTCGCTCAGGGTCCTTATAGAAGCTGAGAAGGTAGGAATAGAGCCAATCAGGTCCGCGCAGGCGGCCGTGCAGTGTGAGGTCGGGCGGCGCGGCGCCGAACCAGCTCTCGCCATCCTCCTCGCTCATGGCGATTTCCATTTGGTCATTGAACGCCAGGTCGGAGGAGAAGATAAGATTTTCCTCGACCAAGTCTTGGGGCATGTTCAGATCCTCGGCCGCCCGCGAGAAGCGCTGGTATTCGAGCGAATGACACCCCATGCAATAATTGACGAATAGCTTCATTCCCCGTTGCAGGGAAGCCTTGTCATCCAGATCCGGGGACATCGAGTACGGCAAGTGGGCTTCCGTTGCCGCCAGGGCCGTGAAGGGCACCAGCGCAAATAGCAGTGCGAACAGTTGCTTTTTCATTAGCCAGTCACCCTTTCCGGAACGGGTTTTGTTGACTCATATTTCGTGTAGAACGGCATCAACAGGAAGTAAGCGAAGTAGATGGCCGTACACGCTTGTGCCAGCAACGTGCGGCCCGCCGTCGAGGGCAGCACACCCAACACACCGAGAATCACGAAGCTGATGGAGAACAGCACCAGCATGATCCGGGATATCCAGCCCTTGTAGCGCATGGAGTTGACCGGGCTACGATCAAGCCACGGAAGCACGAACAGAATGGCAATCGCGCCACCCATGACCACCACCCCCAGGAACTTGGCATCCAAGCCGAACAGCGAGAACGTGATCGCCCGCAACATGGCGTAGAACGGGGTGAAGTACCAGACCGGAGCGATGTGATCTGGCGTCTTGAGCGGATCGGAAGGCTCGAAGTTGGGAATCTCGATGAAATACCCGCCCCCTTCGGGGAAGTAGAAGATCACCGCGCAGAACACGAACAGGAATACGGCCACGCCGACCAGATCCTTGACGGTGTAATATGGATGGAAGGGAATGCCGTCGAGCGGCTTGCCACTTTCATCCTTGCGCGCCTTGATGTCGATCCCGTCAGGGTTGTTTGAACCCACTTCATGCAGGGCGATCAGGTGCAGCACCACCAGTGCCAGAATCACGATGGGCAAGGCCACCACGTGCAAGGCGAAGAAGCGGTTGAGCGTTATGCCTGAAATCAGGAAGTCACCGCGCACCCACTGGGCGAGATCAGGTCCGATGACCGGTATGGCCGAGAACAGCGAGATGATGACCTGAGCCCCCCAGTAGGACATCTGCCCCCAAGGCAACAGGTAACCCATGAAGGCTTCGGCCATCAAAGCCAGGTAGATGGTCATACCGAATATCCACACCAGTTCGCGTGGCGCCTTGTAGGAGCCGTACAGCAAACCCCGGAACATGTGGAGATAGACCACGACGAAGAATGCCGACGCCCCTGTCGAGTGCATATAGCGGATCAACCAGCCATATTCCACATCGCGCATAATATATTCGACCGACGCGAAGGCCCCTTCCGCGGAGGGGTTGTAGCTCATGGTCAGCCACACACCGGTCAGGATCTGATTGACCAGCACGAGCAGGGCCAACGAACCAAAGAAATACCATACGTTGAAGTTCTTGGGTGCGTAATACTGAGCCATGTGGTCTTGCCACATCTGTGTGGCAGGGAAGCGGTCATCCACCCAGCGCATGAAGCCGCTTTCTGCCTTGACGCGATTCGGGTTACCCATCAGGCAGTCTCCTCGTCTTCGCCAACGATGATGATCTCTTCGCTGTCATAGCGATGCGGTGGCACTTCGAGATTGGTAGGCGCCGGTACGTTGGCAAAGACACGGCCGGCAAGGTCGAAGCGCGAGCCATGGCAAGGACAGAAGAAGCCGCCCGGCCAGTTCTCACCACCCAGATCGGCTGCGCCTGGTTCGGGACGATATAGCGGCGAACAGCCCAGGTGCGTGCAGATCCCGACCAAGACACCGATTTCGGGGCGTATCGAGCGCAGCTCACCCTCGACATAGGTGGGCTGCTGTTGCTCCTCGGATTGGGGATCCGCCAGCAGCGATCCATCGAAGTTACGAATACGCTCTATCATGTCGTCGGAACGGCGTACCAGCCATACCGGACGCCCGCGCCACTCGACGGTCATCCGTTGCCCGGGTTCGAGCTTGGATACGTCCGCCTGGACCGGAGCCCCGGCCGCTCTTGCCCTGGCACTGGGTTGCCAGGAAGCTACAAAGGGAACCGCAACCCCAACGGCACCCACCGCACCCACAACGGTGGTGGCACCCAAGAGGAAACGGCGCCGCCCTTTGTTCACGCCGTTATCTGCCATTTTTTAGTTTCTCCCCATCGATCCCGCTGCTAAATCGCGAAAGAGGTCCCGCGACCCACTGACACAAAATGATGGCTATGTTAAAAAAAGGTGAGCATTAACACAAGGTTGTTCGATACTCGACCATGGTTGTTATCTTGCGCCAAGCCATTGTTTATAAAATGAAAAAGCGCCCAGGCCTGTAAAGGCCTGGGCGCTTTTGTCGCGGCCGGGAGCGAAATTAACGCTTGGAGAACTGCGGACGACGACGCGCCTTGCGCAAACCGACCTTCTTACGCTCGACTTCGCGTGCGTCGCGAGTCACGTAACCGGCAGCACGCAGCGGCTTGCGGAATTCTTCGT
This sequence comes from Litchfieldella xinjiangensis, assembly GCF_000759345.1. Classification (GTDB taxonomy): domain Bacteria; phylum Pseudomonadota; class Gammaproteobacteria; order Pseudomonadales; family Halomonadaceae; genus Litchfieldella_A; species Litchfieldella_A xinjiangensis. Next base: position 593,204 of record NZ_JPZL01000001.1, read on the forward strand.
TGTACACCATCAGCGCACGCGTGATGCCGTGACGAATGGCGCCGGCCTGAGAGGAGCCGCCCCCACCCTGCACTGTCACGTAAACGTCAAACTGACTGACGGTCTCGGTCAGCTCGAGCGGCTGGCGGACCACCATACGACCGGTCACGCGACCGAAATAGTCGTTGAGGTCCTGGCTGTTGACGGTGATCTTGCCGGAGCCCGGCTTCAGGAACACGCGGGCAGTCGATGTCTTGCGGCGCCCGGTACCGTAATACTGCTGTGTCATGGCGAGAGATCCCTTAGATGTTCAGTTCGAGCGGCTGCTGAGCGGTATGCGGATGCTCGGCACCGGCATAGACCTTGAGCTTGGAGTACATGGCGCGGCCCAGCGGCCCTTTCGGCAACATACCCTTGACGGCGGACTCGATGACGCGCTCGGGGGCGTGCGCGATCATCTTCTCGAAATTCATCGAGCGCAGACCACCCGGATAACCGGTGTGACGATAATAAGTCTTTGCCTGAGCCTTGTTGCCGGTCACGGCGACCTTCTCGGCATTGACAACGACGATGTAATCGCCGGTATCGACATGAGGTGTGTATTCCGGCTTATGCTTGCCGCGCAGGCGGCGAGCAATCTCGGTAGCCAGACGACCGAGCGTCTTGTCCTTGGCGTCGACGACATACCAGTCGCGCTGGACGGACTGCGGCTTTGCACTGAACGTCTTCATGGATGAATCACCAAACTGAATGTATTGGGCCTTGTACCGGACATGACGCCCTGGATACGCGACCATCCCTATTTTTCTTGGTTGCGTGCCTGCTTCATGGCACGCAACGGTACAGCGAGCGCGAATTATACATGACAGCACGCCGAAGGTTAATAGCTCTGTCAGGGTTTATGCGGCAACGCCAGGTATTCCTGTGACTGCATCTCCTGGAGGCGCGAAAGTGTCCGCTCGAACTCGAAGTTGAGATTGCCTTCGCTATATAGCTCCGGCGCCGGGGCTTCGGCGGACATCAACAGCTTGACGGCACGATCGTAAAACTCGTCCACCATGTTGATGAAGCGACGCGCCTGGTCATCACTACCGCGCCCCATGCATGGAACGCCCGACACGAATACCGTATGAAATTCACGCGCAAGCTCAATGTAATCGTTCTGGCTGCGAGGACCATCACACAATTCGGTAAAATCGAACCAGACGACGTCATCATGTAGGCGCCGGGCCTTGAGCACGCGCCGGTTAATCTCGATCGTGACGTCGGACTCCCCCTCGTGCCCGGCAATGCTCTTGAAACTTTTCGCGAGCAGCGCCTCGGCCTCCTCATCAAGAGGCGAGTGGAATATCTCGGCGTGTTGCAACGCACGTAACCGGTAATCGATGCCTGAATCGACGTTGACCACTTCACAATGCCGTTTCAGAAGGTCGATTGCCGGCAGAAAACGGGCGCGCTGCAGGCCGTCCTTGTAGAGATCGTCAGGTACGATATTGGACGTCGTGACCAACACCACACCCTGCTCGAACAGGGCCTCGAGCAGATTGGCGAGAATCATGGCGTCGGTGATGTCCTTGACGAAGAATTCGTCAAAGCAGATGACACGCGCCTCACTTGCGAACTTGGCCGCGATGAGCCGCAACGGATTCTTCTCGCCCTTGTAATGATCGAGCTCGTTGTGCACCCGCTGCATGAAACGGTGGAAGTGGGTGCGCATTTTTTCGGGGAACGGCAGCGCCTCGTAGAACGTATCTACCAGATAGGTCTTGCCGCGCCCCACCCCTCCCCAGAAGTACAACCCCATGATGGCCGGCGGGGCCTCATGCGGTGAGGCGGGCTTGCTGTTCTTGCCCAGGAGACTGGACATTCGCGATTTGAGACCCTTGCCGGAACTCACTGGTTTAGGCGGTGTTCGGGGGGTCGCGAGCAGATCGTCATACAGACGCTGAAGATGTTTGACGGCCTTTTCCTGGGCGGGATCATACTTGAAATCGTCGCGTTCCAGATCGGCACGGTAGCGCTCCAGCGGCGTCATCGGCCTATCGGCACCGGGGGCACTCGAAGAAGAGGTTGTCGCGCTCATTGACGTTTCGGCTACCTCACAGCTGGTCATCGAGCCGAGCATTATACGCGCCTCGGTCAATTTCGCCTATGTAAGGCGGCTATCGATTGACCCGGGTCTCGCTCTCGTTCCTATAATGGGACGCCAACTGCTTAAGGAGCAGGCCGTGCCTTGGCTCCGGTAGAAAACCGAAGGGGAAGCATGTGTACGAAAGCAATATCTGGATACTAGCCATCGTCTGTGGTCTTGCCGGCATCGGCATCGGCGCCCTGGGCTACCACCTGCTCAATGCCAACGTGGCAAGGAATCAGAAGGTTCGCCAACGACTGGCGGAAACCGAACTGGAGCTCAGCCAGGTCAGGGATGCATTGAACGATCACTTCGCTCGTGCGGCGGATCTGGTTGCAAGCATACAGCGCCAGAGCCAGGAGCTGGAGCACCAGCTGGCGCAAGACGCTGACCGTTTGTGTGACGACCTTCAGGTCAAGCGTCGTCTCGCCTCCGTTGATGCAGAAGAGCCGCTAGCGGACTCTCCCGCGATGCCACGCGATTATGCCGATGGTGATCGTGGCACCTTGGCTGAAGACTTCGGGTTGCGCAGGGACGAAGAGTCCTCAAACGTTCAGCCGCCTCGCTACTGAACGACAGCAGCAACGACAGACGCGCATTACGCCGGATTATCGATGTCGACGAAGCGATGTTCGATATCGAACCGTTCGGCCAGCCATGCCCCGAGCGCCTGTACCCCGTAGCGCTCGGTGGCATGATGCCCGGCCGCGATGTAGCTTATGCCCATCTCCCGAGCCTGATGGGTCGTTCGTTCTGATATCTCACCGGAAATGAAGGCCTGAGCGCCGGCATCCGCAGCGGCCGCGATCATGTCCTGAGCCCCCCCGGTACACCAGGCGACACGTTCAATGAGCCCGTCGTGGCCGTCAATCACCATAGGTTTTCGCCCAAGCTTCTCGTTGACCAGAATCGCCAGCTCGTTCGTCTTCGTCCCGCCTGGGCAAGCGCCCAGCCACAGCAAACCGCTGCCCAACTCGCCGTCGATACTCCGTTCGAACTCAAACCCGAGCCGATGCGCCAACTGCGCGTTATTGCCCAGCGTGGGATGTGCATCCAGTGGGAGGTGGTAGGCCAGCAAATTGATGTCGTGAGCCAGCAAGGTAGCCAGACGACGGCGCTTCATACCGGTAATGGCGACAGGTTCGTTTTTCCAGAAGTAACCGTGATGCACCAGCAGTAAGTCCGCCTGCCAGGCAACGGCCTCATCGAGGAGCGCCTGGCTGGCCGTCACGCCGCTCATGACCCGGGCTACCCGGTCGGCCCCCGCCACTTGCAGGCCGTTTACCGTATAGTCCTTGAACCGTTCGGCCTGAAGCTCCTTGTCGCAAGCCTCTACAAGCACATCTCGGGATATCATGGGGTCTCCTTCGGACATGGGGAATAAAGCAATGTTACAATAGCGCCATTGTAGCCAGCGCCGCCTTTCTCAGCGACCGCCTACCATGACTCAAGGACCGCTTCATGCGTCGATACCTGATGCCATTCGTGTGGCCTGTCATCACTGGTCTATTACTGGCTTTAGGACTGCTTTATGCGTTTCCGGAACTGCGAGGTGAAAGCCCCCTGTTCTCTTCAGGGCAAGAAACCGTTTCGCAGACCTCTAGCGACTCGACAAGATCAAGCGAGCAGGCGCTGAGGGCCGCTCCCGAGCTTTCCAATGCACCACCCATGTCCCGCGAGCAAGGGCCCGTCAGCTACGCCCGGGCGGTTGAACGTGCCGCACCGGCCGTCGTCAACATTTACTCGTCGCGTGTCGTCGAAAACGAACAGCACCCCTTGATGTCGGATCCCTTCTTCCGCCAGTTCTTTGGGGGGGACATGCCCAGCCGACAACGGATGCTGTCGAGCCTTGGCTCTGGCGTCATCGTCAGTCCCGAAGGGTATGTACTCACCAATCATCATGTCATCAACGACGCAGACCAGATCCAGGTGGCCCTGCGCGATGGACGCGAAACGCTTGCCGAAGTAATCGGCACCGATCCCGAGAGCGACCTGGCCGTGTTGCGCATCGACCTGGATGCGCTGCCGGTGATTGCCATGACCGACTCCACACAGACCGCAGTTGGCGATGTGGCGTTGGCCATAGGCAACCCGTTTGGAGTCGGTCAGACCGTGACCATGGGTATCATCAGTGCGACCGGACGCAACCATTTGGGGCTCAACGCCTACGAGGACTTCATCCAGACCGATGCGGCCATCAACCCGGGTAATTCAGGAGGCGCCCTGGTCAATCCGGAAGGCGGGCTGGTCGGCATCAATACCGCCATCTTCTCACGCTCGGGCGGCTCTCAGGGCATTGGGTTTGCCATTCCGACCAACCTGGCGCGTGACATTCTCGAACAATTGGTGACCCAAGGACGGGTGATACGCGGCTGGCTCGGTGTGGAAGCCCAGGAAATGACCCAGGAACTGGCCAGTTCGTTCGGCTTGAATACCCTGGACGGCGTCGTGATCGCGGGCGTGGTGCCTGGCGGTCCGGCCGATCAGGCCGGGCTGAGGCCAGGCGACATCCTGCTCAAGGTCAACGATCGCCCGATCATCGATGCGCGTGCCGCCATGGCCGATATCGCCGCCATCGAGCCTGGCAATCGTCTGGCGCTCGAAGTGGTACGCAATGGGCAGCGCCGGGAAGTCAAGGTCGAGGTCGGGGAGCGGCCGCCCCCCGTGATGAATCCTGAGCGGTGATTATCGCCGAAGCCGTAGACGCAGTCAGATCAAGGCTCGATGCGGTACTCGGCGGAGCGTGCATGCGCCGTGAGTGACTCGCCTCGCGCCAGCACGGACGCCGTCTTGCCCAGCTGCGCCGCCCCCTCGGCGGAACAGTGAATGATCGAAGAGCGCTTCTGGAAATCATATACCCCCAAGGGGGATGAGAAGCGTGCCGTACCCGACGTGGGCAGGACATGGTTGGGGCCGGCGCAGTAATCGCCCAGCGCTTCAGCCGTATGGCGCCCCATGAAAATGGCGCCGGCGTGACGGATTTCAGGCAACCAGGTATCAGGCTCTGCGACCGATAGCTCCAGATGCTCGGGGGCGATTCGGTTGATGATACGCAGTGCATCCTCACGATCCGCGCAGTGAATCAGCGCGCCTCGCTCTTTCAATGAGGCACGAATGATGGCTTCGCGCTCCATGGTCGGCAGCAGCCGCGCCATCGCCCCCTCCACCGCTGCAAGATGGTTGGCATCCCAGCTGACCAGGATTGCCTGCGCATCCTCGTCGTGCTCAGCTTGCGAAAAGAGATCCATGGCCAGCCAGTCGGCATCGGTAGCGCCATCCGACACCACAAGAATTTCCGAGGGACCGGCGATCATGTCGATGCCCACCTGCCCGAAGACGGCACGCTTGGCCGTCGCAACGTAGATGTTGCCCGGCCCCACGATCTTGTCGACGCGCGGCACGCTTTCGGTACCGTAGGCCAAGGCCGCGACTGCCTGTGCCCCGCCCAGGGTGAAGACATGATCCACTCCCGCCAGATGCGCGGCCGCCAGAACCAGCTCGTTGAGCACCCCGTCCGGAGTCGGCACTACCATGACCACTTCACGCACCCCAGCGACATGAGCCGGTATAGCGTTCATGAGGACCGATGAAGGATAGGCGGCCTTGCCGCCCGGGACGTAGATCCCGGCGCGATCGAGAGGAGTGACCTGCTGACCCAGCACGGTGCCATCGGCTTCGGTGTACTGCCACGATTCGGGTTTCTGGCGCTCGTGGTAGCTGCGTATGCGCTCTGCAGCGATCGATAGCGCTTCACGCTGCTCCTCTGGCAGCCCCACGAAAGCCTGCTTGAGCCGTGCCGCGTCGAGCTTCAGTTCATCCATGCTTTGCGCTGACAGGCGATCGAAGCGATTGGTGTAGTCGACCAAGGCACGATCGCCATTAGCCCTGACTGTCTCGATGATCGTTTCGACACGCTGCTGTACATCGGCGCTGGAAACTCCTTCCCAAGCCAGGAGCTTTTCGAGACGGACATCGAAATCCGTGTCGGACGTGGCCAGGCGTGAAACGGATAACTTAACGGGATCGCTATTGCTCATGGGATTCTCTACAAGCGTACTATCTATCAGTGGGCCATGACGTCGTGGGCCAGAACGAAGCCGGCGATACTCGTGGTCAGGCTGGTGCATCGCTGGTTTTCCGACGTGCGGCTACGGCCAGGCGCAGTCGTTCGATCAGCGGCTTCAGCATGTCGTGCTTCATGGTCATGGAAGCCTTGTTCACGACCAGACGCGTACTGATCGAGGCGATGAGCTCCCGGGGCTCCATCCCGTTGGCCTTCAGGGTATTACCGGTATCGACGATATCGACAATCTCGTCCGCCAGATTCATCAAGGGGGCCAGCTCCATGGCACCGTAAAGCTTGATGACTTCCGCCTGGGTGCCCTGCTCGGCGTAGTACCGCCGCGCCACGTTGACGAACTTGGTGGCGACCCTACGACGCGCGCGGGCCGGCTCGCACCCCTTGACGCCGGCAGTCATCAGACGACACTTGGCGATCTCCAGATCCAGGGGCTCGTAGAGCCCATCGGCGCCGTGCTCAAGCAAGACGTCCTTTCCGGCGATGCCCAGATCGGCCGCCCCGAGCTGGACATAGGTCGGCACATCGGTCGCGCGAATCACGACCAGCTTGACCCCTGGTAGATTGGTATCGAAAAGCAGTTTACGGCTCGCCCCCAGATCTTCGGCAGGAACGATTCCAGCATCCGCCAATAGCGGCAGGGTTTCTTCGAGAATACGCCCCTTCGACAGGGCGAGTATCAATTGCTTGTTCATAAGCGCTTTCGTTTCGTGAATGGGCGAAGCGAACCTGGACGTCAATGGCCACGCTACCGAGCCGGCGCAACGCAGCCTGGCGGATCTAGCCCGGCACCCGCCTGATCCTGGCTCCCAGCAAATGCAGCTTCTCCTCGATGCACTCGTAGCCTCGGTCGATGTGATAGATGCGATCAACCATGGTTTCGCCGTCGGCATGCATGGCCGCCACGACGAGCGAGGCCGAGGCTCGCAGATCGGTCGCCATGACAGGCGCCCCGGACAACCGCTCCACACCGGTGATCAATGCCGCATTCCCTTCCAAGGCAATGTTTGCCCCCATGCGATTGAGCTCCTGAACGTGCATGAAGCGGTTTTCGAAAATGGTTTCGACGACGCGGCTGCTGCCTTCTGCCACGGCATTGAGCGCGACGAACTGCGCCTGCATGTCCGTGGGAAACGCCGGATAGGGCGCCGTGCGTATATTGACCGCCCGGGGACGACGCCCTTGCATGTCCAGCTCAATCCAGCCTTCACCCGTCGTGACCTTGGCACCGACTTCCTCGAGCTTGGCCAACACAGCTTCGAGTATATCTGCGCGGGTGTTGCGAACCCGCACCCGGCCGCGACTGATCGCAGCAGCCACCAGAAAGGTACCGGTCTCGATACGGTCGGGCATCACGTCATGGTGACAACCATGTAGCCGCTCCACACCCTCGATGGTGATCGTATCCGTGCCATGACCACGAATGCGCGCCCCCATCTTGATCAAGCACTCGGCAAGATCGACGATTTCGGGTTCGCGTGCTGCATTCTCGAGAACCGTCACACCATCTGCCAATGTCGCCGCCATGAGCAGGTTTTCGGTGCCGGTCACGGTCACGGTGTCAAGGTAGATCGTCGCGCCCTTGAGCCGCCCCTCGACACTGGCTCGAATATAGCCCGCTTCGACACGAATCTGGGCCCCCATCGCTTCGAGCCCCCGCAGATGTAGGTCGACAGGACGTGAGCCAATCGCGCAGCCCCCTGGAAGCGAGACATCGGCCGTGCCGAAATGCGCCAACAGCGGCCCGAGGACGAGGATGGAGGCACGCATCTTCTTGACCAGCTCATAGGGAGCATGGCACTGGCGCACCTGGGCCCCGTCGAGCTCGATGGTCATCTTCTCGCCCATCACCGCCTCGACACCCATCCTGCCCAAGAGCTCGAGGGTGGTGGTGATGTCCTGCAAGTGTGGCAGATTACCTATGGTAACGGGGCCTTCGGAAAGCAGGGTGGCGCAGAGAATCGGCAGTGCCGAATTCTTGGCGCCACTGGCCCAGACTTCGCCGTCGAGAGGCCCGTTGCCGGTAATGATCAGTTTATCCATGTCGATGCGTTCCCGTCAGGCCCCACTATTTTCAGGGGCGTTCTGCCACTGCGACGGGGTGTAGGCCTTGATGCTGATAGCATGCAACGCACCGCTGGCGATCTCCTCCGACAAGGCGCCATAGATCAACTGCTGTCGTTTTACCGGAGAGAGCCCTTCAAAGACATCACCCACGGCGATGACCTGAAAATTGCAGCCCTCACCCTGAATGTAAAAATCGCAGCCGTCGACGCGGGCGTCGAGTAGCCCTTTGACATCACTGGGTTGCATGGGAGGAGACTCCTTGCTCACGAATCGATGACAGAGCCCCGGCCAGGCCGAGGCACAAAGAGAACCATGGTAAAGAAAAGCGCCGACAATGGCGATGGCCGGGGCGGTATTCGCTCGGAGGGAGGCTAGACAGTTTCGATGGGCAGCAAGGAATCGAGATCGGCGACAGCCGTAAGCCTGGCAAGCGCAGGCGAAAGAACCACCTTTTCGACGTTCAGTTCGGCAGCATGCGAGCAGCGCGTCCAGTCGAGCAGAACGCTTAGCGCTGCACTGCTCACACGATCGACGCCGCTCAGGTCGAAGCTAACCGTTTGCCCCGGGGCGACGGCGCTCAGCCATTGGCGCCCGGAGGCGGCCAGCGGAGCCGCCACGTCGAAATCGACCTCGCCGGTTATCCGCAGCACCGCATCGCCGGCTTCCAGGCGAGTGTCCGGTCGGCTGAAAAGGGGGGTCATGCCGACCCACCTTCCTCGAGCTCTTCGACACCCACTTCCGGCGCCCAATTATTGATGACCGCATCGTAGTCACGATTGCGCTCACGCATCGCCTGGTCGAACTGGTTACGGAACGTCAGCCCGAGGTTGATACCGTTGACGATGACATTCACGACCCGCCATTCGCCGTTGGTCAGGCGAAGCGTGTAACTGACGGGAAAGACCTGGCCGTCGCTCGCCACGACCTCCATGGCTACGCTGGCCTGATCTTCATGGCGAGGGTCGCGCTGGTCGTCGAGGACACGCAATTCACGATAATCGAAGGTCACCAGCCCCTTGGCGTAGGTATCGATCAAGGTCTGACGAAAGGTTTCGACGAAGCGCGAACGTTGCTCAGGCGTGGCGTTATTGAAATACCGCCCCATGACGCTGGCACCGATGTAACGAAAGTCGGCCACTCCCTCCAGGCTTTCGTCCACTAGCGCCTCGAGTTCGTCGAGGTTTTCGGCGAAATAGTCACGACGCCCCTCAATCTGAGACATCAACGCGTCTACATTCTTACGTATCAATTGCTCCGGGCTCTGGCCCTGCTGCGCCATGGCTCCAAAAGCCACCAGCATCATGACCAGACCCAGCCAACACTGCCGTACCGCCTCAGGTATCATTTTCATACCGCTGCCGACTCTCTCGTTGATTCAACGTTCAATTGGTGGCCATATTCGACACGAACTGCTGGATGAGCTCCTCCAGCACCAGCGCCGACTGCGTATCATGCAAGGTATCGCCCGCTTGCAGGGTTTCCGGATCGCCGCCCACCGTCAGCCCTACATACTGCTCGCCAAGCAACCCAGCCGTCAGGATGGCCGCCGTGGTGTCACGCGACAGCTGCCCTTCGAGACGGCCATCGAGCTCGAGGACGACACGTGCATCGTACCATTCGGTGTCGAGTTCAATGGAACTCACCCGCCCTACCGTAACGCCGGCCATGGTGACCCGGGCACGCGGCTTGAGCCCCCCCACATTGCCGAAGTTGGCCTCGAGATTGAATGTATCGGCTGTGCCGATGCCCGTCGCCGACAAGCCACTGACACGGAGCCCCAGAAACAACAGCCCCAAGATACCGGCGAGCATGAACAGGCCGACCCCCATTTCCATCATTTTGCTGCGCTTCATCCCAAGTCTCCAAACATCAGCGCGGTCAGCACGAAATCAAGCCCCAGTACAGCCAGTGACGAATAGACGACGGTGCGTGTCGTCGCTCGAGATATCCCCTCCGATGTCGGCACCAGGTCATAGCCCTGGAATACCGCAATCCATGTCACGACCCAGGCGAACACCAGGCTCTTGAGCATGCCATTGCCTACATCATCGAGGAAATCGACACTCGACTGCATGTTGCCCCAATACGACCCCTCGAAGACGCCTAGCCACTCGACGCCCACCAGGTAGCCACCGCCGATACCCACCACGCTGAACCCCACGGTAAGTAACGGCAGCGATACAAAGCCCGCCCATAGCCGAGGCGCAACGACACGCCGCAGAGGATCGACACCGATCATCTCCATGCTCGACAACTGCTCGGTGGCCTTCATCAGGCCGATTTCCGCTGTCAGTGCAGAGCCCGCACGCCCAGCGAACAACAGCGCAGCCACTACCGGCGCCAGCTCGCGGAGTAGCGATAACGCCACCATCTGACCCAACGCCTGCTCGGCGCCGAAATCGACCAGGATAGTGTAGCCCTGCAGTGCCAGCACCATGCCTATGAAGAGCCCCGAAACCAGCACGATGGCTAGCGACATGACCCCGACGAAGTGCATCTGTCGCAGCCACAACGACCAGCCCTCACGAGACGGCACGCCTACGGCTGAAAGCCCCAGGAAAATACCGGCGCGGCCGAGCGACACCAGCAGGTTACAGCCGGCCTGCCCCAGACGTTGTATCCAAGCGGTCATCGGCGTCCCCCTGTCGCAAGGATATCGGCATGGTATTCCCGTCCCGGATAGTGGAACGGCACCGGCCCGTCCGGCTCGCCGTGCACGAACTGCCGGACCCGGGCATCTTGGTCGACGTCCAGGCTGGCCGGGGTGCCGTGCGCCATGACCTTGCCGTCGGCGATGACATAAACGTAATCGGCTATCGACAAGGTCTCCTTGATATCGTGCGAGACCACCACTGCGGTCAGGCCCAGTGCCTGATTGATGTGCTTTATCAATTGGACCAGCACGCCCATGGATATCGGATCCTGACCGACGAAGGGCTCATCGTAGAGGATCAGCTCAGGATCCAGCGCCATGGCGCGGGCCAGAGCGACGCGTCTCGCCATGCCACCGGAGAGTTCGGATGTCTTGAGATGACGAGCATTGCGCAACCCCACCGCCTGAAGCTTCATCAATACCACGTCGCGAACCATGGCATCGGGAAGGTCGGTATGTACCCGCAACGGAAACGCCACGTTTTCGTAGACGTCCAGGTCGGAGAATAGCGCGCCACTCTGGAAGAGCATGCCCATGCGACGCCGCAAGCGAAAAAGCGCCCGACGCGATAGTGCATGGACATCCTGGCCATCGATCACGACGCGCCCGGCATCGGGCACCAGCTGCCCACCGATCAGCTTGAGCAATGTCGTCTTGCCGGTGCCGCTCGGACCCATGATGGCCGTAATCTTCCCGCGCGGGATGGATAAGTCGAGTCCGCGGAAAATCTCCGTCTCGCCTCGCGAAAAGCGCAACCCCTCAACCACCACGAAGGGCGTCTCTGTCATGCCGCAAACCCCTGAATAATATTATCGAACATCGTATCCTAACTAGGGGCGTTCTCGCTAGCGAGAACGCCCCACCTTGCATAGGGCTCGCATCAAGGCGTTAAATATGCCGCCCATACACGACCCGAGCCCCTCTTATGGTCATGCCCGCTCTCGCTATCCTGATCGGCTTCGTTGGCCTGATATGGAGTGCCGATCGCTTTGTCGGTGCCGCTGCCGCTACAGCCTACCGTGCCGGCATGAGTGCCATGCTGGTGGGAATGACCGTAGTTGCGCTGGGCACCTCGGCCCCGGAGATCGTCGTCTCGGTGATGGCCTCGCTGGATGGCACACCGGACCTTGCCACAGGCAACGCCCTAGGCTCGAATATCGCCAACATCGGTCTGGTGTTGGGCATAACGGCCCTGGTAATGCCAATTCCCGTACGCTTTTCAGTCGTGCGCCGCGAATTGCCCTTGTTGCTGGGGGCGACCGGCCTGGCGGGCTACGCCCTGGCCAACGGCGTGCTGGGTCGGTTCGATGCACTATTTCTAGTGCTACTGCTGGGCTTCAGCCTGTGGTGGCTGTTTCGTGCCGACACCCCCGATGAGAATCTCGCCGAAGTCCCCGACATGGCGCTTCCCAAAGCGCTGGCCTGGCTGGCCGCCACGTTGATACTGCTCGTCATCAGCTCACGCTTCCTGGTCTGGGGCGCTACCCAGGTAGCGCTAGCCTTGGGGGTCAGTGAGTTGGTCATCGGCCTAAGCATCGTCGCCATTGGCACCAGCTTGCCGGAAGTCGCCGCCTGCGTAGCCAGCGCCTTGAAAAAGCACCACGATATCGCCATCGGCAATGTCATTGGCTCCAATCTGTTCAATATGCTCGCGGTCCTGCCGGTGCCCGGCTTGATCGCACCGGGCATCATCGACCCGGCCGCCGGCGAGCGCGATTATCCGGTCATGCTGGGAATGACGCTTCTACTGGGTACGCTGTTGTTGTGGCACCGACATGGCAATATCGGCCGGCTTCCCGGTGCATTCATGCTGGTATGCTATGTAAGTTACCTAGGCTGGCTGATCGTCAGCGGCAATCCCACCGGCCTTGGCTGAAAACTATGGATACGTCTCAGGTTCACGAACAGGATTCGCCATTTCGCACCAGCGCCCGCCGCACCCTCGGGCTGGAACAGCAGGCCATTGGGGCGTTGATATCCAAACTCGGCACCGATTTCGACCGGGCCTGTGAGCTGATGCTCGCGTGCCAAGGGCGTGTCGTAGTCACCGGTATGGGAAAATCCGGTCATGTGGCTGGTAAAATCGCCGCCACCCTTGCCAGCACGGGTACGCCCGCGTTCTTCGTTCATCCCGGTGAAGCCAGTCATGGCGATCTGGGCATGATCACGCCCATCGATGTCGTCCTTGCGCTTTCCAATTCCGGCGAGACGAATGAAGTCACCGCCCTTCTGCCGCTACTCAAGCGCATGGGCGTTCCCTTGGTCAGCATGACCGGACGCCCCGGCTCGACACTGGCCAAACATGCCGACGCCCATCTCGACGCAGGCGTCGAGCGCGAAGCTTGCCCGCTGGATCTTGCGCCGACTTCCTCGACGACCGCCGCACTCGCCCTGGGCGATGCCTTGGCGGTCGCCCTGCTGGAGGCACGCGGGTTCACTGCCGAGGAGTTCGCCCTATCTCATCCCGGCGGCAGCCTGGGCCGCCGGCTGTTGCTTCGTGTCAGCGACTTGATGCATCGTGAGGAAAGGTTGCCTCGCGTGGCCTTGGGTAGCCCGCTTCGCGATGCCCTGCTCGAGATCACCCGCCAGGGTCTGGGCTTTACTTGCGTGACTGACGCAGACGGTCGAATGGTCGGCGTATACACTGACGGCGACCTTCGGCGAACGCTCGACCAATACGCCGACCTTCGTTCGCTCAAGGTCGATGACGTCATGACACGCCCGGGGAAGCGCATCAAGGCTGACGTGCTGGCCGCCGAGGCGGTACGTGTCATGGAAGACAACCGCATCACCGCGCTTGCCGTCGTCGATGACGATGGCAAGCCTGTGGGAGCGTTGCATATGCATGACCTGCTGAGTAGCGGTGTTATATAAAAGGAGCTGCACATGAGTCCCGATCACACCCTTCCCCCCGAGCTGATCGCTTGCGCAAGAGCAGTGCGCCTGCTTGCCATGGATGTGGATGGCGTACTCAGCGACGGGCGTCTCTATTTCCAGACGGACGGTCAGGAAATCAAGGCGTTCCATACCCAGGATGGCCATGGCATCAAGCTGCTGCGGCGGGCGGGTATCGAGGTCGCCCTGATCACCGGCCGCGAGTCACCCATGGTCAGCCGTCGTGCCGCCGCCCTGGGCATTGAACATGTCTATCAGGGCCGGGAGGACAAGCTTGCCGTTCTGCGCCAACTGAGTGCGCGCCTCGGCCTGGAAATGGAGCAGGTAGCCTATTGTGGGGACGACCTTCCCGACCTGCCTGCGATCCGTCGATCTGGCCTGGGCATCAGCGTGCCTAACGCGCCTGCTTATGTACGTGAGCATGCGAATTGGGTCACCCAGCGCACAGGGGGGCATGGGGCCGCCAGGGAAATCTGTGACGCCCTGATGGATGCCCAGGGGCACTGGGGAGCGGTCGTCGATACTTATCTCCACGAGAAGCTCTGAACCCGATGCCTTTTCGGCTTTATCGCCCCTCGCCCAAGCTATGGCTGTTTCTGCTCCTGGTCGGAGTCGGCGGCATTCTGGCAGTACTGGATCTACAGGATGTGGGACTGTCCGGCCCCATCCCCCGCGACGATAGCGGCGAGCCGGATTACTATCTGGAAAACGCCACCTTGACCCGCTTCGATGAGCAGGGCCGAGCCCACCAGCGGCTGGAGACTCCGCGCCTCGTGCATACCCCCCATGATGACGTGACGCGCACGCAACAACCAGTCGCCCGATTCCTGGATAGCGATGAGCGCATCTGGTTCGGTCGCGGCGATACCGGTATCCTTGGTCCCGAAGGCGTTCATCTGATTCTAGAGGGCAATGCCCGGCTCAATGCGCCCAGTGAAGGCTGGCAACTCGACACCGAGACGTTGCATGTCGACACCCAGCGCGGCCATGCCTGGAGCGAGACGGAAGCAGTGCTTCAGCAGCCCCCCCAGCGCATCCGCGGCGAGCGCTTCGAAGCCTGGTTCAATGAAAGCCGAATGCGGCTGACCGACAACGTGAGGGGCTTTCATCCGCCCCAGGACCAAGAGGTTGACTCACCATGACGCGACAGACACTCCCCTGCACTCGCCATGGCGCCCTCATCGTCGGCGCGCTCATCGCAACAGTGACACTACTCGCGGTGTCACCGGCCATGGCCTTGCAAAGCGATGCCCAACAACCCATTGAAGTGGCTGCCGATCAGCTCGACCTCGATGACCGCGATGGGACGGCCGTCTATTCGGGGGACGTCGAGATACGCCAGGGGAGCATGCAGCTGACCGGCCAGCGGGTCGAGATCCAACGCAACGATGCCGGTGAGGTGTCCCGCATCACGGCAACCGGCCAGCGGGCCTATATCGAACAGCAGCCTGCACCCGACGAGCCGGTCGTCAAGGGGTGGGGGCGCACGATTGTCTACCACTCTGCGGAGCGCCGAGTCGAGCTCATTGACCAGGCCGAACTCCACCAGGCGGCCGATACCTTCGACGGCGCCTACGTGCAGTATTACCTCGATCGCCGCACCGTCCAGGCCCGCTCCAACGTGCAGGGCAGTGAAAAGCAGCGTGTGCGCATGACTCTCAATCCAGAGCAGGAATAAGGCCCCATGAAGACCTTGACCGCGCGACACCTGGCCAAGAGTTATAATCGGCGCCGTGTCGTTCAGGACATCAGCCTGCATATCGATCAAGGCGCCATCGTTGGGCTGCTCGGGCCCAACGGGGCTGGCAAAACCACCTCGTTCTACATGATCGTTGGCCTGGTTCGTTCCGACGCGGGCGAGGTTCACATCGACAACCACGATCTCTCCCGTGCCGCCATGCACGAACGAGCGCGGGCGGGCATCGGCTACCTTCCCCAGGAAGCGTCCATCTTCCGCAAGCTCTCGGTTGCCGACAATATCATGGCCATCCTCGAGACCCGCTCAGATCTCGACAAGGCAGGCCGGCAGGCTCGCCTCGAGCAGTTGCTCGAGGAGTTCCACGTGACCCATATCCGGGACAATCCCGGCATGAGCCTGTCGGGTGGCGAGCGTCGGCGCGTCGAGATCGCCCGCGCCCTGGCCACCGAACCGGCGTTCATCCTGCTCGATGAGCCTTTCGCCGGCGTCGACCCCATCTCGGTTGGCGAGATCAAGGGTATCATTCGCCAATTGCGTAGCCGCGATATTGGCGTATTGATCACCGACCATAACGTTCGCGAGACGCTAGATATCTGTGATCGTGCGTATATCGTCGGTGATGGCAAGATCATTGCCGAAGGCAATGCTGAAGCCATTCTAGGCAACCAGCAGGTTCGCGACATCTACCTGGGCGAAGACTTCCGGCTCTAAGCCACAATATTTCGCTTTACAACTTACTGATATTGCTATTTAGATTTCAGCATGGCACATCGATTGCGCATGGCATGTTTATTGCTTTAATTTAGACCCCAACTGCTTGCATGCCAGCCGCCGGCGGGATAACGTATCGTCTCATTTGTCTGTGATCGAGCGACCTCATCCCCCACCATGGCCATGAAACCCTCCTTGCAGCTGCGCGTCGGGACCCAACTGACCATGACGCCTCAGTTGCAACAGGCAATCGCCCTGTTGCAGCTTTCGACGCTCGATCTGCGTCAGGAAATCCAGCAGGCGCTGGAATCCAATCCGATGCTGGAACTCGAGGAAGACTTCACCGAGCAGGACGCCATAGAGCCCCCCGAAGACGACTGGAACAGCGAGATTCCCCAAGAACTCTCGGTCGATAGCGATTGGTCCGACACCTATCAGGATGTAGCCCCGTCCAGCAGCGGCGAAGCGCCTGATTTCGAGCGCAACGCCAGTGGCGAAAGCTTACAGGATCACTTGCGCTGGCAATTGGCCATGACCGATCTCACGGATACGCATCGGCTGATTGCCGAAAGTCTGATCGACGCAGTATCGCCCAGCGGCTATCTCGACTCGAGCCTTGAAGACCTCTGTGATGGGCTGCGCCAGCAAGGCTTGGCAACACTCAAGTTGAGCGATGCAGAGCACGTGCTGTTGCGTTTACAGCAATTCGAACCTACGGGCATATTCGCCCGCGACCTGCGGGAATGCTTGCTGTTGCAACTCGGCGCGCTTCCGGATGATACGCCCCTGCTTCCCCAGGCCAAACGCTTGGTACGCCAGTTTCTCGAGGCATTGGCAGGCGACGACCGCAAGATGCTCAAGCGCCGGCTTCGTCTCGAGGATGACCAGCTGGATGCCGTCATCGCCTTGATCAGGTCGCTCGATCCCCGACCCGGCCAGGCGTTCGACGATAGCAGCGACGATTATGTCATTCCCGACCTGGTTGCCCGGTACAGCCAGGAAGGTTGGCGAATCGAGCTCAACCCCGAGGCGCTGCCACGCATGCGCATCCAGCCCGATTACGCGGCATTGATCAAGCGAGCCGATAAGAGCGACGACAACACCTTCATGAAGCAGCACCTGCAGGAAGCACGCTGGCTGCTGAAAAGCCTATCGAGCCGGAACGACACCTTGCTGCGGGTTGGACGTGAAATCATGGCCCGCCAACTCGATTTTCTCGACCAGGGCGAGGAAGCCATGAAACCGCTTATTCTCGCGGATATCGCCCAGACCGTAGAGATGCACGAGTCGACGATCTCCCGCGTGACGACGCAGAAGTATATCCACACGCCTCGTGGCGTGTTCGAACTCAAGTACTTCTTCTCCAGCCATGTGGGCGGTGACGAGGGCGACGCCCATTCCAGCACCGCCATCAGGGCACGCATCAAGAAACTGATCGCCGACGAACCGCCACGCAAACCCCTTTCCGATAGCAAACTGGTCGAGGCACTGGCCGATGGTGGCATTCAAGTGGCTCGCCGCACGGTAGCCAAATATCGCGAAGCCATGGGCATCCCCCCGTCCAGTGAACGCAAGCGATTATCCTGACGCTACCACTCGGCTGGCTAGCCATGAGAAAACCCTCGCTTCGAGGGGTTTGCTCTTGTGGAAAAAGGGTTACAATCGAAGCGACATCCGCGAGGAATAGGAGCGTGCCATGCAAGTCAATATTACCGGCCACCACGTCGAGTTGACCGACTCCCTGCGCAACTATGTGAACGAAAAGCTCACTCGCCTGGAGCGTCACTACGACAACATCACCACGGTGCAAGTCACGCTCTCGATAGAAAAGGAGCGGCAGCAGGCGGCTTGCACACTTCACGTGGCCGGTGCGGACCTGCATGCCGTCGCTCAGGATGTCGACATGTATGCGGCTATCGATGCGCTCGCCGATAAACTCGACCGTCAGCTCGTCAAACACAAGGAAAAGGCACAGGCCCGCGCTCAAGGCGCTGGCGCTCGCTGAACTCCATGAATCTGCAAGCCATCCTACCCCCGGAGCGGACCCTCTTCGACGTTCCGGGGGGAAGCAAAAAGCGTGTGCTAGAATTTTTCAGCACCTTCATTGCCCAGAACACACCCAGCCTGGATAGCCAGGAAGTTTTCAGTCGCCTGATAGGACGCGAGCGACTGGGAAGTACCGGTATAGGCAGCGGGGTAGCGATTCCCCACGCCCGGGATCCGCATTGCAAGGCGCCACTTGCTGGCTTTCTCAAGCTTGCCGATGCAGTGGACTTCGATGCCGTCGACGGCGAACCTGTCGATCTCGTATTCGTGCTACTGGTGCCTGAAGAGGCCGATGATACCCATTTGGCCCTGTTAGGGCAGGTAGCAGGCATGATGAACGATGCAGAGGTTCGCCATCGCTTGCGCCAGAGTGAAAGCCAGCGCGAATTGCACGAGATCCTGCTGGAGGCCATCCAGCGTCAGAACGACGAATCGGCCTGAGCGAGCCCTTTCCCGCTTACACCCAGTCCTATCGGCATTCGACCCCTATTGCCGACCCCCCTTCGACTCCCTGGAGGCGCGACCATGCAGCTCGTCATTATCAGTGGCCGCTCAGGCTCGGGAAAATCGATCGCCTTGCAGGCCCTGGAAGACCTGGGATTTTATGCCATCGACAACCTGCCTGCGGTCCTGCTCTCTTCGCTGGTTGACGAGCTTCAGAACGGTGAAGCCCAACGCTCGTCGGTGGCCGTCAGCATCGACGCCCGCAACCTGCCGGACGCCCTGCGGCGCTTCCCCGCATTGCTGGAGTCGGTCGATCTGAAAGGGGTCGACTGCCAAGTCGTCTATCTCACTGCAGACGCCCGGATTCTGCTCGAGCGCTACTCGGCAACCCGACGCCGCCATCCGCTGACCCGCAACAGTGACATGACCTTGGCCGAGGCAATCGATTCCGAGGAAGAGACCCTGACGGAAATTCGTGACCTGGCGGACCTGATCATCGACACCTCACAGCTGTCGGTGCATGAACTGAGGGGCCGCATTGCCGATCAAGTGGCACGTCATAGCAACACTCAGCTGACGCTGACCTTCGAATCGTTCGGCTTTAAGCGGGGTGTGCCTCTGGACGCGGATACCGTCTTCGACGCACGCTGCCTGCCCAATCCCTATTGGGACCCTCGGCTTCGACCCTTCACGGGGCGAGACAGTGAGATCGTCGCGTTTCTCGAACGCTATCCGGATGTCGAGGCCATGCTCGACGATATCGCCGGGTGGCTGGAGCGCTGGCTACCCGCCTACCAAGCGAGCCGCCGCAGCTACGTCACCGTGGCGATCGGCTGCACCGGAGGGCAGCATCGCTCGGTATACCTCACAGAACGCTTGGCCGAGCGCTTCTCGGCAGCCTACCCGGGGGTTCAGTTGCGTCACCGCGAACTGGGCATTCATACTGCACTCCCCGCGCAGGCGGCACGAATGACACCGGAGAATTCCTGACGCATGCCAAGCCGCGAGCTGACACTCATCAACAAACGTGGCCTGCATGCTCGGGCCGCTACCCGGCTGGTGCAATGCTGTCAGGCTTACCAAGCGAGGGTCATCGTCTCCCACCGTGGCCGCGACGCCGATGCCGCCAACATCATGTCGTTGTTGATGTTGGCGGCGCCCTGCGGCAGTCAGCTTAGATTCTCAGCCGAGGGCGAAGATGCATCGGCAGCCCTCGATGCCATCGAAGCCCTTATCGACAAGCGCTTCGATGAGGAGCACTGAGGATCACTGTCCGCCGGCTACGGTCATCTCATTTACCAGCCAGCTACCGGTATGAATGCTGCCGCGCGTATCGATATCGTCACCGACCCCGACCAACCCCTTGAACATGCTCTCCAGGTTGCCGGCAATCGTGAACTCTTCCACCGGGTACTGAATCTTGCCGTTTTCGACCCAAAAGCCCGCTGCACCGCGTGAATAATCGCCGGTCACGCCATTGACCCCCTGCCCCATCAACTCGGTCACGAGCACGCCACGATCCATTCTGGAAAGCAGCTCCTCGAACGAAGCCAACGGGACGTCGAGACGAATATTGCGCGCCCCACCGGCATTACCCGTGGTTTCCATATTCAGCCGGCGCGCACTATAGGCAGAGAGCATATAGCTCGCCACGCGCCCTTGGGCGACAAAGACATTGTCACGCGTATAGACCCCATCGTTATCGAAGGGGGAGCTGGCCATTGCCCCGCGCTCGAGAGGCCGTTCACCCAGCGTGAACCAGTCGGGAAATAACGTCTCGCCGAGCCGATCGCAGAGGAATGAGGACTGGCGGTAAAGCGATCCACCCGCGATGGCACTCAGGAAATGTCCGATCAGGCCCGCAGCCAATGTGGGCTCGAACATGACCGGCATGCGCCCTGTCGCCGGTCGTTTGGCACCCAGGCGACGCAAGGTGCGCTCTGCCGCCCGGGCGCCTATCGATTCCGGACTGGCCAGAGCGCGTGGATCGCGTTCGCTCGAGTAGTCGTAGTCGCGTTGCATGCCGGCCCCGCTACCGGCGATCAGCATGCAGGAAAGTGAATGGCGGCTTCCGCATTGCCCGCCCAGGAATCCATGACTGTTGCCATAGACTCGCACCCCCTCACCACTGGAGAGCGATGCCCCGTCGGAATTGGTGATCCCCTCCACCTGACGGCCCGCCTGCTCGCAGGCCAGTGCTATCTCGATGGCCTCGTCGGTGCTCAGTGCCCAAGGGTGATGGACATCCAGATCGGGAAAGTGCTGGGCCATCAGGTCAGCCGGCGCCAGGCCGGCAGCGGCGTCTTCACCGGTGTAGCGGGCGATATCCATGGCCTTTTCCACGGCAGCCCGCACGGAGGCTTCACCCGTATCGGATGAGGACGCCGTCCCCTTGCGCTTGCCTACGTAGACCGTGATGGCAAAGCCTTGATCGCGGGAGAGTTCGACACTCTCCACATCTCCCTGACGGACATTGATGCCCATGCCCTGATCGACGCTGGCACCGACTTCGCAGGCATCGGCTCCCAGTTGCCGGGCTTGATCCAGGGCTTGCTGGACGCGCGTCTCCAGCGCGGCCTGCTGGGTTTCGGCATCGAAGGCCTGTGTCATGTTACGTCTCCTAACCGATGAACTTGTTTATCCGATCCCGTCGGACAGGCTGGTATACTCGCCCTTTCTTTCACGTCCCAATGGAATGAGCATGGCTTTCGAACCTTCTGACGACCGCGAGGAGCGCCCGAGCAAGTCCCAGCGCAAGCGGGAAATGCTGAATCTGCAGGCATTGGGCGAAAAGATCATCGCCCTTTCCGACGCTGACCGTGCCCGGCTGCCGCTCTCCGACGATATGCTCTTTGCCGTCGAGGAAACTGGGCGCATCCGTTCTCACGAAGGACGACGCCGGCACATGCAATATGTCGGCAAGGTGATGCGCGGTGAAGACCTCGAGGCCATACAGGCCACGTTCGATGAAATCGAGCAAGAGAAAATCAACCGCGATCAAGCCTTCCACCGCCTCGAGGCATGGCGCGACCGCCTGCTTGAGGAAGGTGATGACGCCGTCGAGGCGTTCATTCGCGATTATCCCGATGTCGACCGGCAGGCATTGCGTCAATTGATTCGCAATGCCAAGAGCGAACGCGAGCGAGGCAAACCGCCGACCAGCGCCCGCAAGCTGTTCCGTCTGATCCGCGACACTGCCGGCCTGTAACTCATCAGGACTGCGTGCCTCCCACCGTCAACTCATCCAGCTTGAGGGTCGGCTGCCCGACACCTACGGGTACGCCCTGACCCTCCTTGCCACACACGCCAATACCGGCATCGAGCTCGAGATCGTGTCCGATCATCGACACGCGTCCCATCGCTTCGGGCCCGCTGCCGATCAGCGTCGCTCCTTTCACCGGCGCAGTGATACGCCCGTCCTCGATCAGGTAGGCTTCGCTGGCGGCAAAGACGAATTTGCCAGAGGTGATATCCACCTGCCCTCCGCTGAAACTGACCGCGTAGATCCCACGCTTGACGCTTTTGAGAATCTCGTCGGGATCGTCCTGGCCGGCAAGCATGTAGGTATTCGTCATGCGGGGCATCGGCATATGTGCGTAGGATTCACGGCGCGCGTTTCCGGTGGGCGCCATGCCCATCAAACGCGCATTGAGCTTATCCTGCATGTAACCGGTAAGAATGCCGTCCTCGATCAGCGGGGTATAGCCGCCTGGTGTGCCTTCGTCGTCGACCGTCATCGAGCCGCGACGATCGGGGAGCGTGGCATCGTCGACGACAGTCACGCCCGGGGCGGCGACACGCTCGCCCATGCGACCGGCGAAGGTCGAGCTGCCCTTGCGGTTGAAGTCCCCTTCCAGGCCATGGCCCACCGCTTCATGCAACAGTATCCCGGGCCAGCCGGGGCCCAGAACGACCGGCATCTGCCCGGCCGGCGCGTCCACAGCCTCGAGATTGACCTGGGCCTGGCGAACCGCTTCGCGGGCATAGCG
The DNA here is from genome assembly GCF_000759345.1 of Litchfieldella xinjiangensis. Taxonomy (GTDB): domain Bacteria; phylum Pseudomonadota; class Gammaproteobacteria; order Pseudomonadales; family Halomonadaceae; genus Litchfieldella_A; species Litchfieldella_A xinjiangensis. The sequence continues at coordinate 615,896 of NZ_JPZL01000001.1, forward strand.
TTCAGCCGCCTTCTCGTCACGCAGCCGTGACATGGCGAAACGCCCGCCACCTCCGGCACTACCCCGCTCACGCCGACCGTTACGCACCAGAATGACACTCACGTTAAGCCGTACCAAAGGCCGAATATCGGCGGCCAAGGTCCCGTCACTGGCACGTACGAGTATCACTTCATAAACGCCGGACAGCGAGGCGCTCACTTGATTGACGGCAGGATCCGAGGCGCGTGCCACGCGATCGGCCTCCTTGAGCATGGCAATCTTGTCTTCCACGGAGAGCCCGGATAGCGGATCGATTCCGGCATACCTATCCTGCGCCCGTCCCGCCACGCAGGGCGCTGCCTTGAGACGCTCACCGCGTCGCGCAATGCCCGATGCAGTCTTGCCGGTTTCGGCCAGCGCCTCGGCGTGTATCTGGTTGGAATAGGCGAAGCCGGTCTTGTCACCCGCCATGGCCCGCACGCCGACACCACCATCGATATCGTAGCTGGCGTCCTTGACCTCGCCATCTTCGAGGACCCAACTTTCCTGCCAGCTACGCTGAAAGTAGAGATCGGCAAAATCCACGCCCGGCCCCAAGGCGTGCTCCAGTCCCGCATCGAGCGAGGCCAGACTCAATCCCCCCGGCGCAAGCAGCGTGGCCTCGGCATGGGCGAGTGCATGATGAGCGCTGATATCAGCTGTCTGTTGGTTCATTCGGCACCTTCCAGCGCAATCTCAGGCGAGGTCCAGGGACCCCGCACGCGATAATGAATTTGGGTCGCCTGTTCAATCGCCCCCCCGAACAGGCGATGGGCAATGAACAGGGCGCCACCGACGACCGGCGCCCCAGCGGCGAGTGCAGCCAACGGTAGACTCTGGCTCAATGGTACAGTGACTGCCAGATGTTGATCGAGTTCACGGCGTATCAGGTCGACCTGCCCATTTAGCGTAAAAGAGGTCGCCGGCCCCTTGATCGAAACCGGCCCCTGCGTTTCCAGTATACCCTCATAGAGGGTGGCTCCCCCCTGCACCGTATCGAATGCCGTGCCCTGCCGCGTCACATCGGAGAAATCCAGCCGCAAGCGACGCAACAAGTTATCGATGTTCAGCAGTCCCACCAGTTTGGCCGGCGGGGATTCCAGATAGCGAAAGCGTCCGTCACGCAACTCGACGTCCACACTGCCACGTGAGCGCTCCAAAGCAAACTGCCAAGGTGCACCGGGCCAGGCGAGTTGAGAACTCACTGCAGTCGACGCGTTCTGTATAGCGACTGGCTGAGCCAGCCGCTCAAGGGCGGTTCCGACATCCCGGCCATCCAGCGCCAGGCGCGCCCGGGTCAGGCTGGCATCAGGCCCTGCCGCTTCCCAGACGAGTTCGCCACGGGCCGATACCTCGCCGAGCGTCAACCCCAGTGGATGAAGGGCGAGCTTGTCCGGGGTGGTCCGCCAATAGGCCGTCAGCGGACCGAACCGTTGCCCTTGACGCTCGAAGGTAGCCACCCGTAGCCGACCATTGGGCAGTTCGCCGAGCCAGGCAGGGTAAGCCTCGGGCTCAGGGTCCACCTTGACTTCGTCCAATATGTCCGCGGATACGGGCGTGTCGGGAAGCAAGGCATCCAAGTTAAAGCGTGACAAGGTCACATCCAACGGTCCAACCTCCACTTGGTCGGCAAAGTTCCCGCTCTCGGTATCGGGTCGATAGCGAGCATTCCCTTCGAGCAGGTTCCCGCCCAAGTCAACTCGCCATCCTGAGGCGCGCTCCGCGTCGGGATAGGCGCTGGCAAATAGCGAACCGATACAGCGTCCACGAACGAAAAGACACGAGGTCCCCAATCGAACGGCGCTCAAGCCATTCAGAGCAATGGCGTCATCAGGCGCAGCCAACGTTATGCCAGAAAGGGACGAGGCCCAGCGCTGAATATCCAATCGCGGCGTTTGCCAGTGAAGCTCCCAGCCCGCCTGATCCGGCCAATCCGGAGAAGCGGGCCACTGCTCGAACCAGACCTGGCCCTGACCACTATCACCCCACTCTCGCCAGCGCAGGCGAAGGCGCTCGTCCAGCGAGGCACGAAGCAACCCAGTGTCGAGGTCGGCATCCAGTTCCAGCGCTGACGTTGCCTGGGCAGGCTTGCCGAAAGGCGCCGGTAAAGCGATGCCCAAGCCCTGAAGATCGCTTTCAAGCGTCAGCCGTCGATTGCCTTCACCCAACGACAACCTGGCGGCATAGGGGAAATAGCCCTCGACCAGCGACTCGAGACCTTCGTCCCCCAGCCAATCGAGAATGCCTCGGGCCAGGGCGCGACCCTGGAATGTTGCTCGTTGTCGCTGACTATCGAATTCCGCCACGAGCGGTCCCTCGAACAGCCGGGCACCCAGCCGTCCAGCCAGCCCCCCTTCTCCATCAGCATGCCGATAGCCCAGCGTACCGTTGACGTTGTTGATCGCCACGCCAAGCGGCATGTACTGCAAGCGGGGCACAGCAACGTCAGTATCGATCTCCAGCGCCAGTGACTCGATATCATCCAGCGGGAATTGCAACGCAAGCGTACCGCTGATTTCACCTTCGCCCTGCCAGTCCTGGGTGTCCAACTCCCCCCAGGGAAGATGAGCGACGTACTCGAGTAGCGCACGGGTCGTACCGCCCAGTTCACCTTCGACAGAGAAAATGTTATTAATGACCCGTACCTGGCCGTTGCGCGCCCACACGCCATGACTCTCTGCCTCCTCGAGCCGCGCCTCGAGATGTCGGTCCTTGAGATGGATATGCCCGGATACGTTCTCCAGGGCAGGCCAGTCCGCAGCAAAGGGTAAGCGTCCCTCTTCAATGGCCATTACCAGATCGATCGAGAGGTCTTCTGCGTCGACCCCCTCCTGCAGCGGTTGTGACAGGGACAAACGGCCTTCGGGAATTCGACCGGCCACCCCCAGCGCCAGCCATTCGGCCATACCATCGCCGAGAATACGATTCGGAAGCCACCGGGCGGGGGGTGTCTCTATGGCATTGACATCATGGAAGGCGAGATCGAGATCGAATAGGCCCGGAGCCTCCCCCCCGAGCTGCAGGCCGAACCCGCCTTGCACCCGGGCGCCGTGCCAATAGCCAGCCAGATCGTATCCATCAAGATGGGTTCGCCCTGCCTCGTGGCGCCATTTTACCGTGCCCTGGGCCTGAGCGAGCTCCAACGGCTCTTCAAACAGTTCGGGCATGAGCAGCGCGGCACTTTCACCCCCCGCGAAGCGCACCTGCCCCGCATCGAGATTACCTTCCACCCAGGCATCGACAGGCCCGCCCCCCGGGGCGTTACGCCACGGCTCGACAGCTGCGTCGTGAAGGGCCGCCCGAGCGATCCATTGGCTGTCGCGACGTCCTAGCGATATGCCTCTGACCTCGCCACGTGGCGACAAGCTATCGATCAACCCAGACCAGCGCGACGGTAATGGCCAAGGATCAAGCCATGCGGCGATCGTCTCGAGCCGAAGCGCACTGCTCCAGACTCGCCATTCCCCCGGACTACCTTCGGCCTGCCAGTATCGAGGCAAGGGTGAACCGGTGCGATCCGTGGACTCGCCACTATCGCCGAGCGAAGGGGGGTCCTGAAAGCTCAGCCAGCCCTGCCACCCCGTTTCATTACGAAGCCATTGCCCTTCGGCTCTCAGCGGAGCGAGGGGCCATTGCTGGCCCTGCCTGGCTAGCGTCAACTCGGGCACATCCAGCATGAGGCGCGCATCTCTAAGCTCCCCCGCTTGCCAGCGCCCCCATACCACGGCCTCGCCACTGGCTTGCTCGAGAGTAAGCGGGTCGTTGCGTGTCAGGACGTCAGCCAGATGAACCAGACTTTCCACTTGCAGGCGCGCTTGCAGGGCAGCATTGAAGTCCGAGAGCCCCCGTCGACCGGGAAGTACCTCCAGCGCCGCCTGAAGCGTCGCTTCGCGCATGCCCTCGACGTACATTTCGCCTTCGAGGTGGGCGCGCCTCTCATCGCCGGTCATCAACATGCGCGGCGCAAGCAATGCCATCTCTCGATCCTGCCCATGCAGTACGAGACGAACATGTTCGATATCCACCCGCTGACGCAGCAGCAACCCCACCCAGAAGTCGAGTCGCTCCAGATCGAAGGCATCATCGGGCTGGAACTCGGGCGGGACATCGGCAGGCTCAGGCCAATGCCAGGTGCGTTCGGGGGTCTGGTAGAGGTGTAGAGTGAGCCCCTTCAGCCGAGCATCCTCGACGACCGGTAGGCCATCGCGAAGCGATCCCAGGGTATTGAGCCGCAAGCGAGCCTGCTGAAGCTCGAGAAGGGGCAAGGCACCCTGGCGCGAATACGCCACCAGATTCACCTCATCCACACTCATGGCCGGGTCGAGCCCATGCCAGTCGGCGGTCAACGAAGCGATGTCGAGCTCGGCATTGAAGCGCTCTTCAAGCAAGGCTTCCAAGCGTGGACGTAGCTCATCTAACTGAGCGGCCAGCAGCCGCAATCCCGACAATAACAGGGCCATCACCACCAGGGTGATGGCCAGGAACGTCAAGACCCAGCGCAACAGGACTCGGTACGGCGACATGTCACATCAGCACGATGTCGTACTGCTCCTGGGAATAGTGGATCTCGACCTGAAAGCGGATCGTCTTGCCGATGAACACTTCGAGGTCAGCCACCGCCGCGGATTCCTCATCCAGGAGTCTATCCACGACCGCCTGGGACGCCAGTACCATGTAGGTCTCCGCACTATAGGCGCGATCCTCACGCAGAATCTCGCGAAAAATCTCGTAGCACACGGTTTCGGGGGTCTTCAGCGTACCCCGGCCACTGCAGACCGAACAGGGCTCGCAGAGGGTCTGTTCGAGGCTCTCGCGGGTACGCTTACGCGTCACTTGCACCAGGCCCAGCTCCGTAACCCCGGTGCACTTGGTCTTGGCATGGTCGCGTTCCAGCGCTTTCTCCAACATGCGCACCACCTGACGCTGATGCTCGGGGTCTTCCATATCGATGAAATCGATGATGATGATCCCGCCCAGATTACGCAGGCGTAACTGACGGGCAATCGCCGTGGCAGCTTCGAGATTGGTCTTGAAGATGGTCTCTTCGAGATTGCGATGACCGACATAACCTCCGGTATTGACGTCGATGGTCGTCATCGCCTCGGTCGGATCGATGACCAGATACCCACCCGACTTAAGCTGCACCTTGCGGCTCAGGGCTTTCTGGATTTCGTCCTCGACACTGAACAGGTCGAAGATCGGTCGCTCACCGGGGTAGTATTCGATCCGGTCCTCGCTTCCGGGCATGAAATCCCGGGCGAATTCGACCAGCTTGTGGAAGTTCTCGCGCGAATCGATACGGACCTTCTCGATATCGTCGTTCATGACATCGCGGAGGGTACGGATGAACAGCGGCAGGTCATCGTAGATCAGGCTGGGGGCCGGTGCGACCACCTTGCGCTCGCCGACACGACGCCATAGACGCAACAGAAAATGCATGTCGGCGTACATCTCTTCCCTACTGACACCTTCAGCCGCGGTACGGATGATGAAGCCACCGGTCACGTCCAGTTCCTGCTCTGCCTGGCAAAGCTCCACCAGCTCACGCAACCGCTCTCGCTCGGTCTCATCCTCGATACGCTGGGACACGCCATTGTGGGGAGAGTCGGGCATATAGACAAGAAAGCGCGATGGCACCGAGAGGTGTGTGGTCAAACGCGCGCCCTTGGAGCCGATCGGGTCCTTGGTGACCTGGACCACGAGGGGCTGCCCTTCGCTGAGCAGGTGGCCGATGGAGACCTGCTCATCCGGCGGGGTGTTGGCGGGCATGACTTCCTGGGCATGGATGAAGGCCGCGCGCTCCAGCCCGATGTCGATGAAGGCGGCCTGCATGCCGGGCAGCACGCGCGCCACCCTCCCCTTATAGATATTCCCGACAATGCCACGTCGCCGGCTGCGCTCGATAAAGGCTTCCTGGAGGACGCCGTTCTCGACCATAGCCACGCGAGTTTCCATTGGCGTCAGGTTGATCAAGACTTCACCGCTCATGCGGGATTCCTTATAGAAAGTTCATGGCGCCATTATGGCATAGCCTTCCATAACGGTACGTCCTGGCGCTGAAGCAGCTGCGCCGTTTCAAATAGCGGCAGCCCAACGACGGCTGAGTAGCTGCCCTCGATGCGCTCGACGAATACCGATGCCAGCCCCTGGATGGCATAGCCTCCCGCCTTGTCCTGCGGTTCTCCCGTAGCCCAGTACGCCTCGATTTCCGCATCGGTAATATCACGCATGAAAACCTGTGTCGTGACACACGTCTTGAGAAGCCCCGCCCCACCAATCACTGCCACAGCGGTCATGACCTGATGCTGGCGTCCCGACAGGGCACGCAGCATCTCGTGGGCATGGGCCTTGTCATGCGGCTTGCCCAGGATGCGCTCATCGCAAACCACCGCCGTATCGGACCCCAGGGCCGGGAGAAGGGTCAGTTTCCCCCCGGCACACGCCTTCTCGCTGGCTAGACGCAACACATAATCCCCAGGCGCCTCACCCGGTCGTGGGGTCTCGTCGATATTCACTGCACCCACCACGGTGTCTACCCCGATCGATGCCAACAATTCACGGCGACGAGGCGACGCGGAAGCCAGGAAAAGAGAGGCGGACATGTCTCGACTCCTTGGGTCTGAAACGCGTGTCGATCAAAGAATGGCCAGGCGGCGACGCAGGGACTGCAACATCGTGAACAGCCAAGGCCATAGAATGGCACCTATCACCGCAGGCAGCAGGAAGGCGAGATGCATGGAGAACGGCCCGAAAATCGTTCGTAGCCATTGCTCCATGAGTTGCACGATACCCAGCAGGAGGAACACGAGAAAGGCTTGCTGAAACAATGAGTAAGCCCGAAAGCGTTGATATACCAGGGCGCTCATGAACGCCAGCAATGAGAAGCTCAGGGCATTCAGGCCCAACGGCGAGCCTTCGATGAGATCGAGCAATATCCCGAGCACGAACCCATGCAACACCCCCACTCGCTGAGGGGTGACCACGCACCAATAGATCAGCATCAGCCCCAGCCAATCGGGGCGCCAAATCAGCCATGCATCGGAGAGCGGCATCACCTGAAGGCATAACGCCAACAGCAGGCTCAGCCAGATCATCAGCAACCCTCTGGGTCCCTTTGCCGCCATCAGGCTCCCCCCTCGAGGCTGGGTGGCTCGATCAGCTCGAAACTGTCGTCCCACAACGGAAGATCGTCACTGGTGTCGATCGGCGGCGGCGGAAAAAGCAGCAGGAAGTGTCGAGAGCGTTCCAGTTGGGCAACCGGCTCCGCCGTGACCTGAGCAAAGGGCTCACCGGGATCATGCTCGACCCGCGTAACAGTGGCCACCGGGTAGCCGGCAGGAAAACGTCCGGCAAGTCCCGAAGTTACCAGAAGATCGCCTTCGCGAATATCGGCGGTATCGGGAACGTGCAGAACATGCATGGCATCGAAGCGGCCTGAGCCCTGGACGATGAAACGCAGCCCATTGCGGTTGACTTGCACCGGCAAGGCGTGGCTCGCGTCGGCCAGCATCAACACCCGGCTCGAGTAGGCCGAAACGGCTGTCACTTGTCCCACCAACCCCGAGGCATCGAGGACAGGCTGGCCTACATAGGCGCCATCCCGGCGCCCCCGGTCGACGACCATCTGTTGGGTGAAGGGATCGGAGTCCAGGGCCAGCAGTTGGGCAGTGATATACGGCATATCCGCATGCCTGGCCGCCCCCAGCAACTCTCGCAGGCGTACGTTTTCCGCCGTCAGGCTGGCCATTCGCTGGACACGATGCGAGAGCGTTAGAAGCTGCTCACGCAACCGGCCATTTTCCTCGACCAACTGACGCTGGTCGGAGAGCGAGAGCGACGCCCAGGTCAGGACATCGCTGGGCATGCTGACCGCCCATTGAATGGGAGCAACGATAGTGGAAAGCTGGGCCCTTACGCCTTCCATGCTCGAGAAACGGTCTTCGGCAAACATCAAAGCGAAAGCGGCTATCGCACACAACAGCATGCGATAGCCAGGCACCGGGCCGTGCGAGAACAGCGGTTTGATAGGCGTCCCCCCCGAAGACAGCCAAACGATGCGTCAGTCGCTGGAAAGCAATTCGAAGGTATGCTGATCGATCATTTCGAGTGCCTTGCCGCCACCACGGGCCACGCAGGTCAACGGATCCTCGGCGACGATCACCGGCAGGCCGGTCTCTTCGGCAATCAACTTGTCGAGATCGCGTAGCAGCGCGCCACCTCCGGTGAGCACCAGGCCGCGTTCGGCGATGTCGGAGGCAAGTTCGGGAGGGGACTGCTCGAGCGCACTCTTCACCGCGGCGACGATGGACGCCAGGGTCTCCTGGAGGGCATCTAGAATTTCATGCGAGTTCAGGGTGAAACTACGGGGAATGCCTTCGGCCAGGTTGCGACCGCGCACGTCGATCTCACGCAGTTCTCCCCCCGGGTAGGCACAACCGATCTCTTCCTTGATGCGTTCGGCCGTGGCTTCGCCGATCAGGCTGCCATAATGGCGACGCACGTAAGCGGTAATGGCTTCGTCGAAACGGTCGCCACCCACACGGATCGATTCGGAATAGACGACGCCGTTGAGCGAGATGATGGCGATCTCGCTGGTGCCGCCGCCAATATCGACGACCATCGAGCCCTGGGCCTCCTCGACCGGCAAGCCGGCGCCGATGGCAGCCGCCATGGGTTCTTCGATCAGGAAGACTTCACGTGCCCCGGCGCCCTCGGCGGACTCCTTGATGGCGCGGCGCTCGACCTGGGTCGACATACAGGGCACGCAGACCAGGACACGCGGACTCGGTGTCAGGAATGTGCTCTGATGAACCTTGCGAATGAAGTGCTGGAGCATCTGTTCGGTCACGGTGAAGTCGGCGATGACGCCGTCCTTCATCGGGCGAATCGCGGTGATGTTGCCAGGGGTGCGGCCGAGCATGCGCTTGGCATCCAGGCCAACCGCCGCCACGCTGCGCATGTTGCCCGACTGACGAATCGCCACCACTGACGGCTCATCGAGGACGATGCCACGACCGCGAACATAAATCAGTGTATTGGCCGTTCCCAAGTCGATCGAAAGATCGCTGGAAAATAGCCCCCTCAAACGTTTAAACATGGAAGTTTTTCACCTGTCCAGACCGGAACCCTGTGCGGAGGCAAACGGTATCATCGCCGGTGGTAGGCGGCAAGCAAGTCAACCTGCCAGACACGCTAAGATATGGTACCTTTTTCGGTTATTTGACGGGGCACCGAACGTGCTCGGACCACAACGTTGAGGGAAACACCGCCATGTCGCTTGAACATGCCGACGTAAAGCGGGCGGCGCACCTTGCCCGGATCGCATTGGGAGACGACGAGGCCGCCCATTATGCCGCCGACCTGGGGCGCATCCTGGAAATGGCCGATCAATTGCAAGCTGTCGACACCGAGGGCGTTGCCCCCTTGGCCCATCCGCTGGACGCCACCCAGCGACTCCGCGCCGACGAGGTCACCGAAGGCAATCAGCGCGAGCGTTTCCAGCGCTGTGCGCCTGCCGTGGAGAACGGTCTCTACCTGGTGCCCCGCGTCGTGGAGTGATGCGACATCGATTTCGCCGCCCGGCCGTTGCCGGCGCGAGCCTCTAGCCTTGATCCGGAGCCACCCTCCACATGCATGACAAGACATTGACCGAACTTGCCGCCGCACTCGATGCCGGTGAGTTTTCCAGTCGCGAACTGACCCAGAACCTCCTCGAGCGCATCGGTGCGCTCGACCCCGAAATCAATAGCTTTATCAGCGTGACCGGCGAACAGGCCCTGGCCGCGGCCGACGCCGCCGATGCGGTCCGGGCCAAGGGTAATGCCGGCCCGCTTACCGGCCTGCCGCTGGCATTGAAGGACATCTTCTGTACGCTCGGCGTGAAGACCAGCTGCGGCTCACGCATGCTCGATAGCTTCGTGTCACCCTACGATGCGACCGTGGTCGAGAAGCTCAGCGAGGCCGGTATGGTCAGCCTGGGCAAGACCAATATGGACGAGTTCGCCATGGGCTCGTCGAACGAGAATAGCCATTACGGCCCGGTCAAGAATCCCTGGGACCTGAATGCAGTGCCGGGCGGCAGCTCGGGTGGCAGCGCCGCGGCGGTCGCCGCCGGGCTGGTACCGGCAGCGCTGGGAACCGATACCGGTGGCTCGATTCGCCAGCCTGCCTCGTTTTGCGGCATTACAGGCCTGAAGCCGACCTACGGCCGGGTCTCGCGTTACGGCATCATTGCCTATGCCTCGAGTCTCGACCAGGCCGGGCCCATGGCACGTAGCGCCGAGGATTGTGCACTGCTGCTCGGCGCCATTGCCGGCCATGACCTGCGCGACTCAACCAGTGTCGCGCGCGGCGTCCCCGACTATCGGGAGGCACTCGGCGAATCATTGTCAGGCCTGAAGATCGGCCTCCCCAAGGAGTACTTCGGCGACGGGCTCGATCCCCAGGTGGAGGCCGCGGTTCGCGACGCGGTCAAGGTCTATGAATCGCTCGGCGCCACGGTGCGCGAGGTCAGCCTGCCACACACCCATCATGCGATCCGGGCCTATTACGTCATCGCCCCGGCCGAAGCGTCTTCCAACCTGTCTCGCTATGACGGTGTACGCTTCGGACATCGCTGCGAGAACCCTACCGACCTGATCGATCTGTACAAGCGCTCGCGGGCCGAAGGGTTCGGTGAAGAGGTCAAGCGCCGCATCCTGATGGGAACGCATACGCTTTCCGAAGGCTTCTTCGATGCCTATTACAAGAAAGCCCAGCAGGTACGCCGCCTGATTCGCCAGGACTTCCTGGACGCCTTCGAGGATGTCGATGTGCTGATGGGACCGACCTCGCCGACCCCGGCCTTCGACCTGGGCGCCAACAAGGATCCGGTATCGATGTACCTGCAGGACATCTACACCATTGCCATCAATCTGGCGGGCATCCCCGGCATCAGCATTCCGGTCGGCCTGGCGGGCTCACGTCCCGTCGGCCTCCAGATCCTTGCGCCGCATTTCGCCGAACCGCAGTTGCTCAACATCGCCCACCAGTTCCAGCAGGCCACCGATTGGCATCGTCAGCAGCCGGCCTTCGGCAAGGAGAACGCATGATGGAATGGGAAACCGTGATCGGCCTGGAGGTCCACGTCCAGCTCGCCACCCGTTCGAAGATCTTTTCCGGCGCCTCTACCGCCTTCGGTGCCGAGCCCAACACCCAGGCCTGCGCCGTCGACTTGGGCATGCCCGGCGCTCTGCCGGTGCTCAACGAAGCCGCCGTGGCCATGGCCGTTCAATTCGGCCTGGCCATCGATGCAGAGATTCCCGAAGTTTCGATCTTCGATCGCAAGAATTACTTCTACCCCGACCTGCCCAAGGGTTACCAGACCAGCCAGATGTACCACCCCATCGTCGGTCGTGGCGAGATCGAGATCAGCCTTGACGATGGCAGCACCAAGCGTGTCCGGGTTCATCACGCCCACCTCGAGGAAGATGCCGGCAAGTCGCTTCATGAGGACTTTCAGGGCATGACCGGCATCGATCTCAACCGGGCAGGCACCCCGCTGCTCGAGATCGTCTCCGAGCCCGACATGCGCTCGGCCAAGGAGGCTGCGGCCTACCTCAAGGCCATCCATGCCATCGTGACCTACCTGGGTATCAGTGACGGCAACATGGCCGAGGGCTCGATGCGCTGCGACGTCAACGTTTCGGTGCGCCCCAAGGGCCAGGCGGAATTCGGCACCCGCGCCGAAATCAAGAACGTCAATTCGTTCCGTTTCGTCGAGCGCGCCATCGCGTTCGAGGTCGAGCGTCAGATCGAATTGATCGAGGACGGCGGCAAGGTGGTCCAGGAGACCCGCCTGTTCGATCCTGAACTCGACGAGACGCGCAGCATGCGCACCAAGGAAGAAGCCAACGACTACCGTTACTTCCCCTGCCCGGATTTGCTGCCGGTGGTGCTCGACCAGGCGTATGTCGACCATCTTCGAAGCGCGCTACCCGAGCTGCCCTCCGAGAAGCGCGCCCGTTTTCAGGATGAACTGGGCCTTTCCGCCTATGATGCCGGTGTACTCTCTTCGAGCCGTGAGATGGCGGAGTACTTCGATATCGTCAAGGATACCTGCGGCGATGCCAAGCAGGCCGCCAACTGGGTCCAGGGCGAGCTTGCCGGTGCCTTGAACCGCGAGAATCTCGACATCGAGCAAAGCCCGGTCTCAGCGCAGCAGCTCGGCGAACTCGTGGCCCGCGTACTCGACGACACCATCAACGGCAAGGCCGCCAAGCAGGTCTTCCAAGGCTTGTGGAACGGCGAAGGCAAGACCGCCGACGAGATCATCAAGGCCAAGGGACTCAAGCAGGTCACCGATACCGGCGCCATCGAGTCGATGATCGACCAGGTGATCGCCGACAGCCCGGTTCAGGTCGCCCAATACCGTGATGCGGAGCCCGACAAGCGCGGCAAGATGATCGGCTACTTTGTAGGCCAGGTCATGAAGGCATCACGAGGCACAGCCAACCCGCAACAGGTCAACCAGTTGCTCAAGGAAAAACTGGATGCGCTGTGCTGAACCGGGTGCGGTATCGTCCTGACGACATGGGAGGGTGCGATGTCGGATGATGTGGGCACGCGGTTGCGTGCCCTGCGAAGCCTTCGCGGGATCTCGCAGCGCGAGCTGGCCAAGCGCTGCGGGGTGACCCATTCCAGCCTGTCGCTGATAGAACAAGGCAAGGTGAGCCCCTCGGTCAGTTCGCTGAAAAAGGTGCTCGATGCGTTTCCGATCAGTGTTGGCGACTTTTTCACCATGGACCTGGAGAGCCGTGACCAGGTGTTCTACACGGCGGATGAGTTGGCCGACATCGGTAGCGGTGACGTCGTGTACAAGCTGGTAGGCGCCAATCGCGATTCCCGCGCGCTGTCGTTCATGATCGAGACCTACCCAGCCGGTAGCGACACCGGGCGCGAAATGATCGCGCACCAGGGTGAAGAGGCCGGGGTCGTTCTGGAAGGAGAGATCGAGATCACCATTGGCGCCGATACGCGTGTCATGGGACCTGGCGAAGCCTATTACTTCGACACCAATGTCCCGCATCGCTTCCGTAATCCCGGCACCCGCCCTTGCCGACTGGTGAGCTGCTGCACCCCGGCAAAGACCTTCTAACGATCGCCCCTCATTCGGCCAAGGCGTTTTGCAACGCGTGAAACGCCGGCTTGGGAGCATGCTCGCTGTCGAAGATGAGCCCGTTGCCCAGGTCGTCGGCGTCCCACCAGCCCTGCAGGGACGAATACCTGTCACTGAATCCCCACATCGAGAATGCGGTAAAAGCCGGCGTAGCGAGTGCCAATTCGAGCATGGAGCGGTAATAGTCGGCCTGGGCCCGAAGACGCTCGGGTGAATCGTCGTCATGCAGATTGACGTCCATTTCCGAAATACGCACCTCGAGCCCCAGATCGATGAACCGCTGGACGTTCTCCTGGAAGGCCTGAGCGTTCACGGGGCGGTAATCGTCGCGCATATCCTCATGCAACTGAAACCCTATACCGTGCAGCGGCACTCCTTCCGCCAGCAGCGAGCGGGCCAGGCGATAAAGCGCATCCGACTTCTCGTTGCGCTCTTCACACGCGAAATCGTTGATGTATAGCCGGGCATCTGGATCGGCTCGATGAGCGGTTTCAAGGGCCACCGCGATGTAGGTATCCCCCATTGCACGGTACCAAGGTGAATCGGTACGCAATTCTCCGGCGAAAGGCTCGAACGGTTCGTTGATCACGTCCCACGATGCCACTCGTCCCCGGTACCTGCCGACCACGGTCTCGATGTGCTCAATCAGAATGTCGCGGGTAGGTTGTGCCTCACGCTCGGGGTCCGTGACCCAGCGTGGCAGCGCTTCCCCCCAAGCCAAGGCGTGGCCATGCACCGCCATCTCGTTGAGTTCAGCGAAATCCACGATGGCATCGGCGTCGGCAAACGCATAGTGCGCCGGCCGGGGATGGATAGCCTGGAATTTCATGGCATTTTCCGGCGTTACCATATTGAAATGGGTGGCCAGGGTACGGGCATATTCCGAATCGCTGAGCAGGGGAATCGTCGAGACAGCGGTGCCAATCCGTACATGAGGATGATGGTTCTCGGCCAGGCGGCGCAAAGAGGTCGCGGTCGGTTCGGCACGTACCATTTCGTGGCTGGTAACGGCCACCTCCCCTTCTTTATCCAGGGACTCGACAGACAGCGATTCAATAATGAAATACTCACCGGCTACCGTATCGACGCCCAGATAAACAGGGCCTGGATCGAGAATCCCTGGGTCGTCGAATGACATGACCTGCTCACCGTCAACAGTTATCGAAAGCCGGCCCCGCTGCCGAGCGAGGGATACCGAGACATTGCGCTCCAGATCGCGTTTCCGCTCTTGGCGAGTGGGTTCGCCTATTCCCTGCTGCAGCTCGGCGATGATCGCATTTTCAGCGATATGCAGGGTCACGGCATGCCCCTCCTGACGCCACTCGTCCTGATTCAAGGGCAGCTCACCGTAAAACGTCAGAGACGCACGATGCCCCCTGGGGAGCTGCATAGCCGCAGAAAACAGGACATCACCCTGCACCTGCACGACTGGACCTCGCAGGTTGATCGGGGGTGTCGGGGTGACGGGGCTGCCCGCGTTATCTTGCGGCGGGACCAGGCCGAGCCCGAGCCCTTCAATCCGCAGTCCCCGATCACTCGGGTACACTCCAGCCACATGCGCCCAATCGTATTTGAGCAGGTCGTGCTGACGGGGTTCGCCGGCCACAGACTCACTCCCCAGCCAAAGTAGGTACACAGCAACAGGCCACCACGCGCTGCGGGGCAAAGGAACAAGGGGGCGTAACGAAGGCATGCAGGAGCTCCACTCACGACGATGCTTCTAGGTTAGCCGTGAGCGCAACTCCCTCCAGATGAAAGGCCTGCCTATAATGTGCGAGTGTGAAATACCAGGCCGGGCCCTTCACATGCTAGCTATCTGATTCAGTAACGCGTTCAGGGTCGCAATGAAAACCAGACCGTCTTGAGTTCCGAGTACTCGGCCAGGGAGTGCATCGACTTATCGCGTCCATTGCCGGATTGCTTCACTCCGCCGAAGGGCACTGTCTGATCGCCACCCGCCCAGTTATTGACGAAGACCTGCCCCGATTCGAGCCGCCGCGTCACGCGCATGATACGGTCGATATCCTGGCTCCAGAGCCCCGCAGCCAGGCCGTACTGGCTGTCGTTGGCAAGCTGGATTGCCTCTTCCTCGGTATCGAAACCGAACACCGCCAATACCGGCCCGAATATCTCCTCACGACCGATGCTCATCTCGGGGGTGACGCCATCGAAGACGGTCGGCGCGATGAACAAGCCGCCGGGACACGTCTCGAGCGCCTGCCCGCCTCCACGCAACAGGGCGCCCTCTTCGACCCCCTGGCGAATGAAATCGAGAATTCGCTTGTGCTGGGTCTCGTCGACGATGGCGCCCATGAAGCTATCAGGATCGAGCGGGTCGCCCGGTTGCATGGCTTCGGCGGCCTTGAGAACACGGGTGACGAAATCTTCACGAATCGAATTCTCGACCAGTAGGCGCGAGCCGGCGATACACACTTCGCCCTGATTGTGGAATATCGCTTCGGCGGCATTTGCCGCCACGGCATCGAGATCCTTGCAGTCGGCAAAGACGATGTTGGGGCTCTTGCCGCCGCACTCGAGGTACACGCGCTTGAGATTGGATTGCCCCGCATACTGCATGAGCTGTTTGCCAACCTGGGTCGAGCCGGTGAACGCGAGGCAATTGACCTCCATCGACAGCGCCAACGCCTTGCCCACCGTATGACCGAACCCCGGCAGTACCTGGAACACGCCCCGTGGGATTCCGGCGTCCTGTGCAAGCTGAGCCAGGCGCAGGGCGGAAAGCGGCGACTTCTCCGAGGGCTTGAGAATCACGCTGTTGCCGGCGGCCAGGGCTGGAGCGATCTTCCACGCCGTCATCATCATCGGGAAGTTCCACGGCACGATCGAGGCCACCACACCCAACGGCTCGCGAAGCACCAATCCCAGGCTTTCCTCGCCGGTCGGGGCGACCTCACCGAAGACCTTGTCGATGGACTCGGCGTTATAGCGCAGGCAAGCAATGGTACCGGCCATGTCCCCCAGGGCGCTGCCGATCGGCTTGCCCATGTCGAGGGTATCGATCAGTGCCAGCTCGTGCTTGTGCTGTTCGAGGAGATCAGCCAGACGCAGCAGTATGCGCTTGCGCGATCCCGGGGCGAGTCGCGACCATTCGCCACGTTCGAAGGCAGCCCGGGCGTGACGCACGGCACGCTCGGCATCAGCGTCGTCACAGCTGGCTACTTTTGCCAAGCACTGCCCATTGGCCGGATTGATCGACTCGAACGTGTCGCCACTCAGCGCATCGACGAAGCCATCATCGATGAAGGCACGGCTCTCGAAGCTCAGCGCCTCGGCCTTGGCCCGCCAGTCGGCCAGTGTCTTCGGTGGAGTGGAGGTCGGTGTTTTAGGCATGCTCATGCTGGGGTCTCCTTGTCCTTGATTTGGGCCAGACGCGCCGCGGTGGCGTCCAGTGCCTGCCAGGCCAGTGCGACAAGCTCGTCCACCTGATCATGGCGAATGACCAAGGGCGGCGAGATGATCATGGTGTCGCCTACCGAGCGCATCACCAGGCCTTTGTCGAAGCTGATGTCGCGACACAGGTTGCCGACGGCAAACGCCTGAGGAAAGCGCTGCCCGCTTTGTTTGTCGGCGACCAGTTCCAGTGCGCCGATCAATCCCAGCGAGCGCGCCTCGCCCACCAGAGGATGTTCGCCGAGCTCTGCCCAACGCTTGGCCAGGTAGGGGCCGATATCGTCGCGCACGCGATCGATCACCGCCTCATCCCGCAAGATCTGCAGATTTCGCAACGCGACCGTGGCACATACCGGATGGCCTGAATAGGTAAAGCCATGGAAGAACTCGCCTCCTTCCTCGATCAACGTGTCGGCAACACGATCGCCCACCAGCACGCCGCCGATGGGAAGGTAGCCGGAAGACAGCCCCTTGGCGACAGGCATCAGGTCCGGTTCGAGGCTATAATGTTGACTGCCGAACCATTCGCCCAGACGCCCGAAGCCGCAGATCACTTCGTCGATCACCAGAAGAATATCGTATTTATCGAGGATGGCCTTGATCGCCGGCCAGTAGCTCTCGGGGGGAATGATGGCCCCGCCCGCGCCCTGTACCGGCTCGGCGATGAACGCGGCCACGTTTTCCACACCAAGTTCGAGAATCTTACGCTCGAGGTCCGCGGCACACACCCGACCAAAGGCTTCCGGCGTCATGTCGCGACCTTCCCCGAACCAATAGGGCTGTCGGATATGCGCGATATCGGGGACCAGCGGCCCGCCCTGGTTTCGCATCGGTGACATGCCGCCCAGGCTAACCCCGGCCACCGTCGAGCCGTGATAGGCGTTATCCCGCGCAATGACCCAGCGCTTGTCAGGTTGTCCCTTGAGCTCCCAGTAGCGCCTTACCATGCGCAGCACGGTATCGTTGGCCTCCGAGCCAGAGCCCGTGAAGAAAACGCGGTTCATATGGCCAGGGGCAAGGCCGCACAGCATCTTTGCCAATTTCACTGCGGGAGGATGCGTCGATTTGAAGAAGTTGTTGTAGTAAGGCAGCTGGCTCATCTGGGCGCTGGCGGCTTCGACCAGCTCTGCGCGACCATAGCCCAGGTTGACGCACCACAATCCGGCCATGCCGTCGAGGATGCGATTGCCCTCGCTATCATGGATATAGATGCCTTGGGCATGGGTAACGATACGGCTCCCCTCCTCGCCGAGCGCCTTGTAATCGGTGAAGGGGTGTAGATGGTGCGCGCTATCCAGCGCCTTCAGATCGGCAGTGGCCATGGCGAAGCTCCGGTAGAGGGTACGTCTTTCAATCAGCGTCGTTATCAGGCCTGAGGCGAAAGCGCCGGCGATACCAGGCGCTGTGCCAGCCGCTTGCGACAGGCGTCGGCAAAACCACTGAATAGAGCGTCATTAAGTGGGTGCGCATGGGGTTGCCACTCGGGATGCCACTGCACGGCCACTGCAAACGCCCGCGCCTGGGTGACCGATATCGCTTCTATCAGACCATCGGGAGCGACCGCCTCGGCCTTGAGCCCATCGCCTAGCCGCTCGATCCCTTGCTGGTGAAGAGAATTGACCCGCGCCGTCGGCTCGGCGTAAAGCTGCGCCAACTGACCGTCAGGCAGTAACTCGATTTCATGCGCCGGCGCATAGCGTACGGGCATGTCGCCGTCGGGCTCGCGATGGTCGTGCAACCCAGGCTGGTTCTGAACTGCCTGATGCAGGCTGCCACCATAGGCCACGTTGATTTCCTGAAAGCCCCTGCAGATGCCGAACAGGGGGATGCCGTCATTGACGGCCAGAGGTGCCCAGGCCAGCGAAGCCGTGTCCCGATGTCGGTCGGCTCGCGTGTTCTCCGGAGCCCGCTCGGCCCCGTAGCGTGCGGGCTCGACATTGCTGTAGCTTCCGGTCAGGAGCAGTCCGTCGAGCCGTGCCAGCAATGCATGGGCGCTCTCTGTGGGGGTGGTCTCCCAAACCGGCAAGATGATCGGCTCCAACCCATAATCGCGTACGGCCGTCAGGTACTTATCCGTGACAACATGGGCCGGGTGGCCCTCCACATCGCGGCGACAAGCGATGACCCCGACCAGGGGCCGGGTCTGCATAAGGCTCATAATCTCCGATGCCCCTCTATGATTGTTATGCTTTGCTCAACATACCCGGCTGAGGAAGCGATGCCAACCCACCCTTCAAACGGCGTCCTGTTCTGCGATAAGGCCCATTATCAGTGGGGATTCCATAGCGACACGCCACTGCAGCAATGAAAGGAAAACGCCGAAACGTAAAAGATTTGACAACACACCCTACCCAAATGAATGATGACCCCATCAACAACGATACCGCAGTCACAGGTGACATCATGTCGCGCTCCCCGATGGACGAAGTCCATCACTTCCTCGACCAGCATCCTGAAGTCGACAGCATCGATCTGCTGATCAGCGATCTCAATGGCGTACTGCGCGGCAAGCGCATTCCTCGCGATAATCTCGAGAAGGCTTTTCTGGACGGCATCAATCTGCCGGCGTCACTCTTTGCACTCGATATCAACGGCAATACCATCGAGGAAACCGGCCTCGGCTTGTCCAGCGGTGATGGCGACCGCCTGTGTTGCCCTGTTCCCGGTAGCCTGATGCCGAGCCCCTGGCTGCGCCGTGGTCGTCAGGGACAGTTGTTGATGACCATGACCGAGCCCGACGGCAGCCCGTTCTTTGCCGATCCTCGCCAGGTCCTGTCACGCGTCCTGTCACGCTTCACCGAGGCAGGCCTGACCCCGGTCATTGCCGTGGAACTGGAGTTCTACCTTGTCGATCGCAGCCGTGACACGCTCGGCATGACGCAACCGCCCCGCTCACCCGCGACCGGTGAGCGCGCCGTGCAAAGTCAGCTCTATTCGATCAATGAGCTCGATGAATATTCCGACTTTCTCGAGGATATTCACGCAGCCGCTCAAATTCAGGGACTGCCGCTGGATACAGCGCTCAAGGAGTGCGCGCCGGGGCAGTTCGAAATCAACCTGCTGCACTGCGACAACGCGCTACTCGCCTGCGACAGTTCCATACTGCTGAAGCGCCTGATCAAGGGAATTGCCCTGACCCATGGGTTCGAGGCCACGTTCATGGCCAAGCCTTATGGACTCGAAGCCGGCAATGGCACCCATATCCATATCAGCCTGCTCGATCGTGAGGGTCGCAACGTCTTCGCCGCCGAAGACGAGGATCCTCTCGGCACACCGCTGCTGCGCCACGCTATTGCCGGGATGCTCGAATTGCTTCCCGCGTCGATGGCGCTATGCGCGCCTAACCTCAATTCCTTCCGTCGCTTTCAGCCGGGCCTGTACGTCCCCATGGCCCCGACCTGGGGCTACGACAATCGCTCGGTGGCGGTACGTATTCCCTCAGGGCCAAACGAAGCGCGCCGTATCGAACACCGGGTTGCTGGTGCGGATGCCAATCCCTACCTGCTGGTAGCCACGTTGCTGGTATCGGTCTGGCATGGCATGCAGCAGCGCTTGGCGCCTCCCGAGGACACCACGGGCAACGCCTACGAGCAGAGCGAGCCAAGCCTGACCAATAGCTGGCAACAGGCCCTTGACCTACTGGAAGCCAACGACGTATTGGCGGAAGGCCTGGGACGCGACTTCCTGCATGTATTCCTGGCCAATCGACGTGCCGAACGCGCCCTGGCCATGCAGGAAGTGAGCAAGCTCGAGTACGACTGGTACCTGCGTCACGTTTGATGCGCTACGTAAACGATACGCCCGGCCATGGCCGGGCGTATCGCGTACGGGACTCGAAGCTAACCTAGCCTTGGGCCATGTCGGCAGGATTATTCCACTGGGGTTGTCCCTGGAGCATTCGCACGCGTTCTCCGTGGGGGAGCGTCCTCGAGACGCACCTGATGAACCTGGCCCTGATAGCGGTACTCGACTTGATAGCCCAGCGTCTCCTCATGAATATCGTTCACGGTGTGGCATTGGCGACGGGTCGTGGTGGTTGTCTGTCCGGCCTCGATACGTTCCTGCACCTCTCGTCCGGCAAACCCGCCCCCAACCGCGCCAGCCACGGTGGCCAACGTCTTTCCACTACCGCCTCCTACCTGATTGCCTAACAGGCCACCGACGATGGCACCCGCCGCCGTACCAACAATGCGATTGGGATCGCGGCTTGCCGCACGTTGTTGCACGACGACATCCTTACAGACCTCGCGCGGGGTCTCCACCTGACGCGTCACCGGTGCAACGGCAAGGATATCGGCGTACTCGGGAGCCGAGGGCGACGCATACTCCTGCACCTGATAGGCGCCGACGGCCAACCCGCCGAGCCCGAAGACGGCAAGGGTGCTACCGACTACGATTGACTTGTCCATGACTTCCTCCCGAAGACTGACCGAATACGGTACCAAGCTCCAGGCAATGCGACTGGGTAACGGAGCGCCCCGCTCCGCTGTGTTGCGCTGAGATTTCGCCAGTGTATGCAAAACGCCCCGGTCGTAAAGACCGAGGCGCTATTTTTGAACACTGTTTCCGTATTCTTCTCGGGATTGTCGCTGAGTGACGACATTGTCCGCCCCATATGGCTAGATACCCAGCGCATCCCGCGTCTGGTAGTACCAGGCTCCCATTGCCGAGAGCGGTACACGCAGCAGTCGACCGCCGGGGAAAGGCAGGTGCGGCAGGCCCGCGAAGGCATCGAAACGCTCGGAGCGCCCAGTCATGACTTCGGCAATCAGGCGACCGGCCAGGTGGGTACAGGTCACCCCATGGCCAGAATATCCCTGTGCATAGTAGACGTTGTCATTGAGCACACCGAACTGAGGCAATCGGTTGAGCGTCATCAGGAAATTGCCGCTCCAGGCATAGTCGATCTGTATGCCCTTCAGTTGAGGAAAGGTGGTTTCCAGCTTGGGCCGAATCACTCCCTCGATACTGGCCGGATCCTGTCCCCCGTAATTTACCCCTCCGCCATAGATCAAACGGCGATCGGCCGAGAGGCGGTAGTAATCCAGCAGGTAATTGCAGTCCTCGACGGCCATGTCATTGGGCAGCAAGGCGCTTGCCTGGGCCTCGTTGAGTGGCGCAGTCGTCACGATCTGGGTCCCGCAGGGCATGCTCTTGCTCTCGAGCTGGGGGATCAGCTGTTGCATGTATGCGTTACCGGCAAGTACCACACGTTCGGCGCGCACTTCCCCCCGCGGGGTTTTCAGGCGTACCGGCTGGCCATGGATCAGCTCGACGACCGGTGTCTGCTCATAGATGACACCCCCCAGCGACTCGAAGGCAGCCGCTTGGCCAAGTACCAGGTTCAACGGGTGCAGATGCCCACCGGAGTGATCGACGAGCGCACCGACATAACGCTCGCTCTGTACCTCGCGCTGATGGTCTGTTCCCTCGAGCAGCTCCAGCTGATTATGTCCAAAGCGCTCCCAAAGTGCCTTGTGTTCGATCAATCCCTTGAGCTGCTTGGCGTTACAGGCAGCGAAAAGATTACCGCCTTTCAGATCGCACTCGATGCCGTACTGGGCGATACGTTCGCGAATGATACGGTTGCCCTCGAACGCCATGTCGCCAAGCGCCCGCGCCGCATCCAGGCCGTACTTATCCTCGATCACGTCCATGTCGCGGCTGTAGCTATTGACGATCTGGCCGCCATTGCGGCCCGACGCCCCAAAACCCACCCGGGCGCTTTCGAGAACGATGACGTTCAGCCCCTTCTCGGCCAGGTGCAGCGCTGACGAAATGCCCGTGAAACCGGCACCGACCACGCAGATATCGCAGGTCAGCTCGCCTTCGAGTGCCGGGCGCGCCGGCGCGGGATTGGCAGAAGCCGCATAATAAGACGCCACATGGGACGTATCGGGCTTGGACATTGACGTCCTCCAGCTCGAGAATGAGTGAAACACGCCCTACCCAAGGGCGGACGTGTCTCTTGAAGGGACAGGTGGATTTAGCGGCTGCGCGCTTCGTTCCATAGTTCCTGAAGCAGCTGCAACTGCTCGCCACTTACCGAGGGCGTCGAGACCAGGCGCTGACGGGTTTGCTCATCGGGCATGACGGGAGGCTCGCGCAGGGCCGCATCGACCAGTTCCAGCGCTTTCTCGTTGGGTGTCGTATAGCGATTGTAGTTCGCTAGCCGAGCAGCCACTTCAGGGCGCAACATGAAGTCGATGAACGCGCGCGCAGCATCCGGATGCGGTGCCCTGGCCGGTATGGCCAGCACGTCGACCCAGCGTTGGGAGCCCTCCTCGGGAATGAAGAAACCAATCTTGCCGTAGGTCTCTTCCGATTCGGCCAGCTTGTTAGCCAAATCGCCGTTATAGGCGATGCCCGCCTGGATCGTGCCTTGCGCCAGTTGCTCTATCGTCGCGGTGGCATCCACGAAGCCGACGAAGTTGTCGCGCTTGTTCGTCTCCCTGACCAGCTTGGCTGCCTCGACCCACGGCTCCTGGCCGACACAATCGAACCCAAACCCCAGGTAAGCGCATGCGGTGCCGAAGGTGAACTGGGCATCACCCTTGAGCAGCGCAAAAGGCTGATCGTCATTGACCTCGGGGTCATAGAGCAAGCCCCAGCTCGGTGTCGGGTCAGGCCAAACTTCGGTGTTATAAGCGATACCCGTCATGCCCCATAGGTAAGGTACGGTATAGCGCCCTTCCGGGTCGTAGCTTGGGGTCTGGAACTCCGCGAGGATCGCGTCACGCCCGGACAATGGTTCATCGTTTTCCGTCAGTGGCTGAACCAGCCCCGCGCCGATGAGACGGGGCATGAAGTAGCCCGACGGCACGATAATGTCGTACTGGGCGTCGCCACCGGCAGTGAGCTTGGAAAACATCTCGGCATTGGAGTTGAAGTAATTGCGGACCACTTCAATGCCGGTTTCGGCCTCGAACTCTTCGATCAGGGCCGGATCCATGTAGTCGGACCAATTGAAGAGGTTGAGCTGTTGCTCCTGGGCAAAGGCGGGGGCGGCCAGACAGAAACTCAACCCCAGTGCTGCGACGCGTCGAGAAGATCGAAGGACCATGCTGTTTTCCTTATCGTTTTGGACGGACACTCGAGGTCGGCTTACACCCGCAACAGCAGATGTTCGCGCTCCCAAGAACTGATGACCTGGAAGTAGGCGCGATGCTCGGCACGCTTGACGGCCAGGTAACTGTTTATGAATCGCTCACCCAGTAGATCGGCCAAGGGCTTGCACTCACGAAGCGCATCCAGGGCGGGACCGATGTCGTCGGGGAGCTTGTTGCCACCCGACCAGGCCGAGCCGACCATCGGCGGACGGGGTTCGAGTTGACTCAGCATGCCGAGATAGCCACAGGCCAGCGAGGCCGCCATTGCCAGGTAAGGATTGGCATCGGCACCGGCGAGTCGGTTCTCGACTCGGGTCGCCTGAGGGGAGTCCACCGGCACGCGCAGCCCTACGGTTCGGTTATCGAGCCCCCACTCGACATTGACGGGCGCCGAACCACTGGTTTCGTTACGCATCAATCGTCGGTAGGAATTGACGTTGGGAGCGAAGAACGGGATCGCGGCCGGCATGTACGTCTGCAAACCGCCGATGAAATGATTGAACAGACGACTGGGCTGGCCATCGTCCCCGGCAAACAGGTTCGTCTTGCCGCTCAGGTCCATCAGGCTCTGATGAATATGCATGGAGCTACCCGGCTCATTGGCCATGGGTTTGGCCATGAAGGTGGCATACATACCATGCCTGAGTGCCGTCTCGCGCAGCGTGCGCTTGAACATGATGACCTGGTCGGCCAGGATCAGCGGATCGCCATGCTGGAAATTGACTTCCATCTGGCCCGCCCCTTCCTCATGGATCAGCGTATCCAGATCGAGCCCCATCGCTTCGCAGTAGTCGTACATCTCCTCGAATAGCGGGTCGAACTCATTGACGGCATCGATGGAAAACGACTGTCGGCTGCTCTCCTGTCGCCCAGAACGACCGATGGGCGGCTCCAGCGGATAGTCGGAGTCGGTATTGGTCTTGACCAGATAGAACTCGACCTCGGGCGCCACCACCGGCTTCCACCCTCGGGCTTCGTAGAGCTCCAGCACCCGCTTGAGCACATAGCGGGGCGATAACTCTACCGGCTCACCAGTGAGATAGTAGCAATCATGGATGATTTGCGCGGTGGGATCTTCCGCCCAGGGAACCAGGTACACGGCGTCAGGATCCGGGACCAGCTCCATGTCCCGTTCGGCGGGATTCCAGAAACGAATCTCATCGTCATCCGGGTAGCCCCCCGTGACGGTCTGAATGAAGATCGAATCGGGCAAACGGGGCCGTCCACCATGTATGTACTTGCTCGCGGGCATGATCTTGCCCTTGAGGAGGCCGGTCAGGTCGGTGACCAGGCACTCGACTTCGGTAATGCCACGGTTCCTGAACCATTCGTTCAGGCCATTCACTTCGTTAGGGTTACTCATACGCAATCCTTGATGTCGCCCGGGCGCAACCCCGGTCGTACGACCGGGGCCGGCCACCTCACCGCGCCTGTACCTCAGACCACAGCTGCTGGAAGTTCTGCAGTTGATCGCCAGACAGGCTCGGCGTGAACCGCAACCGCTCCATGTCTTCTTCGCTCGGCTGGACCGGCGGCTGTGTCAACACCTTGTCCAGATGGGGCTCGGCAGCAGCGTTGGGGCTGGCATAGTAGTTGTAGTTCGAAAGCTGGGCACCGATTTCGGCATCGAGGATAAAATCGATGAACTTGTGCGCCATGTCGGGGTTGGGTGCCTCGCTGGGAATCAGCATCGCATCCACCCACATCTCTGCCCCCTCGTCGGGCAGCATGAAATCGATGGTCTCGAAGGTCTCGGGGTCTTCCTCCTTGAAGAACAGATAATCACCGTTGTAGCTCAGCCCCACATGCGCGACGCCGCGTGCCAGTTGCTGGAGCGCCGGGGTGCCATCGACGAACCCGCTGAAATTATCGCGTCCCTTGGTATCGATCAGCAGCTGCGCTGCCTCACGCCATCCGGACATGTCCGTACAATCATAGCCATGCCCCAGGTAGGCACAGGCACTGCCCATGCTGACCTGGCCGTCGCCCATCAAGGCAAACGGGTGGCTCGGATTGACCTCGGGATCGAAGAGCAGCGACCAGCTCTTGGGTGCCTCGGGGAACGTCTCGGTGTTATAGATGATCCCCGTGGTTCCCCACTGATAAGGCGCGCTGTATTCGCTGTCGGGGTCATAGCTCGGGTTCTGGAACTGCTCCATGACATTGCCGAGGTTCGACAGCTTGGGCTTGTCCAGCTTTTGCACCAGACCAGTTTCGATCAGACGAGGGATATAGTAGTTGGAAGGAACGATGATGTCGTATTGGGACACGCCACCGGCATTGAGCTTGGCAAACATCTCCGGCAAGGAATTGAAGTAATTTTGCACTACCTCGACATCGTATTTTTCTTCGAAGGCCTCAATGATTTCTGGGTCCATGTACTCCGTCCAGTTGAACAGGTACAGGCGGTTCTCCTGAGCCTGTGCAGCCCCAACCAACAACAGGCTGCCCAGGGAAACGGCTAAACGCGTCGTGACGTTTTTCATCAATCGTTCTCCTTTCGTTCCCTTCGTAAACCGCCTATGGCTGCCGGCGGTGGCTGAACAACAGACTCAGTATGGCGGCAATCGTTACTGCACCGATCATCAACGTCGCGATGGCGTTGATCTCGGGTGAGACCCCCTTCTTGATAGCACCCCAGATATAGATGGGAAGCGTCGCACTATCGGGACCTGCCGTGAAGAAGCTGATGACGAAATCGTCTACCGACAGCGTAAAGGAGAGGAAGAAGGCCGAAATGAGCGCCGGTTTGATGGTCGGCAACATGAAGTGAAACGCGCGCTGCGCCGGAGAAGCATAGAGATCCTTGGCCGCCTCGAACAACGTAGGATCGAGCCCCACGAAGCGCGAATAGACAATCAGCGCCACGAACGGAATCTGGAACGTCACGTGGGCAATGATCATGGTGCCAAGCCCTGGCTGCAGCAGGCCGGTCATGCGATGAATCTGCACAAAGAAGGCCATTTCGGAAATACCGAATACGATATCGGGCAATACGATCGGCAAGTAGATCAACACGATCAGCCAACCCAGTTTGCGGTGCCTGTGACGATACATGCCATAACCAATAAGACAGCCGATGACCAAGGCGACGGCCGAGGAAACGATGGCCAGGATCAAGCTATTGCTCAGCGCCGACAGAATCTCTTCATTGCCCATCAAGCGCTTGTACCAGCGCAAGGACACCCCAGTGAAGCTGGCGGCACTATTGGCCGAATTGAACGAGAACAGCACGACCACCGCGAGCGGCAGATAAAGGAAGATCAGGATCAGCCACCAGATGGCAGTCAATCCCCGCCTGAGGGTGCGTTTTTTCATATCACCACCTCCTCACCGCCACCCAGCCGCTTGCCGATGCGACGCATGGCGAAAAGACCGATAAAAGTGGCAATCAGCATCAGGATGGCTCCCGCAGCACCCAGTGGCCAATTGGCACTGCCGGCAAACTGGTTGGCAACGAGATTGCCAAGCATCATGCCCTTGCCGCCACCCAG
The DNA here is from genome assembly GCF_000759345.1 of Litchfieldella xinjiangensis. Taxonomy (GTDB): domain Bacteria; phylum Pseudomonadota; class Gammaproteobacteria; order Pseudomonadales; family Halomonadaceae; genus Litchfieldella_A; species Litchfieldella_A xinjiangensis. Next base: position 643,084 of record NZ_JPZL01000001.1, read on the forward strand.
CAGCTCCGGAATCACATACATCCCAAAGGCGGGAATGGCCACCAGCACCGTACCCGCCAGCAACCCCGGCAAGGTCTGGGGAAAGACGGCGTGCCAGAAGGCGCGAACCGGCGAAGCGTAGAGGTCCTGAGCGGCTTGGACCTGGGCGGTATCGAGCTTTTCGAAGGCCGCATACAACGGCAACACCATGAATGGCAGGAAGTTGTAGACCAAGCCCAAGGTGACGGCAAAGTTAGAGGGATAAAGGCCCATGTTAGGCGGAATGAAGCCGACCAGCTCTGCCAGGTTGGCCAGCGGCGTGCCCGGCGCCAACAGGTTCATCCAGCCGAAGGTGCGAATGACCTGGTTGGTCCACGACGGTACGACCACCAGCAGCAGCATGATCGGACGCCAGCGCTCGCGGCAGGTGGTGATGTAATAGGCGATGGGATAGGCCACCACCATCACCAACGCCGTCGACACCAGCGTCTGCCAGAGCGAGCGCAACAGCGTGTAGATATTACCCGGACTCCAGCCCAGAAAGCCGAACCCCGCCAACCGGCGAAACGATTCCAGCGATAGCGGCAACTCGGGTAGGCCGTAGATGCCCGTGCTCATGAAGGCCACGCTCATCAGGTAGGCACTTGGCAGGACCAGGAAGATCACGATCCAGACGGCGCCAGGCGCCACGGTAAACAACAGGTGACGCGTCTCGCTGACCATGGCGCGACTACGCGTCGTGGGGCGTACACCGGAATAAGCCATGTCCGCGCTCCTTACTTGCCCAGGGTCACGAGATCGTCCGCCGCAACGGTGACGGTAATCCGCTCACCGACCTCGGGTAGGTGCCTACCGCGGTTATTGACCGTGGCTTGAAGGCTGGTCTGGCCGATATCCAAACGGTATTCGGCATGACTGCCGCGATAGAGCCGTTCGCCGACCGTAGCCAACAAGCGATTCTCACCAGGCTGTTCGCCAGGCAGCAGATCCAGCGTTTCGGGGCGGATCAACAGCAAGTCGCCCGCGCCCTCGCCGTCGCATCTGAGGTCACCCAACTCGGTCGTGAGCCACCCGCCTTCGGCGCGGCGCGTGATGGGAAACAGGTTGTCATGGCCCATGAAACGCGCCACGAAAGCATTGACCGGCCGCTCGTAGACTTCGCGTGGCGGGCCGACCTGCTGAATATTGCCGCTATCGAGCACGGCAATACGGTCCGACATGACCATGGCTTCCTGCTGATCGTGGGTAACGAACACGAAAGTCATGCCCAGGCGCTTCTGTACCCGCAACAACTCGACCTGAAGCTGGCTTCGAAGCCCTGCATCCAGCGCAGAAAGCGGCTCGTCGAGCAGCAGGACATCCGGCTCGCAGACCAGTGCACGTGCCAGGGCAATGCGCTGACGCTGGCCTCCCGAAAGCTGGTCGACCTTGCGGTCCACGAGATCGTTGAGCTGGATGAATTCGGCAATGCGCGCGACCCGCGCCTCGCGCTCGGCCGCCGGCAGGCCCAGCATGCGCAACCCGAAGGCCAGGTTGTCGCGTACGGAAAGATGGGGGAACAGCGCGTAGGACTGAAATACGGTATTGACGCTGCGCTTGTGGGGCGGCGTATCGGTGATGTCTAGCCCGCCGATCTTCAGGCTGCCGCTATCGGGTTCTTCCAGGCCGGCAAGAATGCGCAGCAAGGTCGTCTTGCCGCATCCCGATGGACCCAACAAGGTGAAGAACTCTCCGGCACGGATGGTCAGGTCGACCCCGTCAAGCGCGACCGTGTCCTTGCCGAACCGCTTGTGCAGGCCCAACAGCTCGATCGAAGAGGCCTCGCGTGCAGCATTATCGGTGTCACGTGGCGCATCCGGTTCACGGGTGCCCGGTTCGGGGGCCAAGGGGGACGGGGTCATGACTCGACTCTCCTGTGCGTGTCGACAACAGGCTGGTACCGCTGGTTACAGCCGATCGCGCAATTTATAGAATTGGGTAGCCAATACCAGCAGCGGGGTCCGCAGCCATTTGCCACCCGGAAAACTCCGATGCGGCATCGCGGCGAAGATGTCGAAGCGCTCGCTCTGTCCAGAGATCGTCTCGGCCAGCAACTGTCCCGCCAGGCCTGCCAGTGACATGCCATGCCCTGAATAACCGTGTGCGTAATACACATTGGAACCCACACGGCCGAAATCCGGGGCGCGGTTGAGGGTGATCGCCACGTCGCCCCCCCATCGATAATCGATACCGATTCCCTCGAGCACCGGGAACAGGCGCGCCATCTTGGCGTCCATGCGCTCACGAAGCTGGCGAGGCTCACGCCCGTCGTAACTGACCTCGCCGCCATAAATCAGACGTCGATCCGCGGAGAGTCGATAATAATCGAGCACGAAGTTGGCATCGGATAGCGCGTCGTTACTGGGCAGTACCTTCGCTACCTGGGCCTCGCTGAGCGGCTCGGTAGCGATCATGTAATTGGCAGCGCGCATGATCCGACCATCCAGGTCCGGAAGCAATCCCTCCCCTCGATATGCGTTGGTGGACACGATGACGTAGTCGGCAGTAACACGACCGCCTGGGGTCGCGACCTGGGCTGGTTGGCCCGGGTGCACTTCGACAGCCGGGCTGTGCTCATGGATGCGCACCCCGGCGTGCTGCGCTGCGCGGGCCAGCCCGAGGGTGTAATTGAGGGGATGGAGGTGACCGCCCTCGGCGTCGTAAAGCGCACCGGGATAGGCGTTGGTGACCACATGTTCCTGGAGGGACGCGCCTTCGAGCCATTGCAGGGCAGGATAATCGTAGTCAGTGGCCAGGCGCGCCTGGAATGCCTTGAGTTCCTCGACATGGCGCGACTTTACCGCAGCGTGCAGGTAGCCCCAGGCCAGATCGCAGGGAATGCCATGTCGTTCGATCAGAGCGGCCGTCAGGCGAACCGACTCACGACTCATTTCCCAGATATCCCGTGCCCGAGACTTTCCCAGCGCCTTCTCGACGGTCGCGATATCGGTGCCCAGGCCAGGCAGGATCTGTCCTCCGCTACGCCCCGAGGCACCGTACCCCACCTCGGCGGCTTCCAGTAACACCACGGAATAGCCCCGCTCCGCCAGATGGAGTGCCGCCGAGCAACCGGTGACCCCGCCGCCGATGATGCAGACATCGGCGCGCCGCGACTCCTCCAGCGCCGGAAAGGGGCCTGCCGTGACAGCGATACTGTCCTGATAGTAAGACGCGGGGCGATGCAATGCAGCGGAGGTCATTGGATTCCTTACGGGCGGGCTCGTTCTTTTCCGCCATTATTGTTGTTGAATTCTTTAACCACACTTATTGAAATAAAGGCCATCAAAGCGACCCCATGCTGAACAGTCTGACACCAGACCACCTTGACCTGTCAAGTATTCGATAACGCCTTGGCGAAAGCGCTGGCCACGGCGAAGCTCCGTCGCCAGGCATCAGCGCGTACCGCAGACCGAACACGCCGGATCGCGCGGCACCTTGAAATGCCGCCATTCGCCTCGCATCCCATCAAAGGTGGAAAGTCCGCGATGCGCCGTTCCCGCACCACTTAGCAATTTCATGGCCTCGAGTGCCTGAAAGCAGCCAATTAGGCCCACCAACGGTGCCACGACCCCGTTTTCGGCACAGCGCAACTCGTCGTCCTGTGCTTCCCCCTGCCGGGGGGGATACAGGCAGGCATAACAGGGACTGTCGGGATCGCGCGGGTCGAAAACCGCGAGCTGTCCAGAGAAGCGAATCGCCGCACCCGACACGAGGGGCACCCCTGCTTGCAAGCAGCCGCGATTGATGGCGTAACGACTGGAAAAACGATCGGTACAGTCCAGTACTATATCGGCCTCGCGGGCCAGAGCCGTCAGCGCATCTCCCTCGAGATGGCGAGTCACCGCCTGGATATCGCAGTCAGGGTTGAGCGCTTGCGCCGCCTCACGTGCGGACTCAGCCTTGTTGCGTCCCAGGTCGGCCTGGCGGTGGGCCACTTGTCGCTGCAGGTTCGACAGCTCCACCTCATCGGCATCGGCAATGGTCAGGCGTCCCACGCCGGCAGCGGCCAGATAGAGCGCCACGGGTGAGCCCAGACCACCGGCACCCACCACAAGCGCGTGACTTGCAAGCAGGCGCTCCTGGCCGTGGACATCGATGGCATCCAGCATGATCTGGCGGCTGTATCGCAATAGCGCTTCATCGTTCATGGCGACGTTGGGCCTCCGCCCTATTTGTCGTCGAGCTGGTCGATATCGGGGATATGCAAGGCAAACTCCTCCTTGACCTCCTCCATCACGACGTAACTCTTGGATTCCTTGACGCCGGGCAGTGTCAGAACGACATCGCCCAGCAACTGTCGATAGGCTGCCATTTCGGGGATCCGACATTTGAGTATGTAATCGAATTGGCCGGAAACCAGATGGCACTCCTGTATCTGGGGAAGCGTGCTGACGGCGCGCCGGAATTCATCGAATACCGTCGGCGATTGCGTCTCGAGACTAATTTCGACAAACACGAGCAGATTGGCCTTGAGTGCCTTGGGATCCAGCACGGCCTTGTAGCCGCGTATAATGCCACTACGCTCCAGCCGCTTGACGCGCTCCAGGCATGGGGTCGTGGAGAGCCCCACCTGGGAAGCGAGGTCGACATAGGAAATGCGCGCGTTTTCTTGCAGGCAACGCAGGATTTTGAGGTCGATACGATCCAGTGAACGAGTCTTGGCTTTCATTGTAATGTGCGGTCCGAGCCAATGGCATAAAGACGTGTCATGGCAAGATGCACCACAAATCCAGAGGTTTATAGTTTTTTGTATCGTGGAATGCACTTTGCCGAGCAAGGATGACTGAGCCATCCCCCGTCTTAAGTATTACCACACAGCCGCCTGCGTCCTCCAGCGTAACGCACGCTCCCCCTTCAACGCTCGGTCGTGGCCGGCCAGCGGCCCAGGGTCACCCGATCACGTCCTTCGAGATCGCAGACCGTTTCGATCTGTTCGTAACCTGCTGCCTCCAGGGCACTGCGTACTGCCGCCCCCTGCTGCATGCCATGCTCCAACATTAGCCAGCCATGAGGCTCGAGTTGATCGCGCGCGGTATCGACAAGCGCTTCCAGATCGGCCAGTCCCTGTTTTCCAGCCACCAGCGCGGAGCGCGGTTCGAAGCGGACATCACCCAGGGCCAGATGGGGGTCGTCGGAGGCAAGATACGGCGGATTGGACACGATGATCGCGAATTGCCGCTTTCCCAACGCTTCGAACCAATCGCTGATCAGTATCTCGACACGAGTGAGTCCATGGCGCTGGGCGTTGGCCTTGGCGAGGGCCACGGCGGCCGGCTCACGATCCACTGCCACGACCTCCCAGGTCGGACGCTCACAGGCAAAGGCCAGAGCCACCGCCCCCGTGCCCGTACCCAGATCGAGGAATCGGCCCGACTCGGAGTCGGCTTGGGCCAGAGCCGCTTCTACCAGCCTTTCGGTATCGGGGCGAGGGATCAAGGTCGAAGGCCCCGTCATCAAGCGTAGCCCCCAGAATTCCCGCTCTTCGGTCAGGTAGGCGACCGGCCAACCCTGGGCCCGGGCCGCAATCAGCGCTTCGAAACGCGCCTGTACCCACGGCTCGGCTTGACGATCTCCCCATGTATAAAGCCAGCTTCGCTCTACCTGCATGACATGGCACAGGAGCACATCGGCATCCAGCCGCGGGCTGGGCGAGCCCGATTCGCTCAGGCGGCGCGCGGCACGCAGCAACAAGGTATCCAGGCGCATCAGGCGTCCTGAAGAGCGGCCAATTGCTCGGCCTGATATTCGTTGACGAGCGGCCCAATCACTTCGCTCAGTTCGCCGCCCATGACTTCACCCAGCTTGTAGAGGGTCAAGTTGATGCGGTGATCGGTCAGGCGGCCTTGAGGGAAGTTGTAGGTACGGATGCGCTCGCTACGATCGCCCGAACCCACCAATGAACGGCGGGTATCCGCTTGCTGCTGGCGCTGAGTGTCTAGCGCCGATTGCTTGAGTCGTGCCGCCAGCAGCGACATTGCCTTGGCCCGGTTCTTGTGCTGGCTGCGCTCCTCCTGGCATTCCACCACGACCCCGCTGGGCAGGTGTGTGATGCGGATCGCCGAATCGGTAGTATTGACGTGCTGACCGCCAGCGCCGCTGGAGCGAAAGGTGTCGACTCGCAGGTCGTTGGGGTTGATGTCGATATCGGTCACTTCATCGACTTCGGGCATGACCGCCACCGTACAGGCCGAGGTATGGATACGCCCCTGGGACTCGGTCGCCGGGACACGCTGCACACGGTGGGCCCCCGACTCGAACTTGAGCTGGGCGTAGGCTCCCTCGCCACGAACGCGCGCGATGATTTCCTTGTAGCCCCCCATTTCGCCGTGGCTGGCACTGATCACCTCGACTTTCCAGCCCTGCTTTTCGGCGTAGCGCGAGTACATGCGGAACAGGTCCCCGGCAAACAATGCAGCCTCGTCGCCTCCGGTGCCGGCCCGAACCTCGAGAAAGACATTGCGGCCATCATCGGGATCCCGGGGCACCAGCAAGCGCTTGAGTTCCTCCTCCAGCCCTTCCAGTCGCGACCGCCCTTCTTCCAGTTCCATCTCGGCCATTTCGCGCATTTCCGGATCGCTGTCATGGCTGAGCTGCTCGGCCGCCTCGATATCGGCCTCGACATTGCGATAGCGCTGCCAGGCCGCTACCAGCTCTTCGAGCTCGGCATACTCGCGGGAATAATCACGAAACTTGCCCTGGTCGGCGATGACATCGGGCTCGGCAAGTAGAGCGGAAAGCTCTTCGAAGCGTTCGTGAAAGGAATCCAGGCGCTGGCGAAGTGTCGCTTTCATTGAGAATCCTGTTGATTGTTGGGCGCGAGCGGGTTCGAAAGCCGGGCGAGTCTCGCCCTCAGGGATCCTGTGGAGGCGCTGCCGGGTCGATCAGCAGCGCCTCGGCCGCGCCCACCACATCGTGGCGCTCGGCGCCGGACGCTTCGCGAAGACGGGTGGTGGGCCCATGCATGAGCTTGTTCGAAAGTTGGCGCGAAAGACGGGCAATGACTTTCTGAGGGTCGTCGCCCTTGGCCAGTTGGGCCAGCGCCTGGGCTTCAGCAGCGGCCCGCAGGGCTTCTCCCTGCTCACGATAGCGACGAATCAGATCGCCGGCTCCGCGCACCCGACGCTCGTGAACCCAGTGACCGACCCCTTGCTCGATCAGCGCTTCGGCCTGGTCGGCCGCCACCTGACGATGGCGCCGATTCTCTTCGATCACCTCATGCAGGTCGTCGACGGTATAAAGGAAGACATCACCGAGCTCGCCGACCTGGGGTTCGATATCGCGCGGCACGGCAATATCGACCATGAAGATGGGCCGGTGGCGACGACGCCGAATGGCGGCCTCGACCATGCCCTTGCCCAGGATCGGCAGCGGCGCCGCCGTCGATGAAATCACGATATCGGCCCGCACCAGCGCCTCCGGGATTTCGTTGAGCGAAATGGCCTCGGCAGAAAACTCGCTGGCCAGTTCCTCGGCACGCTCCCGGGTACGGTTGGCAACGATCAATTCACAGATACCGGCTTCGCGAAGATGACGGGCGACCAGTTCGATGGTTTCGCCCGCCCCGATCAACAGCGCGCGCTGCCGCGAAAAGTCCTCGAATATACGGCTAGCCATGCTCACGGCCGCATAGGCGACCGAGACGGGGTTCTCACCGATGCCGGTTTCGGTGCGCACCTGCTTGGCCACGGAAAAGGTGTGCTGGAAAAGACGCTCCAGCTCGCCTCCGAGGCCGTGATAGCGACGCGCCGTCTGGTAGGCATCCTTGAGCTGACCCAAGATCTGGGGTTCACCCAGAACCATGGAGTCGAGCCCCACCGCGACACGCATCAAATGGCGTGCGGCATCGTTGTCGAGATAGTGGTAGGCATTTCTGGACAGGTCTTCGACCTTCAGATCATGAAACCGGCCCAGCCACTCGAGGATCGCCTTCTCGCCGCGTGACTCGGTCACGCAGTAGAGCTCCGTACGATTGCAGGTCGAGAGGACCGCCGCTTCTGTGACGTCAGGCAGGGCACGCAGTTCGCTCAGCGCGACTTCGAGCTGCGTCGGGGTAAAAGCGACCTGCTCGCGCACCTCTACGGCAGCGGTCTTGTGATTGATTCCCAGGGCGAGAAGCGTCATTAAGTCAAGATCTTGGCTCAGGATTTACAAGCGAGTCGCACGGCCATCGGGCCGTAAGGCGCGTATTCTAACACAGCCCTAAAGATGGGTGGCGTCTGCATTGTCGTTGACCGATCACGCCAAGCCGTTATGCTGAATGCCTGGCTAAATTAACGAGGCACCCATGCGCGCACGCTTGATCCTGGCAGCCCTGTCGATACCGATGGCTTTATTGACCCATGGCTGCCAAAGCACGCCAACCTCTTCCCTCGCCCCGGCCGAAGACCCCCTGGCCAAGGCGCCCCCGGTCTCCAGCGGCCTCGACGGTGAAAGCCTTGCCACACTTCTGACAGCCGAGTTCGCCGGGCAGCGCGGCGATTATCGACAAGCCAGCCATGGCTATCTACAGGTCGCCGATCGCTACGACTCCCTGGCCCTGGTCGAACGTGCCACGCTGGCGGCCCGCTTTGCCAACGACCCCGAACTCCTCGAGCGTAGCGCCAAGCGCTGGCAAACCCTGGCTCCCGATGCCGAGGCTCCCACACGATTGCTGTCCAGCCTCGCCCTGCAGCGTGGCGACTGGGTAACCAGCCTCGAACAGCGCCTGGCCCTCAGCGAACGGGGAATCCATGGCGAGCTCGCCAATTTTTCCGAGCAAGCAATAGAACAGGATGTCGAACTGGCGCCGCTACTCGAACGCTTGCGCGACTACCTGGCACGCCACCCCGGCAGTGATCAACCTCACCACTACGACGCTATCCTGGCCACCGCCCTGCTCGAGGCGGCAAGCGGCGAACTGGGACGTGCCGAATCGCGACTCGAAACCCTGGCCCGCTCGCACCCCGAACTGCCGGCCTTGTGGCTGGCGAGAACCCGGATCGCGATGCAGCAACAGGACCTCATCGGAGCACGAGAAGCGGCCAGGCGCGGTATCGAGATCGCGCCGGATGATGGGCGCTTTCTCCTGCTGGCCGCCCAGGTCGAGCTGCAGCTATCCAATGTCGAAGCAGCCGAATCGCAACTCAACGCGCTGCTGAAGCGCCATGAAGACAATCAGGAACTGCGCCTGGCGTTGGCACAACTGTATCTCGAAGAGGGCTACCCGGGACCGGCGAAACGCCTCCTGCTTCCCATGGTGGAAGGCGGCAAGCCCGCCCCCCAGGTATTCATGCTGCTAGGCAATATCGCGGCCGAGGCAGGTGAAGTCGATAACGCCCTGCTTTATTACCGCCAGGTACCGCCGGGAGACGGCTTCCTCCAATCCCGCCTGCTCGCCGCGCAAATGCTGGTCGAGGCCGACCGCCTGGGCGACGCCCGTGACTTTCTACAAATCGAGCGCCTGCGACACGAGGACTACGCCAGCGGCTTGACGACACTGGAAGTCGAATTGCTGGATCAACAGGATCGCAAGGCCGATGCCGATGCCTTGCTGAGACGGGAACTGTCACAGAACCCGGAGGCTCATGAGCTGCGCTACATGCGCGCCATGCGGGCCTTCGAGCAAGGCGATCTGGCGGCCATGGAAGCCGACCTGCGCCACATCATCGAGCGACAACCCGACCACGCCATGGCGCTCAATGCGCTGGGCTATACCCTGGCCGACATGACCGATCGGCTCGACGAAGCACAGCGCCTGGTCGAGCGCGCTTACCGCCTCTCTCCCGACAACGCTGCGATCCTCGATAGTCTGGGCTGGGTCTATCACAAGCAGGGCGATGATGCGCGCGCCCTGCCTTATCTCGAACGTGCATATGCCACCATGCCGGATCAGGAAGTCGCCGCCCATCTGGCTGAGGTGTTGTGGGCACTCGACGAAAAACACCGGGCCCGAGCCTTGATAGAAGAGAGCCTGGATCGATTCACACGTCATCCCGCCATCGACAGCCTGCTCGAACGCATCCCAGAATTACGGCCGTGAATCCCTCGTGCCAACTGACGGAACAGGAACGCAATGACTCATCTCAACAGATTGATTCCGGCCCTTCTGGTCACGCTATTGATGACGGGCTGTGCCACCCGCAGCCTGGATGCCACGATACCGGGAGAACGGCCGACCTGGAAAAGTCAGGTAAAGGATATCGAAGCGCTCCAGCGGTGGACCCTGGCGGGAAAGGTCGGACTGCGCACCCCTGAGGAATCGACAAGCGCCAACCTCGACTGGGCACAATATCCCCGCTATTACCGCCTGTTGATCAGCGGGCCTTTCGGTAGCGGTCGCAACCTGATGGAGGGCCGTCCCGGCCGCGTCAGCCTGACCACCAGCGAGGGGCGCTTCGAAGCCGAAACCCCCGAAGCCCTCATGGAACAACAGCTGGGTTGGTCCCTGCCCATCTCGGCGCTGGATCACTGGGTACGTGGACTGCCAGCCCCAGGGAGCGAATACACGCGCAATACTGACGAAAGCGGTTACCCGCTGTATCTCGAGCAGGCTGGATGGGAGATCGATTATCGCGACTGGGTCGAGACGCAGAAAGGATTGTGGCTACCCCGCCGGCTGGTCATGACCTATGGCGATTTACGCGCAACGCTGGTGGTCAACCAATGGCGGCTCGGCGAAGCCCCCGATGCTTGAGACCTTGACGCTCCCGGCCCCGGCCAAGCTCAACCGGATGCTGCATATCACCGGTCGCCGTCCGGATGGCTATCACACGCTACAGACGCTGTTTCAGTTTCTCGATGTCTCGGACACCCTGCACTTCACCCCGCGACACGACGACAGCATTACTTTATCCCCCGCACTGCCGGGGGTCGCCCCTGAAGATAACCTGGTCGTACGGGCAGCCCGCGCCCTACAACGGGAGAGCGGCTGCCGGTACGGTGTGGATATCACTCTTGAAAAACGCCTGCCCATGGGAGGAGGCCTGGGTGGGGGCAGCTCCAATGCGGCGACGACCCTGCTGGCCCTGAATCGCCTTTGGGAGACTGGCTTTACCTATGAGCGCCTCGCGTCCATCGGCCTGACCTTGGGTGCCGACGTGCCGGTTTTCGTGCATGGCCAGGCTGCCTGGGCGGAAGGCGTCGGTGAAGTGCTGACGGCCGTCGAGTTGGAGACGCCCTGGTTCGTGGTGTTGCACCCCGGTATCACGGTCTCGACGGCCAGCGTGTTCAACGCACCGCAATTGACACGGAACACCCCCCCCATTAGTATGGCGCGCGCACTGCAAGGGGGGGCTCTGGCGTGGCACAACGACTGCCAGCAAACGGTCTTCGCCCGCTACCCTGAGATTGCCAGGGCCCATGCATGGCTGTCCGGGTTCGCCCCGACCATGCTTACCGGCACTGGCGCTTGCCTGTTTGCGCGTTTGACTGACGAGTGCGAGGCCGATAGCATTCTGCAGCGTGTCGATGCTGGCTGGCACGCCTTCAAGGCGAAGGGCTGCAATCGCTCTCCCCTCCATGCAGCTCTGGAGTATGGCGGCATGCCGGTCACGAGCCCGAGCGTAACGCCATAACGGCGCCAAGGCAGAGGTTTCGACCGAGGCGAGACGAATACTGGGGTATAGCCAAGTGGTAAGGCAGCGGTTTTTGGTATCGCCATTCGCAGGTTCGAGTCCTGCTACCCCAGCCAGTTCTCGCGTCGTTGAGCTGTCGCCATTCCCCCACAGAGATTCCTGAGACTCCAAAGGTGGCTGCGCGTGTCTAAATTGATGGTTTTCGCCGGGAACGCCAATCCCGACCTCGCTCGAAAAATCGCCGAGGGGCTGGATAACCGGCTGGGTCATGCCACGGTAGGCCAGTTCAGCGATGGCGAAATCGCGGTAGAGATCAACGAGAACGTTCGCGGCAAGGACGTCTTCCTCCTGCAGTCCACCTGCGCACCGACCAACGACAACCTGATGGAACTGATCCTGATGGTGGATGCACTGCGTCGTGCTTCGGCAACCCGTATCACTGCGGTGGTACCCTACTTCGGGTATGCTCGCCAGGATCGTCGGGTGCGCTCTGCACGTGTACCTATTTCCGCCAAGGTAGTGGCCGACATGATGGTCAAGGCCGGCGTCGACAGGGTCATGACGATGGACCTGCACGCCGATCAGATTCAAGGGTTCTTCGATGTGCCGGTAGACAACGTCTATGGCTCACCGATCCTGCTCGACGACATCGAGCGCCAGAACTATGACGACCTGGTGGTGGTATCGCCCGATGTGGGCGGTGTGGTACGTGCCCGGGCCATCGCCAAGCAGCTCAATGCCGACCTCGCGATCATCGACAAGCGTCGCCCCCAGGCCAACCAGGCCCAGGTGATGCACATCATCGGCGAGATCGAAGGTCGCACCTGCGTGGTCGTGGATGACATGGTCGATACCGCCGGTACGTTGTGCAAGGCCGCCGAGGCACTCAAGGATCACGGGGCACGTCGTGTGGTGGCCTATGCCACGCACCCGATCCTGTCCGGACCCGCTGTCGACAACATTTCGGGTTCAGTACTCGACGAATTGGTAGTGACCGACACCATTCCACTGGCGGAGCCAGCCCGCCGCAGTGGCAAGATCCGTCAACTTTCCGTGGCCGGACTGATCGCAGAGGCGATCCGTCGGGTCAGTAATGAAGAATCCGTCAGCGCGATGTTCCACTAAGCGACATCGTGTTGGGATACGCAGCCCGAAAGGGCCCCGGAAACGCTATCGTCTGGTCGCGGGCGGTAGCGCTTTCCTTTATTGACCAATGAGGTTAAACCCATGTCCGATTACCAACTCACCGCCAATGTTCGCAAGGAGCTGGGGAAAGGTGCGAGCCGCCGCCTGCGTCGTGCGAACGAGCAAGTCGCTGCCATCATCTACGGCGGCGAAAAGGCTCCCCAGCCGATCACCATCGACAAGGCCGCCTTCTACAAGGCCATCGAGGACGAAGCGTTCTTCTCCTCGCTGATCAATATCGACGTCGATGGTAACAAGGAACAGGTCATCATCCGTGATCTGCAGCGCCACCCCTACAAGGCGCTGGTCACTCATGCCGACTTCATGCGCGTCGATGCCACCCACGAAATGAAGCTGCACGTGCCGCTGCACGTCGTGGGCGAAGACAAGTGCAAGGGCATCAAGGATGACGGTGGCGTGCTGCACGTGCTGGCCAACGATATCGAGATCAGCTGTCTGCCCAAGGACCTGCCGGAATATCTGGAAGTGGATATCAGCAATCTCGAGCTGGGCGCCACATTGCACCTGTCCGACCTGGCCCTTCCGGCCGGCGTTTCCTCGGTCGCCCTTTCCCATGGGGAAGAGCACGATTCAGGCGTGGTGAGCATCACCCACCCGACGCGTGGTACGGCCGACGATAACGCCGAGGGTGACGAGGCGCAGCCGAACGCTGAGCCCGAAGCACCGGAAGCCAACGCCAAGCAGGATGACAAGGGCGAGTAAACTTTCTCCCTTGTTGCCATGGCCACCAGGACGTCAGCATGAGCCAAGTGAAAGCGATCATCGGCCTCGGTAATCCCGGGCCGGAGTACGACGACACCCGGCACAACGCTGGCGCCTGGCTGGTCGAGGCCATTGCGCGCGATAGCCATACGCCCCTGCGTCCCGAGCGCAAGTTCCTTGGCCATTACGCCAAGGTGAACTATGCCGGACATGAACTGCACTTGCTGTTTCCGCAGACCTTCATGAATCGCAGTGGCGCGGCTGTCGCCGCGCTTTGCCAGTTCTTCAAGCTGGCATCCGACGAACTGATCGTCGCACATGACGAGTTGGACATTGCCCCGGGTACGGCCCGCTACAAGCAAGGTGGCGGCCATGGCGGCCATAACGGCCTTCGAGACATCATCCGTGCATTGGGCAATGACAATTCATTTCATCGCTTGCGGGTCGGCATCGGTCACCCCGGCGATGCCCGGCAGGTCACCAATTTCGTGCTGGGTCGCCCCGGCAAGGCAGAGCGCGCAGCCATCGACGCTGCCCTTGTCGAGATCGAGGCCACGCTTCCCGATGCCCTGGGCGGCGACATGGCCAAGGCCATGAATCGACTGCACAGCTTCAAACCGTAAGCACGTCACTCTCGCCACACGACCTACGCTTTCAGGACACTATCATGGGTTTCAACTGCGGCATCGTCGGCCTGCCCAATGTGGGTAAATCGACGCTCTTCAATGCGCTGACCAAATCCGGTATCGACGCCGAGAACTTCCCCTTCTGCACCATCGAGCCCAATGTGGGTATCGTTCCGATGCCCGATCCACGCCTGGACAAGCTGGCAGAGATCGTCAAGCCGCAGAAGGTACTGCCGACCACGATGGAGTTCGTCGACATTGCCGGCCTGGTGGCGGGCGCCTCCAAGGGCGAAGGCCTGGGCAACAAGTTCCTTGCCAACATACGCGAAACGGAAGCGATCGCTCATGTTGTGCGCTGCTTCGACAATGACAACGTCATCCACGTGGCCAACCAGGTCGACCCACACGCCGACATCGAAACCATCAACATGGAACTGGCGCTCGCTGACCTGGATACCGTCGATCGGTCAATCCAACGCCTGACGCGCGTGGTCAAAGGCGGCGACAAGGAGGCGATTGCCACCAAGGCGATTCTCGACCGCATCCAGCCGCACCTGGCCGAGGGTATGCCCCTGCGCAGTTTCGGGCTTTCCGACGACGAGAAGCGGCAGGTCAAGAGCTTCGGCTTCCTTACGCTCAAGCCCACCATGTATATTGCCAACGTCAACGACGATGGCTTCGAGAACAATCCCTACCTCGACATCGTTCGCGAGATTGCCGCCGAGGAAGGCGCCGTGGTGGTCCCGGTGTGCAACCAGTTGGAAGCCGAGATCGCCGAGCTCGAAGATGACGAGCGCGCCATGTTCCTCGAGGAACTGGGCATGGAAGAGCCGGGCCTCGACCGCGTGATTCGCGCCGGTTATGCCCTGCTGGGCCTGCAGACATACTTCACCGCGGGTGTGAAGGAAGTAAGAGCCTGGACCGTCAAGGTCGGTGCCACTGCACCGGAAGCCGCGGGGGCGATCCATACCGACTTCCAGAAGGGTTTCATCCGCGCCGAAGTGATTGCCTACGACGATTTCGTCGCCCTGGGTGGCGAGCAAGGCGCCAAGGATGCGGGCAAATGGCGTCTGGAGGGAAAGGATTATGTGGTTCAGGATGGTGACGTCATTCACTTTCGATTCAATGTCTGAACCCGAATGAGTTGACGTATCACGCCCTTAGGGGTAAGATTCGCCCCCGTTGGACGGCTACGTAGCTCAGCTGGTTAGAGCACATCACTCATAATGATGGGGTCCCCTGTTCGAATCAGGGCGTAGCCACCAAATCGAATTCTCCGCCCGTCGGCCTGCCGACGGGCGGTTTTCGTTCTCGCTGACTCAACGGTCCCTAGCTTAATCGTGGACGATTGAAGAAAGCGGTCAGCACCTTGGTCAAGTAACCGACGTCCTGACTACCGGCCGTCTCCCTGATCGAATGCATGCCCCACTGGGGGACCCCGATATCCAGTGTTGGCACGCCCAACTGAGTCGCCGTGATCGGACCGATGGTACTGCCGCAGCCCATGTCGGCTCGGGTCACGAAGGTCTGAACCGGCACCGCCACTTCACGGCATAGATCACGGAACATGGCCGCCGTCGCACTGTTGGTGGCATAGCGCTGATTGGCATTGACCTTGATCACCGGGCCACCATTGATGGCGGGGCCATGGGCAGCATCGTGCTTGTCGGGGAAATTGGGATGCAGCGCATGTGCGTTATCGCAAGAAATCATACGCGACGCCTGAATGAGGCGGATATACCCCTCTTCGCTTGGATCCCCGAGCTGCGCATTGACGCGCCGCAAGACATCGCTGAGAAGCGGACCCTGGGCGCCACTGGTACTGGCACTACCGACTTCTTCATGATCATTGGCGACCATTAGCGCGCCCTGGCGGCCATCGCATGCAAGCAACGCCTCGAGGCCGATGAAGCAGGACAGTAAGTTATCCAGGCGTGCGCTGGCGATCAGCTCCCCCTCCATGCCGACACGAGACGGAGGTTGAACGTCATAGAAGGCCAGTTCGAAATCGAGAACGTCGGCGTTCTCGATGTTATGCTGCTCATGCAACCATCGCTGTATGAGGCGTTGCAGGTCCGCCTTGTCGCCGCCCTGTAGCAACACCGGCGCCATTTGTGTCTGCGCATTGATCGCCCGCCCATTGTTGGCTTCACGATCGAGATGGATGGCAAGACTCGGGACAATGGCGACGGGTCGCTCCACATTCAGGAGTAGCCCTTGGATTCGCCCATCTTCACGGCGCACCTGGACTCGACCGGCGATGCCAAGATCCCGATCGAACCAGGGGGCCAGCAGCGCGCCGCCATACACCTCGACCCCGAGCTGGAGCCACCCGCTATTTTGTTGGGCAGCATTCGGCTTCAGGCGCAGCCCGGGACTATCGGTATGCGCCCCGATCATGCGTAATGCCTCGAGTCGATCGGCAGGCAATTGCATGGCCACCAACGAAGAGTCATTGCGGGTAATGTAGATGCGCTCGCCCGGCGACAACTGCCAGGACAGCGTCTCATCCAGACGGCGATAACCGGCTTGTTCGAGACGCTGAGCCATGTTGGCAACGGCATGCCATGGGGTGGGTGAGCGCTGCAAGAAGTTCAAGAGTCGTTCTAGGGTAGGGTCGTGGGGCATGTCGATCCTCGTCGAAGGGTCTGTGTCTGGCGACACAGGCTGCTACAATGCCAAACTTGGCAGACGCAACCTCACGCGCCGATCGCCAGTCTAGGGAAGAAGTGTACATGAAACCGGGAGTGCTTCATTGATGAGCCTGATTGCCGTTATACGGCGTGTGAGCGTCATCGCGCTTGTCTCGACCATCAGCGTGACGGCCCTGGCCCAGCCCGAGCCCGCCGATACCCATCGTCAGGCTGCAGCGGAGGTCGCCGAGTCACTGCGCTATGGCCACTATGCGGATGTCAGCCTCGACAATGCCTGGTCGGAACAGGCATTCCAACGCTATCTCGATGTGCTTGACTCACAGCGGGCCTATCTCCTGCGTCGTGACGTGGACCATTTTCGCGATCTGGAAACGGGGATGGACGATGCCCTCTACGATGGCGAGCTGGAACGCGTCTTTACGCTCTACCAACGCTACCATGAGCGCCTCGAATCAAGGCTCGAGTGGATCCTCGCCCAGCTGGAAGGTGGCCTCGACTACCGCTTCGACAGCGACGAACGACTCGAAGTGGATCGAGAAGGCGCCCCGTGGGCAGAGAGTGAAGCCGCGCTGGATGAGCTCTGGACAAAACGCCTGAAGAACGCGGCATTGACCATGGACATCAGCGGACAGGACGACGAACAGATCGAGGACAACCTGCGCCAGCGCTACGAGGGGCAGTTGACCCGTGTCCGCCAGACTAACGCCGAAGATATTTTCGGCCTGTTCATGGCGGCAGTGACCGGCACCGTCGACCCGCATACCGAATATCTTTCGCCGCGTCAGGGCGAGTCCTTCGATATTCAGATGCGTCTATCGCTCGAAGGCATAGGCGCACTGCTCCAGACCGAAGGCGAATATGTGAAGGTCTCGAGCCTGGTTCCCGGCGGGCCTGCCGACAAGGCCGGCGTGCTCGAGCCAGCGGACAGGATCATTGCCGTAGGCCAGGAAGAAGGCGAAATGGTCAATGTGGTCGGCATGCGTCTCGATGAGGTGGTCGATCTGATTCGCGGGCCCAAGGGATCGGTGGTCAGACTCGATGTGGTCCCCGCCCAGGCCATCGACATGACCCGCTCGCGCACCGTGGAGATCACCCGCGATACGGTCAATCTCGAAGATCAGGCCGCCAGCAGTGAAATAGTCGAGATCGAGCGGGAAGACGGACGTCACCGCGTCGGGGTCATCAAGATTCCCACCTTCTATGTCGATTTCGATGCCTGGCAGGCAGGCGAAGAAGATTACCGCAGCACCACGCGCGACGTGGCGCAAGAAATCGAGATCCTGAAACGTGAAGGCGTCGAAGGCATCGTGCTCGACCTGCGCAACAATGGGGGTGGCGCCCTGCAAGAGGCGAATTCACTGATTGGCCTGTTCATCGACCGCGGCCCCACCGTGCAAGTGCGCGACGCCCGTGGCCGGATCAGCCTGTATGGCGACACCGAAACCGGCACGCTCTATGACGGCCCACTGACCGTGCTGGTCAATCGACTGTCTGCCTCGGCCTCTGAAATCTTTGCCGGTGCCATCCAGGATTATGGGCGTGGCCTGGTGGTAGGTAGCCAGACCTTCGGCAAGGGTACGGTGCAGACCCTCAATGAACTCAGCCACGGCCAGGTCAAGCTGACCCGCGCCAAGTTCTACCGTATTTCGGGGGAAAGTACCCAGCACCGCGGGGTCGAGCCCGACATTCTCTTCCCCAGCCTGATCGATCCTGAAATGATCGGTGAAAGCAGCCTCGACAATGCCCTGCCCTGGGATACCGTGCGCAGCGTGCAATATCGCCTGTATGGCGAGCCATGGCGCTACATCGAAACACTCGAGGCGAGACATGATGCGCGCGTCGAAACGCATCCCAACTTCGTCTACCTGGAACGTCAGGCGGAGTTGGCTCGGCGACTACGTGAACAACACACGACCATCAGCCTCAATCGTGAACAGCGCAAGCGTGAAATGGAGGCGCAGGAAGCCGAGCAGCTCTCACTCGAGAATCAGCGTCGTCGCGCCCTCGGTCTCGAGCCACTCGATGATTGGGTCGAGGCGCGCAGCGAAGACGATGAGGATAGCGAGCCTGCATCCCGTGCCCAGGTACTGGAGAGCGCCGAGATCCTCCTGGATTATGCTCACTTGAGCCGCCAGGCCTAGCCTCACGCGTGCACGACGTGAATCGCCCCGCTTCGGCGGGGCGATTTCGTTGCAGACACGGTATCATGGCGGCTCATGCCCAGGCCCGGGTCCCCCCCCTTGGCCAGGACAACACCATCGCTTGTCAACGTCGCCAGGGAGAGGCCTCGTCGTGGAAAGTCTTGCCACTATGCGCCCAAGGATTCGCCTTGGGCTGGTCGGTGCGATTTGCGCCTGGACGGGATGGTTATCCTTGCCGCTGGCCTGGGCCGAGACATGCCCACCTGGCGATCCGGCACTGCAGCAAGAGGCCATGACATCGCTAGCCGATCGCATCGAGGCCTGGGACGAAGCGTATTACGGACGTGGCGAGCGACTCGTCGAAGACAGCGTCTACGATCAGACGCGTGAGCGCTTGATTGCCTGGCAAGCATGCCTGGACTCACCGACACCGTCTCCCGCGGCACGACGCGAAGCGCACCTTACCCCGATACGCGATGGCGTCAAACATGCCATCGTCCAGACGGGGCTGGACAAGATCACCGATCCTGACGCCCTGGCAGTCTGGGTGAAGCGTCGCCAGTCACAGGGGCTCTGGGTACAGCCCAAGGTCGACGGCGTGGCGGTCACGCTCGTCTATGACGATGGTCAACTGCTCGAGGTCGTCAGTCGCGGTGACGGCCGGCAAGGTCAGGACTGGAGCAGCCATGCCGAACGGATCGAAGCCATTCCCAAGACACTGGCGGGTACCGCCCCACCCCCGCGCGTGACGCTACAGGGCGAACTCTACCATCGGCGCGCCGACCATGTGCAAGCCGACATGGGTAGCGACGGGGCTCGCAGCACCGTCATCGGCCTGATGGCACGCCACATGCTCGATGCCATGGATGCCCGGGAGATCGGCCTGTTCGTATGGGACTGGCCGGATGGCCCAGCGAGCATGACCGACAGGCTGGAACGGTTGAGCGCATGGGGCTTCGACGACGCGGCTGACCTTACCCAGCCGGTGGCGGATTTCAAGGACGTCGGTGAATGGCGCCGTCGTTGGTACCAAGGTCCTCTGCCCTTCGCCACGGACGGTGTCGTCATCCGCCAGGGCGCACGTCCCGCAGGGACCGAGTGGCTGCCCCAGCCGCCGAGCTGGGCAGTGGCCTGGAAGCATCCTGCGCAACGCAGCTTGGCGACGGTACGCGACGTCACGTTTCGGATCGGTCGCACCGGCAACATTACGCCCATGCTGACGCTGGCCCCGACTCGACTAGACGATCGCGTCATACGTCGCGTGAGCCTGGGCTCCCTCGACCAATGGCAGCAATGGGATGTACGCCCCGGTGATGACGTCACGATCCGCCTGGCAGGCGCGACGATTCCGCAACTCGATGACGTGATGCATCGCCAGATACCCCGGGTGCCGATCGAGGCCCCAGACCCCGAGCGGTATCACGATTTAAGCTGTCTGCGGCTCGCCCCAGGCTGCGAAGCGCAATTCCTGGCCCGGCTGACATGGATCTCAAGTCGGGAGGGGCTCGATATGCCGGGCATCGGCGAGGGCGCCTGGTCGCGGCTGATCGCAGCGGGATTGGTCGAGGATCTCCACGATTGGCTGACCCTGTCGCCTGCTGAACTGGAAGAGGTGAAGGGGGTTGGCGAACGCCGCGCAGCCCAATGGCACGCACGCTTCCAAGCGGCCCAGCAGCAGCCTTTCACACGCTGGCTTACAGCATTGGGGATGCCGAGCATTCCACAGGCAGGCCTCGATCTGGCTGACAGCCCTTCCTCACTCAGCGCCTACCGCGCCAGAACCCTTGAGGATTGGCAACGCTACCCCGGCATTGGCGAAGTCACCGCACGCCGGCTGGTCGAATTCTTTTCCAACCCGATACTGTCAGCATTGCTCGACGGTTACATCGTCCCGCTTCAACAAACTCCCGGGGCTTCCTAGACTTACGTGCCGTTGACCCGCTTCGCCTGCTGGGCGAGACTCGCCAGGCTTATCAACCGCAAGAGAAAACGATAATGAAAACCTTCAAGCAACGCCTGCTCTCGCTGGGCATCGCCACCGCCGTCCTGTCGCTGACGAATGCCGTATCCGCCAACGAGCTGGCCGAGATGGATCCGGTCACCCTACGCCTGGCCCACGTGGTCAACGAACAGGACGGTTTTCATATTGCAGCGGTGAGATTCCAGGAACTGGTGGCCGAGCGAACCGAAGGCGCGATTTCCGTGGAGCTCTATCCCAATGCCACGCTGGGCGACGAACGGACCCTGCTCGAGGGCATGCAGATCGGCACCGTCGACATGGGCGTGATCACCAACGGCCCCGTCGCAAATTTCGTCGAGGAAATGGCGGTATTCGAACTGCCTTTCCTGTTCCCCTCCCCTGAAGCTGCCTATGACGTTCTCGACGGTCCCATCGGCCAGGATCTGCTCGACAAGCTGAGCGAGGTCAATCTCAAGGGCCTGGCGTATGCCGAACGCGGTTTTCGTAACCTGACCAACAGTGAACGCCCCGTCGAGCACCCCGATGACATCGACGGCCTGCGCATTCGCGTCATGGAGAACCCCGTCTACACCGACACCTTCCGTGAGCTGGGCGCCAATGCCGTTCCCATGGCCTGGACCGAAGCACTGACAGCCATGCAGCAAGGCACGATCGATGGACAGGAGAACCCCGTCAACGTGATCCACTCGTTCAAGCTTTACGAGACACAGGATCATATGACGCTCACCCGGCATACCTACGCCCCTGCCATCTTCGTCATCGGCATGCCCGCCTGGAACCGCCTACCCGACGCAGCGCAGGACGTACTGGTGGAAGCCGCACGCGAAGCCGCCCAGCACGAGCGTACGGTGAATGCCGAGATGGAGGCCGAGCAACTGGCCGACCTGCGTGAAGCGGGCATGGCGATCGTCGAAGAGCCGGATATCGCCGCTTTTCAGCAAGCCGTTGCACCGGTCTACGACACGTATGGCGATCAATTCGAAGACTACCTCGACCGCATCCGTGAGGCGATCGAATAAGTGCTGAAGGTCCTGCAACGCATTGAAAGCGCGATCGACGCCGTCATACAGCCAATCGTCTTTGTTGGCATGGCGGCGCTGATCGCCGTGATCACCCTGCAAATCGTGTCACGGGTGCTGTTCACCGCCGTGGGCTGGACGGAGGAAGTGGCACGCTTCCTGCTGATCTGGATCACGTTTCTGGCAGCGACTCTCGCGTTTCAGCGCGGCCGACATATCGCCGTGACGTTCGTGGTGGATGCCCTGCCGCTGCGTTTGCGGCATGTGGCTCGTATCATCGCGCTGCTGGTAGCGCTGGGATTCCTCCTGGCCCTGGTAGTCATCGGTTACCGCTACATGCAAGTACAGAGCTTTCAGAAATCGGCATCGCTGCGCTTGTCGATGACGTACGTCTATGCAGTCATTCCGTTGAGTTCGGCGCTGATGGCCTGGTACGCCTTCAATGACCTTGTACAACTCATCGTGGCCGGGCCATCGAACGCACCACAGCCTGAGGAGCCGGTTTCATGACGGCCCTTCTACTCGTACTTTTCGTAGGGTTCATGTTATTCGGCGTGCCGATTGCCTTGGCCATCGGTGCCAGCTCACTTCTCGCCCTCTATACGCAGGGCGTTCCTTTGATGGTCGTCACCCAGCAGATGTTCCAGGGCATCAATTCCTTCGCCCTGGTTGCGGTCCCGCTTTTCATTCTGTCAGGTGACTTGATGGCGCAGGGGAAAGTCAGTGAGAAGCTGGTGGATTTCGCCGATGCGCTGTTCGGCTTCCTCAAGGGCGGCCTCTCGATTGTCTCGGTACTGGCAGGCATGTTCTTTTCCGCCATTTCCGGTTCCGGTGCGGCAACGACGGCTGCCGTGGGTTCCAGTCTGGTTCCCGAGCTCAAGCGCAAGGGCTACGATCCTGCCTCCGCAGCCAGCCTGATTGCAGCCAGTGGCACCATAGGGGTGGTTGTTCCTCCTTCCGTGCCAATGATCATCTATGCGGTCATCGCCCAGCAGTCGGTGTCCAAGCTCTTTCTCAATGGCTTCCTGCCCGGGTTGGCCATGGGGCTAGGGCTGATGACCATCGCCATCGTCCAGGCTTATAGACGCAATTATCCACGCGGCACGGCACTGTCATTGGCGACTATCGGCCGTACCTTGAAAAATGCCAGTTGGGGATTGATGACCCCAGTGATCATCCTGGGGGGAATCTTCTCGGGTATTTTCACGCCAAGCGAAGCGGCCGTCGTTGCGGTCAATTACGCCCTGCTGGTCTCGCTGTTCGTCTACCGCGACCTCACGTTACGTGATATCTACCGCGTGATGATCCGCTCGGCAATCACCACGGCGGTCATCATGTTCGTCATCGCCACCTCGGCGGTGCTCAGTTGGACACTCTCCAACGCAAACGTACCTACCGCCATTGCCCAGTGGGTGCTATCCATTTCCACCGACCCATATGTGATCATGCTGTTGATCGTCGCGGTCATCCTGCTCACCGGGGTGTTCATCGAGACGGCCAGCGCTCTGATCATCCTTACGCCAGTGTTGCTGCCGCTGGTCTACCAGCTGGGCATCGACCCCATTCACTTCGGATTGATCATCGTGGTGGGCCTGGCCATCGGCATGATCACGCCGCCTGTCGCCATAAATCTCTATGTTGCCTCCTCGGTGACACAGCTACCCCTGGAACGCATCACGCGGGCCATCATCCCGTATTTGGTCGGCCTGATCATCGTACTGCTACTGGTCGTATTCGTTCCGCTCTGGCTGGGGCTGTCGGGGAACGCCTAGGCTTATGCAGGACAGGAAGCACGGCACGAAAGCGCAGAAGAAAGGCTATAGAAAAAAGCGCTATAGAGCGATGGCTCCCCGAGCAGGACTCGAACCTGCGACCCAATGATTAACAGTCATTTGCTCTACCAACTGAGCTATCGGGGAATCGTGCGGACAACGTATGTGAGCTATCCGTGAATTACGCTGGTGAAGACGACACTGGGTTGGCTCCCCGAGCAGGACTCGAACCTGCGACCCAATGATTAACAGTCATTTGCTCTACCAACTGAGCTATCGGGGAATCGTCATCACGCGGGCCATCATCCCGTATTTGGTCGGCCTGATCATCGTACTGCTACTGGTCGTATTCGTTCCGCTCTGGCTGGGGCTGTCGGGGAACGCCTAGGCTTATGCAGGACAGGAAGCACGGCACGAAAGCGCAGAAGAAAGGCTATAGAAAAAAGCGCTATAGAGCGATGGCTCCCCGAGCAGGACTCGAACCTGCGACCCAATGATTAACAGTCATTTGCTCTACCAACTGAGCTATCGGGGAATCGTCGTCTTGCAGTGTTCAGGGGGTAACGCCGTAGCGCGTTGTGTTGGCTCCCCGAGCAGGACTCGAACCTGCGACCCAATGATTAACAGTCATTTGCTCTACCAACTGAGCTATCGGGGAATCGTGCGAACAACGTATGTGAGCTATCCGCGAATTACGCTGGTGAAGACGACACTGGGTTGGCTCCCCGAGCAGGACTCGAACCTGCGACCCAATGATTAACAGTCATTTGCTCTACCAACTGAGCTATCGGGGAACGACCCGGAACACGCGACGTAGTATACGGAACATGGCGGTCAGGTCAAGTCGGAATGCAGAAGCAATCGGTAGGAGAAATGCGAACCTGTACAATGCATTGGCCCCGCCTGGATAACCAGGCGGGGCCAATGGGATTCGTGGTGGCTACGCCCTGATTCGAACAGGGGACCCCATCATTATGAGTGATGTGCTCTAACCAGCTGAGCTACGTAGCCACGAGTGGCGCGCCAAAATCGATGCGACCGCCAACGCGGTGCGGATTATGCCTGCGGCCTTGCCCCTTGGCAAGTCCGCAGGCCCGTTCCGCTACACTCAGCTCTCGATGCCAAGCTCGTCCTTGACGGCCGGCAGGCCTTCCTCGCCGCCCCGTGTAGACACGCCTTCCAGCCACTCGTCGAGCACGCCCGGATTCTCTTGCAGGTAGTTGCGCGCCGCCTCACGCGGATCGACGCCTTCATCCATGATGGCGCTCATCAGCTGGTTTTCCATCTCGAGGGTGAATTCGAGATTCTTGAGCAGCGTGCCCACGTTCGGGCAGGACTCGACATAGCCGGCACGGGTATTGGTGTGCACCGTCGCACCGCCCAGGTTGGTCCCGAAGTAATCGTCAGCACCTTCCAGGTAGGCCATGTCGAAGTTGGTGTTCATGGGATGCGGCTCCCAGCCCAGGAAGACCATCCATTCCTCGTTCTGCGCCTTGGAGCGAAGCTCGGCCAGCATTCCCGCCTCACTGGAGTCGACCAGTTCCCAATCGCCCAGGCCGAAGGCATCGTCATCGATCATATCTTGAATGATCATATTGCCATCGTTACCGGCCTCGATGCCGTAGATACGGCTCTCGAATCGTTCGGCATCCGCATCGAGATCCTCGACGGAGGTCACGCCAGCATCGTGAACGTACTGGGGAACGGCCAAGGTGTACTTGGCGCCCTGCAGGTTGGCCGCCACTCGATCGACGTCGCCCTGCTCGATGTAAGGATCGCTGATCGAGGCCATGGAAGGCATCCAGTTGCCCAGAAAGACATCGAAGTCCTCATTGCGCAGACCGGAGTAGGCAATCGGTACCGATACGGTATCGACTCGGGTCTCATAGCCCAGTGCTTCCAGTACTTCACTCGTCAGTGCCGTGGTAGCGGTGATATCGGTCCAACCGACCTCGGCAAAACGCACCCGTTCGCAACTTTCGTCTTCTTGTGCCTGAACGGCAGCGGCACCGACCAACAGGGTACTGGTACCCAGCGTCACCAGGGCACGCTTAAGCATTGCCTCGTTCATGTTCTTCTCCTGTCCATTTTGTCCCTTGGCGGCATACCGAATAGCGAAGCCACCGTTGTGCTCCCCCTGCTGCCAAGCGCTGGCGAGCGAGAGAACGTCTGACATATTTTTATTGATTGAACGTTCAATAAAAATATGTATACTTTCCACCTTAAATGAAGTTGCGCCCAATGGCCAGGTAAGCCGATAACGCTGCCCCAACCCAGGTCCTGGTCGCCCTACGTCAGGAGATGCATCGTTGCCCAAGCTCGGCATGGAACCCATACGTCGACGCCAGTTGATCCTGGCCACCATGGAAGCTATCGATGAGGCCGGCCTGGCCGATGCCACCGTGGTTCGAATCGCCCGGCGCGCGGGTGTCTCTGCAGGCATCATCAGCCATTATTTCGGCGGCAAGGACGGCCTGTTGGAAGCCACCATGCGTCAGATCCTGAGCGACCTTGGCGAGGCTGTAGCCAGTCGCCGGCAGGCACTGGCATCTGATTCGCCCCGTGAGCATCTAAGAGCCATCATCGACGGCAACTTCGACCGAAGCCAGGTAAGTCAGGCCGTCATGAAGACCTGGCTGGCGTTCTGGGCCAGCAGCATGCACAAGCGCAATCTACAGCGACTGCAATACGTCAACGACCGACGCCTGTATTCCAATCTAAGCCATCAATTTCGCCAGTGCCTGCCAAAAGACGAGGCCCGGCGAGCAGCCCGCGGCCTGGCTGCGATGGTCGATGGCCTCTGGCTACGTGGTGCCCTGGCTCCGGATAAGATGGAGGTAGAAGGCGCAAGATACCTGGCCTACGCGTATCTGGATCAACAACTGGCCCAGGCTGGATCAGCCTGACGCCCCAGCACACCGCTTATCAGCCCTATTCCGCACGCTCCGCAGGAGGACGCAATGGCAACGATCGAACTCCAGCAATTGTATATCGATGGTCGTCGTGTCGACGCGACATCCAATGAGACCTTCCCTGTCCTCAACCCGACAGACGGTTCCCACCTCGCCGACATCCAGCTCGCCTCTCAGGCCGATGTCGATGCTGCAGTCGCCTCAGCGCGTCGCGGGCAGAAAGTCTGGGCAGCCATGACCGGCGTGGAGCGTTCACGCATCATGAATCGTGCCGTCGCGCTGCTGCGTGAGCGAAACGACGAATTGGCCGAGCTGGAAACGCTGAATACCGGCAAGCCCATCAGCGAAACCGTGGCGGTGGATATCGTTACCGGTGCGGATGCCCTGGAATATTTCGCCGGGCTGGCACCCGCGATCGAAGGTCGCCAGATCCCGCTGCGTGAAACGTCATTCGTCTACACCCGGCGTGAACCGCTCGGGGTGATCGGCTCGATCGGGGCCTGGAACTACCCGATCCAGATCGCCTGCTGGAAGGCGGCACCGGCCCTGGCCGCCGGTAATGCCGTGGTCTTCAAGCCCAGCGAGATCACACCGCTGACCACCATGAAACTGGCCGAGATTTTCACCGAAGCCGGGCTGCCGAATGGCGTTTTCAACGTGGTCCATGGTGCCGGCGAGGTAGGTCAGATGCTGACCAATCATGAGGGCATCGACAAGATCAGCTTCACGGGGGAGGTAGGCACCGGCAAGAAGGTCATGTCGGCAGCGGCCGCCTCGTCGCTGAAGGATGTGACCATGGAGCTCGGCGGCAAGTCTCCGCTGATCGTGTTCGACGATGCCGACCTGGATCGCGCAGCCGATGCGGCGATGATGGCCAACTTCTATTCCAGTGGCCAGGTCTGCACCAATGGCACGCGTGCGTTCGTGCAGCGCTCCGTGAAAGAGGCTTTCGAGGCCAAGGTCAAGGAGCGTGTGGCACGCATCAAGGCAGGTAACCCGCTCGATCCCGAGGTCAACTTCGGCCCGCTGGTGAGCTTCGAACATCAGAAGAAGGTGCTGTCGTATATCGAGATCGGCAAACAGGAAGGCGCCCGCGTGCTGATCGGTGGCGAGCCGATGAATCACGGTGATTACGCCACCGGTGCCTGGGCGGCCCCCACGGTCTTCACCGACTGCAACGATGACATGCGCATCGTCCAGGAGGAGATCTTTGGGCCAGTGATGTCCATTCTCGTCTTCGACGATGAGGATGAGCTGATTCGTCGCGCCAACGATACCCACTACGGGCTGGCAGCGGGCGTGTTCACCGAGAGCCTGAACCGTGCGCACCGCACCATTCACCAGCTCGAAGCCGGTATCTGCTGGGTCAACACCTGGGGCGAGTCGCCGGCCGAAATGCCAGTAGGCGGCTACAAGCAATCGGGGGTGGGCCGCGAGAATGGGGTGTCGACACTGGATCATTACACCCAGATCAAATCGGTCCAGATCGAGATGGGGCCCTTCGAATCGGCGTTCTGACGCACTCCTTGGCGAACCGGGAGGTAGGTAAGCGAAGCGTCATTTTCAGGGATGAAAATGCCGAGCGCCCACGGATGGGTTCATAGCGTCTTCGCGTCATACCTGCCGGTTCGCGCCCCGGATTCGACCTATCTCTGTTTCGGAGGGCTGAAATGTCCCAAGTTCGTGAATATGACTACATCATTATCGGTGCCGGCTCGGCGGGCAATGTGTTGGCCACGCGCCTGACCGAAGATGCCGACGTCAGCGTGCTGCTGCTCGAGGCCGGCGGGCCCGACTATCGTTTCGACTTCCGTACCCAGATGCCCGCCGCCCTCGCCTATCCGCTGCAAGGTAAGCGCTATAACTGGGCGTTCGAGACCGACCCCGAACCTTACATGAACGATCGCCGCATGGAATGTGGGCGAGGCAAGGGGCTGGGCGGCTCATCCCTCATCAATGGCATGTGCTACCTGCGCGGCAACGCGCTCGATTACGACAGCTGGGCCAAGCAGCCCGGGCTGGAAGATTGGAACTACCTCGAGTGCCTGCCCTACTTCAAGCGTGCCGAGACCCGGGACATTGGCCCCAATACCTACCATGGCGGTGAGGGTCCCGTCTCGGTGGCTACGCCCAAGGAGGGCAACAACGAACTTTACGGTGCGTTCATCCAGGCCGGGATCGAGGCAGGATATCCTGCAACCGAGGACGTCAACGGCTATCAGCAGGAGGGCTTCGGCCCGATGGACCGCACCACCACGCCGAATGGCCGCCGCGCCTCCACGGCGCGTGGCTATCTCGACGTGGCCAAGCGCCGTGACAACCTGACTATCGAGACTCACGCGGTCACCGACCGCATCCTGTTCGAAGGCAAGCGCGCCGTGGGCGTGGCTTATGCTCGCAAGGGGGCGGCCCAGGAAGTACGAGCGCGCCGTGAGGTGTTGCTGTGTGGCGGCGCCATCGCCTCGCCACAGATCCTGCTGCGCTCCGGGGTCGGCAACGCTGAACACCTCAAGGAGTACGACATTCCGGTCGTTCACGACTTGCCCGGTGTCGGAGAAAACCTCCAGGATCACCTGGAGATGTACATCCAGTACGAGTGCACCAAGCCGATCTCCTTTTATCCTGCACTCAAATGGTACAACCAGCCCAAGATCGGCGCCGAATGGCTGTTCTTCGGCACCGGTATCGGCTCGAGCAACCAGTTCGAGGCTGCCGGCTTCATCCGTACCAATGACGATGAGGCGTGGCCCAACCTGCAGTACCACTTCCTGCCGATCGCCATCAGCTACAACGGCAAGAGTGCCGTACAGGCCCATGGTTTCCAGGCCCACGTCGGCTCGATGCGTTCGATGAGCCGAGGCAGAATCCGCCTGACATCGAAGGACCCCAATGCCGCACCCAGCATCCTGTTCAACTACATGTCGGAACAGAAGGACTGGGAGGAGTTTCGAGACGCCATACGACTGACGCGAGAAATCATCGCTCAGCCGGCCATGGACCCCTACAGGGGCCGCGAGATATCGCCCGGGCCCAACGTGCAGACAGATGAGGAACTCGACGAATTCGTGCGTCAACACGCCGAGACTGCCTATCATCCCAGCGGCAGTTGCAAGATGGGCTATGACGACATGGCCGTGGTCGATGGCGCCGGTCGGGTACACGGCCTGGAGAACTTGCGTGTCATCGACGCCTCGATCATGCCGGTGATCACGACGGGAAATCTCAATGCCCCGACCATCATGATTGCCGAAAAAATGGCCGACAAGGTACGTGGCCGCGACCCACTGCCCAAGGCCGACGCGCCTTATTACGTGGCCGGCAACGCCCCGGCACGTAAGTCACCGGAACGTGGCACAAGCTGATCCCGATACTCCGTTGCCTCCTTCACCCCGCGCTGCGGGGTTTTTTCGTCGGGCGAGCCAGAATGAGACTTAGGTCGGCCGAGGATCGACTATGCTTGAATAATTCAAACGCTTGTTAGAGTATCGAGTCATCCTACACGCCGAGGGAGGTTCTGCTGCATGGTCCATCTGGTTCTCTTACTATTGACCGCCGTCGCACTGCTCTTCGTCATGCATCGGGAAGCGGGCGCAAAAGCGGTGCTGGGCGTCCTCGTGCTGATGGGTGTCTTCAGCCTGGTCGTCGAGGCGCAGGTGCTGGGTGTTCTCCTGCTGCTGGGCGCCGCTCTCGTCGCAGCGGGCGGCCTGCCCAAGCTACGTCAACGCTGGCTGTCGCCGCGCCTGTTTGCCACCTTCAAGAAGGTCGCCCCGCGCGTCTCGGATACCGAGCGCACCGCGCTGGAAGCTGGCACCGTTTCCTGGGATGGCGAGCTTTTTACGGGCAAGCCCGACTGGGATTCGCTACTGAGCTACCGCAACGATGGGCTGAACGAAGAGGAGCGCGCCTTCCTCGACAACCAGTGCTCGGTCGCGGCCGGGATGTGCAACGCCTGGGAAATCACGCGGGAACGGGCCGACCTGCCGCCCGAACTATGGAGCTACCTGAAGCAGGAAGGCTTCTTCGGCATGATTATACCCAAGGAGTACGGGGGGCTGGGGTTCTCGGCCAAGGCCCAGTCGGCCGTGCTTCAGAAGCTGTCAGTCAACGAGACGCTGATGGTTACCGTGGGGGTTCCCAACTCACTGGGTCCGGGCGAGCTGTTGCTCAAGTACGGTACCCAGGCGCAGAAGGATCATTATCTGCCACGCCTGGCCGACGGGCGTGAAATTCCCTGCTTCGGCTTGACGGGCCCGCGCGCCGGTAGCGACGCGACCTCATTGCCGGATATCGGTGTGGTCTGCAAGCGTACCATCGATGGCAAGGAGGTACTGGGACTCGACCTGACCTTCGAGAAGCGCTGGATCACCCTGGCGCCCATCGCCACCGTGGTCGGCCTGGCCTTTCGCATGTTCGACCCCGATCGATTGCTGGACGGCGACGAGGATCTCGGCATTACCTGCGCGCTGATTCCCCGTGAGACGGAAGGGCTGGAAATCGGTCGTCGCCACCACCCCATCGGCAGCCCGTTCATGAACGGGCCGATCAAGGGCGAGAACATCTTCGTGCCGCTGGATACCATCATCGGTGGGCCGGAAATGGCCGGCCAGGGTTGGCGCATGCTGGTCGAGTGCCTATCGGTGGGACGCTGCATTACGCTGCCTTCCGGCGCCACCGGTACCGCGCGCTATGCGCTGGGCTGGACCGGCGGGTTCGCCCGGTTGCGGCGTCAGTTCAATTTGCCGGTCGCGGAAATGGAAGGCGTACAGGAGCCCCTGGCGCGTATCGCGTCGCTGGCGTATATCGCTCAGGCGGCGGTATCCCAGACCGCCAACCTGGTCGATCATGGTGAGAAGCCATCCGTGCCCTCGGCCATCCTCAAGAGCCAGCTGACCGAATTCCAGCGCAGCCTGTTGGCCGATGCCATGGACATCCACGGTGGCAAGGCGGTCACCCTCGGACCGCGCAACTATATCGGTATCGGCTATAGCGCCAACCCGGTGGCGATCACCGTGGAAGGCGCCAATATCATGACTCGCAACCTGATGATCTTCGGTCAGGGAGCGATACGCTGCCATCCGCATGTGCTCGAGGAACTGGCCGCCAAGGACGCCAATGATCCAAAGGCCTTCGACAAGGCGCTGTTCTCGCACGTGCGCTTGATCTTCGGCAATGCCGCACGCGCCCTGCTGGGCGGCTTGCATCTGAGCACGGTGTCGACGCCCTTCGATGAGGTGGCGGGCCCCTACGCCGCTGACGTGTCCCGACTGTCCGCCGGGTTCAGTCTATGCGCGGATGCAGCCATGGCCAGCCTGGGCTCGTCCCTCAAGTCGCGGGAAATGATCTCGGCCCGCCTGGGCGATGTGCTCTCCAACCTCTACCTGGCCTCGATGGTCATCAAGCAGTGGCATGAATCAGACAAGGTCGAAGGCGAGGCGACGCTGCTGCATTACAGTTGCCGGACATTGCTCTATCGTGCGGAGCAGGCGTTCGTCGAGCTATTCGACAACTTGCCCAACCGGGCACTCGGCAAGCTCCTGTCTGCCTTGGTCATGCCCATGGGACGCCGCTGGCGCAAGCCGAGCGACATCCAGACACGCGAGATCGCTCAGAACGTGTCTCGCCATACGGCGTTGCGCAGCAAGCTGATCGCCGACACCTGGGATCGTCAGGATGAAGGTCAACGGGACAATCCCCTGGCGCAATACAATGCCCTGCTGAAAGATTATCCCCAGGCAGAGCCGATCTATCGCAAGGTCACCAAGGCCTATGCCAAGGGAGAACTGCCTAGCCAGGCGCTGCATCCCGAACAGCGCTTCGAAGCAGCGCTAAGCGTCGGGGTCATCACCGAAGACGAAGCGACGTTCATGCGCGAATTCGAGACAGGCGTGCTGGAGTTGCTGACCGTCGATGACTTTGCCTTCGATGCCTTCGCTCAGGATCGAGACAAGATCGTGTGGCATAACGCCTCCTGAACCGCATGCAGTGCAAACCATGAACCCCGGCTTCGGCCGGGGTTCATGCGTTGAGGCTTCGTACCGAAGGAGGACCTTGTCAGGAGGACAGCGGCCACACCCACAGGATCATGGGAATGGCCACGATCCATACCACCAACGACAGCGGTAACCCGAGTCTCCAGTAATCGCTGAAGCGATATCCTGCCGGCCCCATGACCAGCGTATTGGACTGGTGGCCGATCGGGGTCAGGAAGGCACACGAAGCGGATACGGCGACCACCATCAGGAAGGGATCG
Source organism: Litchfieldella xinjiangensis (assembly GCF_000759345.1). GTDB lineage: Bacteria > Pseudomonadota > Gammaproteobacteria > Pseudomonadales > Halomonadaceae > Litchfieldella_A > Litchfieldella_A xinjiangensis. The sequence continues at coordinate 675,917 of NZ_JPZL01000001.1, forward strand.
AGCGATAGATCGAAACCACGCGCCAGACTTGCGGCAATGGGCGCCATCAACAGCGCTGCCGCAGCGTTGTTGATGATATTTGAGAGCACCATCGACAGCAGGAACAAACCTGCCAACGTCACCACGGGCGGCCAATGCTCACCCAACTGCAGCAGCGCGTCGGCAATTAACGCCGCACCACCACTCGTCTCGAGCGTCTGGCCCACCGGGATCATCGCTCCAAGCAGGACGATCACGGGCCCATCGATCGCCTGATAGCCATCACGCATCGGTAGCACCCCCACCAGAAGCGATACCGCTGCCGCAGCCGTCAACGCAACCGCTGCCGGCAAGACATCGAAGAGCATCAGCAGGATAGCCGCCGAGAAGATGGCCAGCGAGACCAGCAACATGCGCGGTTGGCCCAAGGTCAGGTTACGGTTGGCCAGGGGCAGGCATCCCAGTGTGGCCAAGCTCTCGGAGAGCCCTCCCTCATCACCCTGCATGAGCAATACATCACCCGGCCGAAAGCGAATCTCGCGCAGGCGCTGACGCAACCGCTCGCCATCGCGTGCAACAGCGACCAAGTGCAAGCCATGCTGGTTGAGCAAGCGAAGCTGAACCACGGTCCGATTGATCATCATCGAGTCGTTGCGTACGACGGCCTCGACCAGCTGCAACCCCTCGGTGTCGACAGATCGGCTCGAATTGCTGTCGTCGTTCTCCCTTCGCCGGCTCGAAGCGCTCACCTCGTGCCTGTCGGCCTGTTCTCTCCGTGCGTCTTCCGGTGAGTCCTCTTCGCCCTCGTATTCCGAATCCCGATGGCTATTGAGACGCAGCCCCGCCTTGCTTTCGAGCTGTTTCATTTCCTCGGGGCCAGCCTCGACCAAGAGCACATCGCCTTCACGCAACCGGCCCATGAAGGCGTGCCCGGCATGACGTTTATCTTCTCGTACTACCGCAAGCACGGGAATATGTTCATCGATGGCTTTCTGCAGGTCCAGAAGCGACCAGCCCACCGCCTTGGCATCCTTGGTCACGCGGAGCTCACTCAGGTAGTGCGCCGTATCGAACAGCTCTTCAGCGGAGGCTTGGCCCTCTCTGCGAGGTGTCAAGCGCCAACCCAGCGTAACCAGAAACAGCAACCCAGCCATGGCGACCATCGCTCCAACCGGCGTAAACGAGAACAAGCCGAAGTTCTCACCGAGTTGGCTGCCCCGATAGCTAGCAATGATGATGTTGGGAGGGGTTCCAATCATCGTCAGCAGGCCGCCCAGCAAGGAACCGAACGCCAATGGCATCAGCAGCAGGGAAGGCGGACTGTCGTGCTTGCGAGCCATGCGTATCGCGACGGGCAACATCAATGCCAGGGCACCCACGTTATTCATGACCGCCGATAGAACGACGACGGTGCCGGTCAGCACCAGCAACTGAGGGAAAAGCCGGCTGCCCACCTTGAACGCCTGCTCCGCGATAACGTCGACCACGCCGGAACGCTCGAAGCCCTTGCTCAGGACCAGGACAGCCGCAACGGTGATGACTGCGGGATGACCAAAGCCCAGAAAGGCATCATCGGCGGGTACCAAACCAAGCATCACCGCGACCAGCAAGGAAATCAGTGCTACCAGGTCATACCGGAACCGCCCCCAGACGAAGGCGGCAAGCGTCGCTCCAAGCAACACGAAGACCCATGTGGCATCGGACATCCCTTCCCTCCCTGGCTCGGTATAGCGTGGTGTATCGGCTCACATGATGCGGCTTTGGGCGACGAGGCACAAAGCGTTGCACAAACATGAACGTGACGTTGCCGTATCCACCCTCCAGTCGGTATCGCTTTCGCAATAGAATGACTTCTGCAGATAATAATCACTAACATTTGAAACAAATGATCATTCAAAGGTGAATCATGGGACACCCTCAACGCTCCGCGCTTACCTGCGCCATCGGTATGGCCCTCGTCGCGTCCGTCGCCCAGGCACAACAAGACCAGCAGCTCAGCAATATCGTGGTAACCGCGTCGGGCTATGAACAACAGGCCAAGAATGCACCCGCCTCTATTAGTGTCATCAGCCGTGAGCAATTGGAGGAACGGTATTATCGCGACGTGACAGACGCCCTACGCGATGTGCCGGGTGTCATCGTGACCGGAGGCGGTGCTGGGGATAATGGCGCGGATATCAGTATTCGCGGCATGCCCTCCCAATACACATTGATCCTGGTGGACGGCAAGCCACAATCCACTCGTGAGAGCCGACCGAACGGCAGTGCTGGCTTCGAGCAGGATTGGCTCCCGCCCCTTCAAGCAATCGAGAGAATCGAAGTGATCCGAGGCCCCATGTCGACTCTATACGGCTCTGATGCCATCGGCGGGGTCATTAACGTGATCACACGGAAGGTGGCTACCGAGTGGCACGGAAGCGTGCAAGCCGACACGGTGATTCAAGAAGACAGCGCCTCGGGAAATAGCCAACAGACCAATTTTTATTTGAGTGGTCCGCTCCGGGCCGGCTTGCTGGGTATCGAACTATACGGTCAAGCCAGCACTCGCGACGAAGACAAGATCGTTAACGGCTACGAAGATAAGGACTTACGCAGCCTCACCGCTCGCTTGACGCTGACTCCGACCCAGAACCACGATTTTACGCTCGAAGGGAGTGCCACGGAACAAAGCCGCGACTCCTTGATGGGGCGTTCCGCACCGAGCGAGGGCTGCCGCGGGGGATGCACGGATTCGCATAACGAATTCACGCGGGAACATATTGCACTGACCCATACGGGACGGTGGGACGTGGGTACCAGCAAGACCTATGTCCAACGTGAGCAAAGTGAAAATAAAAAACGTGAGATGGAAATCACCAATACGATTTTCGATACTAATTTGGTGATGCCACTAGGCGCTCATATTGTCACTGTCGGCGGTCGCTACGAAGAAGAAAGCCTTGAAGACGCCACCTCGAATCAAATTTCTGATCGTACAAATGTCGAGTCTTCACAATACGCGTTGTATGCAGAAGATGAGTGGTTACTGACCCAAAACGTCTCGTTAACCGGCGGGCTCCGCCTGGACGATGCCGAAAACTATGGCAGTCACTTAAGCCCCCGCCTCTATAGCGTCTGGAATATGACGCCACAGTGGACACTCAAAGGAGGTATCTCAACGGGGTTCCGTTCGCCCAACTTACGCGAAACCACCGCAGACTGGGGGCAAATAAGTCGCGGAGGTGACGTTTACGGAAACCCTGATCTCGAACCGGAAACGTCACTTAATAAGGAGATCGGGCTTCTTTACACGGCAGCCAGTGGTTTCAATGCAGGCGTTACCCTCTTCCATAATGATTTCGAGGACAAGATAACGCGCGTAGCCTGCCCCATCTCGGTGTGTGACGCAGGCCCTAACCGATTCGGCAGCGACCCGACCTATCGAATCAATGTCGACGAAGCCGTCACCCAAGGGGCCGAACTGACCTTAGCTGCCCCGCTGACACGTGATCTCGACTTGTCAGCGAGTTATACATACACCGACTCCGAACAGAAAAGTGGTGAATACGAGGGCGAGCCATTGACTCAACTTCCCAAGCACCTCTTCACAGCTTCACTCAATTGGCAGGCCACTGAAACGCTCAGTCCTTGGGTCCGCCTGACTTACCGTGGCGAAGAGAGTCAGCCAACGACAGGGCCGTCTCAGAGCTCCCTTGTGGCTCCGTCGTATACCTTCGTTGACAGCGGGGTCGGATACCGGGTCAACGAGCGTGCCAAGATTAACCTAGGGGTATACAACCTCTTTGATGAATCCGTCACGTATGACGAATATGGCTTCGTAGAAGACGGGCGTCGCTATTGGCTCGGGCTTAATGTGGACTTCTGAACTTTTCTCGCTTACCGATCGTTTTGCCCGGCCAATGGCCGGGCATTTTCATGAAAGCCCAGGCCCTTCACGGCTCGGCAAACGGCAAGGCCGTGCCGGTATCGCGGCGCACCTCGAAAACATTGAGCGTCATCGCGACCAGGGCGTAATAGCCGAATATTCCCACCAATTCGACCACTCCCGGCTCCCCGAAGGTAGTCACCGCTTCTTCATAGAGGGCATCGTCGATACGTCGCTTAGTGTAGAGCGACGTGCCCAGGCGATAGATCAAGGCTTCGTCATCAAGAGCGAACACCGGCTCGTCTCCCCGGCGCAAGGCCTCGATGACGGTGTCAGAGATTCCTGCCTGCCGGGCGATAGGTTCATGGATCTGCCATTCGGCCTGGGATTGCCACCAGGCGGCAGTGAACAGAATGGCGAGTTCGCTCAGGCGTAATTCCAGACGAGTCTGGTAGCGGCAGAACGCGCCGAGCCGCTGCGCATGGTCGGCCAACGCCGGGCTGTGAATCCAGGCCAGGAACGGCCCATCGAGATTGCCTCGCGGACCGCTGAGTATCTCGCCCAGCACGCGCCGCTGGGCATCATTCATACGCGATTCGTCGAGTGGCGTCAGCCGGGAATCGATCTTCACTGGGTCGCTCCTGTCGATCTCATTGAAGGCTATCGAGCGCGCTATCCACCGCCCTTCCGAGCTTCTCGACCAGCTCGTCGAGATGGCTGTCATCAAGGATGAACGGCGGTGCGAGAAGAACGTGATCACCACGACGGCCATCCAGCGTGCCTCCCATGGGATAACACATCAGCCCTTCCGCCATGGCGGCTCTCTTGATCCGTGCATGAAGCTTCAGTTCGGGAGCGAACGGGCTCTTGTCGTCACGATCGGCCACGAACTCAAGCCCCTGGAACAGGCCACGGCCTCGAATGTCGCCAATATGAGGATGTCCGCCAAAACGTTGTACGAGGCGCCGTTCCAATCCGTCCCCCAACCAGCGCACTCGAGCCAGGAGGTCGCGTGACTCGATGGCCCGTTGTACGGCAAGAGCGGCGGCACAGGCGGTAGCGTGCCCGATATAGGTATGGCCATGCTGGAACAATCCCGAGCCTTCGGCAATGGCGTGGCGGATGCGCTCGCTGACCAGCGTGGCGCCGATCGGCTGGTACCCGGCACCTAGCCCCTTGGCGATCGTCACGAGGTCGGCGCTGATGCCCTCCTGCTCGGCCGCAAATAAGGTCCCTGTGCGTCCCATGCCGCACATCACCTCATCGAGGATCAACAACACGCCGTAGCGATCGCAGATCTCGCGTATGCGTTGGAAATACCCAGGCACCGGAGGCACCGCGCCAAGCGTTGCCCCGACGACCGGCTCGGCAACGAAGGCCATGACATTTTCCGCACCCAGTCGCACGATGTCGTTTTCGAGTTCCTGGGCCAAGCGCTCCCCCATTTGCTCGGGCGTCTCTCCCGTCTGCTGCTCTCGGTAGGCATAGCATGGGCTGACATGACTGACTTCGATCAATAGCGGCTCGAACTGTTGGCGGCGCCAGGCATTGCCACCGGTAGCCAATGCCCCCAGGGTGTTGCCGTGATAGCTCTGCCGCCGGGCGATGACATGCTTGCGCTGCGGCTGGCCAATCTCTATGAAATATTGGCGAGCAAGCTTGAGCGCCGCTTCCACGGCTTCCGAGCCCCCCGAGACGAAGTAGACCGATGCCAACCCCGCGGGGGCCTTATCGATCAGGAAGTCAGCCAAGTCCTCCATGGGCTCGTTCGTGAAAAACGACGTATGCGCATAAGCCAGCTTGCCTACCTGCTCGCGAATCGCCTCGACGACATCGGCATCGCTGTGCCCAAGGCACGAAACCGCTGCCCCGCCACTGGCATCAAGATAGCGTCGCCCATCAGCATCGATCAGGTAGGGCCCATCGCCTCGAACCGCGACGGGATAGAACTGGTTGAGATGGCGGTGAAACACATGGCTCATGAGAGGGCATCGTCGAGTTTGGATGAGTGATATGCAAACAATAGATGCAAATATAATTTGCGCAATTATTTTTGCCCTACCTCCCTCCTGCTATGCTTGCGCTTCTCGAAGCGACACCAAGGCCAATCGCCATGACCTCTTTTCCGCCTGATACGCTATCGGCGCTAGAGCAACTCCGCCGCGAGATCGACGCAGGTGAGTCGCCGCTCCGACTGGGGAGTCGCTCCCGACATGTCCTCGCCACGCTGATCGATTCACCTCAGCAGAGCGCCTTTGGGTCGATTAGCGAGCTGGCCGCACAGCTGGGGGTCAACGCCTCGACCTTGACCCGTCTGGCACAGCGCCTGGGATACGGCGGCTTCGGTGACTTGCAAGCCGTCTTTCGCCGCGAGCTGACCGAGGGCTCGCATTTCTATAGCGACCAGGCGTCTCGGATGCTGGCCGATAGCGATGAAACCGAGCGACTCGGCTGTCTGCCTCGCCTGGCCCGTCAGGAGAGTACCAACCTCGCAGGCTTACTGGAGCGCATCGATGCCGATACCTTCAATGCAACCGTGGGGCGCCTGGCCACGGCACACCGCGTTCGCATCCATGGCATGAGGCAGTTCCATTCTCTCGCATTATTCATGGCGTACGGACTGGGTATGCTGCGGGCCGACGTGGCACCGCTGGACTCCAGTCGGCAAGGCGTGGCCGATGCGCTGGCCCAACTCGATCGCGGCGACCTGTTGGTGGTCGCCAGCTGCTTTCCCTATACGCCGAGTGTGATTGCCACGGCCGAGATCGCCGTACGCCACGGTATCGACGTGATCGCTTTGACCGATACGGCAAGCTCGCCGCTGGCGAGACTCGCCTCGCACACGTTCCTGGTGCCTAATCAAAGCGTGTTCTTCAGCAACAGCATGTGTGCCTTCATGTTGCTTGCCGAGGGGATAGTGAGCGAGGTTGCCGCCCGGCTCGGGGACCGGGGCGTAACGGCACTCAAACACCGTGAACGGTTGATCGGCGAGCTGAACGCCTCGTTATAGAAAAGACAGAATGGCCGCCCGGAGGGCAGCCATGTCGCGGCGCGGGCAGGTTCAGGGGATAAGAATGGTCGAGCCGGTCGTCTTGCGCGAGGCCACGGCTTCTTGTGCCTTTCCGGCATCCTTCAAGTCGAAGCGCTGGCCGATATCCACGGCCACCTTGCCACTGCCCAGCATGTCGAACAGATCGGTGCACATCATCTCGAGACGCTCGCGGGAATCGGCATACCCGTTGAGACTCGGGCGTGTGACGAACAACGAGCCTTTCTGGTTGAGGATACCGATATTGACGTTCTCCACCGGGCCCGATGCGTTACCGAAGCTGACCATCAGTCCGCGTGGCTTGAGGCAATCCAGGGACGTTTCCCAAGTATCCTTGCCCACCGAATCGTAAACCACATCGCACATTTCGCCCTGGGTCAGCTCACGAATACGCTCGGCCACATTCTCGCGGCTATAGTCGATCGTGGCCCAGGCACCGTTGGCCTGGGCAATGTCGGCCTTCTCCTGCGAGCTTACCGTACCAATCAGCCTGACCCCCAGTACGCGGGCCCACTGGCAGGCAATCGAACCGACACCGCCAGCCGCAGCGTGAAACAGGATGGTTTCGCCGCCTTTTAACGGATAGGTTTGACGCAGCAGGTACTGCACCGTCAGGCCCTTGAGCATGCTGCCGGCTGCCGTTTCGATGTCGACGTTGTCGGGAAGCACCACTACCTTGGCCGCCGGCAAGGTATGTAATTCGGCGTAGGCACCCAGCGGCCCTTGGGCATAGGCGACACGATCACCTTTTTTCAAATGGGTCACGCCTTCACCGACCGCCTCGACCACGCCTGCGCCTTCGGTACCCAGCCCCGATGGCATCGAAGGTGCAGGATACAGGCCGGTGCGAAAGTAGATATCGATGAAATTGAGGCCGATAGCCTGGTTTCTGACCTGGACTTCATCGCGCCCCGGGGGCTGCGGCTCGACGTCTACATACTCTAGCACCTCGGGCCCACCGGTCTTGGCGAATTGAATGCGTTTGGCCATCACAAGCTCCTCGTTCGGTTCTGGATGGTCTCCATACAAGCTTCCCCCTGTTGCCAGGTCAAGCCTTGTAGTCGCAGGCCATCCTAGGCGAGCCGTGACGGGAAATTCGCCAATCCATCGACGAAGCGCTGTTTCTCATCGTCGAAGGTTTTCGCATCATGCTTGAAGCGGCGCAGCAGGGCTGACTCATCGAAGGCAAGCGTCTCACTCAGCTCGCGTACGCTGCTGGCCGGATGCTTGAGTCCCAAGCCAATCCGCTGCCCATCACGGCCGGCAAACCAGCGGGTAATCCCGCAGCCCAGGTAGAAGGACTCCTCTTCACGACTGTCCGCCTCCACACGAAGCGGCGCCTTGAATGCCAATTCACTGATCAAGCGGCGCTCGGCGTCCTTCTCCTCACCCAAAGCACAGCTATGAGTGAGTGTCATGCCTTCTCCGGCCGCGTCGAGAACCAGCAAGGCCAATGCGAGAGGCGTACCTTCACGATCGACCAGCGCCAACATGCGACCCGCCTCATGGACGAAGAGCTCACGCCGGGTTCCGGTAAACACCACCAGCGGCGTCAGCCCGGCTTGCTGGCCGTATACCTCGGCACAGAGCCGAGCCAGGCAGGCGTCACGCCTTTTTGCATCCTTTACATGCACCACATTCATCGTCGCCAACTCATCCACGCTTGTGTCTACACTGAGGGGAGGCCTCGTCATCGGACCTCACGAGGAGCGCAGGCTACCACATCCGCCTACACCCCAAGACGCTAGGCATCACTCATGCAAGCAAGAATGGAAGCAGAAGGAACCGCAATGGAAATGCTCGAACGGATCACCCAATACCTGCAGGACAGCAATCTCAACCTCGCAACGGCCGAATCCTGCACCGCAGGACTGATCGTCTCCGAACTCGCTCGGATCCCGGGGAGTGGCCAAAGCATCGACTGCGGTTTGGCCGTGTACTCTCCCGAATCCAAGAACCGCTACCTCAAGGTCAGCTTCGACACCATCGATACCCATGGGCTGACCAGTGAGCCGGTCGCCCGTGAAATGGCCATCGGCGCCTTGAACAACAACAATGCTGACGTGGCCTTGTCGAACACAGGTGTAGCCGGTCCCAACGGGGGCGATGATGACACGCCCATCGGCACGGTATGTTTTGCCTGGGCGTTTCGGCACAAGGACCATGAGCATCACTTCTGCGAGACACGGCGCTTCGACGGCGGCCGCAATGAGGTGCGTCTCGCTGCTGCCCATTACTCCCTGGAGCGCCTGCCCCATTACCATCAGCAAGTCCTCGACAGCGATTGATTACCGAGCTCAACGACAAGGAGCGAAACGTCATGGAGCCACTCTCCAATACCGAGGCCCAGCAGACCATTATTCGTGATCTGGAAGCCCAGACGCAGATCGATGCTCGCAAGGAAGTCGAGCGCCGCCGGGACTTCCTGGTTCGCCAGATGGAAACTTCAGGCCAGCACACCCTCGTTCTCGGCATCAGTGGTGGGGTCGATTCCACAGTGGCTGGAAAGCTGGCGCAGCTGGCGGTGGATCACGCCCGCGAGCGCGGGCTCGAAGCACGCTTCGTGGCGATGCGCCTGCCCTACCAGGAACAGAAGGACGAGCACGATGCGCAACGTGCATTGGAATTCATCGGTGCGGATGAATGCCTCACGGTGAATATCGCCAAGGCCAGCGATACCATGCTCGAAGCCCTGGAAAGCGGCGGGCTTCAGTTCAAGGACGCCTCCCATCGTGATTTCGTGATGGGTAACATCAAGGCACGCCAGCGGATGATCGCCCAGTATGCCGTCGCCGGGGCCCGGGGCGGGCTGGTCGTCGGTACCGATCAGGCCGCCGAAGCCTTGATGGGCTTCTTCACCAAGTATGGCGATGGCGCGTGCGACGTGGCCCCATTGACCGGACTCAGCAAGCGCCAGGTACGTGATCTTGGGCGTGAACTGGGCGCACCGAGCGAACTGGTCGACAAGGTGCCCACCGCCGATCTTGAATCGCTCACGCCGGGCAAGACCGATGAGGATGCCTTCGGCATCAGTTACGAAGAGATCGATGACTTCCTCGAAGGCAAGCCGGTCAGCGACAAGGTCTATAAGGTGATACTCACCGCGTACCGCAACACCCAGCACAAGCGCAACCTGCCGATCGCGCCCGACTGACCCCCCTTTTTCCGGGCCCATGCGGGCCCGGCTTCATGGCCTGCCATCACGCTGTCATGCAAAACCACGATGCTCTTGTGCGTGGGCATGCAGCGCGTCAGACTCAGCTGGAATGTGCCCCCTTTATCTTGTCTGTTGCGTATCGAGGCCAGTGTCATGAACGACGCCCTTACCCCGCCTGCTGAGCTTGTCAGTCCCGCCGATGCCCCCAAGGTCGTTCCCTTTACCGTCGCCCATCGAGGCCTCTCTGCTCATGCGCCGGAAAACACCCTCTCCGCCGTGAGAGCCGCTCACCAGGCCGGCTGCTCATGGGTCGAACTGGACGTGCAATTGCTAGGCGATGGCACCCCGGTGATTTGGCACGACAATGGGGTGCGCCGCTGCTCGGATAGCCGAGGCAAGCTGGCCAAGCTGGACCTCAAGCGGGCCCAGAGCCTCGATGTAGGCCGTTGGTTCAGCTCCGAATTCGCTGGGGAACGCATGGCCACACTCGAGGACATGCTACGTCTGATCAATGAACTCGACATGGGCCTCAATCTGGAACTCAAGGTCAATCGCGGGCGCGATGCTCAGGCGCTGGTCGCTGCAGCGTTGCCCATGACCCTTGCCGCTTTACCGTCCGAAAGGCTGGTGGTGTCCTCGTTCAGCCTTTCGGCCCTGGCCTCGGCGCGGGCGCATGAGCCCGACCCCGACCGTCTGCGCCTGGGGCTGCTGTTCGAGAAGATACCGCGCGACTGGCTGCAGGAAGCAAGGCGCTTCAAGGCCTATAGCCTGCACGTCGACTGGCGAAAGCTGAAGGAATCCCGGGCGCGTGAGGTCAAGGCCGCGGGTTATCGCCTGTTCTGCTATACCGCCAACGATCCGGTCGCCTTTTCGCGTCAATGGGACTGGGGTGTGGATGCCGTAATCAGCGACGACCCCACACTGTACGAACATCATTTACCCGGTGCTGTCCCGCCTCAGTCGGATGAGACGCCGACTTGATATAGATCAACGACGCCCTGATCCGGGTTCAAGTGTCGCCGTCACCCGCCGATAGCTTCCAGAGCATGCTAAATAACTGGTTACTACGGCAAGGAACCGTCCATGAACCCGTCAACGATCATCGGCATGCTGGCCAGCATCGCCCTGCTGGCCAGCGTACTGCTTTTCACTGCCGAGTCGCCGCAGAGTTTTCTCAACCTGCCAGGGCTCGCCATCGTCATTACCGGCACACTCGCCTCGACGTTCATCAGCTATCCGCTACGTGAAGTGGTGCGTGTAGTACGCCTGGTCGGCATCGTGTTCCGCCGGGAAAACACGTATGCCCGGGACGACATCAAGGAACTGGTCGACATGTCGCGACTATGGTTCAAGGGCGACGTGCGTGCCGTAGAGCAAGCGCTGGAGCAGGCCCGCAACCCGTTCCTGCGTACCGGCATCCAACTCGTCATCGCCAACACCAAGGAAAGCGAGATCATCGATCTGCTGCGCTGGCGTATCGCGCGGCTCAAGGCGCGTGAGCACGCCGAAGCCGCTATCTTTCGGACCATGGCGACCTATGCCCCGGCCTTCGGCATGATCGGCACGCTGGTCGGCCTGGTGAACATGCTCGAGGTCATGGATGCCGGTGACGTGGCGGTCATCGGCCCGCGCATGGCCGTCGCCCTGTTGACGACCTTCTACGGCATTCTCCTGGCCAATCTCGTGTTCAAGCCGATTGCCGTGAAGCTCGAACGTCGCACCGAGGAGCGCCTGATCGCTATGAACATGGTATTGGAAGGCATCTCGTTGATTACCAAGCGTCGCCTCCCTTCGTTCATCGAGGAAACGCTCAATTCGTTCATGGCCAACCACCAGGACGAGATTCGAGATACCGCACGCCCCGATCGAGGCGACACGCTCGACGAGGCAGGACAGAATGCTTGATCGTCACAGCAATGACAGCCTGCTGCCGGGCGCTAGCGATGGGGGTGAAGCCGACGAAAGCTGGCTGATGAGTTACCTCGACGTATTGACGCTACTCATCACCCTGTTCGTATTGCTTCTTTCGCTTGCGGGTAACGGCCTTTCCAGCAACGGGGAAGCCACGGCGGGTATCAGCGAAGGCGATCGGCAAGGTGGCAGCTCGACATCCGTGGCGCCGCGGGGCAGTGGCATCCTGCCCCGCGACACCGGACTCGCGCCCCGCTTTCGTGACCTGCGCCTGGAAGGGATCGACGTGGCCCAGGGCAAGGAAGGGGTCACCCTTCGGATCGCCGATCACCTGCTATTTCCCAGCGGTAGCGCCGACCTGACACGCCAAGGGCGCGAGGTGCTGGACGGACTGATCGTCCCATTGAATCAGTTCGAGGGTCGTATTTCGGTAGAAGGTCACTCCGACGACGTGCCGATCGCCACCGCCCGCTTCCCATCCAACTGGGAGCTTTCCAGTGCGCGGGCCATTGCCGTACTGCGCTTCTTGGCCGAAGTGGGCCTCGATGCCTCGCGCCTTCGCGCGATCGGCTACGCCGATACCTTGCCGCTGGAAGCCAATGCCACCCCGGAAGGCCGCTCCGCCAATCGCCGGGTCGAACTGGTATTGCATGAACCGACCCCCTGAGACCCGTTGACAGGTGATCAAACGCCAACCAGCCTTTTGCTACATTGCTAATGACGCATCCAGGCACAAGGAGAGGTGGTATGACGCCATACAAGGACTTTCATCGACAGTGGATCGCCGGTGAGTGGTGCGAAGGGCATAGCGGTACGTCACGGGCCAATAGCGATCCGTATACCGATGAGGTGCTGGTAGAGATTCCCCAGGCGAGCCTTGAAGATCTCGATGCCGCTTACCGTGCGGCTCAGGCGGCTCAGCCTGAATGGGAGGCCAAGCTCCCCAGCGAACGGAGTGCCGTTCTCGAACGTCTGGCCGGCATCGTCGAGGCGCGTAAGGACGATATAGTCGATTGGTTGATCCACGAATCGGGCAGTACGCGTCGCAAGGCCACGCTCGAGTGGGGACTGGTGCTGGGACTGATCAAGTATAACATCGGCACGACCTATGGCCTCCAAGGGAGCCTGCTCCCCGCGGACATCCCAGGGAAGGAAGGCCGCGCCTATCGCAAGCCGGTGGGTGTCGTGGGAATGATCAGCCCGTGGAACTGGCCCTTGCAGCTCACTGCACGCACGTTGATCCCGGCCCTGGCCCTGGGTAACGCCGTCGTGGTCAAACCGGCTAGCGACACGCCGGTTACCGGGGGCTTGCTGTTTGCCAAATTGCTGGAGGAAGCCGGCCTGTCCAAAGGACTGGTCAGCGTCGTGGTCGGTCGTGGCTCCGAGATCGGCGACGCCTTCGTCAGTCATCCCATTCCGCGGGTGATGTCGTTTACCGGGTCGACGCCGGTTGGCCGCGGGATCGCCCGGCAAGCTGCCGATGCTGAAATCATCAAGCATGTCGATCTGGAGCTGGGCGGCAACGGCCCCTTCGTCGTGCTCGGCGATGCCGATGTCGATCGCGCGGTAGACGCCGCCATTTTTGGCAAATTCCTGCATCAGGGCCAGATCTGCATGGCCATCAACCGCATCATCGTCGAGGACTCGCTGCACGATGCCTTCGTCGAACGATTTGTCGCTCGCGCCGAGCGCCTGGCCGTCGGCGATCCTCGACAGGAAGAAACCATCATCGGCCCGATCATCAACGACAAGCAGCTCGACACGCTGAAACGCAAGATCGCCGATGCACAGGCCGAGGGTGCACACATGCAGGTTGGGGGTGAAGCGCAGGGCCGTGTGTTGCCGCCGCATGTATTCACCGGTGTCGACCAATCGATGAGCCTGGCGCGCGAGGAGATTTTTGGACCGATCGCCCCAATCCTGCGCGCTCGCGATGCCGACGATGCGATTCACATGGCCAACGACACGGAGTATGGCCTCTCGGCTGCCTTGTTCACCGGCGATGTCGAACGAGGGGTACAGCTGGCCCGACGCATCGAAGCGGGGATGGTGCATGTCAACGACCAGCCGGTCAATGATCTGCCAAACAACCCGTTCGGAGGCGAAAAGAACTCTGGATTGGGCCGCTTCAATGGAGACTGGAGCGTGGCCGCTTTCACTACGGATCAGTGGGTCAGTGTGCAGCACCAGCCGCGAAGCTACCCCACCGACGAAGCGTAGGGAGGCAGCTCGAGCAACTCATCGATGGCTGACATGTCGAGATGCGCCTCGAGCATGTCGGCCAAGCGATCGAGTTCACGCTCGCGGTGCTCGGCATAGTTCACCGCAGACGCCGAGGCCGTCAGCCCGAAGCGGGCCAGCAAGGCCTGGCACGCTTCGGGCCGGTCGAAAATACCATGCAGATAACTCCCCATGACCTGGCCGTCGTCGCTCACCGCCCCATCGATATGCTCAGCCAGCTCGAGCAGTGGCTTATCCAATGCAGGACCCTCGCTCACACCGTTATGGATCTCGTAGCCACTGACCTCTGCCCCCTCGGGTAGCAGCCGGCCCTCCACGTTGCGGAGCTGCTTGCCGGCCACCATGCACGTCTTAAAGGCCAGCAATCCCAGACCCGGGGTAGAACCCGGCTCACTCTCGAGGCCCTCGGGATCATGAATCGCCTGCCCCAACATCTGGAACCCACCGCAAATTCCAAACAGATGTCCGCCATAGCGCAAGTGATGCTGAATATGGTCCTCCCAGCCGTGGGCGCGCAGCCAGGCAAGATCGCTGCGTGTGCTCTTGCTGCCGGGCAGGATGATGAGATCGGCCGGGGGAATCCTCTCGCCGGGCCCCACGAAGGTCAGCCGAACATCGGGATGCAGACGTAGCGGATCGAAGTCGTTGTGGTTGCTGATACGCGGCAGGGCCGGGACGACGATCTCCAGGCGCGGTGCTGCAACGCTGTGGCCTGCAAGGCCCACGCTATCTTCGGCATCGAGCAACAAGCCCTGAAGGTACGGCAGGGTCCCCAAAACCGGCTTGCCCGTCCGTTCGGTAAGCCAATCGAGTCCTGGCGCAAGCAGCGCGGTATCACCACGAAAGCGATTGATCACGAAGCCCCGCGTACGGGCACGCTCGGATGACGAGAGCAGCTCGAGCGTGCCCACCAACTGTGCGAATACGCCGCCCCGGTCGATATCCCCCACCAGAACGACCGGGCAATCGACCATCTCGGCAAAGCCCATGTTGGCAATATCGGCCTCGCGCAGGTTGATCTCCGCCGGGCTCCCCGCCCCTTCGGCAATGATCACGTCGAACCGCGCCGAGAGCGCTTCCCAGGCGGCCAGTACGCTCCGGCGGGCCTCGCCCTTGAAGGCGTGATAATCGACGGCATCCATGTTGCCGAAGACCTGGCCTCGCAGGATGACCTGCGCACCGCGGTCGCTCTGGGGCTTGAGCAATACCGGGTTCATGTCGCTATGCGCGGGAACACCGCAGGCCAGGGCCTGGAGTGCCGTGGAGCGCCCAATCTCCCCGCCATTCTGAGTAACTGCACTATTGAGCGCCATGTTCTGGGGTTTGAAGGGCGCCACCGAAATGCCCCGCCGCGCCAAGGAACGGCACAGCGCCGCCACCACGGTGCTCTTGCCCGCATCCGAGGTCGTGCCCTGGATCATCAGGGTTCGGCTCAAAGCTCGATCCCTTTCTGGGCCTTGATCCCTTGATCCTTGAAGGCATGCTTGACGATGCCCATCTCGGTGACGGTATCGGCCAGGTCGATCATGGCCTGTGGCGCGTAGCGCCCGGTCACCACCACATGCTGCATTTCGGGGCGCGCTTCCAGGTCATCGAGGACCAGGTCGATATCGAGGTATTCGTGGCGCAAGGCAATATTCAGTTCATCGAGCAGCACCACGGCATAGCGCTCATCGCCAAGCATACGCCTCGCCTCGGCCCAGGCCGCTTGTGCCGCGCGGACGTCACGTTCGCGATCCTGCGTATCCCAGGTAAACCCTTCGCCCATGATGTGATAGTCGACATTGGGCAAGCCACGAAAGAAGGCTTCCTCCCCCGTCTCTCGGCGTCCCTTGATGAACTGAACGACACCGACCTGCATACCATGGCCCAAGGCCCTCGCGAGCATGCCAAAGCCAGAGCTACTCTTCCCCTTGCCGGGCCCGGTAAGCACCAGCAACACGCCCTGGTCTTTCTGGGCGCGAGCCATGCGCGCCTGCACGACGCGCTGCTTGCGCGCCATGCGTTGTGCATGGCGCTGGGGGTCCTTGGCATTCTCACGCATTCATCGACTCCTCGAGTTCAATTTTGGACACTCTTGCCATGCGATGGCCGGGCAACCTGGTCGAAGTGAGCGGCCAGCTCATCCAGATCGCGACGCAACGCATCGCCTTTCATGGGAATGCCGTGGCCGGTCATGGCAACATGGGGCGACAGGGCCGCCAAGCGCTTGACGGAATCGCGCGCCGCGTCCCAGTCAGGGGTGAAATAGGGCGGCGGGCCACTGAGCTCCTGGCGCTGGGTCAGCACGGCATAAAGTTCGTCCTGATGCACCGTCACGAAGGCATCGCCCACGATCAAGGCACGATCCGCCTCTCTGAAGAACGAGACATGACCGGCACTATGGCCTGGCGTATGCAACCATTGCCATCCCGGCATGTATGGAACACTGCCATCGCTGGGCAGGGCCTGAACCCGTTCGCCCAGGTCCACCGGCTCGGTGGGAAAGAAACGCGCCATCTTGGCAACCATGCCACCTTCCACATCCGTATCGGGATAGGGGTAGTGCTCCTTGCCGGTCAGATAGGGAAGCTCCAGCGCCTGGGCATAGACCGGGACGTCCCAATGCTCGGCAAGCTCGACCACTGAGCCGACATGATCGAAGTGGCCGTGGGTCAGCACGATGGCCTTGGGACGCGCGCCTTTACCGAAACGGGCCTCCGCCGCCTGCATAATCATGTTCCGTTCGTTGGGCATGCCCGCATCGACGAGCACCCAGTCCTCGTTACGCTCGGGGTCACCGACGAGATATACATTGACGATCTTGACGGTCAGACCGGCCACGTCGGGCAGGATGTCGTATACCGTGCCGCTCTTGACCGATGTCATGGGCAGGTGCGATTTGCTTAGCGGATTGTCGCTCATGATGTCTCTCTCCCTGGGGTAGACGTCCATGGATCGAGCAAGGCACATCCTGCCTTGCTCCCACAGAGTCTAGTCACCCCCGGCGGCGCCCCACGTTTCATCATGTTACCGCACGACCTCGGGCTCGCTCGCCTGGTGTGGCGCCCGAGCCAGCAGGTACACATCCATGATCCAGCCATGCTGCTCGCGCAGGGCCGCGCGCCGCTCGATGATCGTTGTCGCAACATCCATCAGCCAGCCATCAAGCAGACTCTGTTGGTTCATGCCCAGGTAAGCCCCCCACCAGATATAGATATTCTCTGGCGGCAACGCTTCGAAGGCGCCACCACTATCGAGCATGACCGCAACGCGTTCGGCATCGCCGGGCCAGCCACGCTCACGCAGTCGCCGCCCGGTAGTGATCAGCACAGGTTCGGCCAGTGCATTGAGCGGGATACGATGCTCGGCCGTAAGCACCTGCAAACTCGTGATTCCCGGTATAACCTCGACGTCGACCCCCTGCCCGCCGCAGCTGCCCGAACCCGCCGCGAGGCGCTCGGCAATGCGCAGGCTGCTGTCGTATAGCGAAGGATCTCCCCAGATCAGCATGCCGACACGCCCACCCTGCGGCAGATGGGTGGCCATGAGTTCAGCCCACACAGCCGCGATGGCTGCGTGCCAGCCGCCCACCGCGTCCAGGTAATCGGCGCGACCATCACGTTGGGGTAAATCGAACTCCACGACATGGGTGCGGGAGCCGGGCTCAAGAAGATCGCGGCACAACAGTCGGCGCAGGTCGACCAGGTCAGACTTGGCCTCGCCCTTGCGCGGCAGCAAAACGAGATCCGCCGCATTGAGGGCTCGCACGGCCGCCAGCGTGACGTGCTCGGGATTGCCCGTTCCGATGCCGATCAACGAGAGGTGTATCATGCCTTTTCGTCTCCCTCGCGCTCCTCCCGACCCGGGGCGGTGCCGGCGAAAGGGGAATCCGCCGATTGCGGCCGAAAGCGTCGGTCGTAGCCGAGCGCATAGAGGCAGCTATCGTCGAACGTCTCACTGGCCAGCACTGGGCCCACCACAATCAGCGCCGTGCGCTGAAGGCTATCATCGACACGCGAGGCCACTGTCGACAGTCGTCCACGAACCACCCGCTCATCGGGCCAGCTGGCCCGCCAGACAATGGCCACCGGACAATCGCCGCCGTAATACGGGATCAACTCTTCGACGACTCGCTCCAGATGATGGATCGAGAGGTGAATCGCCAAGGTGGCCCCGGTGCGGGCAAAGTTCGCCAGGGTCTCGCCATCCGGCATGGCGCTGGCCCGTCCTGGCGTACGCGTCAGCACCACCGATTGCGCGACCCCCGGCAGGGTCAGTTCCTGTGCCAAGGTGGCAGCCACGGCAGCAAAAGAAGGGACCCCCGGGGTAACGGCATAGGGAATGTTCAGCGCGCGTAGTCGGCGCAGCTGCTCACCCATGGCGGACCATACCGAGAGATCCCCGGAATGCAGCCGAGCGACATCCTGCCCCGCCGCATTGGCCCTGCGCATCTCGTCGATGATCTCATCCAGTGACAGGGGCGCGGTATTGATGATGCGTGCATTGGTCGGACAATATTCGAGCAGTGCTTCGGGTACCAGCGACCCGGCATAAAGGCACACGGGGCAGGCAGCGATGAGATCACGACCTCGTAGGGTCAGGAGATCCGGCGCGCCGGGACCGGCACCGATGAAATGTATCGTCATGCACACTCTCCTTTCAGGCACCCTTTCGCCATTGCCGCGGTGGCCGATCGGTCAGCAGATATCAGCCTCGGACCCAGCAGGTTCGCTTCGTTGCCAGCGCCCAACAGGGCGGTAGCCTCGGCCACACTTCCCGTGCCCCGGGCCTGCACGCTATACGGGGAAGCAGTTATCGTGACGACCGAGGGCAGCGCCTCATCATCCACGGCAATGACCGTGATGTTTCGTTTGCAGCCGAGTTCATGTACCAGGGGCCACAGCGACCGAGGCGCGGCCAGCCGGTCGGCTCGGCCATAGAGGGATTCAACTTGCGATAATACCTCTGTCAGCGAGGCCAGCGTCGCCGCTTGCCGATAACCGAAACCGACCACGGCGATCGATGCGAGGCTCGCTTTCACAGCGTCACCCGCCACTGAACGATGGGGTAACTCCCCTTCCACCCTCGCCGCGTGCCGATCGCTGCAGCGTGGGAAAGCTCAAGCCGCACAAGCTCGCCACCGGCCCGCTGATGCCACTCCGCCAGTAGCGCCTCGGACTCCAGCGTCACCGCGTTGGTCACCAGGCGTACCCCGGCAGGCAGCTGAGACCATAGGGCCTCCAGCAGGGGCGCCGATAGGCCGCCGCCAACGAATACCGCATCCGGCAGTGGCCGCTCGACCAGCGCGTCGGGGGCACGCCCCTCGACGACCTCGAGCCAGTCGACGCCCAGCATGCCGGCATTGTGCCGTGCCCGCGCAGCCCGTTCGGCGACAGACTCGAATGCCACTGCGCGATTCTCGGGATGCGCCAACAGCCACTCGATGGCGATCGAGCCCGATCCGGTTCCGATGTCCCAAAGCCATTCGCCGGCTGCCGGGGCCAGGGCGGCCAAGGTCATGGCACGCACGGCCTGCTTGGTGATCTGCCCATCGTGGTCGAAAAGCGTATCCGGCAAACCAGGCGTCAGCGGCAGGGCGGGCCCCTTCCCAGCCACTTCGATCCCCACGGCGACAGGGTGCGCTATGTCGCCAGGCAGTGTCTCGTCGGCTTGCATGTGGCGGATGCGCTCTGCATCGCCACCCAGCGCCTCGAGCAGAGTCAGCCGTGAGGCACCAAAACCGAAGCGTACCAGCCAACCGGCCAGCTCGGTCACGGCCTCGCCATCTCTCACCAGCACCAGCAACCGCCGATCGCGCTGCAGATGGGGCCGGATACGTGTCAGCGGCTTGGCATGCAGGCCAAGGCAAGTACAGCCCTCCAAGGGCCAACCCAGGCGTGCCGCTGCCAGGCTGAACGTGGATGGCGAGGCCAGGGCGCGCCATTCGCCGGGGGACAGGTACCGCACGAGGCTGCCTCCCGCCCCGAACCAGAACGGATCGCCGGACACCAGCATCACCACACGCCGGCCACGCTCGGCCAACAAGCGGGGAATCCCATCGGCAAACGGCACCGGCCATTCACGAATCTCTGCGTCCAGCGAGGGCAACAGGCGCAGATGACGACGAGCGCCGAAGATCACCTCCGCTGCGTCAAGCGCCTGTCGACTTGCCGCCGTGAGTCCCTGTGTGCCACCCTCGCCCCAGCCAAGCAGCGTCAGCCAGGGAGCGTCGTCGACGTCAGCCACCATGAACACCCCAATGAAGGTCTTGATACTGGGAGGCACCAGCGAAGCCAGCGCCCTGGCCAGTGTCTTGGCCGAGCGCGCCATTCCTGCGCTGTTCAGTTACGCCGGTCGTGTGGCGGCCCCCAAACCGCAGCCCTTGCCGACCCGCATCGGCGGTTTTGGCGGCGTGGCAGGCCTGGCCGCGTTCCTCGCCGAGCAGCGCATTACCCACCTTGTCGATGCGACCCATCCCTTTGCCCAGCAGATCAGTCACAACGCCGTCGCCGCAGCCAACGGACTCGGCATTGCGCACATCGCCTTGACCCGGCCTCCCTGGCTGCCGCAGGCCGGCGACCGTTGGCATCGGGTCGGCGATATCGCGGCGGCGGTTGACGCCCTCGCAGGTCCACAGCAACGCATCCTGCTGGCCATCGGGCGACAGCAGCTCGCTGCGTTCGCCGCAAAGCCCCAACATGAGTATCTGCTGCGCCTGGTCGATGCCCCCGAGGCCCCATTGCCCTTGCCTGATTGCCGGGTCATCCTCGATCGCGGCCCCTTTACCGTGGAAGGCGATCTGGCCTTGCTCCAGGCTCACGGCATCGAGCGTCTGGTGTGCAAGAACTCCGGCGGTGACGGAGCCATGGCCAAACTGACCGCGGCCCGTCAGCTGGGGCTGCCGGTGACCATGATCGAGCGGCCCGTAACGCCGCAAGGCCACGAGGTCCATAGCCTCCCAGCCGTTCTTCGTTGGCTCGGTCATGAGGCCGACCGCGGCGTATAGACCCAAGGCCCCGCAGGGCATTCGATACGTCGCGTCTGGCTGGATCCGACCATGACCAGCGTGCGCATGTCGGCCATCTCCGGCTCGGCTTCGCCGAGGGTCGTGACCAGAATCGACTCCTCCGGCGTGGAGACGGCCCGCGCAAAGGCAATCAAGCGCTGAGGTCCGCAGGCCTGGCGCAACAGTTCGAGTGCACGTGCGAACCCTTCCGGCCGGGCCCGGGAGCGAGGGTTGTAGAAGGCCATGGCGAAATCGGCCTCCGCGGCCAACCGCAACCGCCGCTCGATCACCCCCCAGGGCTTGAGATTGTCGGATAGATTGATGCAGCAGAAATCATGTCCCAAGGGCGCCCCCAGACGCGCACTGGCCGCCAGCATGGCGGAAATACCCGGCAGGACCTGGATATCCAGGGATCGCCACTCGGGCCCTGCCTTCTCCAGCGCCTCGAATAACGCCGCTGCCATGGCGAATACCCCCGGATCGCCTGAGGAGACCACGACCACGCGACAGCCATCGGCGGTCAATTGCAGTGCCTGCTCCGCGCGACGGATCTCTTCGCGATTATCCGAGCCATGACGCACCAGACCAGGGCGCGGTGCTACCCGATCCACGTAAGGCACATAGCCCACTACATCGGTGGCCGCCGACAGAACCGCTGACACCTCAGGGGTAATCAGCGCATCGGCGCCCGGGCCCAGCCCGACGATTCTTAGCCAGCCGTTCTTGTTGATATCTCCCGCCATCAAGGCCGCCTCCCATTGCCGTGAATCAGCAGAATGGAAAAGTAGGGCACGCTATCGCCCACCTCGCGGAAGGGCAGAACGCGCTCCTTCGGCATGGCGGCGTACTCGATGAGCCACGCCTCGTCTTCCCTGCCGGTCCGGGCCAGGGCACGGCGAACCTTGTCCAGGTTGCGTCCGATCTTCATCACCACCAGGGCGTCGGTCTGCGCGATGCGCTCGGTCAGCATGGCCTCCGGCAAGGTGGCCATGAGCACGGTCATGATGTCGTCGCCCCAGGTCACGGGCTGTCCGGTGGCGGTCCAGGCAGCGGACATTCCGGTAATGCCGGGCACGACGGAGACCGGCACCCGCCGCTCCCGCAGCCGGGTGTACAGATGCATGAAGGAGCCATAGAAGAACGGGTCGCCTTCGCACAGCACCACCACGTCCTGCCCCGCGTCGGCGATCTCGCTCAGTCGTGCGACGTTACTTTCATAGAAGGCAGCCAGCAGCGCGTTATAGCGTGGGTCGGCGACAGGGATCTCGGTGGTGACGGGGTATTCCATCGGCAACTCGATGGCCTCGGCCCCCAGGAGGCCTTCGACGATGCTACGGGCGTGGCCGCTGCGTCCCTTCTTGCGAAAATACGCGACATGAGAGGCGCCGCGTATCAGGCGATCCGACCTGACGCTCATCAGGTCCTGGCAGCCAGGGCCGAGGCCCACCCCGTAAATGGTTCCCTGCTTCATTCGCTACGATCCGCAATGGCATTGATGGCGGCCACCGTCACGGCGCTGCCCCCCAGGCGCCCACGCACGATACAAGACGGGATCGAGTCGTTCGCCCACAAGGCATCCTTGGATTCGGCGGCCCCTACGAAGCCGACCGGGCAACCGATGATGGCCGCGGGCCGCGGGCAATCCGGCGCTTCGAGCATGTTCAAGAGATGAAACAGCGCCGTCGGTGCATTGCCGATCGCCACCACCGCACCCTCGAGATATGGCCGCCAGAGTTCCACTGCCGTCGCCGAGCGGGTGTTGCCCATTTGCCTGGCCATATCGAGTACCCGCTCGTCATGCAGGGTACAGATGACGGCATTGTCTGCCGGTAGCCGCTTGCGGGTAATGCCTTCGGAAACCATGCGTGCATCGCACAGAATCGGTGCGCCCTGCTCCAACGCCGCCCTCGCCCGGTTAACCGCGTCGCCACGGAAATGAATATGCGCAGCGAGCTCGACCAGACCCGCGGCATGGATCATGCGAACCGCCACCTGCTCTTCCTCGGGCGCGAAGCGCTCGAGTTCGGCCTCGCGCCGGATGATGGAAAAGGACTCCCGATAGATGGCTGGGCCGTCCATTTCATAGACGTGAGGCATCAATTCTCTCCAGATAATCTAATAAATCAGCTTCGCTGAGGCCGCTTGCGACGGGCGTCGCATCGGTGCGCCCAGCGATGATCAGATCAAAGCGGCCGGCCCGCCCGACCAGGCACATGTCGGCGCGGCGTTGGCTGGCACAGCTCTTGGCACACCCCGACACGTGTAGGCTGCCCTCGACCCGGCCCGACAGGCGCTCGGCTATACCCAGCGTCTCGACGCTGGCCTGCTCGCAATAGGGGGCCCCAGGACACACATCGGTGGCGAGACGCGGGTCGCGCTCATCGTTCAGCAGGCCGGGAACGATCGTTGCCTGTCGCTCGGCACCCTCCAGCAGGAGGCGGCGCCAGGGTGTCACCCGCACAGCAGTCACCGTGGTGGTTTCGATGGCGGCACGTAACACCGATGCCGGCGCCCGTCCGAACGGCAAACCCACGACCCGACCCCGGGCATGGTCGCCGAGTGCCGGGCGAGGCCCCGACTCGGCAGGCGAGTCCGAAGCCGGCGCCCAGGAGGGCAGCGGCGCCTGATGTCGCCGCATCCGGCCGGCCTGGCCACCGCCACTGGCGATAAACCAGTGCGCCATCCGAATCAGGTGGTCCACGGCGGCCGCCGGCGAGCCGACCGGCGTTCCCAGCGCCCGCCCATCGGCTCGTACCAGTAACGAACCCGATGCCGACCGCTCGATGCGAAAGTCGGCAGAGGTCGTCTGCAGCACAGGCGCCTCGCCTACGTCTATGGCGATGCCCATCTTGGCCGGCAGTGCCGGTAGTTCGTCGAGGCGGGACAGCAACATACGAGCCGTTTCATGGGTGGCGTCACCTGGCCGCCACTCCGGGGCCAACAGGCATTGCGGACCTCGCTCGAGCTCGGCACTCGGTTCGACCAGGCCATGTTCAATGAGAGACGCCATCAACCGCGGCCAGGTGGTTTCCGTTACACCGCGCAGTTGCAGGTTGGCGCGGCTGGTAAGCTCGATCAGGCCGCTACCGAAGGTTTCGGCGGCCTCGCACAGCGCCAGCATCTGGTCGCGACTGAGCTGGCCCAACGCAGGGCGAACGCGCACCAGCATCCCATCGCCGGTCGCCATGGGGCGCCAGGCACCGGGGCACCAGCCCTTGATGCGCGGTCGAGTGGGCTTCGTCATCATGGCGCACTCGACTCCTTGCTCTCATCGATCTGGAGCAACAGATCCTGCAATGCGTCGCCCTGCTCTCCCGGCTCCTGCCACATTCCGCGCTGAACCGCTTCCAGCAGCCGCTCGGCCATCTCTTCCAGCGCCGCCGGGTTATGCTCGCGCAGGAAAGCCTGGTTGGCATCATTCAGCACCAGCGCCTCGCTGACCTGGGCATATTGATAGTCGGCCACCAGATCGGTAGTCGCGTCATAGGCAAATAGATAATCGACGGTGGCGGCCATCTCGAAGGCCCCTTTATAACCGTGCTCGCGCATGGCCTCGATCCACTTGGGGTTGAGCACGCGCGAGCGAATCACCCGGGCCAGTTCCTCCTTGAGGGTACGAATGCGTGGCTGGGCCGGGTTGGCATGATCGCCATGGTAGATACTGGGTGCCTGCCCGGTAAGCGTCCGGCTGGCATTGGCCATACCGCCCTGGAAGGCGTAGTAACCGTTCGAGTCGAGGATGTCGTGCTCGCGGTTGTCCTGATTGTGCATGACCGCATCCAGTCCCTTGAGCTGTTGTTCGAAGGCCCCTCGGGCAGGCGTCCCGGACTCCGGAAACTGGCCATAGGCATAGGCGCCGGCCTTCAGGTAGGCCTCGGCCAGATCGTCCGCGTCGTCCCAGGCGCGGTTGTCGAGCAGCCGATTCAGCCCGGTCCCGTACTCACCCGGCTTGCTGCCGAAGACACGGTAGCCGGCCTCCTGGGCGGCCTGTTCCGCGGGCATGCCCTGCGCTTCGAGGGCCTGACGACGTGCCAGTACCGCCGCGCGAATGGTATTGCCATTGCCCGGCTCCTCATAGTCGGCAATGGCCCGTACGGCACGGTCGAACAGACGTATGACGTTGGGAAAGGCATCGCGGAAAAAGCCGGATACGCGCAGCGTGACATCGACGCGGGGCCGCCCCAGTAGCATGGCGGGTATGACCTCGATGTCGATGACCCGCTGCGAACCCAGCGACCAGACCGGCCGCACGCCCATCAGAGCGAACGCCTGGGCAATATCGTCCCCCCCGGTGCGCATGGTCGCAGTGCCCCAGATCGACAGTCCCAACCGATGCGGATAATCGCCGTTGTCCTGTAGATAGCGCTCGATAAACGCCTGGGCCGACGCTTCCCCCAGCGTCCAGGCGGCCGGCGATGGAATCGAGCGGTTATCGACACTGAAGAAATTTCGCCCGGTCGGCAGCGTGTCCAGACGGCCCCGGCTGGGTGCGCCGCTTGGCCCGGGCAGCACGAATAGGCCCTCGAGCCCATCCAGCAACGACTGGATCTCCATGTCGGCGCCCTGCTGCATGGCTGCCCATAGCGTATCGCGCGCGTAGCGACACTGTTGCGCGGTGGCTGGATAGTCCCGGGCCAGCGTGGCCAGGCAGCCCGGTGCCAACACGAAGTCCTCCATCAGCCAAAGAGCGAGCCGCTCCAGGCGCTCACGGGTATCGGCAGCGGTGCGCCAGCTAGCGTCGTCGAGTTCGTCCAGAATCGCGGGCTTCGGGCCCGTCCATGGTTCCGCGCCAGCCTTGAGAGGATCGAAATGCAACCCCAGGTCATCGGCGAGATTATGCAGCAGTCCACGCTGGACCAGCGCGTCTCCCCGCGGCAGACGCAGGATTGCCACCAGGGTCCCTGCCAGCTTGTCCTCCCGCGGCAAGGTGCCAAGCACATGCAGGCCGTGGCGGATCTGGGACTCCTTGATATCGCAAAGATAGGTATCCAGCGCATTGAGCAGGTGCGCGTCATCCTCGGTCGTGTGCGCCAACTCCTTGTCGATGCCAGTGTCGCGCAGGTGACCGAGAATCTGCTCACGCAGTAGCGCCTCGCGACGCGGGTCCATGTTCAGCGCCTGGTAGTACTCGTCCGTCAACGCTTCCAGCTCCGCCATGGCCCCGTAGAGTTCGGCGCGCGCCAGCGGCGGCATCAGATGGTCGATGATCACGGCCTGGCTGCGGCGCTTGGCCTGGGCTCCTTCGCCGGGGTCGTTGACGATAAAGGGATAGAAGTGCGGCACTGGCCCCAGGGCGATGTCCGGCCAGCATTCGGCGCTAAGCGCCGTGCTCTTGCCCGGCAACCATTCGAGATTGCCGTGCTTGCCCACATGGATCACCGCATCCACCCGGTAATGCTCACGAAGCCAGAGGTAGAACGCCAGGTAGCTATGGGGCGGTGCCAGTTCGGTGTCGTGATAGGTCTGGGTCAGGTCGTCGATGAAATCCCGTTCCGGCTGAATGCCGACGAACGTCTCACCCAGACGGATTCCGGCAATCATCAGGCGGCCACTGCGGTACTTGGGGTCCTGATCCGGCGTTCCCCAGCGCACTCGCACTGCCTGCTGTAGCGATTCAGGCAGGCTCTTGAACCAGTCCAGGTACTCATCCACGCCGATGCTCTGCCAGCAGGGGCGCTGATCCAGCGCTTCGCGATCGTTGGTAACCGCCCCCTGAAGCAACCGGATCAGAGCATCCCCATCGGCCGGCACATCCTCCACCGGATAGCCCGCCTTGTGCAGGGCGCGTAGTATCTCGATCGTCGAGGCCGGCGTGTCCAGCCCGACACCGTTACCGATCCGCCCCTCGCGATTGGGGTAGTTGGCAAGCACCAGCGCCAGGCGCTTATCGGGATTCGGTGTACGCCGCAGGTCGCAGAAGCGCCGCGCCAATCGGGCAACGAAGGCCGCGCGTTCGGCATGCAGGGCATGGCGGATCACGGCCAGCTGGCAGCGCTCGCTGTAGTGGGCCTCGGTCTTGAAGCCTACCGCCCGGGTGATGATCCGCCCATCCATTTCGGGCAGGACCACCTGCATGGCCACGTCGCGGCTGTGCAGACCGCCTGCCCCGGTTTGCCAATCCTGCTCGGTGGAGCTCGCCAGGATAGCCTGCAGCACCACCGGCCGGCCGACGAAGGGCGATTCGGAGAGCGCTCCCTGCTGGGACTCGAGATCGCCCGAATCGCGATTGACCGAAAAACCGGTGGTGTTGACCACCAGCATGGCCCCGGTCTGCTCGATGAGGTGGTTGACGAAGGCCACGCAGGCGTCCTCCTTGAGCGACGCCACAGCCACCGCCAACGGCTCGAGTCCCTGATCATGGAGTGCGTCGATCAGGCCATCGAGAACGGCCGTGTTGGCCCCCTGAAGGTGACTACGATAGAACAGCAACAAGCACACGGGACGCCCAGAAACCCGACGTGCCCGCCATTCGCTCAATGTTGCTTCCCGTCCGGCTGAATGGGGAGCGTAGAGCAGCGCTGCAGGGATGGGCTTGGGCTCCTGCCACGTCATCTTGTCGGTGCTTTCGTCAAGGCATTGCGTCGCCACATAGCGCAGCAATTGCTCGGCATTATCCACCCCACCCTCTCGCAGGTAACGCCACACCCGATGAGCGACTGCGAAGGGGACACTGGATTCTGACAGCAGCGCATCGTCCGGGGCGTCACAGCCCGGCACCAGAATCAGCTGCCGTCCCTTGCCCGCGGCCGCCCACGCAAGTAGGCGCTCATGGCCATATCGCCAGTAGCCGCTGCCGCCAAGTAGCGAGACGATCACCAGACGCGCCTGCTCCAGCACACGATGCTCGTAGAGATCGTAGGCGGCGGGCTTGACCAGGTTCATCCAGTTCGCGAGCCGCAGCGTGGGGTAATCGTCACCTGGCGTCGAGGTCAGCCGTTCGATCGCCTGGGCCAATGCCGCCAGGCTGCTATCGGCAGCGGACAGGATGACGATGTCGGCAGGGGTCTGCTGTAAATCGACGATGCCTTCATCGTCGACGAACCCCCCGGGCTTGGCGGCAAAGAGATGCATCAGGTGGTCGCTTCGATCTCGGCGCTGGCCAGCGCCCGCTGCAACGCCTCGCTATCCAGCCCCTTGCCGATGATGACGAGTTGGGTTTGGCGGAGTTCGTCCTGTCGCCACAGGCGATCGAAATAGCTATCCAGGCGTTCTCCCACGGCCTGTATTACTTGCCGCATGGGTTTGCCCGGTAGCGCCGCAAAGCCTTTGGCACGATAGATCTCATGGTTTTTCAACAGCGCCTGGAGGGCTTCCGCCAACGCGGTACCGTCGACTTCACCCAGGCGAACCACGCAAGAGTCGAAGTGATCGTGCGCATGGTCATGGTGCGCCCCTTCGGCGTGATGACGATCATGATGGTTCTCGATGCGATCGATGTTCATCTCGCTCGCCGCGGCGATCCCCATCAAGGCTTCAAGTTGAGCGGTATTGGTAGCCAGTGTCTGGTCGATGAACAGCGTCTTGACCGATTCGGGGACGCGTTCCTTGATCAGCGCTTCGAGACGCTCCCGGTCTTCGGGGCCTAGCAGGTCGGTCTTGCTGACCAGTACCAGGTCAGCCGCACTCAGCTGGTCGTCGAGCAGTTCACGCAAACTGGGGTCGTGATCCAGCGAGTCGTCGGCGCGACGCTGCGCTTCCACCTTGTCGACGTCGCTGGCATAACGCCCCGAGGCCACGGCTGGCCCATCGAGTAGCGTGATGATCGCATCGACGGTGCAGTGCTGGCGCACCTCGGGCCAGTTGAAGGCCTGGACCAGTGGCTTGGGCAGGGCCAGGCCGCTGGTCTCGATCAGGATGTGGTCGATATCGTCACGACGAGCCACCAACTTCTTCATGACCGGCAGAAACTCCTCCTCCACTGTGCAGCAGATACAGCCGTTGGCCAGTTCGTAGATACCACTTTCCGATTCCACGGCATCGTCTTCGCACCCCAGGGCACAGCTGCGCAGCAGGCTGGAGTCGATATCCTGCTCGCCGAATTCGTTGACGATGACGGCGATTCGCTTGCCGGTCACCTGCCGCAGCATGCTGGCCAGCAGTGTGGTCTTGCCGCTGCCCAGAAAGCCGGTCACCACCGTGGCGGGGATCTTGTTCAATTGCATGCGTTGGAATCCTCAAACTCGACGAGCGTATGTGGCCTCACCGGCTCCGGAGCGAACAGGCGGGCCACGGCGGTGGGGTTATTGGGGAAGAACAAGTGCAGATAGGTCGCCGTCAGGCGCCGATCACGATAGATGGCTTCACCTGGCGCGGGATGACGCTGGCGCCGACCATGGCCGATGGGCTCGGGCGTTCCCTCGGCCATGGAGCGGTGATGGGCATGCGCCCGGACCGGGCCCTCGGGCAGTTCGGCCGTCTGCATGCCTTGGCAACCCCGCCGCCCCCGCATGGCGCCCTGACCGGGCAACAACCCCAGCATGGCGTGAGTGCGTTCACCGATATCCGTAAGCGTCTCCAGGCAGTAAAGCAGACCACCGCACTCGGCGAGGATCGGCCTGTCTTCGGCATGAAAGCGGCGTATCTCGCTGTGCATGGCGCGGTTGTCGGCCAGGCGCTCAGCATGAAGCTCCGGGTAGCCACCCGGCAACCAGAGGGCATCGCAGGGGGGAAGCCGGGCATCACTCAGCGGAGAGAAGAAACGCAGCGTTGCTCCCATGCGCTCCAACAGATCCAGGTTGGGCTGGTAAATGAAGCTGAACGCAGCATCTCGCGCCACGCCGATGCATACGCCCTCGAGCGAAGGCAATGCGTCGATCGCGCTCGTTGGCGATGCAACAAAGGTGACCGGCGGCAAATCCAGCAGGGTCTCTGCCAGCCCTTCGGCCAGTAGTGCAGCGGCTGCGGCCTCGAAGCGTGACTCCAGATCCTCGCGAATCTCTTCGGCCTGCACCAGTCCCAGATGGCGCTCGGGCAGGGCCAGGCCAGCGTCACGCGCTACTGCAGCCAGAAAGGGAATGCTGGAGGGCAACGCGGCCTCGATCAGCTCCCGGTGACGCTGCGAGCCACAGGCATTGGCAATCAACCCGGCAATACGCACATCGTCGCGGAAAGCCGCCAAGCCGGTGACCACGGCCGCCGCGGTCTGGGCCATGCCTTTCACGTCCATGACGATGACCAGCGGCAAGTCGAACATCGCGGCCAGGTCGGCACTGGACGGCTCGCCATCGAACAGGCCCATGGCCCCTTCGACCAGAATCAGGTCCGCCTGTCGCGCAGCCTCGTAGAGTCGCTGGCGGCAGTAAGCTTCCCCGGCCATCCACAAATCGAGCTGGTCAACCGGCTCTCCCGAGGCCTGGGCGAGAATCTGGGGATCCAGGTAGTCAGGGCCGGTCTTGAAGACCCGCACCACCTTGCCCTGATTGCGCAGCATCCGAGCCAGCCCCGCCGTCACCGTGGTCTTGCCCTGCCCCGATGCGGGTGCGGCAATGAACACCGCAGGGCAAGCGGCGCGTGCACTTCCTGAAATCGCGGCATTCATCGATATGAACCTCCACTCAAGGCATTGCGGGTCGGGTTCAGCGGAGATGCCCCCAGCGGGGGCAGACGCAGATACCGGGCACCCAGCTCTCGAGCGATGAGTGCACCGCGTCCCCGCTTGACTGCCCCCTGCTCGGTATCGACGACGATGCAGTCACCCAACGACGGGAGACGCTCCAACGACTGCCGGGTCCGGCCATCGGTAATCAGATAGGTGCGTACATGCAGGCCGGCATTCTGTTGCCGCCATTGGCGAATCAGGCTCGCCGCGTGGAGGATCGCTTCGCGGATCGGCGTACCGCCGCCCGCATGAACCGCGTCAAGACGCTCCATGAGCGCCTTGGGGGCACGGCGGCGCGTCAATATCGTGGCAATCCCCTCGTTACCGAACCCCAGCACCGCCAACTGTTCACGGGCCGCATAGGCCTGACGCGACAGCTGGTCGACAAGGCCCTTGGCCTGGCCAAAGAGCCTTTGCCCCAGCGTCGAAGCGGAGGTATCCAGCAAGATGAGATGCAACACCGGCTGCCCCGTACGAGCCTTGCGATAGTGCAGTCGGCGCCAGGGCCAGTGCCCACGGTTGGCAATCACGGTGGCAAACCAGTCCGGGCACTGGGCGGCCTGGTGCGCCCGGTGCTGACCCGGCTGGCGCCCGCGGCGTCGCCGTGAAGGCGCTGCTGCATTGGGATGGGGCTTGTACGCCTTATGAGCGACCCCCGGCAATTCAGGAGCCATCGCGGTCTCGCTCTTCTGGGGCGTTGACGGCATGGCGCCCCATTGCCCCTGGGCGCCACCCTGGTTCCGGTCCTGGCTGTGGTTCTGGTTCTGCGTGGCACTGGCTTCAGGGCCGCCGCGGGTGGATGCATCGTCGTCGCTGCCGGTGTGCCCGCCACCGCGGGGAGGCGGCGGCGTACCCGGCGGCGGGGATGGCGGCGTAGCGTGCTCGCTTCGTCGGTGTGCCAGCACCCAGGGCTCCACCATCGCCAGATCCTCTTCGCCTACGGTCGCGGCCCCCCGCCAGGCGGCATGCGCCTGGGCTGCGCGATGCCAGGTCACATCGGCACGCAGGCCTTCGGCGCCGGCCTGCTCGCAACGCACGGCGATATGCTCGTATATCCAGGGTGGGGTGGTGATATGAGGCAGCGCTTCCCGGGCATGGCGAAGACGCTTCGTAAGCGCCGCCTGAAGATTCGCATGCTGCGCCATGTAGGCTTGCGGATCGCGGTCGAAGGCCTCTCGCTGCTGCACGATGGCTATCCGCTCCTGGACTGTTATTACCGTCTCCTGCTCGAGACAAAGGCCGAAACGGTCGAGCAATTGGGGTCGCAGCTCCCCTTCGTCGGGATTCATGGTGCCTATCAGGCTGAAACGGGCGGAATGGGTATGGCTGATCCCATCGCGTTCGACGATGTTGACACCACTCGCAGCCACATCGAGCAACAGGTCCACCAAGGGGTCGGGCAGCAGGTTGACTTCATCGACGTACAGCACGCCGCCATCCGCCCTGGCGAGCAGGCCCGGATGGAAAGTGGCTTCACGTTCGGATAAGACTCGTTGCAGATCCAGGCTTCCGATCAGCCGGTCTTCACTCGCCCCCAGCGGCAGGGTGACGAACGGCGGCCGCTCTCCCGCGTCATCATCAGGCAGAATCGCTGCCAATGCGCGCGCCAATGTCGATTTGGCACTGCCCCGAGGCCCACTGATCAGCACGCCCCCTACGCGGGGATTGATGGCATTGAGCAGCAAAGCGGTCTTGAGCGACTCCTGGCCGACCACGGCGGCAAAAGGGAACTCACTCATGCGAGACCTCGGGGAGCCCGGCGAAGGCAGGGGCTGCAAATGGCATGCAGACAGCAGGCCGAGAGGAAGGCAAAACAATTAAAGACACGTAGAATCCTCGGTGCCCACCGCACCGTCACGGGATGAAACGACATGACGGGCCGGTCTCCGGGCTCAAGAGGGGGCATGCAAGGCATGACCTCGGCGCCTGCCCTTCCCGGCCGATGCCGGTGGTCATTGCAGGCGATACTCTCGTTACCGTTGCGGGGGCAGCGATGGGATTGGCAAACGCGCCGCACCATACTTCCCGATTATCCCCGATGTGCAGGGGCACCCGTCTTCAATCGAGCCATCGTAAAGTAACTGTCGTGACTTGCGCAATTCCAGGCCAGCTTCTGGTCGTACCAAGGAACGATGTTACAAGGTATCGTTTTTTTCTGGCCCGAGTCGTAGCAATCACTGCTTTAGAAAGGGAAAATAGAAACGACAAGCGGCATACCCTTCTGATGTCCGGATGGAAATACATGATTTTCGCTCGTCATTTACTGGCCACACTCGCGCTGTTGCCCACCGCCCACGTGATAGCCGACAACACCGCTTATCCTTTGACACTGAATAATTGCGGCAGGGAGATCAGCTTCCAGTCTGCGCCGAAAAGCGCGGTCACCGTTGGCCAGTCAGCCACGGAGATCCTCTATGCGCTGGGCCTTGCCGAGACAGTCAAGGGCACCTCGGTCTGGTTCAATCCGGTATTGCCACAGTTCAATGTCATCGATGCCGGGATCGAACGCATCGCCGACAACGACCCGAGCTTCGAGGCGGTGGTGAGCAAGAAGCCCGACCTGGTGGCCGTGCAGTATGAATGGCATGTCGGCCCCACCGGCAGCGTGGCAACGCGAGATCAATTCGAGGACCTGGGGATAGCGACCTACATCATGCCCGCCGACTGCGATACCAAGGACAACGCCACAGGCGGCGACGGCACGCGCACGGCCGCTTTTTCGACGCAATCGGTGTACAAGGGAATCACTGAACTGGCCACGATTTTTAATGTGCAAGCCGTCGGTGAGGAACTGGTTTCCGAACTCGAAGCGCGCGAGGCCCGCGCGATCGCCAATGCCGAACGCCTCGAATTACCCGAGGACCTGTCGGCGGTCTTCTGGTTCTCCTCTCCCGACCAGTCGGTCGATCCCTACGTGGCCGGCCGGCTCGGCGCGCCAGGTTACATGATGGAAAAGCTCGGCATCCGCAATGTGGTCGAGTCCGATGAAGAGTGGCCCATCGTCGGCTGGGAAAGCATCGCAAGGGCCGATCCGGACATCATCGTCGTGGCTCAGATGGATCGCCGCCGCTATCCCGCCGACGATATCGCCGCGAAGCTCGACTTTCTCCACAACGATCCCGTGACACGTGAAATGACGGCGGTCAGGAATGGCCGTATCGTCGAAATGGATGCCCATGCCATGAGTGCCACGATGCGCACGATCCTCGGCCTCGAAACACTGGCCGATGCCCTGACGACGCTCTCCTTCCAACGATGAACTGGGCTTTAGCGCAACGCATGCCGGCACGCTTTCAATGGCGCTGGACCTGGATGAGCCCACTGATCCTGTTTCTGGCCGTGATGGCCGGGACCGCTATTGGTGAGACGACCATCCCCATGCAGACGATCCTCAAGGTGCTGGCTAACCAGCTCTGGGGAGCGGACTATGCCGTCGATCGTATCGATGCCGGCATCATCTGGAATTACCGCCTCAGCCGGGCGATCGTCGCGGCCTGCTGCGGCGCCGGGCTCGCGCTGGCGGGCGTGGTACTGCAGGCGCTGCTACGCAACCCCTTGGCCGATCCGTTTTTGATGGGTATATCGGCCGGTGCGTCGACTGGCGCCGTGGCCGTCACCATTTCGGGGCTCGGTGCCGGCGCCCTGACGCTGTCGGCCGGTGCGTTCGCGGGGGCGGGCCTGGCTTTCGGCCTGGTAGTCGTTCTCGCCCGTGCCGCTGGCAGCAACACAGGAGGCGGACGCGGCGCCCAAGCCGCAGGGGCTATCATTCTTGCCGGCATTGCCGGATCGCAGCTGTTCAATGCACTCACTGCCTTCATCATCACCAAGTCCGCCAGCGCCGAGCAGGCCCGGGGTATCATGTTCTGGCTGATGGGCAATCTTTCCGGCGTGCGTTGGGACGATGTCGTGCTGGGCCTGCCTGCTGCGCTAGGCGGCGTGCTGATCTGTCTTTGGCACAGGCGGGCCTTGGATGCCTTCACCTTCGGTGCCGACAGCGCCGCCTCGATGGGGATCGCCGTACGCCCGGTACGAGGCATCCTGATTGGAGGCATGGCGCTGGTGACCGCCGTAATGGTATCGATGGTCGGCGCGATCGGTTTCGTGGGACTCGTGATTCCGCACGCCATGCGCTTTCTGGTTGGCAGTCGCCATACCCGCCTGGTGCCTGCCTCGGCCCTGGCGGGTGCCGTCTTCCTGATCGGTTCGGATATCCTGTCGCGCATCATGGTGCCTGGCCAGGTACTGCCGATCGGCGTGGTGACGGCCCTGATCGGCGCCCCGGCCTTCGCGCTGATTCTGGTTCGCAGGACGAGGGCGCGATGAGGCTGACCGCTGAGAGCATCGACTGGACGATACAAGGGCATCGGCTGTTGAAGGAGGTCAGCCTCTCCGTGGCAGATGGCGAGACTTTCGGCCTGATCGGTCCCAACGGATCGGGCAAGACTACCCTTCTGCGGGTGCTCGCCGGGCTGCGCAAACCGAAGAACGGACGCGTGCTGCTGGATCGAGTGCCGATGAGCGGAATGCGCCAGCGAGACATTGCCCAAGTGATTGCCTTCGTCGAGCAGCAGGCCGAGACGCTGGATCGCATCGAGGTCCATGAGGCAGTAGCACTCGGTAGAACCCCCTTCCTGTCACCACTACGTCCGTGGTCCGAGGACGATGACGCCATCGTTTCCCAGGCACTCGTCGATGTCGATATGCTGCACTTGGCCAATCGTCTGTGGCATACCCTATCCGGCGGTGAGCGCCAGCGCGTTCATATCGCCCGAGCCCTGGCTCAGCAACCGAACATTCTGCTTCTGGATGAGCCTACCAACCACCTCGATATTCGACATCAACTGTCGATCATGCATCTGGTCAGGCAACTCTCGCTTACGGTGGTCATCGCACTGCACGATCTCAATCAGGCCATGGAGTGCGACCGGATCGGCATCATGGAAGCCGGGCGTCTGGTCGACGTTGGCCCACCTCGTGACGTGCTGACGACCGACCGGCTTTACCGCACCTTCGGTGTCCATGCCGATATTCTGGACGATCCCATCGATCAGAGTCGGATCATGCGGTTTCGCAGCGCCATTTAAGAGGCGATCACCTCACGGGAACGAACACCGGAGCACCGTCGATCTCGACGGTGGCCAGGCGTTGACGATAGAGACGTTCAAGCGCCGCGGGTTTGAGCATCTGCGAAGCCGGGCCCCAGCACACTTCTCCGTCGGGATAGAGCAGGAGAATATGATCACACCAGCGTGCCGCCAGGTTGAGATCGTGGAGGCACATCAGCACGGCCCGGCCCTGCCCGGCCTGTTCGGCCAGCAGGGCCATGACTGCGGTCTGGTGATGCAGGTCGAGATGATTGGTCGGCTCATCGGCCAACCATACCTGAGGCGATTGGGTCAGTACCGTGGCGATGGCAACCCGCTGCCGCTCGCCGCCCGAAAGGGTGGTCACCAGGCGCTCGGCCAGGTGCGCCACGTCCAATCGCGCCAGGGCGGCCTGGGCGATGTTCAGGTCCTCGCCCCCCTCCATGCGCCACGGGGAAAGGTAAGGGTGCCGCCCCACCAGGACGGTTTCCAGAACCGTGGCGGGAAAACCATCCTGGCGCTCCTGGAAGATCAGCCCGAGCCGCTTGGCCACCTCGCGTCGCTTCAACTCATCGAGGCGACGACCGTCCAACCGCACCTCGCCATCTCGCGGCGGGCGCAGTCCAGCCAGCGTGTGTAGCAAGGTCGTCTTGCCCGCGCCGTTGGGCCCCAGTACGCCCCACATCTGCCCCGGCGACACGTGCAGGTCGAGGGCGCGACCGTCGGCACGTCCCGGCACGTCGATTCTCAGATTCCGAGTCTCGAGAAAGGCCATCAGCGGCTCCGGTAGAGCAGGAACAGGAAGGTCGGCACACCAAGCAGCGCAGTGATCACTCCGACCGGCAATTGCTCCGGCGCGATCAGCGTGCGTGCCAGGGTGTCGGCCAGGACCAGCAGTGCGCCACCGGCCAGGGCGCAGGCCGGCAGGATCAGCCGCTGGTCGTTGCCCAACACCAATCGCAGCATATGCGGTACGACCAGCCCGACGAAGCCAATGCTACCGGCGGTCGTCACCGCCATGGCAGTAAGCAGGCTGGCCGAAACATAGATCGTCCATTCGAGCGGCCTGACATTCACCCCCAGCGCCGCCGCCTGCAGCGGACCCCGCGCCAGCACATTGAGACTCCGGCCCAGGGGAATCGTTACCAGACACATGCTGACCAGAAGCGCGAGCGCATACCATGGCGTACGCGCATAGGAGAGATCGCCCATCAGCCAATAGAGCATGCCCGGCAACCGCTCGGCGGGGCTCATGGCCAGCATCAGGGTTATCACTGCACCCCAGCCAGCAGCGACCACCACACCGGTCAGGAGCAAACGGGCCGGTGTCCAGCTGCCGGTGCCGTGCGCCAAGCCAAATACCAGGAAGGTCGAAGCGAGTGCCCCGGCAAATGCCGACCCCGAGATCATCACCCCGCCCAATCCCGCCAGCATCGCTGCCAGGGCGCCGACCGAGGCACCGCCCGAAAGCCCCAAAACATAAGGGTCGGCCAGCGGATTGCGCAAGAGCACCTGCATCAGAGCTCCCGCTATCGCCAACAAACCACCCGTTGCGAACGCCGACAACGAACGAGGAACACGAAGCTCGAGCACCAGTGTGTTCGCCAAGGGCTCCCCTTCCCCAAGCATGACCGACCAGACATCTCCCCACGTCAGCGACGCGCTCCCCACACTCACCGAGAACAGCAGTGCCGCCAGGCTGATCAGCGTCAGCAAGCCCAGGGGCGGCAGTAGCGCACGACGACCATGGCTCATGCCTTATGCTCAACGCTTGTCGCGGACACGATCGAGCTTCTCGCAGAAAAGACGGCTGCCTTCGAGTAGCCGTGGTGTGGGCCGCTGGATCAATGACGGCGGCACGAAATAGAGATTGTCATGCTGGATCGCGCTGAGGTTGGGATACTGTTCCCAGTGCCTCAGCCATTCGCGGTTCTCTTCTCCCATGCCACCGGCCAGAATCGCTTCCGGGTCGGCGTTCAGGATCGCTTCGTCGTCGATGCGCGGCACTAGCCTTGCCAGCTCACCGAAGACGTTGACGCCACCGCAAAGCGATAGCACCTTGCCGATCAGGTGCTCGTCGTTGATGGTCATCAGCGGTTCGTCCCACACCTGGTAAAAGACCCTGACCGGTTCGGCATTGGCATAGTGCTCGGCAAGTGATGCCATACCCTCGCGAAATTCCGCCGCCTCGCGATGGCCTTGTTCCCGCGTCCCGGCGAGCGAGGCCAGGCGCTCGATAGCACTCGCTACCCCCTCGAAATCCCGCGGCTCGATGTAGAACACGGGAATACCCAATCCCTCGATGGCCTCGAGCTGCTCGGGTGGGTTGCCGGTGGTCCAGCCAATCACCAGGTCGGGGCGCAGCGAGACGAGGGTTTCCAGGTCCATGCGGGTATGGCTGCCTACCGATTGCACCTCCCTGGCCTCGGGTGGGTAATCGCTATAGGCCACCACCGCGACCACTTTTTCGCCTGCACCGGCCGCGTATACCAGCTCGGTCGCTCCCGGTGAGAGCGCAGCGATGCGTTGTGCAGGCACCTCCAGACACACCTCGCGCGCCCTGTCGTCGATGGCGCAGGGTTCGGCCCATGTTCTAGCCGAGAGCGGAAGCACGCTGCACAGCGCCAAGGAGCGCAGCGCAGCGCGAGGTATCCAGTTGCTCATCATTTTCCGTAATGCACGCTAACGAAGGCGGCACGACCGGCGTTGAGGTAGTCCCGCGCGGTCTCGTACTCCTTGTCCAAGGCGTTCTCAACCGTCAAACGGGCCGACCACTGCGGGGCGAATTCCCAGCCAGCACGCAGGTTGATCAGGCCGAAACCACCGATGCGCTCGCGATTGGCCGCATCTTCATAGCGATGATTCTGAACGACCCAGGAACCGCCCAACGACCAATCGCCCAGTGCTCTATCGATATCGAACCTTGCACTCTGGCTGGCGCGGCGGCGCAAGCGCTTGCCTGTGTCCCGATCTTCGGGGTCGGTGTAGGTCAAAGCGGCAGCCAACGTCCACTCGCTGAACTCAGCACCTGCGGAAAGCTCGGCGCCACGTATACGAGCCTCGCTTACATTTTCAGGGCGGTACGTCTGAACGCTGGGCCCGGTTGATTCACTTCCCCAAGCGATTAAATTATCGATATTATTTTGGTAGATGGCCATGTCCCAAAAATACGGCTGGTATTGGCCGCGTATACCTAACTCATATGTCTCGGATGTTTCTGGCTGGATATCCGGGTTGCCTTCATAAATAAAGGTTGTCCCCCTATAGGTGCTTTCATCGTATGGGTAGTACAGATCATTGAAAGTAGGCGCCCGGAAAGCCGTACCATAACTTGCGCGAAGCATATGGTTATCGGTGAGTGCGAAACCCAGCGCAAGACTGCCGGTCACTTCCTCGCCAAAGGCTTCATTGTCGTCGTGACGTAAGCTCGCCTGGACCGAAACAGGGTTGAACTCAAACAGCCCCTGGGCAAAAACGGCGAAGTTATCACGGCTATCCTCGGCGTAACTGTCCGAAGCGGAGATGCTATCGCTCATGAACTCGGTGCCAACGATGAGTTCGTGGCGCCCCATATTCAATGTATTTTCCCAGCGGGCTGTATGTGTTCGAGTATCGAAGACGGAATCGCCAAAGGTTCGGTAAATGTCCTGCTCATCCTTCGACTCACTCAGGGTTAGACGGCTTCGCCAGGTATTGGTAACTGAAATTTCCCCATATACACCCGCCACCTGCTGAACGAAGTCGGTTTCTCCCCCATCAAATTCGGTACTCCCTCGTCCGCGCAGCGCCAGCACACCGGTTTCGGCACCACTATCGAAGGTGTGGGAGACCCGCACAATGGCCGATGTATTGTCATAGTCCTTCTCTTCACCGTCCCGCCGGATGGCGGTTCCATCGGTGTTGAAACGGCTACCGGCGAAGCTGTAACGAGTCCCGCCGCTACTGCCCGAAAGCCCGGCGCTATAGCGCTGGGTATCGAAGGAACCGGTGCCCGCCGAGATGTAAGGCTGCGGTGCGCCGGCTTCTCCTTCAGAGGTAAATAGCTGGATCACGCCGCCCATGGCATCGGCGCCATACAGGCTCCCCTTGGGGCCGCGGACGATCTCGGCGCGCTGGAACATCCGGGGATCGAGATATTCATAAGCAGCACTGCCCGTAGTCGCCGAACGCAGCCTGATGCCATCGATCAACAGCACGTTCTGATCGCTATTGGTGCCCCGAATGTAGACACTGCTGGACTTGCCGAAGCTACCATTGCTAACAACATCCACCCCCGGCTGGCCGCGAAAAATTTCGGTCAGGCTGGTTGGGTCCTGGCGGCGCAGAGTCGCTTCGTCGATGACGGTGACAGAAGAGAGGGTTTCGTCGGCGGTGCGCGGCGCCAAGGTGGCGGTCACCACTACCGGATTGAGTTCCAACGCGTCGCTATCGTTCGGGTCTTCCTGGGTCTGGGCTGCAACCGGCAGGCTTCCCAGGCACAGGGCGGCGACGCCCCACTGGCGGATCGTTCTGATTTTCATGAATTTCCCTTGCTCGCCGTACTCACCCGCACGGCAGGTGCTTTCGTTGACCTGAGCAATGGGGAAAACAAGGGGAAAGGTGGAAACAGAGGTGCCGGCGTCCGCCCTGCCCTTGGGTCGCCCACCGCAACCAGGCATGCTTCTCCAGGCCGGTCTCCGGGCTGACGAGCGAAGTGCATCCAAGGATGGCTTCCGGGCCGTCACCTTCCCATGCAATGAGCACAGTGGCATTAGACGAACCTGACTCGATCACCGTTGCGGGGGCAGCGTCGGAATCGTCCTCCTGAGAGAACTCACCGACTTCCCGTTTCACCTCGGTAACGTACCAAGGCACCTGAGAGTGCGCGTACGCTAGCAACCCCGGCGGGGGGCGTCAACGAGGATGAGCCCGGGCTTTGCGCGAGATCAAAAACGCAACGATTTGACGAGTCCATTCCAGACATACCAGACCCGTTCGCAACGGGCTGCAGCGTCCTGGGCGAGCCAGCCGTTCAGATCGCGTAACCGCCGTGCCGATCGATCCATGGGCACGATGCCCCGCCCCATCTCGAGCATGATCAACACCACTTCCCCACGCTGTGACCTTTCCCACGCAAGTAATTCATCGAGCCGTGTAGCCAGGCGCTCACGAAGACGGTCATCGTCGGGTTCCTGATCCAATAGCGTCTCGATCCAGTGCGACCAGCCGTCGACGACCCGACATTCCCTCAGGCCGCCCGGTTCGTTCTCGACGTCCAGGTCGGTACCAGCGGTGGTCCAATGACCGATATCGAAGCGCTGCGTTACCGCGTATCGCTTGCCGGCGCGGGAACCGCCGATGAAGAGCTGCATCGCCATGCGCCTCGCTGGTAATGGAAGATGAAGTGGCGCCCCTGGGCCTGGCCAGTGTCGCCTTCCCAGAAATCGATCGCCTCGAAGCGCCGTCGCAACTCGCGAATCACACCACCGTGTGACACGACGAGCACATGTTGTTGCCGTCCGGGATCGCATTGCGTCACTCGATGCTCGAACCAGGCATCGAGCCGCGCACGCAGCGCTGCTGCCGATTCCCCCTGCGGGGGCGCCTGCTCGCCTCGAGTCTCGATCCAGGCGCGATAGGCTGGGATCGACTTCAAATCATTGTAAGTACGCCCTTCGTATTCACCGAAGTTCAGTTCGCGCAAGCGCGCATCGAAGCATGGCTCGGGGTCGATTGAATCGGGACGTATGTAGCCAAGCGTCTGTCGGCAACGAACTAGGTCACTGCAATCGATCGCATCGAAGCTCACGTGGCTGAGCGCATCCCTTAATAGCGCCAACCCCAGTTCGGCATCGGGCAGCAATAATGGAATGTCGCGATGTCCCTGATAGCGCCTCTCGCGGTTCCAGGCGGTCAGGCCATGACGAACGACCACCAGGTCCAGGCGACCATCAGTAGCCATAACTCCCCTCCCTCGATTGCCGCGCCGACGATATCGCCATTGATGCCCTTGAACGTACTTTGCATGAATTGGGCATATCCCCACAGGAACAATGCCAGCGCCAGGCCCATCACTATCGCTCCCGGTAGCCAGAGCAAGAGCACCAGCGGCAAGAGGGCGACACCCAGGTCCCGCCGTGATAGATCCTGCTGCCACGCCCAGGCGAGCCCCTCGGGACGCGCAGCCGGAACTTCGACCAGCAAGACCACGGCGGCGGTGCGCCCCAGGGCAAGCAGTGGCACCAACAAACCCAGCGAGACGCCGGCTTCGATCAGGGCCAGCAATAACGCGACTTTCCAGAGCATCAGGAACAGCAAGGCGAGGATGCCGAAGCTACCCACGTGGGGATCCTTCATGATCGCCCAACGACGCTCGAGCGGCGCATTGCTCCCCAGGGCATCGGCGAGGTCCATCACGCCGTCCAGATGCAGCCCACCGCTCAAGCCCACCCAGAGCGTGAGTATCGTCAATGCCAACAGGGGGGCGGGCACCCAAGGCTGGAGCGCTTCACCTATCAGAGCGACCAGGGCCCCGAGCAGGATACCCACCAGTGGATAACAGCGGATCGCCCAGCGCCGCGTGGCCGCTGTCCAGGGGCAGGCCACCGGCACCGGTATCCGAGTCAGGAATTGAATGGCCAGCACCAATCCATGGCCCGCCTCTCGCAGCGGCAACTTGTCTAATGTCATTCGGGCCTCTTCCAGCACTGTGGCAGGCCGGCCATCACCTGTATCACCTCGTCGGCCTCCTGGGCGACCCGGCGATGAACGCCCATCAGGAAATCGAGATAGCGCCATACCTCGGCGTCCTGCGGCGGCAGCCCTTCATTGATATCGTTGGAGACAATCACGAGTGAGACATCGCGTGCCCTGGCCTCGGCCAGGAGTGAGTCGATGATATCCAGCCCACGTGTTTCATCCAGACCTGCCGTGTACAACACCTGGCTGGCCCAGAGCGTCAGGCAATCGATCAGAACCACGGCGCCAGAGGGCACTTGACCGAGTACGGTATCGAGATGGACTGGCTCCTCGAGGTTCGACCACCCCTCGCCTCGGCTTTCGCGGTGACGCCGAATACGTGAGGCCATCTCAGGGTCGGCCTGAGCGTCAGGGGCACTGGCGGTCGCCAGGTAGACCAGCGCCCCGCCGTGCTCACGCTGCCATTGCCGCGCCAGTTGCTCGGCATGGACGCTCTTCCCCGAGCGTGCGCCCCCGCTGATGAAAGCGATCATGACGCTGCCCCTATCCGCGCCAGAGCATCCAATAAACGATCGTTTTCGTCGGGTGAACGCACAGCCACGCGAAGCCATTTACCATCAAGGCCTGCGAAGTTGCGTGTATGGCGCACCAGGATGCCCTGATGAAGCAACTTCTCGAGCACATCGCCCATCACGCCACGCGTTTCGTCAGCGTGCCGGAACAGTAAAAAGTTCGTATGGGAGGGCACAACCTGGAAGCCCAGTGAATCCAATCCCCGTTCGAGCCGCGGTCGCTCGTCGGACAGCCAGGCCTGGGTACGCGCCACGAAGTCGCGGTCGGCCAGTAGCGGTTCTACCAGCCCCGCCGCCAGGGCATTCACGCTCCAGGGCATTTGCAGGGCGGCGATACGCGCCACGTTCTCGGTACTGGCCAGCAGGTAGCCCAGGCGCAGCCCGGGGATGGCAAAGAGCTTGGTCAACG
Source organism: Litchfieldella xinjiangensis (assembly GCF_000759345.1). Taxonomy (GTDB): domain Bacteria; phylum Pseudomonadota; class Gammaproteobacteria; order Pseudomonadales; family Halomonadaceae; genus Litchfieldella_A; species Litchfieldella_A xinjiangensis. The sequence continues at coordinate 719,448 of NZ_JPZL01000001.1, forward strand.
AGCGCAGCACGATCAGGTTATCAAAGCGCGACAGTAGTGGAATCAGGGATTGATCGGGTGAAACGAAATCCATGAAGGCTTCATCGACCACCAACGTGGTTTGCGTTTCTCGCCCCCGTTCAAGCAGTGTCTCGATGATCTCTTGGGAAATCACCGTGCCCGTCGGATTGTTGGGACGACACACGAAGATCACGCTGGCGTCGTGCATGGCCGTGAGTGCAGCCTCCAGATCAAGATGAAAATCTTCCGCGCCCAAGGGGAGCTGCATAATGCCGAGACCGTAGTGACGGCACGCACGTGCATACTCGGCGAAGGTCGGTTCAATGACGAGCGCACCACGCCCCTTCCTCGCATGAAGGGCCGCGGCCAGGAATACCGCCTCGACCCCGCCATTGGTGAGGCGAACCTGGGCCTCCGTCACTTCGACCTGCCGAGCGATGGCCCGATGGGCTTCGGCGTATTCAGGATCGGGGTAATGGGAGAGCGCCCCGATGCCGGACAGCAACTGCTCCGTAAGCCAGCCGGGTGGACCCAGAGGATTGATATTGGCACTGAAATCCAGCACCTCGCGATCAGGATCGAGTCCGAATTGCATTAACATGGCATCTGGCCGTCCGCCATGCTGCGGCCAGGCCTCGTTCGATTTCCAATGCATCGTTTCCCCCCAGCCAGTCATGCCCAGCCACGCGCCAAGGCCAAGCTGGCCATCACGAGCAAAAAGACCACCCAGGCGGCATGCATGTAGCTGATTGACATCAAAATGTGCGATGCCCGCAACGGGCCAGCTGCGACGCCCATCGTCGCACGGCAGGATACCTCACCGGCGTACCGGTTGATCCCACCGAGTTGCACGCCAAGTAGCCAGGCCATCATCGCCTCGGGCCAGCCGGCGTTGGGGCTCGGGTGTTTGGGGGCATCCCGAAGCGTGCCTGTCCATGTCTGTCGCCATCCCGATGCCGTCGGGGTGAAACGCGACATGAACCAGCCGCCTATCCCCATGCACAGCGCCGTGAGACGCGCGGGAACCCAATTGGCCAGATCGTCTAGCTTGGCGGAGGCATAGCCGAAATCCCGGTAGCGCTGGCTGCGATACCCAACCATGGAGTCCAGAGTGTTGACCGCCTTGTAGGCCAAGGCCAAGGGAGCGCCACCCAATAGCGCCCAGAACAAGGGCGCGGTGATGCCATCGACGGTATTCTCGGCCACCGTCTCGACAGTAGCCCGGGTGACCTCGGCCTCATCCATGTCATGGGTGTCGCGTCCCACGATCATCGAGACCGCCCGTCGGGCATCGACCAGATTGCCCTGCATCAGCGGGACGACAACCGCCCGTGCGGCATCACGTAGTCCCTTGATGGCCAAGGCGGTGCTCAATAGCCAGACTTCCGCGATTACGCCCAACCAAGGATGAATGCGAGCCAGGACTACAATCGCCCCCCAGGACAGCAGAAAGGTCATGGCGACCACACTCACCGTCAAGACCAGCCCCTTTATTTTGCGGGCACTGGGCGCCCCCTTGTTCAGCCCGCGTTCAAGAAAGGCGATCAATTTGCCTATCCCCACGACAGGATGCGGAAGCTGGCGCGGGTCACCGACAAGCAGATCGACCGCTATGGCCACCAGGACCAGCACCAGCAACACAAGATTCAGCGGGGCATGCGTCATGAACGCGCGTCTGACCCAGCCACACCCGCCGACGAGAACGTCGCCATTTCGCTCAACATCCGCGTGGCCGCGTCAAGCAAGGGAAAGGCCAGTGCCGCACCTGAGCCTTCTCCCAACCGCAAGTCCAGATCGAGAAGCGGCGTGGCATCGAGTGACCGCAAGGCGATGTCATGCCCGGGCTCGCATGAGCGATGACCAAAGATCATGTAACCTCGCGCCGAAGGGGAAAGCCGGCAGGCAACCAGCGCGGCCACAGTGGCAATGAAGCCATCGACCAATACCGGGATGCGCTGGGATGCAGCCCCTAGGTAGGTACCGGCCATGGCGGCGATTTCAAGCCCGCCCAGACGCGCCAGCACCTCGATAGGTTGACTGGGATCGGCCTGGCGCGCAGCGATGGCACGCTCGATCACACGTTGCTTATGAACAAGACGCGTTGCATCGATTCCCGTACCTAGACCCACGACGCGGCTCACTGGCTCACCGCTCAATACCGCTAGCAAGGCACTACTGGCGGTGGTATTGGCTATCCCCATCTCGCCGACGATCAGGCAACGGCACCCCGCCGTGATGGCGCGATCCGCCGCCTGGATGCCCACCTCGATGGCTCGCGTGGCCTCGTCGAGACTCATGGCATCGACTCGGGTCATGTTGCCGGTCCCCGCGCGTACCTTGGCCGGCACCACGCCCTGGCCGTCCAGTTCGCCGGCCACACCCACGTCGATGACCTCGAGTCGAGCATCGATCTGGCGTGCAAACACATTGATCGCCGCCCCGCCCGCCACGAAATTGGCCACCATCTGTGCCGTCACTTCCTGGGGAAAGGCCGATACCCCCTCTTCGGCAACGCCATGATCGGCCGCGAAAACCAATACGCCCGGTGGCGAGACACGAGGAAAGTCCGCCCCAGTCAGGGTGGCGAGCTGCACAGCCAGTGCCTCGAGACGCCCCAGACTCCCCGGGGGCTTGGTCAAGGTATCGAGATAGCGCTCGACGCGCTTACCCGCGGCAAGGTCGGGAACGGGGATACGGGATAAGGTTGCGTGCAGCACGGCCACTCCTGGCTTAGACCGACGTTGGCCCGAATCGGGGCGAAGCGCCAATGGTAACAAACAACACAAGCGACTTGATAAATGGACAAGTGTCCCTCATCAATCTTCACTAGGAGAAGGAATTCGACGCGGCGCCCCAAGGCCGCACACCGTAATGAGGAGATCGTATGCGCTTTCAACGAGTCAGGGATCTGGTGAGCTGGGTTGCGGATTACCATGGCAGCCTGGCCGATCAGTACAGCAAGTTCGCGGCCATCAATTCCCAAGACAGGGTTCGCATGGCGCTCGAGTACGTCGCCGACCATGAGCGCATGATGCAGAAACAGATGCAGACCTACCTCGATGAAGATAGCGACCATCAGGGCATCCTAGATACCTGGTTCGACGATCCTGTGGACTTCACCCAACTGCCGCCGATCATCGAGCGACTCGACGAAGGTAAATGCTGTCAGAGCGTGCAGCAGGTCACCGATACGGTGCTGGAAACACACAAGTCGATCCAGAACATTTATGAATTGCGTGCTGACCGCGCCAATGTCGAGAGCGATACCGAATTCTTCGACATGGTTTCCAAGGATCATGACAATGAAGTCAAACGCCTGATCACTAATATTCAGCGCGTCGAAGAGTACTGATCGCACCAAGCGCTCTGGATCGGACATTGTTGGTGGAGCCGCCCCTCCCTATACTGTACGCATAAACAGCATAGGGAGTGTTTCTAATGGCAAGCAAGCCGCTGATTCCTCAGGTCAGGAAAGGGCGTGGCGCGACCTATGACCCGCACAATCGCTTTGCGCCGACCATCAGCGAAGCCGAGGATGACGGGTGGTGGCAGGAGACACCCGGTTCGCGCCTGGCGACCGAGGTGCGCGATGAAGCAAGCAAGAGTGCACTCTCCTGGAATCGCTCGCCCGATTTAGGCTTCGACCGTTCGATCAACCCGTATCGCGGTTGTGAACATGGCTGCATCTATTGCTACGCCCGTCCCAGCCACGCCTATTGGGACCTGTCTCCGGGGCTCGATTTCGAGACCAAGCTCATCGCTCGAACGGGGCTCGTGGAGCGATTGCGAGACGAGCTGTGCAAGCCGGGCTATGCGTGTCGGCCCATCAACCTGTCCGGCAATACAGATTGCTATCAGCCGCTGGAAGCCAAGCGCCGCACCACGCGAGCCATCCTGGAGCAGCTCCTGGCGTGCCGGCACCCCGTCACCCTGGTGACCAAGAGCGCGCTGATCCTGCGCGATATCGACCTGCTAAGTGCCTTGGCAGAGCAGCGCCTGGTGCGCGTTTTCATCAGCCTCACCAGTCTCGATGACGAACTCAAGCGCACCCTCGAGCCGCGAACCGCATCGCCACGAGCCCGCCTGCGTATCATCAGCGAGCTCGACGCTGCCGGCGTCCCGGTGGGCGCCCTGCTCGCACCGGTAATACCGGGCCTCAACGATCACGAGATGGAGCAGCTGCTGGAAGCTGCCAGCCAGGCGGGAGCACGTTCCGCCGGATGGGTCATGCTGCGCTTGCCGCATGAAGTGGCGCCATTGTTCGAAGAATGGCTTACAAGTCACTATCCTGAACGCGCAGGCAAGGTCATGAGCCTGATGCGACAATGCCGAGGAGGAGAAATGTATGACGCTCAGTTCGGCAAGCGCATGCGTGGCGAAGGGGTCTTTGCCGATCTGCTCAGTCAGCGTTTCGCCAAGGCTAGCCGGCGGCTGGGGTTGAACGATCGAGCGGAAATGGGGTTGGATTGCTCCCGGTTTCGCCCGCCTCATGTCCAGCCGGACCTCTTCGGGTGATCAACGGGTCGTTGCGATCAGGAGAGCTCCATGACAGACCACACCATCAGCAAGACGAAGTCGAGTTTCTATCGTCGCCTGTATGTCGCCTACCTGATTGATACGGGTGTGGCACCCAGTGTCCCCGCCCTGATGGAGGCGACGGGGATGCCCAGGCGTACCGCGCAAGACACCATTCAATCCTTGGGTGAACTGGATATCGTCTGCGAGTTCGAGAAGCGCCCCGGAGCACCGAACAATATCGGCCGCTACGTCATTCGAGAGTGGGGCGCGATCAACCGGCGCTGGATCACACACCACCTCGATCACATTCGTGGCTCGCTGGGTTACCCCTGAGTGTGTCATGCAAGCGAAACACAACTGTCAATTAGCCGTAACTAATCAAGCCTAGCGTGTCTCTCCAGTCAATGCCCGCCTACTTTCCTGGCACGGCATTGTAACGATGCCCTTCAGGGCGTTAACAAGGAGAGAGAAATGCTGCGTTCCCACCTGACCTCGCTGGCTGTCGGTATTGCGGCTGCCAGCTTGACCCTATCCGCCAACGCGGCCACCGAAGTGCAATGGTGGCATGCCATGGGGGGCGAACTGGGTGAAATCCTTGAAGGCATCACCCAGGACTTCAATGCCTCACAGGACGAGTATCGTGTCACCCCCAGCTATCGTGGGAATTACACGGAAACCATGACCGGCGCCATCGCTGCCTTCCGTGCCGGCGAGCAGCCCCATATCCTGCAGGTATTCGAAGTCGGTACCGGCACGATGATGAATGCCGATGGAGCGATCTACCCTATCTTTGAGCTGATGGAAGCTCATGGCCGTGGCTTCGATCGCGATGCCTTCCTGCCGGCCGTAGTCGGTTATTACACCGATACCCGCGGCAACATGCTCTCCTTCCCGTTCAATTCCTCCACACCGATCATGTACTACAACCGCGATGTCTTCGCGGCAGCGGGTCTCGAGGACAGCGCCCCGCAGACCTGGGAAGAGGTGGCCGCCGCATCCCGGCAGATACGCGAATCCGGCGCCGCGACTTGCGGTTTCACAACATCATGGCCGAGCTGGGTCATGCTCGAGAACTTCTCGGCCATGCACAACGAGCCGTTGGCGACGCATGAGAATGGCTTTGCCAGCTTGGAGACCGAGTTCGTTTTCAATAACGCCTTAGTAACCCGCCATTGGGACAACCTCAAGACATGGCAGGACGAAGGCGTCTTCCGCTGGGGTGGTCCCGGCCCGGGAGACGATGCTGCCCCCATGTTCTATTCCGGCGAATGCGCCATGTTCTTCGGCTCCTCCGCCGCCCGTGCTGGGGTCATGGCCAATACCGACTTTGAGGTCGGTTTCGGCATGCAACCCTATTACGACGATGTCGAAGGCGCCCCACAGAACTCGATCATCGGCGGCGCCACCTTGTGGACACTGCAGGGCCACACCGAAGACGAGTATGAAGCCGTGGCAGCCTTCTTCGATTATCTCTCCCGGCCCGAGGTTCAAGCGGAGTGGCATCAGCAAACCGGCTACCTGCCGATCACCCAGGCCGCCTGGGACCTGAGCGCCGAGCAAGGCTACTACGAAGCGAATCCCGGCGCCGATACAGCGCTGCGCCAAATGACCCTGAACGAGCCGACGGAATACTCCAAGGGGCTACGCTTCGGCAACTTCGTACAGATTCGGGACATCATTTCCGAAGAGATGGAAGCGGTGATGACCGGCAACAAGTCGGGCCAACAAGCCGCCGATGACGCTGTCCGCCGTGGCAATGCCTTGCTTCGCGATTTCGAAGCGGCGAATAACTAAGCAACTCCCGCCCCCGCCACTCGGCGGGGGGTTCCTTTGCTCGCGATCGGCTAAGCAAGCTATGCAAACCAAGCAAATGACCTTCCCCAGCCGCTGGCTGCCGTATGCGCTGCTGGCACCCCAAGTCGCCATTACCCTGGTGTTTTTTCTTTGGCCAGCTAGCCAGGCGCTGTATCAATCGCTGCTTCGCCAGGACGCCTTCGGTCTTCGCACCACATTCGTGGGCCTGGATAATTTCGCCCGGCTATTCGACGACCCGGGCTATCTCAACGCCGTGTCAGCCACGGCCGTATTTGCAGTGGGAACCACTCTCCTCTCGATGGGCATGGCGCTACTTCTGGCAGCGACAGTCAACCGCATGCTGCGCTCCCGCGAGAGCTACACCACCCTGCTGGTATGGCCCTATGCCATCGCACCGGCCATTGCCGGTGTGCTCTGGTGGTTCATCTTCAACCCCTCGATAGGCATCGTGCCGTATATCCTGGAAATACTGGGCTACCGGTGGAATCATCGCACCTCAGGGAGCGATGCCATGTTACTGGTGATCTTCGCTGCCGCCTGGAAGCAGATTTCCTATAATTTCCTGTTCTTTCTCGCCGGGTTGCAATCGATACCCCAGTCATTGATCGAAGCGGCCGCCATCGATGGGGCCAGCCCGTTCAAACGATTCTGGACCATTGTCTTCCCACTGCTCTCCCCCACGACCTTCTTTCTCATGGTGGTCAACGTGGTCTATGCCATGTTCGATACCTTTGGGGTCATTCATGCCACCACTCAAGGTGGGCCAGCCCAAGCGACGAACATTCTCGTCTACAAGGTTTATGCCGACGGGTTCGTGGGGCTCAACCTCGGCTCCTCCGCGGCGCAGTCAGTCATCCTGATGGCAATCGTGGTGGTGCTGACCGTGATCCAGTTCCGCTTCATCGAGCGTCGCGTCAATTACTGAGGAGTGTGTGAAATGGTCGAAAACCGGCCTTGGGGCAACCTGCTTGCGCATCTCATCCTGATCGTCGGCGTTGCCTTGGTGATCTTCCCTGTTTACGTGGCCGTCATCGCTTCGACTCAAGGGCCTGGCGAATTTCTACGCGGCACCCTACCGCTACTCCCCGGGGGCCATGCGCTCGAGAACTACAGCGCCATGTGGCAGGCCGGGCTATCCCGCGTCGGGGCACCGCCCGTGGGCCAGATGCTTTGGAACAGCTTTGTGATGGCAATGGCAATTACCTTGGGAAAGCTGAGTATCTCGTTGCTGTCGGCTTTTGCCATCGTCTACTTCCGCTTTCCGTTCCGGCTGGTCTTCTTCTGGTTGATTTTCATTACTCTGATGCTGCCGGTCGAGGTTCGCATCATTCCCACCTTCCAGGTAGTAGCGGATCTGAACATGCTGAACAGTTTTGCCGGGCTGTCCATTCCGCTGATTGCCTCGGCCACGGCCACCTTCCTGTTTCGTCAGTTCTTCATGACCATACCCGAAGAATTGATGGAGGCCGCCCGTGTCGATGGCGCCGGGCCACTGCGGTTCTTCAAGGACATCCTGTTGCCGCTATCGGTTACCAATATTGCTGCGCTGTTCGTCATTCTCTTCATCTACGGATGGAACCAGTACCTGTGGCCGCTGCTGATCACGACCGACCCGAATTACTACACCATCGTCATGGGAATTCAGCGTATGACCACCGCAGCCGACAGCGACCCCCAGTGGCATCTGATCATGGCCACGGTGGTGATGGCGGCACTTCCGCCCGTATTGGTGATTCTGTTCATGCAACGCCTATTCGTGAAAGGCCTGACCGAGACGGAGAAATAATGTGGCAAGTATTCAGTTAACAGGCCTGAAGAAGACCTATGCGGGAAATGTCGAGGCAGTGAAAGGCATCGACCTGGAGATTGCCGATGGAGAATTCGTAGTGCTGGTCGGCCCCTCGGGTTGTGGCAAGTCGACGCTATTGCGGATGGTGGCAGGGCTCGAAACCATCACGGACGGCACATTGAAAATCGATGACCGCGTCGTCAACGACCTCGAGCCGGCCGAGCGCGACATCGCCATGGTTTTTCAGAATTACGCCCTCTACCCGCATATGACGGTGTTCGGCAACCTGGCTTACGGGCTAAAGAATCGCGGTGTGAAGCGCGAGGAAATCGAGCGCCGCGTGCACGATGCAGCAGCCATGCTGGAAATCGAACCTTTCCTGGAAAGAAAGCCGCGAAAACTGTCGGGGGGCCAGCGCCAGCGAGTCGCCATGGGACGCGCCCTGGTACGCGAACCCTCGGCATTCCTGTTCGATGAACCGCTCTCCAACCTGGACGCCAAGTTACGTGTTCAGATGCGGGTCGAAATCAAGCAACTCCAGCGGCGGCTCAAGACCACCAGTCTGTATGTAACGCACGATCAACTCGAAGCACTGACCCTGGGTGATCGTCTGGTGGTACTCAACGGTGGAAGTATCGAACAGGTTGGCACTCCCATGGAGGTGTATGAAAAGCCCGCCTCGATGTTCGTCGCGACATTCATTGGTTCGCCCGCCATGAACATGCTGCCAGTCGCCTATTTGCGCGAACGAGGGGCAAACGGCCTGCTCGACCACCTAGCGGCTGACACCGATGTCATCGGTATTCGTCCCGATGATCTGCGCATTGAAGCCCCTGACGAGGATCACCTCGTCGTGACCGGTACGGTCGAGCTCTTTGAAGCGGCCGGGGCCGAAAGCCATCTCTACGTCAGCCTGGAAGGCAGCGACCAGCCTACCGTGATACGGACCTCGGCCCGCCCTCCCGTAGCCGAGGGCGAGACGATGCGCTTCCATGTTCTGCCCTCGGCACTGCATCCTTTCAATCAGGCCAGCGGGAAACGTACTCAACAAGGAGTCAGCTAATGCTTTCTACACGCGAAAACGCCCTGGCCGAGGTGGTCAAGCAAGCAGCGCGAGATGCTGGCGCTATCCTGTTGGAGGGATACCGGGAGCGTGACCCGATGGCCTTCGAGCGCAAGGGAGCATCGGATTTCGTCACCCACTATGACCGCGCCGCCGAGCAAGCGATCATCGCGACCGTACGCGGCGCATTTCCCGAGGTGAGTTTCCTCGGCGAAGAGTCCGGCGAGCTGGTGGCGGAAGGTAGCGAGTACACCGTGATCATCGATCCGCTGGACGGCACTAACAACTTCGTCCATAAGATCCCACATTTTTCCGTTTCGATTGCCGTGTACAAGGGCCATGAGGCCATCATCGGCGTGGTTCATCAGCCGGTACTGGATGAGATGCTCTGGGCCTGTCGAGGCGAAGGGGCTTACCTGAACCATGAGCGCCTGCCATCCCCGCCGGCGCGTGAGCTCTCTGCCATGCTGGTAAGCACGTGCTTTCCCTACCATGGGAAGGGGGACTGCGGCGCCAGTAGCCGAGAGGTCTCGCGGCTCATGCCCCATGTGGCCGGAATCCGCAGCCCCGGCTCGGCTGCCCTCGAGATCGCCTATGTCGCCCTGGGGCGTTTCGACGCCTTCTGGAATAGCGGCGCCAAGCTTGAATTGTGGGATATCGCAGCAGGAATGCTCATCGCGCGGGAAGCGGGCTGTACGGTAACCGATCTCACCGGAGAGTGTGAACCCGACGCAGGGCATAGTCTGATCATTGCGCCGCCTCATCGTCACGCCGATTTGCTCGCGTTATTAACCCATTGAAGGCGAGACCATCTCTCCTAGGGCCTGCCTGCCATTTGAGCTATTCGACACCAAGGTTATGCTCATCGAGGCCATGCAGGGCGATTCCCTCGAACGTTGGCCAGACGCTCCAGGCCTCGGACAACTGATCGGCAACCTCATTCAGCCGAGCCTGGTCGCCGCCAAAGGTGAGCCGTGAGGCCGGGAAGGCCTCGCGTCTTATCAATGTGAAGGGCTGACCAGGTAGATCACGTTCCGGCGAATTCAGCCAGACCAACAGGGGCGTCTCAAGATCATCGACTAGCCATAATGCTGCCCTTTCGCCTTTATCGGCTTGCTTGAAGGTATGGCGGTTCTCGTCAGGCAGGGTGCCGGTTTCCAGGGCCATTCGGATTGGGATGCCATGATCGCGCCCCCACTCGAGGAAAGGGACGGCGCCGCGGTACAGTTGCCCGGGGTCGGTGCGATAATTCATGACCGTGATGCTGAGGTTCGCCATTGCCAAAGGATCCAGCAGTGCCTCGCCCCAGTCGGCATGGTCGCCCCACCAGACCGGCATGACGAGATCGAGCGCCAACTGCCCGTCGAGCACCTTGTGCGCCGTCTGTATGGTTTCGATATAGCGCTCGCGCCAGTGCGCCATGGCCGTAGCGAAGCCTGGCAGCAAGTAAGGTTCGATATCCAGCTGCACGCCTGCCAAACGCGCATGCTCATCCGCCGAGGCATTGTAACTTCGGTAGGCCTCAAGGCGATTGATTAGCGCTGGCAAGCTGGATGAAAGCACATCGCGAGGATCGCCGATGACTGGCCAGACCGCCACGCCGCGCGTTGTAGCCTGGGTGATAAATTGCGTCAGCCTCTCGCGTTCGGCCACGTCACCTTCCAGGGTCACCGGAACGCTGATGAACAGTTCGTCCAGACGTTGTCGATCAACCAGCGCCCATAGATCCTCAGCCGCGTCCTGCCAGACCTGAGGCGACCACACCCAGGCAGAACGCGGCCGAGGCGTGCTGGCTTCTGGAGACAAGACGATGTCGTGCAGTTCCAGGTGCGCCCTCCCCGGCGGACAGACCAATGACACGCCCACCCAGCCACTTTCGAGGCCCGTTGCATGGCTCGGCAGGGTAAAGGAAAAACGCTGGGGTAGTTTCCCGGCCTCGAAGGTACCGAGCGAGACCGGCGCCTCCCGGGCCAGCCCTTGGCGATCCGATACGGCAATCTCGAAGCGTCCTGCCCCCGAGGCGGTCACCTCCAGACGTTGCGGCCGAGACGAGGGCCAGGGCCGCTCGTCACGCAGCAGCAACCCCGCCGTCGCTTCGCCGGGCCGACACTCGAATCGCGTCTCGCTCCCCAGACTGACCCTCTCTTCACCCCCGAATGTCACCCGTTCGAGGTGGGCCAATGGCCGCCTGGGCCACTCGTCGGGTGCGGACGCATCCTCATCGACGCCATGCCAGATAACCTCGCTGACGGTGGGCGGGTTGCGTTCCAGGTCGCCCTGCAATGTCACGGCGTCTGGCAAGGTCTCGCCGAGGATGGTTCCCGCTGGACCTACCCATGCGATGCGCTCACGGGCAACCGGGAGTTCGACGCCCTCGCAGGCCTTCCTGGCGATGCTTTCTCGCTCATTGGATGTCATGACTGCATCGATCTCCAACCAACGCGGTACCCCTTGGGAAGTAAAGAAACTGGCGTCCCATGCCCCCTCGGTGCCGGGTCTTTCACATATCGCGATATGACTGGTGTCGCTCTGCGCCATGACAGGCACGGGACACAGCAGGATAGCCAGGAGAAGTTTCATCCCTCGTTTCGCTGTCAAAAACGCAACCATCCAGACCCTTCTCCACCGAGACGAATGAACCCACTACGAGAGTAGTCATGCCCGCCATCACACGCCTGCGGTTCTTATTGCAGGCCTGCTAGGCTGGAGACACGACAGCGCTCACGGCAAGGATTATCCCTCACCCAGACACGGAGAGTGTGATGACACAGGACCGACACCACTCGAGCCATTTGTTTGACGATGCCCGCATCCTGCTGAATGAGGTGCTTGATGAACTGGATACCAGTGAGGACGTTCGGCAACGCCTGTTACAACCCAACCTGTCGCTGCAGGTCGGTGTCCACGTTCGCATGGATGACGGCAGCCTGAAGGTGTTCCCAGGGTGGCGAACCCAATATGACACCAGCCTGGGCCCCGCCAAGGGGGGCATTCGTTTTCATCCCAGCGTTGACCAGCAGGAGGTGGGCACCCTGAGCTTCTGGATGGCGGTCAAATGCGCCGTGCTCGGGCTACCTTACGGCGGGGGCAAGGGTGGCGTCCAGGTCGACCCCAAAGCGCTCTCGTCTCTGGAGCTGGAGCGACTATCACGCGGTTACCTGCGCGCCATCGCCGATGTCATCGGCCCGGATCGCGATATCCCCGCGCCGGACATGAACACCAACGCCACGATCATGGGTTGGATGAGCGACGAATACGATGCCATACAGCGTGACCAGATACCGGCAGCGCTTACCGGCAAGCCGATTGCGCTGGGCGGCTCGCTAGGCCGCGTAGCCGCCACCGGCCGCGGGGCACTCCAGGTGCTCGATCTCTGGGCAGAGCGAAACGAGCGCAAGCCAGAAGACACGACTATCGCCGTACAGGGCTTCGGCAATGCTGCCTACCATTTCGCGCGGCTCGCACATCAGCGGGGTTACCGCATCGTGGCGATCTCAGACTCCAAGGGAGCGATTCATCACCCCGAAGGGCTCGATCCGGACCCCATCAAGGAAGAAAAGACCCGCAATCAACGCCTCAAGGGGATGGTGTATTGCGAGAATTCCGTTTGTGAACACAAGGGCGCCAAGACGATAGAACAGGAGGAATTACTTGCCCTGGACGTCGATGTTCTGGCCCTCGGTGCCCTGGAGAATCAGATCCATGTGGATAATGTGGAATCGGTCAGAGCCGGGCTGCTGCTGGAAATTGCCAATGGCCCTGTGACTCGAGAAGCCGACGAGGCCTTGGCCAAGCGAAATGTTCCTGTTCTACCCGATGTTCTAGCCAATGCTGGCGGTGTCGTTGTCAGCTACTACGAGTGGATTCAGAACCGCTCAGGGGAATACTGGGAAGAAGATAGCGTGAACCAGCGGTTGGCGGAGCGCATGACGCGGGAAGCCCAGCGTGTCATGGAACGTGCCGAGACACGGAACATTCCCTATCGGCGGGCGGCCTATCTACTGGGATTGGAACGCATCAGCGAGGCCATCCTGGCACGGGGGCAATGTCACCGCTGCGAATAGCCAACTGATAAATCCGTCAAAGGCATGGCAGAGATGGGCTGCGCTCCGTCATCGGCATCACGACGGACGATGACGGAGCGCAATCGTCAAACCCTGGCCCGCTGCTCGGGACGTGCCAGCATTTCCTTCAGGTAAGCGAGATCATGAGCGGTATCCGCTTCCGTGAATTCGGCCAGCATGCGCTCGGCCTCCTTGCGAATCGTACTTTCAATATAATCCGCATAGGTGATGATCTCGGCCTGACAGGCACGACAACTGAGAACGTCTTCCGACTTCGGGTCTCCTTTCCAGAAGTTGGCTTCGTTGCACTCGGGACACGCGACTTTCCTGGAACGATTAAACATATGGCCTCCTGCCTTATGCTGTATTGAGCCGTCAGGGTAACCGACCCCTGTGACAAATATATTAACTCAAGTTAAGTAAACGACGATATACCAGAGGCTCGCCTATGGCTACCCCCGCCCCGCCTCCCTTGACCCAACCCACGCTGGCATCCATACAGAGAGGTGAGATATTCCGCAATGCAAGGAGGAGCTATGAAAGGTCTACTCGCCGCGGGTGCAGCGTGGTGGCTTCGTAAATCCGAAAATCGGGACAAGGCCAAGCGCAAAGGGCAGGAAGCCTGGGAAAACGTGACCGATCAGGACGAGGCGCAGAACGACACGCGTAGCGACGCGCGTCGTCGCCGTTAATGACAGCTGGCTTAGCGTGAAAAAAGCGCCCTTTTTGAAGGGCGCTTTTCATGGATCAAACCCAAGCTGTCATATCCTTGACGGCCGGTGCGCATCACCCCGCCCTCCCTGGCGGCGGTCGCGCGCCACTCCCTTGGCAAACACTCCGTAACCACTCCTTTACGCAAAGTAACTATGCCGCACGCCCAGAAAGACCTCAAGAACGGTTTTGCTCAGTCGGCTCGGTCACGTTCTTAACCTTACGGGAGTGAGGAGTTTCAACCGGGCATGACGTAACAGCCACCACCATCGTGACATTAATTACCAACGGGGAGAGCCATATGGATGTCTATGTTGTGAAACCAGCGGCTGACCAGGACCACGGCGGTGAACCGACAGAATGGTGGGTCGTGGATAGCCGAAGCGCGGGCGAAGATGAAGTCATCGCTCGTTTCAAATTTGCTGACGACGCCGCGAACGAAGCCGCTCGATTGAATTCGGTCGGTGTGTAGCCTTCAAGGTATGCAGGCAGCAGGGGCAGCTGGTGAGCCGATCGGTCGATTGATTCAGATCACTGAGCGAATATGGATTGGCGGAAGAGCGTGGGAGTCGAACCCACCAGGGACTGCTGGCAGCCCCTGCCTGATTTGAAGTCAGGCCGCCCCACCGGGGGTCGATCCTCTTCCATGAGCGTCGTGACCTCGTGAAGCGCTAGCTCCAGAGCGCTTCGCGGCGCAAGAGGTGATCGTCTCTGACCCGCCGCGTGAACCCTAGCCTATCAAAGAATTCAAGAATTTGAATGGCTAATTTTCTCCCAGTGCCAATCCGGTCGCGGAAATCGGCTGCTCGTGCCGCGCCTTTCTCCTCAGCCAACGCCTCGACGATTCTCGCCATGTCGTGGATTGCGCTGGCTAGATAGAAATGGTCCTTGCGAACTTGATAGACCTTGCCCAGTCGAGCACAAGCCATCAATGCCTGACGAACCCGTTGCTCATCGAGACCTTCGCCGGTCGCCAGGTCGCGCACCCGCGGCGGCTGGAACGGCTGAGCTGCCAGCAATGGCTCCAGGCGAAGCCAGAGCGCCTCGTCATTCGCATCGAGGGCGACACGGTGACCGGGCAGCGAGACGAAGGGACCGTGTTGTTCCAGTCGCCCCGATTCGATGAGGGTATTGAGCAAGGGCCGAAAAAAGAGACTTGGCAGTCCCGGCATCGCCTGTCGTCCCAGCCGTTCACGCTCAGTCCCCAGCATGGAGGGCTCCCGGGCATGATTGGCTTCGACCGTCTCGATGACGCGCTGCTCAAGGGCTTCGACGGCCTGCCGAGAAAAGGCGCGGGATTGGCCCTGCTGCGTAATGACCCGCCCCCCCAAGGCCTCGACCTGTTCAGATAAGGTCTCAAGGGGCACATTGACCGTACGAGCCATCGTGTCGAGGGCCAGACCGTCGGACTTGAGCTCAAGCGCTGCCTTAAGCGGACGTTCGAGATCGTAGGGAGGCCCGTTGGCCACGGCGTCGGCAAGGGTACTCAACCAGGCCAGGCGCTTCGGCGCTCGCTGCCCCCGGCGTGGCGGGTCGCCATCGAGCACGGTGGCTCCACCCAACGTCAGATGGGCACCGTGATCTCGGATCACCGCCCGGTCTCCGAGACAGGCATGCACCGGACGATCGAGCACCAATTGCCCCAACATGCCCTCTCCCGGTGAAAGGCGCTGCCCCTCCAGGAGCGACAATCGCCCCGTGACATGGGCCACCCCCAGGTGAATGTGCACCGGGGTCCAATGACGCACGATGGGCGCCCCATTAAGCAGTTCGACATGAACGTCCAGGCGAGTCAGCTCGGGGGTAACGAGCGACTCATCGACGATCCAGTCGCCGCGGGCCGTCGCTTCTCGCTCGATACCCGCCCCGGCCAGGTTGAGAGCGACACGATCGCCCTGCCAGGCATAGTCGCTATCCCGGTGCTGGCGGCGCAGGCTGCGAACCCGCGCCGGCTTGCCGGATCCTACGAGGCGCACACTATCGCCCTTGGCAACCATGCCAGACAGGGCCGTGCCGGTTACCACCAGCCCAGCTCCCGTCTTGCTGAAAACACGATCCACCGCCAGGCGAAACGCGCCGCGTGCCGGCGATCGGGACGCCTCAGCCGCCTGTTGCCACAATGTGGCACGTAGGGCCTCGATGCCCTCACCGCTGTAGCTCGATACTCGATAGACCGGCATGCCGGCCAGGGGCGTCGCATCGAGCAGTGTCTCGATCTCACGCTCTACCTCGGCGCAACGAACGTCATCGACGAGATCGGTCTTGGTCATGGCCACCCAGCCACGCGACAGCCCTAGCAGCTGCAAGATCTGGACGTGCTCGACCGTCTGCGGCATGACACCGTCGTCAGCGGCCACGACCAGCAGGACCGTATCGATACCGGCACTTCCCGCCAGCATGTTGTGAATGAATTTCTCATGCCCCGGGACATCGACGAAGCCAAGCTCGCCATCGTCCTCTAACTCGGGATAGGCGAAGCCCGCTTCAATGGTCAATCCGCGAGCCTTCTCTTCCTTAAGGCGGTCCGTATCGATTCCGGTCAGGCGCTCGACGAGGGCCGTCTTGCCATGGTCGACGTGGCCAGCCGTACCAATGATCATCAGCGCGCCTCCTGTCGGCGAAAGTGATGCTTGAGCGTCTCGAGCTGGTCGATGAAGAGCGCCTCCTTGCGTGCATCGTCCAGGCAGCGAAGGTCGAGATGAAAGGCCCCGTCGCGCAAGCGTCCGATGACCGGGCGCGGCAGGCTGCGAAACGCCCGTTCCAGAAGGCGCAAGGCACGTTCCCGTCCCTGACGATCCACGCCGCGTGGGGTCCAGACCAGCGCGCGACTGGGTAAGCGGTCGACGGGCAGCGAACCACTGCCGAGCTGGCTCATGCAGGGCCTGAGTGCCACCTCGAAATCGTCCAGCACGTCATTGCAATGCACCCATAGCCGCTCCCCCGTCGCTTCGATCTCGCTTTCCGGCCGGGAGAGCATCGCCAGCGTCGGTACATGCTGGCTCGGATCGTCGCTATCCCGATAGATACGCAGTGTCGCTTCCAGTGCCGCGAGGGTGAGCTTGTCGAGTCGCAAGGCCCGCTTCAGTGGGTGCCGCTTGATGGTGTCGATCAGGGAGCGACGGCCCACGATGATACCCGCCTGGGGCCCCCCCAATAATTTATCCCCACTGAACGTGACGACATCGGCCCCTGCCGCAATGGAATCGCGGGGCTGGGCCTCGTATGGAAGGTCATACGCAGCAAGATCGGTCAAGGCGCCGCTGCCAAGATCGACCAGCAAGGGGACCCCCCTTGCGTGGGCAATGTCGGCCAGGATGTGCTCGGGAACGCTTTTGGTGAAGCCCGTGATGGCGTAGTTGGAGGTATGCGCCTTGACGATCAGACCGGTATCTTCATTCATGGCGGCTTCGAAATCCCGCGCATGCGTGCGGTTCGTGGCCCCCACTTCATGCAGCCGACACCCGGCCGCCTGCATGATGTCCGGCATGCGAAAAGCCCCGCCGATCTCGATCAGCTCACCTCGCGAGATCACTGCCTCGCGACCGGCACCCAAGGCTCCAAGACTGAGGACCACGGCACCGGCGTTGTTGTTGACCACCGTGGCAGCCTCAGCCCCGGTGAGTTCGCAAAGCAGGGATTCGACCAGCCTGTCACGATCGCCCCGACCGCCGCTCTCCAGATCGTATTCGAGCGCCACAGGGTCACGTGCGGCTTGGGCCATCGCCTCGATGGCCGACTCGGCCAGGGGCGAGCGCCCAAGATTGGTGTGAATGACCGTGCCGGTCAGGTTGAATACGACACGGCTGTTGGGACGCGAGAGTCGCTCCAGACAGTCCATGACCTGCCCCACCAGGCTATCGGGGCTTGCGGCATCGTTGAGGGACGCCGACGCTGGGGTCGAGGTCGTTGTGGCTGCCTCATGCAGCTGCGCGCGTATGTCATCCAGCGTTTGCCGCACTGCGCGTCGCACCAGGCGTCGCCCATATCGGGCACTCGCCTCCTGCACACCGGGATGCATCAGCAGCGCATCGACCGCCGGAAGTTGGCGTCTAACATCCATTGTCGTCTTCATGTCCATGCCCAAGGTCGCAAATCAGCCCCTATGGCATAGCATGATGGGGCGCCCCGCGTCCACGCCCCGGCCAAGGTCGTTCTTGCGAAGGCACATCATCCCTCGGCGATGAACAAGGGGTTATACCCGCTACGCTGGAACTCCCCCTCTTCGGCCAACAGCAAATCGAGCGCCAGGCTGGCCAGATCATCGGCGATCGGCTCAGCCTGGGCATCGCTTTCGCGCAGCACGATCTTTAGATAGCTGTGGCAGTCGCCACAGGTTTCCGCCTGAACGGGAAGAAGCTGCTCCCCCGCCTCATCCTCGAGCCCCAGATAGCTGATCTTGCCACTTTGATCGCAAACGCTGCACTTGGAGCGCTCGAGATACCACTGCGTGGCACATAGCCCGCACACCAGGTAGCGGACGCCACTTCGCTCCTGCTCGATCTGGATGATACTGGAAGACGGTGCCGACCCACAGCAGGGACATAACGCGCGTGCCTCGGATTCGGGGCGTTCGGGTGCGCGTGGGAGTCGTTGTGCCATACGGACCCAGGCGACCTGCATGGCCGCAGCCACCAGCGGCATCACGCCTCGCCGTGACGGGTCACCAGGATGACGATCGAGGATATCCTCGATCAGGCTCTGTAGTTCATTTGCCTCCAGGCCACGTAGTTGATCGAGCAGCGGACGCTGAGCGTCACCCACGTGCAGCTCGAGCGCGTCGAGAAGCGCAGCGAGCTCGCTTTTTACATCGATATCACGTTTCAGTGCATCGATACCCAACGGGGGCATACCATGCTTCAACGCCATGTCGAAGGCATCGGGTTCGGGCAGCCATGTGGGGGTCGATGTCTCAAGGACCCGATGCTGAGCGTGGGCCACCTGTCCCATGAAGGCCAGGAAGTCTGACAGCGGCTCGACCGTCTCGGACAAGCCCTTCAACCGCTGGGCACGCTCAGCAAACAGGCCAGCCTCGGGGAGCACCACCGATGGCGGATCCATGATGCCTACCGGGGCATTTCCGTATGCGTGACTCACTGTAACTCCTTGATCCTCGGTAGCCGTCTTGAGCGGCTGGGTTGCGGTCATTGCCCCGCTATACGATCCAGGGACTCTTTCCGCCGGCGCTCTTCGTCCATCTTTTCCTGATACCACAGATCATGATGGTGCTTGGCCCAGGCCTTACTGACGCGCCCACGCACCATGGCTTGAAACGAGCCCTTCACCCAGATCCCCGAGTAGATATGGATGATCAAGGTGATGATGGCCAGAAACGCCACGAAGGCATGCAGCAGCGCGCCGAGGCGCAACAGGGTGATTGGCATGGCGTCGGCAAAATAAGGCTGCCAAATAATGACCCCAGTGACCAGCAGGACGGGGACGCTGAATACCATGATCCAGTAAACGAGCTTTTGGCCGGCATTGCTTTTGCCCACCGGTGGCAACTTCTCGTCCCGGTTGCTGAGCACATCCTTGATCTGCTTCAGCCACTGGATATCGTGGCGCTTGATGAGACTGTCCTTGAAAAAGCGTACCGCCATGATGGCGAAGAATACGCTCATGAACACCCCGATGAAGGGGTGCAGAATCCGCGTCATGATCGGCCCGCCGAACAAGGCGGTGAATCCCCAGAAGAACGGATGAAACAGGGCCAGCCCGCTAAGCACCAGCAGCACGAAGCTGATGGCGATCGTCCAGTGGTTCAGACGCGAGAACCACCCATAGCGGAGTATGCCTCGTTCCTTTTTGGACTGGCTCATGTGCGGTCCTCCTCATGCGTCTCGGCGTCTTCGACCTCATCGTACTCTTCCTTGGGCACCTCTTTAGGCCCCTGGGTCGCGTAATGGAAGAAGCCCGTCAGTGCCGCCAGACCGATGGCCACCGAGGCCAGGGGCTTGGTCACTCCCTTCCAGGCATCCACCAGCGGACTTATGCGTGGATCGTTGGGCAAGCCATTATAGATCTCCGGCTTGTCGGCATGCTGCAGGACATAGATGACGTGAGTACCACCTACGCCTTCGGGGTCGTAGATACCGGCATTCTCGAAGCCTCGCCCATGAAGGTACTCGGTGCGCGACTGAGCCAGCTCGTGCATGTCTTCGCGGGTACCGAACATGATCGACCCCGTGGGGCACGATTTGACGCAGGCCGGCTCCAGACCATGAAAGACGCGGTCTGAACACAGCGTGCATTTATAGGCCTTGGAGTCTTTCTTCGAGATACGCGGGATATCGAAGGGACACCCCGCCACGCAGTAGCCGCAGCCGATGCAGTGCTCTGAATTGAAATCGACGATGCCGTTGGCGTACTGAACGATCGCTCCCGGTGCCGGGCACGCTTCGAGGCAGCCCGGCTCGGCGCAGTGCATGCAGTTGTCCTTGCGGATCAACCATTCCAGATTACCCTGCTCGTCCTCGTATTCGTTGAAGCGCATCACCTCCCAGCTATTCGGTGAGAGATCCACGGGGTTGTCATAGACCCCCACGCACTCGCCTACGTCATCGCGTAAATCGTTCCACTCGGAACACGCCACCTGACAGGCCTTGCAGCCAATGCAGCGCGACACGTCGATGAGTTTCGTGACCCGTTCCACCCCGCCATCGCGTACCTGGGGCGACGGCGGTGAGGTCGCCGAGCGGGCGGTGATATTTTGCAGATTGATCTGATCGCCTCTCATCTCGCCTCCTTACAGCTTGTCGACCCGGACCAGGAACGACTTGAATTCCGGCGTCTGGGTGTTGGCATCGCCCACGAAGGGCGTCAGCGCATTGGTCAACTGCGCCTTCTTGGTCTCACCCAGATACCCCCAGTGGATCGGTATCCCGATCTGATGGATGGTCCTGTCGCCCATCTGCAGTGGGCGGATACGCTTGGTCACCACGGCCACCGCATCGACATGACCGCGCTTGGAGCTGACCCGGACCCGGTCGCCCTTCTCGATCCCCAACTCGTTGGCCAAGGTTTCACCGATCTCGATGAACTTTTCCGGCTGCATGATGGCATTGAGCCGTGCATGCATCGTCCAGTAGTGGAAGTGCTCGGTCAGCCGGTAGGTCGTCGCGGCGTACGGATACTCTTCCAGCGTGCCGAAGTTTTCACGATCCTGCTCGAAGACCCGTGCCGCTGGATTGTGCTTGGACAGCGGGTTGTTCGGGTGCAGGGCGTTATTGGCGACCGGCGTCTCGAACGGCTCGTAGTGCTCGGGGAAAGGCCCTTCCACCATACGCTCACGCGCGAACAGTTGACCGCGCCCGGTCTGGTTCATGATGAACGGACCTAGCCCAGCGGAGGGCGGCGAGGTCACCGGGAAATCGGGAACATCCGCCCCCACCCAACGACTGCCGTTCCACCATACCAGCGCCTTGTTCGGCGCCCAGGGCGTGCCATCGGGGCGTGCCCCGGCCCGGTTATAGAGGATGCGGCGGTTGGCCGGCCAGGCCCAGGCCCAACCCAGCGTCATGCCGATCCCGTACGGGTCGGAATTGTCACGCCGTGCCATCTGGTTGCCATCCTCGGTCCAGCAACCGGCAAATAGCCAACAGCCGCAGGCAGTCGACCCGTCGGCACGTAGTGTGCCGAAATCACCGACCTGCTCACCACGACCACAGATGAGATTCTGATTCTCGTCGTAGACGTCCTCGAGCGCCCAGCCGTTGTATTCCCGCGCCAACTCCTCCGGCCGCGGCTCTTCCGGGCGCCGGTAGGGCCATGTCAGGTTGAGAATGGGATCGGGGAACGGCCCCCCCTCTTCGCGGTACATGGCCTGAAGGCGATGGAACAGACCCGCAATGATTTCGACATCCGGCTTCGCCTCACCGGGAGGCGGCGCCGCACCCCAGTGCCACTGGAGCCACCGCGCACTATTGACGATAGTGCCGTTTTCCTCGGCAAAGCAGGTTGTGGGCAGCCGGAATACCTCGGTCTGGATCTCGCTGGGATCCACGTCGTGTAACTCACCGCGGTTCTTCCAGAATTCCGCCGTCTCGGTGGAAAGCGGATCCATGACGACCAGGTACTTCAGGTTCGACAAGGAGGCCGTGACTTTCTCCTTATGGGGGAAGGCCGCCAACGGATTGAAACCTTGGCAAAAGTAGCCGTTGACCTCGCCCTGGCTCATACGTTCGAAGGTATGCAGCACGTCGTAGAGATTGACGCTCAGCTTGGGCAGCCAGTCATAGCACCAATCGTTTTCCTCGGTCGCGGCTTCGCCGAACCACGCCTTCATCAGGCTGACGTGGAAACGCTCGTAATTGCGCCAGTAGGAGACCTCATCGGGTACCAGGGGCGCCCGGGCACGCTCGGCGATATATTCCTGATAATCCTGCTCCTCAGAGCCCGCCAACTGCATATAGCCAGGCAGCAGGTTCGAGAGCAGCCCGAGGTCGGTCAGGCCCTGAATGTTGGAGTGGCCGCGAAGGGCATTCACCCCGCCACCGAGCATACCCATATTACCCAGAAGCAATTGCACGATGGCCGCAGTACGGATGATCTGCGAGCCGATCGAGTGCTGTGTCCAGCCCAGGGCATAGAGAATGGTCATGGTCTTATCCGGCACGACCGTCTCGGCAATCATGTTCCAGACGCGCTCGATCTTGTGACGAGGCGTACCGCAAACACTCTGCACGACGTCCAGCGTGTAGCGGCTGAAATGCGCGCGCATCAGCTGGAAGACGCAGCGCGGATGCTGCAGCGTCTCGTCACGCCGTGCGAAGCCATCCTCGTCATGCTCGTAATGCCAGGTTTCGGTATCGTAGCTGCCACTCTCGGCATCGAAGCCCGTGAAGAGCCCGTCATCGAAGCCGAAGTCCTCGCGTACGATCAAGCTGGCATCGGTGTACTCACGCACATATTCGTGGTGGAACTGATCGGTCTCGATCAGGAAATTGATCAGGCCGCCCAAGAAGGCGATATCCGTCCCTGTACGGATCTCCGCGTGAAAATCAGAAACTGCCCCGGTCCGTGTGAAACGGGGGTCAACCGAAATCAGGCGGGCATCGTTCTTTTCCTTGGCCTCCATGACCCAGCGGAAACCCACGGGATGCGCTTCGGCAGAATTGCCGCCCATGGAAAGAATCAAATTGGCATTGCGGATGTCGACCCAGTGATTGGTCATGGCACCGCGACCGAATGTTGGGGCAAGACCTGCCACCGTCGGTCCGTGTCAGACGCGCGCCTGGTTGTCGAAAGCCAGCATGCCGAGACTGCGTACTACCTTGTGGGTGAGATAGGCCGTCTCGTTGGATGATGCAGACGCAGCCAGAAACCCGGTCGTGACCCAGTGATTGACCGTGTTGCCCTGCTCATCCTGGCCAACGAAGTTGGCATCGCGATCATCCTTCATGTGCCGGGATATGCGATCCAGCGCCTCAGGCCAACTGATGCGTTTCCATTCGTCGGTGCCCGGCTCGCGAACCATTGGATGGGAGAGCCGCGAGCGGCTTTTGACGAAATCGAGCAGCCCGGCACCCTTGGGACACAAGGAGCCACGGCTCACCGGATGATCCGGGTCGCCCTCGATATGGAAGATATCGTCGACGTTGTTAATGCTGGCATCGCCGCGGCTATAAAGCAGGACGCCACAGCCGACCGAGCAGTAGGTACAGTTATTGCGGGTGATCTTGGCGGCAGTCAGCTTGAAATGGCGAATCGATGCGACGGCCGGCTCCGGGGCGAACCCCATCATGGCCATGCTCGAGGTTGCCATGCCAGCAGCGCCGAGCTTGAAGAATTGACGTCGTGTGACGCGTAGGGTCATGGTGCCTCCTCCCTGGGTCATGCTGTCCGCAGTAAAGCCGCGTAAAGCATGTGGCTATGACTAAAACGTAGCGACTCTAAGCCGGTAAAGGCGAGTTTCGCTGTTTTGATTTGTAACAAGCTAGGTCGGTGGTATTACTGCCCCTGGTTCTCGTCGGGGGAGTGGTTGGTACTGCCTTGGGTCTTGCCCTGACCGCCGGCATTGCCGCCGGCAGGGTTATCTGAGGTATCGCTGGATTGTTGTTCCGGCGTCGATGTTTCGTGGTCGGGAGCGTCCGTCGAGCCTGCGGGCACGGTCTGGAACAGGTCGTCGCCCTGGCTCTGGCCGCTGCCGGTCGTTTCGTCCGATTCGTTCATATCGGAACCAGTGATGCCACTGGTCGTGCCGGCCGAACCGGTCGTCAGCTCCTCGTGCTCACGCGGGGCGTTGGTCTCGCGCTCCACCATTTCAGGCGGCTGGGCTGTGCTCGTCTCTTCGGTGACGTCATCATCGTTATACAGCTCACAGCCCACCAGCCAAGCGCTTGACGCCACGAGGAACGCCGATAGCAACGTCTTGCGTAGTGACATGCCCCTACCCTCCCTGAAATTACGCTCCATTTCGCCTGCTACCAGCGTAGCCCACTGAGCCGCGGCATTTAAACGAGACCATAAAAAAACCGGGGGACGCAAGTCCCCCGGTTCCAGGCTGGCTAGTTGGAGAGTCTAGAATTCCGCCCACTCCAGCTCGCTTTCCTTGTTTGACTTCGCCGCAGGCTTCGCTGACGGGCCAGAGACCAATTGCGCTACCGCCTTGTGACTCGGCATGCCCTTGGCCTGAGCGTTTGGCGCCTTGAGGGCTCGCGGCTGCTCATTAGCGGATAGACGGAAGATCGCCACCGCCGACTCCAGCTGCGCGGCTTGTTCTTCGAGCGAAGCGGCGGCTGAGGAGGCCTGTTCCACCAGCGCGGCGTTCTGCTGGGTCACCTCGTCCATCTGCGACACGGCGGTGTTGACCTGTTCGATACCCGAACTCTGCTCCTGGGAGGCTGCGGAAATCTCATCCATGATGTCGGTAACGCGCCCCACCGAGGACAGAATCTCCTTCATGGTGGCACCCGCACTCTCGACCAATGTCGACCCCTTGGCGACCTGTTCGCCCGAGGTTTCGATCAGGCGCTTGATCTCGCCTGCAGCTTCTGCGCTGCGACTTGCCAGGTTGCGCACTTCGCTGGCCACGACCGCAAAGCCGCGCCCCTGCTCACCGGCACGGGCCGCTTCTACCGAGGCATTCAGCGCGAGGATATTGGTCTGGAAAGCAATCGAGTCGATGACGGTGATGATCTCACTGACCTTGCGCGAACTGTCAGAGATACCGTGCATGGTCTCGATGACCTCGTTGACCACCTGCCCCCCGCGCCCTGCGGTACTGGAGGCTTCCTTGGCCAGACTGCTGCCCTGACGGGCGTTCTCGGCGTTTTGGCGCACCGTCGCGGTGAGCTGCTCCATACTGGCTGCGGTTTCCTGCAAGGAGGCTGCCTGTTCTTCGGTACGTGAAGATAGGTCGGCGTTACCGCTGGCAATCTCGCTAGCGCCGATGTGAATCGAGCCACTGCTGTCGCGCACGGTGGACACCGTCTGGTAGAGACCACTCTGCATGTGCTGCATTGCAAGGAAGAGTTGGCCGATTTCGTTGCGGCCGCGGTCGGCGATCCCTCGTGACAGGTCGCCCTTGGCAATCAGCTCGAAATGCTCGACCGCCTCTTGCAAGGGGCGAATGATGATACGAACCATGGCAATACGTACCGCCACGACACACCCGACCACTAATAGCAACACGGCCAGACCAATCATGGTATAGGTCGCCATCATGGTGGCAAAGCGTTCTCTGAGATTGCTGCCTCGGTCGCTGGCGAAAGTCACGAAATTCTGGTTAGCCTTGATAAACTCCTGGTTGATTGCGTCCCCGTCACGCTTGGCTAACCGATAACCGCTATCGTCGCCACGCTTGAGCGCTTCAAGCTGCGGAACCAGACCCCGTTCCATCAGACGATTGAAGATCGTCTCAAGGGTATCGGCATAGGGACGGCCTAGTTCCGTCTTTGGCGCAGCGACAAAGTTGGCAAAGCGCTCCTTGGCGCCAACAAGGAAATCCTCGCCTGCCTCGAGATAACTCGCCGCCAGGGCATGTTGCCCTTCGTTCAGCGCATCGAGATGATTGAGAAAGCTCAACTGCGTGTCGGCGACGTTCACCTGAGCACGGTTGAGTTCATTGAGCTGCTGCACATTGATGATGTTGAGTTCTGACAGAGCCCCGGCGCCCATATTACTGGCGTTGTAGCCCAGAAAGGACACCAAACCGATCAATAAGGTAAAGAGCCCTAACACCGCGGTCAGGCTCGCCTTGACCGACAAGTTCCCCAAAAGACGTTTCATTTGATTTTCCCCGTAATTGCTGACCAAGCCATGCCCTGTGGTTTGCTATCGACATTGGCAGGATTACTGTGTCCTGCTCTCTGCGATACGGGGGATATCGGAAGCAAGAACCGAAACCTTAATCGTCAATGGTTCTTGATACTCTTAAATAAGCCTTTGTTTTTAAACTAATTAAGAAAAATTAATACCGCTGAATGATACAATAATATTGTAAATATTTACGTATTTATACTAATAACCATAAAACGATATACACAATTTATCTCAAGCTTTCCAAACCTCTACAGCTGAAAGCACAGCGTCTATCCTTGCCATGAACCCGCAAGGATGCGCCCAAAACCATGTCACGACACAAGTTGACCTCTTCACAGGATTGGCTCGACCGCCTGAATGAATCTCGTCATGCCCTTTGGCTCTTGTTCGGGCTATCGATGCTGGAGACGCTGCTGATCCCCATCCCTATCGAGGTCATCCTGATTCCGTGGATGCTATGGCATCCCGACCGCAAGTGGACGATTGCCGCGGTGGCGCTGGCAGGCAACCTGACAGCGGCCTCGCTCGGCTATGTGTTGGGCGTGACGGCCATGGACCAATGGGGCGATACATTGATCGGCTTCTTTGGTAGCCAAGAGGCCTACGAAACGTTCCGCTCAGAGGTTCAGGAAGATGGCTTCATGACCATCATGTCCATTGGTATCGTGCCGATTCCTTTCCAGATCGCCATGCTGGGTGCCGGTGCGACCGGCTACCCCTACCCGCTGTTCCTGCTCGCCGCCATGCTTGGACGAGGGCTGCGCTACTTCGGCCTCGCCCTGTTGGTTGCCCTGGTGGGCGACGCGGCGCTTCGGCTCTGGGAGCGCCACTCGCGCGCCGTCGGCCTCGTCGGTATAGCGCTGTTCAGTGTGTGGATCTGGTATGAGGTCACGACCTGACGCCTTCCCTCTAGAATTCATGGTGTTAGGCGATAACTGACTCTGCAATAAGGACGCTGCAACAACAAGGACGCTGCATGAGAATACTCCTGGTAGGCGCAACCGGCTTTATCGGCGGACATCTGCTTACCGCGCTGCAGCGCGGTCAGTACACGATCATAGCCACTTCACGCAGCGGACGCGGCCCTGATCTACCGGGTGTCGAGTGGCGGGCTCTGGATCTCTCGACACTGGCTGACGACCCAGACACGTTCACATGGCCGGACGGGGTCGATGTGGTCATCAATGCCAGCGGCCTCCTGGGAACCGACAAGAACACGCTATATGCAATACAGGATCGGGGGGCACGGGCTCTCTTCTCACTTGCCGAGCGCCATGCGACGCGGATCATCCAGGTCTCTGCCCTTGGCGCAGGAGACCAGCCCGACATTCCCTTCCTGGATAGCAAGTCGCTTGCCGACGAAGCGTTACTATCATCATCACAACGTGCGGTGATCCTGCGTCCCTCAATGGTCATCGGACCTGGAGGGGCCAGCAGCGGGTGGCTTTCACGGCTCTCGCCCCTGCCATGGATAGCCTTGATGGATACCCGCTCGCAGGTACAGCCAGTCCATATCGACGATCTGGTGGGTGCAGTCTTGTCATTGCTGGATCGCTGGCCGGACCAGACGTCGATATATCCGGTGGTGGGCCCGGACCCGATGACGCTTCCGCAACTGATCGACCGCTTGCGTATATCGCAAGGCTGGACCCCCGCCCAGTACATGCAATTACCCCGCTGGGTGTCGGCCACGGGAGCACGGCTGGGTGATCGTCTCGGCTGGCAGGCCCTCAATACACAGACCCTACGTATGGCCGGCCGCGACAATACGGCCTCCTCCCAACCTCTGGAACAAGCCTGCGGGTTCCGTGCCGCTTCCTTTGAGTCACGCCTTGGCGAGTGGCCGAATCCGTTGCAGAGCGCCTCGATGGCACTAAGGCCGATCCTATTGGGTGTCATGATAGTCATCTGGCTGGGAACGGCCGTGGCCTGCCTGGGACCCGGCTATGCCTGGGGGCTCGGCATCATGGCGGAGGCCGGTGTGCATGGATGGCCTGCATCGCTTGCCGTTATTGGAGGCGCCTTGCTCGATGCGATGCTGGGCATAGGCCTGTTGTCGCGCTACTGGCGTCGGCCCGCCCTGAAAGCACAGATCGCATTGATGCTGAGCTACATGGTGTTGATCACGTTTCTGGTCCCCCAGTACTGGTACGACCCGTTCGCTTCCGTATTGAAGAATGCGGGGCTATTGATTGCGACCCTGTGGTTGCTTTGGACCGAACCTCGCGCCACCCAACCCGACACCAGGAAAGCCCAATGACGCCCTACCTACTTCTCAAGACGCTGCACATCCTTTCCTCGACGCTCCTGTTCGGTACTGGGCTGGGCTCCGCCTATTACACATTGCGGGCCTGGCGCAGCCAAAATCTCACCGTCATGGCGGCGACCTTTCGTTATCTCGTGACAGCAGACTGGTTGTTCATAGCGACTACGGCCGTAATCCAGCCATTGAGCGGGCTAGCGCTCGTCCATATGGCTGGTTGGCCGCTGACACAGAGCTGGATACTCTGGAGCCTGGCGCTGTATGTCCTGGCGGGCGCTTGTTGGCTGCCGGTGGTGTGGTTGCAGATCCAGGTCAGGGACATGACCGCCGACGCCCTGCGCAAGGGGGAGCCCGCGCCCGCCCGGGTCGAACGCTACATGCGCATCTGGTTCGTGCTGGGCTGGCCGGCCTTTGCCGCATTCATCGTCATCTTCTATCTGATGGTGGCCAAACCCAGGTGATTCAGTGCTGCGATGATGTGACGAGATGAGGCTCAAGCCATTGGCGAAGTTGTGGCCCCTGCATGGCACCGGGCTGGCGTGCGATTTCCTTGCCGTCCTTGAAGACGATCAATGTGGGAATACTGCGAATCGAAAACCGTCCTGCCAAGGAAGGCTCGGCCTCGGTATCCAACTTGGCAAAGCGCATACGAGGCTCCAACTCGTTTGCCATTTGAGCAAATACCGGCGCCATCATCTTGCAGGGCCCACACCAATTGGCCCAGAAATCCACCACGACCGGCAGTTCGCTGCGGGCCACCAAGGATTCGTAATTGGCTGCGGTCACATCGACCGGCTCTCCGCGGAAAAGCGGCTGCCTGCATTTACCACATACGGGCGAATCGCCGAGGCGTGCCTGCCTGACGCGATTCATGGCATGGCAACTCGGGCAACCCAGAAGCAACGCATCGGACATATCAGTCTCCACAAACGGTAAGCGTGGAAGCACTATGGTAGTGATGATCACACAGCTCAAGCGAGGCGAAGCCTGACAGTCGATCTCGCTACATTTCGCCCTCAGCGGGAGCATAAAACAGGAATTCCCGTGTTTCCGCCGTACGGGTAAATGTCCTGCTCCAGCCAGGGGACACACCGCGGTGATGAAAAAAGAGCGCGCCTCGCGTGCGATCGTCCAAGTCGCCATTGAGGGTACGTCGGGCCACTTCCTTGGCCGTCTCATAGGGCCCGTCCTCTACGACGTGATCGGGACGACCGTCACACCACCAAGAGAACTGGCAGCTCCCCTGCTCCGAGCCATCCTGCACGACAGCGCAAACCGAATCGGGAAAATTCTTGCTGGCGAGTCGATTCAGGACCACATTGGCGACCGCTTCCATTTCGTTGGCGCCCTGGCCCTTGGCTTCCCAATACAAGGTACGCGCCAGGCAGGTCAATGGATCGTCCAGGGGCGCCCCGCCGTCAGGGTCGACCGCCTGGGCCTCGCTACGGGTAATGGGTTCGCCATCATGCGCATCGATATCCCCGGAAACGACGCTTTCCTCGAGACGTTCGGCCTTTTGCTCGGCCTGCGCTGCCTCAGTGTCCTGAGCCAACACAAGGGAGGGCGAAAAAAGCAGCACTACTGCCAGCCAACACGCTGTTCCACATCGGTACATCGGTCAGGCCTCACTAGGTGATTAACTGTCCGCCACTTAACGCAGTGTAGTCCGTAACCGACCTTCGGCGATCGACCATGCAGGCCGTGGCCGATAAAAGGTTTGACGCCGCCACGGGGAACTGTCAGGATGCCTGCAGTTGGTCGGCAAGACGTATGGTCAGTAGTACTCGAAATCCTTTTCGGTAGTCTGGTTGTATCCCCTTGTTTAGCCTTCTAATATCGGGCAACACCCGGAAATTATGACTCGGCGCTTAGCGCTAAAAGGAAATACGAAATATGTCTACTGGCACAGTCAAGTGGTTCAACGATTCCAAAGGTTTCGGCTTCATCTCTCCGAGCGACGGTGGTGACGACCTTTTCGCCCACTTCTCTGAAATTCAAGCCGATGGCTTCAAGTCACTGGAAGAAGGTCAAAAGGTTTCTTTTGACGTGACCCAGGGCAAGAAAGGCCTCCAGGCGTCAAACATCAAGCCTGCCTGATCGATCCGATCTAGCACGCTCTCGCGCTACAAGGCGACGAGTAAGAAGGCCCGCAAACGCGGGCCTTTTTTATTGTGCCTGCGTTTCCTCTCCTTCTTCCACGCTACGTTTTCTTTACGGCCAGATGACCGCCCCCCTGCGTCTGGCGTACTCTCGTGCCATCACGCTTTCAAACTAAGCCTGTAAACCCAGCCAGGGAGCAAATGCATGACCGATCGCGACACCCGACACCAGAAAGCGATGCAGAAACTCAAGTCCCACGTGGACGAAAAGATCGCCAATGCCACCGAGCAACGGGGACTGGTCCTGGTATTTACCGGCAACGGCAAGGGCAAGACCACGGCTGCCTGGGGCACTGTCACTCGTGCCTTGGGGTATGGTTATCGGGTCGGTGTGGTGCAGTTCATCAAGGGCTTGTGGGAGTGTGGCGAGCGTGACCGCCTGAGCGAAGATCCCAACCTGGAAGTCCAGGTCATGGCTACAGGCTTCACCTGGGATACTCAGAATCGTGACAGCGATACCCAGGCCTGCCAGGCCGTATGGACCGAAGCCAAGCGCATGCTGGCCGATCCCGACGTGTACCTGGTCGTGCTCGATGAGATTACCTATATGGTCAAGTTCGGCTACCTGGATTTCGCCGAACTCAAGACCGCGCTCGAGAACCGACCAGCGGAGCAGACGGTCATTCTCACAGGGCGCAATGCACACCGCGATCTGGTTGCCATGGCCGATACGGTCACCGAAATGCAGGAAACCAAGCACGCCTTCAATGACGGTCTTCAGGCCCGCCGAGGCATCGATTATTAAATAAAAAAACGGCGGCCTAGGGCCGCCGGTAAAACGATCAGAGCGCCTGACCGAGAGAGATCGTATCGGGGTCATGCCCCGTTATCAGATTTCGAAACCCAGTCCGAAATCCTGTGCAGAGATAGCCATCAACGAGCCCGCGCCAGCCTGAATCATCTGGGCATGGGCCCGGGTACGTGGCAGCAAGCGCTGATAGAAGAAGCGGGCCGTATCGATCTTGGCCTGATAGAAGGCGTCCTCACCGCTACCCAGCGCCTGATGGGCTTGCTTGGCAGCCCGTGCCCACAGGTAGGCCTGGGTCACATAGCCTGAGTACATCAAATAATCGACGCTGGCAGCGCCCACTTCTTCCCGGTCCTGCATGGCCTTCATGCCAATGCCCATGGTCAGCTCGCCCCACTCACCGTTGAGCTTGGCCAACGGCTCGATGAATTCTTTCAGTGCGGCATTCTCGGCTTCGGCCTTGCAGAACTTATGGATCTCCTTGGTGAAGACCTTGAGTGCCTCGCCCTGGCTCATCAGTACCTTGCGACCCAACAGGTCGAGCGCCTGGATGCCCGTAGTTCCTTCATAGAGCCGTGTGATGCGCGAATCGCGCACCAGTTGCTCCATACCCCATTCCTGAATGAAGCCATGCCCCCCGAATACTTGTACCCCTTCGTTGGTGGCCTCGAAACCGGATTCGGTGAGGAAGGCCTTGACGATCGGTGTGAGCAGGCTGAGCAGCGTCTCGGCATGTTCACGCTCGGCTGCATCGGGGCCATGCTCGACCAGGTCGACCATCTGTGCGGTATACATCACCAGCATGCGCCCGCCTTCGGCAAAGGCCTTCTGGGTGAGCAGCATCCGGCGCACATCGGGATGCACGATGATCGGATCGGCCGGCTTGTCGGGGGCCTTGGCGCCGGAAAGTGCGCGCATCTGAAGACGATCGCGAGCATAGGCCAGCGCATTCTGGAAGCTGGCCTCGGCCAGGCCCAAGCCCTGGATACCGACACCGATACGCGCCACATTCATCATAGTGAACATGTAGGACAAGCCCTTGTTGGGCTCGCCAATCATGAAGCCACGCGCGCCGTCGAAATTCATGACGCAGGTCGCGTTACCGTGAATGCCCATCTTGTGTTCGAGCGAGCCGCACGATACGCCGTTGCGCTCCCCCGGGTTGCCATCGGCATCGGGCAGGAACTTGGGCACCACGAACAATGAGATGCCCTTCGACCCTTCCGGCGCGTCGGGCAGTTTGGCCAGCACCAGGTGGACGATGTTCTCGGCCAGGTCGTGATCGCCGGCAGAGATGAAGATCTTGGTTCCCGAGATCGCGTAGCTGCCTTCATCGCCAGGCACGGCCCGTGTCTTGATCAACCCCAGATCAGTGCCGCAGTGCGGCTCGGTCAGGCACATGGTGCCAGTCCAGACGCCCTCGACCAGCTTGGTCAGGTAGGCTGCCTTCTGCTCGTCGCTACCGTGATGACGCAAGGCATCGGCCGCACCGTGAGAAAGCCCCGGATACATGCCCCAAGCCAGGTTGGTGGCGCAGATCATCTCGGACAACACCATGCCCAGCGAATGTGGCAGGCCTTGGCCCCCGAACTCAGGCTCGGCCGACAGGCTCGGCCAGCCGCCTTCTACATACTGCTGGTAAGCCGCCTTGAACCCCTTGGGCGCCTTGACCTCGCCGCCTTCGAGCAAGCATCCCTCCCGGTCTCCACTCTGGTTGAGCGGCAACAGGACATCGCGGGTGAAACGCGCACCCTCTTCAAGGATCGCCGCGACCACATCGGGCGATGCCTCGTCGCCACCCGGAAGACGGGCGTAGTGGGCGGGATAGTCGAGCATTTCGTCCATTACGAAACGTAGATCGCGCAAGGGGGCCTGATAGTGGGGCATGGAGCACTCCTGGGACGTCAGCGAGGCGAAAACCGGGGCACCGTTTCGCTCTCAAACAATCGTTTGAAATTAGGGCTTCGACGAGCCACTGTCAAGCGGTCGTTTGAATATCGCGGTACGCTTCGACCAAAGGGTAAATGCGCCAATCACTGCATGCGAATGCCACCGTCCAGGCGGATTACTTCACCGTTGAGCATGGTGTTGCTGATGATCTGCTCTGCGAGCATGGCGAACTCCGCTGCCTTGCCGAGCCGTTTGGGAAAGGGGACGGCTTCGGATAGCGCGGCGACGGCTTTTTCCGGAAGATCCGCCATCATCGGCGTCTCGAATACCCCCGGGGCAATGCTCATGACTCGGATACCGTGACGTGACAATTCCCGCGCCAGCGGCAACGTCATCCCGACCACACCCGCCTTGGAGGCACTGTACGCCGCCTGCCCCACCTGACCATCGAAAGCGGCCACCGAGGCGGTGGTGATGATCACGCCGCGTTCACCGTCATCACCCGGTGCGTTCGCTGCCATGGCAGCGGCCGCCAGGCGAATCACATTGAACGTGCCTACCAGATTGATTTGCACGGTGCGCGCGTAGTCGTCGAGATCGGCGGGGTTTCCTTCACGATCCAACAGCTTGGCCACACTGACCACGCCAGCACAATGCACCACGCCGGCAAAGACAGACTGCGGACCGCCAAAGGCGGCGGCCGTGTCCACTGCCGCTTGTATCTCTTCAGCGGAGGTGACATCGGCACGTACGGCCCGGGCCGAATCTCCCAGTTGCTCCGCCAATGCCTCGATCGTGTCGCTCAAGTCGCACAACACGACGTGGGCGCCACCGGCTACCAGCCGCTCGGCAGTAGCGGCACCCAGCCCCGAGGCGGCACCGGTAACCAAAAACGTTCTGTCTGAAATCTGCATGGCGTGTCTCGCTCCAGGATAGCGTCACGCTCGCCCTTGTGGGGTGAGCATCGCGATGAGTTCATGGGCCAGGTCTTCGGGAGATCGGGGGCCCTCCGGGTCGTACCAGCGCACCGTCCAGTTCAGCGCTCCGAGCACGAAGCGCGATATCAGGAAGCGGTCGCCACGAATCAATCCGGCCTCCAGCGCATCGCCAATGACCTCCTGCCACAAGGCTTCGTATGCGTCTCGCAGGTGACCGAGATGCTGACGCGCCCCTTCGTCGAGGCGTCGCCATTCGTAAAGAGCCACGACATGCGCGTTGCGATCGGTGAGCAACGTCTCCAGGTGGGCCCGGGCCATGGCGTGCAGGCGCGCTTCGGCACTCTCGCCGCAAGTGGCCAGTGCAGCCTGGGCCAGGGTCAGTGCGTTATGGGTCCCCTCTTCAATCACAGCGCAGAGAATTTCCTGCTTGTCGTCGAAGTGGTGAAACAGGCTGCCTGACTTGATGCCCATCTCCCGGGCCAGCATGCGCACGGTGGTGCGATCGAACCCCTCTTGTACGAAAAGCTGGGCAGCGATGCGGGTCAGTTCCTTGCGACGGGGCGACTCGTTCACGACGTTCATCGAATTTACACTAGCGCTTGCTTGGTTATGATGGAGCAAACCATAGGCCCATCCGACGGTCAACGCTGTCGCCACCTATGGCCCACTATCTTGTATCGGGGCGATAGCTGCGCCATGTAGAAGCCGCCCCAGGAGTTACAGCCATGTCTCGAGACGACATCGTCATACTGTCCGCCGCTCGCACCCCCATGGGCGGCATGCAGGGCAGCCTGTCGAGCCTCACCGCACCTGAGCTCGCCGCGACCGCCATTCGCGCCGCCCTCGAGCGTGCCAAGCTCGATAGCACGTCCATCGACGAAGGCATCCTCGGCTGCGTGTTGCCAGGCGGGGTCAAGCAGGGTCCGGCCCGCCAGGCCATGCGCCAGGCCGGTATTCCCGATGCCATCGGTGCCACCACTATCAACAAGCTGTGCGGCTCTGGCATGAAGGCTGCCATGCTGGCACACGACCTGATCCGTGCCGGTAGCGGCGAGATCGTGCTGGCCGGTGGCATGGAATCGATGTCCAATGCCCCGCACATCCTGACCAAGGCGCGCAGCGGCTACCGTCTGGGCCACGGTGAGTTGAAGGACCATATGTTCTACGACGGCCTCGAAGATGCCGAAACGGGAAAGCTGATGGGCGTCTTCGCCCAGCAGGTGGCCGATGAGCGGGGCTACTCCCGCGAGCGTATGGACGACTTCGCCATTGCCTCGCTGGAGCGTGCCATGGCCGCCCACGAAGCCGGCCATCTCAAGGGCGAAATGGCGCCCGTCACCGTGACCACGCGCCAAGGCGACAGCGTGGTCGACCATGACGAGCAGCCGTTCCAGGCCAAACTCGACAAGATCCGCACCCTGCGCCCGGCCTTTGCCAAGGACGGTACCATCACCGCCGCCAATGCCAGCTCGATCTCGGATGGGGCCTCGGCGTTGATACTTGCGAGCCAATCCGCAGCGGACCAGCACGGCGCCTGCCCCATCGCGCGCATGCTGGGCCACGCCACGCATTCCCAGCACCCCAGCGAATTTACCGTGGCGCCGGTGGGCGCCATCGATAAGCTGCTGAAAAAGCTCCGCTGGGGAGTGAATGATGTCGACCTGTTCGAGATCAACGAAGCCTTTGCCGTGGTCACGCTGCTGGCCATGGACGGGCTCAGCATCTCTCACGACAAGGTCAATGTGTTCGGTGGCGCCTGTGCCCAGGGCCATCCGGTGGGCTCAACCGGCTCTCGCATCATTGCCACACTGATCAATGCCTTGCGCGTCAAGGGCGGCCGACGCGGCGTCGCCAGCCTGTGCATCGGTGGCGGCGAAGCCACGGCCGTGGCCATCGAGCTGGTCGATTAAGCGCCCAAATCGACGATAAGACCGCCCAGGGCCACGACCGGCACGACGGCCCAGGGCGGAACCCTCCATACCGTCAGCAGCACGAAGCCCGTCAGCGCCACGGCAAAATCAAACGGGGTGAGCACCGCGCTGGTCCAGACCGGGTGATAGAACGCTGCCCCGAGAATGCCCACCGCCGCCGCATTGGCACCGTAAATCAACGCCTGGGCACCGGGACGCTGTCGAAAGCTACCCCAGAAGGACAACACGCCTATCAGCAGAAGAAAACCGGGCAGGAAAATGGCCAGCAAAGCCAGGCCCGCCCCCACTAGGCCATGGGGCGAGAGTTCAACTAACGCGCCCAGATAAGCCGAAAAGGTGAAAAGCGGGCCTGGAACCGCTTGCGCCGCACCATAGCCCGTCAGAAACCGATCCGCATCGACCCAGCCGGACGCCACGACCTCGGCCTGCAGCAGCGGCAACACGACATGACCGCCTCCGAACACCAGCGTCCCGGCGCGATAGAACGCATCGACGACGCTGATCGCCTGACCGGCCCCCATCCACACCCATAGCGGCAATCCCAGCAGCAACATAAAGAACAGGCCCAGCGCCGCCAGGCCAGCCCTGCGCGTCACCGGGA
Organism: Litchfieldella xinjiangensis; assembly: GCF_000759345.1. GTDB lineage: Bacteria > Pseudomonadota > Gammaproteobacteria > Pseudomonadales > Halomonadaceae > Litchfieldella_A > Litchfieldella_A xinjiangensis. Next base: position 756,196 of record NZ_JPZL01000001.1, read on the forward strand.
GTGAGAGCGAATGCGTGCTGCCGTAAAGCGCGCCGCGATAGACGACTCGACCTACCAGGGCGCCCATGCCAATGGCCGCCACCTGCCCCAATGGGTCATTGACGCTCACGACGATGATAGCCGCCATCAAGGCGATCGTGGCCCGGGCCCGGTCCGGGCACAGGTTCCGAGCCATGCCCCAGACGGCATGGGCGACGATCGCCACGGCAACGAGCTTGAGCCCGTGTACCAAGCCGCTGCCCAGCGGGCCTTGCAACGCATTCGCCGCAAAGGCGAACAGCACCATGAGGATCGCCGAAGGAAGCGTGAACGCAAGCCACGCCGCCGCCGCCCCCCAGGGCCCCGCGCGCAGCAGCCCCAGAGCAAAACCCACCTGGCTGCTGGCTGGCCCGGGAAGAAACTGACACAGGGCCACCAGCTCGGCATAGCTCTGTTCGTCGAGCCACTTCCGACGCACCACGAACGCCTCGCGGAAATAGCCCAGGTGCGCAATAGGCCCGCCGAAGGCCGTCAATCCCAGCAGCAGAAAGGCCGAGAATACCTCGCGCGCCCGGTAAGCGGGCGATTCCACTCTCACCGTAGCGCCCCCAGCAGGGCGCGAAGGCCTGCAAACGTGGCCAGGCCCAGCCCGGTCATCAGCAAGGAGCCTCCCAAATGCAACGCAATTCCACCCAACGCGGCTCCCCAGCGCTCGGCCTGGATATTGCCAAACATCTCGGCGGAAAAGGTCGAGAATGTCGTCAAAGCGCCCAGGAATCCCGTTACCACGAAGAGTCGCCACTCGGGTGAAAGCGAGGGGAGATAGGCAAATACCCCGATAGCGATACCGATCGCCCAGGCCCCGAGCCAGTTGGCTACCAATGTGCCCGGCGGAATGGTCGGAAACGCGGCATTGAGCCAAAGCCCCAGCAGCCACCTCAGGTTGGCACCCAGCACGGCGCCGGCGCTGACGGCAAGTATCGATAATCCCATGCACCCTATCCTTTTGTTCGGCTTGGCTTGTGTACCACGGGCGTGTGACATCGTGAAGGCAAGTATCGAGAGGCTCACCATGTGGGGAGGCGGCCGTAGTGTGGCAACGGATTGACACATACGAATTACCATATATCTTCTGAACCTTCCAATGGAGCATCAGGTACCTCTCCCCGAGACGCAAGGAAACCGACCGTGAGCGCACAACAGCAGCAACAGGCTAAAAGCATCGCCGAAGGCATGGGCGTGTTTGAGCGTTACCTCTCGTTATGGGTAGCGTTGGCCATCGTCGCAGGTATAGTGCTCGGCCAATTTGCGCCGGCGGCCCCCCAGGCCCTCGCGCGTTTCGAGGTTGCCCAGGTTTCTATTCCCGTCGCCATTTTGATCTGGGCAATGATCTTCCCGATGATGTTGCAGATCGATTTCAGCTCGGTACTCGGCGTACGCCGCCAGCCCAAGGGGTTGGTGATCACGACCACGGTCAATTGGTTGATCAAGCCGTTCAGCATGTTCGCCATCGCCTGGTTCTTCCTGATGGTGGCGTTCCGCCCATGGATACCCGAACCGCTGGCCCAGCAATACCTGGCAGGTGCCATCCTGCTGGGTGCGGCCCCTTGTACGGCCATGGTCTTCGTCTGGAGCACGCTCACCCGGGGCGATGCCGCCTACACCCTGGTACAGGTCTCGGTGAACGACATGATCATGCTGTTCGCCTTCGCTCCCATCGTGGTCCTTCTGCTCGGGGTGTCGAACATTCAAGTCCCCTGGGATACGGTCGCGCTGTCGGTAGTGCTCTACATCGTGATCCCGCTCACCGCCGGCTATGCGACTCGGCGGATAGTGATCGCCCGGCGGGGGGCTGCATGGTTCGATGATGTCTTCTTGAAGCGCGTGGCCCCGGTCACGCCGATCGGGCTAATCGTTACGCTGGTCCTACTCTTCGCCTTTCAGGGTGAGGTCCTGCTCGACAACCCGCTGCACATCGTGCTGATCGCGATTCCGCTGATCGTACAGACCTTCCTGATCTTCTTTCTCGCCTACGGCTGGGCCAAGCTGTGGCGGGTACCCCATTGCGTGGCGGCCCCCGGTGCGATGATCGGCGCCAGCAATTTCTTCGAGTTGGCCGTGGCCGCGGCCATCGCCCTGTTCGGGCTGCAATCGGGTGCGGCACTGGCCACGGTGGTGGGCGTACTCGTAGAGGTACCGGTCATGCTGGCACTGGTGCGTATCGCCAACGATACACGGCATCACTTCCCTGCCGCTGGACGCGACTGAGCCCCGTCATGAAGCCGTCACCTGTCTGACGCTTAACTGTCACGTGGCTTGTCCACCATGGCCGCTGTTGATAACGACAGCAAGGAACTGGCCATGCCAATCACTTTGGAACGTACCCTTATCGGAACCGCCATCCTTGGCGCAGCGCTGGCAACGAGCCTATCGGTTGCCCACGCCGAATTCTCGCTCAGCGAGCGCTACACCGACGCCGATGGCGACCTGGTAGCGGACATTCCCGAAGACGAGTCGCAGTGGCTCGACCCGGACACCTTGGTCTTTGCCTACACGCCGGTCGAAGACCCTGCCGTGTATGCCGACGTATGGGCCGGTTTCCTGTCGCACATGGAGGAAAAGACCGGCAAGAAGGTCCAGTTCTTCCCGGTGCAATCCAACGCTGCACAGATCGAAGCCATGCGGGCTGGGCGCTTGCATGTGGCAGGCTTCAACACCGGCTCGAACCCCCTGGCCGTGTCGTGTGCCGGTTTCCGTCCCTTTGCCATGATGGCGGCCGAGGATGGCTCGTTCGGCTATGAAATGGAGATCATCACGTATCCGGGATCAGAGATTCGTGAAGTCGAGGACATCCGCGGTCGCACGCTGACCCACACCTCCGAGACCTCGAATTCAGGCTTCAAGGCGCCTACGGCTCTGATGGAATCCGAATTCGGCATGGTGTCGGGCGAGGATTACCAGGTCGATTTCTCGGGCAAGCATGACAACTCCGTCCTGGGTGTCGCCAACAAGGACTATGAAGTGGCGACCATCGCCAACTCGGTCAAGACACGCATGCTCGAGCGCGGCGTGATCGAGGAAGACCAGATAGAGGTGATCTACCAGTCCGATACCTTCCCCACCACTGGGTATGGCGTGGTCTACAACCTGACCCCCGAGCTTCAAGAAGCCATTCAGGAGGCATTCTTCAGCTTCGACTGGGAAGGCTCGGCGCTGGCAGAAGAGTTCGGCCGCAACGGTGAAGAGAAGTTCATCCCCATCACCTTCAAGGAACACTGGGCGGTCATCCGCCAGATCGACGATGCAAACGGTGTCGAATACGACTGCCCCTGATTCTAGGTCGTTTCGGCTCATATCGGAGTGAGCTTCGTTGGCGCGGACACACTTTGTCCGCGCTTACCGTTTGTTAGAGGTCGTCATGTTAACCATCAAGCATCTTTCCAAGACTTACCCAACCGGCGATACCGCCCTGCGTGACGTCTCCTTCAGCGTGTCCCGTGGTCAGGTACTCGGGCTGATCGGTCCTTCCGGAGCGGGCAAGTCGACTCTGATTCGCTGCATCAACTGTCTCGTTGCGCCGTCATCAGGCGAAGTGGCCCTTGGCGGCACCGAGCTCGTCTCCCTCAATGGCGCCGAGCTACGCCGCGCTCGCCGCCGAATCGGCATGATCTTCCAGGAGTACGCGCTGGTCGAACGATTGACGGTGATGGAAAACGTACTTTCGGGGCGCCTGGGCTATGTCCCCTTCTGGCGCAGTTTCACCCGGCGTTTTCCAGGCCCGGATATCGAAAACGCCTATCGGTTGCTGGATCGTGTCGGCCTACTCGCGCATGCAGACAAACGCGCCGATGCCCTATCCGGTGGCCAACGTCAGCGTGTGGGGATCGCCCGCGCCTTGGCCCAGGAACCCGACCTGCTTCTGATCGACGAGCCCACTGCGAGTCTCGATCCCAAGACCAGCCGACAGATCATGCGCCTGATTCAAGAGATCTGCCTCGAAAGAAACCTGCCGGCTATCGTCAACATCCACGATGTGCCGCTGGCCAAGCAGTTCATGGACAGAATCATCGGGTTACGTGCCGGGCAGGTCGTGTTCGACGGGACGCCGGCCACCCTGACCGAGCCAGTACTCACCGACATCTACGGTACCGAGGATTGGACGGCCATGCGTCAGGAGCATGAAGACGATAAGGACGCCGAGCGGGACGCGGCCCTACACTTGGCGGGGGTCGCTCGATGAGCCAGGCCGCCTCCTATCCCAAGCAGTGGAAACGCCCCCCACAGATCATTCGGGACCGGCGCTGGCGGTGGGCGATCCAATTGGCAATCCTGGCCTACCTCGTCATGGCCTTCGGCTCGTTGGAAGTGAGCTGGAGCCGAGTGATCGATGGCCTGGAACGCGGACAGCGCTTCGTGGAAGGCTTTTTGCAGCCCGACTTCACCAGCCGCTGGCGAGACATCCAGCAAGGCCTGATCGAAAGTCTCACCATGACCTTGACCGCAACGGTGGTAGGGGTGCTGGTCTCGGTGCCCATCGGCATAGGCGCCGCCCGCAACCTCGTTCCTCGTCCCGTCTACATGGTGTGTCGTTCAATCATTGCCGTCAGTCGCTCGCTGCAGGAAATCATCATTGCGATCTTTCTCGTGGCGATGTTCGGCTTCGGCCCGTTTGCCGGGTTCATCACCTTGGCCTTCGCCTCGATCGGCTTTCTATCGAAGCTTCTGGCTGACGACATCGAGGAAATCGATGAAAGCCAGGCCGAAGCGATTCGCGCAACCGGCGCCAGCTGGTGGCAACTCTTGCATTATGCGGTGCAACCACAGGTCATGCCTCGCCTGATTGGCCTCTCCCTGTATCGCCTCGATATCAACTTCCGCGAGAGCGCCGTCATCGGCATCGTCGGCGCGGGCGGTATCGGCGCCACCCTGAACACGGCCATCGATCGCTACGAATACGACAGTGCCGGTGCCATCCTGCTGATCGTCATCGGCATTGTCATGGTGGTCGAGTACAGCTCCAGTTATCTCAGAAGGTTTCTTCAATGAGCCATTCGACGCCAAGCGGTAATCCCGAACACTACTCTCAGATATGGACCTTCCGCACGCCGCGAGCGCGCCTTGCCCTGTGGGCGGGCTGGCTACTGCTGGTGGCCCTGTTCGTAGGGTGCTGGCACGTCATGAATGCCAATACGATGTGGGTGTTCGTCACCGACGCACCCACCCAGGCAGCCGATATCGGCAATCGCATGTTTCCGCCTCGGCTGAGTTATTTGCCGGAGCTGATGAAGCCACTCTGGGATACGCTCAACATCGCCACACTGGGCACCCTGTTCGGTGTCATCCTGGCCGTCCCCGTTGCCTTCCTCGCCGCGCGCAATACCACGCCTTCCCCGCTTTTCGTGCGCCCTGCCGCCTTGTTCATCATCGTCACGTCGCGTTCGATCAATTCGCTCATCTGGGCGCTGTTGCTGGTGGCCATCATCGGACCGGGAATCCTGGCAGGCATCATTGCCATTGCCCTGCGTTCTATTGGCTTTGTCGCCAAGCTCCTTTATGAGGCTATCGAGGAAACGGAGGTCAGCCAGGTCGAAGCCGTTGCCGCGACCGGCGCAAGCCGCGCACAAGTGCTCAATTACGCCATCGTGCCGCAGGTGTTTCCTGCCTTCCTGGGGATCTCGGTATTCCGGTGGGATATCAATATCCGTGAAAGTACCATTCTCGGCCTGGTGGGTGCCGGTGGCATCGGGCTCAAGCTGCAATCATCGATCAATGTACTGGCCTGGTCTCAGGTCGCTACTATCCTGCTGCTCATCCTTGGGACGGTGGTGGTGAGCGAATGGGTCTCGTCTCGGGTACGACACGCCGTGATCTAACCGGCCTGCCTATCGGGTCACGGTTCGCCCAGTCGCTACGCCTGGGCGACCTACACCGCTCTGGGTCCGTAGAGGATGATACCGGCCCCTACCAGGCACACCGCGCCGCCGATCAGGTCCCATTGATCGGGCGAGCGATGCTCCACCGCCCATAGCCAGGCCAGCGACGTGGCGATGTAGATCCCGCCATAGGCGGCATAGGCACGCCCGGCGAACTCCGCACTCGACAGGCTGAGCAACCAGGCGAACAAGGCCAGGCTGACCACCCCGGGAACCAACCATAGGATTGACCTGTCGAGCCGCCACCAGGCCCAGAAGGCGAAGCAACCGCCAATCTCGGCAAGCGCGGCGAACAGATACAACAGCGGCGTTGGAAGCATGGTTCCCTCGGGGCAGTGAAAACCCCAGCTTAACCGCTGATCCGCTCCTGCTGCACCTGTTCACGGGGCAGGGCCAGGGCCATCAAGGCGCTAGCGAGTACCAGTATCGCGGCTACCCACAGGCAGGCGGACAAGCCGTACCACTGATAGAGCCAGCCGGAAAGCACCGTACCCAGCAACCGCCCCATGGCGTTGGCCATGTAGTAAAAGCCGACATCCATGGATACCCCATCGGCCCGCGCGTAATGCACGATCAGGTAGCTATGCCAACTCGAATTGATGGCGAACAGCACACCGAACGCCAGCAGGCCGATTACCAGCCAGCCCACCGCCGCCAACGGCATCAGTGCCAAAGCTGCAGCCAATACAGCGAGCACTGTGGCCCATACGGCTGTCTGATTTCGAGCATCACCCTTAACCAGGCGAGTAATACGCGGGGCTTGCGTCTGCACACCGCCGTAGCCGATGACCCAGATAGCCAGCAGGCCACCGACCGTCCAGTGGCTCCAGCCGTGCTGATCGTAGAGAAACACCGGCAGTGCCACCACGAACCACACATCGCGCGAGGCGAACAGGCACAGCCTGGCCGCCGAGAGTACATTGACCGCACGCGACTTGGAGAAGACTTCGGAGAATTTGGGCTTACGCTTCTGCCGTCCCAACTCGGCGCGCAGCCGCACCAGCGACAATGCCAACACGGCGACCAGCAATACTGCCATGACCAAGACCGCGCCACGGAAACCAATCAATGAAAGCAGCGCACCGCCCATGAAGAAGCCCGCCCCCTTGAGGGCGTTCTTGGATCCCGTGAGCAACGCCACCCAGCGATAGAGGGCGCTCTGGGCATTGGCGCTCTCCTTGGGTACGAGTACCTTGACCGCACTTTTGGCGCTCATCTTGTTGAGGTCCTTGGCGATACCCGACAATGCCTGGGCTGCCATGACCCAGGGCACGGTCAGCACTGCGGCAGGCACCATGAGCATGCAGAGCGCGACGATCTGCAGGCCAAGCCCCACGTTCATGGTTCGATTGAGCCCGAGACGTGCGCCCAGCCAACCGCCCACGAGGTTGGTCACGACCCCGAACGCCTCGTAGAAGAGGAACAGCATCGCCACTTCAATGGGCGAATAGCCCAACTGATGGAAATGCAGCACCACCAGCATACGCAGGGCGCCGTCGGTCAGCGTGAACGCCCAGTAGTTTCCCGTGATCAGTAGATACTGACGGACTTCAAACGGTAATGCCTTGAGGCGGCTGGCAAGAGAGTCAGGCACGGCCAACCTTCATTGCCAGTTCCGCGGTACGGTTGGCATAGCCCCACTCATTGTCGTACCAGGCATAGAGCTTGAGCTGGGTGCCGTTAACGACCATGGTCGAGAGCGCATCGATGATCGAACTACGTGGATCTGTGCGGTAATCGACCGAGACCAGGGGCCGCTCCTCATAGCCGAGAATACCGGCGAGTTCACCCTCAGCGGCCGTTTCCAGGGCGGCGTTGACCTCCTCCACCGTGGTCGCGCGCTCGAGCTCGAAGACCATATCGGTGAGCGAAGCATTGAGCAACGGAACCCGTATTGCATGGCCGTTCAACTTGCCATCGAGTTCAGGGAAGATCGCCGTGATCGCCTTGGCCGAGCCGGTCGTGGTGGGGATAAGAGACTGACTGTTGGCGCGTGCTCGACGCAAATCCTTGTGCGGCGTATCGAGGATGGATTGAGTATTGGTGATGTCGTGGATGGTGGTCATCGAGCCGTGACGAATGCCGAACGTTTCTTGAATGACCTTCACCACCGGCGCCATACAGTTCGTGGTGCAGCTTGCCGCAGTGACGATACGATGCTTATCGGCGTCATAACGACCATCGTTGACGCCCATGACAACGTTGAGTACGCCTTCTTCCTTGATGGGTGCCGTGACGACCACCCGAGCGACCCCCTGATCGAGATAGGCTTGAAGCTTGTCGCGGCTCTTCATCGTGCCTGACGCCTCGATGACCACATCACACCCCGACCAGTCACTGTCGGCCAATTCCCGATTGCGGCTGAACGGGATGCGCCGGCCATCGATGACGATCGCTTCGCCCTCGGCCTTGAATCCTTGTCCGGGGGCCCAGTGGCCATGCACTGAATCGAATTCCAGCAGGTGAGCGAAGGTGGCCGCATCGCCGCCGGGGTCGTTGAGCCGCGCCAGCTCGACCTGACCGCCCTCGACCTGGGGCCATACGCTGCGCAGCGTCAGACGCCCCATGCGCCCCAGACCGTTGATGCCGATACGAATCGTCATAGGCTTCCTCTCTTGGCGCCAATTTTCTAGCTTATATGGTTTTCCATATATAGTAGTGAAAGATGACCGTTTCATGTCAGCCCTGCAAGAAAAAAGGGAAGCCCATGGCTTCCCTTTTTATGCCCCTCGGGCGAAGGCTATCCGTAACGGCCGGTGATGTAGTCTTCGGCCTTCTTGGTATGCGGGTTGGAGAACATGGTCTTGGTGTCGTTGTACTCGATGACCTCACCCAGGTGGAAAAACGCTGTGTAGTCGGCCACCCGCGCAGCCTGCTGCATGTTGTGGGTCACGGTGACGATGGTGAACTGCTTCTTGAGCTTGTCCATCAAGTCCTCGATCGTCGCGGTGGAAATCGGATCCAACGCCGAGGTCGGTTCGTCCATCAGGATTACGTCAGGCTTGACTGCAATTGCCCGGGCAATGCATAGACGCTGCTGCTGACCACCGGACAATGAGGTGCCCGGCTGGTGGAGCTTGTCCTTGACCTCGTTCCAGAGCCCCGCGTCTCGCAATGCCTGCTCGACCAGCTCCTCCTGCTCTGCCTTGCGACTGACAAGGTCGTGCATGCGTGGTGCATAGGCCACGTTCTCGAATATCGACTTGGGAAACGGATTGGGCTTCTGGAATACCATCCCCACCCGGCGACGCAGAGCCACCTCATCCATGCGCGCATCGTTAACGTCACGCCCATCCATTTCCACCAATCCCTCGGTACGCACGCTGGGGATCAGATCGTTCATGCGATTCAGGCAGCGCAGGAAGGTCGACTTGCCGCAACCAGAGGGGCCAATCAATGCCGTGACGTTCTTCTGAAAGATATCCAGGCTGATGTTCTTCAGCGCCTGGTTCTGGCCATACCAAAGGTTCAAGTCACGCACGCGAATGCTCAGTTCATGATTGGCACTGTCGTTGCGGGTGACCGGCTGACCCGATTGCTGACTGGACATGGCGTTACTCTCCCGCTCGGCAACTTGCATATTCATAAGCTTGATCCTGTATGTTGCGCCACGATCTACCAGCGACGCTCGAATTTCTTGCGCAGCACTACCGCGGTGGCGTTGAGAGCGATCAGGATGCTCAGCAGCACCAGGATGCCGCCGGCGGTCTTCTCGACAAAGGCACGTTCGGGCTCGCCCGCCCAGGTAAATACTTGTGCCGGCATCACCGTGGCTGCATTGGTGAAGGAAATGCCGACGTCGGGAATGAACGCCACCATGCCGACGATGATCAAGGGCGCGGTCTCCCCCATGGCCTGGGCCAGACCGATGATCGAACCGGTCATGATGCCCGGCATGGCCAATGGCAGGACATGATCACGCACCGCCTGCCAGCGCGAGCATCCTACACCGAAGGCTGCGTGCCGGATCGAATCGGGAACGCTACGCAGTGCCGTACGCGTGGCGATGATGATCACCGGCAGGGTCATCAACGCTAGGGTCATCCCCCCCACCAGAGGAGAGGAACGTGGCACACCGAAAAAGTTGATGAAGATCGCCAGGCCCAACAGGCCGAACAATATCGACGGAATCGCGGCCAGGTTATTTATATTGATCTCGATGAGCTGGGTCAGGCGATTGTCGGGTGCGAACTCCTCAAGATATACCGCCGTCATCACTCCGATAGGAAAGGCGATTGCCAGCGTCACGAGCATGGTCATGACGGTACCCACCACGGCAGCGAGGATGCCCGCACTTTCGGCCATTTTGGAGTCGCCATTGGTGAAAAAGGTGGTATTGAACTTGAGTTCCACCTGGCCGCTCTCGGCCAGTTCATCGACCCTCGCCCGCTCCTCCTCCGACAGCTTGTTTCGGTGGCCCTTGAGGTACTGATCCACTTGGCTATTGGCAAGCACCCAGCGCTGCTCGCTGGTACCGAGCAAATCGGGGTTGTCGCGAATCATGCCGGGAATGAGACGTTCGAAGCTACGACTGACCAAGCTCGAAATCTCCCGGTCCATGGCCGCGCGTCCCATGCGAGTCGCGTCTTCGTTGTAATCGACTTCGACCTGAATGTAGGCCTGCTGGAAGGCTGGTAAGCCCTTGTTGAGCATGTCGCTAAAGAAAAGCACCAGGAACAGGCCGGCCAGCCCCAACGCTCCCATCGAAATCCACTTGAGGCGCGCCGATTTGCGGTGACGCTTCTTGAGCTGGGCGCTGATCTCATCGAAGGAATGATTCATCGGTTAGAACCCTCGGCCTTACAGATTGTTGACACGATACTTTTCGCGGAAGCGACGGATCATGATCACCGACACCAGATTGAGGCTCAGCGTGACGGCAAACAGCACCAGTCCCAGCGCAAAGGCAGAGAGCGTCTCGGCACTTTCGAATTCCAGATCGCCGGTCAGCGCCGCGACGATTCGTACTGTCACTGTGGTCATGTCCTCAAGCGGATTGGCGGTGAGGTTGGGACGCATGCCGGCGGCCATGACCACGATCATGGTCTCGCCCAAGGCCCGTGACACTGCCAGCAGCGAAGCGGAAATGATCCCGGGCAATGCCGCCGGAATGACTACATCACGAATTGTCTCGCTCTTGGTCATGCCCAAGGCGAGCGATCCCTGGCGCATGCTGTCGGGCACCGAGTTAATGACATCGTCGGACAGCGACGAGATGAACGGGATGATCATGATGCCCATGACCAGCCCGGGAGCCACGGCGTTATTGAACGAGGCATCGAGACCGAAGAAACCCGCCACATTGACGATGATCGGGGCCACGGTGATTGCGGCGAAGAAGCCATAAACCACGGTGGGAATACCGGCCAACACCTCGAGCGTCGGTTTGGCGAATGTACGCACGCGGGCAGGGGCAAACTCGGACATGTAGATGGCCGAGAGCAAGCCGACGGGAATCGCCACCAGCATGGCAATCGCCGTGATCATGAACGTACCGGCGAACAGCGGTACCGAGCCGAACTGGGCGGCAGCCCCCCCCTCGTCGCCTCGCCCGGCGGCAACCAAGAAGCTCGCCCCGGGGTTCCAGACGGTCCCCGTGATGAAGTCCCAGAAGCTGTGCATCTGGAAGAAACGCAGTGCCTCGAAGACGATCGAGAACAGGATTCCGAACGTGGTGAAAATCGAGATCAGCGCCGCGCCTATCAGGATCCAGCCAATCACGCGCTCGATGGCCTGGCGGGCATGGAAGTCGGGCTTGGCTTTGTTGATACCGAACATCAATCCGAGGGCAGCGATGATCAGGCTGCCTGCCAGCAAATAAGGCACCGGGATCTCGGCACCCAACAAGAGCATGACGAAGGCGCCCAGGGCGCTGACGAGTAGCGCCGGCCCCGCAGTCGCCAGTACAGCGAACCAAGCGTACTGGTCGGGCTGGGCGTGCATGGCCACGCCCGCGGCACGCACGCGTGCCGCCTTGGCCCGGCCGATGAAGAAGGCTATCAGACCCAGCAGCAATAACGCGCCGCCGAACAGTGCCAGGAGAGGATTGGTCTGCATAGATGTCTCTCGATGTTGACTTCGACAGCCTGGCTGCCGGAACGTGCAACGGCCGGCAACCCTGGGGTTGCCGGCCGGACAGGCTTGTTAGCCCGGTACCCCTTTATTCGAGATCGGATGCCTGGAGTTCGGCGCGCTCTTCGACCTTCTGACGGGTCTGTTCACGCTCTGACTCGGGCAGCGGGATCAGGCCGATATCAACCAAGTAACCGTCTTCACCGATCATGGTCTCGGACACGAACATGTCGACGTAGTCATACAGCGGCGGTACGTCTTCAGCGTGCTGATTCTTCACGTAGAAGAACAAGGAACGCGCGATCGGGTAATCGCCGGCACTGATGGCTTCAACCTCAGGCTCGACACCTTCGATGCTTGCGGCGTTCAGGCTGTCGGGATTCTCGACCAGGAAAGAGTAACCGAAGATGCCGAAGGCACCGGTGTCCTCGCTCAGGCGCTGAACGATCAGGTTGTCATTCTCACCGGCATCGATGTAGGCGCCGTCGGCACGAATGTCGGTGTAGGCTTCGCCACCGTAGACATCCATTTCAGAGGAAGCCGCTTCCATCACCAGTTCCTCGAAGGCATCGCGGGTCCCGGAGGTGCTGGGCGGTCCGTAGATCGAGATCTTGCGATCCGGCAGCGAGGAATCGATATCGCTCCAGTTCTGGTAGGGGTTGTCGACCAACTCGCCATCCTGCGGCACCTTGGCGGCAACCGCCAGGAACAGCTGCTCCAGTGTCAGATCGAGCGCGTCGTTCTGGCTGGACTGGGCAAAGACGATACCATCGGAACCAATCTTGACCTCGGTGACGCTGGTGACGCCATTTTCTTCACAACGCTCCAGTTCAGAGGCCTTGATGCGGCGTGAAGCGTTTGAAATATCAGGAGTTCCCTCACCCACCCCGTTACAGAACAGGCGGATACCACCACCGGAACCCGTGGATTCGATGACCGGTGTCGGATTGTTGGTCGTGGCACCGAACTCTTCGGTGACGTAGCTCGCGAACGGATAGACGGTGCTCGAGCCGACGATGCGGATCTGATCACGCGCGTGGGCGGCAGACGCCACACCCATTACAGCAACAGCGATGGCGGTAGCCTTGAGTGCGCGGGACTGCAGGATGCGATTCATGCGGGTAACTCCTGTCGATGAGAGTGTTCAACCTTCGCGAGACACACGATGCCGCACGAAAATGACAACTTCATGACAGGTGAAGCCTTTGTGTCATAAAAGTAGGCCGAGGGCAGCCAGGGTCGAGATCGCCAGCGAGGCGTATTGAAGAAACCGCCGGTCGACACGCTGCGCCAGAGGGCGCGCCAAGGTATTGCCAATCACGATGAAGGGAAGGAAGGTCAGCGCAATGGCCAGGTGCCATAGGCGAATCTGCCCCGCCAATGCCAGGGCAATCAGCGTCATGCTCGCACTGCAGATGAAGAAGGCGGCCAGATTGCCACGGATACTGTCCGGCGGCAGGCGGTGCATCAACAGGGCAATCGGTGGGCCGCCAATCGCCGATACCGTGCCAAACACGCCGGAGAGTATCCCGGCGATAAACAGCGTGACGCGATTGACCGGCAAGCTGATGCGACACAGGCTCACGGCCACGGCGGAAAGCACGATCAAGGAAATGATCTTCTCGAGCACGGCCAGCGGTGCCGCCAGCAATAACCAGGTGCCCATCACGGTGCCCGGGATGCGACCCACCAACGCCATGCCGATCACCGTGACGCGGACCTCATGCCGGTACTGGCCAAGCATCATCAGCGACACCAGAAGCCCGAAAATCACCAGGATCACCGGCACCAGGCGAGGCTCGAGCATCAGCAGGATCGGCGTTCCTACCACGGCCAGTCCAAACCCGGTGATCCGTTGCACCAGAGCACCGATCAGCAAGGTCAGGCTGCAGGCCGACCAGACCGCGAAGGAGACGCCGAAAACCTCAGGCATGCCCCGCCCGGCCAGCCAGGATGCGTAGCCCGACATTACCGATCACCGCGACGGCAAGCATGGTGGCCACCATTGGCCAGGCACTGTCGATCTCGAAGGCGCCGACCAGCACACCCGCCAAGGCGCCACACGAAAACTGAATACTGCCCTGCAAGGCGGCGGCCGTGGCACTCATGTGGCTGAAATGCTCGAGCAACGAGGAGATGGCGTTAGGGGCAATCAAACCGATGACGCCCATGAACATCATGACCAGCGGCACGATGGTATAGAGCGTATCGAGCCCGGTCGCCACGACCAGTACCAGGCCCAGTGCCGCGGCCAACTGGATAGCGAGCCCCAGGCGCAAGTTCTGCTGCGGCGAGCGTCGACGCATCAAACGGATATTGACGCGTGTCGACGTGGCCATGACCAGCACATTGATGCCGAACACCACCGGATACATGGCCGGACTGAGGCCATAATGCTCCATATACAAAAAGGGAGACGCCGTGATGAAGGCGAACATGCCCGAGAACGACATCGAGGCGGCGCAGATATAGCCCATCGCCTCGCGATGTCGCAGCACACTGAGATAGTTTCTCACCACTTGCCGAGGCGAGGCTGCCGGAAGCCCGGGATCGCGGGTCTCCGGCAGATGACGCCCCATCAGCCACATCAGGAAGGCCGCATAGGTTGCCAGAAAAACGAATATCAGCCACCAATCGGCCAGGTAGAGCAGACCGCTACCTACCGCGGGTGCGGCCAGTGGCGCCAACATCAGAATCATGGCCATGGTCGACATTACCTTGGCCGCTTCGCGACCACTGAAGCAGTCGCGCACGATGGCCGCCGAGTTGACGACACACGCGCCTCCTCCCAAAGCCTGGATAAAACGCAGAACCCAGAGTTGATGCAACGTGCCCACCTGAGTGATGGCCAGGCTGGCCAACAGGAATACGGCCAGCCCTCCCAGCAGGACGGGCTTTCGTCCCAGCCGATCCGAAAGCGGTCCACAGGTCAGCTGGCCCAGGGCGAAGCCGAACAGGAATACGCTGATCGATAGCTCGGTATGATGAATGCTTGCGCCTATCGTCTCGGCCAATGCCGGCATGGCCGGCAGATAGGCATCGATGGCGAACGGGGCCAGAGCAGTGTTGGCGGCAACCAGAAAGGCAACGCGCCGAGCGTTAAGAACCAAATGAGCCTCCTTGCGAGAAATTTAGGCTGCTAATAATACTCCCATTTAATGACAGACGGCAGTCGCCGGAAGTCGACCACAAACTGCAATAACTCTCTGTTCTGATAACACGACCTTTACCGGGAGCAGGGATACCCATGAAACTCTTCAATAACCTCTCCGTACGTACCGCCTGGACGTTACTGGTGGGCACTTTCAGCCTACTGGTCATCAGCGTCGGTGCCCTTGGATTCTACGCCAGCCACTCCGGCCGAGACGCTTTCGACGCGCTCAATGAAATTCATGTCGAGCAATCCCAGGCGCTCAATCAAGCGTATATCGACCTACTTCGGGCTCGTATCGAGATGGATCGCGCCGCCGAATTATTGCGTATCCCGTCGTTCGATCGCCCTGGCCCGGTCATCGAGCGTGCCGAAGCACTGATGTCACAGTCTCGGCAAGCCTTCGATCGCTTCCTCGGCATCCCTTCCCTGCCCGAGCAGACCGAGGTGGCAGAGAGCCTGATAGAACGTTATCAATCACTGCTCGATACGGGTATGACCCTGCAGTTGATGATGCTGAAGGACCAGGACGATGCTGGCTACCGTTCGGGCCAATCACGCATTACAGACATGAGCCAAGCCCTGATCGCGGGTGTCGACGATTTCGTCTCGGCCTCGGCGCGGGAAGGTGAACGACTCGTATCGCATGCGGAGCAGCTCGACATGTGGCTCCGGTTTGCCATCGGCCTGGCCGTCACGCTGAGCCTTGTCATCGCGTTGCTATCGCTATGGGCCATGCGCCATCATGTCATGCGCCCCCTGGGCAGAATTATCGACCATTTTCGTGCAATCACCGCGGGTGATCTGACCCAGCCGGTCGAAGCTCGGGGGCGCAATGAGGTGGGCCAGCTGTTTCTCGAACTGGAACGTATGCGCGTTTCTCTCGCGGAGATGGCGACCCAGCTCGATGGCAGTAGCCAACATGTGCTGGCCAGTGCCCAACGCATGAATGCCGGTAATCACGACCTCGCGCAGCGAACCCAGGAGCAAAGCGCCACCCTCGAACGGACCGCTGCCGCCCTCACAGAAATGACTGCCGCGGTCGCTCACAATGCCGATGGTGCCGAGCGAGGCAAGACGGTGGCGCAAGATGCCACGGAAAAGGCCCGGGAAGGGAGTCGCGTGATCCAGGACTTCATCGACACGATGGGCGACATCCATCAGCGCTCGGCCCAGATCGACGACATCATCGGCCTTATCGATAGCCTGGCGTTTCAAACCAGCATTCTGGCACTCAACGCCTCGGTCGAGGCCGCTCGAGCCGGCGACCAGGGCAAGGGCTTCGCCGTGGTCGCCAACGAAGTACGCAACCTGGCCTCTCGCAGCGCCGAGGCAGCGCACCAGATACGCGGGCTCGTGGATGATTCTCGATCGAGCATCGATCGTGGGAATGCCCTGACCTCGCGCGCGGCGTCAGGCATGCAGACCATCGTCGTTGCCATCGACGAAGTCGACGCACTGATGGCCCAGATCGCCAAAGCATCGGGGGAGCAACACCGGGCAATCGCCCAGCTCAGTGCCGCCATGAATCAGATGGATGCGGTGACCCAGGACAACATTCAACTCGTCGAGGTCGCCAGCGATGATGCCAGGGCGTTGGAAGAACAGGCGAGCCGCATGCGAGAGCAGGCCGCACGCTTTACGACCCACAAGGCGTCGATGATAGGGCTCCCCGGTGTATGGCAACCTAGGGTCATCGAGGAAAACGAGTCAGACAGGGTAAAGCGAGGTCACTATTCGATAATGAACGACGAACAGGAATAGTCATGCATGGCCTCGCCGGTTCGCTATCGGCCAGGTCACTGCACGGGGTCGTGCTGCTGGGATTCGAGCAGTTCCACCAACGGCTGAAACTGCTCGCGATTATGGTCGTTCATGTGCATCAGGATGCGATGCGCTTCCAGAATACGCTTTTGCATTCCGGCTTCATCGGCTTCCACCTGGGGCAGATCCGCCAACGTTGACGGCTCGGTGAGGGGCGACTCGACCACGGTGAAGAAGTGCGAGAACCCCATCACATCGAGCATACGGCGGATATCGGGATGGTCGGCCACGATCGTCGGCGGCTGTTCCAGTTTGCCCTGCACCGCCATGGCGACCTTGGCAAGAAAACCCAACGCCGTCGAATCGACATTGGTGGCATCGCGAAGATCGATCATCACGGCCTTGAGTCCGGGGGTGCCGGCCAGGCGCTGAGCCTGGTTGTCGAGTGTCGCGCAAAGTGTCAACCGCACGTCACCGCAGAGTTTGAGGACGAATACGCCGGAGTCGTATGCCGCCTTCAACCGTCCTTCATGGTTTATCATCGTCAAATCCGCTCAACGTCATGATCGTCAGGTCATCGGGAAGGTCGTCATGGCCAGGAGAATAGCCACCGGTGTCGTCGTCACCGTCTGTGGGATTCTTCAATGCCAGTGCCTCCCTCAGTGCGGCCACGCTGTCACAGGCCAACACGAGACGCTCAAGTTCCTTGAGCCGAATGTCGAGCGTTTCGCCCGGCAGACACTCCAGCACACCGTCAGAACACATCCATAGGCGAAAGTTCTGCGGCAGTGCACAATCCAGACAAGGATACTCCACTCCCGGAAACAGGCCAACCGGCATTCCCTCGCCCTTCAATACCCGAACCTCGCCGCCCGACACCATCAATGGCATGGGCAACTGAGCGCCTAGGGAGTAATACAGATGGCCCTCTTCATGATCGATCACTCCAACCAGCAACGTCGCGTGCTTGCCGATTCCGGTATCGAGCAACTCCCGATTGAGGTCGGAAAGCCATCTTGCCGGCAGCCGCTCGGGATCCTTGCCGTCCCACTCCGCCAACCAGCGATTGCACAGGTACTTGAGCAGCACCGTGACGAACGCCGATGACGCCCCATGTCCGGAGACGTCGGCAAAGTAGAACACGCTGTAGTCATCGTCATAGCGCTGAAAATCGAAGAAATCCCCTGACAAATAGAGCGATGGGGCCAGCCAGTAGTCGAGCGTCACGCCCGACAGGGTCAAGGGTTGGGGCGGCAACATACGACGCTGGATCTGACCGCCTGTCTGCTGGTCCAGGCGCAGCATGGCCAGGTGGGTCTCGAGACTCTCGTTGAGTTCAGCCAGCCGTTCCCGATCCCGAGCGTGTTCATCCGCCAAGCGTCGGTTCTCGATGACCTTGCTGATCATGTGGCGCAGAATCTCACCATGCCGCAACGGCTCGACAATGTAATCGACCAGTCCGGCATCCACCGCCTTGAGCAGATTGCTGTCGAGCCTCGAATCGCTGACGACCATGGCCGGTCGATGTGCGGCAAGCCCCGGCCACTCCTGGCTGGGCACGGCACGGGCATGCGCCACGATCAAGGCCGTCTCGTCAGGCAAGTGTTCGGGGCGTTCGGCGCAAACGACGGCAAAGCGCCCCTTGGCGATGGTCTCTGCCAAGGCGTCGCGCTCGCTACCGGGCCGGTCGATGACTCCGATCAACACACGTGGGCTAGCCATGGGATTTCGCTCCCTGCCTCATTCGGCAAACGCGTCATCGTCGTAGTCGAACTCGTAGTCGTCGCTGGCGAAGGGATCGTCGCCCAACTCGCCGTCACTCACTTCGAAGCGGCGCCGTTGCAGGTAGGTATCGCGGATGAAAGCGTAACGATCTCCGCTGATCAGGTCTTCCTGTTCGAGTAGACCGGCACGCAAGTCGATGACGCGTAGCGCCAGGAGTGAGTAGCGTACGGCATCGTCCTCGATATAGGTCGTCGGGTAGGTGGCCATGTCGAAAGGTAAGCCGCCGGTGTCCCGCACGGTGCTCGGGCCCAGCAATGGAAGCATCAGGAAAGGACCTTCGCCCAGGCCCCAGACACCCAGGGTTTGACCGAAGTCCTCTTCACGCGCGGTAATATCCATGCGGGTAGCGACATCAAAGAGCCCCCCGACCCCCAGGGTCGTATTGATGATGAAGCGTCCACCGGATCGACCGGCATTGGCCGGCTTGCCTTGCAGCAGGCTATTGAGGGTGGTGCGAATCTCGCCCAGGTTCGAGAAGAAGTTACCGACACCCGACTGCACCGGCTCGGGCGTGATCGCCACGTAGCCCCGCGCCACCGGTTTCAGAACCGCCCGGTCGAGCGCATCATTGAACGTATAGACCCGACGATTGAACCCCTCCCATGGGTCGTCGGGGTTGCGTTCCATTGTCTGTTGCCCGGCACAACCGCTCATGATCAAGATGGCACCGGCTAACGCCGGCCAGTAGCGCCGAACTCCCCTTCTGCCGCCCTTCCCTTCCCTGCCAGTCATCAGGCTCACCACTCGCTAGTCATGTCGTTTCGTTATGGTTCTTGGTTGCCTTGGCGGTATCGATCCGCTCAGATCCGGCGCACCACGACGCAGCCGGCACTGTAGCCCGCACCGAAGGAACACACCACCCCCATACTACCTACCGCGAGATCGTCTCTGTGCAAGTGGAAAGCGATGATCGAGCCTGCCGAGCTGGTATTGGCATAGCGGTCGAGAATGATCGGCGCCTGTTCCGGGGTGGGCTCGGTACCCAATACCCGACGGCCGATCAGATCGTTCATGTGTCGGTTGGCCTGGTGTAGCCACAAGCGCGAGAGCTTTGGACCTTGCAAGCCAAGGGAATCGAGATGCTCATTGATGAGTTCGGCCACCAGCGGACAGACCTCCTTGAAGACCCGCCGCCCTTCCTGGACGAAAAGCTTGTCTTCCGCCAAGGGATCGCTGTCGGTGATCCGGTTGAGGAAGCCGGCATTGTTGCGAATGGCATTCGAAAAGCGCGTTGCCAGGCGAGTACCCAGAATCTCGAAGCGCGATTCGGCAGACGCCACCTTGGCGGATTCGATCACCACGGCAGTGCAGGCATCGCCAAAAATGAAATGGGAATCCCGGTCGCGGAAGTTGAGATGGGCCGAGCATATCTCCGGGCTGACCACCAGAGCACGCTGAATGTTGCCCGATCGAATGGCATTGGCGGCGGTATCGATGGCAAAGGTGGCCGAACTGCAGGCCACGTTCATGTCGAAGGCATAACCCCCGGTGCCCAAGGCATTCTGCAACTCCACCGCGACGGCCGGATAGGGCCGTTCGAGGTTGGAGCAGGCCACGATCACTAGATCGATATCCTGAGCACTCACGCCGGCACGCTGCAGGGCCTCTTGGGCCGCTGACAGGCCCATCTCGCACTGGATCGATGGCTGATCATTGCTGCGTGCGGGCAGCCTTGGCCGCATGCGCTCGGGGTCGAGGATACCCTCGGCGTCGAGGACGTAGCGGCTATGTATACCCGACGCCTTGACGATGAATTCGGTGCTCGAATAGGCGAGTGGTTGACGTTCGCCAGCCTCGATGGCCTTGGCGTGTCGCTCGTTCTCTCTGTCCACCCATGTGTTGAAGGTGGCAACAAGGGCATCGTTGTCGATGGCGTGCTCGGGCGTATAAAGCCCGGTACCGGTAATCACCGCATGTGTCATGGTGTCTCCCAACGGCGGCATGGTGTCCGCCTTGATTCTCTATCGGCAGTACGCAGGCCGCCGCTAGTGGCGGCCGGTAATCTCCGCCCACTGTCGTTCCAGTCTCTTGGTGGAAACCGGCATCAGGGTACCGAGCTGTTGGGCGAACAAGGATACGCGCAGCTCCTCGATCCACCAGCCGAATTCCACCAGACGCGGATCTTCCATACCTGCCCGACGGCTCGATTCCCGCCGTTCGGCCAGGCGTGTCTCGAATGCGTTGACCTCTTGCATCATCACCTGGTCACGCATCCGCTCCCGGGGGGCTTTCTCGAGACGAATCAGTGCAGCGTCCATATAGCGCGGGTATTGCTCGAGCCACTCGCCGGCCTCGGAGACGAATCCAGGGTGCACGAGGCGCGTCATCTGTGCCTTGAGATCACTGTATACCAGCGCCAGAGCGAAGCTCAGGTTGCCCTTCAACGCCTTGGTCACAGCGAGATGTCCGTTGAGTGCTTGCTCCAGCGTCGCGACCATGGCCTCAGCATGAGGCACCAGATCGTCGCGCCGGGCGTCGAGGCGCTCCTGTAGCGCCTGAGGCGAACGCGGCAAGGGGTCGGTGGCTAGCACCTGCAGGAAGGCAGCCTCAACCACATCATCGACCAACTGGCGCTTGCTGCCCACCTTGGCGAACAACAACGCACAGCGGTCGAGCCCCGGTAGACGCTGAAGCTGCCGGACCTGGCTGGGCAATCGCTCCATGGCCAGGCGCTTGATACCCTGTCGGTGCGCTTCGCGCGCCTTGTCGGGATGTTCGAAAAGCTGCACGCTCAGGCTACCGCCCGTTTCCGCCAAGGCCGGATAGGCCTCGACCCGGATCCCCGCCTGGGTGGTGACACGAGATTCCGGTAGGCCCGCCTCGGGGAGATCGGTCAGTACCTCCTGTTCTGCCACCTCTCGACTGAGCGCACGCGCACCTTCGCTGGCCTCATGGGCGAAACGACGCTCGAGTTCAGCCGGATCGCGCCCTTCTCCCAATACGCCACCTTCATGATCGACCACTTTAAGGTTCATGATCAGATGCGGCTCGAGTTGATCGATGCGCCAATCATCGGCGCTCAGACGCAGTCCGGTCTTGACCCGCAGGAATTCGCCCAATGCTGCTGTCAGCGGAACATCGTCGGGCACCAGCGTTTCCAGGGCAGCGTCCACCCAGTCGGGGATCGGCACCACTTGTCTACGTATCGACTTTGGCAACGACTTGAGCAAGGCGATGCACTTCTCACGCAACAGCCCCGGCACCAGCCATTCGAGCCTGGCCACCGGCAATTGCGACAACATCGCGGCAGGTACCGTCATCGTCACCCCATCATCACGAGCCCCGGGCTCGAAATGATAGCTGAGCGGATAGCGCACGCCGTTGAGCACCAATTCATCGGGGTACTGCTCTTCGGTAACATCGTCCGCCTCGCGGCTCATCAGTACCGCACGATCGAACTTGAGGATATTCGGATCCTGCGATTCGGCCTGCTTGCGCCAACGCTCGAAACCCTTGCCATTGATGATGTCGGCGGGTATGCGCTGATCGTAAAAAGCGAACAAGGTCTCCTCGTCGACCAGAATGTCTCGCCTGCGTGCGCGGTCCTCAAGGTCCTCGACCTGCTCGATCATGTCGCGGTTATGTGCAAAGAACGTTGCATCGGTCCGGTATTCGCCCTCGACCAGGGCGCGGCGAATGAATATCTCGCGTGCTTCCTCCGGGGCAATCGGGCCGTAGTGCACCTTGCGCCTCGTGACGATCGGCAAGCCGAACAGGGTGACCTGCTCGAAGGCCACCACTTGGGCACGCTTCATCTCCCAATGCGGCTCGCTGTAACTGCGCTTGACCAGGTGCCCAGCCAACGGCTCGATCCACTGGGGTTCGATGCGCGCTACCTGACGCGCGAACAGCTTGGAGGTTTCGACCAGTTCGCCAGCCATGATCCACTTGGGCGACTTCTTGGCCAGCCCCGAGCCGGGATGAATGAAGAACTTGCGATTGCGCGCCCCCAGGTACTCACGGTTTTCGAGTAGCTGGCCAATATTCGATAACAGCCCCGTAAGGAGTGCCTGGTGCAACCGCGCGCCACTTTCGCGGCGCTGACGCTGGCGCAGCTCGGGGTCCTCGGCAAGCGGCGCAGCCGCAGGCACGGTAATGTCCATGTCGCGAAGTACCTGGCGCAGCTGACGAAATGTGTCGTGCCACTCACGCAGCCGCAGGTAATTGAGGTAGTTGTCTCGACACCAGCGACGCAACTGATTGCCCGATAGCTCGTCGCGTGCGGCCTCGAAACCCAGCCACAGATTCAGCCAAGCGACGAAATCGGATTCGGGGTCGTCCCAACGCTTGTGGGCCTGATCGGCGGCCTGGCGCTTCTCGGCCGGGCGATCGCGTGGATCCTGCACGGCCAGTGCCGAGACCACGATCAGCACATCACGAAGGCACTCTTCCTGCGCGCCCGCCAACAACATGCGCGCAAGACGCGGATCGATGGGCAGCCGCGCCAGCCGTCGGCCGACATCGGTCATGCGCTCACCCTCATCCACTGCGCCAAGCTCGAACAGCAGGCGGAAGCCATCCTTGATGAAGCGTGGGTCGGGGGCATCGACGAATGGGAAGGCCTCGATGTCGCCCAATCGCAGCGACAGCATCGACAGGATCACCGAGGCGAGATTGGTACGCTGGATTTCCGGCTCGGTGAAGGCCGGACGGGCCAGGTAATCCTCCTCGCTGTAGAGGCGGATACACACCCCTTCGGCGATACGCCCACAGCGCCCCTTGCGTTGGTCCGCACTGGCCTGGCTGACCGGTTCGATGGGCAGACGCTGGACCTTGGCGCGGTAGCTGTAACGACTGATTCGCACCAGGCCGGGATCGATCACGTAACGGATGCCCGGTACGGTCAGGGACGTCTCGGCCACGTTGGTCGAAAGCACGATGCGTCGCCCGGTGTGGGATTGGAACACCCGGTTCTGCTCGGCATTGGAGAGCCGCGCATACAACGGCAATATCTCGGTCTGGCGCAGGTCGGCACGTCGCAGGGTATCTGCGGTCTCGCGAATTTCTCGCTCACCTGGCAGGAAGATGAGCACGTCACGTGGCCCATGGAACCAGCGCTTCTCGCGCTCGATGGCTTCGATCTCCTCCACCGCATGCAGGATACCTTCCTGCAGGGTACGGTCTTCCTCGTCAGCCTCTTCACGCAAGAGCGGCCGGTAGTGCACCTCGACCGGATAGGCACGCCCCGACACTTCCACCACCGGGGCCGGTCGCTCGGTCCCATCGGCGGCTTGGGTGCCGAAATGCCGCGAGAACCGCGCCACGTCGATGGTCGCCGAGGTAATAATGATCTTGAGATCGGGCCGGCGGGCGGTCAGGCGCTTGAGATAGCCGAGCAGGAAATCGATGTTGAGGCTGCGCTCATGGGCCTCATCGATGATGATCGCTTCGTAACGGCTGAGGTCGGGATCGTGCTGGGTCTCGGCCAGCAATATCCCGTCGGTCATCAGCTTGACCAGCGTCGTGTCGGCCGTGTGGTCGGTGAAGCGCACCTGATAACCGACCTGCTCGCCAAGGGGGACAGCCAACTCTTCAGCCAGGCGAGTCGCCACTGAGCGTGCCGCCAGACGCCGGGGCTGCGTGTGGCCGATCAATCCGCGACGTCCCAGCCCCAGCTCAAGGCACAGCTTGGGTAGCTGCGTCGTCTTACCCGAGCCGGTCTCCCCCGCAACGACCACGACCTGATTCTCACGCAGAGCCTCGATGATGTCGTCGCGGCGCTCTGCCACGGGCAGTTCGGCGGGGTACTCCAGGCGTACCGGCAAGGCCAGACGCCGCTCGAGCAGAGCGTGGGACTTCTCCAGACGGCGCTCGATCTCGTTCAAGGCCCGGTCGACCGGCTTGCCCTCCCTGGCGCGGCGCGCGAGCCCCGCCAGCCGCCGCTGAAATTCATTTGCATCGCGCAACAGGCAGTCGCCCAGACGAGACCGTAGCGCATCCAGACGAGAAAGATCGGCATTGGGGGGTGGGCGTTTCGTGGTGCTCAAGACATCCTCATCAATAACGAAACCTGCCCGCCCCGAACTTGGGGCGGGCAGATAGTGTACCGCTAGCTGCTAGACGCTGCCTAATCGGCCCGTCGAGTTCAGGACTCGCGCGTCGGCGCAGGGCCGTCGCGAAGCTCGCGACGCAACACCTTGCCTACGTTGGTCTTGGGCAGTTCATCTCGGAATTCGACGAATTTCGGTACCTTGTAGCCGGTCAGTTCCTTCTTGCACCAGGCGCGCAACGTCTCGGCATCCAGTTCGGGATTACGCGACACCACGAACAACTTGATGGCCTCGCCGGCATTGTCGTCGGGTATCCCCACGGCAGCCGCTTCGACGACATCTGGATGACCGGTGACGACATCCTCGATCTCATTGGGGTAGACGTTGAAGCCCGAGACGATGATCAGGTCTTTCTTGCGATCCACGATACGGATGTACCCATCGTCCTGAAGTACGGCGACATCACCGGTGCGGATCCAGCCGTCGGCATCGATGGCCTTTTGGGTTTCCTCGGGCAGGTTCCAGTAGCCTTTCATGACCTGGGGCCCTTGCACGCAAAGCTCGCCCGGCTCGCCGAGTGGCAGCATGTTGCCGTCATCGTCGATGACCTTGACCGAGGTACCCGCGACCGGCTTGCCGATGGTCCCGAGCTGGATTGCGTCGACGGGATTGAACGAGACGATCGGCGAGGTCTCGGTCATGCCGTAACCCTCTGCGACGGGACAGCCGGTAACCTCCTCCCAGCGCTGAGCCGCCGCCTTGGTCAGCGCCATCCCCCCCGAAATGGTCAGCTTGAGCTGCGAGAAGTCGAGCTGACGGAAGTCGTCACGATTGCATAACGCATTGAACAGGGTATTCAGCCCAATGAAGCCCGAAAAACGGTATTTCTTGAGTTCCTTGACGAAACCTTCGAGATCCCGGGGATTGGTGATCAGGACCGAGTGATTGCCGGTTTCGACCATGAATAGGCAATTCACCGTAAAGGTATAGATATGGTAGACCGGCAAGGGCGCAATGATCGTCTCGTTGCCATCTGCCAACGCGGGACCGATCGCCTCACGCGCCTGGAACATGTTGGCGATGAGATTGCGGTGGGTCAGCATGGTGCCCTTGGCGCGCCCGGTAGTCCCGCCGGTATATTGCAGTGCTGCCACGTCCTCGGCTTGGCGAGACACGTCCTGATGGGACAACCCCTGCCCTTTGACCAATGCCTGGCGGAACGACACCGCCATGGGAAGTGAATAGGCGGGCACCATCTTCTTGACGTACTTGACCACGGTATTGATCAGTTGACGCTTGGGGAAGCCATGCATGTCCCCCAGCTCAGTGACCAGCACATGCTTGATATCCGTCCGGTCGAGGATCTTCTCCACCTTGGCGGCCATATTGGCCAGGATGAGGATCGCCTTGGCACCGGAATCCTTGAACTGGTGGGCCATCTCTCGTTCGGTGTACAGCGGATTGGTATTGACCACGATCAATCCCGCACGCAAGGCACCGAACACGGCCACAGGAAATTGCAGCACGTTGGGCAACTGGATGGCTATTCGATCACCCGGCTCCAGATCGGTCTCGTGCTGCAGCCAGGCGGCAAAATGTTGGGTCTGACGGTCCAGCTCCGTGTAGCTCAGAGTCTGGCCCATGCAGGTGAAAGCCGGACGATCTCCGTAACGCTCCACGGAAGTCTGAAAGACGTCCATTACCGAGGAATACTGCTCGAGCCCTTCCAGGGGTTGACCGACAAGAATCGGGTCGGTGGCGTGCTCATTCATTGATTGGTCTCCGCGATCATGGCGTCCGCAACGTCGTGTATCTTGTTCTTGGCCGCAGTCTAAAACGAACGATTGAAACTATCGATTGAACCTTTTGGTAAAGACGCCTTACCTCATAAGCCTATGAGTGTTTTCAGTAAGAACAAGTTCACGCCCTAGGCCGACGATGCCTAACCTTCGAAGGCACCCAGACGTGCCAGTATCTCTCCGTCTCGCCAGACGAGAAGCTCACCCGGCACCATGCGATGCCATGATTCGTTATCGGTCAATGGCTCGGTCGCCAATACAGAGACGACGTCCTGTTCGGTCGTGTGCTCGACGAAGTCGACGCTGAGTTCGGCATCACTGAGGTGCGCCTTGCCGAAGGGGGCGCGACGCGTGATGTGAACCAGTTTCGTGGCGCAGTAGGTATACAGATGCTGACCGTCGGAAAGCAGCAGGTTGAAGACCCCAAGGCCACGCATCCGTTCGCACAGCCCGTGCAACACATCCCATAACTCCCGGGGAGACTCGGGCGGCGAAGCGAAACGACGGCGCAATTCACCCAGGAGATGACAAAAGGCATGTTCGCTGTCGGTCTCGCCGATCGGTTGGTAGTAAGAGAGTGGCAAGTCCTGCCAGCCCTGTAGCTGACCGTTATGGGCATAGCACCACTGTCGTCCCCACATCTCACGCGAGAAAGGATGCGTATTGGCCAGCCGTACCTGCCCGACATTGGCCTGGCGGATGTGACTGATCACCACGTGCGACTTGATGGGATAGTCGCGTATCAGCCTGGCTATCGGCGAGTGAACGGATGGGTGGGGATCGCGAAATTCACGGTAACCGCCTTCCTCATAGAAGGCGATTCCCCAGCCGTCACGATGAGGGCCACAGCCACCGCCCCGCTCGAGAAACCCCGTCAAGCTGAAACAGATATCCGTGGGCACGTTGGCGCTCATGCCCAGTAACTCACACATGCGGTTCCTCCACTCGCCGTCGCTTACCATGTCGACGCGAAACGAAACGCCGCCAGAGCTTGACGATCAGAAACAGGAACAGCAGCGGCAAGGCCAGCAGGATCCAGAGGCGGGGATCGTCACCATGTTCGCGAGCCACGCGCTGAACGCCCGGTGCCGCTTCTTCCAGGAATGACTGGGCACGGCGTGGAATCGCATTGATGGCCGAGACGATACGATCGGCCAGCTCCTGCTCTGGCTCCTCTGCCGGCGCCTCATCCAATTCGCCTCCCAGCGGCTGCGACTGCACGTTGGCCCCATCGATACGGGCCTCCCCCAAGGTGATCTCTCCGTTGGGGTTGAGCATCAGGCGAGGCAGACGGATCTCCCGCGTCTCGCCATCCAGCGTCACGCTAGCATTGAGCAACAGGGGAACGCTGATGGTGGGGTCGAGCTCGGGCAGCACGATCCGCCAGCGGGCCTCGCCCTCCGCCTGCACGTCCAGGGTTTCGCCCTGAAGTTCCGCCCGCGGCTCGGTGTTATCGACATCGAGCCGCGGGTGCTCGGCACTCAGCATGACCCGGCTGCGCTCATCGTCGAGCTGCGCACTGATCGCCGGTACGACATTGGCCGCCTGGATACGCTGACGCTGGAACGCCTCACTCTCTGCAGAGACCACCAGGCGCGCATTACCGACCAATGCGGGGGCAGGTAACGTCCCCTCGAAACGGCCGTCACTCTGCTCCAGGCTGACGCCTGATTGGGCTTCGCCATCGGGATCCTGAAGTTCGGCACGGATCTCGATGTCCTCGGGCAATGCATCGCCCTGGAGTCGCTCTTCCTCTCTGGCCAGCCACACCGTGAGAGGCAGGTCGAACCCCAGATAGAGCGTGGGGGGAAGCTCGGACGTCTGCAGCACCAACGATGAGTCGACACTGATACGGCTATCGCTGCCGAACTCGCCCTCGACGCGCCATACACCCTGCTGCGGCGAGGGTATCGTAATCAGATCGAAGCGGGATTCGCTCTGCCAGCGCTGGGCATCGGGTCGATCTTCTGCCTGGTAGCGCCGGCCCTCGGGGTCGATCAGGGTCAGCGGCGGTGCATCGGGCTCATGGAAGAGCAGCGCGGAGAACGAATCGACCCCTTCATCGATGGTGAAGCGTCCCTGCGCGTCGAGGGGTACCTGATCCACTGGATAGATACGCTCGAGAATGCTGAGGAAGGCACGCAACAGGGATTCGGAAGACTCCGCCAGCGTTGCCAGCCCCCCGGTTTGCTGCGCCATCTGCTCGACAAGAGCCAGGTCGGCATCGGGCGAAAAGGCAACTGCGTGAATCACGACATCCTCTTCGGCCAACCGGGGTGCGACCTCGTTCAACAAGCGAGCCCGCGACTGGGCATCCTGCGCCGCCTTGTCCTGGCCTTCGGCAGGCACGTCGATGACCCCATCCGTCAATAGCACCAGATGACGCCGACCACGGCCTGGCGACTGGCTGGCCTGACGAATGGCAGCTTCGATATCGGTGAACTGTTGATAGTTGGCCAGGGAGGTCGCAAGCGATAGGGCCTGTTCTCGCCATTCGCCATCCACCTCGTCCACTGGCAGCGGATTGTCGACCGTTTCCCCGAACGTCCAAACGCCGCCTCGCCCCTCGGCAGGGAGCAGGGCCGCAAGCAGCTCCAGCGCGCTACCGCTAAGCTGCTCGGGATCGTTCTCCTTCATGCTACCCGAGACATCGAAGATGACGCGAACATCGGGCTGCTGCTCGGATGCCTCCTGCTGGGCAACGACGGGAAGCGACAATAACATCAGGCAATACAGACCAAGCCCCAACAAGACGCGCATGCTTTCCCCTTAACCCATCACTGGCTCACGACGCCGCTGCTCGGAAGTTTCCGAGCGTTTCGGCGTCCCTCGATCATCCCTGTTCCGGGTGTCGTCATCGTTGCGACGTCGCCATAGCCACCACAAGGCCACCCCGGTTGCCGCCCCTACCGCCATGGCCAAGGCGACCAGGGTAAAGGCGGTGGCAAATGTCCCGCCGTCTTTCTGGAGGAATGCGATACCTGCCACGACGACGGCGGGCGCCAGTCCGCTATAGGTCTCACCTTCCTCGATCAGCGAGATCGTGAAGCGCGAAGGCATCCATATGGCCCCGGCCACCACTCCTGTAATCACCAGGCGCGGCAGTAGCGGCAGGAACCGAATGCCGAAATACCCCGTCACCAAGACTATCAGCGACAATAGGCCATAAATCAGCCAAAGTAACGGCATTGAATCGGATATCAACATGCAGGCCTCCTGGCATGACTAGGCTTGTGCATGTACGAATCGCACATGCAATACGCAACATGGTACACCGCACCACATGAAAGCACAGCCGCCCGAACACAACGTCGTTCCCACGCAAGGCACGCGCCCCGTTGACGCATTTCGGCGTGAAGACGATCCAGAATGGCACTGGCTCGAGGATCGTGACGATCCCCAGGTTACCGCCTTCCTGGAAGCCGCCAATGCGCAATTCAGTCAGTGGTTCGCTCCGTTGGAGCCACTGGTCGAATCCCTGTATACCGGCCATTTGTCACGCCGTGAATTGGCGGTCAAGGGGCTGTCGGCGCCGCTGGATCATTATACCTACTGGAGTGAAACGGCGGCCGATGCCGATTACCCCGTATGGTGGCGCCATCCCAACGGGAACGCGAACCAGCCACAGCGATTCCTCGATCTGGAGGCACGAGCGCGCGAGCATAGCTTCCTCGAGCTCGGGGATATGGCCATTTCTCCCGACGAAGCGTGGCTGGCATGGACCGAGGACACTCAAGGCAACGAATACTTCGAACTGTTTCTCAAGCGTCTGCCCGATGGCGAACCCCGCCGCCTGCTGGGGGATATCGGCCCTGAGCTGACCTGGGCCGAGGACAATCGTACGCTGATCTTTACCCGCTACGACGCGACCCAACGCCCCGAAAGCGTCTGGCAATTGGCGATCGATCATCTAGACGATGCGCCCCGCCTGGTCTTTCATGAAGCCGACCCCGAGTTCTGGGTCGGCTTGGGCAAGACCCGTTCACGGGCCTGGCTGGTTATCGAGAGCGCCTCCAAGGACACCTCGGAATCGCACCTGATCCCCGCGCAAACACCAGATGTACAACCTCGCTGCTTTCTGCCTCGCGAAACAGGGGTCGAGTACGGCATCGACCATCGCCCAGGCGTGTTCTATCTACTTCATAACCGTGATGGGGCCACCCACTTCCAGCTCGATACCGTACCGGAGGACGCCGAGGGCGAGTGGCAGCCCCTGGTCGCACACCGCAACAACCAGACCCTCGAGGGCCTCGATGCCTTCGCCTGGGGACTCGTGCTCACCGAGCGCGACCACGACCAGGCCCAGGTTCATCTGCGGGTGATAGAGCTCGACAATACGCACCATGTGGTACGCGATGAGCGACTCCCCCTTCCCGAAGCACCGTGTAGCCTGATGCTGGGCGACACGCCCCATTTCGATGTCCGCAAGCTACGTCTTCGCGAGGAATCCTTCACACTACCGGTCCGCTGGATCGAGCATGATCTCGATAGCGGCGAGCGCCGGCTGCTCAAGGTCCAGCCGATTCTCGGGGACCTGCAACCGGAGCAACTCGTCTGTCAGCGAATCTGGGCAACCGCCCATGACGGCGAGCGCATCCCCGTCTCGGTCGTGGCGCGTGCCGATCGCTTGGGTCAAGCACCCTTGCCCACCCTGCTATACGGTTACGGCGCTTATGGCGAGGTGCTGGATCCCTGGTTCTCGGTGGCCAGGCTCGAACTGCTCGAACGCGGCGTGGCCTTCGCCGTGGCGCATGTCCGCGGCGGCGGCGACCGGGGTGAGCCGTGGTATCTGGCCGGCAAGCTGGAACACAAGGAAAACAGCTTCCGCGACTTCCTGGCTGCCCGAGACGCCCTGGTCGAGGCGGGGCTGTCCGATGGTTCGCGTATTGCCGCCTATGGCGCCAGTGCGGGCGGACTATTGGTGGGCGCCAGCCTCAACCTGGCCCCCGAGGCATTTTGTGCCGCGGTACTGGACGTGCCGTTCGTCGACGTCCTGCGCACCATGGAAAACCCCGATCTACCGCTGACGACGGCGGAATACACGGAATGGGGGAACCCCGATGAACCGGCGGTAAGGCGACGCATCGGGGCCTATTCCCCACTCGACAATCTATCAGCGCAGCCTTACCCCAGCGTGTTCCTGCAGGGTAGTTGGCACGATTCGCGAGTGCCCTACTGGGAGCCGGCCAAGCTCTATGCCCGCTTGACCGAACTGGGTAGCGCCCGAGGCCCGGTGGTGCTGAGGACTGACATGGCCGCCGGTCATGGCGGTGCCTCGGGCCGCTTCAAGGCCTGGCACGACAATGCCCGACAGGACGCTTATATCCTTTGGGCACTTGGCTTGGCGTAAGGGTGGGGGCGATCGAAGGGGCGGCACCACAGCCACAGCATACGGTGCTCCCCCTTCAGCCGATCAATCGATAGGCAGGATGGCAATGATATGGTCCTCGAGTTCCTCCTCGGGGACCTGCTGCTGGGGGATGGCGAAACTTCTCACACTGACTCCCTTGCGATGCATGCGCTGCGCGTCGCCACTCAATAGCGGATGCCAGGCCGCCAACTTGCGCCCTTCATGAACGCGTCGATAAGCACAGGAGTGGGGAAGCCATTGCAACTGGCCGACCATACCTGGGGTCAGCTTGGTACAGCCAGGCACCTTGGCGAAGCGATTGGCATAATCGCTGCACTGACAGCTCGCTATGTCGAGCAGCTCGCAGGCCACGTTGAGCACCGCGACCTGGCCAGTATCCTCCTCCTCGAGCTTGAGCAGACAGCATTGCCCACACCCGTCGCAGAGGACTTCCCACTCTTCGTCGGTCATCTCGTCGAGTGAGTACCGTTCCCAGAACCGTTCACGCATCACGATCAATAGCGAGCTTCGGTGGGCGTGCGATACAGGTCGAGCATGTACGGCTCCTTCCCCGGTGGCATCTGCAGGTAGAACCCCTTTTCACGAATGGCGGCGATGATATCCGCCGACCGTGCGCGCGCCAGCGGTTTGTTCGGATCGAGCAATAGCGTCATGACGGCCTGGGGCTTGCCGAACCGCTCCAGCAACGCGTCGGGAACCGCTTCCAGCCCCTGGCGCTTGTCGATGTAGAGGTACATCTCCTCCTTGCGGGGGCTTCGAAATATTTCGCATAGCACACGGCCATTCATCATGACGTCGTTTCCCGTTCTTCAAGTGCAGCCCGGAGCGGATCCGCCAAGCGCTCACCGCGCCACCCTTGCGGCAGAGGCAGCGGCCGATCCAGGAGATCCGCCGTAACCAACGCTTCTAGATCACGGCGCCGCATCAGCAGCTCGGGAGCCACGCCTAGCGAATCCGCTTCGTCATTGACCACCCGCTTCAAGGCCTTGAGGCGTTTCTTGAAGCCATTCCCCATCGGCGAGGGCAGCGCTTCGGGCAGCTCGTCATCGTCTGCATGATGGGCCTGCCTGATCAGCTCCAACAATACGTCGCCTTCACGCTTCACCACGGCCGGTTTGAGGCCTTCGATCGCCGCCAGCTCGTAGCGGTTGGCCGGCATTTTCTCGGCTATGGCAAACAGCAGCTTGTCATTGATCAGCCATCCGCGCGGCTTGTCGCGCTTGCGCGCTTCCGCCTCACGCCAGGCCGTCATGCGCCGGTAGGCATCGATCTGACGAGGCGCCAGGCGCCATAACTGACGGTTGCGTAAATACCATTGGCCATCGCTATCACTGTCCCGGCCAGCCTGCACCACCAGTAGATCGCACTCGGCCTGCAGCCAGGCCAAGCGCCCTAGGCGTTCCAGAGCGTCGCGCTGGGCTTGCCAGACGTGCAACAGGTGCACCACATCCAGTGCGGCATAACGACATTGAGCCTCGCTCAAGGGGCGTATCAGCCAGTCGGAGCGCGTCTCGTCCTTGGGCAATACCTCGCCGGTCCAATGTTCGACCAGCCGCTGATATCCCATGGCAGGGTCTTCGCCCAACAGGGCCTGGGCGATCTGGGTATCGACCAGCGGCGACACGGTCACCCCTGCCCAACTGGCGATGACCTCGATGTCCTCGCTGGAGGCATGGATAACCTTCAGCGGGCCCGAGGCCAGCAAGTCCTGGAGGGCCGGCGTGGCCGACACCGCCACGGGATCGATCAGGTAGACCGTTTCACCGGCATAGAGCTGAACCAGCGCCGGCACGGGATGGAAGGTCGATTCACGAAAGAATTCGGTGTCCAATGCCAGCACGTCCGCGCCGCTTAGAGCGGCACAGGCGTCGTTCAGTGCATTGGGGGTATCGATCCAGAGAATGTCAGGGTCCTGGCGCATGCAGCGTCCGTGGTTGTTCTACCAAATGGATGAGAGAGGGTTGGCTCATTCGCTGGAAAAAGGCAAGCGACCATTGAAGGCACGGCTCAGCGTCCCCCCATCGACATACTCGAGTTCCCCGCCCATGGGCACGCCATAGGCCAACCGCGACAGTCGAATCGAACTATCCTCGAGCTGAGCGGCGATATAGTGCGCTGTGGCTTCCCCCTCGACGGTGGGGTTGGTCGCCAGGATCAGCTCTTCGATTCCGCCTTCGGCGAGTCGTTCGCCAAGCTGATCGAGCCCGATATCTTCAGGCCCGATGCCATCCAGCGGCGAGAGATGGCCATGCAGCACGAAGTACTGGCCCAGATACCCCCCGGCATCTTCGATCGCGAGCATGTCGGCCGGGGACTCTACCACGCACAGCAGCCGCTCATCGCGCCGAACACTTCGACACAGCCCGCAGACCGGTTCCTCCGTCAGGGTGCGACAACGGCGACAGTAACCGACTTCCTCGAGGGCACGGGTCATGATCTCGGCTAGCCGGCGGCCGCCGTCGCGGTCGCGCTCCAGCAGGTGCAGCGCCATCCGCTGTGCCGTCTTGGGCCCCACGCCCGGGAGAACCCTGAAGCTCTCCAGCAGACGATCGACGAGCGGGGAGAAGCTCATCAGAACGGCATCTTGAAGCCGGGCGGCAGATTCAGGCCCGAGGTGACCTCTTCCATCCTGGCACGCGAATTGGTCTCCACCTTGCGCACGGCATCATTGACGGCAGCCGCCAGCAGATCCTCGAGCAGTTCCTTATCTTCTTGCATCACGCTGGGGTCGATCTCGACCTTGCTGACGTCGTGGCGACCGTTCATCACGATCTTGATCATGCCGGCCCCGGCTTCACCGGTGACTTCTTCACGCGCCACTTCTTCCTGAACGCGCTGCATCTTTTCCTGCATTTCCTGAGCCTGCTTCATCAGGTTGCCCATTCCGCCCTTCATCATGACGTCACCTCAAGGAATCGTTGGACCGAGGGTACTCAGTCCTGGGGTGTCACGGTGCCTTCGATCAGTCGGGCACCGAATGCGTTCTGCAGTTTCTGGATATGTGGGTCGTCCTGCAAGGCTTCAACCGCCTGGGCATGCCGTGCGGCAGCCAGCCGATCCGCCATTGCCTTGGGCGTTTCCAGGCCGGGCGGCAGGTCGGCGACCACGATCTCAAGGCGTCGAGTCACGCCCGCCACGTCCAGGGCCTTCTGAATCCGTTCGACATGCACGTCAGCGTTCATTGCCGATTGAGACGGGTCAAGGCGCAGACAAAGCCGCTGCCCATCATCATGGTCGACCGTGCAGTGAGCCGCTAGGTTACGTGTGAGCCCACCGAGCTCGAGTCGCGTGAACAGCGCCAGCCAGGCCGCATGGTCGAACCCTGCCGCCGGAGATGATTGCGCGGATACGACCTCGGCTTCTACCGTCTCAGCTTCGACAGGCTCGGCGATGGCCAAGTCACCCGAGTCTTGATCCGGTCGAACCATATCCCGGGAAGGAGAGGGAGGATCTATCCGAACGGCCGAGGCAGGCTCGATCTCCTCCTGCGGCTCCCAGGGAGGGGGTGGCTCATATCCCACGCTCTCGTCTGGCGCTTGCCACTCGGTATCAGGCGCTTGCCCTGCAGGCGTCTCGGCAGGACCGGTCTCGTAGGCGGTGGTTCGCTCAGCCTGCGCGTCCTGTGGCTCTGGTTCTGGTTCTGGCTCAGCAGGAAGCTGCGCAGACGAATCCTGGCTTGGCGTATCCTGCGTCGGAGCGCCCTGCCCTGCCGAGGCCGAAGACGTCGAGGACACAGAATCAGACGTGGCAATCTCCGGAGTCGCCCTGAGGGGCAAGGGTGTCTGGGCGGGCTTGGGCACGCCCTGAGGGCGAAAAGCCAGCATGCGCAACAAAGTCATTTCTAGTGCGGTGCGTGCATCCGGGGCATGCTCCATGTCGCCCCGCCCTTGAAGCCCGATCTGGTAATACAACTGGACATCTTCGGCGGTAAACCGCGCAGCCAAGGCCAGCAGCGTCTCCCGATCGCCATGCCCGTTGTCCAGCGCATCAGGCACCATCTGGGCAATGGCCAGTCGGTGCAGAACCCCCGACAAGTCATCCAGCACGCCGGCAAAATCAGGGCCCTGCTCGGCCAGGCTCGCCACCTCTGAGAGTACACGAGCGGCATCGACCTCGGCCAACGCCTCGACCAGCGCCATGAGATGGCGATGATCCAGTGTACCCAGCATGGCCGCCACGTCACGATGGCGCACCTCGCCCTGGCCAAAGGCTATGGCCTGGTCGGTGAGGCTCATGGCATCGCGCATCGACCCGTCGGCCGCCTTGCCAAGGAGCCACAAGGCGCTTTCGTCGAAGGCGACCCCCTCGGCGCCGAGAACATGAGACAAATGCTCGACGATGCGCTCCGGCGGCATGTTCTTGAGCGTAAACTGCAGACACCGCGACAGCACCGTGACCGGCAATTTCTGCGGGTCGGTCGTGGCCAGCAGGAACTTCACATGCGGAGGCGGCTCCTCCAGCGTCTTGAGCAGCGCATTGAAGCTGTGCGTGGAGAGCATGTGCACCTCATCGATGAGATACACCTTGAACCGGCCCTGCGTGGGAGCGTATTGCACGTTATCGAGCAACTCGCGAGTGTCTTCCACCTTGGTGCGAGAGGCGGCATCGACCTCGATCAGATCGACGAAGCGGCCTTCATCGATCGCCGTGCAGTTCTGACACTGGCCGCATGGGGTCGAGGTAACAGCGCTCTCACCCTCCCCCTTGGCGGTGCAGTTCAAGCACTTGGCAAGGATGCGCGCCAGGGTGGTCTTGCCGACACCGCGGGTCCCGGTAAACAGGTAGGCGTGGTGCAACCGCCCCTGATCGAGGGCATTGACCAGCGCGCGCTGGACATGCTCCTGGCCGACCAGTTCATGAAAGGTGCGCGGCCGCCACTTACGTGCCAGTACCTGATAGCTCATGGAGCGCGGTTCCTCGAAACAAGATGGAAGCGACCCGGCATTCACCGGCGCCCAGCGGTAACCGAACATTCTACCGGCTGGCGGAGGGAGCGAAAAGCAAGCTCGACCCAAACGGGCAAACATTCACCTCGGGGGGACATCAAAGGCAGAGAAATCGATCGGAGCATGGGAAAGCGACACGAGAAACGCATTCGCCTCCCTGAAAGGAGGCAGCCCCCGACAGCCACATCCCGGCACACGCAGCCACCACTACCGTTGCTCCCTTCCGGGCCTGGCGGGGTTCGCGGTTTAGCGTTGCGGGAGGACCGACGGGGGCCACCACAGCGGACAGGCAAACGTATGCGATCACCTGCTCATTCATCACGGAGGCCCGAAACAGCCAACCCCCGTGCGAATGCGAGCGCACTATAACAGCGCCCCCCTGGCCTCGCAAGGGAGGCACACCACCATAAAGCAAGCAAAGGTTCGCTCCAGCACCTAGGCTTAGGGTGTGTGATCGCTCCCTATACTTCACAAGAGGCATAACGACATGGAAAAGGATCCCGATAAGGGCTTCGTCGCCCTTCTAGGCTGGAGCCTGAACGCCGTCGAGGCCGCCGAGAACTTCGACCGCCGCTACATCGTGGTCGCTCCCGACTGGGCCGAGGATTACTGCAAAGAGCACGATATACCCTATACCCCCTGGAACTTCGAGCGACTGAACGACAGATCCCTTGAGATTGCCGAAACGCTGAAGGATATGGGTGTCGACGTCGCTATTCCCCTGTATGAAGAAACGGTGGAATGGGCCGGGGCGATCAATTCCGTTCTGCTCGACAATCCGCGCCTTTACGGCCAGGCCCTGCTGTTGCGTGACAAGGCCTTGATGAAACGTCGCGCGCAGTTGGGTGGCATCCGGGTGGGTATCTTCGAAGAAGCCCATGACCGCGACGACGTGATCCGCTTCCTCAAGCGTGTCAATCAGACGCTACTCAAGCTGGATGGCGACCCCAACGACCCGATTCACCTCAAGGCCTTCGACAAGGCAGGCTGTCTCGGTCACCGCGTGATCCGTACCCCGGATGAGGTCGATACCATCCCCGACGAAGAATTCCCGGTCTTGATGGAGTCGCACCTGGATGGCTGGGAGTTCGCCGTCGAAGCTTGGATCCACAATGGCAAGATTCGATTCCTCAACATCTCGGAGTACGTGACACTCGGCTATTCGGTGTTCGTGCCTGCCACGCCCGAACTCGAAAAATATCGCGAGCAGATCACGGCGCAGATCGAAAAGCTGATCAAGGCCTTCGATATCGATTTCGGCTTTATCCATCCCGAGTACTTCGTCACCAGCGACGGCGAAATGTACTTTGGCGAGGTGGCCTATCGTCCGCCGGGCTTCAAGGTATTCGAACTCTTGGAGCGGGCCTATGGCTTCAATGCCTACCAAGGCCTGATCCTGTCCTTCGATCCGAAAACCACCGAGCAGGAAATCACCGACTTCTTCCCGCGTGAAGTGGTGGATGCCAAGTGCCATGCCGGCTGCTTCGGGGTCTATCCGCGTCGTCGCGTGGTCAGTCGCCTTGAAATGCCCGAAGAGACCGAGGACCATCCGTACTTCGAGTCCCATGAGCTGACACCGCCGATGGAAGAAACCGTTACCAAGCGTACGGCATTCGGCACTCACTGGGGACTGATCTACTTCTCAGGTGACGATGCACACACCATGCGCGATTTGCTGAAGCGGCAGGAAGACCTCGACTTCTATGTATAATCCCCTGCATTTGGGGCAAAGGGAGTCCGCATGATCGAAGGCGGTCAACATGATGAGAGCAAGCTGGCCATGTTATTGGCCAAGCTTGACCAGGCCACCGATATCCTCGCTCAGGCGCGGGATTTCGCCAAGCCGGCCAAGGTCGGGCGTGTCCTGGATACCGCACGGCGGGTTCTCCTTCAGGAAGGGGGGGTAGCGGCCCTGGAGGCGCGCGCCCCCTCCCTGGAAGAAGCAGGCATTTTCCGGGGTACGGACTGGGCCTCTCCCCAGATTCTTATCCCGTCCTTCACTCCCCAGTCTCTCAAGAGCGGCAACGGCCAAACCGTGGCTCTCGAGGCATTGAGTGAACTCCGTTTATTGGCAGTCGCCAAGGGCGACTACATTCATGGCAACGTCTCCGCTGAGCAGGCACACCATTATCTGACCCAGGTGCTGGCCATCAACCTGGGGCTGCTTTTCATGCCGCTCAGCGAAGCCGATCGCGAAACACAAGGCAAACTGGCCGAGGTGCCACGCGCATTGTTCCAGCACGTGGCCAATGAGATCGGCTACGAGCATGTCATCGATCAATTGATCGATGAGATCTGGCGTATATTGAAACAGCGGCCGATTCAGGTCGAACCCGTCAAGCAGATGATTACCCAGATCGCCCTGTGTCGCGCCAATCCCGAGATCGAACTGGGTTCGAGCGGCCAGGGGGCCGACCGGCTGATAAGTAGCCTGTTCGGTCCTACCCAGGCATCCCGTGAGGACCCGGGAATCGACACCTATCGGGAGCGTCTCCTGGCGATGGACGAGCAGGCGCTACAGAGTGAAGCCAGCGGCTTTGCTCGCGCCATGCATGATACGGGTCTGGTCTCTTCCTACCATGCGGTGCTGCTACGTTATCTGCTCGAGCAGGAAAATCATCTCGTTGCCGAAGCCATGGGCCTGACCGCGACGGGTCGCGATTGCCTGCTTCGCTATCGCCGCCTGGTACAGGCATTGATCGAAGAAGCGATACACCCCGGATCCCCCCAAGCCGTCTATGGCCTGGCCCTGACTCTGGAGCGCGGTATTCTCTTTCAGCCGCCCGTGGTTCCGGCGCTCTGGCGTCAGTTGGCGCTCCCGCTTTCCGAGTGGTCCAAGATGCGACTGCGCATGGCATTCGGCGAGGAGGTCTCGCTACGCGGGCGGCTGCTCGAAGGCGTCTTGTGCATGCTTGGACAGCCTTTGGGGGTCGGCCAGGGCAACAATCCTACATGCCAGTCGGCACGCGCCCTTTCGATGTGGGCATACAACGACCCCGACTACCTGCTGCAGATGGTCGCCTGGGCCGCACGTGATGATGAAATTATCATGCACTTCGAAGGCATGCCGCTCTCCTCGATGGCCAGCCTGTCCGGGGTTGCCAAAGAGTTGCCCATGGATCTCGACCCGGTATCGCTCCTGGTAGTGCCGCATCTCGACCGCATCTACGCGGAGATGGGGCGCCGCTGTATCGGTCGCGAGGGCGACCCGCATCGCTGGGTCAATCCCGAGTTCCATGGTTGGTGGGCGGGGCGCGGGTTCCATATCAATGTCGATGTGGAAACCGGGCAGATCAAGGATCTCGAGGCATTTCTTCGCCATTTCTATGCCAGCTATCATCCCCATTACAATGGGGACCAGCCCTTGATCCACCCTCAACCGGCGGGCATCGCGATCACCGACAGCGCCTGTCGTTTCATTGGCTGGCATGCGATCTCGTTGCTGCGTATCACGCTCGACCCGCGCAATGTCATGCGGGTCTATTTCTTCAACCCCAACAACGATAGCGGCCAGGATTGGGGGGATGGCGTGGTAGTCAGCACGGCGGGCAATGGCGAGCGTTACGGGGAAGCCTCCCTGCCCTTCGAGCAGTTCGCTTCCCGGCTGTATATCTATCACATCGACCCGCTGGAACATGGCGAGCCGGCGGATGTTCCCATCGAGGAGCTCAACCGGGTCAGTGGGTATCTGTATCGCAGCTGGGGAGCCGATCGCCTGCCTGCGCAGGAACTTCAAGCCACCCCCGATGCCGAGGGAGAAGTGAGCCCTCAGCGTACCGGCGGGTAGCGACGGCGTAGATAGCGGGCCCAGAAAGGCGCTACGAACATCAAAGTCACCATGCGCAGCAAATGGTGGAACGCGACGAAGACGGGATCGAGATCCAACGCCACGGCAAGGATGGCCATTTCGCCAATGCCTCCTGGCGCCAGTGCCAGTAACGCCACGTCCCTGGGCACCCCGAGAAGCTGGTGGATCAGCTCGGCAAATAGCGCCAGGATGCCCAGGGCCAACAGCGTAGCCACGACTGCCTGGAACAGGTATCGCCCGAAGCGCCCCCGAGACAAGCCGCGGAAACGTGAACCGATGGCACAGCCCAATACCCATAGCATCAAGTTCATGCCCCAATCGGGTAATTGCAGGCTGGCCAGACCGAAGCCCGACACCAACGCGGCGACCAGTAGCGGAGCGAGAAGGGCCGGGGTGGGCATGCGCAACCAGCGCCCTATCCACAGCAACCCGGGTAGCAGCAATAAAAGCCAGGGGTCCTGCAGCGTGCGGGCCGCCGCCTCCGCCTGGGCGCCACCCTCGTAGGCCCAGAAGAGCGGGGGCAGCAATAGCACCACCAGAACGATGCGTAATGACTGTGCAATCGCGATGCGCTGTGGCTCGCCGCCACACTTGTCGCCCAGCATGATCATCGCCGTCATGGCGCCTGGCGCAGAGGCAAACCAGGCACTCACCGGATCGAAACCACAACGTCGGTACCACGCCGCCGCCGCCGCCGTGGAGGCGGCCACGCCCATCAGCAGCAGCGCTGCGGACAGCGGCCAGTCCGCGACCCGCTCGGCAAGTTGAGGGGTGACCCGACTGCCCAGCACCAGCCCTAGCACACCGAGGAAGATTTCGCGCAGCCCTTCGGGTACCCGTACGTCGTGGCCACGGGCCGAGACGATCAGGTTGGCCACCAGAGGACCCAGCATCCAGGCCAGGGGCAGCCCGGTCAGATCGAAAATCACCCCGCCCACGACACCTACAGCCAACGACCGCCCCAATGCCCATGCCGCGTCCTGCTTCACACCCAATTCCTTTTGTTAAGCGACTAACGAAACGAAGTATGCCACGTCCAGGCGATGCACTCATGCGCCCGTGCGGCGCGAACGACGACTCACCCGCTTCACGCGCCTGCCCGAGCCGATATAATGGCGCCACCTAACAGGATGATCGGCATGCTTCGACTCGACCAACTACTCGTCACCCAAGGCCTGGTACGGACGCGGACCCGCGCCCAGCGCTTGATTCGCAACGGCCGTGTCAGCCTGGCTCAGGATGGCAGGCGCCTGACCAAGCCCGGCGAGAAGTTACCCGAGCAAACCCAATTGCGGGTGGCAGAGGACCCCGAAGAGCGTTACGTGTCCCGCGCAGGGCTCAAGCTGGAGGCGTTGCTGGATAGGTTGGCGCTGCGCCTGGAAGGCCGAACGCTGCTGGATGTCGGCCAATCGACGGGCGGCTTCACCGATTGCGCCCTGCGTTACGGTGCAGCTCATGTCATCGGTATCGAGGTCGGCCATGATCAGCTCGATGAAAGCCTACGGGATGACCCTCGCGTAACGTGCCTCGAAGGACTCAATGCCCGGCACATGGCAGAGGATGAGTCCTTGCGTGCCGCCATGGCACGCCTTGCCCCCCGGGGAGTCGACCTGGCGGTGATGGACGTTTCGTTCATTTCACAAACGCTGATTCTTCCCGAACTGAGTCGTCTGCTGTCCCCAGGTGGGGAGCTACTGTCCCTGGTCAAACCACAATTCGAGGTCGGGCCGGGCAAGGTCAACGATCGCGGTATCGTCAGCGACCCCGCCTTGCATGCAGCCGTCGAGGAGCGAATCAAGGCGTGCTGCCGACAACAGGGCTTCGGCATTCTGCACTGGTCGGACAGCCCCCTGCTCGGTGGCGATGGCAACCGTGAATTTCTGCTGCACGCCCGGCGTCAGTAACCTGTTCAGTTCCACTAAGCCGTCATGCCCCTGACGATGGCGGCCCCTGCACGGGCCCTGGACCTTGCACAGGGGATGGCCCCGCATTGCCCAACGGTTGCGAGAGCACCTGCACCGCCTGGCCCTGGGCGCTGTGCAGCCAGACATCGAGCTGATTGAAAGCGATCTCGACGCCATGCTCACGGAAAAGCGCATCGATACGGGTGTTGACCTCATCGGTGGCAAAGAGCCGGTCGGTGAGCGCGTTGACGAAAATACGCAACTCGAAATTCAACGTGCTTGCCCCGTAATTCATGAAAAAAACCTGCGGCTCGGGATCGGCAAGGACCCGAGCATTCTCCTTGGCTGCTTGATGTAGCAGGCGGTGCACCAACGCCAGATCCGAGCCATAGGCGACCCCTACACTCAAGACCACGCGCGTGATGTTGT
Organism: Litchfieldella xinjiangensis; assembly: GCF_000759345.1. Lineage (GTDB taxonomy): Bacteria > Pseudomonadota > Gammaproteobacteria > Pseudomonadales > Halomonadaceae > Litchfieldella_A > Litchfieldella_A xinjiangensis. The sequence continues at coordinate 799,127 of NZ_JPZL01000001.1, forward strand.
CGGATAGAGACCAGTTGATCAGTTGGTCGGTGACGAACGTCTTGTTGGGGATGATGATCTCCTTGCGGTCGAAGTCGGTCACTGTCGTGGCGCGAATTCGGATTCGGCTGACCGTCCCATGCAGGTTGCCCAGCGTGATGGTGTCACCGATGCGCACCGGGCGCTCGAAGAGAATGATCAACCCTGAAATGAAGTTGGCGAAGATTTCCTGCAAGCCGAAGCCCAGACCGACGCCCAGTGCAGCGACCAGCCATTGCAGCTTGTCCCAGGAGACCCCCAGCGTAGCCAGGGATACCACCACCCCCGTGCCGACGATCGAGTAGGAAAGCAACGAGGTGATCGCGTAGGCGCTGCCCTGCTTCAGGCTCAACCGGGAAAGCACCATGACCTCCAGCAGACCCGGCAAGTTGCGAGCCATCATGAACGTCAGCGCCACCAGTACCAGGGCCGTGACGATATCCGCAACGCTGACGGCGCTGGCCACCACACCCTCGCCCTCGACGCGCTGGCCCTGCCATAGCGAGACCTGGTCGAGGTAGCCGAGCACGGCCAGAAGATCCGACCATACGAAATAGAGGATGACACTGAAGCCCACCAGCAGGATCAGCTTGGAAAGGCGTAGCGACTGCTGGTTGACCTGCTCCATGTCCAGGGGCGGTTCCTCGATGACTTCCAGGCCACCTTCCGCCCCTTCCTGGACCTGAGCACGGCGACGCGACAAGGCCCGGCGGTAGGCCAGTCGCCGCGCCGCCACGGCCAGCCCCCGGATCACTGCGGCTTCGACCAGAATCCATAGGCCCAGGAGATAGAGAGTGATCACGAAACGCTCGACCAGACTCAGTGCCGTGTATTCGTAGCCCAGACCAATCAGGATGAGCAACACTATCGGCACGCTGGCCAAGGCCAGTCCCAGCGCCAAGCGGAAAAGTTTGACACCAAAGAATGGCGTGTGCGCGAGGATCAGACGCACCATGAGCACGCTCATCGCCACCAGCCCAGCGACCATGGCCAACAAGGCCAGCGGACGCTCCGCCAGGGTCGATCCACTGTCAGCACTCAGTGCGCTTATCGACAGCACCGGAATCAATGCCATGCCGAGCCATAACAGCAGCCAGCGCAGCCGGCGGGCATAGCCGACCGGCCATGTGAAATGCTTGGTTGCCACGCCATCGCGCACGAGAAGCCGTCGTGACAGCCCGATCACGGCCCAGCCAAGAGCCAAGTGCCAGACGGCCTGCCCCAGACGCGCTGGAAACTCGCCGCCGCCCAGGATCAGCGCCGTTCCCAACGCCACCAGCACGAGCGGGCCCGGCAGGGCTATCAATAAATTGAGGACAATGGCCAAGGGCGTGTGTCGCTGCGAATCGCGCTTCAACCGACCCACCTCGGCATGCAACGTTTCGAGGTAGCGACGGATCCGGGGCCGCAACCAAAGCAATATCGCAGCAAGCAATAACGGCGGCAGCCCCCAGCCCGCTTTCAGCGACGGACGTTCCCAGAAATCGTGCATCGCTTCGGTCCACTCCCCGTGAAACAGATGCTGGCGAAACGTGGCCGGCAATTGGCGCAGCCACGTCAGATCCAGCCCACGCGCGTTGGCAACCCAGAACAGCTGTTCATCGATGACCGTACGCAGATCTCGGCTGATAGTGAGCAGTTGCTGTTGATTGAGCTGAAGATCGATCGCTGCGGTCAGCAGGCCACCGTATTCCTGCTCCAGCTGGTCGACGAGTTCACGTCGAGACTGGTAGAGCCGCTGTAACGAGTCGACCAAGGCAGCGGTTTCCTCGACACCGGCCTCTTCAAGACGCTGGGTTGCCAGGCGCTGGGCATTGCGCAAGCTTTCGCGTTGACGGCCCAACTCGAATTGCTTGAGCCTAAGATCGGCGATCTCTTCCTGCAGGTCGCGCCGTGCGTTGACCTGCGGCAATGCCTGCTGCTGTTCCCTGAGAATACGGGATAGCAATTGGCTACCTCGGATGGCATCGATCTGCTCGGTCAGGCTACGCTGAAGCTGACGCACCCGATCGAGCTCGCTGCGGACCGCAATCCCCTCCCGCGTGAGCCGATTGGTCCGGTCGGTGGCCCGTAGGAGTTCGAGACTCAGATCGCGATTGATCTGCTGGGCTCGGAGTACGATGGGGTGTCCCTCGGCGATCAAGGGGTCGTTGCGGGCGGCATCGGCGATCGCCTGTTCCGATTGCAGGCGACGTTGCCGGTCAATCACACTTTGCAAGACCGCGAGGCTGCTCTCCTCGGCGCTAAGTTGTTGCGCCAGCAATTCGCGACGCTGCATGGCAAGCTCGCGCAAGCGGGTGTTGCCGGTCAATTCACGCTGGTGAAGACGTAATTCGAGTTCCGCGACCTGCTGTTCGATCTGCAGCGCGGTGATCGCCGCTTCCTGGCCAGGCAGTGAGTTACGCTCGGCTTCCTCAAGCTCGCGACGCGTCCGCTCGAGCCGTTGCATGGCGTCCGAGATGGATTGCTGAGCCCGCTCGGGGACGGTTTGCGTGGCGATCAGATTGGCATTGATCTCCGCCTGGCGATCCTGAAGCCGCTGCAGCGCCGTCAACGATTCCTGCAACTGCGACTCGAGTTCGGCAATCGGGCGTCCACCCAGATCTTCGGCACTCTGGGTCGAAGGGGCGTCTTCCAGGCGAGACAGCTCACGCTCCAGCCGCAGGAGTTCATCGGGCGCCTGCTGGATGCGTTGATCGAGTGACTGCAGGCGCTGCTGTGCCGCCTCGAGGCGATCGAGTGCCGACAGCGTACGATTCAGTGCCTCGAGCTCGCGTGCAAGCCCCTCGTCCAGGGTTTCCTCGGCCTGTAGCGCCTGGATGCGCGTCGCGATTGTGCTGCGCTCCGGCAATTTCTCCTGGGCGATGGCCCTGCCACTGCCAACTGCAAGTATCAGCACGGCAAGAATGAACGCCAGACAGAAAACTGCCGATCGCTTCACGCCCCATCGGCTCGATTCGGGGGGGCCCGCCACTGCCCTGCCCGCCGCTATAGACTGCCTGCCCATACGCTACATGACCCACCGCTGCCAACCTTGATCGATGGCGGCGATTGTCGGGCCAGCGTGGGCGCTTGGCAATCACCCATAAGCGCTTTTGTGCATCGATTGACTTACACTGGCAGCGTGGTAGAAACAGCGCTTATGCCTTCACTTATTTTGGGTATGCTCCAATGCCGTCGGTCAGAGTAATTTCCTCTCTCGGGCTCGCCTGTCTGGCCCTACTTCCTTTTAACATTGCCATGGCCCAGGAGCAGACTGCTCCCGACCTGACCGACGCCGAGCGCAGGGCGATCGAATCACGCATTGAAGCGCTGACGGATGAGTTGGCGACACTACGCGGCCAATTGGCTGAGGCACGCAACACGACGCAGAATGACCCCACCGTCGATGCGCTGGAGGAGGCTCAGGAGCGCCGCGCCCTGGAACGTGAATCGCAGCGCAACCCGTTTGCCATCACGACCTACCGGCGCAACTATCTGTTGCCCTGGAGCTATAACGCGAACCCCAACGAGGATAGCTTCGACCAGATCGCTTCGGAAGGTCGCATGGGCAATGCCGAGGTCAAGTTCCAATTCAGCGCCAAGTTCAATCTCGCCGAAGACATTTTCGGCGATAACGGCGATCTATTTTTTGCATATACCCAGCGCAGCTGGTGGCAAGCCTACAATACCGAAGCCTCGTCCCCCTTTCGCGAAACCAACTACGAGCCCGAGTTCTTCCTCAGCTTCGACAACGACATGACGCTGTTCGGTTGGACCAACACTGAAAACCGGATCGCCATCAATCATCAATCGAATGGCCGCTCCGCTCCCCTTTCGCGAAGCTGGAACCGAGTCTATCTGGATAGTGTCTTCCAGCGTGGCGACTGGGCCGTCAGTATCGCACCCCACTGGCGGGTTCCCGAGTCGGAAGGTGATGACGACAATCCGGATATCGAGCGCTATATGGGCTACGGCGACATTACCGTGGCACGCCGTATGGAGGGCGACCATGAGGCCAGCCTGCTGCTGCGCGGTAACCTCGATGCAGGAAATATGGGGACACAGCTAGACTACTCTTGGCCGCTGTTCGGCAATGTCCGCGGTCATGTCCAGTATTATTACGGCTACGGTGAAAGCCTGCTCGATTACGACCATATCAATAATCGTCTAAGCATCGGCTTCAGCCTCAATCCGTTGTTCAGCGGAAGCCACTCGCTGCGCTGAACAAAGCGAAGAGCCAGCCCCGGCAGAATCAAGTGTTTGCGAACCGCATTCCACACGTGACGACGGGGCAGGACTCAAGCGAACGGGTGACGCTAAGACTTGTTGCCTCAGTGATAGGCCACACTGCCGCTGCAAAAGCTTCTCAAGGCTTGAATCAAACTTCCCGTTCCAGGTAGTGGAGACTGAAGAGGTTGTCCGGGTCGGTCCATAAGGCACGCGAAACGAAACCCGCTTCATTCGCCAATTGCTGAAATCCTTCCACGCTGTACTTGTACGAACTTTCCGTGTGCAGCGTCTCCCCTGCCGCGAAGGTCACACTATGTCCTGCCAGGGTCATTGTCTGGTCGCAGCGACTGACCAGATGCATCTCGATGCGCGACTGCGCCTCATTGTAGAAAGCCTGGTGCGAAAACCGAGCGGGATCGACATCGGCCCCGAACTCGTCACGGAGTCTCATCAGGAGATTGAGATTGAAGGCAGCGGTGAACCCGGCAGCATCGTTATAAGCGGCATCGAGTATCGGCCTGGGTTTGATCAGATCGACACCGACCAATAAGCCACTGCCTTCGGGTAATAACGTGCCCAGTCCGAGCAGGAAATCACGAGCGTCGTCAGGCGAGAAGTTACCGATGCTCGAGCCCGGAAAGAAAGCCACGGGGTGCGGCCCGACAACGGACTGGGGCAAGGTCACGGGACGGGAGAAGTCGGCACAGGCTGCGTGCACTTCCAGCCAAGGGTAGTCATCGGCCAACTGCCGGGTACTGTCGAGCAGGAAGTCTCGTGAGATGTCGATACCGACATAGCTGGCCGGGTGCAACGCCTCAAGCAACAAGCGGATCTTGCGACTCACCCCACTGCCAAGCTCGATCAAGGTGGCGTCTGGACCAACGGCCCGGGCAATATCACCGGCCCAATCCTTGAGGATCCCCTCCTCGGTACGGGTTGGGTAGTATTCAGGTTGCTGACAAATCTGATCGAAGAGTTCCGAGCCCCGGCGGTCGTAGAAGAACTTGGGCGAGACCCATTTAGGTGTGGCTGTCAGCCCCTCGAGCAATTCGTCATAAATCGATCCATCGGTCGAGGCTGGGTGGTTATCATGAAACGAAACGGCCGAATTCATGCCTGAACCTCCTTGGCTAGGCGAATTCCCGAAAAGGCCCAGCGAGCATGGGGCGGAAAGAAATTTCGGTAGGTATGCCGGATATGGTCCGATGGGGTAGCACAGCACCCGCCACGCAGGACCATCTGGCCTGACATGAACTTGCCATTATATTCACCCAGGGTGCCAGGCAAGGTGCGAAATCCGGGATACGGCCGATAGGCGCTACCGGTCCACTCCCACACATCGCCGAACAGCTGCGAGGCCTCGCCTTCCCTTGCCGGTGCAGCCACCGGTTGCAGGTGATCGTCCTCGACGAAGTTGCCCCTGATCTCGGTAGCCTGAGCCACCGTTTCCCATTCCATTTCAGTGGGCAGACGCGCTCCCGCCCACTGCGCATAGGCTTCCGCCTCGTAGAAGCTCACATGTACCACGGGGGCATTCTTATCGACCGGCACCAGCCCCGCCAAAGTCATGTAATGCCAGATTCCATCACGCCTGACCCAGTACAGAGGCGCCTCCCACCCTGCCTGCTGGACCTGTGCCCAGCCATCTGAAAGCCAGAGCTCGGAGCGCTCGTAACCGCCGTCATCCATGAAGGCCAGGAACTCGCCATTAGTGACCGGGCGGCTCGCCATCATGAACGCCTCGACAAATTCGCGATGCTCGGGCGATTCATTGTCATAGGCGAATCCTGCGCTGGCACGATGCCCGATGCGACGCACCCCTGCTGGATATTCCAGCCACGACAACGGCCCGGGATCGACGTCAGCCGCCGGTGCCAGATCGTCCCGATACACTGGATGCAGCGGGTTCTGGGCCAGGATGTGCTTGATATCCATGACAAGCAGTTCCTGATGCTGCTGCTCGTGATGCAGTCCCAGCTCCAACCGACGTACTATCTCCTCGACATGCTCGGCAGGCGGGTTCTTCAATAGCTCGACCATGGCGCTATCGATGTGCGCCCGATATCGGTACACATCCGCTACGGTGGGTCGGGAAAGCGTACCGCGACTCGGCCGAGGAAACGGGGTGCCGTGCGTTTCGTAATAGGAATTGAAGAGAAAATCGTAGGCCGGATCGAGCGTGCGATACGAGGGCTGGAAGGGGGTAAGAATGAAGGCTTCGAAAAACCAGCTGATGTGCGCGAGATGCCATTTGGGCGGGCTGACGTCATCCATACTCTGGATTACGTAATCCTCGGTGTGTAGCGGTTCACACAAGGCTTCCGAGGCGGCACGTATGCGCTGGTAGCAGCGAAGCCACTCCTTGGTGTGCTGGCTATCGAGAGTTTCACTCTCGGCGAGGGAGGCGAGAGGGGGCATGATTCACTCCTGTAAGGCGGCACGGTACCCCTATGTACCGGCCTACCTTGAGCGTAGCATTGCCCCGGCGGCACTCTGGTTACCTCTTGTTAACGCCTCTCTGCCCGCTCCGTTACAGCCTGAGGTCAAGCCTTAGAGCGACTGGCCACACGCCACTCCGGAAGCCCAGGCCCATTGAAAATTATAACCGCCAAGCTCACCGGTGACATCCAGCACCTCGCCGATGAAACGAAGTTGCGGTAGCCCGTCGACCTCGAACGTCTTCGAAGAAATCGCCTGCGTGTCGACGCCCCCCAGGGTCACTTCGGCGGTACGCCAGCCTTCGGTCCCGGCCGGTTTGAGCCGCCACTGCCCCAACCGATGAGACCAGGCCTCGATAAGCGCATTGGAGAGTTCGGCCAATGCCGGATCCTCGCCATGCCATTCGGTCAGGGCGCTTGCCAGCCGCTTGGGCAGGCGTTCTCCCAACCAGGTGGAGAGCCGCCGTTTGGGTGTCGCCGTGCGGGCCTGTGCCAAGGCCTCACCTATCGGCTCCCCGGGAAGGAGATCGATTTCCAATTCATCACCGGGCTGCCAGTAACTGGATATCTGCAGCATACCGGGGCCGGAGAAGCCGCGATGGGTGAACAGCATGGGTTCGAGATATCGGCGATCCCGCCCCGGGCCGAGCCGTGTGCCATCGCGAATGACGCTGACCCCGACGTCGCAGGCCACCCCGGCGAGCCCAGCCGCACGCTCCTTCCATTGCGAGGTCAGGGTAAATGGCACCAAGGCCGCTCGGGTCTCGGTGACGTTGAGTCCGAACTGGCGCGCAAGGTCGTATCCGAAACCGGTGGCCCCCATGGTGGGAATCGATAGCCCACCCGTGGCCACAACAACCGCACCGGCATCGATACAGCCCAACGAGGTCTGCAAACGCATGCCATCGCCACGTCTTTCTACAGATGTGATCGAGGTCTTCAAGGCGATCTCGACCAACGCCCACTCGCATTCGGTGAGCAATAATTGAACGATGTCACGAGCCGACTCGCTGCAAAAAAGCTGCCCTGGGGCTTTTTCGACGTAATCGACGCCATGGCGCTCGACAAGCTCGACGAAGTGCTCGGGACGATAGCGCTTCAGTGCAGAGATACAGAAACCGGGATTGGCCGAGAAGAAATTCGCCGGCGTCGTGGCAAGGTTGGTGAAGTTGCAGCGCCCGCCTCCCGACATGAGGATCTTCTTGCCGGGCTTGTTGGCATGATCGATCAGGAGCACCCGTCGACCGGCATAGCCTGCGGTCAGGGCACACATCAAGCCGGCGGCACCGGCGCCGATCACCACCACGTCGGTCTGGGTCATGCAGATACCACTGAAATAGGCGTTGGCGGGCCATCTTAACAGAGCGACCCGATGGCGACCCCTTGCTTGGCACATCCTATTGAATAGCTGTGCAGTGCACACCTGTAATGTATAGTTTTTGTATAGGCAAATTTACGCGTTTTTACCACATTGGGGCTGTGCATGGACGGTAGCCTATGACAACGACATCAACAGGCCGTCACACGCCCCATCCGTTAACGACAAGAGATCCCATGACCCACGTCCTGTGCTTCATGCGGCGAGCCCTCTGCCCGCTTCTAACGATCGCCCTGCTCGTGCCGCTCACGTCGCATGCCCAATCTGACCGCTTGCCGGTCATTGCCAGCTACGTGGAAGCGACCCGATGGTCGGATCCCCTGGAGGCGCTGGGCACGCTGAGAGCCGATGAAAGCGTGACGATTTCCTCTACCGTGACCGAGATCGTCGCCGAGCTGAACTTCAGCGATGGCGAAGCCGTCGAGGCCGGACAGCTGCTGATTCGCCTGCAGGATGCAGAGGAACAGGCCCAGCTGCGTGCGGCACAGGCCCAGGCGGACGAACGTCGCAACGCAGTCGAGCGCTCCTCACAGTTGCAACAGCGCAATCTGGGTTCACGTGCCGATGTCGAGGATAGCCGGGCCCAGTTGCGTCGGGTCGAGGCGGAGGTCGAGGCACTTGAGGCCCGGATCGCCAGCCACCGCATTCGCGCCCCGTTCGACGGCATTGTCGGGCTACGCGATATCAGCACCGGCACGCTGGTGACGCCAGGCATGGATCTGCTGACGCTGGATAAGCTGGATGTGGTCAAGCTCGATTTCAGCGTACCCGAAGTGAACCTCGCCTCGCTGCGGCCGGGCCTGACACTGACGGCACGCACCCCCGCCTACCCTGATGACACCTTTGAAGGCGAGATAGCCACGGTCGGTACCCGCGTGGATCCTGTAACGCGCAGTGTTTCGGTACGCGCCGTATTGCCCAACGCTGAGCGCCGTCTACGTCCCGGTATGCTGATGGAGGTCATCCTGCAGCGCCAACCGCGCGATGCCCTGGTCGTGCCGGAGGCCTCGCTGGTACCCAGCGGAGAGCGCCATTCTGTGTTCCTGATCAATGAGCAGGACGATCATCAGCTCGAACGGCGTGAAGTGAAGGTGGGCGAGCGGCGCTCCGGCGAGGCGGAAATCCTTGAAGGCCTCGAGGGCGGTGAACTGCTGGTACGCCATGGCTTGCAGCGGGCGCGTGACGGAAGCCCTGTCGATGTGCTGGGCATCGCTGGCGATGAGTCCGAGATTTCCGACATTCTTCAGCGTCACCGGGGTTTGCAAGACGCGGACGGTGCCGAGGGCGAAAGCTGATGCGCCTGTCTGACATTTCCGTTCAACGCCCGGTGCTGGCCACGGTCATCGCCGCGCTGATCGTCGCATTTGGCCTTCTGGCCTTGCAGCGGCTTCCCTTGCAGGAATACCCCTCGATCGACCCGCCGGTGGTCAGCATCGATACGCGTTACCCCGGGGCGTCTGCCAGCGTCGTGGAATCGCGCATTACCCAGGTGCTTGAAGACCGCATCGCCGGGGTCGAAGGCATCGAATTGATCACCTCGTCCAGCGAAGACGGCCGGTCGCGTATCGACGTCGAATTCTCGCTGGCCATGGATATCGATGCTGCCGCCAACGACATTCGTGATCGTATTTCGGGGGCGCTGCGCAACCTGCCCGACGAGGCCGATCCCCCCGAAGTACAGAAGGCGGATAGTAGCGAAGACGTGGTGCTGTGGCTAAGCCTGTCCGGCGAGGACTACACCATGGCCGAGCTCACCGACTATGCCAATCGCTACCTGGTGGATCGCTTTTCCGTTCAGCCGGGGGTCGCGCGGGTGCGCGTGGGTGGCGGGCTCGACTACGCGATGCGCATCTGGATCGATCGCAATGCCCTGGCGGCCCGCAACCTGACGGTCGGCGACGTCGAAGATGCCTTGCGCAGCGAGAACGTCGAGTTACCTGGGGGCTCGATCGAGTCAAAAGAACGCCAGTTCATCGTACGGCTGCCGCGCAGCTTCGCTACGCCGGACCAGTTCAATTCGCTGGCCCTGGCCCAGGGGAGCGACGGCACGGTGGTGCGTCTCGGCGATGTGGCACAGGTCGAGATCGGCGCGGTCGAGAACCGCTCGATGTTTCGCGCCAATGGCGTTCCCATGGTCGGCCTGGGCATGATGAAGCAGTCCACGGCCAATGTGATGTCGCTCTCCGACGGAGTCATTGCCGAGATGGAGCGTGTACAACCGACGCTGCCCGACGGCATGGAGCTGCGGCTCAATTTCGATTCATCGATCTTCGTTTCCGGCGCCATCGGTCAGGTAGTGTCAACGCTGTTCATCGCCATGGGATTGGTGGTGCTGGTGATCTTCATGTTCCTGGGCAACTTTCGCACCACCTTGGTCCCTGCCGTGACAGTACCTATCGCCCTGGTGGGCGCCTTTATCGCCCTGGCGGCCTTCGGCTTCTCGATCAACCTGCTGACCCTGCTGGCCCTGGTGCTTGCCATCGGCCTCATCGTCGACGATGCCATCGTGGTACTCGAGAACATCAACCGGCGCATGCATGAGTATGGCGAATCGCCATTGGTGGCCGCTTTCTACGGTACACGACAGATTGCCTTTGCGGTCATCGCTACCACCCTGGTGTTGATCGCGGTCTTCTTGCCACTGAGCTTCCTGCAGGGCGATATCGGCCGTCTGTTTTCGGAGTTCGCCTTGACGCTGGCGGCTGCGGTGGCCATTTCCAGTCTATTGGCGCTCTCCCTGACGCCGATGATGGCCTCGAAGATTCTTAGTCCGCGCATGAACGAAGGGCGTCTTGCACAAGGTGTCCAGGCGCTGCTGGATTTCAGCCAGCGCATATACCGGCACCTCTTGCTGGGCGTGCTCAAGCTGCGCTGGCTGGTAGTGGCACTCTTCCTGGGCATGGTCGGCGCCACGGCCTGGCTTGCCAACCAGCTTCCCAACGAATACACACCGCAGGAGGATCGCGGCAATTTTTTCATTCTAGTCAACGGTCCGGAGGGAGCGACTTATGACTACGTCATGGACTACATGGACGAGATCGAAGCCCGGCTTACCCCATTGATCGAGGCCGGTGAGGTGGAGCGCGTCGTGGTCCGTGCGCCTCGCGGCTATGGAAATATCGAAAACTTCAACAATGGCTTCGCCATCGTCAACCTGACCGAATGGGGAACCCGGCGCTCGGCTTGGGAAATCATGGATGACGTGCGGGAGAGGCTGGGTAGCCTGCCCGGGGTGAGTGCCTTCCCGGTGATGCGGCAGGGCTTCGGTCAGCGCGTCCAGAAACCGGTGCAGTTCGTACTCGGCGGCGGGACGTACGAACAGCTGGCAACGTGGCGCGATGCGATGATGGATCACATTCGCGACAACAATCCCCGGCTTACCGGGCTCGATAGCGATTACCGGGAAACCCAACCCCAACTGCGGGTGGATATCGACTATCAACGTGCCTCGGCGCTGGGGGTCACCGTGACCGAAATCGGCCGGACCCTGGAAACCTTGCTTGGCGGGCGCAGCGTGACCCGCTACGTCGATGACGGCGAGGAATATGAGGTGATTGTCGAGGGCGATCGCGAGGCGCAGCGCAGCCCCCGCTCGCTGGATAATATTCAGGTGCGCTCGGCGCGCAGTGGCGAGCTGATACCTCTGGCCAGTCTGGTCACCCTGACCGACTTCGCCGGGCCCAGTACCCTCAATCGTTTCAACCGTATCCGCTCGATCACGCTGGAAGCCAACCTCGCGGACGGGTATCCGCTGGGCGAGGCACTGACCTACCTGGAGCAGACCGCTGCAGACATCCTGCCTCCTGAGGCCCAGACGGATGTTGCCGGCGCCTCACGCGATTATCAGGAAGCCAGCGGCGCTTCGACATTCCTGCTGGTGCTCGGCGCCCTGGTGGTGTTCATGGTGCTCGCGGCACAATTCGAAAGTTTCGTGCACCCCTTCGTGATCATGCTCACGGTACCGCTGGCGATGAGCGGTGCCTTGCTGGGACTCTACCTCTCGGGACAGTCGCTCAATATCTACAGCCAAGTGGGGCTGGTCATGCTGGTGGGGCTCGCGGCCAAGAACGGGATTTTGATCGTGGAATTTGCCAACCAATTGCGCGACGAAGGCCGGGCGTTTCACGATGCGTTGATCGAGGCCTCGGTGACCCGCTTGCGCCCCATCCTGATGACTGCCGTCACCACCATGGCCGGTGCGATTCCCTTGATCGTTTCGAGCGGCGCCGGTGCCGAGACGCGACTGGTGCTGGGGACGGTGATCCTATGCGGGGTGGCCGCCGCCACGCTGTTCACCCTGTTCGTGGTTCCTGTGGCCTATGATCTCCTGGCCCGCCATACCGGCTCGCCCGGGGACGTCAAGCGCCGCCTGGCCCACGAGGAGCAGCAGTTGCAACAGCGACAGGAAGCGACGCCGCCCTCTTAGCGGGAGGCCGTATGGCATGGGGCTGCTATGCTCAAGCAAGTAGCCCCATGCCCTTTCGCCTTACCCCAGCAAAGACCGGAGAACCGTACATGATCGAACTGCTTCCCTCGGATGCGCCCCATGTCGTGGCTTTCAGGGCGAGTGGCCGGGTCGATGTCAACGACCTGCAACAGGGTATCGACGCCATCGAAGCCGTCAAGAAACTGCATTCACGCATCAGTGTGTATGCGGAGATCGATGACATGCGTTGGATGACCGCTACGGCCTTGCTTCGCGATTTCGGGTATGGATTGAGCCAACTCGGCGATCTGAACCACTACTACCGCGTCGCGGTCGTCAGCGACCGCAGTTGGGTACGCCCTGTCACGGAACTCGAGTCTCGCCTGCTTAGCTCTCCTGAGGTACGTGCGTTCGCCACTCAAGACAAGGCGGCTGCCAAGGCGTGGGTCATGGTCATGCCCAGTGGGGCTGACGGCGCAAGCGGCTCTACCGCCCCGTGACATACGCAGAGAGCCGCAACCAGTCATTCCCCGGTCGCCGTTGCCCTGCTTGACCGGGTCTGTGGCGTGGGGGTTGGCGTCGGGCGCCGAAAGCCGCAACATGACGGTTATTACCGTGGGTTTACCCACGACTCGATAATCGCATAGGGAACGGCGCACATGACATCAGCCTACCGCGACCAGGAACGCATCATCACGTCACTCCTGGATACCGATTGGTACAAGCTCACCATGATGCAGGGCGTGCATCACAAGTATCCCAACGCCAGCGTGAGCTGGGAGTTTCGTTCGCGCAATGCTGAGGATCTCGAACCGTATATCGGGGAGATACGCGAGCAGATCGACTTGCTCAATACCTTGCGCCTGAGTAGTGAAGAGTCGACCTACCTCAGCAATTTTTCATACATGTCACCCGACTTCATTCGCTTTCTGGAGCTGTTTCGCTTTCGTCCCGAATATGTCGACGTGCGCATGGAAGGGCCGGACCTTCGTATCCTTATCGATGGTCCCTGGTCACACAGTATCCTGTTCGAGATCGTGATCCTGGCCATCATCAGCGAGATCCGCAATCGCACCCTGTACCCGTGGGTCACCGTCGACCAGGCCGTCGACCAACTGAGAACCAAGCTCGACGGATTGAAGCGAAACTACTCCCAGGAGCAATTGGCCGGATTCAAACTGGCGGACTTCGGGACGCGCCGGCGCCTGTCGCAGCCGGTGCAGGAAGCCATCGTCGAAGTGCTGGAAGAGTCGTTCCCCGGCGATTTCGTGGGAACCAGCAATGTGGATATTGCCCGACGTCAGGGGCTCTGCCCCATGGGGACCATGGCGCATGAATGGGTCATGGCCCATCAGCAGCTTGGAAGCCGGCTGGTCGACAGCCAGCGTGCCGCGCTGGAGGCATGGGTTCAGGAATATCGTGGCGACCTGGGGATCGCCCTGACGGACACCATTACCCTCGACGCCTTCCTCAATGATTTCGACCTGTACTTTGCCAAGCTGTTCGATGGGCTGCGCCACGATAGTGGCGATCCGATCGTTTTCGGAGAGAAATGCATTCGGCACTACAAGCGCCTGGATATCGATCCCAAGACCAAGACGCTGATTTTCAGCGACTCGCTCAATTTCGACAAATGCATGGAGATCAAGGCGGCTCTTGAGGGGCGGATACGCACCAGCTACGGCATCGGCACCAACCTGACTTGCGATGTACCAGGCGTCACGCCCATGAATATCGTCATCAAGATGGTCTCGTGCAACGGCCAGCCGGTCGCGAAGATATCCGACGAGCCCGGAAAAACGACATCACGTGATGAGAGTTATGTCCGTTACCTGAAGCGCGTCTTCAACGTCGAGCATTAAGGATCTGCTGTCACACCCGGCAGGCAAGCAGTGAGGAATAGCCACATGGAAGAGGCTACAACGAACGGGACGGGGCCAAGGGATAGGGACCACACCTCGGTGGACAGCTTGCTGGGTGCGCTCGTCGCCAGCACTTCGACCGCCAGAGCCTATCGAGGGCATGGAGACTCAACCTGGCACCTGGAACCCTCCATCGTTCGCAACCCCCGATACCGATATCGCAATCGACAATGCGGCTCCGCCCGGGAAAGCGCGATTCCCTTGGAAAATCGCTTTCTGGTCATGTATGTCGATGCGTGTGACAAGGCAGGGCTCAAGGTATCCGGCGATGGGGAAAAACTACGCAACTATCTCGACGATCCTGAACTCATCGACAAGGAAGAGAATTCAGCGCCGGGAACGACACAATGGCCGGGCAACAGTAACGAGATGCTCTCCCTGCTCGCCCAGGCGCAACACCATGGGGTACCGACTCGACTACTGGATTGGACCACCGCACCGCTAGTGGCCGCTTACTTCGCCGCGGCCTCAGCACTAAGACGTTGGGCGCGCCACCCTCGAGAAGATACCTTGGCTCGCAAGTTGACCGTCTGGGAACTGAATATCGATGAATCGAAACGCTTCCGAAGCAAGTTCGAAATACAGCGCGCCCCAGGCAGTGTAAGCGCTCACCTACCTGCTCAACGAGGTATCTTCACGGTCCCTAAAGGGGTCAAGGTGCCTAGCTTGCGTCTCGAGGAGCATGCGGAGTCCAGTCAATTCCTGACGCGGCATCATCTGTCTGTCCGTCACGTCCCGGAGCTGCTGCGGGAATGCGACCGCCATGGCTATTCAGCCGCGACACTCTTTCCGGATTACGAGGGTGCTGCCAAGCATGCCGAAGAGGTCTTCCTAATCAGCGAGCTGAACGAAGCGCTAGGTGGTAGCGGGGACTTCCTATAATAGAAGAAGGCCCGCCCCGTCAGGGCGAGCCTTCTATTGACGCTGTCCTTGCACTCCTCACGAACGTCCTGTTCGCGCCTCCCTGGGATGCTGGGTACCGTCCTGGCACCGCTTTCCTGTGCACGTCCTTGCGCGACAACGGCACTGTCTCATGCCCATGGCGCTGAGCCTGATAACCCAGGTTATGCCGGCGTGTAGGATAAAGCCGTTAATACGTGTAAGAGATTGGCTATGTCTGGCAAGAAATCGCCAGATAACAGAGGGATAAACACAGGAAAAAATTGGGTAGGTTTTGAGCCGTTGTAAAAGAAGCCCGGCCTAAAGGCCGGGCTTCTTGGCGCTGCTTCGCGCTAGCGTCCTGCTAAGCACCCACGAGCATCCTGCTCGTGCATCCTTGGTACGTCGAGCATCCTTGCTCGGGTTCCTTTGGACCGCTCCTTGCTCACGGGAAGTACTTTGACACAGCGAAGCGGCAGCTTATTTAACCTGGATTATCAAGCGACGTACGAGCTTGCTGATTCATATGTAAGAAATATCTTACAACGAGCTCATCATAGCGCCCAATGGGCCTGTCTAGGCGCCTGTATAATCACTCGCGTCCCCCGCCCTTGCTCAGCATCGACGATCATTCGCCCCCCAATCTGACGAAGCCGCTCACGAACGTTCGCAAGGCCGAAGCCCGTCCCTGACGCCTGGTCGCCTTCCAAAGCCATCGGGTTTGCGCCATACCCTCTGTCCTCGACCTGTATTGTCAGGATTTGCCCTTCCTGTCTGAGTTCGACGTAAGCCACTGTGGTCCCGGCATGCTTCTTCACGTTGAAAAGCAGTTCACGCACGATCTGGAACAGCAGAACGCGCAAATCCTCCTTCAGCGGTGCAAGCACCTGGTCGGCCCCCAGTTGGACTTCGAGCCCATGCAGCTCGAGCATCTGACGCTGTAGCCACTCCAAGGCTTCCAATAACCCTTCCGACTTGAGGATGGGTGGGCTCAGGTCCACCGTGAGCTGGCGTGTCGTATCCACGGCCTGGCCCAGCAAGGCCTGGGTCTCCTCGACAGCCCTGGCCAAGTCGGGATACGCAGAGCGAAGTAACTTGCCACTGACCATGCGCAACTTGAATTGCAGGCCATAAAGCAATTGCTGAAGATCATCATGCAGAATCTGCGAGACTCGCCGGCGCTCTTCTTGTTCCGCCATGGTGAGTCGATAGGCCATGTGACGCACTTCAGCCTCGGCACGCTTACGCTCTTCGATGTCGGTATTGCTGCCGAACCAGCCCACCACCCGATTCTCGTCGTTACGCAAAGGGATACCGTGCAGCGCCACCCATCGCCAGGCTCGAGTCGGGGCATGCCATAGACGGAATTCATCCAGGTGGGTAGTACCCGAGGCCACCGAATCGAGCCATGCCTTGATCGTTCTGGGACGGTCATCGGGATGGATCAGCGCATCCCAGCCGTTCTGCAACCACTCCTCCCGGCCCTGCCCCGTATAGGCACGCCAGGAAGGCGAATCTTCAGCAATCCGTCCCTGAGGATCCGTACTCCAGATAATCTGAGCCGATGTCGTTACCAACAGGCGGAAGCGCTCCTCACTGGCCGCCAACGACTGAGTACGTGCCTCGACCAGTTCTTCAAGGCGTTCCCTAGTGATGTGTTGCTCGTGAATATCCGTGGCAGCGCCGAACCATTGGGTGATACGCCCATGCTTATCGTGTATAGGCACGGCTTCGACCAGGAACCAGCGATAGGCCCCGTCCCGGCGGCATACACGATGTTCCTGCCGCAGGGGTTGGCCCGCCGCAATGGCATGCCGGTAGGCGTCCAGCACGTTGTCCCTGTCTTCGGGATGAAGTACCTCGGCCCAGCCATAGCCGAACGAGGCTTCTATATCGAGACCGGTGTATTCGCTCCAGCGACGATTCCCCCAGGTACGGGTGCCATCGGGGGCGGCTCGCCATAAAAGGTCGGGTACCAGGTCGGCGAGCGTCCGAAAGCGTGCTTCACTTTCGTGCCGAGCCTGTTCGGCATTTCGCTGGGCCGTGACATCCACGACGAACTCGACACATTCATTGGGGCCGATCTTGGCCCCGGTGAACAAGCCCCACCAGCGCGAGCCATCCGGCCTGATCAGCTCTTTCTCGTAGGGTGAAAAACGCCCGGTTTCTCTCAGCTCGTCGAACACTTTCATGGTCTGCGGCATCCACTCGGGGAGGGTCAGATCGGAAGATTTCATCTCACCGTTGACAATATCTGCCCGCGATACCCCCGCTATGCGCAAAAAGGCATCGTTGGCATCGATAAAATGACTATCGAGGTTAAAGAACAGTACGCCTACCGTCTCGATTTCCAACACGCGCGCTAGCCGTTCCTGACTGGTGCGTACGGCTTCCTCCATGCGTCGGCGTTCGGTCAAGTCCAGCATGGAGCCAATCATGCGGTAAGCCCTGCCCTCGTCATCGCGCGCGATATAGCCTCGGTCCAGGAAGGTGGCGTAGCTCCCATCGCTTCTGCGAAAGCGATACTCGCCACGCCAAGTATCTGCCCCCCCTTCGATGGCCGTGTGGATACTATTGACGACTCGCTGACGATCTTCAGGGTGAATATTGCAGTACCAGCCTTTTACGGTGGGCCCGAGCTCTTCTGGAGTACAGCCGAGTTGGGTCAATACGGCCTCGTTCCAATCGACTCTGTTAGTGAGGAGATTCCAATCCCAGATGATATCGTTGGTAGCACGACCAATCAGACGATAGCGTGCTTCGCTATCGCGACGCGCCTGCTCTACCTGATCCCGCCAGATGGTTTCGGTCGTCTCGGCGACAGTCGCCAGGACACCGCCGACCTGGCCGTCATTGGCAATGACGGGAGAAAAGGCGAGAGTGAAGAAGGCTTCTTCCGGGAAGCCATGGCGCTCAAGGACAAGCCGCTGATTCTCGAAGGTCAACGAAGCACGATTTCTAACCTGTTCGAAAATCGGGGCATTGAATTCCCATACTTCGGGCCAGCATTCACGTGTCGGCTGCCCTAACCCAATTGGATGCTTGTCCCCCATGACTTCTCGATAGCCGTCATTATAGATCTGGACGAGTTCGGGGCCCCACAGCAGGATCATCGGCGAAGGCGAGGCGGTGACCAGGCTTGCGGCAGTTCGCAGGCAGGGAGACCAATCGGAAATGGCCCCCAATGGGGTGGATGACCACTCTTTTTCGCGACAGAGCCGGTCCAACTCGCTTTCGCCATGAAAGAGTTGAGCGGCGATATTATTCCAGGGGGGATTGGAGGACACGAGAGATTCCAGTCAAGGCGGTATTCGATGCCTTGGCCCTACAAACGACCGCTGCAGGGCGCAAGTCAATCTCCACCTTACCAGAGCCAGCGTGTCAGCATTGAGAAAAGGCGTTCACGACGAGGTAGGTTTGGCGGAAGCCAGCTCGGCGAGTTCATCATAAAGCGCACGTGGCAGGGTCACCCCGTCGATCCTGCTTCGCTCCCGCGCTGCGAAGCGGCGCTGCGAAGGAAGCCGAGCGCCTTGCGACTCGATGCCTTCGAACAAGCGTTCGGCGTGTGTCAGGTGGTGTGCCGCATCCTGACCTAGCAAAGCGTGTGGCGAGATCGCGACAATGAACTCGCCATGATGAGGCTTGCCGTCATGATCCGGGGAAGCGGCTTGCGTTTCATGCCCTAGCAAGTCCCCGATTAAAGGCCCCGCCAACAGCTCTATCATGGTGGACAAGGCTGAGCCCTTGTAGCCACCGAAAGGCAACATGGCTCCCTCGAGCGCTTCCGTCGGGTCAGTGGTCGGTTGCCCCGAGCTATCGAGTGCCCACGTATTCGGGATCGACTTTCCAGCGCGCCGGTGAAGTTCGATTTCACCCCGAGCAACCACGCTGGTCGCGAAATCGAAGGTGTAGGGTGGCTTGCCGGGCCTCGGCCATGAAAAGGCCATGGGGTTGGTACCCAATAAAGGGGAATGCCCACCGGCTGGAGCCACGAAGGCATGGCTGGGTGTCACGGCAATACCCACCAGCCCCACCTCGGATAATGCTTCGACTTCTTGCCAGAGCGCCGAAAAGTGAAAGCTCCGGTTTATGGCCAGGAGTGCAATCCCGCAACGATTCGCCTTTTCGATCAATAGGGGTTTGCCCCGTTCGAACGCCAGCAAGGATGAGCCTTGCTTGGCATCGACACGAACCACACTGGGTGCCTGATCCGTTACCTCAGGCTCAGCCTGGGTGTCGACTCCCCCATTGCGTGCTGTTTCTACACAACTGATCAATCGATACAGGCCGTGGGAGTGACATTCGTCCCGCTGGGCAGCAACCACGCTTCGCGTGATGGCCGCTGCATGCGACTGGTTAAAACCATGAGCCATAAGCACCTGCATGCTCAATGACTCGGCATCCTCCAGAGAGAGTGTTATTTCATTATTCATCAATAAAACCTTAGCGAGCGATGAAGCCGGAGCCCCGGCTACAGCGGGGCCCCAGTAGGTAGGAATCTCAGCCCTGCTCGAGTACCCACTCGGCGAGGGCGGTCGCCTCCTCTTCGGTGACGTTGTTGGGTGGCATGGGCAGTTGGCCCCACTTCCCCGTGCTGCCATTCATGATGCTATCCACGAGAATCCCTACCGCGTCATCCTGGTCCGAGTATTCCTTTGCAACATCGGTAAATGCAGGGCCTACCAACTGCACGTCAGTGGCGTGGCACGCAGCACAGGCCTTGTTCTGAAAAAGGCTCTCGGCATCTTGTGCCAGCGCCGGATTCGTCGCGAGCCCCGCCAGAGCAAGCAGGGCATAAAAGGACTTCTTCATAGTCACCCTCATCGTTTTTTGGATCACGGTGCATTGACTTCAGCGCCTCTTAGGTTAGCCCATGCGAGAGGAATGTGGGCTCACCACGCTTGGCATCAGGACCCAACGTTCATGGGGACGAAAAAAAGCCCTAACCAAGGTCAGGGCAAAACGCGATGAGACGCTACAACCTCACGAGGCTCGAAAGACACCCGATAACCGCCACGTCTCGCCGCTAGTGTACCGCCATTCGCGAAGTAACGAATCGTAAATATTCGTGAAAAAAAGTGCCAGACTCGAGAACGCACTTAATCGGGCAAGGCAATCGAAGGCGTAACCAATAAAAGACCCGGCGGGGAGCCGGGCCAAAGGGATAGCAAGGAGAGAACCTTGCGGAACACAGACAGGAGATTCACACACGCATGCTGCCTTTCGCCCTTATAGCTTGGCCACAACCTTGGACGGCGTATGTTGGGAAAGCGCTTCGGTTTGCGATGGGCTGAATCAGCTCGTAACGGCTCGTTAGCTTAGGCTGCCTGCGGCTGTCTCACCTCACACGAGGTCGCGTGGAATCTCCTCGTCCCAACTCTTGGCAAATACCCGACTGTCGCCCTCAAAGGCATCCAACGTAGCGCGCAGACGGAAATTTTCAGCATCCGACGTCATCAAGGTGCGGGTCACGCTGCGCACCATCCAGTCGCCCCGCCGAAAACTACGCTCCCACTCGGTCCAACCGCTGAGGCTGTCGTAATTGCCGTAGGCATAGGTGTAGCGCTCGACGACCCGTGACGAGAGCTCGAGGTCGATATCATCGAGACGAAACGTGCCTTGATCGTTGATGACTTCGAGTGTGGTCTTGTCAGTAGCCAAGTCCCGTATTACCCGCCAGGCCTCTTGGCTCGGCTGTATCAGCGTCATCGCTAACGGGGGGGCTGCCTCGGGCGGAGCGAATTGAGGCAGCGCCGCTTCTTCCTGAGGTTGTGGCTCGCGACATGGCAGGATCAACCGGCTGCCTGCAGGATAAAGCGTCAGTTTGACAGAGGCTGGAGACGGCCAGGCTAGTGGCCAATAGCTAGTCGAGAGCGAGAGCCGAATGGCGTTACCGGCGGGAAAGTTCTGGGCGATATGCTTAAGCGGCACGCGCACGTGATAACGCTTGCCGGGCTCCAGTGGCTGGGGAAACTCGTCACTGTCGCGGTGGGTCAGGTTGAGCAATCCATAAGAGATCCGTGTCGCTTTGTCGTCTTGTGCAATGTCACTAAGCCGTAGCGCCACCATCGCCACCGGCTGGTCGGCTTCGAGCTCGAGTTCAATCACGGGTTGCCCACAGATTTCGATGTCCTCATCGAGTCGCGCCGTTTGGAATATCAGCGAGCCACCATCCTCGTCGCGCTGATCGTGCGGCAAGTCCGGCGGAGCATTGTAGGAACACCATTTGCCGGCATACAGCCCCACCGATAGCGGTGAGCGCACCGAGAGAGGAACCTCATCGCCCGATGCGGAAGTCGCCGGGTCCTGCCTTGAAGGCAGCAGATCATGACCGCTGGTAAGACGGTAATGCCTCGATTCGATTCGCGACGAAGGCCAGCTCGGTTCGCTAACCCAGCGCCCTGGACGCCTATCGTAGCGAGCCGACGGTGGAACCGACGCCTGCATCCACACACGCAACATCGGCTCGTCCATGATCCCCGTCTCCTTGCCTTTCAGCCAATAGTCCCACCAACGCAGCGAGTCCTGTAAAAAACCGATGGCCGGGCCCGGAACGCCCAGATGGGGATACTTGTGCGCCCAGGGGCCAACCAGCCCCTTACGTGGTACTTCGAGCCCCGCGAGCAGACGGAACACGGCATTGCAATAACCATCGGCCCAGCCGCTAATGGCATAGACGGGACAACGAATACGCGAAAAGTCCTCGCAGACCGAGCCATGTTTCCAATAGTCGTCACGGCGCTGGTGTTGAAGCCAGGTGGCTAACCACAGCCCGCTGTCCTCAAGACGCTCTCGCCACATGTCCCGCCAGCGGTCGCCTACCAACGCCGGGTCGGGTGGACAGGTATTGGTATCGAACATGGTCGACGCCCATGACAGGTTATCGCCGAGCAGACAGCCTCCCATGTGGTGTACATCGTCGGCATAGCGGTCGTCGGTCGAGCAGAGCGTAATGACGGCTTTCAACTCGGGGGGCTGCATGGCGGCAATCTGCAAGCCATTGAACCCGCCCCAGGAGATACCGATCATCCCTACGTCTCCGGTACACCAGGGTTGCTGACCCAGCCAGCGCAGGATCGCGACGCCATCGTCGAGTTCTTGCTGCAGGTATTCATCGGTCAATACGCCATCGGATTCGCCACTTCCTCGAATGTCCACACGCACCCCTGCGTAGCCGTGGCCAGCCCAGTAAGCGTGCGTCTGGACATCACGCATCGCCGTCAGGTCGCGCTTGCGGTAAGGCAAATACTCGAGGATGGCCGGCACCGGGTCGCTAACGGCATCGACGGGTCGCCAGATTCGTATCGCCAGACGGCAACCGTCTGCCAGCGTGATCCAGTCCTCCTCCTCGTGAACCTCCCGGGGAAAATCGCTGACGATATGCATGTCCCTGCTCCCATTCATTACCTGCTTATCTTATGACTCTCGACAGTGATAGAGACCGCTAGCCAACGATATCCTCGAATTCGAAATGCAACTGTTCGGCGAGTCGAGCATAGTTCTCTTCCAATGCAGCATCATCGTCAGCGCCCATCCATGCGTAAGCCAGGGCAAAACTGTAGCTATCTTGCTCGGGGAGCGACGAGAGGCGTGTCCCCACTTCAACCTGAACCGAGATTCGGGTACCCGGATAGCGTTGTTCCAACGCCTCGATCTCCTCGGCGCTGGGGGCACGACTGACAGTGGCATCGACGAAAAATACCCGGTAGAAAAACGTTGCCGCGACCTGGAACCGTCCTTGTCGGCTTGGCATGTCGGGGACCTGCCCCAGCGCCAGATCCACCGTGACCTGTTGGTGGCTGAGCCCATCGACTTTCTCGAACAGGTCACAATGCGATTGTGCTATTCGCGTATTGATTTCCAACAGCCAGACGCGATCTTGAATTTCATCCCAAAAGTATTCGATATTGAAAGCGGCATTGTCATAGCCTATATGGGTCATTATCGTGCGGGTCAGTTGCTGCATTTTTTCTTGAACATGGTCAGGAAGCCGTGACGGGTAACGATAATAAAAGAAACTCAGAACTTGAGGATAACGAATCGAATCGACAATACCATAAGGCACGACTTCGCCCTGGAAGACATAGCCTTCTACCGTGCATTGCCATCCGCCAATAATCTCCTCGGCCATACAGAACCCGCCATCGACCGTACGTACATTTTCAGGGAGATTGGCGTGTTCCAGAATGAAATTGAAAGGCTCAGAAATCGTGCCAATGCCTTCGCATAACCGCGCCACGGCATAGGCGAAGTCCTCGGGGCTATCGACACGAAAGCCCAACCTGGAACCTGACGACTTGATGGGCTTTACGAAAAAAGGAAAATATAGCCCCGCCTCCCCTATATGTTGCAGCGCTTGCGAATCGAAGGGGTCGAAGGCAGTGAATCGGGGAATGCAATCGGCGATCAGTTCACGCTGGACGAGCCGGCTCCAGTATTTATGCTCACACTTGAGCAAGCTTTCCAGGCTGGTTGAGCGCGTGCCAAACTGTTCACAGAGCAGTGGCAACATGGTCGAGACGGGGAAATCCATATAGCCAACGATGGCATCGATGGGCTCACCGAAGGCTCTCAACTGGGATTCGGCCCTGGCCAGCATGTCTTCGATGGGAAAGATTTCAGTATCGTAAACTTCCGCCGGTTCAATCACGCCATGGAATCGATAATTTTCCGCCCCTCGTAAATGTCCGAGTCTCTCACGGTTGCGTTCATCCAGCCCGACAACAAATACGTTCCGATCGCTCATAATCGCCTCCTGGCTACAAGCTCGGCTGTCGCAGTCCTTGCCACATAAACGCAATGGATCGCAGAAGGTGCGGCGCTTGCCCATTTGACCCCTGAGGTCAGGTACGGGAATACCGTCAATAGAAGGATAGCGGGTTATCGCTGCGGCGCTGCGGTAATAGGCGCACGATAGGAAAATCTCACTCTTTCGCAGGAGCGATGTGGTCAGGCCTGTGGCGTTATTAATCTGGCGGGTGCGGTTTACGGCTGTTATAAGTGAATACTCGAGTTAAAGCATCCTGCTGCGTTTCCTTAAAAGCGTCGCTGGGCGGCGAATGGGATATGGTTTCACACCCCCCCACCCTCTCCGGGCACATCGTGGCCATTGGCGGTGCCGAGGACAAGACGTCAGAACTCGCGATCCTTCGCCGGGTATATGAGCTTGCCCCCAAAGACAGTGACGAAGTCGCGATCATCGCAACGGCCAGTAGTATTCCTGAGCAGCTCTTGCCCAGTTATGAAGCAGCCTTCTCTCGCCTGGGCGCGAGCCAGGTTCATGCGTTGGATATCCAGGATCGCAAACAGGCCGCAGATGTCGATAACGTCCGCTTGATTCAACGAAGTGGCGTCATTTTTTTCACCGGGGGCGATCAGCTTCGCCTGACCAGTGTCTTTGGCGGCTCGGCCACGCTACGGGCCATCCGCGATCGCTTGAGGGCGGGCGCCGTCGTGGCGGGTACCAGTGCCGGTGCCGCGGCCATGCCGAGCACCATGATCTATAACGGAGCAGCGGCAGACGCCCTGCGCAAGGGGGCGGTCAACATGACCTTCGGCCTGGGTTTCGTACGGGGCATGGTGATCGATAGCCATTTCCTGGAACGGGGTCGGTTTACGCGCCTCATGGAAGTGGGAGCCAGCAACCCCGAGCAGTTGGGGGTGGGTATCGGTGAGGATGCGGCGGTCATCATCCATCCAAACCGAATTCTGGAAACCATCGGTCCGGGACACGTCATCATCATCGATAGTCGGGATCTGGCGAGCTCCAATATCGCTGAACTGGCCATGGGCGAGCCGGTCGCCATCGAGAATATGATCCTTCACGCCATGGTCAGTGGCCATGGGTACGATATCGATGCTCGCCGCTATCTCGTCGCCGACGAACTCAATGCCCTCCTGACGGAGAAGCAGCCACGATGAATATTCTCGAGCACCGGGCACTTCGCGGACCGAACTACTACAGCCGTTACCAGGCAATCTATATGCGTCTGGATATCGGTGAGCTCGAGGCACGGCCCAGCGATACGGTCCCCGGCATCGTACAACGTATCACCGCGCTCCTGCCGAGCTTGTACGAACATCGCTGCTCGGTTGGGCGGGCCGGCGGGTTTCTGGAACGTATCGAGCGGGGCACCTGGGCTGGACACGTGGTCGAGCATGTCGCGATCGAACTGCAGAACCTGATCGGCTTCTCGGTGGGCTATGGCAAGACGGTCGATTCCTACGATCCAGGGATCTATAACGTCGTCTACCGATACCGGGACGAGGCCTGCGGTCTGGCAGCCGGTGTGGAAGCCGTCGATATCGTCGCCCGGCTCTTCAATGGCGATGAGATCGATATCTCCTCGGCGGTGACTCGTCTCAAGCACGTGCGCGACGAACATATGCTGGGGCCATCCACCGCCTCGATCGTCGACGCAGCCACCCGCCGAGGTATTCCCTGCGCTCGTCTTGACGAGAACAGCAGTTATATCCAACTGGGGCACGGCTGCCGTCAGCAACGCATCCAGGCCACGGTGACCGGCCGCACGAGCCTGCTCAGCTACGGCATCGCCGATGATAAGCACTGGACAAAACAAGTACTCGGTGAGGCCGGTATCCCCGTCCCCAAGGGGCACATTTGTCACTCGATCGAAGAAGCACTCGAGGCCGTCCTCGATATTGGCTTTCCCGTTGTCGTCAAACCAGTGATCGGCAATCACGGTCGCGGCGTGAGCACGGATATAGGCGATGACGAGACACTGCGAGAAGCGTTCAATATCGCCTCCCAACAGAATCCACCGGTCATCGTGGAAAGATTCGTCAAGGGTGAGGATCACCGGCTGCTAGTGGTCGATGGCAAGCTGGTGGCCGCCGCCCGACGGCGCCCTGCTCATGTGGTCGGGGATGGGCAAACAACGCTGAACGCATTGATAGATGAAGAGAATAAGGACCCGCGACGCGGTATCGGCCATGAAAACCTGCTGACACAGATCCACCTGGACGAGCAGTCGTATCGGCTGATAGCCCAGCAGAACGTGACCATGGAAAGTGTCGTCCCTGAAGGCGAAGTCATCTATCTCAAGTCGACGGCGAACCTGAGCACCGGGGGCACGGCAACGGATGTCACCGAGGATGTTCATCCAGAAGTAAAATACACCGCAGAACGCATTGCCCGTCTGGTCGGCCTCGATATCATCGGCATCGACCTGCTGGCCGAGACCGTGTCCCGCCCCTTGGACGAACAATCCGCTGCGGTGGTCGAGGTCAATGCCGGCCCGGGGTTCCGCATGCATCTTTCACCCACCCATGGCACGGGCCGGGATGTGGGCCAGCACGTCATCGAGATGCTCTTTCCCGATACCCAGGAGTCTGGGCGCATACCCATCGTTGCGGTGACGGGTACCAATGGTAAAACCACCACGGTGCGCCTGATATCGCATCTTCTTCGCCAGGCCGGGCGCAGTGTCGGTACGGCCTGCACGGGTGCCATCGAGATCGACAACCATACCATTATGCGTGGCGATTACAGCGGGCCACAGGCGGCCGCGGCCGTGCTTCGCGAGCCCACCGTCGAATATGCAGTGCTGGAAGTCGCGCGAGGCGGCATCATGCGTCGCGGGCTGGGCTTCGATGAGTGCCAGGTCGGGGTGCTGCTGAACATTGCCAGCGATCATCTGGGAGAAAATGATATCCACACCCTCGATGAACTGGCGCGCTGCAAGGCCGTGGTGATCGACGCGGTCCGCGAGCAAGGGACGGCCGTACTCAATGCCGACGACCCTCGCGTGCTGGCGAGCAAGGAATGGGCCAGGGGGGACGTCATCTACTTCACTCTGGATCCCGACGCTGAGCCCGTCCGCGAGCATGTGCAAAGCCATGGAGTCGCGTTCACGGTTCAGGACGGGCGTATCGTCATGCGCCAAGGCAATGTCGAAGCCACCATCATTCCGGTGGTGGACGCCCCTATCACCTTCGAAGGCCTCGCCCGCTTCAATGTTGCCAATGCCCTGGCCGCCAGCGCCGCTGCCTATGCTCTGGGACTCAGCATCGCCGACATTCAGTTGGGCCTGCAGACATTTCATCCGACACCGGGACAGAATCCAGGACGCACCAACTTTATCGATGCCGGCGACATCAAGGTGCTGATCGACTATGGCCATAACGTTCCGGCGCTACAAGCCCTGAGCGAGCTCGTGAGCCGCATTCCTGCACATCGTCGCATTAGCGTGGCCAGTGCACCGGGCAACCGTCGCGACGAGGATCTGTTTAGCCTGGGCGCGCAACTTGCCAGCATGCATGACATCGTCTTTCTCTATGAAACCGATCCGCGAGGTCGTCCCGGCGGTGAAACCGTTAATCTGCTGCGTGCCGGGGCGGAGTCGGTGCCCGGCGGCTGCCAGGTCGAGGTGGTCATGGAGGAACGCCATGCCATCGATAAAGCGTTCGATGTGGTCAGGGAGGGCGATCTGCTGGTACTCCTGATCGAGGACGTCGAGGGCGCCACCGAGCGCCTTCGCGGGCGCCGGTTTCTACCGGATATCCCAGCAGAAGCCGCAGAGAGCCAACCATGATTTCAAGCGACCGATATGACGGACTAATGGTGTTGCTGCGTGTCGGCGCCGTCTTCTCGCCCGAACGGCTCGAGACAGCAGACATACTTGTGGCGGGGGGAAAAATCATCGCCTTGGGAAACGACCTCGATATTCCCAGTGGATGGCCTGTACGAGTGGTAGAGGCCTCACACCTGATCGCCGTTCCTGCTTTCATCGATCAGCACGTACATGTCACCGGGGGGGGAGGCGAAGGCGGATGCGGTACACGCTGCCCCGAGATTACGGCTCGGGAAATCGCAGCCATGGGGATTGGCACGGTGGTGGGCGTGCTTGGCACCGATAGCATCAGCCGCTCCCCGGCCGACCTGCTGGCCAAGGTGCGTGGGCTGCGCGCCGAAGGGATTTCAGCGTATATGTATACCGGTGCGTATCGCGTCCCGCCTCCCACGCTAACCGGCGACATCCAGCGCGACCTGACCTGGATCCCCGAAGTCATCGGCCTGGGCGAAATCGCCATATCAGATCATCGCTCGAGCCAGCCGCGACAGGATGAAATCGAGCGGATCGTCAGCGATACCCGCGTTGGTGCCATGCTCGCCGGCAAACGGGGTATCTGCCATTTCCATCTGGGTGACGGGAAACGGGGGCTGGAACCACTGCGAAGATTGCTCGCCGAAACCGAGATTCCCGCCGACCAGATCATCCCTACCCACGTGAATCGCCACCCTGCCCTCCTTGAGGAAGCCGCAGACTACGCATTGACCTTCAATGCAAGCGTCGATGTCACGGCGTTCGAAGAGGCAGGCGATGGTCTTTCCAGCTTCGATGCTGTGTCTCGGCTTCTGGAGCGTGGCGTTCCCGCCGAGCGCATAACCATGAGTTCCGACTGCAATGGCAGCTTGCCGGAATTCGACGCCAACGGGGCGTACCTCGGGATGAAAGTCGCCAGGAACACGACCCTGATTGCGGACTGGCAACGCCTCGTGCATGAAGGCGTGCTACCCCTCGAGACGGCCTTGCACCTGATTACCACCAATGTGGCCCGAGTACTTGGGTTACACGCTAGCAAGGGCCATCTGTGCATCGGTTTCGACGCTGACATAACGTTGCTCGACAGCAAGCTTCAGCCTCAGCAGACGTTCGTGGCGGGAAAGCGTATTTATGACGTTAATGCTGAGGAATAGCTTGAAATGCATGTTCCTGAGGTTGAAGCCGAGCCTCGCGGAACTCAGTTTAGATAGGCCGTCATTGCATTCATCGCGGACAGTTGGATCCGCGCCCGTTCGGCCCAAAAATTCAAGACTTCATCATCGAATGAGAGGGCGTTTGTTTCATCAGCGGAAAAGGATTCAATATTATCTAATGAAGAAGATGACGGTGTCGTAGTTGGCATGAACATAATTCTCAAGGGGAATATATATTCACGGTATCCCCTTAATTGCTGCGCCGCAATAAATTAATTTTAATTTTTCTACTGATCAAACAGATCTTAATGTAATGAAAAACATATTTAGCAATATTTTATCGCACGCTAGATCAACTGATTAAAATCACAATTACCTATGTTGTAACTGTAGACATGTTTTAAAACATAATCCGCCTAACCTGAGGCTAGAGATCACCCGAATTATTACTGTTTAATGTATCAGATAAAACTATAAACCCCAGCGATTTTTCTTCGACGCTTCAATTAACCGTTACCACGCGCTTCCTCCCTATCAATATGTCTCAAGGAAGGAGAGCGACTCGATCCTGCGTCGTCATTTCAAGTCTTCGAGCGTAGCCCGCGCGGCTTTGTGTAAGAGCATTACATCGATACCTGCGGCGATGAAGTCGCTCCCCAGTGAAGCGTAGTGGCGAGCATCGGCGGCATCAGGGGCGAGAATCCCCACCGCCTTGCCCATCGCCTTGACTTGGTGGATTACCGTTTCAATGCAGGCCAGCACGTCCGGGTGAGAAGGATTACCCGGGTGGCCGAGACTGGCGGAGAGATCATAAGGCCCGATGAACAGAGCATCGACCCCCTCCACCGCAGCGATCGCCTCGACGTTGTTCACCGCGGAGCGCGACTCAACCTGTACGATCAGGCATAGCTCGCGGTGTGCCTGGCCCAGGTAGTCCTCGACGGTGCCCCAGCGCGTGGCGCGGATCAGCCCGCCACCAATGCCACGGCGGCCATGTGGCGGATAGTGCATGGCGTCCACCAGCGCCTCGGCCTGCTCAGGCGTATCGACCATAGGCACCATCAAGGTCTGGGCACCGATATCCAGCACCTGCTTGATCAACGCGGGGTCATGATTGACCAGACGCACCACCGCAGCGGTATCGTAGGCGGCAATGGCCTGCAGCTGGGCGAGCAGCGAGGCGATGGTGTTCGGTGCATGTTCTCCATCCACCAGCAACCAGTCGAAGCCCGTCGAGGCGAGGGCCTCGGCGGCATAGCCACTGGCCAGCCCAGCCCAGCAGCCGTATTGAGGGCCTGAGCCCAGTGCCGCCTTGAATCGATTACGTGGCAGTTCCATGGTTTACTCCTGAGGGGCGCATGACTACTGAAGCGCGTCCTATGCCTCAACGTCAAGAGCCAGATAGCGTACACCGTGCCCAGCGCGTTTCCCGAGGCGGCTATGTCACGCTTAAGCCGCATCCGGGATATCAGGCGAAAATTCTATCAATGGATCGTTACCTGAAGCTGAAAATAAAAAAAAGCCGCTGAAATATTCAGCGGCTTTTTTCTATTCTGTGGCGGAGAGGGAGGGATTCGAACCCTCGAAGCCTTTCGACTTACACACTTTCCAGGCGTGCTCCTTCGACCACTCGGACACCTCTCCACATTGTGTTTCCTGGGCACGTCGCGCGTCCCTCAAGAACGGCGCAAATGGTAGCGAGCTAAGCGCGTGTTTGCAAGCCGTTTTTCCGGTCAGTCCGGCTTTCTCGCCGGAAGTACGACATAATCTCCGCAGGCCTCGAGACACACCTTCTCACGGCAATAGAGCTTCTGAATGAGAGTGATACGCCCCTTGCCCTGCTGATTGAGACGCTCAGACAAGCTATGCGCCGCATGGATATCCTGCGGCTGGCAGTCGAGCCGATAGTCCTCAGTCACCGGGGCACTGAAACGCTGGCTGGCTTCTGCCACCACGACATCTTGCTGAAGACCCTGTCGACGTAGCCAGAGCGTCACCCAGCACCATCCGATCAGCGTGGTCTGCGCGGACAACGCACCCCCGAAGCCGGTCCCCTTGTCGTTGAGATTGGGCTGTAGATTGATATGCCAGCGGAGCACATCATCCTGCCATTCCATGCGTGAGAGTCCCAGCTGCGGGACGAGCGGTATCGCCTCCCCCAGCCAGGTCTGGAACGCGGCCAGATCCTCCCCCTGCCCGTCCTTGGGGAGCGGAAGCCGCGGATGGGGAGTGCCGATATCGCGCATGCTAGACCTCAGCGCCAATGTTTGACGAAGTCATCCGGGGTGCGTTCAGGGACCGGCTTGTGTCGGCCGCCAGGCTGCCCCAGATAGAGAAAACCGACGATCTCGTCATGCTCCCCGGCATCAAGCCCCTTGCGAACCGTGTCATCGAACGCATAGTGCCCACTGCGCCACATCGCGCCAAGCCCTTGGGCGTGTGCAGCCAGCAGGATGCCATGGGCGGCACACCCTGCGGAAATGACCTGTTCGAGCTTGGGCACCTTGGGAAGATCCGGCGTCACCCGAGCGATAACAGCGATGATCATCGGGGCTCGCAAGGGTTTCTTGCGTGCGGCGTCGAGTGTGGTATCCGTTGCATCGGGGTCGGCGCGAAACTCCGCTTCGGCAAACAGCTCGCCCAACCGGCTGAGTCCATCACCACTGAACTCGATGAAACGCCACGGCGTCAGTTCCTTGTGGTCGGGCGCGCGCAGCGCAGCCCGATAAAGCGCATCGAGCTGTTCGGGTGACGGCGCAGGGCCGACGAGTTTGCCCATCGAACTACGCTCATGCAGTAGCGTCATCGCATCCATCGAGATCTCCTGCGGCTACGTTTAGTTACGTACGAATCGAGAATGCCTCTCAGCTTAACGCAGGTAATCACTGCCGGGCCAGACGTAACGGCTCGGGCGGCCGCTCTCCCGGTGTGCCTCGCCAAGGGCTGATATCCAGTCCGCCGCGCCGTACGTAACGCGCCAATACCAGCAGCCGCTCAGGCTTGGTGCGTGCCATCAAGTCCATGAACAAGTGCTCGACGCAGTGCTCATGAAAATCCTGGTGTTGCCGGTAGGAAACCAGGTACTTGAGCAAGCCCTCACGCTCGATCCTCGGGCCCCGGTAGCGAATCATCACGCTGCCCCAATCAGGCTGGCCGGTGACCGGACAATTCGACTTGAGCAGGTGTGAGTGGAGTGTCTCTTCAACGATCGTGTCGCCAACGCTCAGTAGCGCCGGGCTTGGTGTGTAATCGTCGATCTCGATATCCAGCTCGTCCAGGCACTCCCCCGGCAACTGGCGAGGCATGAGCGCCTCGTCATCCACCCCGAGCAAATCGACGACAATGGGCGCCCCGGCCACTGCAGAGAGATCGCGAAGCAACGTCTCACGTACTTCGTCACGGCTTGCGAAGCGCGTCTGATTGAAGCTGTTGAGGTAGAGCTTCCAGGACTTCGACTCGATCAGGCAGGGAGACTCGGCGGGCAGGCGGAATCGCGCCACGGCCACGACGGGCTTACCTCTGCCATTCAGCCAGGAAAGCTCAAAGGCATGCCACTCATCCT
This sequence comes from Litchfieldella xinjiangensis, assembly GCF_000759345.1. Taxonomy (GTDB): domain Bacteria; phylum Pseudomonadota; class Gammaproteobacteria; order Pseudomonadales; family Halomonadaceae; genus Litchfieldella_A; species Litchfieldella_A xinjiangensis. The sequence goes on from NZ_JPZL01000001.1 coordinate 831,682, forward strand.
CACCGATGAAGGGAAGCTTGCGTTCTTCGATGCCCAGCGGCTTACGGTTGGCTGCCCGCTCGATCGGGTACAACAGCCCGGCATCGTACTGTTCGGGGTAAGCCGAATCGCGCCCCAGCGGGGCATCCTGCAATATCTCGGGACGATCATGTGTCATGAACGGATCCCCTTGCCACGCTCCAGCATCCACAGCGCCATCACGAAGAGCCCGATGATAAAGGCCAGGATGGCGGAGAGGGCTATGCCGACGGGAATATCCGAAACCCCCAGGAAGCCATAGCGGAACACGTTGACCATATAAAGAATCGGGTTGAGCATCGAGGCACCCTGCCAGAACTCAGGAAGCATGCTGATCGAATAGAACACCCCGCCCAGATATGTAAGCGGAGTAAGGACGAATGTCGGAACAATCGAGATATCGTCGAACTTGTCCGCCATCAACGCATTGATGAAACCGCCCAAGGAGAAAAGCGCCGCAGTCAGCACCACCACGGCCACGGTGAGTATCGGATGTTCGACACTGATTTGCGTGAAGAACAGCGAGACGATCGTCACGATGACGCCCACCCCCAGGCCGCGAGCCATACCGCCGACCACGAAGCCTGTCAGGATTACCCAGTTGGGCATCGGCGATACCATCATCTCCTCCACGCTGCGCTGGAACTTGTTGGAGAAGAACGATGAGGCCACGTTGGAGTAGCTATTGGTAATCACCGACATCATGATCAGGCCGGGTACGATGTAATCCATGTACGAGAAGCCGTCCATGGCACCGATACGGGAACCGATCAGGTTGCCAAAGATGATGAAGTACATGGTCATGGTAATCGAGGGCGGCAACAGGGTCTGTGGCCAGATCCGCATGAAGCGCTTGATTTCCTTGAGTACGACGGTCCACAGGGCAATGGCGATCTGGGTGGGGCTCATCGGCGCGCACCCTCCCTATCGTCACTTGCGTCCTGAGCGGCATCGATACCCTGGGTCGGGGCGCCCGTTTTCCCCCCATTGCTATGCTCGACCATGGAAACAAACATCTCCTCCAGACGGTTGGCACGGTTACGCATCGACACCACTTCGAGTCCCTGTGACGAAAGCTGTTGAAAGAGGTCATTGAGACGTTGGCCACGCTTGACCAACACCGCGAGTTGACTGCCTTCGATCTGCTGTACCTCGAAGCCCTGGACGACCGGCACCGACTCGGTCGGGCGCGACAGGTCGAGCAGAAACGTTTCGGTATCAAGCTGTGCTAGCAGGTCGCGCACACTCGTGTTCTGAACGATTTCGCCATTGTTGATGATGGCGATGTTACGGCACAGACTTTCGGCTTCTTCGAGATAGTGCGTGGTGAGGATGATCGTGGTGCCTTCCTCACGATTGATGCGGCGCATGTAGTCCCACATGCTGCGCCGGAGTTCGATGTCCACACCGGCCGTGGGCTCATCGAGAATCAATAGCTTGGGCCGATGCATCAATGCCCGTGCAATCATCAGCCGTCGCTTCATGCCACCCGAGAGCATGCGAGCACTGCCCTTGCGCTTGTCCCATAGCCCCAGATCCTTGAGCAGGGTCTCGGCACGCGGTTTGGCTTCACGCATTGGCATGCCGTAATACCCAGCCTGGGCATGGATGATGTCGTCCACTTTCTCGAACTGGTTGAAGTTGAATTCCTGGGGGACCACACCGAGATGGTACTTGGCACGCGCGAAGTCCTCGTCGATGTCGATCCCGAATACCGAGACCTTGCCGGCGGTTTTCTGGACCAGGGAGGAGACGATACCCAGCGTGGTGGACTTGCCGGCCCCATTGGGCCCTAGCAAGGCGAAGAAATCGCCTTGGGCGACATCGAGGTCGATGCCTTTCAAGGCACGAAACCCGTTGCCGTAGGCCTTGGTCAGGCCACGAATGGACAGAGCCGGTTCGGCCATCGGAACACCTGTCGTGGAGTCGAAGGAAAACGTAGACCACCGGATATGCGGCCGCACGCCCGCGATTTCAATGCACAGCAACACCTTAGCAGCAAATGCCAAGCGTGGCGGGCACCATGTAGAGGTGGTTTGAAGCTTGGGGAAGGTAAACGTGCAGAGAACACAGATGGCGTCCCATAGGGGGTTCGAACCCCTGTTCCCGCCGTGAAAGGGCGGTGTCCTAGACCACTAGACGAATGGGACGTAATTCTGAGATTGGAGCGGGAACGTGATTCGATCGGACTGGCGTTCCAGCTCGCGACCCTCACAATGCCTGCATCCGGCACTTCGTTTTGGAGCGGGAGAAGTGATTCGACCGGGCTGGCGTTCCAGCTCGCGACCCTCACAATGCCTGCATCCAGCACTTCGTTTTGGAGCGGGAAACGAGATTCGAACTCGCGACCCTCGCCTTGGCAAGGCGATGCTCTACCACTGAGCTATTCCCGCTTGATATGCTACTGCTTTCTTCCGTTCACCTTCCTGAGAGAAGGTGGCGTCCCATAGGGGGTTCGAACCCCTGTTACCGCCGTGAAAGGGCGGTGTCCTAGGCCACTAGACGAATGGGACGTAGGTAATGCTTTTCTTTTGGAGCGGGAAAAGTGATTCGACGGGGCTGCCGTTAGCCGGGCTGGCGTTCCAGCTCGCGACTCTCACAATACCTGCATCCGGCACTTCGCTATGGAGCGGGAAACGAGATTCGAACTCGCGACCCTCGCCTTGGCAAGGCGATGCTCTACCACTGAGCTATTCCCGCTTGCTATTCTACTGCTTTCTTCCGTTCACCTTCCTGAGAGAAGGTGGCGTCCCATAGGGGGGTCGAACCCCTGTTACCGCCGTGAAAGGGCGGTGTCCTAGGCCACTAGACGAATGGGACGTAGGTAATGCTTTTCTTTTGGAGCGGGAAAAGTGATTCGACCGGGCTGGCGTTCCAGCTCGCGACTCTCACAATACCTGCATCCGGCACTTCGCTATGGAGCGGGAAACGAGATTCGAACTCGCGACCCTCGCCTTGGCAAGGCGATGCTCTACCACTGAGCTATTCCCGCAACCGATACCTGTACGAGGTGGCGTCCCATAGGGGGTTCGAACCCCTGTTCCCGCCGTGAAAGGGCGGTGTCCTAGACCACTAGACGAATGGGACGCATCGCTTGCCTCGACAAGGTGGCGCGTATGTTACTGAGCGGCCTGGGGCCTGTCAAGCATGCCGAGTAGCCGTCGTTATCGACAGGACGCGCTATGCTGGAAACAGCCCCCAGCCATTGCCAGACCGGGGGCCAAGAGGCCAGCATAGCGAGCACAGACCCAGTTGGAATCGGACGGAGAATTGCCATGCGCAAGAAGGTCGAAAAGAGTGATGCCGAATGGCAAAGCCAGCTAACACCCGAGCAGTACCGCGTCACCCGTGAGAAAGGCACTGAAAGGCCCTTCACCGGCGATCACGAAGTGAGCGACCAGCAGGGCATTTATCACTGTGTTTGTTGCCATGCGCCATTGTTCGAGAATGAGCACAAGTTCGACTCGGGTTGCGGCTGGCCGAGCTTCGATCGTCCGCTAGGATCGGGCTCGGTGGAAGAGCAAGACGACGCGTCCCACGGCATGCAACGCACTGAAGTCGTGTGCTCGCATTGCAATGCCCATCTGGGGCACGTCTTTCCCGATGGGCCACGTGAGACCACTGGCCTGCGCTACTGCATCAATTCCGTGGCCCTGGATTTCCATCCCGACGAATAACCCTTTCTAACAACGCATTCCTGCCACACGGAATCGGTCGCCCTTCTGCTAAGATAGGCGACCGATTTCAATTGCGTGCAGGAGAAAGACGATGCTCGGCTGGTTCCCGGGACACATGAACAAGGCACGTCGCCAGATCAAGGAGGCATTACCCGAGATCGACGTGGTCCTCGAAGTGCTTGATGCCCGGCTGCCCTACTCCAGCGCCAATCCCATGCTGGCCGAGCTGACCGAGCACAAGCCGGTGCTCAAGATTCTGTCACGCGCCGACCTTGCCGACCCTGAGCGCACTCAGGAATGGGTGGCGCATTTCGACGCCCAGGAGAATACGCGTGCCTTGTCGGTGACGACCACCAATGCCCGCGAGCTCAAGCGCATTCCCAAGCTGTGTCATGAATTGGCCGGGCATATCCGCGCCGATCGCGATGTCAGAGTCATGGTCATGGGCATTCCAAACGTGGGGAAATCGACCCTGATCAATGGATTGGCGGGCCGCAAGATCGCCAAGACAGGCAATGAACCGGCCGTGACCAAGCGCCAGCAGAAAGTCCGTATCGAGGGTCGTGTCGCGCTCATCGATACGCCGGGGGTGCTGTGGCCCAAGATCGAGGACCAGGCCAGCGCCTATCGCCTGGCGGCGAGTGGCGCGATTCGCGATACCGCCATGGACTATCTCGACGTGGCCATGGTCGCGGCCGCTGAATTGGCCAAGCGATACCCCCAAAGCCTGGTCCAACGCTACAAGCTCAAGGAGTTGCCCACCTATACCGGTAACCCCGATGCCGAACATGTCGAAGCGGACGGCCCTCAGCGGCCCGACTTCCTGGCGTTGGCCGGCTTCGACGGTACCGCTCTCGTTCGCGAAATCGCTTCCAAGCGCGGTGGACTGCGCCCGGGCGGAGAGATCGATCTACACCGCGGAGCCGAAGTGTTGCTGCACGAACTTCGCGACGGCAAGCTGGGCCCGATCACCCTCGAAACACCTGCGGATATTCCCCCGCCGCCCGTCGAGGTCGACGATACGACCGATGACAGCGATGAAGACCGATCATAAGACCCTTACATTCGACGGACACTACATGGACACCCCGACTACGATCCGCAAGTCCCATAAACTCGATCACGTCTGCTATGACATCCGCGGCCCGGTGCTCGACCACGCCAAGCGCCTGGAAGAGGAAGGCCAGCGCATTCTCAAGCTGAACATCGGCAATCCCGCACCGTTCGGCTTCGAGGCGCCGGAAGAGATCCTTCAGGATGTGATGCGCAACCTGCCCACGGCTCAGGGCTACTGCGATTCCAAGGGACTTTACTCGGCACGCAAGGCGGTGATGCAGGAGTGCCAGCGCAAGGGTATTCCAGGGGTCGGGATCGAGGACATCTTCATCGGCAACGGGGTGTCCGAGCTGATCGTGATGACCATGCAGGCGCTGCTCAACGATGGCGACGAGGTCCTGATCCCCGCGCCGGACTACCCCTTGTGGACCGCCGCTGCCAACCTCTCGGGCGGACGTCCCGTGCATTACCTATGCGACGAGCAGGCCGACTGGGCCCCGGACATGGCCGATATCCGTAACAAGATCACCAGCCATACCCGCGCTATCGTATTGATCAACCCCAACAACCCCACCGGCGCGGTCTACCCGCCCGAAGTGATTCGGGAACTGCTGGCCATCGCCCGCGAGCACCATCTCGTGGTGTTCTCCGATGAGATTTACGACAAGATCCTGTATGACGATGTGGAACACGTTTCCACTGGTGCGTTGGCCGACGATGACCAGCTGGTGGTGACCATGAACGGACTCTCCAAGAGCTATCGCTGTGCCGGCTTCCGCTCTGGCTGGATGATTCTCTCGGGGGGGATTGCCAAGCAGCGGGCCGCTGATTTCATTCAGGGGCTTAACATGCTGGCATCGATGCGCCTGTGTGCCAACGTGCCGGCCCAGCACGCCATCCAGACGGCACTCGGGGGCTATCAGTCGATCAACGACCTGATCCTGCCCGGTGGTCGCCTGCGTGCCCAGCGCGACATTACCGTGGAGAAACTCAACGCGATCCCCGGGGTTTCCTGCGTCAAGCCCAAGGGGGCGCTGTATGCCTTCCCCAAGCTCGACCCCAAGGTCTACCCCATCCACGACGACCAGAAACTGGTGCTCGACCTGCTCCTGCAGGAAAAGATTCTTCTGGTTCAGGGCACAGCGTTCAACTGGCCGGACCCCGACCACCTGCGTATCGTCACGCTGCCCTGGGCCGAGCAACTGGGCGACGCCCTGGATCGCTTCGCTGGGTTCCTCGAACGCTATCGACAGTGACACCGTCGCCGGTAACGCTATCGAAATAGCGATCGGCGATGGTGGCGCGATTGACTGGGCGTCCCTTGAAACCTAACGGCGACGCCCGTATCTAAACAAGCAGTTCCGGTAATGAGCCGATAGGCTCACGGGCCGTTTCAGGAGAAACCCTTACATGATGCGAATCGTGCTGTTCCTGGCCACCAACCTGGCAATCGTGCTGGTGGCCAGCATTACCCTGCGTTTACTGGGCGTCGAGCCTTACCTCAACGCCAACGGTCTGAACATGAACTCGTTGCTGATCTTCTGCTTCGTGTTCGGCATGGCCGGCTCGATGGTCTCGCTGTTCCTGTCCAAGTGGATGGCCAAGCGCTCCACGGGTACTCAAGTCATCGAACAGCCACGTAACTCCACCGAGCAATGGCTGGTCGACACCGTGGCAGAACTGTCTCGCGATGCCGGAATCAAGATGCCTGAAGTGGGCATATTCCCCGCGCAACAATCCAATGCCTTCGCGACGGGCTGGAACAAGAACGATGCGCTAGTCGCCGTCTCGGCGGGTCTCCTGAATCGCATGCGCCCCGAAGAGGTGCGGGCAGTACTGGCCCACGAGATCGGGCATGTGGCCAACGGTGATATGGTCACGCTGGCCCTGATCCAGGGGGTGCTCAACACCTTCGTGATGTTCTTCGCTCGGATCGTGGCGCATGTGGTGGACAACTTCCTGCGCAGCCGCGATGACGGTGGCGGATTGGGATTCATGGGCTACTTCGCGGTAGTGATCGTGGCCGAGATCGTGTTTGGCCTGGTCGCCTCGATGATCGTGGCCTGGTTCTCACGCTTCCGCGAATATCGCGCCGACGCAGCCGGTGCCAAGTTGGCCGGCAGCGGCTCGATGATCAACGCCCTGGCACGTCTCAAGTCGGAATCCGAAATGCCCAACCAGATGCCTGAAACGTTCACCGCCTTCGGTATCACTACCGGCAAGTCACGCAAGCTCATGGAGCGTCTTTTCGCCAGTCACCCGCCGCTGGACGATCGTATCAGAGCCCTGAAGGAAGCAGCCTACCGCTAAGCGGATCTCGCTGACGACAAAGGCCGCTCTAGAGCGGGCCTTTGTCCCATCCAGGCGACCTGCGATGCAGGACCGCGCCTAAGCTGCCACGCTGAAACCGGCCGCCTCGAGCAATGTCCGCAGAGAATGATCGGCCTCCCCTCCCTCCAGTCGCACGCTCACGGTAGAAAACTCACGCCGAACGGGATATTCGGAGCGATAGCGGTCGAATCCCGTACTTGTGCCGTAGTAATCGACATAGCGTAGAAAGCTCGCCATATCGCGCCGGATGTCGTAACACCCCCTGATTGCAATCGACAGGGCCTCGAGGGGCGGGGTATCTGAATCCAGCGTAATTTCTCGCAGCCATGGCCCCGGTTGAAGCAATGCCACGCTGTGGCGAGCGGGCAGCCCGAAATGCGTGACCAGCGCCTGGTAGGCCATCTCTGTGCCCCGCATCTTGCCATCCAGGCTATGCCCCGCAATGTGTGGCGTGGCGATGTCTACCTTGGTCATCAAGCCAGGATCACAGGCGGGCTCTCCTTCCCAGACATCCAGGACGGTACGCAGATCGCCGCGCCGTATCAGGCGCTGATGCAGTGCATCGTTATCCACGCATTCCCCGCGTCCTGCACTGACCAACCAAGTCCCCGGCGCAAGTGCGTCGATACGCGTGGCATCGAGAAGGTGATGGGTGGGGTGGTTGCCCTCACGCACCAACGGTGTGTGAACACACAGCACATCGCACTGTTCAATCAGTGCATCCACGCCAACGAAGTCGTTATGGGCCTCTCGTTCCGCGCGAGGCGGATCGCAGACCAGGCAATCGACGCCCAGCGCGGCAAGGCGCTGCCACACACGGCCGCCCACATTCCCGGCCCCGAGTATGCCCACCTTGCGCTCGGTCAGGGGAACCCCCTCGGACTGGGCGAGCGTCATCAAGCTTGCCAGCACATAATCGCCGACGGATTCGGCATTGCTGCCCGGGGCGCTGGCGAAACCAATCCCCTTGTCCTTGAGGTAATCGAGATCGACGTGATCGGTACCGATGGTACAGGTCGCCACGAACCTGACCCGGGAGCCTTCAAGCAAGTCAGCATTCACTCGCGTGGTGGAGCGCACGATGAGCGCATCCTTATCGCGGACATGCTCGGCGCTAATCTCACGACCCGGAATGCGGGTCACCTCCCCCAGCTCACCGAAGAAGCCTTCGGCCAGGGGGACATTGCGATCCACGAGTAGATGCATGGGTTCGCTCCTTGTTCGCTGCGTCCGTGGGGTTACAATACCGCAGCCATCTTAGGCGTGCCCTGCCGAGGGCAATAAGCCGCCGACAACTGCAGGAGCCGCCGAGTGATCGTTCGCTGGGAAAGTGACCATGATTATGTACTGGTGCATATCCATCAGGATATGTTCGGCGACTGGATCTTCAGCCGCGCCTGGGGACAGATCGGCACTCAGTTCGGGGGGCTCAAGCATCAACTGGCCGAGGATCACGACCAGGCGCTGATGTGGCTTGAGGATGTCGCCACCATCCAGGGCTCGCGGGGCTTCCGCAAGGTGCTGGAAGCCCAGGACGACACGCCCGAAGGACGCGATGCCGTCAGGCAGCTCTCATTGCTCGATAACGCCTGACATTCACCCCAAGTAGCGTCGGCCGCCGCGCATGACGGCCCCAGTCGGAGCCCTGGCCGTTGCCGTCGGGCTTTCCTCGGGCTCACGAAGCCAACCCCGTTCCGCCAGCCAGGCAGCCAGTCGTTCGGCATCGAAGCCACGATCGAGCTCGGCCCCGTGCTCGTCCACCAGTACCGGTATCCTCATGCCGTAGCGCTCGGCCAGGGCGTCATCCTCGGCGATCTCGACCTTTTCGAGCGCATACGACGTCGCACATAGCCGCGCCAGGTGATGCTCCAGCGCGTCGCACAAATGGCAGCCCAGCGTGGTGTAGAGCGATAGACGGATCATGCCCCCTCCCGGTGACGCAGCAGGAAACAGTGATGCAGGTCGGGGCGACGTGTGAAGTCGGGATCGAACGTCTTCGTCGAAATATCCTGAACCTCGTACCGCGCGGTTACCGACGCATCCATGACGAAGCGACGCTGGTTGTTCGAGAACACCAGGGTTCCACCCGGAGCCAGGCGCGCCATGGTCAGCTCGATGAGTTTCGCGTGATCGCGCTGAATGTCCAACGTCTCCTCCATGCGCTTGGAGTTCGAGAAGGTCGGAGGATCGAGGAAGATCAGATCGAACTCGCTGCCTGCCGTCTCCAGCCAGCGGAAGCAATCGTCCCGCACGACCCGGTGACGGGTCGGATCCAATCGGTTCAGGGCGAGGTTGTCACGCGCCCATTCGAGATAGGTATTCGACAGATCGACGCTGATGCTATCCGTCGCCCCGCCCTTAGCCTCTGTGCCCAAGGCCGCCTGGACCGTCGCCGTTCCGGTATAGCAGAACAGGTTCAGAAAACGCTTGCCGGGCGCCATCTCGGCGAGCATGCGCCGCACCGGCCGGTGATCAAGGAAGAGTCCCGTGTCGAGATAATCACGCAAGTTGACCCACAACAGGGCGCGGCCCTCGCGCACCTGGAACCGCTCGCCGCTGGCCGCCTGCTTCTGATATTGCGCCTTGCCTGCCTGGCGCTCGCGCTGCTTGAAATACACATGATCGGGGCTGACGCCAAGCACCCCGGGTATGACCCCCAACGCATCGAGCAGGCGCCGCTGTGCCTGGGCGGGGTCGATCGACTTCGGCGGTGCATACTCCTGCACATGCACACGCTCGCCGTACACGTCGATGGCCAGCGCATACTCCGGCATGTCGGCGTCATAGACGCGATAGCATGTCTCGCCCGACCGCTTGAGCCAGCTCTTGAGGCGCTTGCGGTTCTTTTCCAGACGGTTGGCGAACATCTGTGCGCCTTGGGAGCGTGCCGGCTTGGCGGGCGGACTCGGCGGCGTGTCGGGCGTCGGTTGCTCGCCTGCTTCATCCTGCGCCGGCACGTCGATCAGCAGCAACTTGCAATCGATGGGGCCATTCTTGTAGGCGTACTGCTTACGGGCGCGCAGCCCGGTACGGTGCCCCAGCTCGGGGTTTCCGGTGAACAAGGCCAGCTCCCAGCCGGGAAACTGCTCGCGAACCCGCTGGCCCAGCTCGGCATACAACGGCACCAGGGAAGGCAGCTCGCCCAGGCGTTCGCCATACGGCGGGTTGGTAATGACCAAGCCAGTGTTGGCCGTCAGCGTCTGGGGGCGCACCAGGCCGGCGACCGAGCCGCCACGGAATTCGATCAGGGCCGGTAACCCGGCCCGCATGGCGTTGGCCTTGGCTGCGGCAATGGCTTGCGGGCTCTGGTCGAACCCGAAGAGCTGCGACTTGCAGCGCTTGCGTCCGATACTGGCGCGGGCGTCGGCCTCACGCTTGAGTTCAAGCCATAACGCAGAATCGTGGCCTGACCAGCCATGAAAACCGAAACGCTCACGGTTGAGGTTGGGCGCGATGTCGGCCGCCATCAATGCTGCCTCGATCACCAACGTGCCGGAACCGCACAGGGGGTCGACCAGCGCTTCCCCGGCCTTGGCCCGGCTGGGCCAATCCGCGCGTATCAGCAGAGCTGCGGCCAGGTTCTCCTTGAGCGGCGCATGTCCCAGCTCACGTCGATAGCCACGCTTATGGAGACTATCCCCCGACAGGTCGATGCCCAGCGTCAGCCTTTCGCGATGCAAATGGGCATACAAGCGCAGATCGGGTTGCTTGAGATCGATGGTGGGTCGCGGCCGCTCGGCAATCCGCAGACGATCGACTACACCGTCCTTGACGGTCTGGGCGCCGAAGCGGGTATGGCGCATCTGATCGGACGTGCCATGGAAGTCCACCGCCAGCGTCGCCCCCGGGGCCAGATGATTTTCCCAGCCGATCGACTGGGTCGCCTCTCTGATACGTTCGGGCCCTGTCATTCCTTCTTCGCGAATCAGGCACAGCACGATCCGGTTGGCCAGACGTGACCACAAACACGCACGGTAGCCTGCCTCGAGAGGCCCTTCGAAATGCAAACCCGCCACCGTGGTCTTGGTGACCTTTGCGCCGAAAGCCTCGAGTTCACTGGCCAGCTGGGCCTCGATACCCTTGGGACATGAAGCAAAAAAACGCAGGGTTTCCGTCATGATGGCCTCGCGCGAATGTTCATCTGGCGGTATTAGTTTCGACATATGACTGTAACTTCACTTTGATAATGCCCTTATGCCAAATTGATTGTCGACAAGAGGTCATGATATGGGCTAGATGTATAAAAGGTAGCTACCGGATGACGCATGCGTTCATGTTCGCGGACACCTCGAGTGTGCGGGGAGAGAGACTGGCCAAGGGTTGAGAAACCCGACCTTCTTCCTTCGCTCATGCATGGGTTGTGAGGCGTTCGTACAACAATTGGTTCATCTATGAGGTCATCCGATGAAACGACAGAAACGTGATCGCTTCCAGCGTGCTTATGTTCATGGCTACAAGGCCGGTATCTCGGGCCGCTCCCGAGATGATTGTCCCAGTCAGGACGTCAATTTGCGCGAATATTGGATGAGCGGTTGGCGTGAAGGTCGTGGGGACCAGTGGGCCGGCATGACGGGAGTCTCCGGCATTCACAAGAACCCCATGGTAATGTGACCCCTTTTACATCCTTCATCATCAGGTGAAGTGGCAAGGCCCGTGCATGGACACGGGCCTTTTTACGTCGCCCTGCTCATTCGATGCCAACCTCGACTTCACTAGGCTCTATTGGCACATTGGCACATTGGCACGTTCAGTATCATCCGCGAAGCAGTGCCTCGGCACACTCACGCACCAGCGTCGGTCCTCGATAAATGAAGCCGGTGTAGAGCTGCACCAGATCAGCCCCCGCCGCTAGCTTATCGGCTGCCGCCTGGCCGCTGTCGATACCCCCCACCCCAATGATCGGCAGCTCAGGCAAATGCCGCCGCAATTCCCGAATCACCGTATTCGACGCCTCGAAGACGGGAGCCCCCGAAAGCCCCCCCTGCTCATCGGCGTAGGGCACGCCAGCCACTGCCTCACGGGATACGGTGGTGTTGGTGGCGATCACACCATCGATGGCATTGGCCGACAAGGAACCAGCAACCAATTCAATTTCTTCGGCGCTCATGTCCGGTGCAATCTTGACCGTCAACGGTACCGCCCTACCTCGCTCCCGGTCGAGCCGTGAAGCGGCATCCCGAAGTGCGCCCAGCAAAGCATCGAGCTGTTCGCCGAACTGAAGCGTCCTCAAGCCTGGCGTATTGGGTGAAGAGATATTCACCGTGACGTAATCGGCATGCGGGTGAACTCGCTCCAGGCAGTAAAGATAATCGTCCACCGCGTTCTCGACCGGTGTCGTCAGGTTCTTGCCGATATTGATGCCGAGGATGCCATCGAAACGGCGGGCCTGGACCCGTGCTATCAGGTGCTCGACCCCGGCGTTGTTGAACCCCATCCGATTGATGATCGCCTTGCGCTCGGGCAGGCGAAACAGGCGTGGCTTGGGGTTGCCCGGTTGGGGCTTGGGCGTCACGGTGCCCACTTCGACAAAACCGAACCCCAGGGCACCCAACGCATCGAGATGATCGCCATTCTTGTCCAGCCCCGCGGCCAGGCCCACTCGGTTGGGGAACCGCAGCCCCATTACCTCGACCGGATCATCAATACAGGCCCCCCCTGCCAGGCGTGAGGCCAATCCCAGGCGATGCGCCAGCGCCAGGCCACGTAGTGTTACACCATGGGCGGTTTCCGGGTCGAGTCGAAACAGCAGGGAGCGGGCCTGGGGGTACATGAAACTCCTCGGGGGAAACGGGACCGAATGGTACAAACACGATTGGGCGGCGATTATACGCCACCCGTTCCAAAACGACGAACCCCGCCATTGGCGGGGGTCGTTGCCGGGGAGGGGATGCCCTTCGATATTGCTCTCGGCCAGGTCGACGAGTTCGCGGATAGCCACCGCAAACAGCGCATACCCACCTTGAGAGCCGGACCGCAGCTCCTCCAGCAAGCCGCACCAGCGCCGGTAAAGCGAGTCGTGCCGCTCGATCCAGCAGGCCACACGAGGCTCCACATCACGTGGGGCGTCATCGAGCTTGATCACGCGTACGGTCAGCGCCAGTTGCTGGCGGTCCAAATCATCGCGGAAGGTCTCGCGTGCCTGGGCCTGCCAACTATCGCTGACCTCGAGCTCGTTGATCTGCTCGATGACGCGGGGCAACTCGAGCCGGTGCCCCACCTCGTAGAAGACCTCTGCCACCTGCTGGATCTTTTCGCCAGAGAGCTTGGCAGCTTCGATGATACCCAGACCGGAATACAGGCTGGGCGCCGAGGCCACCGCACTTGCCAGTTCCTCGGGCACGCCTGCCGAGACGAGCTCTTCGCGGCGGGCTTCCCAGGCCTCGCGCTCGTCGCCCCGCAGCCGCTCACCCAGGCTTTCCTGGAGCTGCGCCAACCGGGGCGCGAAGTGGCCGATGCTATCCTTCACCGTCATGCCACTGCGTTGACGCAGGAACCAGCGTGTGGCGCGCCGTAGCAGGCGCATGAGATCGAGCATCATGCGGTACTGGACATGGCTCTCGACCTGATTGTCCAGCGATTCGATCTGCTGCCACAGGCCGTTGAGGTTGAAGCTATCGCGAGCGATGACATAGGCACGAGCGATTTCCGCCCGGTTGGCCCCGGTGGTGTCGATCAGCCGCCGGGCAAAGACGATCCCCATGTGATCGACCAGATCGTTGGCTATCTGCGTGGCCACGATTTCCCGCTTCAAGCGGTGCTCGTACATCTCATCTGTGAAACGTTCGACCAGAATCGGCGGGAATACCCGCTCGAGATGCTGCTGCAGGTAGGGATCGTCGGGAATGTCCGAGGCAATCAAATCGCCCTGCATGACGCTCTTGGCGTAGGAAATGAGCACCGAGAGTTCAGGCAGCGTCAGCCCCTCGCCCGCGCTCGACCGCTCCAGCAATTGCTCATCGCTGGGCAGGAATTCGAGCTCACGATCGAGCTGTCCCTTGGCTTCCAGTTCGTTGATGAAGCGGCGGTACGGTCCCAGGCCTTCCCGTGAAAGAATCTCGGAAAGCGACAACGCCTGGGTCTGCCGGTAGTTGCTTCTCAGGACCAGTTGGCCCACGTCTTCGGTCATGCCGGCAAGCAACTCATTGCGCTGCTTGCAGGTCAGATCACCCCGCTTGACCACATCGTCGAGCAGGATCTTGATATTGACCTCATGGTCGGAGCAGTTGACCCCGCCGGCGTTGTCGATGAAGTCGGTGTTGACCCGCACCCCTCGCTTGGCGGCTTCCATGCGGCCACGTTGAGTCAGGCCCAGGTTGCCCCCCTCGCCGACCACGCGACACCGCAGGTCTTCGCCATTGATCCGCAGGGCATCGTTCGCCTTGTCACCCACATCGGCATCGCTCTCTTCGCTCGACTTGACGTAGGTTCCGATCCCGCCGTTCCAGACCAGGTCGACTCGCGACTTGAGCATCGCGCTAATCAGTTCATTGGGCGCCAGCTTGTCCTCGCTGATATCGAATAGCGCCTTCATTTCGTCCGAGATAGGGATCGATTTAGCGCTACGCTTGAAGACCCCGCCCCCCTTGGAGATCAGCTTGCTGTCATAGTCTTCCCAGCTGGAGCGCGCCAGGTCGAACATTCGCTTGCGTTCATTGAACGACTTGCCGGGATCCGGATCCGGGTCGACGAAGATGTGCAGGTGGTTGAAAGCACCTACCAGGCGGATCTTGTCCGACAGCAGCAGGCCATTGCCGAAGACGTCACCGGCCATATCGCCAATGCCAAGCACGGTGAACTCATCGGCCTGGGTATTGATCCCCAGTTCACGGAAGTGTCGCTTGACCGACTCCCACGCCCCCTTGGCGGTGATGCCCATCTTCTTGTGGTCATAACCGTTGGCTCCGCCCGAGGCAAAGGCATCGCCCAGCCAGTGGCCGTATTCAAGCGAGATCTCGTTGGCGATATCCGAGAAGGTCGCGGTGCCCTTGTCGGCGGCCACCACCAGGTAGGGATCGTCCTCATCATGACGAACCACATGCTCTGGCGGTACGATCTCGCCGCTCTCGAGATTGTCGGTGACATCGAGCAAGGCACGAATGAATATCTTGTAACAGGCAATGCCTTCCTGCTGGATCGCGTCACGATCGCCCCCTTCGGGCAAGCGCTTGCAGACGAAGCCCCCCTTGGCGCCCACCGGCACGATGACCGCATTCTTCACCTGCTGCGCCTTGACCAGCCCCAGCACTTCGGTACGGAAGTCCTCGTGGCGATCGGACCAGCGCAGCCCCCCGCGGGCGACCTTGCCGCCACGCAGGTGAACGCCTTCCACCCGCGGCGAATAGACGAAAATCTCGAACATCGGACGTGGCTTGGGCATGCCGGTGACGCGCGAAGGCTCGATCTTGAACGACAGATACGTCTTGAGCTCCCCGTCAGGCCCCGGCTGATAGTAGTTGGTGCGCAGCGTCGCCTCGATCAGTTCGATGTAACGACGGATCAATTGGTCGTCATTGAGGCTCGCAACGTCGTCCAGTAGCCGGTAGAGACGCTCGATACAGGCCTCGGCCTCCTCGTCACGATTGCCCTGCTCCGGGTCCAGCCGCAGCTCGAAGAGGCTGACCAGCTCCCGGGTGATATCGGGATGGTTGGCGAGGGTGTTGGCAATATAGGCCTGGGAGAGGCCGAAACGGATCTGTTTCAGATAACGGGCATAGGCGCGCAGCATCGCCACTTCGCGCCAGCTCAGGTTGGCCCCGATTACCAGGCGATTGAAGGCATCGTTCTCGGCCTCGCCGTTCCAAATGCGCTTGAAGGCATCGATGAACGGCTCGCGAAGCTCTTGAAGATTGACGCTGTGGCTCGAGTGATGCTCCAGGTCGAAGTCGTGTATCCAGTAACTCCCGTCGACACGCTCGATCTGATAGGGCCGCTCGCCGATGACACGCAGCCCCAGGTTCTCCATGACCGGCAACACATCGGATAGCGGAATCGGACGGTCCTTGTGGAAGAGCTTGAGATTGACGCCATCCTCTTCCTCTTCAACCAGGCGGTAGAGCGAGAGTGAGAGCGGCGCGCCTTCGTCGAGCTCGCTCAGGTGCTGGATATCGTAGATGGCGGTGCGTGCCGAGTAGTCCTCACGGTAGCCGATGGGGAAGGCGTCCCGGTATTTGTCCATCAGCCGGTTGGCATGTTCTTCACCGAAGCCTTCCACCATGGCGTTCTGAAGATCGTCACGCCAATTGCGAGCGAGGTTGGCTACCTTCTGCTCGATGCGCTTGATGTCGTAATCGACCGGCTGGTCGCCATTGAAGCGAAGTATGAGCTGTATGCGCGCCAGTACTGACTCGGAAAGGTAAGTATTGAAGTCACCGAAGGTGGCATCGAGTTCATCGCACAGCAGGTTCTGGATGCGCACGCGCAGGTCGGTGGAGAACACATCGCGAGGCACGAATACCAAACAGGAATAGAACTTGCCGAAGCGATCCTCGCGAATGAACAGGCGTACCCGGCGCCGCTCACGCATGTTGAGGATGCCGATGACGGTACGCGTCAGATCCTCGGTCGGGGTCTGGAACAGGTCGTCGCGTGGATAAACATTGAGGATCTGACGGAGCTGGTTGCCGTCGTGCCCCTGGGGATCGACCCCTGCCGCATCCATCACCGCACTGATCTTGCGCCGCAGTAGGGGTATGTGACGGGGGGAGTCGTTGTACACGGTCGCCGCATAGAGCCCGAGGAAGCGATGTTCGCCAATCAACCGGCCCTTGTCGTCGTAGCGGTCGATCGAGATGTAATCGGGATAGGTCGGTCGATGGACCCGGGCATGATAGGCGCTCTTGGCAAAGGACAGCAGTTCGGGTACCAGTACATAGCGCGGCCCATCGACCCCCTGATCGTTGCGGATCTGCTCCTGATAGCGGGGCTGGTCGAGCTTGAACACCCCAAGGTTGCTGTCCGGCACCTTGCGAAGCTCATCCTTGCCATCCTTCTCGATGACCTCAAACTGGTCATACCCGAGGAAGGTGAAGTTATCCGCGAGCAACCACTCCAGAAAGGCGATGGCCTCCTCATGATCCTCGCTGGAAATCTGCTTGGGTTTCTTGGCCTTGATCTCATCGAGCGCTTGGCGAACCTTGTCTCGCATGGGTTCGAAATCGGCTACGGCGGTGTGTACGTCGCGCAGCACCTCACGCAAGCCCTCCTCGATTTCGGCGAGCAGGGAAGGGTCGGAATAGCGATCGATCTCGACACAGATCAACGACTCCCGCCCCTTGGGCGCCTTCTTGTGATCGGGGCTCGTCAGCGAGACCAAGCGATTGGACGCGTCACGGTCGGTGGCGATCACCGCATTGTGAATCGAATGCAGGGTGACACCACGTCGATTGAGCTCGATACGCACGGAGTCGACCAGGAACGGCATGTCTTTCTGCAGCACTTCGACCTGGGTATGGGTCGACTGCCAGCCATGCTCCTCGAAATCGGGATTGTACACACGCACCTTGGGTTCACGGAGATCGTGAGCCTGAATGAAATGCCAGGTAGACAGGGTCGCCCCGTAGATATCCTCGATGCGGCGCTCCGAGAGATCCTCGATGGAAGCGCGTGAATAAAGGGTTTCGGCGAAGTTCATGATCGACTCGACCTTGTCGCCATCGAGTCGCTTGCTCATGTAGTCCTTGAGCTCCGCAAGGAGTTCGTGCTTGCCATCGCTCGCAACGTGTTGCATCAATCACCTCGGCTCGAGCCGGTCGATCCTTTCGACCGGCGGGGATTTTGTATGAGCTTACTGTAGCCCGTCGCTCGCCCCTACCCAGTTGCCGCTTTTGTCATGATGCATGACAGTTGTGCATGGGCTCGGTCATTCCCGGCGTTCCAGCAGCACACCGCACTCGCAGTGATGGGTATAGGGAAACTGATCGAAGAGCGCAAAGCGGCGAATCTCATGCGTCGTACCAAGCTGCGCCAGATTCTCCTCCAGAGTATCGGGATTGCAGGAGATATAGACGATACGGCGATACCCGCTGAGCTGTTCGCAACTGGCGGCATCGAGACCGGCACGCGGCGGGTCGACCAGTACTGTAGAGAAATCGTAGTCGTCGAGACTCATCTCGGCCACCCTGCGGCCCCCTTTGTCGCCCTTCAGGGCTGCCGAGAACTCCTCGGCCGACATACGGGCCACATGGGCATTGTTCACCCCGTTGGCCTCGAGATTGACATTGGCCGAAGCCACCGAGGTTCGCGAGATTTCCGTGGCCAGCACACGACGAAAATTCTCCGCCAGGGCCACGGTAAAGTTGCCATTCCCGCAGTACAGTTCGACCAGATCCGCTGCCTGGCTATCGCGAGTGACGTCGCGTGCCCAACTCAGCATGGCTCGGGAAATTTCGGCATTGGGCTGGGTAAAGCTGTTTTCCACCTGCTGATAGACGAAGGTGCGTCCATCGACCTCGAGTCGCTCCCACACATGGTCTCGCTCGAGGATCAGCCGCTGCTTGCGCGCCCGTCCGATGATCGATGCATCGAGCTGGCGTTGCAGGAGCTGCGCCTCGGCCTGCCACGCCTCGTCGAGCTGGCGATGATAGATCAGTGTGATCAAGGCTTCGCCGGAGAGCGTGGTTAGGAACTCGACCTGGAACAGTCTGCGACGTAAGTGCGGGTTGTCGCGAATCGCATCGAGTAGGCGCGGCATCAAGTCGTTGATGCGCCGACTCGCCACCGGAAAGTCATCGAGACGGATGATGCGCTTGTCGTTCGGCGCCTCGGGGTCGACCTCGAACATGGCATAGTAAAGGTCGTCTCCCTCATGCCAGATGCGGAATTCGCAACGTTGACGATAATGGCTGGGAGGCGAGGGATAAACCTCCAATTCTGGCGGCGAGAAACGGGCGAACTGGGTGGTAATCCGCTCTCGCTTGGCGGCAAGCTGCTCCGCGTAGCGGGAAGGATCGACGACGGGAACGGCCACGAGGTCTCCTTGGGTGAATAAACGTTTAAAGGCTAGTTGGATGCAGGGCCAGCCTCACTGGGCGAGGCTGCGTGGCTCGGTCACCTTGAGCTGGCTGGGCGCTGCGAAACCGAAACGCGCCAGGACGCCGCGAAGACGCTCGGGCTGGCCGGTCACCCAGGCCGGGCCGGGACCGTGCCTCGAGCACGGCGCGATAACCTGCTGTACCCGGCGAGCGATGGCCTCACCGGAGTCGATCCAGAGCACGGGGCGTTGTGCCGCGGTATCGAGCGCATCGCGTATCAATGGGAAATGCGTGCAGCCAAGCACGATCGTGTCGAGCTCGGGATCCTGCCACAAGGGTGCCAGGCAGCGCGCGACGACGTCGCTGTCCAGCAGTCCCTGGGTGAGCATGCGTTCGGCCTGGGCAACCAGCGGGTCGGCAGCCAGGCGCATGACGCGGCAATCCGGCGCAAACTGATCGATCAGGGTCTGGGTATAGGGGCGATTGACCGTTGCGGAGGTGGCCAGCAGGGCCAGGCTACGGGACCGGCTGGCCTGCGCGGCCGGCTTGATCGCCGGCACGGTGCCCACCACGGGAATCCCGAGATGGCTGCGCAAGGCCTCAAGTGCCACCGTACTGGCCGTATTGCATGCGATCACCAGCCCACTGGCGGCGCTCGCCTCGACGGCAGCGTCACACACGGCAACGATTCGCTTGACCAGCCAGGCGTCGGGCTTGGTGCCGTAAGGCAGCATGGCATCGTCGCAGACATACGCGAGTGCCGCCTCAGGCAGGACACGTTGCAGTGCAGACACGACGGATAGCCCGCCGACGCCCGAATCGAAGACCAGTACAGGACCACTCATGGGGCAGGCTCCGGTACGCTGGCGTCGCTCGCCGTGGAGTCAGGGAGGTGGGTAAAGTGATCCATCAGGGTATCGATCAGCGCCCTGAGTCGTGCCGGCATCAAGGCACGCTCGGCATAAAGCAGATACACACCCAATGGCGGCGGGTCGAAGGCTTCGAGAACGCGAACCAGGCGTCCACGCTCCACTTCTGGCTCGCCCAGGAAGGCCGGCTTCTGGACCAGGCCCATACCCCGCGAGGCCGCCTCGGCCAAAGCGCGGCCATTGTTGCAGGTCAGCACGGGACGGTAGCGCACACGCTCTACCTTGCCATCCACGGTCATGTTCCAGCAGGGACCATTGCGCTGCAGGCTGTAGTGCAGGCAGCGATGCTGCAGAAGATCGCGAGGATGCTCGGGAGAACCATGGCGTGACAGGTAGTCGGGCGAGGCATACAGATGCACCGGCATCGACATCAGCGGACGGGCGATCAGGCTGGAATCCGCGAGGGCTCCAATGCGCACCACCAGGTCGAAATCCTCAGCAAGCAAATCGACCCGTCGGTCCTCGAGAACCACGTCGAGGGCGACCGAGGGGTGGGCCTGCTCGAATGCCTGCAAGGCGGGAATCAGTTCACGCACGCCGAAGTCCAGGGGCGCCGAGAGCCGCAGGCGGCCGCGAATCTCGCCACGCTGTTCTCCCAACCCCGCTTCGAGTTCACTCAGCTCATCGAGCAAACGCCCTGCCCCTTGAAGGTACCGCTCACCTTCGGCGGTCAGTTGCAGCTGGCGTGTGGTGCGAGCGAGCAGACGCACCCCGAGCTGCTCCTCGAGACGTGATACCTGCTTGCTGACCATGGCATTGGAAAGCCCGAGCTTGCGCGCCCCGCCGGCAAAGCTGCCGGCATCGACCACCGCTCGAAAGATTTCCATTGCCTGAAGCCGATCCATATCACGCTGACCTTTCCCCTGGACGTTAGCCGCATTCTACCCTACCTGCGGCCTCGACCCGAGACCCTACTCAGCGACAAGCATGCAAGACGGCCCACCCCGTTGCCCTGGGGTGGGCGCGGGGCAGGCCGGGCTCGGTGGCGTTGGTGCCTAGGTAGGAACCGGCTCGGGATCCCCTTTCAACTCGGCATAGAGTTCGGGATACGTCGATTGGAGGTATTCCAGCTTGCTGGAGGCCCCTTCGGGCAACAGCTCCGCCAATCGACGCAGGTCCTGATCATCGAGATGCTCGCGTATCAACGGAAACAGCTCTTCCCGTTCATGGCGCAGGTAGGCGCGATGCGCCTCCAGATAGGCCCGCATGTCCTCCGTGAAGCGATCCATGGGTACGATGGCATCCATGAGGATCATGTCGAGATCCTGGGAGAGCCGCATGAGGCGCTCATGCAGGTCGTGATAATCCTCGGCCAGCTTGCGGGTGAACTCCAGGGTCTCGGGAGCCGTGGTCAACAACTGCTCGCTATAGATCCTCTCGAGAGGCACGGTAAACTCATTCATGTAGTCGAGGATATAATCGATCACTTCACGGATGAGCTGGAAATCGGGACGCTCGCCCTCGGCAAGCGTCTTCTGCTTGAGCTGTAGCACGTGCAGAAGACGCGCCATATTGGCATGATCCTGGCGGAGTTGAGTCAGCATGGGCATTGGCGGGCCTCCTCTGCTGGCATGGGGGGACTGGCAGTGACCAGTGATACCCTGACAGGAGCTTGGACTCCCCTGCGTGGACCAAGTTCTTCAGCAAGACAGGATGCTCCTGACGCGCTTCATGACGCTTGGAATGTATAACCCTAGTGCCAAACGTCTCATCGCGCCATTACCCGGTGTCCTGGTTCAGGACCTAGTACGAACGGAGTCGACAATGGATCTTTTCAGCCAACAGCATGGCAAGGAAAGCGCGCCCTTGGCCTTTCGCATGCGCCCCCGCCGCCTCGACGATTACGTCGGCCAGCAGGCCCTGGTCGGCCCTGGTAAGCCTCTGCGACGCATGGCCGAGACCGCCACGGTGCGCTCGATGATCCTGTGGGGCCCGCCGGGGGTAGGCAAGACCACCCTGGCTGAGATTCTTGCCAATGAGTCCGGGGCCGAACTGGAGCATCTCTCCGCCGTCATGGCCGGGGTCAAGGACATACGGGCCGCTGTCGAACGGGCGCGGCTAGGTCAGTCGCAAGGTCGCAGCACCTTGCTGTTTCTCGATGAAATTCATCGTCTCAACAAGAGCCAGCAGGACGCCTTGCTGCCGCATGTCGAATCCGGGCTGCTGACCCTGATCGGAGCGACCACCGAAAACCCCTCGTTCGAGGTCAATTCCGCCCTGCTGTCTCGCGCTCGGGTCTACGTGTTGAAGACGCTCAGCGAAGACGAACTGGTACAGGTACTGCGCCAAGCCCTGAACGATAACGAACATGGCCTGGGGGAGCGCCGCATTCATGCCGACGCCGAGGTAATGGGTATCCTGGCGCGCGCCTCGGGTGGCGATGCGCGGCGTGCATTGGGACTCCTCGAAACAGCCTGCGATTTTACCGTGGCCGAAAATGGCGAAGAACGCCTGCCCCGCGAAGCCCTGCATGAAGTGATCGGACACCAGGCCAGCGCCTTCGACAAGCAGGGCGATCATTACTACGACCTCCTCTCGGCCATTCACAAGTCGATCCGTTCGTCACGCCCGAATGCGGCTTTGGCCTATATGGCGCAGTTCATGCAGGGGGGCGGCGATCCGCTGGATGTCGTCAGGCGCTTGACGGCAATTGCCTCCGAGGATGTCGGCAATGCCGACCCGCGTGCCCTGCCGTTGGTGATTGCCGCATGGGATGCCTACCTGCGCCTGGGCGATTACGAAGGCCAGCGAGCCATTGCCCACGCGGCGATCCACCTTGCCGTGGCCCCGAAGAGCAATAGCATCGACCAGGCCTGGAGCCAGGCCAAGGCGCTGGTCGCCGAGCATCCCAACCTGGAGGTGCCTACTTACCTGCGCAATGCCCCTACCAAGCTGATGGAGTCGTTGGGCCATGGGCAGGGCTATCGCTATGCCCACAATGAACCGAACGGCTACCCGGCTGGCAGCGTGCACGATTGCTGGCCAGACAACCTGCCCCGCCGAGGCCTGTATCGCCCCAGTGGCCACGGCCAGGAAAGCCGTTTCGGCCAGCTCATAGAGTGGCGGGCGCAACTCGATGCCCAGGCAGACGATGCCAATTCAGGCAATGTCCAGACAGGCGATGTCCAAACAGGCAAAAGGGAGCCCTGAGGCTCCCCGTAGATGCTTTCAACCACTTGATTGCCCGGCGTTCCAGCAGGGCTCATCGTGCTGAATTGTCAGATTCGATGCCCTTTTGGGGATGCTCGCTTCACCGACCTTCGCGGATCACATCCGCCCCCTCCGGTATCGCAAACCGGAAACGCGCATCGTCAATGCTGGGATTGATCTGAACGTCATCGAAGCGAATTGCGGTACGCTGCCCCGTACTGTCGGTCATCTGCAGCATGCCCAACCGCTCGCTCTCGAAGGTCATCTTGAGTTCCTCGAACAGCGTATCGGCATCGCGTGGCATCAGGGTAAACGTCTCTGACGAGCCTTGCTGCTGCCGGCTGACCTCGTAGCTCTCGGTCAATTGAGAGGCGCTGCCGGACAGCAGCAAGGCAGGCGTGTGTGTCACCCGGGTATCGAGGGGCTGAACGGTGACCTGCTCCAGATCGGGGTCGTGCAGATAGATGTCTTCTCCATCTGAAACCACTACCTGGCGATACGGGGCATCGACCTCCCAGCGGAACTTGCCCGGCCGCGACAGCCACATCTGGCCCCGGGCCTGCTGCAAGCGTTGACCACTGCTATCGAGGATCTGCTGTTCGAAATCCGCGGCATAGGTCTGCATCGGCTCCAGCAAGCGCGAGAGGCGCTCGGCGCCCTGATCGGCCAGGGCGGAGACCGGCATCACCAATGCCAATGACAAGCCCAGCAGCGACGACATCACTTTCATGCTTACTCCCTATTCGGTGTGCCCGAAACAATGGCTGTACCCGGTTCGATGGTAGCGACCAAATAATGGGTCTGCCGTTATGACTACAAGACGAAGGCGGGGTTGCACCCGCCTTCGTCTTTCCTCGTTTGCTGCACACTCGGCACCGGTGGAGGTCAATCGCCCACCGGGGGCGGCGCAAGGACTTCACGGCTTCCGTTACTGCCCATCGACGAAACCACGCCAGCGCCTTCCATCGACTCGACCAGCCTTGCCGCCCGGTTATAGCCGATCTTGAAACGCCGCTGAACGGCAGAAATCGAGGCGCGGCGAGACTCGGTCACGAACATCACCGCTTCGTCATAGAGCGCATCCTGTTCGGCATCATCGCCCTCCGCGCCGTCGGACTCGAGCCCCGTCAGTGCATCGGCCGAGACGCCGCCAGAGAGAATCTCCTCGATGTAGTCCGGTTCCCCGCGCCGTTTCCAGTCCTCGACCACACGGTGCACCTCGTCATCGTCGACGAAGGCGCCATGCACACGCATCGGCAGGCCGGCACCGGCGGGCAGGTAAAGCATGTCACCATGCCCCAGCAGGTTCTCGGCGCCGCCCTGGTCGAGAATGGTCCGGGAATCGACCTTGGACGATACCTGGAACGCCATGCGCGTAGGTATGTTGGCCTTGATAAGACCGGTGACCACATCGACCGAGGGCCGCTGCGTCGCCAGGATCAGGTGGATACCCGCTGCCCGCGCCTTCTGCGCCAAACGTGCGATGAGTTCTTCGACCTTCTTGCCGACGATCATGAACATGTCAGCGAATTCGTCGATCACCACCACGATGTAAGGCAGCTTTTCCAGTACCGGCGGCTGCTCATGCATCTGCCAGGGCTGCGGTTCCCAGAGCGGGTCGGCGACCTGGGCGCCTGCGCGCTCGGCCTCTTCCAGCTTGGCATTGAAGCCTGCGATGTTGCGCACGCCCATGGCCGCCATCAGCTTGTAGCGACGTTCCATTTCGGCCACGCACCAACGCAACGCATTGGCGGCCTCCTTCATGTCGGTCACTACCGGGGCCAAAAGATGAGGAATGCCGTCGTAGACCGATAGCTCCAGCATCTTCGGGTCGACCATGATCATGCGAACGTCGTCAGGCGTGCCCTTGAGCAGCATCGATATCAACATGCCGTTGACCCCGACCGACTTGCCCGACCCGGTCGTACCCGCCACCAGCAGGTGTGGCATCTTGCCCAGGTTGGCGACGACAGGCGCCCCGCCGATGTCCTGGCCCAGGGCCAGGGTCAGCGCCGAATCGGCTTCCTGGTAACGATCGGAATCGATGACCTCACGCAGGCGGATCATGGCCCGATGCGGGTTGGGAATTTCGATACCCACCGTGGGCTTGCCGGGAATGATTTCCACTACCCGCACGCTCTTGACCATCAGCGAACGCGCCAGGTCCTTGGCCAGGTTACTGATCTTGGAGACCTTGACCCCTGCCGCCGGCCTGATTTCAAAGCGGGTAATCACCGGCCCTGGCCAGGTTTCGACCACCTCGGCCTTGACGCCATATTCGCGCAGGCGAACCTCGAGCAACTCGGCCATATCAGCCAATTGCTCGGGGGTATAGTTGGGCTGGTGTGCCTCGGCCGGTGTCAGCAAGCGCAAGCTGGGCACATCCCCGTCGGGCTCCGGCAGGTTATCCATCACCGGACGCTGGCTCTGTAGGTGCTCGACGGTCCAGAGGGCAGGGCCCTCCGGCTCGCGAGCGGCAGCGCGCCCCTGCTCGGCGGTGGCCATCCGAGGCGGCTCGGGAATGTCGGTGAGCCCCGCGTCATTGTCGCTATCGGCGGGGTGGGCAACGTCGTCTTCCTGAGACGGCTCAACGTGGTCGTTACGCGCTTCCACTCCCCTATCGGCATTCGCCGATGCCTCAGGCGTCGGCCTGACCGGACGATCGACAGGCGCTTCGGTACGCACCGGCTCGGCGGGCTCGTCCTCGCTTTCGGACCAGCCGATACGTGGTTCGTCCGCGGGCGCATCATCCCAATCAGCGTCGCCCCAACTCACCAGGCTCGGCTCACGTTTCTCGCTGCGCGGCGTGGAAGGCGGCGAGGAAGCTGAAGAGGCCCACGCCGCTGTCGCCGGGTCGCGAACCGGCTCGCTCTGAGAAACCGCAGGTGGCTTCTCCACCTCCGACTTTGCTTCCGCCTCATCGGCTGCAGAGAGTTGCGACTGAGACGTCTCGGGGCGAGCCTCTTCCCGCTCTGCCCGAAGTGACACGCCGGCCCATGCCGGCTCATCGTCGTCGGGAAGTACGGGGTCGGGAATGGTTTCAGGTACCTTCGATGAAGGACGCGAGGCGCTGTCGCCAGCAGTAGGAGACGCCACTTCACTGGCAGACCGCACTGACGGGGTCGATGCCGGCGGCATCGGTGCGGAAGTCTCGCGTTGCGCAGTCGTCGGCTCGCGAGTTTCATGCGTCGCTTCGCGAGGATCCGTACGCGCTGCAACGGTCTGACGATCATAGGCAGCTTCCGGCGCGGTCTTGGCGGAAGGCGTTCGTGCCGGAATCTCCCAGGGAATATCGGTACCCCTGTCAGTCTCCAGCCCGGGCTCACGACGCGCCGAACCGGCAGTCGCCGTAGCTGTTTCAGTGAAATCGATGTCTTCGTTGCGCCGCCGCCAGGGCATCAACCGGTGCCACCAGCGTGCTCCTTCGTCATCCGCCTCTGTGTGCGTATCTTCCGGCACCTCCTCGCGATGGGCGGTTTCTGCCTCGCTTCCTGCACGAATCCCGCCAACCTGTCCGGTCAGCCAGTTCCAGAACCCCATGAGACGATGCCCCAACTCATCCATGACCGTGAGCCAGGAGAGCCCCGAAAAGAGCGGAAAGCCGCACAGGAACGCGACCAGCGCCAGCAACGTGGTGCCGTGAGGGCCCACCAGGGGCATCAGACTCAAGGCCAGGCCTTCACCCAGAATGCCGCCTGCCGCATAGGGCAACTCGCTCTGGGGATGATAGAAATGCACGGCCCCCAGCGTGGTGGTGCTCAATAGCAACAGCACCAGCCCGCCGGAACGCACCGCCAGCGTCGTCGCATCCCAGACATATTCCACCTGACGTGAACGCACCAGGCGCCAGGCAGCGAACCCGAGCATGCCGGGAAGCCACAAGGCACTGGCACCGAATAGCGAATACAGGACGTCGGCAAGCCAGGCGCCGATCGGGCCCATCCAGTTGGCGACACGCGTCTCCGGGCCGCTATGCGACCAACCGGGGTCCCCAGGCTGGTAACTGAATAGCGCCAGGAGCAGGAATACACAGGCCGCGAGAAGCAGGATGATCACTCCTTCGCGGGATGCGCCTTGAAGGCGCACGACAAAGCGCTTGGCTTGTTCCTTTGCCTGGGACGCCGACACACGGCGTGCCGCAGTCTTTTTGTTGACACTCAAGTGGCCATCCCCCTTGCGCCACGAACGGCGTCTGACTGATCGATCGAACTGGCGCCATCATACCGGGGGATTGCCCTGTGGCACAGGGTCCGAAGCGCTTGAGGCAGTGCCAAAAGCCGGTACACTGGCGCAGACTCACTGATGGCTGCCTGCGATGCTTCCCTGGCTTTCCTCCGACCGCGTCACTTTTCCTGATGTAAGCAAGGCACTGCGCGACCCCGATGGCTTGTTGGCGGCCGGCGGCGCGCTTACACCGGACTGGCTGCTGGCCGCGTATCGACGCGGCATCTTCCCCTGGTACAGCGATGGACAACCGATCCTGTGGTGGAGTCCGGATCCTCGCATGGTGCTGTTTCCCCAAGAAGTAACCATCCGTCGGAGCCTGGCCAAACGAATCCGCAATGGCGGTTTCACAGTCACGCTCGATCGCGATTTCGGTGCAGTCATCGAGGCTTGCGCCCATAGCCGCATGGATCAGGAAGGCACCTGGATCACACCTGAGATGACCGCTGCCTACCTCTCGCTTCACAATCTGAGCTACGCGCATTCGTTCGAGGTCTGGCGCGAGGAACGCCTGGTTGGCGGGTTGTATGGCGTGGCGCTTGGCAATGTCTTCTTCGGTGAATCGATGTTCACTCGCGAGCCCGATGCCTCCAAGGTGGCCCTGGTGCATCTGGCCCGCCATCTGCAGGCACGTGGGCAAGGGTTGATCGACTGCCAGATGCATACCCACCACCTGGCGAGCATGGGCGCAC
Source organism: Litchfieldella xinjiangensis (assembly GCF_000759345.1). GTDB lineage: Bacteria > Pseudomonadota > Gammaproteobacteria > Pseudomonadales > Halomonadaceae > Litchfieldella_A > Litchfieldella_A xinjiangensis. The sequence goes on from NZ_JPZL01000001.1 coordinate 859,728, forward strand.
GCGATATCGCCCGCGCAGACTTCCTCGACTATCTTGATAGTTATACCCAGACAGGCCCGCGGAGCTTTGCCGAGGTGCGAGTGATGGAGTTGTCCGAACATGCCGGTGACAGGAGCGTCACCGCACAAGGAGGCGGTAAACGTGAGCAGTAGAGCGCCGCAACAGCCAGTTCGGGATCTGCGTTTCTTTCTGACCGTTCCCCATGCGTGCAGCTATCTGGAGGGGCGAGAGGCCACGACCCTGTTTCTCGACCCTCAGGAGTCGCCTGGGCAAGGCGTCTACGATGCCTTGTCCCTGCTCGGCTTTCGCCGCAGCGGCCGCCACCTTTACCGGCCGCATTGCGACGGCTGCAGCGCCTGTATCTCGGTGCGCATCCCGGTGGACGATTTCCAACCCAGCCGTAGTCAGCGCCGCATCCTCAAGCGCAATCGCGACTTGACCCTGCATGAGCGCCCCGCTCGCTTCTACAGCGAGCATTACGAACTCTATTCGCGCTACATTCGCACGCGTCACGCCGACGGTGACATGTACCCGCCGAGCCACGAGCAATACCGCACCTTCCTGACACTCGATCATCCCTATGCGCGCCTGCTGGAATTTCGCCTGGATGGACGATTGGTCGCAGTCAGCGCCGTGGACCAGCTCGGTCATGGCCTGTCGGCCATTTATACGTTCTTTGAACCGGACCCGGCATTCGATCGCCGCTCCCTGGGCACCCTCGCCGTATTGCGCCTGGTCTCGCTGGCCCAGTCACAAGGGCTCCCCCACCTCTATCTAGGCTATTGGATACGTGAGTGCCGCAAGATGAATTATAAACGAGATTTTCAGCCGCTGGAGTATCTGGATGGACGCCACTGGCGTCGCCTGGTACCGCTATAAGCCCGGCCAGCGCTCGAACATGCCGAGTTTTTTGCCTTGGCGCCCCGCATGCGGCACAATATCGCGCTATCTTGAGTCACATATTGTCTCAGTCCGTCATTGCGTAACGAGGGAATGCCTATATGGCACGTGAAGATCATATCGAAATGGAAGGCGTCGTTGTCGACACTCTTCCCAACACCATGTTCCGCGTCGAGCTGGAAAACGGCCACGTGGTCACTGCCCATATCTCGGGCAAGATGCGCAAGAACTACATCCGTATCCTGACCGGCGACAAGGTCAAGGTCGAGCTGACGCCCTACGACCTGTCCAAAGGCCGCATCGTCTACCGCTCGCGCTAAACGGGCGGCTGCGCCCCTGCGGCGCAAGTCACCGAGCCACACCGGCGTTACTGCTGCCACTAAAAAAACGCCCCGTCATTGCTGACAGGGCGCTGTGTGGTACCTATTAGGTACCTGGCGTTCAGCTCGAGATGATCATGCCACCTCGGCCTCGGTCGCCAGATGTAGTTCACCGCCTTCCACCGTGACGTGTACCACCCCGCCATGTTCGGCCAGTTCACCGAACAGGATCATCTCCGCCAACGGCTTCTTCAGCTTCTCCTGGATCAGGCGCGCCATCGGCCGTGCCCCCATTTCGGGGTCATAGCCCTGCTCCGCCATCCAGCTGCGGGCCGTCTCGTCGACATCCAACTGGACACGCTTCTCGTCGAGTTGCGCCTGAAGCTCGACCAGGAACTTGTCGACCACGTTGCGCACCACTTCGGGGGCCAGCCCGTGGAACGGAATGATGCCATCCAGACGGTTGCGGAACTCCGGCGAGAAGGTCTTGCGAATCACCTCCATGCCATCGGTGGAGTGGTCCTGTGTCTGGAAACCGATCGAGCGACGCGAAATCTGCTCGGCACCGGCATTGGAGGTCATGATCAGGATGACGTGACGGAAATCCGCTTCACGCCCGTTGTTATCGGTCAGGCGGCCGTGATCCATGACCTGCAACAGCAGGTTGAAGACTTCCGGGTGCGCCTTTTCGATCTCATCGAGCAGCAACACGCAGTGCGGCTGCTTGGTGATCGCCTCGGTCAACAGACCGCCCTGATCGTAGCCCACATAGCCTGGCGGTGCCCCGATGAGCCGCGAAACGGTGTGCCTTTCCATGTATTCGGACATGTCGAAGCGCACCAGCTCGATCCCCATGATATGGGCGAGCTGCCGGGCCACTTCGGTCTTGCCGACACCGGTGGGGCCCGAGAACAGGAAGCTGCCAACCGGCTTGTCGGGTGACTTGAGCCCTGCCCGGGAAAGCTTGATCGCGGCGGATAGGCTGGAGATGGCCTCGTCCTGACCGAACACCAGCATTCTCAGGTCACGATCGAGATTCTCGAGCAGCTTGCGGTCGGAGCTCGACACGCTCTTCGGCGGAATCCGCGCGATTGAGGCGACGACGGCTTCCACCTGCTCCACATCGATCGTATCGACGCGCACTTCAGGCGGCAGCAGACGCTGGTGAGCCCCGGCCTCGTCGATTACATCGATGGCCTTGTCCGGCAGATGCCGGTCGTTGATGTAACGATCGGCAAGCCGTACCGCGCTTTCCAGCGCACCGTCGGTGTACTTGAGACGATGGTGCTCCTCGAAGCGGCCACGCAGCCCCCGCAGGATGCGAATGGTGTCGTCGACAGAGGGCGCCATGACATCCACCTTCTGGAAACGACGTGCCAAGGCACGATCCTTCTCGAAGATGCCACGGAATTCCTGAAAGGTCGTCGAGCCAATGCAGCGCAGCTCACCGGAAGAGAGCAGCGGCTTGAGCAGGTTGGACGCATCCATCACGCCACCCGAGGCCGCACCGGCACCGATCACGGTGTGAATCTCGTCAATGAACAGGACGGCATTGGGCTGCTTCTTGAGTTCGGCAAGCAAGCTCTTTAGCCGCTTTTCGAAATCGCCGCGGTACTTGGTACCGGCAAGCAGCGCGCCCATGTCGAGCGAGTAGACCACCGCATCGGCGATCACGTCGGGCACGTCTTCCTCGACGATACGCTTGGCCAGGCCTTCGGCGATGGCGGTCTTGCCGACACCGGCTTCACCGACCAACAAGGGGTTGTTCTTGCGGCGACGAGCAAGGATCTGCACTACGCGCTCGAGCTCATGGTCGCGGCCAATCAGCGGATCGATCTTGCCCAGGCGTGCCTGTTCGTTGAGGTTGGTCGCATAACCCGTCAATGGGTGGGCATTGCCCTCACTGACGCCATCCTCAGCGTCCTCGGCGTCAGGTGACGGAGACGACGAAGGATTCTGGCCATGTCCGGACACCTTGGAGATACCGTGAGCGATGTAGTTGACGGCATCCACGCGAGCCACGTTCTGCTGCTTGAGGAAGTAGACCGCCTGGCTCTCCTGCTCGGAGAAGATGGCGACCAGCACATTGGCGCCGGTCACTTCGGATTTGCCCGAGGACTGCACGTGGAATACCGCGCGCTGGAGAACCCGTTGGAAGCCCAGCGTCGGCTGAGTCTCACGGTCTCCCTGGTCTTCGGGGATCAAAGGCGTTGTAGAGTTGATGAAATCCTGCAAATCGGTACGCAGCTTGTCGAGGTTGGCGCCACAGGCGCGCAACACATCCGCCGCAGAGGCATTGTCCAGCAGAGCCAACAGCAGGTGTTCCACGGTCATGAACTCATGGCGCTTGGAACGCGCCACGGTGAAGGCCGTGTTAAGGGTCAATTCAAGTTCTTTGCTCAGCATGGCAGTCCCCTTCTAGCCGCCTAGGGTATCGGTCGGCATTTCAAAAACCGCATTCTCACCATCGGGCACAATTGCGGGTTTGGCAAGCCGCGCTTGTACCAGCCTCTCTTCTTCCCTGACATCGAGGTAGACCATGCCAGGCGTCAATCGGCCTTATCGATATCGCACAACAACGGATGCTGGCACTCCCTGGCATATTGGTTCACCTGATGGCTTTTCGTTTCCGCGATATCGCGGGTGAAGATGCCACAGGTCGCCTTGCCTTGGGTGTGGACCGCCAACATCACCTGCACCGCCTTCTCGCTATCCATGTTGAAGAAGGTTTGCAGGACTTCAACCACGAACTCCATGGGTGTGAAGTCATCGTTGTGCAACACCACCTTGTAACGCGGTGGTTCGGCCAACTCCGGGTCGGCGGGATCCACGGCCAGGTTGCCGTCGTCTTCCTCTTGCGGCTTCGAAGGCCGCGTCATTCCCGCCATCGCCCGACTCTCGTCAGACGCGTCTGTATAAAACATAAGAGGCACTATCCATCTTCACAAGCCGGGTGAGCGGTTCGGCGTCAACTCTGCTTGGACGCCAAGCGGCTCCCGAGGTTCATTTACAAGATGCGGCCGCCCAAGGGCGTCTGCAAGTCCTGCACACCAAAAACCTGAAAAACGAAGGGCCCCGGCCCGCGGAGAGCGGACAAGGGCCCCAGTATCGAAGCGTGTGCCTAATGCTGATTCGGCAGGCCGATCAGCCCTTGGACACCATCTCCAGCGCCTGGTTGAGCGTTTGACTCGGGCGCATCGCCTGACGGGTCAGGTCATGGTCGGGGTGGTAATAGCCCTTGATATCCACCGGCTGCCCCTGCACCTCGCTGAGTTCCTTGACGATGACGTCCTCCTTGGCTTCGAGCGTCTCGGCCAGGCGCGCAAACAGCGTCTTGAGCTCAGCGTCCTCATCCTGCTCGGCCAGCGCCTTGGCCCAATACATCGCCAGGTAGAAATGGCTGCCGCGATTGTCGAGTTCGCCAACCTTGCGCTTGGGCGACTTGTCGCTGTCCAGGAACTGGCCGTTGGCCTTGTCCAGTGCAGTGGCAAGCAGCTTGGCACGCGTATTGTCGAAAGTGACTCCCAGGTGTTCCAGAGAGGCCGCCAAGGCCAGGAATTCACCCAGTGAGTCCCAACGCAGGTGGTTCTCTTCCAGGAACTGCTGGACATGCTTGGGCGCGGAACCACCGGCACCGGTCTCGAACAGGCCACCACCATTCATCAGCGGTACCACGGACAGCATCTTGGCGCTGGTGCCGAGTTCCATGATCGGGAACAGGTCGGTCAGGTAGTCGCGCAGGACGTTGCCGGTCACCGAGATGGTGTCCTTGCCGTCGCGGATCCGCTCCAGCGAGAAGCGCATGGCGTCTTCCGGAGCCATGATGCGGATGTCCAGACCGCTGGTGTCATGATCCTTGAGATAACGCTCGACCTTCTGGATCAACTGGGCATCATGTGCGCGGTTCGCATCCAGCCAGAACACCGCCGGCGTATCGCTGGCGCGGGCACGGGTCACGGCCAGCTTGACCCAATCCTGGATCGGGGCATCCTTGGTCTGGCACATGCGCCAGATGTCGCCCTTCTCGACCGCGTGCTCGAACACCACGTTGCCGTTGGTATCGGTGACACGCACGGTGCCCTCGGCAGGAATCTCGAAGGTCTTGTCGTGGGAGCCGTACTCTTCGGCCTTCTGCGCCATCAGGCCAACGTTGGGTACGCTACCCATGGTGGTCGGATCGAAGGCGCCGTTCTTCTTGCAGTCCTCGATCACGATCTGGTAGATGCCGGCATAGCAGCGGTCGGGGATCACTGCCTTGGCGTCGTGCAATTGATCGTCGGCGCCCCACATCTTGCCTGAATCGCGAATCATCGCCGGCATGGAGGCATCGATGATGATGTCGCTGGGCACGTGCAGGTTGGTGATGCCCTTGTGGGAATTGACCATGGCCAGCGGCGGGCGCTGCTCGTACAGGGCCTGGATATCCGACTCGATCTCGCGCTGCTTGTCTTCAGGCAGTGACTGGATGGAGGAATACAGGTCGCCGATACCGTTATTCGCATCGAACCCGACCTGCTCCAGCGCATCGGCATGCTTATCCAGCACGTCGCCATAGAACTCACGTACGACCAGACCGAACATGATGGGGTCGGACACCTTCATCATGGTGGCCTTGAGGTGCAGCGAGAACAGGATGTTCTGGGCCTTGGCGTCCTGGATTTCGTCGGCCACGAAACGACGCAGTGCCTGGCTGCTCATTACCGCGCCATCGACGACCTCGCCGGCGAGAACGGGGGTCTTTTCCTTCAGTACTCGGCTGCTGCCATCGCTGCCGACCAGCTCGATCTTGAGGCTATCTTCGGACTCGATCAGGGCAGATTTCTCGCTGCCATAGAAGTCGCCCTGCTGCATGTGAGCCACGTGCGACTGGGAGTCGCTGCTCCATTCGCCCATGCGATGCGGATACTTGCGGGCGTATCCCTTGACCGATTGCGGAGCGCGACGATCGGAGTTGCCCTCACGCAAAACCGGGTTGACGGCGCTACCCTTGGTCTTGTCGTAGCGGGCCTTGATGTCCTTCTCTTCGTCACTCTGCGGCTCTTCCGGGTAATTGGGGAGCGCGTAACCCTGCTGCTGCAGCTCCTTGATGGCCGCCTTGAGCTGCGGCGTGGAAGCACTGATATTGGGCAGCTTGATGATGTTGGCTTCGGGGGTCTTGGCCAGTTCGCCTAGCTCGGCCAGATGGTCCCCGAGACGCTTGTCTTCGCTCAGGTAATCGGGGAACTGCGAAATGATACGGCCGGCCAGTGAAATATCACGGGTCTCGACCTCGATTCCGGCAGGATCGGTGAAGGCATCGATGATCGGCAGCAGCGAATGGGTCGCCAGTGCGGGTGCCTCGTCGGTCAGCGTGTAGATAATCTTCGGCGTTTTAGACATATCAGCGTTAATCTCTCTTGGTCACAGCAGTTACGAAGCTAGCCAGGTACGCAGTGGCTCAGGAGGCGATCGCACGTATCGGATGCCGGGAACCAGGCAGGCATCGCGTCTCTCGACGAGACAGTGAGCGCGCTAACGCTCAGGCGATAGTGCTCGGGCCACAGTGTCGGGGTCGCCCTGCAGGGACAGGACTCGGCGGTCCGTGATGACGGGAGCGACCCAAGAATTCACGCGGAAGTATATCAGCCCAGGCTCTCCCGCGCATGGAGAATGTCGACAATCGCGCCCCAGCGGGAACCCGCCCTGTCCCTGCGCAGGCAAAAACGGCAAGATACCTAGATCATGAGCTCGCTATACCTGCTACATAAGCCCTTTCGCATGCTTTCCCAATTCACCGACGATCAGGGACGTGCGACACTCGCCGATGTCATCGATGTTCCCGGTATCTATGCCGCCGGGCGCCTCGATTACGACTCGGAGGGACTGTTGCTGCTCACCGATGACGGCGCGCTGATCCATCGCATCAGTGATCCACGCCACAAGCAGCCCAAGACCTACTGGGTCCAGGTGGAGGGCGAGCCAGGCGATGCTGCCCTTGACGCGCTTCGCCAGGGCGTGACACTGAAGGATGGACTCACACGCCCGGCCCGGATCAAACGCCTGGATGCGCCAGCCGTCGCACCGCGTCAGCCGCCCATACGTCAGCGCGAGAATGCGCCCACGAGCTGGCTCGAGATCACCCTGAGCGAGGGCCGCAACCGGCAGGTGCGCCGCATGACCGCCCATGTGGAGCACCCCACCTTGCGGCTGATCCGAGTGGCCATCGGCCCGTGGCGGTTGGCAGAATTGAAAGCGGGCGAATGGCGCCGAGAGACACTGCATGCCCCGGCCGCCCACCCCGACAGGCGCACCCCATCCCGACGCACGAGGAGAGGCCGATGAAACGCTGGACACCCCGTGTCACCGTGGCGACCGTGGTCGAGCGGGCCGGACGCTATCTGCTGGTCGAAGAGGATCGCGGCGGCCCCTTCACACTGTTCAACCAGCCCGCCGGCCACCTGGAGCCGGGAGAGACGATCCTCCAGAGCGCCGAGCGTGAAGTGCGCGAGGAGAGTGCCTGGCGTGTCGGCATCACCGATTATCTGGGGCTCTACGTCTACGAAGCCCGCGACGGACTGACCTTCCATAGCCATGCCTTCGTCGGCATGGCCCTGGCGCACCTAGGCAATGCCCTGGATCCCGCCATCCTCGCCACGCACTGGGTTACCTTCGACGAACTCGAAGACTTGGACCGTGCCGGGCGCCTGCGCAGCCCGCTTGTCATAAGACGCGTCCGTGACGCTCGCCTGGGCCGCGTGTTCCCCATGGACGTTATCCACGAGCGCTGATCCTGACCGTCACGCTTCGCGCCACGATTCCCGAACTGACGGCTCGCGCTCCATCAGCCGATACAGCGCGGGGATGACCACCAAGGTAAGCAGGGTCGAGGCCATCAGGCCCGAGATGATCGACCACGCCATGGGCGGCCACAACGTCGACTCGGTCATGGTCAACGGGACCAGGCCCACGATCGTGGTCGCGGTGGTCAGCAGGACCGGCCGGATGCGTCGCTCCACGGCACCGACGACAGCTTCTCTCAATGCCATGCCCGCCTGACGATTCGCATTCATCACGTCGATGAGTACGATGGCGTTGTTCACCACGATACCGACCAGCGCCACGACGCCCAGGATGGCCGTGAATCCGAACGGCTGCTGAGTCAGCCATAATCCAGGGATCACCCCGACAGCGGCTAGCGGCACCGTAACCAAGACGATGGCCAACTGCCGGAATGAATTGAATTGGGCCAGCAGGAACACGATCAGCAGCAACGCCCCGAACGGCAAGGTATGGAATAGCGCGGCATTGGCATCTCCGGCCGACTCGGCGAGCCCGCCGATATCGAAGCTTATGCCCGCTGGCAACGCCAAGGCACCGAGCCGCGGCGTGAGGTCTGCCAGGACACCGGCATAGGTGTAATCGTCTGCCACCTCGGAGAGCACCAGCGTCATGCGTCTCAGGTCACGATGATTGATGATCGCCGGTTGCCAGATCGTTTCCAGCTGGGCCAGTTCGCCCAACGGCACACTTTCGCCGGAAGCCGCCTTAAGGCGCAGCCCCGCCAGGCCAGCGCTGGGGAAGCGTTCCCCTTCCGGCGAGCGAATCACGAGCGGCACCGGATCCCGGCCCGCCCGCCAGGTACTGAACTCCCCTCCACGGCTCGCCACCGCCAAGGCGCTGGCGACATCCTGTCGGGTTACGCCAAACAGGGCAGCCCGTGCATCGTCTACCGTCACCCTGAGTGTCGCCAGGCCCTCGCCCAATCGGTGTCTGGCATCCAGCGCACCGGGAGTGGCACGCACTTCGGCCAGAATACGTTCAGCCGCCTCGGCCAGGTCCTCGGTATCGTCGCCATAGACATGGATTTCGATCGGTGCTTCCACGGGAGGCCCCTGGCCCAGCCGCCTCGCCACCACTTCGGCGTCGGGCATCCGCTCGGCCGCCTCACGACGTACCCACCCCATCAAGGGGCCCAAGGCGCCGGCATCCGTGGTCTCGACCACCAGCCTTGCCAGATGTGCCTGGCGCGGCTGCTCGGCCAGGTTGTAATAGAAGCGCGGCCCACTGAAACCGGCAAAGCGGTGGATGCGTTCGACACCCGGCTGCGAGCGCAAGGCATCGGCCAGGGTCGCCGCCTGATGCGCACTGTGATCCAGATGGGTTCCTTCGGGAAAGTGCAGATCGACCACCATCTGGTTGCGATCCGTGTCGGGAAAGAAGTTGTGATTGAGCAGAGGCAGCATCGCCAAGGCACCGATAAGCATGATCGCCGCACCCAGCAACACCCCGGCCGGATGACTGACAGCAAAGCGGCCGATCCACTGCCCCATCGCCTGGATCGGTTGATATCGGGCCGGCGGTCGCGGACGCAGGATGGCGGCAGCGAAGATCGGCGTGACGAAGACGGCATACACATAGCTGACCGCCAGCGTCAGCATCACCATGACCGGTATTGCACGGGTGAAGTCGGCCGTGTTGCCCCCCGACAGCAACAGCGGCACGAATGCGGCCAGCGTGGTGCCCGTGGCGGCCAGCAAGGGCGCGGCCAGCTCTTTGACGGAAAGCATGGCCGCCTCGTTGGCAGAACGCCCCTGGTCACGGTGCCACTGGATGTTCTCGACCATGACGATGGCGTTGTCGACCAGCATACCCAGCGCGATAACCATGCCGGCCACCGCGATTTGATGCAGGATGCCGCCGCCCATGGCGTAAAGGGCCAACGAGGAGAAGGTGACCAGGGGCACGATGGCCACCACCGCCAAGCCCAGGCGTAGACCCATCGCCACGAACAACAGGGCGCCAAGAATGGCGATTCCCAGCAATAGCGACTGGCCAAGTTCAGCCAGGCGGCGCTCGACCCAATGAGGCTGATAGAACATCTCGTCGATGGATAACGGGGCGTAGGCCGGACGAAGCTCATCGAGCAGCTCACGCAACTCGCGTCCGAACTCGACGGCATTGAGACGGTTGTCGGGAATCACGATACCCAGCGCAACCGCCGGCGCCCCGTCATGCCACAGCCGCTCAGTGGCGGGCTGTTCGGTCGTACGACTGATACTCGCCAATTCGCCGAGCGGGACCCTGTCGCCACGTGCCGTAATGATCGGTGTTTCCGACAGCTCCTCAAGCGAGCCGAATTCGGTCACGGTATCGAGCACGACGCTACGTCCACCATTGGAAAGCGTGCCACCCGAGGCAGTCAGGTTGCGTGCAGCCAACTGGTCTCCCAGTGCCTGGGCATCGAGCCCCGTCCACGCGGCCACGCTGTCGTCCCAGGTAATCATGACCTGCTCGCCCGGGTCGGCGAACAGTTCGATGCGGGAAATCGCCTTGAGGCGAAACAGATCACGCCGCAATCGATCGGCGGCTTCACGCAGCACGAGCAGGTCCGAATCCCCTGAGACGGCCAGTACGATGCCATGCGCGTCGGAATCGCGATCCCTGACGTCAGGGGTCGCCACCCCCTCGGGAAATTCCCGCCGCGCATCGTCGACGGCAATGCGCACCCGATCCCATACTGCATCGGTATCGTAAACGTGCTCATCGAGGCGCAGCAGAACGTGGGCCACGCCCAGGCGCGCCGTACCGATGATTTCGTGCACGTCCTCTACCTGAGCCAACGCTTCTTCGAGAGGGTTGAGCACCAGCCGTTCGACCTGCTCGGGCTTCGCGCCAGGATAGGGCACCAGCACCTGGCCGAAACGATACGGGAAGAACGGATCTTCCTGTCGATCCATGGTCACCCAGGCAAGCCCCCCTAGCAGAGCTAGCAGGCCCGCCAACGTGAGTACCAAGCGACGGTAATGCAAGGCGGCGTAGAGCAGCTTCATGGCAACACTCGGACCCGATCGCCCTCGACCAATCGCCCCTGGCCGGCGATCACGACGCGCGCGCCGTTGGCCAGGCCGGACTCGACCCCGACCCAATCCCCGGCAAGACGGCCCGGTGTTATCGGCACTTTATGGACGCCATCCTCCTCGTCGAGTGCCAGCACGTGTGGCGCATGCCCACCGGGATCCACAATGGCGGCCAGGGGAATCTGCAGCGAGGCGGTATCGGGAAGCGGGAGATGGACATTGACGGGTTCGCCAGCCCTCAGCCCCTGATTTTCGGATACACCGATGATGATTGGCGCCAAGGCATCGCCGGCGCGCCCGGCACTCGCCACTAGCCCCGTGTATCGGCCGGAGCGTAGCGCAGGAACGATCTCGACCGAGAGTCCTGTCTCGAGACGGGGCACGATCGACGAAGGCAAGCGAATCTCGATTTCGAGGCCCTGTACGCCGACCAACGCCAGTACCGCCTGTCCGGCGCCGATGAAATCCCCCGGCTCGACATAGACATCGGAAACCCACCCATCGAACGGTGCCCTGAGCAGCATTTCACCCACCTGGGCCTCGGCTTCGCTACGCCTTGCCATGGCTTGCTCACGCGCCTGTACTGCCGCCTCGAGTTCAGCGTCAAGCCGGTCGACCTCGGCTGCCGCGACCAGATCGCGCCGACGCAAGTCCCGGGCTCGTTCAAGGTCGCGGCGCAGCTGGCCGATGCGCGCTTCGCTCTCGCCGACCTGTCCTTGGGCTACGGCAAGCGCGGGTTCCAGGGAAGGATTATGCAAGCGTGCCAGTGGCTCGCCCCGGGCAACCCGCTGCCCCCGGGTGACCATTCGCTCGGCCAGGGTGCCGGCCTGCAGGAATGCCGGCTCGGCACGGTCGGCGGCACGCACCACTCCAGGGAACCGATACCAGGTTTCGGCGGCAGCCGAACGAACCTCCGCCACGCGAACGGCCACGCGGGTGTCCGAGACAGGCGAAGGCGCCGCGGTGGTGGTGTCGCATCCCGCAATGGCCAGACTGATACCGGCGAAGACGAAGGCCGCTATAAGATTCTTGTTCATGTTATTGCCCTCTAACAAACTGGTCGACCAGTCAATTAAAAGCCCGCCAGGTCATGCCGGCAGACGCCCTTCACTGGCGGGGTGTCATGCCTTCCATGAAAATTTTCAGGTAATCCTCGAGAAACGCTTCGTCATCCCCGATACCGGGCCAATGGGCGTGATGACTGCGCGCTTCGAACCACTGCGTACAGGTCATCACGAAGCTGGCGATGACGTGAGTCGGGTTGACGTCGTCACGCAGCGCACCGCGCTGCTGCGCCTGGCGAATCCACTTGGCCCCCGCCTCGACCAGCGAGCGGTCCATCTCACCGCAGGCTGCGTCCTCCTCGAGGTGGGCCCAGGCGAATAGCCGAACCACCGTGGGGTTGTCCTTGAGGAAGCGAAAGTAGGCAGTGACCGAATCGCGCAGAAAGTCCGCATCAGGCTCGCCGACGCGCTCGCCCATCGCCATCTGTTCGACGAAGTAGTGCTCGAAGGCGCGCTCCTTGACCGCTTCCCAGAGTCGCTCCTTGCTGCCGAAATGGTGATGGATAAGGCTCTTGGTCACCTCTGCCGCCTTGGCAACCTGACTCATGGAGACCGCCGAGTACCCCTGCTCTACGAACAGTTCGGTTGCCGCCTGCAGAATGCGGGAGCGAGTCAATTCGGGGTCGCGTGTCCCCGCCGGGCTGGGTGTCGTATTCTTCATTTCCGAAATCTAACGCTAACTGGCCGACCGGTCAATTAAACGCTCATGCGACACCCTTTTCCGGCGCTCGAAGCTGAGCGTCATTATGGAGTATAATCCCGCCCCATTTGGCTTCTCACCGATTCATCGATCCGGAAACGCCTATGTCATCCACGGACAAGGTCATCGTCGGCATGTCCGGCGGTGTCGACTCCTCCGTCTCCGCCCTATTGCTGCTAGAGCAGGGCTATCAGGTCGAAGGCCTGTTCATGAAGAACTGGGACGAGGACGATGGTACCGAGTACTGTACCGCCAAGGACGACCTGGCGGATGCCCAGGCGGTATGCGCAACCCTGGGTATCAAGCTGCACACGGCCAACTTCGCGGCCGAGTATTGGGACAACGTCTTCGAGCACTTCCTGGCCGAATACAAGGCGGGGCGCACGCCCAATCCCGATATCCTGTGTAACCGCGAGATCAAGTTCAAGGTCTTCCTCGAGTATGCCGAGATGCTGGGCGCCGAGAAGATCGCTACCGGCCATTACGTTCGCCAGGGCATCCGCGCAGGCCGCCCTCGCCTGCTGAAGGGGCTCGATACCAACAAGGATCAGAGCTACTTCCTGCACGCCGTCCCGGAAGCGGCCATTGCTCGCACGCTGTTCCCGGTCGGCGAACTCGAAAAGCCCGCCGTACGCGAACTGGCCGAACGCCATGGCCTGGCCACCGCCCGCAAGAAGGACTCCACGGGCATCTGCTTCATCGGGGAGCGACGTTTCCGCGACTTCCTGCAGCAGTACCTGCCCGCTCAACCTGGCGTGATCGAGACCCCCGAGGGCGACGTGATCGGCGAGCACATGGGGCTGATGTATTACACCCTGGGGCAGCGTCAGGGGCTGGGCATCGGCGGGCTGGCCGACTACAGCGAAGATCCGTGGTACGTCGCCGCCAAGGACCTCGATCGCAATGTCCTGATCGCCGTCCAGGGCAAGCATCATGACCTGCTTTACAGCGATGGCCTGGTGACCGAGCCGATGGATTGGGTCGCCGGACAAGCGCCCGCCGATGAGGCGCGCCTGACGGCCAAGACCCGTTATCGCCAGAGTGATGTTCCCTGCCGGATGCGCACCACCGCAGAGGGCGGCGTGGAAGTCGTTTTCGACGATCCCCAGCGCGCCGTGACCCCTGGGCAGTCGCTGGTGCTCTACGATGGCGAGATATGCCTAGGCGGCGGTGTCATCCGCTCCACCTGGAAGCGCCCGGAGTCTCCTACATGAACGGCACCACGCCCATCCATCGCGCCCCCGACGATCCCATGGCGCGCCAGGCCCTGGCACTGGCCGGCGTCTTTCAGGCAGCCAGTGTCGTCGATGACCTGGCACGAAACGGCCAGGCCGATGAACGCGCCTGGGGAACGCTGATTCGCGCCACGATCGATACCAATCCAGAGAGCTTCGAGGCGATCTATGGGGGGCACCCCAACTATCTACGCCAAGGGCTCGACACCCTCGAAGCGGTACTGGGGCGCAAGCAGGCCAATCCTGCCGTCCTGCGCTACGGCTTTTCATTGTTGATGCTGATGAACAAGCTGCGCACCAACGACGCCATGCTGGAGACGGTGGGTCAACGGCTCCAGCGTATCCAGAGCCAGGCCCGCCACTTCGACGATCCCACCCACGAAAGCGTGATCGCCGGCCTCGGCGAGCTCTATCAAGAGACGCTTTCGACCTTCAAGTATCGCATCGTGGTGCAAGGCGACCCCGCACGCTTGCAAGAACGCATGATGCCCGAGCGCGTTCGCGCAACGCTGCTTTCCGGCGTTCGCTTCGCCCTGCTCTGGCATCAACAAGGGGGCCGGCGCTGGAAACTGGTGTTTCAGCGCGGCGCCTTGCGGCGTGCCGTCGACCGCCTCGAACGCAGTTGAACCGCTTCGATCAAAAAAGACCTTACGGAACTCCGACCATGCAGCTCTCTTCTCTTACCGCCCTGTCTCCCGTCGATGGCCGCTATGGTGCCAAGGCCGCCGCGCTGCGCGAGCATTTCAGCGAATTTGGCCTGATTCGTGCCCGCGTCACCGTCGAAGTGCGCTGGCTCGAAGCCCTGGCCCAGTTGCCGCAGATTGCCGAGGTGCCCGCGCTCTCCTCCGAGGCCAAGGCGTATCTGGACACATTGGTCCGCGACTTCTCGGAGGCCGACGCGTCACGTATCAAGGAGATCGAGCGCACCACCAACCATGACGTCAAGGCGGTGGAATATTTCATCAAGGAGCGGATCGCCGACCAGCCCGAGCTGCACGCCGTCAGCGAATTCGTGCACTTCGCCTGCACCAGCGAAGACATCAACAACCTGTCGCATGGTTTGATGCTCAAGGATGGCCTGGGTGTCTTGCTGCCGGTGATGCGTGAAGTGATCGACGCCATCGATGCTCTCGCTCACGAACATGCCGCGCTGCCGATGCTCTCGCGCACCCATGGCCAGACGGCAAGCCCCACCACGCTGGGCAAGGAAATGGCTAACGTCGCCTATCGCCTGCGTCGCCAGCTCACGCAGATCGAATCGGTCGAAATCCTCGGCAAGATCAACGGTGCAGTAGGCAACTACAACGCCCACCTGACCACCTACCCCGAGGTCGACTGGGAAGCCAACGCCCAGCGTTTCATCGAAGCCCTGGGGCTGTCGTTCAATCCCTATACCACGCAGATCGAACCGCACGACTATATCGCCGAGCTGTTCGATGCCATTTGCCGCTTCCACACCATTCTGATCGATTTCGATCGTGACGTGTGGGGCTACATTTCGCTGGGCTATTTCAAGCAGCGCACCGTCGAGGGCGAAATCGGCTCCTCGACCATGCCGCACAAGGTCAACCCCATCGATTTCGAGAATTCGGAAGGCAACCTGGGACTGGCAAATGCCATCCTCGGTCATCTCAGTCAGAAACTGCCGATCTCTCGTTGGCAGCGTGACCTCACCGATTCCACGGTGCTTCGCAATCTGGGGGTCGGGCTCGCTTATGGCCTGATCGCCTACCAGGCGTCGCTCAAGGGTGTTTCCAAGCTTGAAGCCAACCCGCAGCGCCTTGCCGAGGATCTCGATTCAAGCTGGGAAGTGCTTGCCGAGCCGATCCAGACGGTCATGCGGCGCTATGGCATCGAAAAGCCTTATGAAAAACTCAAGGAACTGACGCGAGGCAAGCGTATCGACCAGGCCGGCTTCGCCGCCTTCATCGACTCGCTTGAATTGCCCGATGCGGTCAAGAGCGAACTCAAGGCATTGACGCCAGGTCGCTATATCGGCAACGCCGCCGAGCAGGCCAAACGGCTCTGAGCCTGGCCAAACTTCACGCACGCTGTAATGACTGGGGGCCCCATGCCCGATGATGCCTTGACCTTACTGGGTGGCCGTAGCGCCACCGAGTTCCTGCGCGACTACTGGCAACAGAAGCCACTCCTGATTCGTGGCGCCTATCCCGATTTCGAGAGCCCGATCGATCCCAACGATCTCGCCGGCCTCGCCTGCGAGGAAGGCATCGAATCCCGGCTGGTCGAAGAACATGGCAAGGAAGGCCCCTGGCAGGTACGCCATGGCCCCTTCGACGAGAAAGTCTTTGCCGAGTTGCCGGAGCAGGACTGGACCCTGCTGGTCCAGGCAGTGGATCACTACATTCCCGAAGTCGCCGCCTTGCTCGAGGATTTCACCTTTCTGCCCCGCTGGCGACTGGATGACATCATGATCAGCTATGCTCCGCCCGGCGGCAGCGTGGGCCCCCACGTCGACCAGTACGACGTGTTCCTGCTGCAGGCCAGTGGGCGGCGTCGTTGGCAACTCGGCGGCCGGGTCGCGGACGATGCCCCGATCGTTCAGGGCATCGACCTGAAAATACTGGAGCGATTCGAACTCGAGCCCGGGCACGAATGGGTACTGGAGCCGGGCGACATGCTCTACCTTCCGCCCGGATGGGCGCACCACGGGGTTAGCGAGTCCGACGATTGCCTGACCGTCTCAGTGGGCTTCCGCGCTCCCTCGGCAGATGAGGCAATCACCTCTTTCGCCGATTACATGGGAGAAGGGCTCCCCGCCTCGCATCGCTACGCCGATCCTGACATGACGCCGCCCAGCGATCCCGCCGAGCTTGACGACGAGGCACTGGCCCGCATGCGCGCGCTGATTCTGGATACGCTGGATGATCCGGCACAACTGGCCCAATGGTTCGGTCGCGTAATGACCCAGCCCAAGTATGTCGACCAGCTTCAGCCTAGCGAAACCCCCACTGAGGTCGACACGCTTGTTGCCGAATTACATAACGGCGCCGAGATCGAGCGCACCTTGGGCTCGCGTTTCGCCTATCGGCTACATGACGATGGCGAGGCCACCCTGTTCGTCGACGGTGATGGGTTTGCCTGCTCCCCTATCCTGGCGCGGATAATGGCGTCCACCGCGCCCATCGACGCCGACCTGCTGGGCCATGAAGGTGCCGATCGGTTACTGGTTCAGCTGCTCGATCGCGGAAGCCTCAGTTGGCCGATGGACGACGACGAATACGACGACTGGGATGAGGACGACGCATGACGGATGCGCCTCGAGTCCGTATCGAATACGGTGCCTGGGCAGCGCATGGGCCGCTCGCCAGTGAGATTCGCCGCGTGGTGTTCATCGACGAGCAGGCCGTTCCCCAGGAAGAGGAATGGGACGGGCGAGACGATGCCTGTCTGCATTTTCTCGTCTATCTGGACGAGCGCGCCGTGGGAACGGCCCGCCTCCTTCCCGACGGCCATATCGGCCGTGTTGCGTTACTCAAGGAAGCCCGAGGATTGGGGTTGGGGCGTGAGCTCATGCTGGCGACCATTGAAGTGGCGCAGCGCCACGGGCACCGCCGGCTCGAGCTTGCCGCTCAGATACAGGCCTTGGAATTTTATGCTCAGCTGGGTTTCGAGGCTTTTGGCGAGGAATTTCTCGATGCGGGAATTCCGCATCGCAACATGCGACTTCTTCTAGCCGGCTGATTCTCCTGACGTTCTTGAAGCCAACGAAATAAACCTACATAAAAGGGCCCTCCTGGGCCCTTTTGTAGTTTTACTACAACCCTTCCTGCCCCTAAGTAATAATTGTTGAGCCCAGTGTTCATGGGACATAGTGCTACCCAAGACAAGGATAAAACAGTTGTTTAATGCCGGCCTTGTAGTGGAGATAACGACCGGTGTCATTACGACTCCTTGTACGACTAAGGCAGCAATGACAGCTGAAGCAATCGGATCAAAGCTGATATGACTTCGCAGGTGCAGCATGCCCAGAACGTACCTGATAGACGCTTGATGCGATCACGTGGCGAAAACCGCCCGGCTGAATGCCTAGTCCGCGAACCGAACGGCTCGCTGCCAAATGACCATCGCTCACTGAAGAAGGACGGATCCCATGTCAGCTTACCAAGACACGCTCAACAGCATTACCGACCTGTGCAACGCTCAGGCAGGGAAGTGGGACAATATCAACCCCGAATACGTCACTCGCATGCGCCTTCAAAACCGGTTCCGTACCGGCCTCGATATTGCCCGCTACACGGCCGGCATCATGCGCCGCGACATGGCCGAGTACGATGCCGATACCAGCAAATACACCCAGTCGCTGGGCTGCTGGCATGGATTCATTGGCCAGCAGAAGATGATTTCCATCAAGAAGCATCATGGGACGACCAAAGGGCGCTACCTCTACCTGTCCGGCTGGATGATCGCTGCCCTGCGCTCCGAATTCGGCCCCTTGCCAGATCAGTCGATGCACGAGAAGACATCGGTTCCGTCATTGATCGAAGAACTCTACACCTTCCTGCGTCAGGCCGACGCCCGCGAGCTCAACCATTTGTATCATGATCTCGACGATGCACGTGCCAAGGGCGATGAAGTCGGCGCTCGCGCCATACAGGAACGAATCGACAACTACGAAACCCATGTGGTCCCGATCATCGCCGATATCGATGCCGGTTTCGGCAATGAGGAGGCGACCTATCTTCTGGCCAAGAAGATGATCGAAGCCGGAGCCTGCTGCATCCAGCTCGAGAACCAGGTGTCGGACGTCAAGCAATGTGGCCACCAGGACGGCAAGGTCACCGTGCCGCACGAGGATTTCGTGGCCAAGATCAATGCGGTACGCCATGCCTTCCTGGAGCTCGGCGTGGACGACGGCGTCATTGTTGCGCGTACCGACTCGCTGGGTGCCGGGCTGACCCAGAAACTGCCCGTCAGCAATGAAGTCGGTGACCTTGCCTACCAGTACAACAGCTTCCTCGATACGGTACCGATCGAGAATAGCGACGACGTCAACGAAGGCGACATGGTGATCAAGCTCGATGGTGTACTGCGCAAACCGCTGCGCCTGGCCAACGGCCTGTATCGCTTCCGCGCAGGTACCGGCGAAGATCGCGTCGTGCTCGACTGCATCAATGCCCTGCAGAATGGGGCTGACCTGTTGTGGATCGAAACCGAGAAGCCGCACGTGGGCCAGATCGCCAAGATGGTCAACCGCATTCGCGAGGTCGCGCCGGATGCCAAGCTGGTCTACAACAATTCCCCCTCGTTCAACTGGACACTCAACTTCCGTCAACAGGTGTTCGATGCCTGGGAAAAGGAAGGCAAGGATGTATCGGGTTACGAGCGTGACAAGCTGATGAGCGAAGAGTACGACGCTACCGAGCTTGCGGCGCTGGCCGATGAATGGACGCGCAACTTCCAGCGTGACGGCTCGCGCGAGGCCGGTATCTTCCATCACCTGATCACGTTGCCGACCTACCACACCGCGGCACTGTCCACCGATGAACTGGCCAAGGGCTACTTCGGCGAGGAAGGTATGCTCGCCTACGTCAAAGGTGTTCAGCGCCAGGAAATCCGCCGCGGCCTGGCCTGTGTCAAGCATCAGGACATGGCTGGCTCCAGTATCGGTGACGATCACAAGGAGTACTTTGCCGGTGAAGGGGCCCTGAAGGCGGGTGGCAAGGACAACACCATGAACCAGTTCGGCTAAACGGCACGGCCGGCAGGCTAGGTATCAAAGGGAGGCTTCGGCCTCCCTTTTTGTTGCTTGATCGCTGCACACTCTTTGCGCGTTGCTCACGCTACACTGGCAACAACACTGTTCTTGGGGCTAGCTTGAGGCTAGACTATTAGGAAACACCGTTCCGCAATACGTTTGCCAGCGGCATGCCGCAGGAGGAAAAACCATGAAGCGTCTTTTACCCGTACTGGCCATTGGCCTGCTGACCTTGGCTGGCTGTGCCAATACCAGTACCTATTCGGGTGATGTCTATCGGGGTAGCCAGGCCAAGACCGGTCAGAGCGTAACCTACGGCACCATCACTGCCCTGCGTCAGGTCCAGATTCAGGCTGACAACCCCCAGGGCAATGTCATCGGCGGCCTGGGTGGCGCGGTGATCGGCGGGCTATTGGGCAATCAGATCGGTGGCGGATCCGGGCGCACCATCGCCACCGCGGCCGGTGCCATCGGTGGCAGTGTGGCCGGTAACAAGGTCGAAGATGCCGCCAATCGCACCCGCGCGTGGGAAATGGAAATCCGTCGTGACAGTGGCGACAGCGTCATTGTCGTGCAAAAGGCCGACCGGGACTTCCAGGTAGGGCAGCGGGTTCGCCTGATCGGCAGCGGTGCCAACATGAGCGTGGCGCCTTACTGAGCCGGCTGTTAGCGCTGTGAACGCAAGAGGCCCGCGACTTCCGTCGCGGGCCTCTTGCTATCTATCACGGGAGAAGCGTTTTACTTGACCCGATCGACGGAGATGCCGACCAGCTTTTTCACGACCCAGATAATGATCGCCAGCAAAATCAAGGTGAGCAGCATGTCCACGGGGCTGATGATCGCAGTGGCACCAAGCACGGCAATCGCCGGGCACCACACCCAGCGCTCATCGCCGGTACTGCGCATATGCTTGGGAACCCGGTTAGCAAAGAAACGCCCCAGCGCGCCATCCCAGCTTTGCAGGGTAAGAAACAGGATCACCGCAAAGGCAATCACCCAGACCAGTGCCACGACCATTGGCTTGCTCCGCTAATTGAGTAGTTCGGACAGTCAGGCCTCGCCCGACGAGAATTTTCTCGACTTAGGGTATCCCCGCCCCGAGGGCTGCGCAACCACTCGACCTTAGGGTGACGACCCCAGAAAATGGTCTTCATTCTGGAAAAAAACCCCTCTGCCCCTGACAGGCCCCGGGATGGCACGTTACCATTAAAGGACATGTACACACCGAAAGGTTCACTGATGCAAATTGCGCAGAACTCCGTCGTCGCATTTCACTACACCCTGACCAACGATGCCGGTGAGGTACTGGATAGCTCTGAAGGCCGCGAGCCGCTCACCTATCTGCATGGTTCCGGCAACATCATTCCCGGCCTTGAGAAAGAGCTGGAAGGTCACGAGAGTGGCGAGAAGCTGCAGGTCACCGTGACCCCCGCCGAAGGTTATGGCGAAACCCAGCCAGCGCTGGTGCAGGAAGTGCCGCGTGATGCGTTCCAGGGCGTCGAGGAAGTGGAACCCGGCATGCAGTTCCAGGCTCAGACCCAGGGCGGCCCGCTCATGGTTACCGTGACCAAGGTCGAGGGTGACACCGTCACCGTGGATGGCAACCATCCGCTGGCCGGCCAGACGCTGAACTTCGATGTCGAGATATCAAGCGTCCGTGAAGCCAGCCAGGAAGAAATGGAACACGGCCACGTTCATGGTGAAGGCGGCGTCCAGCACTGACCTTCGTGGGGCAGCGCCCCGTGAACGGCCCATGACGGGAGCGACCAGATCGCTCCCGTTGTCGTTTTGGGGCTATTTCTGGAAGGCCGATATGTCGGTAGCGTTTCAGACGCTCCCATCGGGTGTCGGCTCGCCTGGGATCAAGACCAACTGGCCGTAGCGTACGCTGCGCTCGGTGATCACCTCCGAGGAGAAGTCCTGGACATCCCCTGTGCGCCCCTTGAGGATCGAGACTTCGAGGCAACTGTCGTGGTCGAGATGCACATGCAGGGTGGATACGCTCAGGTGGTGATGTGCGTGGGAGTGATTCGCCAGACGTTTGGACAACTCCCGTGCCGCATGATCGTAGATATACACCAGCGCGCCGACACACGGCTGCTCGGTATCGCCCTGTAGCGCCATGTCCTTGAGGCCCGCCCTTGCCAGATCGCGGATGGCCTCGGAGCGATTCTGGTATCCCCGCTGGGCGATCAGACGATCCAGATCGACCATCAGATCGTCGTCCAACGTGACCGTGACTCGCTGCATATCCCCTCCTCGCCTGGAGTATGATGTTTTGGCCTAGACATCATACCACCCGAACTTTACTGTATTCGCCTGCTTCTCGCTGATTCAGCGCCACACGAACCCCGTCCGTGCAAGGAGCCTTCATGTCGATTCGGCAGCCCCCCCGGCTGGCAGCATTCGCGGTGGGCCTAATGGTCGTCGCCTCCCCCGTGCATGCCACGCAAAGCCTGACCCTGGCGGTCGGTGGCGAGCCCGATCAAGGCTACGATCCCTTGCTCGGCTGGGGGCAGTATGGCCACCCGCTCTTCCAGTCGACACTCTGGCGTCGCGATGCCGCGCTGGCTCCCCAGCCCGACCTGGCTATCGCCTGGTCGCTCTCCGAGGACCGCCTGACCTGGACCCTGACGCTGCGTGACGATGTTCGCTTCGCCGATGGCAGCCCACTGACGGCAGACGATGTCGCCTTCACGTTCAACCACGCCGCGCGTGCCGGCGGGCGTGCCGATCTTAGCGCACTGGATCATGCACGAGCGCTCGATGCCCAGCGGGTGGCCATCACGCTCAAGGCGCCGCGCATCACGTTTACGGACACCTTTTTCTCTCTGGGCATCGTTCCGGCAGCGCCGCGTGACAATGGCTATGGCAAAGGGTATGGACGACAGCCGTTGGGCTCGGGGCCCTATCGGCTCGTGGAATGGCAGGAAGGCCAGCAATTGATCGTCGAGCGCAATCCTCACTACTACGGCAAGACGCCAGCCTTCGAACGGCTGGTGTTTCTGTTCACCAGCGAGGATACCACCCTGGCCGCCGCCAATGCCGGTCAGGTGTATATAGCCGCCATTCCGCCTGCGCTGGCGGGCTCGCCGCCTCAGGGCATGCGTCTGTTAGCCCTCCCGACCGTGGATAACCGAGGCATTCTGTTTCCGATGACAGCAGCCAGCGATGCTGGCGGAAACGATGTCACCTCAGACCCGGCCATACGCCATGCCATCAATCTTGCGCTGGATCGCGAGATGCTGATCGACGTAGCGCTCAACGGCTTTGGCCGCCCAGCGTATGGACCGGCCGATGGTCTGCCGTGGTCGAATCCCGACGATCGGCTCGAACGCAGCGATCCCGAGGCCGCGGCCAAGCGGCTCGATGCCGCGGGCTGGGTCATGGCTGACGACGGGCTGCGCTACAAGGCCGAGCGTGCCGCACGCTTCACCCTGGCCTACCCGGCCTCGGATTCGACCCGCCAGCTCCTCGCCGAAACCAGTGCGGCAATGCTCGCGCCCTTGGGTATAGCGGTCGAACCCAAAGGGCGTCATTGGGACGCCATTCGCCGCGATGCGCTGAATCGTGATGCCATCCTGTTCGGCTGGGGCAGCCATAGCCCTCAGGAGGTCGAATACCTCTATCACAGCCGCTACGCCGGGCAGGCGTTGTACAATGCCGGCCATTACACCAACCCTAGCGTCGATGCTCACCTCGACGCCGCGCAACACAGCGATAGCATCGAGTCATCGCTTCCCCATTGGCGGCATGCCCAGTGGGATGGCACGACGGGTTATGGAATGAAAGGCGATGCCGCCTGGGCCTGGCTGGTCAATCTCGAGCATGTCTATTACGTCTCGGCGTGCCTCGATCTTGGCGACTTGCCGATTGCTCCCCATGGCCACGGCTGGCCGATCACTGCCAGCCTTCTCGACTGGAAGTGGCAATGCGGGTGATGGCCTGGTGGGTTCAGCACCTGCTGCGGCTCGCAGTGGTCATCGTTGCCGTGGCCATCGTTGCCTTCGGCCTGATCGCAGCATCGCCGATCGACCCGGTGGATGCCTACCTCGGCGACCGCATCGCCCAGGTCGGCCCCGAACAACGCGCCTTGATCGCCCAACGCTGGGGCTTCGATGAGCCCTTGGCGCTCCAGTTGGGCACGTGGCTGGGTAACTTGGCGCAGGGGGAGCTCGGCTGGAGCCACATTCATGACGCCCCGGTCAGCGAGGTCATCGCCAGTCGCTTTCATGCCTCATCCATGCTGCTGTTACTGGCATGGCTTGGATCGACCTTGCTGGGCTTCCTGCTTGGCGTGGTTGGCGGGGCATGCGAGGGGTCTTGGCTCGACCGCGCCATACGCCTGTATTGCTATACCCTGGCCTCGACACCCACCTTCTGGGTCGCCATCCTCGCCTTGCTGGTCTTTTCGGTGCGCCTGGGATGGACGCCGGTGTGCTGCGCCAGCCCACCGGGGGTCGTGCAAAGCGAGGTCGACTGGCTGACACGCCTGCATCACCTGGCGCTGCCCGCCCTGACGCTCTCCCTGCTGGGTGTCGCCCAGATCGCCCTGCATACGCGTGAGCGGATGCGGCAGGTAATGCGTTCCGAGTTCGCTCTCTACGCCCGTGCCCAGGGCGCCACGCGGCGCGATATCGCCTGGCGCCACGGCGCTCGCCATGCCTGTCTTCCTGCCTTGACCCTGGCCTTCGCCTCATTGGGTGAACTGTTTGGCGGCTCGATTCTTGTCGAGCAGGTCTTTGCCTATCCAGGCCTCGGCCAGGCCACAGTCGAGGCCGGCCTGCGCAGTGACGTGCCATTGCTCCTGGCAATTGCCATGTTCACCACGCTGTTCGTCAGCGTCGGCAACCTGATCGCCGATGGACTCTATCGCTGGGTCGACCCCCGCCTGCGCGAGGCCGCACGCTGATGGCCATTACCCCTATCGAGACACGTATCGATACCCGGCGCTTGGGATTACTGACTCGGCTTGGCGTCCTGCTGGCCGTCGTGGCCTTGGCTTGGTTGGCCGCCTTATGGCTGGGGGCCAGCGGGGATCGCGTCGATTTTGCGGCTCGTCTGTCACCGCCCGATGCACACCACTGGTTTGGCACCGATGTCATGGGGCGGGATCTCCTTGCTCGCACATTGGAAGGCCTGGGCCTGAGCCTTCGCATCGGCCTGTTGGCTGCCGCGCTGGGCACCTTGGTCGCGCTCGGGCTTGCCGTGGTCTCGACGTTGAACCGAATGGCCGACATCGGTGTTGGGCTACTGACCGACATGACCTTGGGGCTTCCCCACCTCGTACTGTTGATGCTGGTGGCATTCGCCCTGGGCGGTGGCCCTCAGGGAGTCGTCCTGGCCATCGCACTGACCCATTGGCCGCGCCTGACACGAGTATTGCGCGCCGAGCTTCTGCAATTGCTCAATGCCGATTACCTCCGCGTCTCGCGCCGGTTCGGCAAGTCGCGTGGCTTCGTAATACGCACCCATGTGCTGCCGCATCTGGCACCCCAGTGCCTGGTCGGGTTCTTGCTGATGTTTCCGCATGCCATCCTGCACGAAGCCGCATTGACGTTTCTTGGCTTTGGCCTCTCACCCGGACAGCCAGCCCTGGGCGTCATGCTGGCCGAGTCGCTTCGCTACCTGAGCGCGGGTCACTGGTGGCTGGGGGTCTTTCCAGGCGCCGCTCTGCTGGCCATGGTGCTCACCTTCGACCGCCTGGGCAGTGCGGCCCGCGGGCTGTTCGTCCCTCGCGAGACGATGCCATGACGCAACGCCTTCCACGGCAGGAACACACAGCCCTGCTCGAGGTCAGCGACCTGTCGCTACGTTTCACGAGGCGTAGCGGCTGGTTTCGACAGTCATACATCAACGGCTTATGTAACGTTTCGCTGAGCGTGGCCCGGGGGGAGGTCCATGCCGTCGTCGGTGCTTCAGGCGCTGGCAAGAGCCTGCTGGCCTGGGCCGTCATGGGGTTGCTGCCCGCCAACGCCCGATGTACCGGCACCTTGCGTTTCGATGGGCAGCCACTCGATGCGTCGAGACAAGCCCGCCTGCGAGGCAGAAGCCTGGCCCTGGTTCCCCAGTCGGTGGCCGCACTCGACCCCCTCGCGCGGTGTGGCGACCAGCTGCGCTGGGCAGCGCAACGGGCCGGAATCCCCACGACTTCGATACAGCAGCGGGTGGCCCGCGTCCTGGGCCAATACGGACTCGAGCCCGGGGTGACGCGAGCCTATCCGCATACGTTATCGGGTGGCATGGCTCGTCGGGTCCTGTTGGCCATGGCCAGTATCGGCGATGCCGACCTGATCATTGCCGACGAACCGACGGTAGGACTCGATCATGCCAACCGGGAGCGCGTGCTAGGCTACCTGCGAGACCTGGCCGCCGCTGGCAAGGCCGTCCTGCTCATAACGCATGATTTGCGCCATGCCCTGAAAAGCGCCGATCATGTCACGGTGATGCGATCCGGCACGACTGTCGAATGCGCCAAGGCCCATCAGTTTTCCGGCGAGGGATCGCAATTGACGACCGCGTATGCGCGCGCCCTGTGGCAAGCCCTACCCAGCAATGCGTTTCTGCAGCCCCGCCCCGTCAATCCGGTAAACGAGGCAATCGATCTTGCTTGAGGCTCACGATCTGCAGTTTACCCACGCTGCCCGGCCACCACTGCTGAGCCGTCTGTCGCTGCGTATCGAGGCCGGGGAGGTGGTGGGCCTCTATGGCGACTCCGGCAGCGGCAAGACCACGCTGGGGCGACTGCTCGCGGGTGAATTACGTCCCCAGGCGGGCCAGGTCACGCTCGATGGCAATGACCTGCCCAAACAGGGACTCCATCCGGTCCAACGCCTTTCTCAAGCACCGGAGCACGCCGTCAACCCACGCTGGCGTATCGGACGCATTCTGCATGAGGCCTGGACGCCGCCCGATGCGATGCTGGAGGCGTTCGGAATCGGTCGCGACTGGCATTCGCGTTTTCCCCATGAGCTTTCGGGGGGCGAGTTGCAGCGGGTCAATGTAGTACGCGCTTTGGCGCCCGGGATTCGCTACCTGATCGCCGATGAGATTTCGGCCATGCTCGATACCCTGACCCAGGCCGAACTCTGGCGTGCGCTACTGGGCGAGACCGAGCGGCGAGGGCTAGGCCTGCTGATCATCAGCCATGATACCGACCTGCTTGCACGCCTCGCCCAGCGCTGCTACCGCTTGGAAGACGGCAGCCTGACTCGGTCGCCCGTTTCCCTGTCGTCAGGCACCTCTTCGCCCGCCTGACCCTCCTTTGTCCTGGGTATATCTCGCCCATGTCGGCGCCAGGCAAAGTAGCGAGCCAGCCATGACAATACACGCTCAGGCTTGTGTGCGTTCTTCCACATCCCCGCCGTCGCCTTGGCCGCTTCGGAATAGGTGGGATAAGGATGGATCGTTCCCAATAGCTTGTTGAGCCCGATACCCTGCGTCATGGCCAGCGTGAACTCGGAAAGCAGCTCACCGGCACCGTGCCCGACGAGGCTGGCCCCGAGGATCCGGTCCTTGCCCGGCACGGTAAGGACCTTGACGAACCCCTCGGTGCGCCCCTCGGCAATGGCGCGGTCAAGCTCGTTGAACGCATAGCGTGTCACCTCGAACTCGACACCCCGGTCGCGTGCCTCACGCTCGTTCAACCCGACACGCGCCACCTCGGGGTCGGTAAACGTCACCGTTGGCAGGTTGCGGTAGTTCACTGTGAAACGCTTGAAATCACCGAACAGTGCGTTGACGGTGGCGTGCCAGGCCTGATGGGCCGCGGCATGGGTCAACTGGAACGGCCCGGCGACATCGCCGCAGGCCCAGATATTGGGCAAAACACTGCGTAAGGTCTCATCGACATCCAGGGTGCCATTGGCGTTGGTGGGCACCCCCAGCGCCTCGAGCCCCAGCCCATCGATCACTGCCTCCCGCCCCGTCGCGACCAGCAGACGATCGAAGATCAAGCGCTCGGTCACCGGCCCGGTCTCGCCGGGACGCTCGATGACTAGCGTCTGTCCCGAGCCGCCGTGGCTGGGGCCGGCTTCGATGCGAACTGCCGAGGTCCCGAAATAAAGCTTCACCCCTTCATGCTCCAGGTGAACGGCGACTTCAGTGGCAATGTCACGATCCTCGCGAGGTAATAGCTGGTCACTGCGCTGGACCAGGCTGACTCGGCTGCCCAGGCGGGCGAAGCTCTGGCCAAGTTCGCAACCGATGGGGCCCCCACCCAGTACGACCAGCCGCTCGGGTAACGTCTCGAGTTGCCAGAGGTTGTCGGACGTCAGCACATCGACCCCATCCAGGCCCGGCAGCGCCGGCAACTTGGGGCGCCCCCCCGTGGCCACGATCACGTGGCGGGTGGTCAGGACACGTTCGCCGACCCGAACCTCCCAAGGGCTCTGTAACCTGGCTTCGCCCTGCACGACCTCGACGCCAAGCCCGCGGTAGCGCTCCGGGCTGTCATGTGGCTCGATGTCTCGCACGGCTTGGCGGACATGAGCCATGACCGCAGCGAAATCGATCCTGGGGGCAGCCACCTCGATTCCGAAGCGATCGGCACGCCGAATCTCCTGGGCCAGACGCGCCACGCGGATAAACGCCTTGGAAGGGACACAACCGGCATGCAGGCAGTCACCGCCCAGTCGATCGCGTTCGACCAGGGCGACACGCGCCTTGAGCGCTGCGCCAATGTAGCTCGCCACCAGCCCTGCCGACCCTGCACCAATGACCACGATGTCGTAATCGAAACCGGCCGGCTTGCCAAAGCGCTTCGCCAGGCGCCGGCGTTTAAGCATATCGATGGCGCGCCTGGCCAGGAACGGGAAGAGACCGACCAGACTCAATGCGACAATCAGACTGGGTGAAAGGATTGCTTGCAACGAATCGAGATTGCCCAATTCGCGCCCCGCATTCACGTAAAGCGCCGTGCCCGGCAGCATGCCGACCTGGCTCACCCAGTAGAAGGTCCACGTGCGTATACGCGTCAGGCCGAAGACCAGATTGATGATGAAGAAGGGAAATAGCGGGATGAGCCGCAAGGTGAACAGGTAGAAGGCCCCTTCACGGGCGATGCCGCGATTGACGCGGTCGAGATATTGCCCGAAGCGCCGCTCGACGGGGCGCCGGGCAAGCGAGCGCGCAATCAGAAACGCCAGGGTGGCGCCCAGGCTACTGGCGAAGGAGACGATCAGCAGGCCCCAGCCCAGGCCAAACAGCGCCCCGCTGAGCACTGTCATGACCGCGGCGCCCGGCAGCGACAAGGCCGCCATCACTAGGTAGACGATGAAATACCCACCCGCCACCTGCCAGGGTGACTCGGCAAACCAGGCCTGGAATCGGGCCTGTTCGGCCTTCACGGTATCGAGGGTCAGGGCATCGGTGACGCCACTGGCCAGTACGATCACGATGACGGCGAGCACGATCAGGAGTAGCGTAATACGGTAACGGTTCAAGAGAGCCTCCTCTGCCTGGGGCTGCCCGACGGGCCCGAGCGGATGCTTCCAGCTTGAACGGATTCCCGTCCTGCGTCACCCACCTCGCGTTCCCTACCGAGGAATTCGGTGGGCCTTGGCGCGATCCAAGCCAATGACAGCCTACCTGGAGTCGCCATGCCAACCTCACATCGCACCGCCTTGCCCCTCGGCCTGCTCCTGGGCCTGGCCCTGCCTTTCGGGCTGGCCACGCCTGCCCTTTCGCAGGAGGAAACCAATGAAGAGGCCGCCCGGGCGGTCTTCGCGGCCGGCTGCTTCTGGTGTGTAGAGGAAGCCTTCGACCCCGTCGACGGTGTGCTCCGTACGATCTCGGGATACAGCGGAGGCGATGTCGAGGACCCCAGCTACCAGCAGGTAGTCGAGGGCGATACCGGGCACGCCGAGGTCGTAAGCGTTGAATATGACCCCGAGGTCGTATCGTACGACACCCTGCTTCACGTCTTCTGGCGCAATGTCGATCCGTTTGCCGAGGATCGCCAATTCTGTGATGTAGGCAGCTCCTATCGCAGCGCCATCTTCTATCGCAACGAGGAAGAGCGTGAAATGGCCACCGAGACGCGCGATGCACTTGAAGAGCGCTTCGGACGCGATATCGCGACCGAGATCGTCCCCTTCGAGGCGTTCTATCCTGCCGAGGACTATCACCAGAATTACTACCAGGAAAACCCGGTGCGTTACCGCTTCTACAAGTCGGCCTGCGGGCGGCAGGAGCGGCTCGAGGACGTGTGGGGCGATGAAGCCGGCGGCCTGGGTTCAGCCCACTGAATCGCCTATTTACTCTTGGACGACAGTCGATCCTGCGTGAGCCGCCCGCTCACGGCGCTGGAGCCAGAACGCCAGACAGAAGGTGACGGCAAGCACGATCCAACTGCCCAGCGCCACGCCCTGCCAGGCGCCCAGTTGCCAGAAGGGTTCGAGGTACAGGCCGCCCAGGCTCGCCCCTGAATAGTAGAAAACCAGATAGAGTGCCGAGGCGCTGCCACGGGCAGCGTTGGCGTGGCGGCCGACCCAGCTCGACGCCATCGAGTGGGCGAAGAAGAAGCCGAAGGCGTTGATCGTCAAGCCTAGCAGGATCAACCAAAGCGCTGGCGAAAGCGTCACCAACGTGCCCAACATGAAGATGGCCACACCAATCATCATGCACACCGGTTGCGGGAGCCGCTGGGCAACCCGACCCGACACGACCGAGCCGAATGTTCCGCCCAGGTAAGTCAGGAAGATCATGCCCAGCCATTGCGTGCCCAGCCCGTACGGGGCATCACTCAGGCGAAAGGTGATATAGCTGTACTGATTGATGAAGATCATGAAGGCGAGCCCGCCCAGCCCGTAGGCCCCGAGCAGGAGCGGATTGCGCAGATGGCCCCGAATGGCGGCGAGCGCAGGCCCGAGCCGGAAAGGTGCCGGCTGGAAATGTCGAGCGGCAGGCAGCAATCGCCAGAACACCGCAACACACACCACACTGACCAGCCCCACCACCAGGAAGCTGGTCTGCCAGTTACCCTGCTCCGCCGCGAAACCGCCCATGATGCGGCCCCCGATGCCCCCTAGCGTATTGGCGCTGATATAGAGAGCGACTGCCATCATCAGTGCCCGCTTGTCGAACTCGTCACCCATCCAGGCAATGGCTACGGCCGGCAGCCCGCCGAGCACGAACCCCTGCAACACGCGAAGTAACAGCAGGCTCTCGAAGTTGGGCGCGACGCTGATGACCAGAGTGAGGAGCGTGGTAATGACGAGGGTGACACGCATGATAATGCGTCGGCCCACCGCATCGGAGAGGGTACCGAACACCAGCAGCGACGCGGCCAGCGAGAGGGTAGCCACCGACATGATCAGACTCACGGCGAGCGTGGAAACACCGAAGGTCTGCCGGAGAGACGGTAACAGCGGTTGAGGGGCGTAGAGATTGATGAATACGGTGAAGGAGCCCAGGCACAAGGCCAGAGTTGCCCGCCACCATTCGCGTGTATGGGCTTCGATCATGAGAGACGTCGGTTGAGGCGTGATGTCTCATCATCGCGTGCCAAACGAGAAAAGCCAAACGGAACATGAAGATATCTTTCCTTCGGTTTCGTACGGCATCAGCGAAGATCGGCTCGCCTTCAGCTCCCCATGCGCGAGGCAGCACGCTGCGCCAGTTGGCTCTGGTTCATGGGCCGCCGGGCTTGCCAGTAGTGGCGTTGCCAATAGACGTTGTCAAGCTCGGAGAGGGTCACGCCCTGAGAGGTCGAGGCATGGAGGAAAAAACCATCGCCGACATAGACACCGACATGACGATAGCGACCGGGAGGGCGGAAGAAAACCAGATCGCCTGCCTTGAGTTGTTCCCGCTCGACCCGTTTGCCCTGGAGCACCTGGCTTTCGGTGGTGCGCGGCAGGTCGATACGAAAGCGGTTGGCGAAGATGGCCTGCATCAATGCCGAGCAATCGATCCCTGAGTCACCTTCCCCGCCCAGGCGATAGGGCGTGCCTACCCAACGCTCATGTTCGGCGAGCAGCGCTTGGCGAATCACCGCGGGCGATGGTTGCAGGAAAGATTCGAAATCCTGATCCCGACCGGCCACGGGCGACATGGGAAGCGACATGGTGTGATGGGGCTTGCTGACGCCAAAGAAACGCACCGGCGTCTTGCCGTCATTCGACGGATTGCCTGCGCAGCCAGCCAATAGCGTCAGTATCAAGCCAATGCCTGCGACACGCAGCATGCTTGCGACCTCGTTCATGATTCATGAACCGCTCCTGCCCTCGCCAGCTGAAATATCAGCCAGCCAGGGGATGAGGTGTCGCTGTGGAAGTGATGCAGGATCCGAAACGGATCGGCACCACTACCATAGCGGCCTGTCAGCGGTTCGATTCGGCTCCTGACAGGATGAGCCTTTCTAGACAATGGGCCGACTATAAACCAGTCCGCGGGGGCTTGACGACCTCGGATTTAATGCTAAAGAACGCCCTGTTCAACGGGGTTTAAGCGCAACATCAAGCAGGCGTCATCGTCAATGCAGGGTTCGCGCATCCCCCGGTAGGGTATCGATGTGCAACGGCGCCCAATGGCGAGGACGGGCCCCCGGGAAATCGAGGCTGGACCAGGCCCCGGCAAGCGGCGGCGCACCTGTCAGCCACGCGACCAATGCCTCGCGGAAACTCGCCAGGAAGGCCTCTCGCTCCTCGGTTTCGGCCATGAAGAATGCGAACCCGGCATAGAGGCCACGCGCATATTCGGACCAACCTGAATAATGCTGTGAGGCTAGCGCCAGCGCATCATCGAGAATTTCCGCAAAGCGTGCCTCACCTAGCCAACCCAGCTGCCGTCCTGCCATGGCCAGGTCGACCACCTGGGCGACGTCCCAAGCCGTCATATCGATCTCGTTGCACCCTGCGTCGTTGTCGCGGACCCGCCGCAGGCGCAGCAAGTGGTTTCGTTCTTCTTCACTGCATTCGCCGGATTCGATGATCGCGATCTCCGACGCGAGTCGCCCCTGGTTCAACGTGTAGGGGGCATAATTGATCTGGTAGTCCTGACGATCGCCGGCCTGGAGCAGAAAGGTCAGGAAATCACGCAACGCGTCGCCATCCTGGAGACCGTAATGGCTATCGACCCACTCCTTGATGGCATCGGCCTCACGCGTACTCTCGCGAAACGGCTCGCTCCAGGCCGTGGCATTGAGCGGCCCCACCAGCGACAGGGCAGTGAAGCGTGTCAGGGTCGGGCGGGGACCCGGCTCGTGCCAGTCGCCCGGTTTCCAGTCCAGCCAATGGAATGGACTTCCGGGGTCGTCGCGATGCCAGTGAATCTCGTGATTCAGCGGCGGCTGACCCTCTTCGGGTAATGCCAGCTCCCAGGCGGACCAGGCATCGAGCAGACGCCGCGCACCGGGATAGAAACGGCACAGGACGCCACGCAGGGACTCGGCCAATTGCTCCAGCTCGGCGCCATCGAAGTCGCCGCTATCGCTTGCCATGAGCAGATAGAATGCGAATTTCTCCGCCATGTAGATAGTCGCTGCATGGCGGCTGCACGCCTTGAGTGCGTTGCGCTGCAGGACAGCCACTTCCTGGGGTTTGCCGAAAGGCGTAGCCAGGGCCGGCAAGGCAGCGTGGGCGGCGTCGGTAGCCAGCTGGTTGAGGTGGTGTGCTTGAGCGGGCAGCCAGAAACGTGTCAGCCCCTGCGTGCCATCTTCGGCAAATAACCCCAGCGTTTCCTGCAAGTATCCTTGTGCCTCCTGGCGACGCGCTTCCGGCAATTCGGGTACTGACCCCTGACGCAGCAGTAGATCGGGCTCACGTACCGAGGCCAGGGTGAGTAGCCAGTGACGCGCATCGCCCCGCCAGGCGCGAATGCCCGCCTGCGATGCCAGGCGCACTTCATCGTCGAGCAGGCTGGCAAAGGGAACATGCCAGGGGCTGACCGGAGATTGCAGGAGCAACTGCCAATCGCGCTGCAACGCATCCATGCCGTCGCGTCCCTCGAACAGGCTCCTTCCCCGTTGATAGGCCGTGACCATCGCTAGCCAATCGCTGTATCGGCGGGTCAACAGGTCTGCCGCATGGCCGGCAAAGACCGTCGCTTCCTGCTCGTCGAGCCAGCCCAGGCACCACCCTGCATAGGCGAGATCGACCAGGCGCAGCCAATCCCAGGCGGCCCATTCCAGCGGCTCTCCTTGTTTGAGGAATCCCAGCAGGACACGACCGTAGGGCACGGCACTCCCCAATTGGCTGCACCATTCCAGGCGGGCCTCATGGTCCAGCTCCAGTAACCGGGCCGCATCCAGATCCCAGCCATAGCGATCCCCCTGCCCTGCCAGCCACAGCATGGCCCGCACCAGCTCGTCTCGGTTACGCACTTGCCACACGTCATCGAGCCAGGCCGCAACCCCCGGCCAATCGACGCTGTCCTCGGCGGGCAAGGCGAGGACAGGCGTGAACGCAGCACGCAATCGCCAGATCGCCTGGCCAGGCCCCGCCGGCCAGGCATCCTGCGGCCGGCCCTTCTGCGAGAGGGTCGAGGTCAACAGCTCCCAGGTGATTCCATCACCATCACGCTCCAGGATCGCCAGGGCATCGCAGGCTTCCTGAAAGCCATCGTCCCCGCGCACCCAACCCTCGCGACTGCGCGCTGCCAGGAGCGCTCGCAGCCAGGCCTCGCAATCACTGTGATGGGCCGTAATGTCATGGGCCAGGCGAAGCACCCAGCGTGTGGCACCGTCAGGGGTCAGCCAACCGGCGCCCACCGCCAAGGCCAGCAATTCGAAGGCGGCCAACTGACGCAGCGGGTCGGCCGGTCCTGAAGGGAAGGCTTCGAGCAGGCGCCAGGCCAGTTCTCCCCGATCGGTGACTTCGAGTTCGCCCAGGCGAGCCATGGCCTGCTGCGCCTCGATGGCTGTCGGTTCGGGCGAAAAGGCCCAACCGCATAGCACCAGTTGCTGGGCCCACCAGGCGTTCAAGGGATCGACCAAGGCTCACCTCGTCTCAACGGAAAATCGGCGCCCTAGTGTAGCTGAAAGCAGCGCCCGCACCGAAGCATTAACGATGGGTGGCCCGTCTGAAACGAGCCATCGACGCAGGCATGTCAAGGTAGGCCCCGAGTGTGGCATGGTGGCGTGTAACGAAGGGGGTTTACCATGCGGCGGGTGCCCTTCGTGGTGTCGAGGCCCCGGCCATGTGCCGGGATGAATCGGTACACTGAACTACGCTAGACCTGTATGGATGAAGCCTGTGCATAGGTCGATGTAGACAGCTCTGTGTGGGCGGCCTGTGAGCCGTTTGCACCCTTTGGAAGGAGTCCAACGATGAACAACGCCCAACTCAACGAACTCAAGCAGCGCTATGTGGCCAACGGTGCGGCCAGTCCCGCGACTCAATTTGCCGATCGCGCCGAAAACGCACTGATCTGGGATGCCGACGGCAATCGTCTGATCGATTTCGCCGGCGGGATCGGCGTGCTCAATATCGGCCATCGTCACCCCAAGGTGGTCGAAGCCGTCAAGGCGCAGCTCGACAAGGTGATGCATACCTGCCAGACGGTCATGCCCTATGAAGGCTATGTAAAAGTGGCCGAGAAACTCAGCCAGATCACACCGGTGCGTGGCCATGCCAAGGTCATGCTGGCCAACTCCGGTGCCGAGGCATTGGAAAACGCGGTCAAGGTCGCTCGTGCCGCCACAGGTAAGAATAATGTGATCTGTTTCGACGGTGGCTACCACGGCCGAACATTCATGACCATGGCCATGAACGGCAAGGTCGCGCCCTACGCCACCGATTTCGGCAGCATGCCGGGCAATGTGTTTCGCGCCCCGTACCCAGTGCCGTATCACGGCGTCAGTGAAGACGAGGCGCTACGTGGGCTCAAGATGGCCCTGAAGACCGATGCCAATCCCAAGGACACGGCCGCCATCGTACTCGAGCCGGTACTGGGTGAAGGGGGCTTCTACGCCGCGCCGGCCAGCTTCCTCAAGGCAATCCGCGATATCTGCGACGAACACGGCATCCTGCTGATCATCGACGAGGTGCAGTCGGGCTTCGGGCGTACCGGCAAGATGTTTGCCATCGAACACAGCGGCGTGGAGCCGGACATCATATGCATGGCCAAGAGCATGGCCGATGGCATGCCGATTTCCGCCGTGGTGGGCACCGACAAGGTCATGGACGCTTCCGGTGGCAACTCGCTGGGCGGCACCTACACCGGCAGCCCGGTTTCCTGTGCCGCCACCCTGGCCGTGCTGGAGGTCTTCGAAGAAGAGAAGATTCTCGAGAAGAGCCAGGCCTTGGGTGACAAGCTGGCCAAGCGCTTTTCTCAGTGGGAGCAGGATTTCGATTGCGTCGACAATGGCCGTAACCTGGGCGCTATGGCCGCGTTCGATCTGGTTTCGGACAAGGCCCAGCATACGCCGGATGCCGACCTGGCCGGCGCTCTGTGCAAGCGTGCCCGGGAAAAGGGACTGGTCCTGCTCTCCTGCGGCCTGTATGGCAATACCATACGCTTTCTGATGCCGGTCACTATCGAGGACGACATTCTCGAAGAAGGCCTGGGCGTCGTCGAAAGCGCGCTCAAGGAGCTCGTGGGCAATAAAGCGGCCGCTACGGCCTAATCTAGCCCCTCCTGAAGAGTCTACGCCCGGCTGGATACAGCCGGGCTTTTTTGTTTCCGGAATCAGCATTGCCTCGACTTTCCTATACAAAAGCTTTACAGTTATCGAAATCAAAGCTTCGTTGTACAAGGTCGATAAAAAGATGCTCAAACAGACCCGGAGAATCCGAACCATGCCCTGGCTTGCCCGTCGAACCTATCTTGCCAAGATCGATGCCATCAAGGAGAGCATGGCGTACATCGAATTCACGCCCAACGGCGAGGTAGTCACCGCCAATGATCTCTTTCTCGATGCCATGGGGTATGGCCTCGATGAGATTCGGGGCAAGCACCATCGTATGTTCTGCCCTGATGAGATCGCCGCAGGCGAGGCCTATATGCGCTTCTGGCGCGACCTGGCCGATGGCAAGCAACAGGCAGGCAGTTTCCAGCGCATCACGAAAAGGGGTGAATTGATCTGGCTGGAAGCCACCTACTTCCCGGTTAGAGGGTCGAGCGGCCAGGTGTCCGGCGTCATCAAGATCGCCACAGACATTACGCACAAACATCAGGACTCCCTGTCCAGGGAAGCGGTGCTAACCGCCCTGAACGACTCCATGGCCGTGATCGAATTCACTCCCCAGGGTGACATCCTGCGGGCCAATCAAAATTTCCTGAAGGCCGTGGGCTATAGCGCCGAACAGCTTGCAGGCAAGCACCACCGTATTTTCTGCAATGAGCGCTTCTACCGAGAAAATCCGCACTTCTGGGCCAACCTGGCCAGTGGCGAGTTCAATGCCGGTCAGTTCGAACGCCTGAAGGCCAACGGTGAGACGCTGTGGCTGGAAGCGACGTATAACCCCGTCATGGACGCAGAGGGCAACGTGACCAAGGTGGTCAAGTTCGCCACCGATATCACCCCAAGAATTCTTCAGGCCGAGGCCACGCGCCGGGCCGTCGACTCCGCCAGCAGCGTGGCCACACAGACCGAACAGATCGCGGTCAGTGGCCTGGAACGCCTGGGTGAAGCCGTGTCGAATTCAAAGCAGGCCAATACCGAGATCGGCAGCCTGGAAGAGATCATCGGCCTGCTCAATGCCCAGGCCAAGGATATCAACCAGATCACTGCGGCCATTTCACGGGTAGCCGAGCAAACCAACCTGCTTTCACTTAATGCCGCCATCGAGGCCGCCCGCGCCGGTGAGCATGGCAAGGGCTTTTCCGTCGTGGCCAGTGAAGTACGCAAGCTGGCCCAGCAGGCCGGCAGCGCCGCAACCAATATCAGCCAGGTGTTGAGCGAAAACGCCAAGCTGACTCAAGCAGCGACGCAAAAGATCGCCAGCGCGTCGACCCAGAGCGGATCGACCCAGGACAAGCTGGCCGATGTCACACGGGTGGTCAACGAAATGCTGGAAGGCGCCAAGGAAGTCTCCCGCGCGGTCGAGCGGCTAAGCGTCTAATACACGTTCAATGAGCCTAGAAACTGAGCGCCCCCGCCGGATTCCCGGCGGGGGCGCTCATGGTTTTCGAATGCAGATAAAGTATCGACAGGGTTTGTAGCCGTCAGGCCGGCATGTCGTTGGCCTTGGCATCACGCGACCATACCCGGTGCTTGCCGAGCGCCTCGCAGAAGGGCTTGAAGATGTCGTCCACCTTGCCACCCAAAAGAATCCCTTCTTCCTGGGTCGGCACATCGGCAGCCGCCAATAGCCCCTGGCCTTCGCCGACGGCCGCGATCACCTTCAAGTGCTTGTAGGCTTCCTGCAGGTAGTAACGGCCCGGCCCCGCCTTGCTCAGCATGTCCACGCTCTGCTGTCCGCCAGGCACGATGACGGCATCCACTGCCACCGAAGGCAAGCCATTGAGCATCTCGTCCGGTGAGACGCTCTTGCCGCCGGCCCCTTTTACCGGGGCCATGCTGGGCGCGATTACCATGCCCTGGGCGCCCTCACCTTCCAGCTTCTTCTTCAGGGTTTCGACCTGACCGGCATCGACCCCATCGGCGACCAGGATCGCCACCTTGCGGCCCTTGATGTTGCCCGGGAGCCGTGACATCAAGCTCAGCGCGGGCGATTCCTGCATGGTGCTCTTACCCAACTGTTCCGGCGGGGCAGGCGGCGTGTTCGGCACATCGACACCGTGGTTCTCGCCTACGCGACGCGCCAGGTCGAGATCGATATTGGGCAGAATCTCCTTGATCACTCGCTCACGAATCCAGGGACGCTGAACCTTGGAGAGTTCGAAGGTATAGGCCGCAATAATGTGCTCTTTCTCCACCTCGGTCTGGCTGTTCCAGAACAGCGTGGCCTGGGAGTAGTGATCGCCAAAGGATTCGCTGCGTGCACGCACCTTGTGCGCGTCGACACGCTCTTGATACGACTCGAAGCCTCCATTTTCGGGCGCAGCCGGCG
Organism: Litchfieldella xinjiangensis; assembly: GCF_000759345.1. Lineage (GTDB taxonomy): Bacteria > Pseudomonadota > Gammaproteobacteria > Pseudomonadales > Halomonadaceae > Litchfieldella_A > Litchfieldella_A xinjiangensis. The sequence continues at coordinate 898,458 of NZ_JPZL01000001.1, forward strand.
TTTCGCTCGGCCAGCCACCGTCGATCGAGTTGGGCTCGTAGGAAGCCTGCCCCTTGTTGATCGTCTGGCGATGCATCGAATCGCGCTGGTTATTATGGAACGGGCACACCGGCTGGTTGATCGGTATCTCGTGGAAATTGGGCCCACCCAGACGCAGCATTTGGGTATCGAGATATGAGAAAAGGCGTCCCTGGAGCAGCGGATCGTTGCTGAAGTCGATGCCGGGCACGATATTGGCCGGGTTGAACGCGACCTGTTCGGTCTCGGCGAAGTAATTGTCCGGGTTACGGTTGAGCACCATCTTGCCGATGGGAATGACCGGCACCTGTTCTTCGGGAATGATCTTGGTCGGATCGAGAATATCGAAGTTGAACGAGTGCTCGTCTTCTTCCTCGACGACCTGGATGCCGAACTCATATTCGAGGAAGTCGCCGTTCTCGATGTCGTCCCACATGTTGCGGCGATTGAAATCGGGATCACGCCCCCAGAGCTTCTGCGCCTCGTCCCAGATCAGCGAGCAGGTCCCGGCCAAAGGCTTCCAGTGGAATTTGACGAAACGCGCCTTGCCTTGCTTGTCGATCAGCCGGAAGGTATGCACCCCGAAGCCTTCCATGTTGCGATAGTGTCTCGGAAAGGCGCGGTCGGACATCGTCCACAGCACCATATGGGTCGACTCGGGCATCAACGAGACAAAATCCCAGAAGGTGTCATGGGCGGATTGCCCCTGGGGTATTTCGTTGTGTGGCTCCGGCTTCACCGCGTGCACGAAGTCGGGGAACTTGATGGCATCCTGGATAAAGAATACCGGCATGTCGTTACCGACCAGATCCCAATTGCCTTCATCGGTATAGAACTTGGTGGCAAAGCCGCGTACGTCGCGTACCGTGTCGTTGGAGCCACGTGCGCCCTGCACGGTGGAGAAACGCACGAATACCGGTGTTTTCTTCTTGGGATCCTGAAAGACCCCCGCCTTGGAGAACTGTGCGGCGTTGTCATAGGGTTGGAAATAACCATGCGCCGCCGCGCCCCGAGCGTGCACGATGCGCTCGGGAATGCGCTCGTTATCGAAGTGATTGAGTTTCTCACGGAAGATGAAATCTTCCATCAAGGTGGGACCGCGCTCACCGGCCTTCAACGAGTTATGGTTGTCGGAAATGCGTAATCCCTGGTTGGTGCGCAGGTCATGGCCCTTGGCATCACTTCGATAGGCTTCCAGATGTTCCGACTTGCTGTTCTCGGTGGTCTTGAAGTCCTTGTCGTTGGGTCCGCCGCTGTTAGGCGTGGTGTGCGGATTCTTGGCCATTGTCAAACGCTCCTCGTCTGCCGGTGGGGTCCCGCTCGGTTCGCACGACACCGAGCCGACTGCACAGGCTTGACCCTACAGACCCTGGCGGTACGAACCGCGAATTCACATTCAAGGTAGTTAATGTCCCCGCTTAGGCCTAATAGGCAGAGACGATCAATGGCCATCGATTTCTACAATCGATGCGCGTCCGCAGTCATCAAAAAAAACGCCATCGCCCGGCAGAGCCGAGCGATGGCGTATCCGTGTCAGGAGTGTCTGCGCTAGTAAGCGCTCACCCCTTGCTCTTGACTTTCGAGATGATCCACAGCAACACGACAGCACCTACCGTCGCCGTGACCAGCGAGCCGATCATGCCACCCGCTTCCAGCCCCAGCAGGCTGAACAGAGCGCCGCCGAGAACTGCCCCGACGATACCCACACCGATGTTGCCGAGGATGCCGAAACCGCCCCCACGCATGATATTACCGGCGATCCAACCTGCCAGCCCGCCAATGATCAACCACAGAATCAGACCCATCTTGAACTCCTTCTTCCATTTCCATACGAAAGGGGCCTCTCTGAGCCTCGCTCAGAAGGAAGACCCCGGCTCCTGCAGAAACGCCGCTTCCTCCGGCGTCGATTCCCTGCCCAGGAGCGCATTGCGATGCGGATACCGCCCGAACCGGACGAGAATCTCGCGATGCTTACGCTCATAGGCAAAATTTTCTTCGAGCCCCGGCTGATCGAACAGTCGCATGGCTTCGTCGTGGATGAGCAAGGACTCACTATGCATGAAGGGCATGTATAGGAAGACCTTGCGGGACGCATCCAGCTGCGAGTCGATGCCTTGTGCCACCGCCTCCTGGGCCAGGATCAAGGCTTGGGGATCCTGGGAGAAGGCAGCGGCCGAGTTACGATGAATATTGCGCGAGAATTGATCCAGCACCAGGATTTCCGCCAGGCGACCCTCGGCGCTAGTTCGCCAATGCCAGAGTTCGCCCAGGCGTCCCGCCTCCAGCGTGGTCGAGAAGCGCCGGGTAATGGTCGCGTCCAGCGTCGCATCCTTGATGAACCAGTGGCGCGGCGTCAATTCCTCGAACCAGAATGTGATGATTTCACGAACCGCCGTCTCGCTCACGCAGCGCTCCTCATGATCCCGATTGGATGGCCGACTCTCGCCTTGTCTCCCTGAGCGTAGTCGAAGAGGATACGCTTCCCCAACTTTCGTAGTCCTATCAATCGATAAGGAGCCGACGTGACGCCCTACGAAGTTCTCTATATGTCCCGTTTCGCCTTCAATGTGGTGGGCTTGATCGTGTGCATCCTGGGGTTGAGCCTGGCGCGCCATCCCCGGCGGCGCTCGCTGGGATATGGTATCGCCGTGCTTGGCTTCTTCATCGCCGGGCTACCCATGCTGCTACACTTGTTTGGTTTCGTTACGCCTGTCGCATAGCCAGGTGTGACTAGGTAATGTTTCGTATACACGCGTCGCAATTTTTGACTAAAGTTTCATGGATGGCTCGAATCACCGGGCTAAAATCCGGCCTCCCGGTGGTAACTTTACCTGCAGTAACGTAGGGTGACGGCCGAAACGCATTCGCAATGAAAGGATTCATACCATGCTGCATGCATTGACGCTGGCGTCGTTTCTGTTTTTTACGGGACTCGTCGCCTTCATCACATGGCGCATCACGCGCCGCGATGACCATCACAGTACCAGCGGCTACTTCCTGGCAGGCCGCTCGCTAACCTTCCCGCTGATTGCGGGCTCGTTGTTGATGACCAACCTCTCTACCGAGCAGATGGTGGGCCTGAATGGCGCGGCCTTCGCAGATGGCATGAGCGTGATGGCCTGGGAGGTCGTGGCCGTCCTTGCTCTGGTAGCGCTGGCGCTGTTCTTCCTGCCGCGCTTCCTCAGAAGCGGGATCGCCACCGTTCCACAGATGCTGCTGATTCGCTTCGACAAGGACACGCAGTTGATCTGTAACCTGATCTTCCTGCTCGCCTACGCAGTGATCCTGTTGCCGATCATCCTCTATTCGGGCGCCATGGGCTTGCAGGGAATGCTCGACCTACAGGGCCTCACCGGCATCGAATCGGACTCGCTGCTGTTATGGCTGACCGTCTGGGTAGTCGGCTTGATCGGCTCGGTCTATGCCCTTTTCGGTGGCCTGCGTACCGTTGCCGTCTCGGATACGCTCAACGGTATCGGCCTCCTGATCGGTGGCTTCGTCATCGTCTATTTCGGCCTCCAGGCGGTCAGTGACGGCGGTGGGGTCATGGCCGGCTGGGAAACGCTCAAGGAGAGCAATCCCGAGCAAATGAATTCGATCGGTGGGCCGGAGCAGCAGGTGCCTTTCTCCACCCTGTTCACCGGCGTCTTCCTTATCAACCTTTTCTACTGGACCACCAACCAGCAGATCATCCAGCGGACATTCGGCGCCAAGAACCTCGCCGAAGGCCAGAAGGGCGTGCTGCTGACCGGTCTGTTCAAATTGCTGGGACCGCTCTACCTGGTGCTGCCCGGCATCATTGCCTATCACTTGTATGCCGATGAAGGCGTGGTCGCCGACGAAGCTTACGGCCATCTGGTCTTCAATGTTCTGCCGCCTTACCTGACGGGCTTCTTCGCCGCGGTGATGGTGGGTGCCATCCTGTCTTCCTTCAACTCGGCGCTGAACAGTACTACCACCATCTTCAGTCTTGGGATGTACAAGGGTGTCATCAACAAGGACGCCACCGAGGACCAGGTGGTGCGCTCGGGCAAGATCTTCGGCTGGATCATGGCATTTGCGACCATGATCATTGCCCCATTGCTGGCCGGCCAGGAGAGCTTGTTTGGCTACCTGCAGCGCATGAATGCCATTTACTTCATCCCTATACTGGCCGTCGTGCTGGTGGGGCTTCTGACCAAGCGGGTGCCTCCCATGGCAGCCAAGATCGCGCTGGTCGGCGGCTGCTTGATGATTGCAGTCGGCTACTTCGTCCCGCCATTCAATCGCATCCCCGAGATCATGAACGAGTTCCACTTCGTGGCCTCGGTATTCGTGATCCTGGTCGCCACCATGCTGCTCATCGGCAAGTGGCGTCCGCGTCAGACCGAATGGGTGCACGAGGATAGCGGTGCCGTTGACCTGACCCCGTGGAAAGGTGCCATCCCTTCCGGCATCATTCTGGTGGTATTGGTCATTGCCATCTATGTGGCCTTTGCCGGCTAACGATCCGTTTGCCCGCCACGTTGTGACGCCCCGCCCCGTGTGCGGGGCGTCTTGCGTTATATGAGGGAAACCGGCCTGCCGTTGACCCGCTCCTGCTATCAATAAGCCTTGCTGGCGTGGCAACGTCTTGTCAGCAGCGGCCAACACCCGCACATTAATGAATACCATTTCTCGAACGGAATCGAACCGAATGCGCCAGTCGCTGGCCCGTGACTTCAACGACTTACTGGAACGCGGCAGGGATCGCCAGTTACGCCTGGCGGTCACCGGCCTGTCGCGCTCCGGCAAGACCGCCTTTCTCACTTCGCTGGTTCATCAGTTGCGCCATGCCGGCCTGGAGGCCAGGCTCGACCTGTTTCCGGCGGCACGTGAGGGACGCATTCTCGGTGCGCAACGTGTCGCCCAGCAGGATCTAGGCGTGCCCCGCTTCCCCTATGACGAGGCAATGCTCGCCCTCGACGATACGCCTCCCCGTTGGCCCGAGCCGACCCGGGGCATTAGCGAATTACGCCTGTCGATACGCTATCGCCCCGGGAAGCGCGGGATGTTCCGGTCGGAAACGGCGCATCTCACCCTGGATCTCTTCGATTATCCTGGTGAGTGGCTGCTCGACCTGCCGCTGCTGGGTCACGATTACCTGAGCTGGAGCCTGGCCCAGCCCTTGGCCACCGATTCACCGCTGCACAACGAACGTCGCGCCCTGTTTGGCGACTGGCTCGAGGCGGTGAAGGGGCTCGATCCTGCAGCGGAGGCCGACGAAGCGTCGCTCGCTACCATTGCCGAGCATTACGCCCGTGGGCTTCGGGAAGCACGTGAAGCGGGCTTTGCCAACCTGCAGCCGGGGCGCTTCCTGCTGCCCGGCGAGCTGTCCGGTGCCCCCGTGTTGCAGTTCTTTCCCTTGCCCGGGCTCGCTGAGCATGATCGCGCCAGCCTCGCCGCCTTGCCGGAACAGAGTGTCTACCAGACCCTGGTGCGGCGCTTCAGCCATTACCAGCAGCACGTGGTGAAACCGTTCTATCGCGAGCATTTTCGACGTTTCGATCGACAGATCGTCTTGGTGGACGTGCTCGGTGCGCTGAATGCCGGTCCCGAGCGCTTCGAGGATCTATCGCATGCGCTTTCCACGCTGATGAAAAGTTTCGACTACGGTAAGCGCAGCCTAATGTCGCGACTCTTCGCTCCGCGCATCGACCGCCTGGCCATAGCCGCGACCAAGGCCGACCATGTCACACCCGAGCAGCACGGCAACCTGGTGGCATTGATCGAAGCGCTTCTCGCCGACCCCTTGCAGGACCTGCGCTACGCTGACGTGCCGGTGCGGGCCATGTCGTTGGCTTCGATTCGCGCCACGCAGGCGCGTGAAGTCGAGCATCAGGGCAAGCGCACCCCTGCCTTGCGCGGAACCACGCTGGCAGGCGAAGAAGTGCTGGTCTTCCCTGGCGAGGTACCGGCGCGATTGCCGGATGCCGAGTTCTGGGCGCGCCAGGGCTTCGACTTCCCCGCCTTTCGCCCTGCCCCCCGGGACAACGGCACATTACCGCACATTCGCCTCGACTCGGCGCTCGAATGGTTGTTGGGAGACAAGCTGCAATGAACGATACCCACGACGAAAGGAACCGAGACGCCAGGTACGAACAGGCCCAGCGCCACGACCCGCGTCCTGGCCAGCATTTTACCGTGGATGAATCCCCCGAGCCTGAACGTGGCGACGAACACCTCACCGACTCGCTGAGGCCCGCTCATACCTTCGATCCACAACTTCCCAGCCGGGTGCTGGAAGACGAAGAGGTACCCGCACGCAGCGAAGCCGCCATTGCCGAAAGCCTGGCGCGGCCACGTAAGCGCCGCTGGGGGTTGCTGACCTTGCTGGGTGGCACCCTGGGGGTGGGCGCCGCCGAGTTGGGAGAAACGCTCTATACTTCCGCGCTGGGTGGCGACTGGCTGAGCGGCGCCTGGGGGTTGCTTGGGCTGCTTGGGGTCGGCCTGGGGGGATGGGCCCTGATTCGTGAGCTATGGCGACTGCGCCGGCTCAAGCGTCATGTCAGCCTGCGTGAACGGCTCGATGCACTGGATACGGCTTCGCCGCGGGGTGCGCGTCGCCTTGCAGAGCGCCTCAAGCAGCAGCTCGGCCTGGACGATGACCATCCTCATTGGCAGGCGTTCCTGCAAGCCCACCAGCCTCATCACGATGGACGCGAGACACGTACATTGCTCTCGCATCACCTGCTTGCCCCACGCGACCGCGAAGCGCGGCGAATGATCTCGCGCATGTCAGGCGATACCGCCATCATGGTGGCGATCAGTCCGCTGACATTGGTCGATATGCTGCTGGTGGCCTGGCGCAACCTGGCCATGGTGGATCGACTCGCACGGCTGTATGGCCTCGAACTCGGATATGCCAGCCGCCTACGACTCTTTCGTGCCGTGCTCTACAACATGGCCTTTGCCGGCGCCAGCGAAATGGCCAGCGAAGCCAGCATGGAGTTGTTATCGATGAACCTGGCGGGACGACTGTCGACACGCGCCGGACAAGGGCTGGGGGTAGGCCTGTTGAGCGCCCGCCTGGGCCTGCGCACCCTGCGACTGACGCGTCCGCTACCCTTTGACGAGGGCGAGGCTCCACGCATCGCCGACTTGCGTCGAGAGCTCTGGAATCGGTTGCGTCGCCTGGAGCAAGACCCGCCCCGCCAGTAGCAGCGTGGCGGGGTGCCAACGCTAAGCCAAGCGCCTTTCGCTATCGGGATCGAAGAGTACACCCATCCCCATGTCGACCCGTAGCGCCAGCGTTTCACCGGCAGCTACCTTGCACTTCGGCCCGACCCGGGCGGTGACTTCCTTGTCGCCCAACGGCAGTTGGATCAGGATCTCGGCGCCGGTGGGTTCCACGACGGTGATCGAGGCATTGAACAGCGTCCCTTCGGCGGCATCCCCCAGGCGAACATCCTCCTCGCTGAAATGCTCGGGCCGCAAGCCCAGCACGACCGCCTTGCCTACCCACTCGCTCATTTCGGGTTGTTCGCGGCTGGCAGGCCACGGCAATACCAGGTCGTCCTGCCCGGGGGTGGCGATACGTACATGATATTGCTCGCCCTGCTTTTCCAGCGTGGCGTTGATGAAGTTCATCGACGGTGAACCCATGAAGCCGGCCACGAACATGTCGACGGGGTTGTTGTACACCTCATCGGGGCTACCCAATTGCAGAATCTTGCCGTCACGCATCACCGCGATGCAGTCGGCCAGGGTCATCGCCTCGATCTGGTCGTGGGTGACGTAGACGATCGTGGTACCCAGGCGCTGATGCAGCTTCTTGATCTCGGTCCGCATCTCCACGCGCAGCTTGGCATCGAGATTGGAGAGCGGCTCGTCGAACAGGTAAACCTTGGGTTCGCGCGCCAGGGCGCGCCCCATGGCCACCCGCTGGCGCTGGCCACCGGAGAGCTGCGACGGCTTGCGCTCGAGTAGTTGGGAAATCTGCAACAGATCGGCGACGCGCTCGACGGCCGCCTCACGCTCGGCCTTGGGTACCTTGCGCATCTCCAGTCCGAACGAGATGTTCTGGCGCACCGTCATACTCGGGTAGAGCGCATACGACTGGAAGACCATGGCAATGTCACGATCAGCCGGGGTATGCCAGGTGACATCGTCGCCGGCGATCGAGATGCTACCCGAGGTCACCGGCTCCAAGCCGGCGATGGCATTCATCAGGGTCGACTTGCCACAGCCCGAAGGGCCAACCAGGATCAGGAACTGGCCCGAATCGATCGACAGGCTGACATCCTTGAGCACACGCTCACTACCGAAATCCTTGCAGACATTCTGAATTTCCAACGCTGCCATTTCGTTAACCTCTTGATTGTTCTTGTGCTCAGCCCTTGACGGACCCTGCGGTCAGTCCGCGCACGAAATATTTGCCTGCCAGGACGTACACCACTAGCGTCGGCAAGGCCGCAATCATGGCTGCCGCCATATCGACGTTGTATTCGCGAACGCCTGTCGACGTATTGACCAGGTTGTTCAGCGCCACCGTCACCGGCTGGGTGTCATGAGCTGAGAACGCCACTCCGAACAGGAAGTCGTTCCAGATCTGGGTGAACTGCCAGATTACCGAGACCACGATGATCGGCGCCGATACCGGCAGCAGGATGCGCCAGAATATGCGGAAGAATCCTGCACCATCGAGCTTGGCCGCGGAAACCAGCTCGTTGGGGATGGCCACGTAAAAGTTGCGGAAGAACAGGGTGGTGAAAGCGATGCCGAAGATCACGTGCACCAGTACCAACCCCGCCCGGGAACTCGCCAACCCCAGCCATCCCAGCGTCTGCGCCATGGGCAGCAGCACAACCTGAAAGGGAATGAAGCAGCCGAACAGCATCAGGGCGAAGACCAGTTCCGAGCCCTTGAAGCGCCATTTGGTCAACGCGTAGCCATTGAGCGCGCCCACCGTGGTGGAAATCAGCACCGCCGGTATCACAATGGCAATCGAGTTGAAGAAGTAGACGCTCACCCCGTCACAACGCATGCCGGTGCACGCTTCACCCCAGGCCTTCACCCAGGGTGAAAACGTCGGGTTCATGGGCAGCGCCAGCAGGCTCCCGGCTCGAATCTCCTCGAGCGGCTTGACCGAAGTGAGCAACATCACCACCAGCGGCATGAGATAGAACAGGGCCGCCAGGATCAGCACCGTGAGCAACAGCGCACGGGCCAGGCGGGCCGCCGGGGTGCGTCGACGAATCACGTTATCCATGCTTGCGACTCCGCAGTTCCGAGTAGAGATAGGGAATGAGTATCGCCAGCACTCCCCCCAGCATCAGGATCGCGCTGGCCGACCCCAGGCCAATCTGCGCCCGCGTGAAGGCATGGGTATACATGAAGGTGGCGGGCAGGTCCGTGGCATATCCCGGACCACCGCCGGTCAGGGCCACGACCAGGTCGAAGCTCTTGATGGCGATATGCGACAGGATCATCACTGCACTGAACACCACCGGGCGCAGGCAGGGAATCACCACCCGCCAGTAGATGCGCGGCAGGCTGGCGCCATCGAGCTGAGCCGCCTTGATGATGCTGTCATCGATACCACGCAGCCCTGCCAGAAACAACGCCATGACGAAGCCGGACGCCTGCCATACCGCAGCGATCACCAAGGTGTAGATCGCCATGTCGGGGTCGGTCAGCCAGTTGAAAGTGAAGTCCTCGAAACCCCAGCCGCGCACCATGGCCTGGATGCCCAGCCCTGGGTTGAGCAGCCATTTCCACACCACCCCGGTGACGATGAAAGAGAGTGCCATGGGATACAGGTAGAGCGTGCGCAGCGCACCTTCCTGGCGAATACGCTGGTCGAGCAAAATCGCCAACAGCAGGCCGAGCCCCAGGCAGATGACGACGAACAAGCCGCCGAATATCCCCAGGTTGGTGGCCGCGACCCACCAGCGCTCGTTGGTCATCAGACGCGCATACTGGGCAAAGCCGACGAAATCGTAGCTAGGCAGCATCCGCGAGTTGGTCAAAGACAGCACGAACGTCCAGATCATGAAGCCATAGACGAAGAACAGCGATATGGCGATGGACGGCGACAATACCAGGCGTGGCAGCCAATCCTGCAGGCGCGCACCGGCCGGTCGCCCACGCGCAACGCGCGCCGGACGTGTCGGAGACGAAACGGTCGACATGGGAATTACCTCACATATAGCCACGACGCCGCCCATTGGGCGGCGCCATGACCGGAACTTACAGCGCCGCTTGAGCTGCGTTTACCATGCGCTGGGCCGCCTGCTCGGCGTCCATATCGGGAGAGTTGAAGAAGTTGGTGATGACATCGAACATCGCGCCTTGCACATCGGAACGAACCGCCATGCCATGCGCCATGCTGGGGACCAGGCCGCCCTCTTCCGCTGTCTGCTGGAATGCCTCGAGCGATTGCTGGGCACACGTGTCGAACTCGCTCATGTCCAGGTCGGGGCGTGCGGGAATCGAGCCCTTGGCCAGGTTGAACGCCTCCTGGAACTCCGGTTCGAGTACCAGGCGTGCCAGGGTCTTCTGGGCTTCACGCTCCGAATCGTCGCTGACCTGGAACATGGCCAGACTGTCGATATTGAAGGTGAAGGCATCCTGGGTGCCCGGTGCCGGCGCGCACAGGTAATCCTCGCCCGGTGTGAGTCCTGCAGCGGTGAACTCGCCCTTGGCCCAGTCACCCATCAACTGCATGGCGGCCTTGTCGCTGATCACCATGGAGGTGGCGATGTTCCAGTCGCGTCCCGACATGTCATCGTCCATCAGCTCACGCGTGCGCTTAAAGGTCTCGAGCGCCTGGATCATCTCCTCGCCGCCCAGGGCGTCGGGGTCAAGGTCGACCATGGCGCGCCGGTAGAAATCCGTTCCAGCGCTGGCCAATAGGACGGACTCGAAGACCGTCGCGTCCTGCCAAGGCTGGCCACCATGCGCGAGCGGTATGTAGCCCGCTTCGCGAATCGCCTCGCCCGCTGCGAACATTTCATCCAGCGTGGTCGGCAGTTCGACACCCGCTTCTTCCAGAATCTTGGGGTTGGCCCATAGCCAATTGACGCGGTGCACGTTGACGGGGACGGCCACGTAATTGCCGTCGTGCTTCATGACATCGGCGACCACGTCAGGAAGCATGTCATCCCAGCCCTCGGACTGCGCGACGTCGTCGAGACTACCCAGAAGCCCCAGCTCGCCCCACTCCTGGATTTCGGGCCCCTTGATCTGGGCGGCCGAAGGCGGATTGCCGGACATCGCACGCGACTTGAGCACGGTCATGGCCGTTTCACCGCCACCGCCGGCCACCGCGAAATCCTCCCACTGATGGCCCTCATCCTCCATCAATTGCTTGAGGACGTTGGCGGCCCGGGCTTCACCGCCAGAGGTCCACCAGTGCAATACTTCGACTTCACCGGCGTGGGCCTGGGCAGCGCCCAGCGTGCCTGCGACGGCCAGGCCGAGCAGGGTCTTGCGAAAGGCACGTACTGGCGTGAGTGCTGACATGAAGCGACTCCCTCGTTGTTATTGACTACCAAAGACATCTATTGGAACTGGCGTAACGCCGTGAAACGGCTGGTAACAAGCTAGCGCATACTGAGCGCCATGGGGGATTACCAAGTGCTGGAAAGTGTTGCGTAATTATTACGAGGCTGAAACATTTCCTTCGCGAAAGGGAAACCACAGCCTGATCATCAGCCCACCCGAGGGATGATTGGCGAGCTGTAACTCGCCACCGTGCGCACGAACGATGTGCCGGGCAATGCCCAGCCCCAGCCCACTCCCGCCGGTGTTGCGGCTGCGTGAAGGCTCAAGGCGCACGAAAGGCTCGAAGACCCGCGCCTGCTGCGCCTCGGGAATGCCCGGCCCGTGATCGCGGATGGCGATCGATACGCCCTCGGCATGCTCATCCAAAGTAACCTCGGCACGATGTCCATAGAACACCGCATTTTCGAGCAGGTTGCTCAGACAGCGCTTGAAGGCCAGCGGCTTGACCGCCAAGGAAGGCGGCTGACCGAAGACATCGACCTCCCCCCCTTGGAGCCGCAGCTCGCTGGCCAAGCCATCGAGCAGCTGACGCGGATCGACATGCTCGATGTTCTCGTGCAGGTCGAGACCCTTGACCGACGCCAGGGCCCCTTTGACCAGCAGGTCAAGCTCATCGAGCGAGGCACTGAAGCGTTCCCGCTGCATGGGATCGTCCAGCATTTCGGCACGCAGGCGCATGCGAGTGATGGGCGTCTTAAGGTCATGGGAAATGGCGGAAAACAGCCGCTCACGCTCCTCGACCTGCCCCCGGATACGCTCTTGCATACGGTTGAAGGCCAAGGTGGTGTCGAGAATCTCGCGCGGCCCCCGCTCGGGCAAAGGCGGCGCATCGAGATCGTCGCCAAGCTGGCGTGCGGCACGGGCCAGACGGGCCAGCGGGCGTGTCACACTACGAATTCCCAGCAACGAAAGCCCGATGACGGCGAGCAACACGATCACCGCCGCGAACAGTCGCTCCTCGGAGAGCCAGGCGTGTTCACTGAACAGGTTGGGAATCGGCAGCAGCGTAGCGACATAGAGCCAACTGCCCGGTTCGAGTTCGAGCTGTACCACGAGCACAGGCGGTTCCAGAGGGTCGAGTAGCAAACTGTACTGTCCCCAGCGTGGCGGCAGGTCGCGCAGCAGCACTTCATTGTTCAATAGGCGCAGATCTTCCGGGCGGGAGAATTCCACCAGGGCATGACGAATGCCAAGCTCCGACGCCAGTACCCCGCGGAAATTGTCGACAACGAGACGCTTGGCGGGCCCGCTCCCGGTATCCACGATTGGGATACGGTGGTCATTGATGCTGACGAAAAAGCGTGTACCGCCCATGTCGCGCAATTGATCCAGCACGATGTGACGGTAATCGTAGGGCAGCGAGCGGAAGAAACGCACCGTGGAGGCGACATTGAAGGCCACGTTACGGGACAGCTCATCGACCTGCTCCAGGTGGCTGGTCCGGGTCTGGGTGGTCCAGATGGCGTAGCTGGACAATTGCGCGCCCAATACCCCGACGATCATGATCAGCACGAAACGCCCGCGCAGCGTGCGCGGCAGGATATATGCCAGCTTGCGTCGCAGCTGGCGCCAACGCCCAGAGGCCATCGCCTGCCCTGCCACTACGGGCTCTTCCTTCCCTACCGGTATGGTCACTGCAGCGCTTCGACCTGGCTGGCCAATACGTAGCCTGCGCCACGCACCGTGCGGATCAACTGGGAATGTTGGGCATCCTCGCCCAGGCGTTGCCGCAACCGGCAGACATGCACATCGATCGAGCGATCCAGCGGCGGCGCCGGTCGTCCGCGGCTCAAGTCGAACAGCGCCTCGCGAGACAGGACCTGCTCGGGATGTTCAAGGAAGACCTGCAGCAGCTGGAAATCCGCCCCCGACAGCGGGGTGCGCTCCCCATGGCTGTCGATCAGTTCGCGCGTCACGCGATCCAGGCGCCAGTCACCGAAGGCCACCAGGCGCGCATGCTCAGGCGCCTCCTGTGACACGTATCGAGTGCGTCGCAGGACAGCCTTGATACGCGCCAATAGTTCACGGGGGTTGAACGGCTTGCCGAGATAGTCGTCCGCACCCATTTCAAGCCCCAGGATCCGGTCGGTCTCGTCGGCACTGGCGGTAAGCATGATGATCGGCACGTCACTGGTGCGCCGCACTTCACGGCAAATAGTGAAGCCATCGTCCCCGGGCAGCATGATATCCACGATCAGCAGATCGGGCACTTCCCGGGCCAAAAGCGCGCGCAGGGACTCGGCGTCCTCGGCTACGTGCGCGATATAGCCGTGGCGACCGAGATATTCGGCCAGCAATTCGCGTATTTCCGGATCGTCATCGACCACGATCAGTGTGGCTGGCGTCATCGTCATGGGCAGGCGTATTGTCGGCGATTGCCGACCTCAGATAGGTAACTGCCCGATGATGAGCGAAGCCGGCAGAAGCGACAAGCCGCTTGCGACCAAGGTGCTAGATGTCGGCGCGCTACGGGGATAGCCCAAAATGATCGCGCAGGCGCTGTGCCACGGCCATCTCATCGTGCCGTCCGATCCGTATCCCTCGAGGGACCCGCCCCTCCAACTCGGGATGGGCGTTATCCATGATATAGGCGTGCCCCGCCAGATTGAGCATTTCGGTATCGTTGAGATTGTCGCCGAAGGCGATACATGCCGAAGGTGCCAGGCCGAGGCTGTCGAGCAGGCGCTGCACGGCGGCTCCCTTGTTGACGCCCCGCCCCATGATCTCCAGGGAATTGGCCAGGGAATAAGTCAAGTGAAGGTTATCGCCGAGGCGCGAGCGAATCTGGCCTTCCAGCGCCGCCAGCAGTTCAGGCTCGCCTATATAGAGCACCTTGCCGATACCGTGGCCATCCAACGCATCGAGATCCGCCACGCGGTAGCTGAAGCCGGTATGTTCATGCAGGGCCAGGAGTGACGGGGCGGGCGCATCGATCAACCACTCGTCATCGCGATACAGGTTAAGACGTACCCCGGGAGGCCGATCGAAGGCGATCAGATCCAGGGCCAGCCAGGACGCCAGCGGGTCGGCTGAGACGAGGGCATCGTCGGGGCCATGCACATAGGCACCATTGGAACTGATGATATGCGCCGCGACCCCCAGCTTGTCGCGAATCGGCAGGATATCCCGATAATGCCGACCCGAAGCGATGGCCAGATGGTGCCCTTCGGCCTCCAGGGCGCGGAAGGTCTCCACGGTCAACGCATCGACGTCATGCGCGGCATTGAGTAGGGTGCGGTCGAGGTCGGTAACGATCAGGCGGCGAGTCATTCATGTTCCTGCAAGTGGTCTACCGCCCTAGCCTAGCGCATCCCGTCGCATTGACGAAGGTTGGCAGGCCCGGGGTGTCCAAGGCAGTATCGTCAATACTGCCCTGCTGGCAGCATGACAAATCCGGCAACACGACCTCAGGAGGCAAGACTTATGAAAACGCTGGTCATTGGTGCCAACGGCCAGATTGGTCGCCAGTTCTGTGAAATCGCCAGCCGTGCGGGGGTTCCCATTCGCGCCATGATTCGCCACCCCGATCAACAAACGTGGTTTCGTGAACGCGGCATAGAGACCACCATCGCCGACCTGGAGGGCGATCTACGCCACGCCTTCCATGGCTGTGACCAGGCCATCTTCACTGCCGGTTCCGGCCCCCATACCGGTCCGGACAAGACATTGATGATCGATCTCCATGGCGCCATCCGCTGTATCGACCTTGCTGTGGAGCTGGGGCTGGAGCGCTTCGTGATGGTCAGCGCCCTGCGCGCCAGCGACCCCCTCGCCGCTCCCGAGAAGATGCGTCCCTATATGGCGGCAAAGTTCGCGGCCGATGCATACTTACGCAATGCGCATGTGCCGCATGTGATTCTCAAGCCCGCCCGGCTGACCGACGAGCCCGCCACCCGCCAGGTGTCCACGTCGATACGCAGTGCCCCAGCGCTCGACGTCTCACGCGGCAACGTGGCACACGCGCTGACCTACCTGGCCCAGGCGCGCACCCTGAAGAATCGTGAGTTCGATCTGCTCGATGGGGAATCGACAATCGCCATGGCTTTGGTGTAATTGCCGAAGATATTACCAGCGTGATTGGCGCAGCCGGCACGAATCCGTATAGTGACCGACACTTTATCCCTGCCATCAAAGTGCCCTGAATGCTTCAGAACAACTCGCTGCTTGCCCAGCTCAAGCAACAGATTCGCGACAACACGCCCCGGGTCCAAGGCGTGATCAAGGCGACCGAGAAGGGCTTCGGTTTTCTCGAAACCGACGACGGCGAGTCCTATTTCGTACCGCCGCCGGCGATGAAGCAAGTCCTGCACGGCGACCGTGTCGAGGCCGTCCTCAAGGAGGAAGGCGACAAGAAGAGCGTCGAGCCGGAGTCCTTGGTGGAACAGGGCCTGGATCGTTTCATCGCGCGTGTGCAAAAGCGCGAGGGTCGGTTGGCCGTGGTACCCGATCACCCTTCAATCAAGCAGTCGCTCAAGGCCCGAATCAAGAATAGCCTCGACGAAGATAGCATCGGTGATGCGGACTGGGTCGTGGCACGCCTGGTCCGGCATCCGCTAAAGCCCAACGACCGAGGCTTCTTCACCCAGATCGACGAACTGGTGGCCAAGGCCGAAGACCCCGCCGTGCCGTGGCGCGTGACCCTGGCTCGACACGCCCTGGAACAGGCCTCGCCAGAGGCCGGGAATGACTGGCCCCTACGTGACGAAGGCTTGGCACGTGAGGACCTGACGGCAGAACCGTTCTTCACCATCGATAGCGAGAAGACGCGCGACATGGACGATGCCTTGCGCATCGAACCGCGTGCCGAGGGAGGCTGGGCCCTGACGGTAGCGATTGCCGATCCGACAGCCTATGTCGATGAGGACCATGCCGCCGATCTCGAGGCCCGCACCCGAGCATTTACCGTCTACCTGCCCGGCCAGAATGTCACCATGCTGCCCGAAGTGCTGGCTGACGACCTCTGCTCGCTGCGTGAAGGCGTGGATCGCCCGGTACTCGCCTGCACCTTGCAAATCAATGACGACGGCAGCCTGGGCGACTATCGGTTCTTTGCTGCAACGGCCCGTTCTCACGCCAAGCTGGCCTACGATCGGGTATCCGACTGGCTCGAAGGCCAGGGCGACTGGGCGCCCAGCAAAGAGATCGGCGACCAGCTCAAGGCGCTGCGCGACCTGACCGAAGCACGCAGTGCCTGGCGTGCCCAGCATGCCCTGGTATTCAAGGATCGTCCCGACTACGTCTTCGACCTGGACGAAGCCGGCAATGTGCTCGATATCCGTACCGAGGAGCGGCGCATCGCCAATCGCATGATCGAAGAGTCGATGATCGCGGCCAATGCTTGCTGCGCCGATCTGTTGGCCGACAAGGTCGGTCACGGCATCTTCAATGTGCACCGTGCTTTCGAACCGGAAAAGGCCGATGCCGCCCATGAGTTCCTGACCAGCCAGGAGATCGAGGTAGAGCGCGACGCCCTGCTCGAACTGCCCCGCTATCGTGAGCTCAAGCGGGCCCTGGAGAGTCGCGACGATGCCTGGCTGGATGCACGTCTGCGCCGCTTCCAGGGCTTTACCAGCATGTCGGCCAAGCCGGGGCCTCATTTTGGCCTGGGACTGGCCGCGTATGCCACCTGGACCTCGCCGATTCGCAAGTACGGCGACATGGTCAATCATCGGCTGATCAAACGCGTGCTCAAGGGTGAACAGGCCCCGGCCGAGGCCAGCCAGGCCGTGACCGAACAGTTGACCGAACGCCGCCGCCTGAACCGTATGGCCGAACGTGACGTCAAGGATTGGCTATATGTTCGTTACCTGAACGAAGCGGCCAAGCAGCAACAGGAGTTCGAGGCCGAGATCCTCGCCATCAATCGAGGTGGCATGCGCGTGCGGCTCACCGCCAATGGTGCCACGGCCTTTGTGCCGGCACCGCTGATGCATAGCGACCGCGACAAGGTAGTGATCGATGATAAGGAAGGGCGGGTGCAGATCGAAGGCGAAGAGCGCTTCAAGCTCGGCGACGTGATCCGCGTGGTGCTCACCGAAGCGCGCGAGGAAACGCGTTCATTGGTGGCCCGCCCGGCTGCCTGACCTTTTAGTCTGTATTAGGTTAGCGACGTAACGCGACGGCGACCCTCTAGGGTCGCCGTTTTTTGTGAGTGCAGCGGAGGCCATCCCTGCTGCTCGGAAAGCAGCTGAACCGAGTTTCCGCCGTCAAGATAAAATATCGACCCGTGACGCAGAATTGTCGCATTTGCGTTTTAGGGTGGAAGGATCAATCTGTGCTCGGGCCGGAGGATCCTTTGCATATCGCCGATGTGACCATGTTTCATGCGCCTGCCAGTGGCGGCGTACGCACCTACCTTCAAGCCAAGCACCGTGTCCTTTCCCGCGTCCCTGATCTCCGCGCCAGCTTGCTGGTGCCTGGCGCCGAGCGCGACAGCCTCGGCGATCATCATACCCTGCCGGCGTTGCGCTTGCCCTTGGGTCAGGGCTATCGGTTCCCCCTACGCTCGCGCCCCTGGCGCGACGCGTTGGTTGCCCTCGCCCCCGACATCATCGAAGCCGGCGATCCCTATGTCACGGCCTGGGCGGCATTGGACGCAGGCCAGCGGCTCGGCGTGCCCGTGGTGGGCTTCTATCATTCCGATCTGCCACGGCTGATGGGCGACCGCTTCGGTCGTCACGTCCGTAGGCGCCTGGAGCGCTACGTGGTGAATCTCTATCGTCGGTTCGATAGCGTGCTGGCACCCTGCCAGGTCATGGCCGACCGGCTTCAAAGTTGGGGCGTCGAGCATGTGCGGGTCCAGCCCCTGGGCGTCGACTTGCAACAATTTCACCCTGGCCGACGCGACCCTGCGTTCCGCGATGAATTGGGACTTTCGCCCGAGACACGCCTACTGGTCTTCATCGGACGCAACTCCAGCGAAAAGAACATCGACGTACTATTGGCGACACTCAAGCGTCTGGGAAAGGGATACCATCTGTTGCTCATGGGCCCAGGCATGCCGCATCAGGTACCGAACAACGTGACCGTGGTCGACCGCTGCTGTGGCGTACACGAAGTGGCCCGTGCGTTGGCGAGTAGCGATGCCATGCTGCATGCAGGCACGCGGGAGACCTTCGGGCTCATCGCCCAGGAGGCCATGGCGAGCGGGATTCCCATCGTCGGGGCCAGGGCGGGGGCTCTGGCCGAAAACGTCCCCCTCGGGGCGGGGATTCTCTGTCGCCCGCTCGATCCGGAGGCCATGGCCGACGCCTGCCATTCGTTGTTTCTCAACGATGTGGCCGCCAGCGGACGCTACGCCCGTCGTCACGTCGAGCGCCATTTCAGCTGGGAGAGCGCCATGGAATCCCTGCTAACGCACTATCACCATCTCCGTCCAGGCAGCGAGCCCCATGTCATCCCTCAGAATGGCTGAACGCAAGGCCAGGCTGTCGTCATGGCGGCCGCTGCATGGCGTGTTGTTTGCCCTCTCGCTTGTCGCCCCGCTCGGCATCACCTTAGGGTTGGGCGGCGGCGATGCCCTGAAGGCCGTCACGCACTTTCCGCTCGGCGTGCTCGCGCTGATGCTCGCATTGGCGGTGCTGTGTTGGAATCTGAACGCAGCACGCTTGCGACTGATGCTCGATGGCCGTGCCGGTCATCTTGGGCAGCGCGGCGCCCTGACGATCGAGATGGCATCCAAGTTTGCATTATGCGCGACCCCCGGAGGGAGCGGCGGCCCCGCTACCTTGCTCTTGCTGTTGGCGCAGCGAGGCTTGTCCCCCGCCAAGGGGGCCGGCGTCTTTCTCGTCGATCAGGGCTGCGATCTATTGTTTTTCATGGGCATGCTGACCGGGCTCACGCTGTTCTCATTGTTCACTGAGGTCACATGGCCTCACCAGGATCTGGTGCAACTGGCACTGGCAGGGCTGGCACTCATCGCTGCCAGCCTCAGCGTCATGATCCTGAGCCTACCCTGGTTGCTGCGACGCGACCCGCCACCTGGAATGGCAAAATTGGCACCCCGCCGCCGCCGATGGCTTGCGAGACGCCTTCTTTCCTGTCGTGCTGCCTTACGCACCACGTTGCGGCTGCCGACGACCACCCTGCTGGCCATGCTGCTGCTCACGGCGGCTCATTGGCTGCTGCGCTACAGCTTGCTCTACCTGGCCGTACTCGGGGCAGGAGGCCATGCCGACTGGGTCTGGTCGTTCCTGACCCAGACGCTGGCCATGGCCGCCAGCCAGCTCAGCATTCTCCCGGGGGGTGCAGGCGCTGTGGAGGTCGGCGTTGGCGCACTGCTACTGCCGCTGATGGAACGCGAGCAAGCGGGGGTCGCCGTTCTCGTCTGGCGACTGGTGACGTACCATTTCTATCTGGCCGCCGGTGCGCCATTCTTCCTGCTGACGGCATATCGCGTAATACGTCCCTCGCGGTAAGCATCAGCGCTCCTGTCGCCGCCGCTTCTCCTCGGCCCAGTCGATGGCCGGACCACGCATGCCATGGCCGCCGCGGTAGGGGGCGTACTCGGGCGGTGTCCAGCCTTCCAGCACCGCCTGGTCAAGCCGAAACACCTCGACTCCGATCGGGTGGCAGGTCATTAGCGGATCGGCGGCATTCGGCCCCCATAAATCCACCGAAAGATCGCCGCCGGGGCAGCACGACAAGGCACACAGGAGGTCGATCTCGGCAAATAGTTCAAGGTAATCTCCCTCCTTCGCCGGGCACGCCTTCATGAAGTACTCGTCATCCTCGTTCAAGCCGGTGCACTGGAAAACGTTCAGCACATCGTGAACGTCGAATTCGGTCAGCCCAAAGGGCGCCACAGCACGTACCAGATTGGAATGGCAGTGGTGGTCGAAGTCTTCGCCGGTCAGCAGCCGATTGACATAAGGGTCGCAGCGGGTTCCCAGCAGATCATGGATACGCCCACCCTCGGCATCGACCCCACTCCCCTCGACCCCATAGCTCGCCAGCGTGTCGTCGATGATCGTCGCCATGGGACGCAGATAAGGCAGGGTCGACCACAGCCGGTCAAAGGTCGAAACATGGGCACGATGCAGCTGGCGGGTGCGCGAGGCCCAGAAGCGCTCGCGCGGGTTATGCAGGTGCCAAAGGTTGAAGTCGCCCACCTGGGGGCCATCGAGGGTCGAGAGGCGCACTACATGCCCTGCCGGTACACGCCAGGCACGCCCCTCCCTTATCGGTACGGTCAGCGCATCGACCCGTGTCCGGGCCGAGGGGTCGGTGAGGCGGGAGTAAAAGACTCGATCGACATCCAGTATCGAGCCCTGGGTCGCTTGGTAGGCGGCGGGCACCTTGGCCATGGGAGAATCCTCAATCAGTTCATCGCCCTAGCCTAGCGGATAATTGGCCTAGCCTGGTGGATAGGGAGACCAGGAACGCCTTCCGGATAATCAATGAAAAGGGCGCCACCTGGCGCCCTCGGGGTCAGTCGCGAATGGCACGCGCCAACATGTCGGTCACCGGCTTGGCCAGGTAGCTGGCGAAGGTACGCTCACCGGTATGAATCATCACCTCCGCCGGCATGCCGGCGAGCAATTGCATGTCCTCGGTCATGTTCTCCTCGCCACGTGGGGTCACCTTGACTCGCGTCTTGTAATAATCGCGGCCGGTGGCTTCGTCCTCGAAGCTGTCCGCCGAGATATGAGACACCTGGCCTTCGACGGCCTGGGTCAGCTGCTGGTTGAAGGCACTGAAGCGGATCTCCGCTGGCTGGCCGAGATGCAGGCGATCCACATCGCTGGCCGGCACCCGCGCCTCGACCACAAACTCACCATCGCTGGGTACGATATCCAGGATCGCATCCCCCGGGTTGATGACCGCACCAAGCGTATGCAGCTGTAATCCGACGACCGTACCCGCCACGGGGGCCTTGAGCGTGGTGCGGCGCACCTCGTCCGTCAACGCGGTGATGCGCTCCTCCGCATCGCTGATCCGTTCCTGAGCCTCGCGCAACTGGTCGCCCACTTCCTGATTGAACTCTTGAATCCGAACCTGCTTCTGCAGTTCGTTTTCGCTGACCTGAGCAGCGATACGGGCTACCACGGACTGCTGCTGGGCGACCTCTCCCTGCATTTCCAGGATGTCCCGCTCGACCTCGCGCAGTCGCTGCTTGTCACCAAGGCCGCGCTCGAAGAGCTTACGCAGGTCCCGTGCCTCTTCGTTCAGTGAAGCCACCTGCCGCTCATTCAACACGATCAACGCGTCCAGCCCTTGCCGTTGCTCATGGAACTGGCGTGTCTGTTGATCGAGCGCTTCAAGTGCCCCCGTAAGCGCCTCGCGTCGCGCGAAGTACAGGCCCCGTTGGACCGCCAGTACTTCGGTGACCCGCTGCGAGTCGCTGTTCACCAGCTCAGCCGGAAATTCGAGTGTTTTATCACCGGCCAGCTCGGCCGCCAACCGAACTTCGGCCGCCCGATTGGTCAGGTATTGGGTACGCGCCAGCTGCAGTTGGGATTGCGCTCGCGTCTTGTCCAATACGAGAAGCACATCGCCGGCATCGACATGATCACCGTCGGTAACGTGGATTTCACTGACGATACCCCCCTCGTAGTGCTCGATGGTCTTCTTGAAAGACGCCACCGACACCTTGCCCGGCGCCACCACGGCAACCGCCAGGTTGGCCGCCAATGCCCAGCCGCCAAAGCCACCGAATGCCACCAGAAGCATCGCCATACCCAGGCGACGATAGGCGCGCCCGTCGATCGGCAACGAAGATGTTGAACCTGAGGGCTTGTTCATTCCTGGCTCCTCTCCTGAGCGCTACCCAATGCATGAACGACGTTATCAGCGGGACGAGTACGCGGTTTGCTTGACGGTGATGCCGGCCCCGCAGGTGACAGGCGCGCCACCACTTGATCACGGGGCCCGAACAGCCTCACCTGCCCCTGGTTGAGCACCAGGAGCTTGTCGACGCTGTTCAGCACGCTGCGGCGATGAGTAATCACAAACATCGTCACACCCTCGGTCTTGAGCTGTCTGATCGCCGCCGCCAGGGCACGCTCACCCGCATCGTCGAGGTTGGCGTTGGGTTCGTCGAGAACCACGAGCACAGGATTGCCGTACAGCGCGCGGGCCAGCCCGACACGCTGGCGCTGACCGCGAGACAACACACCACTGGTCGCTGAAATCGGCGTATCGTAGCCGTTGGGCAGGCGCAGGATCATTTCGTGCACGCCGGCCTTGGTGGCAGCCTCCACGACCTTGGCATCGTCAAGCTCACCGAACCGGGCGATGTTCTCGCTGACTGTGCCATCGAAGAGTTCGATGTCCTGGGGCAGATACCCAAGATACGGACCCAGCTCATCGCGGTTCCAGTGTTCCAGGTTGGCACCGTCGAGCCGCACATCCCCGGACTGAGGAGCCCATATTCCCAGCAAGGCTCGGGCCAGGCTGGTCTTGCCCGCTGCGCTGGGACCTATGATTCCGACATGCTCGCCAGGTGCGACGTGAAGATTGATATCCTGCAGCGAGGGTTTAGCACCGCCAGGCGGTACTACGGTCACCGACTCGAGAGCCAGTTCACCCTTGGGGGCAGGCAACGATAAACGACGCGCTGCGTCTGGAACGTCTTCGAGCAAGCCGTTGAGACGCTGATAGGCCTCACGGCTCCCGGTAAAGCTCTTCCAGCTACCGATCATCTGATCGATTGGCGCCAATGCCCGCCCCATGATGATCGACGAGGCAATCATCATCCCCGGGGTGACGCTGCCATCCAGCACCAGAAGCGCCCCAAGCCCCAGAATCAGTGATTGGGCCAGGATGCGTAGCACCTTGGAAAGATTGCTGAGGCTGCTGGCACGATCGCTGGCCTGGGATTGCTTGATCAGGGCCGCATCGTGACGTGAGGCCCAACGCCCCATGATCCCAGGAAGCATGCCCATGGCATGGAGGACTTCGGCGTTACGCAGATTGCTGCCAAGCAGCCCCTGCGCCTTGATGTGCTCTGTGCCCGCTTCGGCCAACAGGTCTCGAGTGGCTTTCTCATTGGCGTAGGCCAGCGCCAGCAGGATCGCTCCCGCACAGGTGGCGAAGACACCGAACCACACATTGAACAGGAACAGAATGGCCAGGTAGAGCGGCACCCAGGGGGCATCGAAGAAGGCGAACAGGCCGTTGCCGGAGACGAACTGACGAAGCGTCTTCAGGTCGTCGAGGGGCTGAGCCGACGGGCCCTGCTCGGACAGGCCACGTCGAAACATCGCGCGATACAGTCGCGGGCTAAGCAGCGTATCCAGATAGTTTCCGATGCGAACCAGCAGCCGTGAGCGAACCCAGTCCAGCCCGCCCATGACCGCCAACAGGAATACCGTCACCAGGGTCAACATCAGCAGCGTTTCCTTGCTGCCGGTTGCGATGACGCGATCGTAGACCTGAAGCATGTACAGGGCGGGGGTGAGCATCAGAAGATTGATGAACAGGCTGAAGCCGGCGACAGCAAGGAAGGAGCTGCGGCTGGCGTTGAGCGCCTGCCTGAGCTCGAGCGTTATTGATTCGGTTGTCATGGCACCCACACGTCAAGAAAAGAGCAATGGTTGTGTGCAATGCGTTCCCTGTATCGCGACGATGCGAAGATTATCAGACTCATGGCATTTTAATGATGCCGTTTAGCATACTTTTGTATCACATATCGTTAATTCGCAACTGACCAGGAAACTCATGCCAGCGAGGAGCTGCGAAGTATTCTTTGTCGTTTCAAAAACTTAACCCATGTTAAATAGCAAAAGTCGAGGTCTGATTCAGTAACAAATCGCTTAATTAGCGTATTAGGCCATCTTGTCAGCCGCTTCGCTGGGTGTAGCATGCCGCCTTGCCTGACTTGCGATAGCAGGCAGTCTCCGGCGACAAAGGAACCTCTTTGGTACGCAGTGTCTCGGCCGGGCCTGCCAAAACAAGAACTGCAGTTGGGTGACGCTATCCGGCGATGGATGCCGCCGGAAGCATGAAAGATCATCCGGAGACATTGCATGAGCATCAAGAAAGTCAGTAAGGGCACGAGTGCCGATCAACTAAACGACTGGATCGACAACGCTGCGAAAGGAACAAGATTCGAGTTTGCCGCGGGGGAGTATCGCTTCGACGACGCCATCAGCGTACGCCGCTCCGATATATCCCTGGTCGGTGCCGGTGCAGAGAAAACGACCTTCACATTCACAGGCAAGGCACTCGACAGAAATGACGACCATGCCATTCGAATCGAGCCGAGAACGACCGACGAACTGATCGGCCGCGTCACCAGCGATATCGACCAAGGCGATACCACCCTACGTCTCAGCTCGACCGACGGGCTCTCGCGCGGCGATACCTTGCGTATCTGGCAAGACAATGACAGCGCCTTCTTCAAGGAGATTGGCGATACCTCCTGGCGGAAGCAGAAGTATGCCGAGCTGCGTACCAGCATGGCCACGGTAAAGGATATCGACGGTAACAAGGTCACCCTGGACCGCGGCGCTCATTTCGACTTCGATGCCAACAAAGCAAAGGTCGAGCGCATCGAAACTATCGATGACGTGACACTTAAGGGCATTGGCATCGAATTCAACCTGGGCACCCCCGATGCAGACGCGTTTCGCAATACCAAGGGCGGACTCACCGGCTACGAAGCCGTATCAATCGACGGCACTGTCGATGCTCGCCTCGAGGATGTCAGCGTGACCAATGGGCCTTCGACCGCCTTTCATATCGAGCGCTCGCTGGATATCACTGTCAAGGATACGCGTGCCGAGGGCACCTTCAACAAGGGCACCGGCGGTAACGGCTACGCTCACGAGCTCAAGGAGAGTTATGACGGGACCTTTGCCGGCCTGGAGGATAGCGGCATGCGCCATGGGTTGCTGTTCGCGTCCTGGCGCTCCTCGGTAGGGAATGACATCGAGGTAGAAAAGACCGATCGGGACATCAACTTCCATGGCGGCCGCGACCACGACAATCAGGTTCGTGTCCTTCAGTCCGTCCGCGACAGTGACTCCGATGGGCTGTCGCCCTCGTTGTGGATCAACCAGGGTGGCGAGAGTTTCGGCGCAATTACCGACGCCGATGCAAACCAGGTGCGTTTCGACTATGTGATCGGCACCCGCCGAAACGATGAGTTGCAAGGCTCCGATGACGGTGCCTATCTCAATGGTGGGCTGGGTCACGATGTGCTCATCGGTGGCAAGGGCGATGACATTCTGCAAAGCGGCCTTGGCAACGACTGGTACGACGGCATCGACATGCTGGACGGTGGCGCAGGCACCGATATCGCGCGTTATACCCAGGATTACGACCGCCACGACATCGACTTCATTGGCGACAAGGTACGCATCCGCAGCGACAAGGGGTCGGACGATACCTTGATTAACATGGAGTATGCCGTCTTCGGTGACGGCAAGACCCTGGATATCGCATCACGACGCGTCACCAATGGCGATGCGCTGGAGCTGCCCTCCCCGCAAGACATCCTCTCCGACACCGCTTACAAGGGCGCAGCCTCCTCGTCGGGACGAGTGAGCGACGATGCCGAACTCGCCGTACGAGGCAACACCGTGAGCCGCTGGAAGGATGGCTACGTCAAGGAACTGTTCATCGAAAACGTCAGCGATGAAGCCATCGAAGGTGCAGAACTACACCTCGATTTGCCGGACGATATCCATACGCTTTGGAACGGGATCGCCCGCAAGGACGGCGATGACTATCGGCTTACCGATGACCACCCGCAGACATTGGATCCTGGCGAGACCTGGCGATTTGCCTACAAGGCCTATGGCGACGGCAAGGGCCATGCCTCGCTAGCCGCGACCAGTGACGCCGGCAAGCTGGATGTCGAGGTGTTGGGTGTCGATTCAGGCAATCTTGTCGAGTTGTTTGCCTGACCGAGTACGTCTGACCTGATCACATAAAAAAGGCGCTCCAACTGGAGCGCCTTCTTGCTGTGAAGCCTGATACCACTGGCTTCAGTGGCTAATCAGCTATCAGCGGCCACCGCTGTTGCTGTTCTGGCCGCCTTTCTGACCGGCTTCAGAGGCCTTCTGACGATCGTTGGCGAAATTACCGCCACTGTTCTGGCCGCCCTTCTGACCCGCTTCAGAGGCTTTCTCTCGGTCATTGGCAAAATTGCCGCTGCTGTTCTGACCGCCGATTTGACCCCCTTTCTGACCAGCTTCAGAAGCCCGTTCAGGATCGTTCTTGAAGTTGCCACCGCTTTCCTGGCCACCTTTCTGGCCAATCTCTTCGTAGAACTCACGGTCATGAGTCTTTGCGGTGGTTTCGCCGCCTTTCTGACCGGCTTCGTTAACTGACATATTGCGCTTATCAGCCATGTGCTTCTCCTTTCGATGAAGAAAATTTCCTCGTGGAGATGCTTACCAATTACTGGCGTAACAAATCCCTCTATTACGCTAGCGGCTTGGCCGTTAGCAATGAGCACGTCCCGTGCTGTTGACTCACACCATAGAAAGGATCCGCGAATCTTCGCAAGGATGACCTTGTTTAGGGAGGTTACGACAAGATAGTGAAGGTTAAGTCATTGACGCCAAGACAAAAGAACTTTAGCCAGGAAAATGTGCCAAGCTAACCGGAGGAAGCGAAAAATCGATGCTTGGTGTATCCGCCATCGATCAGCAAGTCATGACGAGAACCACCCACAAAAGGAGAAGCTCATGGATCTGGGAATCGCGGGACGCTGGGCCATCGTATGCGCCGCCAGTAAAGGGCTGGGTAAAGGCTGCGCCAAGGCCCTGGCCAAGGAGGGGGTCAACCTGGTGATCAATGCCCGAGGGCAGGACGCACTTGAGGGTACCGCCAATGAGTTGAGAGCCCTCAACGCGTCTATCGAAGTCATTGCCATCGCCGGCGATATCAGCACCCCGGATATTCAGGAAGCGGTACTATCTGCCTGTCCTCACGTCGACATCCTGGTAAACAACAATGGCGGGCCACCCCCGGGGGATTTTCGCGACTGGGATCGTGATGATTGGTTCAAGGCAGTGGAAGGCAACATGGTCACCCCCATCGAGCTCATCAAGGCGACTGTCGATAAAATGGCTGCCAATGGCTTCGGACGGGTCGTGAACATCACCTCAGGCGCGGTGAAAGCGCCGATCGATATCCTGGGGCTCTCCAATGGTGCCCGCAGCGGGCTGACCGGGTTCATCGCCGGGTTGGCTCGACAGCCTGAACTGGCCTCCAACAATGTCACGATCAATAACCTGTTGCCGGGCTCGTTCGATACCGAGCGGCTTCAGGGCAACCTGAGAAAGACCGCAGACAAGACAGGCACGTCGGTCGAGGCTCTGCGTGAGCAGCGCGTCCAAGGCATACCAGCCCGGCGCTTCGGCAATGCCGACGAGTTCGGGGACGTATGCGCCTTTCTTTGCAGCGCTCAGGCGAGCTATCTGACTGGACAAAACATTCTTCTGGACGGGGGCAGTTACCCGGGGACGTTCTAACAACTGACATTTTGCCTTCCCCCGCACATTGGCTCGGCGGGAAGGCAACCCTATCGAGCAATCAATGCTCCATCTCCAGTAAATCGATGATCGATGTATCGCTGGGAATGAACGTATCGTCATCCTCAAGGCTGACCAACTGTCCATCGACATAGTCGACGGTACGCCCGTCCAGAGTGAACAGTTCGATGGGGCCGAGCACGTAGGTTGCTTCACTTTCGGGAGGATTGTCTGGAGCAAAATGAACAAAGGCCACCAAGGTGGCAGGTTCACCGCTCCAACTCTTCGCCGAGAACTGGCACACTTCAATCATAGGCCCCTCCGTTTTTACTCTTGTTTTATTGCAAGGTAGCACGTATCGCATGGTGTGCCACCAAAACCCCACCTACCCTATGCTACGTGCAGGATGGCAGGACCAAGGAGGGTCCAGATGCGAAAACGCAATCCGCACCGATGGATCATGAATGCGCTGCGGCTAGTACTTTTGGCCCAGGCAGGGTTCTCGTTACTGCATCGTCACGGATACCTGGCCACACTCTGCCTGCTGGTCATTCTCATTTCGTTCCTACCCCATCTTCTCGAACGGCAGTGGCGTATCCGTATGCCTCCGCTCCTGGAGTACATGGCCATCGGCGTGGTGCTCGCGTCGCTGTTACTTGGCGAAGGCTTGGGTTACTACGAGCGCTTCTGGTGGTGGGATATCTCGCTACATGGCATTTCGGGTTTCCTGCTCGGTTCCATGGGGTTTGTGATCGTTCATGGCCACGAACGCCACACGCCCCAAGGCAACCGGCTCACACCCAGCTTCACGGCGCTGTTTGCATGCCTACTCTCGGTGAGCATGGGCGCTCTATGGGAAATATTTGAGTTCACTCTCGACAGCTTGTTCGATACACGAATGCAGCACCCTGTAGGAAGCAGCTCAGGTCTTCCCGATACCATGGGAGACCTCATAATGAATACTGTCGGCGCGGTGCTCGTCGCTTGTCTGGGCTGGCGAAGCATGGAATGCGATAGTCGGGGTGCCCTCGTTAGCCGCAGCATGAGTAAGTTCATTCAGCCCAGTAAATCACGGTAATCGCTTTAACTCAGAGGTCGCTCGTGACCCAGGCTCAAGACCATCAAATCTCTCATGCCCCAAGACCAGACGAGCCTCAAGATGGCGAGCCTCCTCTAGCCATCGTCTCATAAACTTATGTTATTGACTTTTATATAAATTAGCCAATATAACGAAAATAGTGATCAATCAATAATGTTATTCCTATAAGTTATATAAAAAAATTATTACTTAACTTTACATGTTGAATAAATCCGACCACCCTGAATAGGTGAGATAGGCGCCTATAAGACAGAATCCCATGCAAAGGGATCACTCAGCGGAGCAGGGAAATGGAGATTCCTAATACCAATGTCTATTTGGTAACGCAGACTAATCCACAAAACCAGCTGTTCCTCGATTACCTCAGCCAAAGGCTGGGGTATCCGATAAGAGCGGTGACACCTTCGGATATAGAGGCGGTATTCAACGATCAACAGCGCACGTTGGTAATGCTTGATGCCGACCATATCGGCGAGTCGGAATCGCAACAATGGCAACACAAGGCCATCGAGATCGACTCACTTTATCTCGCCGCATTCAATCTTCAGGACGAAGACCAAGCCGCTCGAACGCTATCTTCCTACCATTTCGACGGTGTCTTCTACCGTAATGATCCCCTTGACTTGATAGTCAAGGGGATTGAAAAGCTCTTGGATGGCCATCTCTGGCTGTCACGCGGCTTGATGACGCGCCTGATTCATTTTTACCGGCGACAGCAGCTCAATGCCTATCGCCCGGTCTGCGGCCTTACCCAGCGAGAGCTCGACATCATCGGACTGCTGAGCTTCGGGTCATCCAACGCCGAAATCGCCGAAAAGCTGTTCGTCAGTGAGCATACGGTCAAAACCCATCTCTATAATATTTTTCGCAAGATCAAGGTCAGCAATCGTATCCAGGCAATGAACTGGGCACACCGTAATATCGGTATTCCACCGGTCATTGCATGAATAAAAAAATGACTTTGACAATACCCAACGTCTAGATAAGCAGGTTGGAACCATGAAACGCACAATGGGAACTGGCGTCGTTTCGCTGTGCGGGGCCTTTTTATTTAGCCTCAGCGTCAGTGCAGAACCGCTCACGCCTACCTCACCCGATGGGGAAACGAGCAACGCCTCAGGGACGGAGGGTATCAACCAACTCCAGGGGCCAGACGGACCCAAGGTAGAAGCACCGGTTAATGGTACCAGTGAACTGACTGGCGTCCTCGTCGACCGGACGATGACCATCATTGGCCAGCGTTTCTACCGCAGGTTCAGTCAGATCGCCATGGAGCGACCCATCATCCGCGGCGCCACCCTCACCGTGCATGAAAGACCTGATGCACGCTGGGGCGTGCAGCTATGGATTACCGAAGGCAACCAGATCCATTTCCGGACCCGACTTTCGCCGCGTCTCAATGATGCCGATGACGTCGCCCGCCAGGCGATCGATCACGTCGAAGAGGCCGTGCTCAAACGGCAAATTGCCAAAGCGATGGCACCGAGCATCGATCTTGCCGAGGAAGAATTCTAACCATGGAGAACAAGACCTTGAAAAAACACTATGCGATTGCCCTTTCGCTAGCCTGTGCCTCCCCCATGGCCGCCGCGGGAGAGCTGGTCTATCAACCGATCAACCCGTCGTTCGGCGGCAATCCCTACATGGGCAACCATCTTCTCAGCAAGGCCCAGGCCCAGGATACGCATAAAGATCCGGATGCGCGCAGCTACGAGCCGCTATCCACTACCGATCGTCTGGTTCAGAGCCTGCAGAATAGCTTGGTCAGGCAACTCATCAGTGACGTCAATGATGGGGACGTAGAGGAAGGTACGTTCGATACCGATGAGTTTGGTGTCGTGATCAATAACGACGGCGGCCAGCTGAGCATTGACGTTACCGACAAGATCACCGGGGATACGACGACTATCAGTGTCGGTGGTTTGTCGGGTTATTAAGAAGCATCGAGCTCTTCCAAGAATACGTTAAGGGAACGAACATGAGACTTATCTATTTACTTTTAGTGCTTATGAGCCTGAGCGGCTGCGCCAGCATAGTCGCCGACTCCGAGGGGCTCGAGGGCCAGCCGCCAACGCTGACACCGCGTAGCGGTACCTACCAGGACCTGATCGCGTTGCCCCCTCCGGCAGGTCAGATCTATGCCTCGGTTTATGATTTCCGCGACATGACCGGGCAATACAAGCCGGCGCCCAACAGTACCTTTTCAACAGCGGTGACTCAGGGGGCCGCCGCCATGCTGACCGGTGCCTTGGCGGACTCGGGCTGGTTCATTCCACTGGAGCGGGTCGGCTTACAGAACCTGCTGACCGAACGACGCATCATTCGCGCCGAGTTCGAGCGCTTCGGCCAACCCGATACCCTGCCATCATTACGTGCCGCTTCCGTAATGCTTGAAGGCGGGATAATCGCTTATGAATCCAATATTCGCACCGGAGGCGCAGGCGCCGAATACTTCGGCATCGGTGCATCAGGCCAGTATCAGGTCGATCAGGTGACGGTGAATCTACGTGCCATCGAGATTTCCACGGGCGAAGTGCTGGCTAACGTCACCACAACCAAGACCATCTATTCGAAGGAGCTGCGCGCAGGCGTTTACCGCTTCATCGACTTCAAACGCCTACTGGAGGCCGAAGCCGGCATAACCAATAACGAGCCCGTACAAATGGCAGTCATGTCGGCCATTGAATCGTCTGTCATCCATCTCATCGCCCGGGGGGTCACTACAAATCTCTGGAACCTGCCAGCGGATATGCAAATTCGGGACACAATTCTTGCCGATTATCTGAACGCCCCGACCCCGGCACTGTAGAATATTATCGCCTAGCTCACACTCCACTCGACATCGTCAACGATCAGGCCATGCTTCACGCATGGTCTTTTTTTGTTTCCTGTTCCAGCAACGCCTATCAGCAGCCGAATAATACTTTCGACATTAAAAGTACCAAATAGCTAGTACCGAACATTGGCCCCGATTTCTGATGGCATCGTTTTCTTAGCAATCCATACTTAAACTCACAGTTCGCTTACACCGATTAACAAATAGATCACCTATACATACCCGGTTCATTAAGCAAGCTTCAATGTTCACAAAGGCAGGGATAGCCATGCGTGCCAATTGTAATCAGACATCGCAAAAAAAGAGTAGGAAGCCACTCACGTCTTTACTTACCGGCCCACTAACGCTATTGCCTGCGCTGATGCTGGTGCTCTCTGGGCCAGTTTCGGCAGACGAAGTCACCGAGAAGCTGCAGAATACTCGTGACTTGAGTCAGCAAGAGCTACAGACATTTTATAAAACAGCTGACTTAAACTTTTCACAAGCGGGTTGGAAAAACAGCACCAGCATCATATCTCAGATTGGCGACCAAAACAGCGCCGTCGTCTCTCAGCGCCATGATCCTGCTGCGTATCAGCAAGGCAATTACGCTAACGTCTATCAATATGGCAATGAGAATGAAGCCTCTATTCTTCAGGCCGGCGGTAATAATATTGGTGCCATTTTTCAGGACGGTGACGAACACCGAGCAACGATAGAACAGCACGGCGATAACTTCGAAGCCCGACTGAACCAATACGGCATCGGAGGCGACGTTCACGTTTCACAATCGGGGAGTGGCTTACGCAACATTACCGTTGACCAAAATGCGTCTTCGGGCATGTCTGCTCCTGTCACTGTCCATACCTACTGAGATCAGTCGAATCTCAGGCAACTCAGCAGTAAATCTAAGGAAGGGAATACCATGAAAAAAACAGCCATCTTTGCAGCATCCGCTCTGGCGCTCGCCATTTCAGCAGCAGCACAGGCAGATAAAAATAACTCTGAGGTCACTCAAACAGGCGTTAGTAACTATAGCTTCGTTGACCAAAACGGGCCTTCGAACGAGGCGGAAGGAAGCATCTCAGACATTGAGCAAACTGGAACCGGCAACATTGCTAGGGTCACGCAAAACACAATGGCTCCCCGGACCCATGAGTCAACAGTAGAACAAATCGGCGCGGGTAACATCACCGATGTCTATCAGAACGGTGAAGAGGATAGCGCTCAAACAGGCTTCACTAGTGAAGTGACACAAAGCGGAACCTACAACCGGGCTACTGTCAATCAGTCCGGAGAGCATAGCCTTCGCAGCAGCATCGTGCAGGCTGGCAGCCAAAACAATGCTCTAGTTAATCAAACCACATCATCGAATGGTTCGAAAATCAATCAAGATGGCTTTGGTAACTCCTCAGATGTATACCAGGGTGGGATAGCTGAAAGATCAATCATCAATCAAACAGGGCAGTTCAACGCTGCTGACGTCTACCAAGAGGGTGGCTTCAGTAAATCCGAAATCGATCAATATGGTAGCAGCAACTACGCCAATGTCTCCCAAGTTGCAGACACAGCCAGATCTACCATAGACCAAACAGGTCTAGGAAATGCTGCTTATATCGATCAAGGCCAGTTCAATAACATCTCGACCGTTACTCAAAATGGCATCAGCAACCTCGCCGACGTATCCCAGCATTAATAAGCGATGGGTCTAGGAAGCCCTAGCCCTGTTTGCGCCCCATGAACTTGTCCATCTAATGGGCAAGTTCATGGTTTACTCCTTAATAGCGGAAACATAATCACTCGGATTAATTGCTAATTTCAGCAAGTTAGTTTACTGTGGTTTTCAAAACACTTCCCTTACCCTGCGTCGAAGAGAGCGAGCGATTGCCGTTATTACGAATCTCTACTAATAGCCGCCCCCCCTCACTCAACTGAGTTACCGTACCTGAGATAGCCTCGCCCATGTATGCATAGGTCACCGGTATGCTCCCTTCATGCTCGAAACGATTTACCACACCGTCAGCTGAAGTAATAACCCACTCAGCAGCAAAGCGTGTCCCCTCATCACCACTGATTTGAATGTATATATTGGCGTCCGGCCTAGGTGTATGGTCTGCTGTCATCTCATCTCCCCAACCAATATTGGCTAGACTTAAACACAACACTAGCCCCGAGGTTCGAGATAGTACTAAAGGAATCTTCATGATTAGTTACCCCGCCCAGGTTGGCTGCTTGGCTAGACCATCTGCAGTTACACTAGCACTGTTAGCTGTAATTGCGTCAGGCCTGTGAGCAACAAAAAAGGCGCTCCTTTCGGAGCGCCTTCGTTACCTACGTCATCCTGACTTACTTACCAGCCAGTGACTTCCTTCAGCGCATCGCCGATCTCGGCCAGGGAACGCACGGTCTTGACACCGGCGTCTTCCAGGGCGGAGAACTTCTCGTCTGCAGTACCCTTGCCACCGGAGATGATCGCACCGGCGTGACCCATGCGCTTACCCGGAGGTGCAGTCACACCCGCGATGTAGGAAACGACCGGCTTGGAAACGTTGGCCTTGATGTAGGCCGCGGCTTCTTCCTCGGCAGTGCCGCCGATTTCACCGATCATGACGATGGCTTCGGTCTTGGGATCCTTCTCGAACAGCGCGAGGATGTCGATGAAGCTGGAGCCCGGGATCGGGTCGCCACCGATGCCTACGCAGGTCGACTGGCCGAAGCCGTGGTCGGTGGTCTGCTTGACCGCTTCGTAGGTCAAAGTGCCGGAACGCGACACGATGCCTACACGGCCCGGCTTGTGGATGTGACCCGGCATGATGCCGATCTTGGTCTCACCCGGGGTGATCACGCCGGGGCAGTTCGGGCCGATCAGGCGCACACCCAGCTCGTCGCACTTCACCTTGACGTCGAGCATGTCGAGCGTCGGGATGCCTTCGGTGATGCACACGATCAGCTTGATGCCGGCGTTGGCAGCTTCAAGGATTGAATCCTTGCAGAACGGGGCCGGCACGTAGATGACGGACGCTTCGGCGCCGGTCTTCTCGACGGCTTCGCGTACGGTGTTGAACACCGGCAGGCCCAGGTGCTCCTGGCCGCCCTTGCCCGGCGTCACGCCACCGACCATGTTGGTGCCGTAGGCGATCGCCTGTTCGGAGTGGAAGGTCCCCTGGCCACCGGTGAAGCCCTGGCAGATGACCTTGGTGTTCTTGTCGATCAAGATACTCATTACTTGCCCTCCGCCGCTTTGACGACCTGCTGTGCCGCGTCAGTCAGGCTGGTAGCAGCGATGATGTTCAGACCGCTGGAGGCCAGTTTCTCGGCACCCAGCTCGGCGTTGTTGCCTTCGAGGCGTACCACGACCGGCACGTTGACACCGACCTGCTCGACGGCACCGATGATGCCCTCGGCGATCATGTCGCAACGCACGATACCGCCGAAGATGTTGACCAGAACGGCCTTCACGGAGGTGTCGGAGAGGATGATCTTGAAGGCTTCGGCTACGCGCTCCTTGGTGGCGCCACCGCCGACATCAAGGAAGTTGGCCGGCTGGCCGCCGTTGAGCTTGATGATGTCCATGGTGCCCATGGCAAGCCCGGCACCATTGACCATGCAGCCGATGTTGCCTTCCAGCGCCACGTAGTTGAGTTCCCACTTCTGGGCGTTGGCTTCGCGCTCGTCTTCCTGGGACGGGTCACGCATCGCCTGCAGGTCGGGGTGACGATACAGGGCGTTGCTGTCCAGGTTGATCTTGGCGTCGAGGCAGTGCAGGTTGCCTTCGCTGGTGATGACCAGCGGGTTGATCTCGAGCAGCGCCAGGTCCTTGTCGTGGAACATCTTCGACAGGCCCAGGAAGATCTTGGTGAACTGCTTGACCTGGTCGCCGGACAGACCCAGGGCGAAGGCCAGCTCACGCGCCTGGTAGGGCTGTGCGCCGACCAGCGGATCGATCTCGGCCTTGAGGATCTTCTCGGGGGTTTCCTCGGCGACCTTCTCGATCTCCACACCGCCTTCGGTGGAGGCCATGAAGACCACACGGCGAGTGGCACGGTCAACCACGGCACCCAGGTAAAGCTCGTTGGCGATATCGGTGCAGTTCTCGACCAGGATCTTGGCGACCGGCTGACCATGCTCGTCGGTCTGGTAGGTCACCAGGTTCTTGCCCAGCCACTGCTCGGCGAAGGCCTTGGCCTCGTCCGCGCTCTTGATCAGCTTGACACCGCCAGCCTTGCCGCGACCACCGGCATGCACCTGGGCCTTGACGACCCACATGTCACCGCCGATTTTCTTGCAGGCTTCGGCTGCTTCTTCGGGAGTGTCCACGGCGAAACCCTTGGACACCGGCAGACCATAATCGGCAAACAGTTGCTTGCCTTGATACTCGTGAAGGTTCATCGATTCATGCCATTGGTTGCATGTGACTCGAACGATGACCCTGGGCGCGGCCGAATCGGCTCTCTGCCCGGGTCACCCCCGTCTGCGCCCGGTACATTGCCGGGCGCGTGCGCCACCCGCGGGTGGCGCTTGTTGTCGCGTTGGCCTTCCGCTTACTTGCGCTTCTTGCGGTTGGCCATGTGGATGGCGTGTCCGTCGACGGCCAGGGCCGCCTCGTGGATCGCTTCCGAAGTGCTCGGGTGCGCGTAACAGGTCAGCGCCAGATCTTCGGCACTGGAGCCGAACTCCATGGCGATCACGCCCTGAGCGATCAGCTCGCCAGCGTGCTGGCTGACGATATGCACGCCCAGGATACGGTCGGTCTCGGCATCGGCGATCACCTTGGCCACGCCCTCGGGGGCGTTGTTGGCCAGTGCGCGACCGTTGGCCGAGAACGGGAAGGACCCGGTCTTGACCTCGATACCGGCCGCCTTGGCTTCCTGCTCGTTCATGCCGACCCACGCCACTTCGGGCGAAGTGTAGATCACACTGGGGATGGCGTCGTAATTCATCTCGGCTTTGTGGCCGGCGATGATGTCGGCAACCATCATGCCCTCTTCTGAGGCCTTGTGCGCCAGCATCGGGCCGCGCACGCAGTCGCCGATGGCATAGACGCCCGGCACGCTGGTACGGCAATGGTCGTCGACGAAGATGAAGCCACGCTCATCCAGCTTGACGCCAGCGTCATCGCCCAGCAAACCTTCGGTGTACGGACGACGGCCGACACATACGATCAGCTTGTCGACCACGATCTCCTGGTCACCATCGGCATCGGCGTACTTGACGGTGACTTCCTTGCCGTTGATCTCGGAACCGGTAACGCGGGCGCCCATCTTGATATCCAGGCCCTGCTTCTTGAGCAGCTTCTGGGTCTCCTTGGCCACGTCCTTGTCGACCATCGGCAGGAACGAGTCCATCGCCTCGAGGACGGTGACCTCACTGCCCAGGCGACTCCACACGCTACCCAGCTCGAGGCCGATCACGCCGGCGCCGATCACACCAAGGCGCTTGGGCACTTCGGAAAATTCCAGCGCGCCGGTGGAGCTGACGATGATGTCTTCGGTCAGCGGGGTCGGGGGGATCTCGACCGGTACGGAGCCGGACGCGATGATGATGTTGTCGGCTTCGTAAGAGGCCTTCTCACCATCGTTGCCGGTCACTTCGACCTGCTTGCTGGAGACGACGCGGCCGGTGCCTTCCAGCGCGGTGACACCGTTGGCCTTGAACAGGGCGCTGATACCGCCGACGTTCTTGGCGATGACCTTGTCCTTGAACTCGAGCATCTTGGCAACGTTCGGCGCCACGTCACCGCCGATATCGATGCCGATTTCCTCGTAGTGGTCGCGCGCTTCGACGAACTTGTGCGAGGTCTCGAGCAGGGCCTTGGAGGGAATGCAGCCCACGTTCAGGCAGGTGCCGCCATGGACGGTCTTGCCTTCCTTGTTGACCCACTTCTCGACACAGGCGGTCTTCAGACCCAGCTGTGCGGCGCGGATGGCGGCCACGTAACCCCCGGGGCCTGCGCCAATGACGATCAGATCGAATTTATCGGCCATGTGATCTTCCTGTTAGTCGGTACGCTATGGATTCGCTTCGTCTCGATGCTCAGATGTCCAGCAGCAGGCGCGCCGGATCCTCGAGCAGCTCCTTGATGGTGACCAGGAACTGGACTGCATCCTTGCCATCGATCATGCGGTGATCATAGGACACGGCGAGGTACATCATCGGACGAATCTCGACCTTGCCGTTGACCGCCATCGGGCGCTCCTGGATCTTGTGCATCCCCAGGATAGCCGTCTGCGGCGGATTGATGATCGGCGTCGACATCAGCGAACCGAAGATACCGCCGTTGGTGATGGTGAAGGTGCCACCCTGCATCTCGTCGATGCCGAGCTTGCCGTCACGGGCACGCTTACCGAAATCGACGATGGTCTTCTCGACATCGGCGATCTTCATGCTGTCGGTGTCGCGCAGTACCGGGACCACCAGGCCACGATCGGTGGATACCGCCACGCCGATGTCCTGGTAGCCGTGATAGACGATATCGGTACCGTCGATCGAGGCGTTGACGTCAGGGAAGCGCTTGAGGGCTTCGCTGGCGGCCTTGACGAAGAAGCCCATGAAACCGAGCTTAACGTCGTGGGACTTCTGGAACGTGTCCTTGTACTGAGCACGCAGGGCCATCACGGCGCCCATGTCCACCTCGTTGTAGGTGGTGAGCATGGCCGCGGTCTGCTGGGCCTGGACCAGACGCTTGGCGATGGTCTGACGCAGACGACTCATCGGCACGCGCTTCTCGGGCCGCTCGCCCTCGACAGCCGGTGCGGCTGCAGCCGCTTTCTGCGGCGCTGCAGAGGGCTGTGAGGCCTTCTTCGCATTGCCTTCTTTCACGGCACGCTGGACGTCTTCCTTGAGGATACGGCCACCCTTGCCGGTGCCTTCGATCTTGTTGACGTCGAGATCGTGCTCAGCGACCAGCTTGCGTGCGGCCGGGGCCAGGATCTTGTCGCCGACCTTCTCGTCGGTTTCGCTGCCACTGGCTTCGCTCTCGTCGCCGCGCGACTCGGCAGAGGCGCCTTCGTCTGCGCCGGAGTCGTCGCCCGCCCCTTCGGCGAAGATGGCCAGGACCTGCTCGGACTCGACCTGGCTGCCTTCTTCGGCCTTGATTTCCTTGAGCGCGCCATCTGCCGGCGCCACGACCTCCAGCACGACCTTGTCGGTCTCGATGTCGGCCAGCACCTCGTCACGCTTCACGGCTTCGCCGATCTTCTTGTGCCAGGTGGCAACGGTGCCTTCCTGAATCGACTCGGGGAAGCTCGGTGCCTTGACATCATGGGTCTTGCCCGACGCAGCCGGCTTGCTATCGCTCTTGCTTTCAGCTTTCGGCGCGTCGTTGGATTCTTTCTTTGACTCGTCCTTCGACTCTTCTTCGGACTCTTCCTTGGCGTCGGCCTTGTCGGCCTTGGCTTCGGCAGCGCCCAATAGCCCCAGCACCTGTTCGGACTGGACGGTGTCACCCTCTTCCGCCTTGATCTCAGACAGTGTGCCGGCTTCCGGAGCCAAGACTTCTAGCACGACCTTGTCGGTCTCGATCTCGACGAGCAGTTCGTCACGCTCGACGCTATCGCCAGGCTTCTTGTGCCAGGTGGCCACGCTGCCTTCGGCAACGGATTCCGGAAAATTTGGCGCTTTGATCTCGGTAGCCATTTCGTTTCCCTTGTGAGTTCTCTCTCGTCCCGTGGGACGCCTTAACCGTTAAAGGCGTCTTCCACCAGTTGACGCTGCTGTTCGACATGCACGGACATGTAGCCCGATGCGGGGGCAGCCGATGCCGGGCGACCGGCGAACTTGAGCTGGTGGCCCAGACCTTCGCGCAGCATGTCGGTCACGATACGCATGTGGTGCTGGCTCTGATACCACGCGCCCTGGTTGAGCGGCTCTTCCTGGCACCAGATCACCTGTTCGAGGTTCGGATAGTCCTTGAGCGCCTCGTAGAGCTCTTCCTTGGGGAAGGGATAGAGCTGTTCCAGACGCAGGATAGCCGTATCCTCACGCTCGTTCTCGGTGCGGTAGGCGGCCAGGTCGTAATAGACCTTGCCGGCACACAGCACCACCCGCTCCACCTTCTCGGCGTCGAGCTTGCCCTGGTCCGGCAACACCATATGGAACTTGCCATGCGCCAGATCCTCGAGGGTCGACGTGGCTTCCTTGTGGCGCAGCAGGCTCTTGGGCGACATGACGACCAGCGGCTTGCGCAACGGACGAATCACCTGGCGACGCAGCAGATGGAATATCTGCGCCGGAGTGGTGGGTACGCAGACCTGCATGTTGTGCTCGGCGCACAGTTGCAAGAAGCGCTCGAGGCGTGCCGAGGAGTGCTCGGGACCCTGCCCCTCATAGCCGTGCGGTAACAGCATGGTCAAACCGCACAGACGGCCCCACTTAGTCTCGCCGGAGGAGATGAACTGATCGACCACCACCTGGGCACCGTTGAAGAAGTCGCCGAATTGGGCTTCCCAGATGACCAGTGAGTTGGGGGTCGTGGTTGAGTAGCCGTATTCGAACGCCAGCACGGCCTCTTCCGAGAGGTAGGAGTCGTGGATGGTGAAACGCGGCTGCCCTTCCTTGATGTGCTCGAGCGGCACGTAGGTCGTACCGTCCTTCTGGTTATGCACCACCGCGTGACGGTGGGAGAAGGTGCCGCGCCCCGTGTCCTGCCCGGTAATACGGATCGGGTGGCCCTGATCGAGCAGCGTGGCATAGGCCAG
This sequence comes from Litchfieldella xinjiangensis, assembly GCF_000759345.1. Taxonomy (GTDB): domain Bacteria; phylum Pseudomonadota; class Gammaproteobacteria; order Pseudomonadales; family Halomonadaceae; genus Litchfieldella_A; species Litchfieldella_A xinjiangensis. The sequence goes on from NZ_JPZL01000001.1 coordinate 939,039, forward strand.
GGTCTCGGCGAAGCCCCAGTTGAGTCCCATGCCGCCCGCCAGCATCTTGCGGCGATCTTCGTAGATCTTGGCCACCTGACGCTGCACCTGGACGCCGTCGGGAATCTCGCACATCCTCGCGGCAAGCTGCTGCATGTGCTTCATGTCGACGGTGGTGTCGGCATCGCCGCTCCACTCGTGCCCCAGGTAAGGCGCCCAATCGACGAAGAGCTCCTTGTTAGGCTCCTTGACCAAGGCGTTAGCGACGTGATTGCCAGCCATCAGGTCTTCACGGTATTTCTCGGTCAGCGCCTTGGTATCGTCCTCGGAAAGCACCCCTTCTTCAGCCAGGCGGCCTGCATAGAGCGCCCGTGCGGAGGGATGATCCTTGATTTTCTGATACATCATCGGCTGCGTGCCGGACGGCTCGTCGGCCTCGTTGTGACCCCGACGGCGGTAGCAGACCAGGTCGATGACCACGTCACGCTTGAACTGGTGACGGTAGTCGATGGCCACCTGGGTCGCGTGCAGCACCGCATCGGGATCATCGCCATTGACGTGGAAGATCGGCGCCTGAACCATCTTGGCGATATCGGTGGCGTATTCCGTGGAACGCGTGTCCTGCGGATGCGAGGTGGTGAAACCGACCTGGTTGTTGATGATGATATGAACCGTGCCGCCGGTCTTGTAGGCACGGGTCTGTGACATCTGGAAGGTTTCCATGACCACACCCTGGCCGGCAAATGCCGCGTCGCCGTGGATGTTGATCGGCAGGACCTTGCTGCCCTCGCTGTCATCACGGCGATCCTGGCGGGCGCGGACCGAACCTTCCACAACCGGCGCAACGATTTCCAGGTGCGACGGGTTGAACGCCAGCGCCAGGTGGACCTCGCCGCCCGGTGTCATGACGTTGGAGCTGAAGCCCTGATGATACTTGACGTCACCGGAGCCCTTCTCGATCACCTTCTTGCCGTCGAACTCCTCAATCAGCTCGGAGGGGCTCTTGCCGAGAATGTTGACCAGCAGGTTGAGGCGTCCGCGGTGCGCCATTCCGATGACGACTTCCTTGGTACCGTAATTCCCGGTCCGCTGGATGATCTCGTCCATCATCGGGATGAAGGTTTCGCCGCCTTCGAGCCCGAAGCGCTTGGTACCCGGATACTTCGATGCCAGGTAGTTTTCCAGCCCTTCCGCCGCCGTCAGGCGCTCCAGCACGTGCTTGCGCACGTCGGCGCTGAATTTCGGCTTTGAGCGCACCGATTCGAACCGTTGCTGCAGCCAGCGCTTCTCCTCGGTGTCGACGATATGCATGATCTCGCAACCGATGGAGCGACAGTAAGTCTGCTCCAGCGTGTCGACGATTTCCTTGAGCGTCGCCTTGTCCTTGCCCAGGAACAACGAACCCGTCTGAAACTCGGTATCCAGATCAGCCTTGGAAAGCTGGTGGAAAGAGAGCTCCAGATCGGGAACCGGCACCTGCGAACGCAGCTTGAGCGGATCGATATCGGCCTTCTGGTGGCCGCGGAAGCGATACGCGTTGATCAGCTGGAGAACCTTGACCTGCTTCTTGCTCTCGCCACTGTCGCTGGACGCAGCGGCCTGCGTGGTGCGCCGATTCCGGCCGAGCTGGTAGAACTGATCGCGGATGGGTTCGAGGGGGACGTCTTGGGAGGGACTGCCTTCGGGACGGGGCAATTGGTCAAAATAATTGCGCCATTCGTCGGGAACAGCGTTGGGATCGACGAGGTATTGTTCGTAGAGCGCTTCCACGTAGTGGGCATTGCCACCACTTACGTGGGAAGTGCGCCACATCAACTCCATTATGCCTTCTTGCATCTCTTGTCACCCTGCACTGATGGGGTGTTAACTGCGCCAACGCGGCGGCGCCGCATCGGGGCGTTCTGGTGCCCTGCCGGCGAGGGCGATGAAACGAGCCGGCGAATTCGCTACATGCCCTTGGCGGACACGGCCCATACGCCTTGCTTCGATCGTCAAAAGCCGGTGCACCAGGCACCGGCTCTCGAGGCGGGGAGCCGGGTCCGGCTGCGACATTCGGTCACATCCGAAAACCGGCGTATATGATAGCAAGATGAGCGCCGCGATTTAAGTGGCATTCGTCAGCAGCATTTCCCGGATCTTGCCGATCGCCCGTGTGGGGTTGAGCCCCTTGGGACAAACCGACACGCAGTTCATGATGCCGCGGCAACGGAATACGGAGAACGGATCCTCCAGATCGGCCAGGCGATCACGAGTGGCCGTGTCACGGGAGTCGGCCAGGAAGCGATACGACTGCAACAGGCCGGCAGGACCGACGAACTTGTCCGGGTTCCACCAGAACGACGGGCAGGACGACGAGCAGCAAGCACACAAGATGCACTCGTAAAGCCCGTCGAGCTTGTCGCGATCTTCAGGCGACTGCAGGCGTTCGATGGCCGGCGTCGGATCGTCGTTCTGCAGGTACGGCTGGATGCGCTCGTACTGACGATAGAAGATACCCATGTCGACCACCAGGTCACGAATGACCGGCAGGCCCGGCAGCGGTCGCAGCACCAGCTTGTTGTTGCGAACCACGTCGGAGAGCGGCGTGACACAGGCCAGGCCGTTCTTGCCGTTCATGTTCATGCCGTCGGACCCGCACACCCCTTCACGGCAGCTGCGGCGATAAACCATGGTGCTGTCCTGCTCCTTGATCAACTCAAGAACGTTGAGCACCATCAGATCACGGCCCTGGGTGTCGATCTGAAACTCCTGCATGTACGGCGCGGAGTCGGTTTCAGGGTTGTAACGGTAAAGAGAAACCTGAAGCGTAGACATCGTGACCCCCTTAGTAAGTACGGACTTTCGGCTCGAAGGTGTCGACGGTCTTCGGCTTGAAGTTCACATCGCGCTTGCCCAGCCTCTTCTCGAGCGGGAAGTAGATGGAGTGCTTCAGCCAGTTGGCGTCGTCACGATCCGGATAGTCGTAGCGGGAATGGGCACCGCGACTCTCCTTGCGCTCCAGCGCGGAGATCGCCGTGGCCTCGGCTACTTCCATCAGGTTGTCGAGCTCCAGGGCTTCGACACGAGCGGTGTTGAAGGCGTTGGACTTGTCGGGCAGGTGTGCCTCGGCAATCCGGCCGCGCAGATCGGCCAATTTCTTGACGCCTTCCTGCATGTGATCCTCCTGGCGGAACACGCCGAAGGATGTCTGCATGATGTCTTGCAATTCGGCACGCAGTGCCGGGATTGACTCGCCGTTGCCGGATTCGTTCCACCGGTTCATGCGAGCCAGCGCCGAATCGATGTCCGACTGGGAGGCGTCGAGGTAATCGATGCCTTCGTTGAGCGCACCTTCGATGTACATGCCGGCGGCACGACCGAACACCACCAGGTCGAGCAGCGAGTTGCCGCCCAGGCGGTTGGCGCCATGCACCGAGACGCAGGCCGCTTCGCCACAGGCGAACAGGCCGTTGATGATCTGGTCCTTGCCGTCGGCGTCCTGCATGATCGCCTGGCCATGCACATTGGTCGGGATCCCGCCCATCATGTAATGGCAGGTCGGAACGACCGGGATCGGCTCCTTGGCCGGATCGGCGGCAGCGAAGGTCTTCGAAAGCTCGACGATACCCGGCAGACGCTTGCCCAGCACTTCCTCGCCCAGATGATCGAGCTTGAGGTAGACGTGGTCGCCTTTCTCGCCACAGCCACGGCCTTCGAGGATCTCCATGACCATGGAGCGTGCTACCACGTCACGACCTGCGAGATCCTTGGCGTTGGGCGCATAGCGCTCCATGAAGCGCTCGCCATCCTTGTTGACCAGATAGCCGCCTTCACCACGGCAGCCTTCCGTGACGAGCACGCCCGCCCCATAGATACCGGTGGGGTGGAACTGCCACATCTCCATGTCCTGCATCGGGAAACCGGCGCGCAGGGCCATGCCGATACCGTCACCGGTATTGATCAGGGCGTTGGTGGTAGAGGCGTAGATACGGCCCGCCCCACCGGTAGCGAGGACGGTGGCCTTGGACTTCACGTGCACCACTTCGCCGGTCTCGATGCACATGGCGATACAGCCCACGACATCGTTGTTGGCATTCTTGACCAGATCGACCGCATACCACTCGTTCAGGAAGGTGGTGTTGTTCTTCAGATTGTTTTGGTAAAGGGTGTGCAGCAAGGCGTGGCCGGTACGGTCGGCCGCGGCGCAAGTACGCGCTGCCTGGCCACCCTTGCCGAAGTCCTTGGACTGGCCGCCGAAAGGCCGCTGATAGATACGACCGTTATCGAAGCGCGAAAACGGCAGGCCCATGTGCTCGAGCTCGAAGACCGACTTGGGGCCTTCGGAGCACATGTACTCGGCAGCGTCCTGGTCGGTGATGTAGTCACCGCCCTTGACGGTATCGTACATGTGCCAGCGCCAGTCGTCGTTCGGGTCGGCGGAGGCAATGGCGCACGTGATGCCGCCCTGGGCGGACACGGTGTGCGAACGGGTCGGGAACACCTTGGACAGAACGGCGGTCTTCTTGCCGGACTTGGCCAATTCGAGGGCGGCACGCAGGCCGGAGCCGCCACCACCGATGATGATTGCGTCAAAGGTCAGGCTACGCATAGACATGGATCAGGCTCCCCACAGGACTTGAATGCCCCACACCAGAAAGACGAAAACGGCCAGGATGATGAAGGTCTGGACGGCCAGGCGGATACCGACCCACTTGTTGAGGTAGTCGGTGGTAACGATCCACAGGCCCACCCAGGCATGGGCTGCCAGGGACACGAACGCCAACAATGAGAAGATGCGCATCCACGCCTGCGAGAACAATCCACTCCAGGCGATGTAGTCCAGGCCCGGATTGAACAGCAGGTAGCCGACGATGAACAGCGTATAAAGGGCGAGAATGACAGCCGAGACGCGCTGAATCAGCCAGTCGGCCAGCCCGCTGCGCCCAGGGTTCGTGATGTTGGTTACCATACCCATACTCCTGCCAGGATCACCAGAACGGCGCTGGCGACAACGGTGATCTGTGCCTTGCGAAGTCCACCTTCCAGCGTCACGCCGATATGGAGGTCCATCAGAAGGTGCTTTACGCCCGCCACGAAGTGCACTGCGAGCGCGGACAGCATGCCCCAGGCCACCAGCTTGGCCAGGATGTTGTGCGCCAGCGTGTCACGTACCGCATCGAAGCCTTGGGGAGACGAGAGCGACTTGTCGAGCGCCCAGAAGGCGAAGATCAAGCCGATGAACAGGATGACGCCACTGATGCGGTGGGCAATGGACGTGAGCGCCGGGAGGGGGAACTGGATCGTCGCAAGATCTAGGTTTATGGGTCGTTTGCTATTCACGGCTCTTTACACACTCTCTTGGCCCGCTCTTGCATGCATCGGGCGAGGCCCGAGCGGGCGGTGGTTTTGAGGAAGGGCTCGGCCGTCTGCCAAGTCGGCACGACCTTCATCCAGCCAGTCGCGCGGGGTGGATTATAAGGACAAGGGTGAAGCATGACAAATCGAAGCTTACTTCCCTAGACCTTCGTCCATCCTTGACCGCCCCGGGGAAAAGCGCAAAATGATGCAGAGCATCAATCAGTATACAAGCCTTTCACACCAATACGTTATCCGCACAAGTCCACTGCCCCATGGGCTAATTGACATCGCCCGGCACGCTTCTATAGTGGGCGAACCTTTTCGCCAGTACGGCAAGCGAGACAACGACTTATCGCCTGACACCATATCAGAGGAGGCCATCATGGCTGACAGAAAAGCGCAGTTGACCATCGAAGGAATAGACAAGGCGATCGAGTTCCCCGTCTATTCCGGCACTGTCGGCCCCGACGTCATCGACGTTCGCGGCCTCGGCGCCGAAGGTTTCTTCACCTATGACCCGGGGTTCATGGCCACCTCCTCCTGCCAGTCCGCGATCACTTACATCGACGGCGGCGAAGGCACCCTGTTGCATCGGGGCTATCCGATCGACCAGTTGGCGGATCAATCAAACTTCGTTGAACTCAGTTACCTGCTGCTGTTCGGTGAACTGCCCAACGATGAACAGTACGCCGATTTCGCGTCGCGGATCCGCAACCACACCATGGTCCACGACCAGATCAACAACTTCTTCAAGGGCTTCCGGCGCGACGCCCACCCGATGTCGATCCTGTGCGGCGTGGTCGGCGGCCTGGCGGCCTTCTATCACGACCACATGGACATCACCAAGGAAGAGGACCGCGAGATCAGTGCGATTCGCCTGATCGCCAAGATGCCGACCATCGCGGCCATGTCCTACAAGTACAACATCGGTCAGCCGTTCAACTATCCCCGCAACGATCTGAACTATGCAGAGAACTTCCTCTACATGATGTTCAGCAATCCCTGCGAGGAGTACCGGATCAATCCGGTGTTCGCCAAGGCCATGGATCGCATCTTCATGCTGCATGCCGACCATGAGCAGAACGCCTCGACCTCGACGGTGCGCCTGGCAGGCTCCACCGGAGCCAATCCGTTCGCCTGCATCAGCGCCGGCATCGCGGCATTGTGGGGCCCGGCCCACGGTGGCGCCAACGAGGCGGTACTGAACATGCTCGACGAGATCGGCGATGAGTCCGAGGAGAACATTCAGCGCTTCGTCGATCGTGCGAAAGACAAGAACGATCCGTTCCGCCTAATGGGATTTGGCCACCGCGTGTATCGCAATTTCGACCCGCGCGCCAAGGTCATGAAGGAGACCTGCGACGAGGTACTGGCCGAACTCGGTATGGCCGACGACCCGCAGCTCAAGATCGCCAAGCGTCTCGAGCAGATCGCCCTGGAAGATGACTACTTCGTCGAGCGCAAGCTCTACCCGAACGTCGACTTCTATTCGGGCATCATCCTCAAGGCCATGGGCATCCCGACCAACATGTTTACGGTCATCTTCGCCGTGTCTCGCACCATCGGCTGGATCTCACACTGGCACGAGATGCTCAGTGGCGACTTCAAGATCGGCCGTCCGCGCCAGCTCTACGTCGGTCACGACAAGCGCGACTATCCCGCCAAGTAAGTATCAAGGCTGCGCAGGGCATACCCCTGCGCAGCCTCTCCCCCTCTTGCCGCAGCAGCCTATTGCGCCTTCTACGTTGAATCTGGCGCTGACTGTGTAGGAGCGCAGATACTCACCGCGTTACTTACTTCCTCACGCTGAATCTGGCTCTGGTTTCGTAGGAGCGCAGATTTTCTGCGCGATGAATAGATTGTCATGGCCGATAAAAACTCGCGCAGCCCAGCTGCGCTCCTACACCCCCCAGCGCGCGATTCGGTGTTCCCGACATCAGCCCGGGCGGCACCTTCGGAACCAAGTATGGGTTGGTTAACTCAGGACGCATGAAAGGCGTCATACGTACCGCGCTTCGCTTCGCCTGCTCGGCAGCTTTTTTGTTGCTGCGCAACAGCATTTCCTGGCCCTTTTTTTACCCTTGTTTACGCCTGTCATGTTTTCCACACATTCTGTGGATAACACTGTTCACAACTTTGAGATAACCCTCACGAGCGACCGTGACAAGCGGGTTACGCTTAAATTGTCTATTTTTTGATCAATTATAAGTCATTGATTTAAAAGAACTTAACAGGCAAGCCCCACAGCCATGCGGGTTTCACGGGGCTTGTGCACAAGTTAAAGGGATTTCAACGCTAACGTGGACAACTCTCTGGCCATGTCAATACCGAAGACGTGAAAAATTGCTCACGTCCGCTCTACGCAAAGCCAACAAAACCAGCCCGATTGGGCAGGTATGAGAGTCTAATCAGCAGGGACAAAAAAAGACGCTCTGAGCGTCTCGGCAGTCCATCATCGAACCAATAAGGAAGTGGCGTCCCATAGGGGGTTCGAACCCCTGTTCCCGCCGTGAAAGGGCGGTGTCCTAGACCACTAGACGAATGGGACGCAAGCATCGTTCACGTGACATACAAGATGGTGGAGCCTAGCGGGATCGAACCGCTGACCTCGACACTGCCAGTGTCGCGCTCTCCCAGCTGAGCTAAGGCCCCGTCTCGCATCGAGTGTCTCGTGAAGACGGAGCGCATGTTACTGATTCGCGGGAGGTACGTCAACAGATTGTTTAGAGGTCGCGATACTCTTTTTCGAAGCGCTTGGCTTGCTTCTTGGATACGCCACCTAATACGGCGATGGCGTGACGCAGGCGGGCGCGAGTCATGTCGGAGCCCAGGATGACCATCGCATCCATCACCGACGTGGATGTCGCCGATCCGGTCACGGCAATGAATACCGGGGCCAGAAAGGCCTTCATCTTGAGCTCGAAGACCTCGGCCATGCCTTTCACTTCGGCCAGCAGCGCATCCTTGTCCCAGCGGTTGGTCTCTTCGAAGCGCCAGGTCAGGAACTGCAGGAGCTTGATGAGCGTCTCGCGCTCGAGCTTGATGTCATCGAAGCTCGTCTCATCGATGCGCGGCATGCCGGAGAAGAAGTGACCTGCAAGCGGTGCGACATCCGAGAGCGTTTCGACCCGTGGGCGTACCTGCGGCAGGATCTGGCGAACATATTCCTCATTGAAGGCCCAGCGCTTCAGGGCAGCCAGGAAAGCGTCGTCGTCGAGATCCTCGCGGATATAGACACCGTTGAGCCAGGTCAGCTTCTCGAGATCGAATACCGGACCGCCCAGGGAGACGCGCTGAATATCGAAATGAGTCATCATCTCGTCGAGGCTGAATTTCTCGCGCTCGTCCGGCATCGACCACCCCATACGCCCCAGGTAGTTGGTCACGGCCTGGGGCAGGAAGCCCATGCGTCGATAGTAATTGATCGAGGTCGGGTTCTTGCGCTTGGAGAGCTTCGATTTGTCGGGGTTACGCAGCAGTGGCATGTGGCACAGCTCAGGCATCTGCCAGCCGAAGTACTCGTAGAGCAACTGGTGCTTGGGGGCGGAATTGATCCACTCCTCGCCGCGCAGCACATGAGTGATCCCCATCAGGTGATCGTCGACCACATTGGCCAGGTGATACGTGGGCATGCCATCGGACTTGAGCAGGATCTGTGCATCGACCTGGGCCCAGTCCACCTCGATAGTACCTCGCAGCATGTCCTTGACCACGCAGACGCCTTCGCTCGGCACGTTCATGCGCACGACATGCGGCCACCCTTCCCCTTCACGACGCGCCACTTCTTCATCGGGCAGCGCCAGGTCGGCCGGCTTGAGCGCCATCTGCAGCCCTTCTGCCTTGCGCGCTTCGCGCAGCTCGTCAAGCTCTTCGGCGGTGCGATAGCACTTGAAAGCGTGCCCGGCCTCGAGCAGCTGCCGCGCGTACTCGGCATAGAGTTCACCACGCTCGCTCTGTCGATACGGACCGTGCGGGCCGCCGACATCGGGGCCTTCATCCCATTCAAGCCCCAGCCAGCGCAGCGAATCGAGAATCATCTGTTCGGACTCGGGGGTCGAACGCTGACGGTCGGTATCCTCGATGCGCAGGATGAACTGGCCGCCATGCTGGCGGGCGAAGCACAAGTTGAACAAGGCGATGTAGGCCGTGCCGACGTGAGGATCGCCGGTCGGTGACGGCGCAATGCGCGTACGTACGGTCATGTCTCTTCATCCATTTTCAGCTGTAGGAGATTCCGCTCGGGCGGAACCATCTGAACGCGTGAGTTCCGGTGGGGCGATTATACGCACACGAATCCACACCGGCAGCCTTGGCTAGAGCGCGAGATGCACCCGGAACCAGTCGGTGATGAAATCCAGGTAGGCACGCGTCTTGTCGGGCAGGTACTTGCGCGAGCGAAACAGCACCAGCATGGAGCCGTGCTCGTTCCAGTAAGGCTGAAGTAACGGAACCAGCTCACCCGTGGCCACCGCCGAGCGCCCCGCGAAAGTCGGCAGGTAGGCCAGCCCGAAGCCCGCCTTGGCGGCTTCCACCACGCCTAGCAGGTTATTGATGACCAACCGTGAACTGGGCTCGATATCCAAGGGCTGCCCATTGAGTGAAAAGCGCCAATGGGCCCCCAGATCGTAATTGCCGTAGAAAATACTGTCGTGCTCTCGGATATCCTGAGGGTGCTGCGGTTGGTTGACCCGTGCCAGGTACTCCGGCGCAGCGTACAGACCATAAACCACCTTGCACAGCGGGCGAGATACCAGGCTGGAAGGCGGCAGCGGCCCCATGCGAATGGCGAGATCGACCGAATCGTCGATGGGCTCGAAGCGTTGGTCCTCGAGCAGGATCTCCACGGCGACATCGGGGTAACGACGCATGAAGGCAGTGGTCGGTGCGGCCAGGTACATGAAGCCGAAGCTGACCTGGGCGCTGACCTTGAGCTGCCCGCGTGGGCGGGACGTCACCGATTGAACCTGGGCCTCTGCTGACGCCAGCTCCTCACGAATACGCAAACCATGCTCGTAATAGATTCGCCCGGCTTCGGTGAGATGCAACGACCGGGTCGAGCGATTGAGAAGGCTGACCCCAAGTTCTTCTTCCAAGGCGGCAACCCGCTTGGAAGCCAGGGATTTGGAGATACCGATACGCCGTGCCGCCGCAGTGAAGCTACCGCTCCGTACGACTTCGACAAAGACCCGCAGGGCATCCAGGGTGGCCATCTGGGAAGACTCTCTATTCTTGGCCTGTCTTGGTCAGGCGTTAAGTTTCCAATTTGGAAACACTAGTTTTCGATTGTACCCACTTATTCCGCAAACGCCGACTGCCTATACTGCCCCTGCGCTCACGGAGACTGAATACGACTCCCAGAGCGCCATGTTATCAGGGGGGTTGGGCCCCCTGGATGACGCCTTCAGTGCATCTCTGCTTGTGCGCAGCCGGTCGTCCATGACGTCGGCGCGCTTTCTTTTTCCCGCTACTGCTTCCGCCATGTTCGGGGCTTTCCTCGCGATGCTTTTTCTTTTCTCGAGGAGCACTTTGCCTGGCGCGAGTTGTCTTAACGTTGATGCGTGTTATTGCACAATTGCCTTGGGATGCACGAGCATCATGATCCCAAGTCTGCGAGGTGGTGCATGGATACCTTAGGTCCCCGAATCAAACGTCTACGCCAGCAGGCCAACCTCAACAAGGCGGCCTTGGCGCGCCGCGTGGGTGTCTCCGACGTCACCATCTCCTACTGGGAGTCCGGTGCGATCAAGCAGATTGGCCACGAACGTCTGGTTGCCCTGTCCGATGCCCTGGGCTGCTCCTTGGGGGAGCTTCTCGCCAACCCAGCCAAGCCTAGCCTGCCCCGCGTGCTGGTGCTCAACGCTCATCCACCGGTTCCTTGGGAAAGCCGAAGCGAATCGATCATTTCGCTACCCAGTGAACTGATCGATTCGGTGCTCCCGCTACATTGCTACCTGGTTACACCGGGGGCCGAGCAGCATTTCGACCATTTGGCGCATGGCGACCTGGCAGCCGTTTGCGCCACGTCCACCGTGAGCGAGCCCGGGCTTTATGTCGTGGAGCGGGAGAAAAGGATAGAAGTGGTAAGGCTCGACACCGATACACCGACCGGCGGCGGCACCTGGCGGGTGCATGGCGCCATACAGGCACAGTGGTCCTTGGCCTAATGATGGGCAAAAGCGCATCCGCAAAATGATAAGTCAGCCCCCACCGATCCATGGCGCAAGGCTGACTTATCGCGCACCGTCCATGCTGCTGAGTCGAGGCCTCCATGTCCCGACATGGGTACCCTGCCAGTATTCCTCGCTATCTGGCATAACCTAAGTTATCGGGTCACGTAAAGTTCGCTCACTTCAGCCTTTCGCGTGATCGCTCGCTACTACGACGTACCTGAGGTGTAATCGAATCGCAAGGTCGCCGTCCTGCCCCGGTGGCGTGCCTCGGAAACCAATTCGCCCTGCAGGTGTTCTCCCTGTGCGCCTATGACGTCACGCACCGCTTCTGGCTGGGCATGGGCGGGGCGGGCACTCACCGACACGGCATACTCACCATCGGGCACACCACTGCCAGGCCCGAAGGGCTCCGCCGAGAAGCGCCCTGCCTCGACCCGGGTCAGGTGCCGCCAGCGCACGCCGCTGGCGACACGCTCGATCATTACCATGACTTCCGTCCCGTCCGGCAGGTTGGTCTGTCCCGTGACCTTGAGCCGTTCATCGGGCCGTGCTTCGACACGGGCCTCGATCGTCACGGGGTCCGTCATCGGTGAGAGTGACGAGGCATCTTCCTGCGAGGCTGATGGCGATTCGGATACCGTCGTGGCAGTCGCTTCCGATTCCGTGGCGTCCGGGCGCTCGGGTTCCTCACTGCAGCCGGCCATGACCCAGAGTACGGGCAGGATCACGATCCAGGAACGCCCTTTCCTTTCTCCCGCGGTTGCCATGCTCGCCTCCTTCAATGCGCGTTCTAGCCTCATTCTCCCATGGACGGCCGCCCACCGGCGAACGCAACCGTGAATGACATTGAGGTTCAAACGAAACACGGGCGCATTGTGCGCCCGTGCTTGGTCATTAACGGCTCTTGGAGATCAGCGCTCGCTGAGTGCGATCGCCTCGGATACCGTCCAGAATTCCAGTACCGTCTCCTCATCCAGCGTTCGGACGCGTACCGTTCCGGTTTGTGTCTGCTCGAGGATACTGAGCCGCATTCCGGTCGTCGGAATGATGCAATCCTTGTTGAGCAGGGTGTCGATTCGCCGTTGGTCGGCCTGCGTCGCGGCCACGAGGAGCTGGTTCAGCTTACGCTCCTTGAAGCAACCTGCATGACCATTGCCGGCGAATAGCGCCTGCTGGCCAAGTATGGCGGCTTCGGTATCGACAGGATCGGCATGGCTGGTCGCGAAAATGGCCTCGACATCCTGAGTGTCAGCCGTCCGTGTCGAATTCGGCGCTCCTGCCAGCGTCACGTATCCCGTGCTCACCAGTACCGCAATGAACCCCACACCGGCGGCCAGCCCAACGGGCATGGCCATCAGGTGACGAGATAACCAGTGTGTTCCCCGACCCTCCAGGTACCTGGCTGCCAGCCACCAACCTCCAAGAAAAAAAAGACTTACCCCTAACGTGGCGATGTTATCCCACATCGTTCCCTGCCTCCTTGGCATCTTGAGCGGGCAACTGCCTTTACCCTGTTGACATGGCTGCAGTCCTGCAGCGCGTACCGGTCATTCTTCGTCTTTTTTTTCACGCCTTCATTGGATCCTGGCGTCTTTTACTTATCGGGTTTTTGCCAATGCACACACTCTCACCCCGACAGCGGTATTATTTTTTTACCGTCGGATGTCAGCAGTAGCAGAGCGTTACCCAACAAGCCTAAACCATGGGGTCACAATTCACCACGTAAAAGGCTACTTAACTGTGCAGAACCAAGCGTCACGATGCGCTCCGGAGGTCGAAGGCGAGAACACATGACATCTACATCGTATCCGCATGTTTTCTAATCAATGCCTTACCGAAGTACGCCCGTTCGGGCCCTGAAGACTTGCCGGACAACGTCCATCTCATGAATACTGTATATATTTACAGATATAGGAGATCACTCGTGTCCCTACAGTTGCTGAGCCAGGCCCACCCCGACCCGACGCCCTGCTGGCTTCCCTACCCGCTGGTACTCACCCGTGCCGGTCTGAGCGGCTTTCCCTCCCCCGCCCAGGACTACGAGGAGCGCGCCCTGGACCTCAACCAGCACCTGGTGAGGCATCCTGCAGCCACCTTCTTCATGCGCGTGACGGGCGACAGCATGGAGCCACTCGGTATCCGGGCTGGGGATCTTCTGGTGATCGACCGCTCCATCGAGCTGCGCCCCGGGCATATTCTGGTGGCCTCGATCGATGGCGAGGTCGTCGTCAAACGCTATGACCTCATCGGCAAGCAGCCCTTCCTTTGCTCCGGCAACCCGCGTTATGCCCCGATTCCACTGGCCGAGTGCGATTGCCAGGTGTGGGGTGTCGTGCGGGCGGTGGTTCATGAGTGCCTGTCATGATCGGTCTGGTCGATTGCAATAACTTCTATGTCTCGTGCGAGCGCGTGTTCCAGCCCAAGCTAATGGGCCAGCCGGTAGGAATCATGTCCAACAACGACGGCTGCGTGATCGCCCGCTCCAACGAGCTGAAGGCGCTGGGAATCGACATGGGCGTGCCCGCCTTCAAACTTCAATCCTTGGTGCGCCAAGGCCGAATACACCTGCTCTCGTCCAACTACGAGCTGTATGGCGACATGAGCCGACGAGTGCAGGCAGTGCTCGAGGAGTTCTCGGCCGGGGTCGAGCCCTATTCGATCGACGAGATGTTCGTGCACTTTGCGGGATTCGATCGCAAGACCACCCACGACCTGGCCCGCACCCTGCATGATCGTGTGCATCGCTATACCGGCATTCCCGTTTCCGTCGGCGTCGCGCCGACCCGCACATTGGCCAAACTGGCCAATCGGGCCGCCAAGAAGCTTCCCGCTTACGACGGAGTATGCATATTGTCACCAGATAGCCCCGAAACACGTGGCTTGCTGCAGCAAACCGAACTGGGCGATGTGTGGGGGGTGGGACGGCGACTGGTCGAGCGCCTGACGATCATGGGGATCCGCACGGCTTGGGATCTTCACCAACAGGACCCCAAGCGTATTCGACGCAAGTTCAGCGTCACACTGGAGCGCACCGTACTCGAACTGCAAGGCCAGCCCGCCATCGACATGCGGGATACCGACGAGGCCCGCCTGCGCATCATGACCTCGCGCAGCTTTGGCCGCCTGACCGATGACCTGGGCGAAATCCGCGAGGCCATTCGTCAACATGCCCAACGCGGGGCCGAGAAGCTGCGTGAGCAGCGCAGCCTGGCCCGCGCCGTACTGGTCTTCCTCAAGACCAACAAGCATCGACCCGATCTGCCTCAGTACTTTCCCAGCGCCATCGTCGAACTCGAGCGCCCCAGCGATGATTCCCGCCTGATCATTCAGGCCGCCCAGCAGGCGCTGGGCACGATCTACCGGCCGCGCTATCGCTATATGAAAGTGGGCGTCATGCTGCTCGACCTGATCGATGCCGACCGAGAGCAACTCTCGCTGCTCGATACTCCCCAGAGCGAGGGCGATCGGCAACGTAGCCAGCAACTGATGGCCACCCTTGATGAGCTTAACCGACGCATGGGACGCGGCACGGTCAAACTCGGCCTACCTAGCGCAAATGCGGCCTGGCATCTGCGCTGCGCCCATCGCAGCAATCGCAGCACCACTCGCTGGGACGAAATCCCCGAGGCCAAGGCCCAATAGCCACTTATCGCAGGCATAAACAGGCAAAAAAAGAAGGCCCAACCAATAATGATTGGGCCTTCGATCACTGCTTTTTCTTACAAGCAAAAACGACAAGACCCGCCTGAGCGGGTCTTGAAGATCGGCGCCTTGCGGCGCCAAGCACACCTAACCGGTCGGTTAGAGGGGCTTGATGTTAGCAGCCTGAAGGCCTTTCTTGCCCTGGGTCACGTCAAAAGAGACTTGTTGACCTTCCTGCAGGGACTTGAAGCCGTCAGCCTGGATTTCGGAGAAGTGGGCGAAAAGATCGTCACCACCATCGCTCGGAGCGATAAAGCCGAAACCCTTGGAGTCGTTGAACCACTTGACTGTGCCAGTTGCCATGTTCGATTTCCTTACGCGCTAGGCGTGTTGTTGCGATTGCCGGGTAATACCCGAGAGAAGTGGGCAAAACAAGGGATATGACCAGGCTACCGAATAAATCGAGTACAACTGACAATATGCATCTTGCTACCTACTTCGCACACTCTATCACTGGGTAGACTTACAGTCAAGTCGATGACGTGACGACCTAAGGGGAAGCACGTAGGGTAGAGGGTTCAAGGCAAGGAAACGACAGGCAAGGAAGCAGCGATGAGCGACACGCGAGTGACTTATACCTATGAAGGCCGAGTCCCGGCCAAGCCAAGGATCGAGCAGGGTGAACTCTGGATTCCCGTGGCCCATCATATCGAGGGCGTCTTCGAGAACCGCGACAATGTCACCACGATTACCTACGAACGCGCCGAGGGCGAGCTTGCCGATGAGACATTGAAACTGGCCGAGGAGTACCGCGCACTCCATGCGCAAACCGAACATACCCCCCACCCCGAGGTCGCGTTCTCGCTGGAAACGCTCCCCACCCTTCCCCAGGGACTCGACGCCCCTATCGAGCGGGCCGGCTGGCAGATCTATCGCACCGAAGACACGCTATATGCCAGCCATAGCAGCCCGGCAGAAGGCCAAGCGCAAGTGGCTTATTACCGGCTCCACCCGAAGGATGACGACGCCAGCTTGTCCGAGGCACTCGAACGGTTCGAACGCGCAATCGTCGAGCATGGGCGCAAGCGCATCCGACTGAAACAGGTCAATACCCAGATGCAGCGGAATGCCGAAACCTTGCGCTCACACATGGAAATCTGACCCTACTTGCGGCGCTCGCGCCACCACCATGCGCCTGCCAATGCCGCCACAGCCGCCGTGGCCATTAGCGCCGAGCCATAGCGCGGGCGTGACGATCGGAACCCACCATCGATGCGCCGCTGCGCCGAGGGAGGCGAGAACAGGTTCCCCGAATAGCGTGGCAGCGGTCGAGCCCGGCTGAGCGAGGCGTTGACCAATCTAGCGTTGAGCTGACTATAGCCCGGCACCCCATGCGCCAGGCGGGCCAGCACCGAGGGGAAGCCGACATAGATGCTGTGACGCGGTCGGCGTGCGGCGCCGACGATCGCCCGGGCGGTGCGACGGGGGTCATAGACCGGGGGCACGGGCTTGATGTTGCGTCCGGTGTAGTTGCCGCCATCGCGAAACCCTGGGGTATCCATGACAGCAGGATAGAGATTGCAGACATGGATATCGGGCCAGCGCTGCAGTTCACCTTGCAGACTCTCGGCAAAGGCCCGCAGCCCGAACTTGGCGGCGCTGTAGGATGCCGCGTAGGGCTGGGGCGTAAAGCCGCCCAGGGAAATGTTATTGATCAGCGTGCCCGCACGTTGGCGCTTGAAGTGCGGAAGCACGGCGTGTGCGCCTCGTAGCTGCCCCACCAGATCGGTCTGGATCACCTGTTCGTGCGCATCCAGGGGGATCTCATCGAACGCGCCCAGCGCGCCGATCCCTGCATTGTTCACCCAGATATCGATATGTCCGGCGGTATCGATGGCCGTGTTTACCAGGCGGGTCACGTCTTCCGACAGGGTGACATCGGCCACCACGATCATCGCCGGGGCGCCCAAGCGATGGCACTCCTCGGCAACGTCATGAAGCGCCTGACGATCGCGTGCGGCCAGGAAAAGTGCAGCGCCGTGGCGCGCGAACTCATGCGCGGTAGCACGCCCGATACCACTGGAGGCACCAGTGATCACCACGACGCTGTTGTGCAGATCGATAGCCATGCCAGCCTCCTGCTATGAATGAGCCGTATAAAAACAAGGGCGCCAGGCCGAGTTGGCCGTGGCGCCCTTTCAACCCCTCACACCGCAATTACTTCAGCGGCTTCAACGGGCTCCAGTCCTTGCGATTGGCCAGGAACTCCGGACGCGGCTTGTTACCGCAGTACGGAGCGTGCAGCGTGTTCTCGACACTGTTGTAGACGAAGAACAAGTTGCTGCGCGGCCAGCAGGACATATTGATGTTCGAACCATGCATGGTGTTGCATTCGAACATCACCAGCGAGCCTGCCTTGCCCTTGGGCGCCTCGATGTCGCCCTTCACCATCACGTCACGCAGGCTGGCATCGTCGGGAACACCGATATCCTGGCTCTTCAGCGATTCCTTGTAGTTATCCTCCGGTGTACGTCCCACACAGGGGATGAAGTACTTGTGCGAGCCGGGGATCAACATCAGCGGACCATTGAACTCGCCGTTGTCGGTCAGCACGATCGAGCAGCTCAGCGAACGCATGCGCGGCATGCCGTCCTCGCTGTGCCATGTCTCGAAATCGGAGTGCCAGTCGAAGCCCTTGCCCTTGAAGCCGGGCTTGTAGTTGATGCGGGACTGGTGGATATAAACCCCTTTACCCAGCAACTGCTCCACCATGCCCAGCAGGCGCGGATCCCGGGTCAGGCGATCGAAGCGCTCGGAGACCTGGTGGATACCGAAGACGGAACGGATCTCCTGTTTACCCGGTTCGAGCACGGTGCCCTCGGACAGTTTGAGGTCCTCGTCTTCTTCATACTCACGCAATTCCTGGAGGAACTGCTCGACTTCGTCTTCGCTCAGGAAATTGTCGAAGGAAATGAAGCCCTTCTCCTCGAACTCGTCGACCTGTTCCTTGCTCAGGGGGCCGTCTTCACGCTCGCTGCCCTCGGTGTGGACGACCGGGTCGAGACGCTCGAACATGCCCAGCTTGCGTTCGATACGGGTAGGGAATAAATCCTGAGTGTCGTTCATGGCAAACTTCTCCTTAGTTCGCGTATTGCATCGCAAATCCATCGCATGCAGTGACCCCTGCATGACCAAGGTAGCGAGTAAGGAAGCACAACGCAAAGGAGGCGAAGGGGTACCAGGGCCTTGGGCCCGGGGTATGAACGCCTCAAGCCACGGCAGGCCTGGGCGAGGGAGAAGTGTGTCGTCGTGTTTCAGTGCGTGACGTTGGCCAGGATGACCTTGTCGCGGCCCTGGGCCTTGGCTTCGTAGCAGGCATCGTCAGCCCGGGCCAGAAGCGAATCGATGGCCTTGTCGCTCTCTTCGAATCCGGCAATGCCGATGCTCAGCGACACCCGGTACTCCTTGTCTACGTGGCTCACGCAAATTTCCCTGACGGCGTGTTGCAAGGTCTTTGCGACCTTCTCGGCATGCGGCAGCGTACAGCTTGGCATCAGGACGGCGAACTCATCGCCGCCCTGGCGCGCCACGTGGTCGCTTCGACGTACCTCCCAGGCGATGACCTGGGCGATACGGCGCAACATTTCATCGCCCAAGGCATGGCCACCCTCGTCATTGATCGGCTTGAAATTATCCAGGTCGATCAGGATCAGTGCCGACGGCGAGCCGGTCTTCTGCCATTCGGCCATGGCTTCATCCAGCCGGCGCTCGAACCCCCGACGGTTGAGCAAACCGGTCAGGGGGTCATGCTCCGCTTCCCAGCGCTGCAGGGCTTCCTGCTCGCGGCGCTGGGTAATGTCCTTGACCGTGCCCACATAGCCGAGTGTCACCCCGACGGAATGCACCTGGCTGATATGCACCTCGACCCACAAGATGTCCCCCGAGGCGGCGATGTAGCGGAACTGGCGCTGAAAATCGCGCCCGGTCCTCAAGGTGTCGCGCCACAGGTCGAGCGTATCGTTGAGATCGTCCGGATGGATGTGGTTCAACAAGGCGTTATCGCGGTAATCGCTCAGTCCATAGCCGGTCAGCTCGGACAGCGCAGGATTGAGGTACTCGATCTCCCCCTTGAGGTTGCATACGAACATGCCCACCGGCGACGAAGCCAGCACCGCATCGAGAAAGGCCTGGCGATCCTTGAGCATGGCCACCGCCTCGCCACGTCGATCCTGGGCTCGGTTGAAGGCTTCAGCGACCTCCTGCAGTTCACGCATGCCGGTATAGAGATGGACGCGACTGGCTTCCCCGCTTGCGGTACGCCCTATCTGTCGCTCAAGACTGCGCAGGGGCTTGAGCAGGGCGTGCAGCAGCCACCACAACAGAGGCAGCATCAGGCCGACCGTCATCAGGCCGACCCACCACAATTCATTGACGAACCCTCTGATGGGGCCCTGTACCTGACTCCTAGGAAGGAAAACGCCCACCACCCAGCCCGCCGACCAGATCTGACGGAACGCCTGTAGTGCCGACTCGCCGGACAGAAGCTGCCCCTCGTCCGTCGAGCCCTCCCATCCCGACAGGGCCAGGTCGATAAACGGATTGGCCTCCGCGCTCGGCGTCGGCGCCATGATCAGCGCTTCGTTGGGATGACTCAGGATGTGCCCCGACACCGAGGCCAGTGCGGCGTAACCGGCGTCACCGATGCGGATCCGGCGCAGATCGGAAAAGAAGCTGCCACTGCGGACGTTCACGACCCCACCGAGCATGCCCGCGAAATTGCCCTGCTCGTCGAAGACAGGTACGCCGATCATGACCAGCGGCTCACCGCTGGCTCCACCTTCGAAGGGCTCGCTAACATAGGGCCGCCGAACCTGGCTGATAAAGCGGAAGTACGCGCGGTGTGAAACGTCAAGCCCCGCCCGGCCCTCGAGCTGCGGCCAGTCGGCCACCACTTCACCTTCGGCGGAGACCATCACCAGCAAATCAAAGAATTCTAGTAAACTGGCATTGCTACTCAGCTGATCGACTCGGTCCTCAGCCGTTGGATCGGCCTGGACCGCCAGGCGCGATAGCGCGGCGATACGCTCATCTACCGCTTGGCCGAGGTCCTGAGCGATCAGGCTGGCTTCGTATTCGAGGTGGGCTATATTGGCCTGGCGAACCAGACTGCTACCCGATTGCGAGGCATAAAGAAGTACTGCCGCTACCAGCAGTAGCCAGCCGAGGCTGATGCCCAGCAACAGGCGAGAATGCAGCGAGCGAAGGAGCCATCCCATTCAACGAAAAACCATATCGTTAATTCACAGGCATTAGGCTATCACGACCGATCGAGGCCGCCTTGTCTTTTTGTCACTGAAATAAGGTAATTGCTCCCGGTGTGCACCGTTTCGTTTGACGCAGACTCCCCCACTCCCGATAGTAAGCCATTGTTACGCAACGTCACGTACGGCAGCCCATCATGAGCGATGATTCAACGACCTTTACTCCCTCCGATTCGGAAGGAGATTCCCAGCCTGGATCCGATCGGGGCGCTGCGCATCGACGCATGTTTGCCGAGCTGGCCTTCGAGCATGGCCCGGTGGGCCTCGTGATTACCGATGCCAACCATCGCGTACTGACCGCCAATCCCACCTTCACTACGATCACCGGTTACAACAATCAGGGTGTGGTGGGTTGGGACATCGAACGCTTCCATAGCCAGGATCAGCAGCCCGAGTACCAACGGATACGTCAGGCCCTGGCCGAGAGTGGCTATTGGCAAGGGGAAGTCCATTGTCATCGCAAGAACGGGGAGCGCTATCCTGAGCTGCTGGCCATCGAGGCCATTCATGACACCCAGGGGCAAGTAACGCACTACGTACGTGCCTTCCTCGACATCACCTCGATCAAGCAGACGGAATCGCAGTTGCGCCAGAAGGCCCACTACGACCCGCTCACCGGCTTGGCCAATCGCTTGCTGCTCCGCGATCGCCTGGAGCATGCCATACGCCATGCCGAGCGCCAGGAACACGCTCTGGCGCTGTTGTTTCTGGATCTGGACGGGTTCAAGCGCATCAACGACTCGCTGGGTCACGCGGCCGGCGATCAGCTGCTCATTCAGGCAGCCCGGCGCCTGGGGCGGCTACTCAGGGAACAGGACACACTGGCACGCTTCGGTGGTGACGAATTCATCATTCTCATCGAGCGCGATGTCAGCGAAGCGTCTGCCCAGGCCGTAGCCCTTCGCCTGCAAGAAGCGCTGGAGCCACCCTTCTGGATCGCGGGCCAGCACCTGCCGGTGTCAGCGAGCATCGGCATTGCCCTGTATCCCAAGGACAGCATCGAGGCCGATGACCTGATTCGACAAGCGGATAGCGCCATGTACGCCGCCAAGCGTGCCGGTCATGGCCAGTACGCCTTCGTCGACAAGGCGCTCGGCCGCGACCTGCAACGCCAACTCAAGCGCGAAATGGCCCTGCATGAAGCGATCCACATGCCCGACCGTCATTTCCGCCTGGTCTATCAACCACAAGTCGACCTGACGTCCGGCAAGGTGGTGGGCCTGGAGGCCCTGGTGCGCTGGCATCAGCCAGGCCACCCGCCTGCGTTGCCGAATGAATTCCTGCCATTGGCGCACAGCCTGGGCTTGGCCGTGCGCCTCGATCGCTGGGTAATCCATCAGGCCATCGCCCAGCACGAAAGCTGGGTAGCCAGTGACTCGCCCCTGGCGGCATTGCCAATCGCCGTCAACATCGTCGATCAACACCTGCTGGAAAGCGCCTTCGATAACGTACCGCTCGATCAGTACCTGCGTAGCCAGGTCGGGGATGCCTCGTGGCTGACACTGGAGGTAGCCAGCGACACGCTGGCCTGCGAACCGGAAGAAACCCAGCATCTATTGCGCAGGCTCAAGCGGCTGGGCGTGACCCTCAGCATCGACGAACTCGGCGAAGGACGCATCAACTTTGCCTATCTATCGCGGCTGCCGTTTACCCAGGCCAAATTCAGCGGCAGCCTGGTATCCACCCTGGCCAAGCACAAGCGTAGCCGCCTGCTACTCTCGGGGATCGCGCAAATGCTCGACAGCCTGGGCGTACATGGCCTTGCGGTGGGGGTGGAAAATCAGGCCACTGCGGATGCCTTGGTGAGTGAAGGCATAACGCGCGCCCAGGGGAATCATCTTGCGCGCCCCATGAGCGTAGACGAACTCGCCGAATGGTTCGCGCAGGCGAATCAGGAGACCTGACGGCGCCTCGCGATAACCGGCGCCGTTCAAGCCTACGTGTTACTACTGCCGCGACAGCCGAGCCAGCGACGCCTGCTCTCGCCGCCGCTTGACCTCGTAGATGACCGCAAACGCCACGGTAATCAGGATCAGCACCAGCCCCAGGGCATTGACCGCTGGGGTTAAACCGGTACGTACCTTGGAGGCGATGTACACGGTCAAGGTGGTGTCGTAGCCGACTACGAACAGCGTGGTGTTGTAATTTTCGAACGACTGCAGAAAGGCGATGACTGCCGCCGACAGGATCGCCGGCTTGAGATACGGCAGCAGGATACGCCGGAACATCTGCCATTGGCTGGCGCCCAGGTCGAGGGCGGCGCGCTCCATGGTGCGGTCGAAGCGTTGCAGGCGGGCCATCACCATCAACATCACATAGGCCGCAATAAAGGTCGCCTGGCCCAGCACGGTCAGGAAAATACCGCCGCTGACACCGAATTGACGCCAGAAGATCAGCGTCGAGATACCGATGATTACCCCCGGGGTGAGCAGCGGCGACAGGATCAGGGCATAGATGAACGGCTTGGCCCGACTCGAGACGGTATTCAAGAACAGGGCGCTGGAAATACCGATCGGCACTGCCAGACACAGCACGCCGGTGGCGACCAGCAGGCTATTGGAAAGCGCCTGCCACATACCGCCATCGGCCCACAATTCCCCGAACCAGCGCAGCGTCGTGCCATCCCACGGGGTAATCGTCGGGAAACGGCTGTCGTTGAACGTCGCCGCAGCCATGACGATCAACGGCAGGAACAGGTACAGGAAGAACACCACGATATAAAAGCGCAGGCCGAAGGCCATGAAGCGTTGAGAGCTCACTTGGCAATATCCCCCAGCCCCACTTTGAAGAATTTCATGACAAGCGACATGAACCCGATACACAGCACCAGCAGCAGGAAGGCA
Organism: Litchfieldella xinjiangensis; assembly: GCF_000759345.1. Classification (GTDB taxonomy): domain Bacteria; phylum Pseudomonadota; class Gammaproteobacteria; order Pseudomonadales; family Halomonadaceae; genus Litchfieldella_A; species Litchfieldella_A xinjiangensis. Next base: position 962,331 of record NZ_JPZL01000001.1, read on the forward strand.
TACGCCGCCCCCTGGTTCCAGTTACCGCCTTCGAAGAACCAGTTGTAGATGATCTGCGTGAACCAGCGGCTTCCCGGCGAGCCGAGCAGGGCCGGCACCGCATAGCTGCCGGCGGCAAGCATGAAGGTCATGATGCTACCGGTGGCAATGCCGGGCTTGGCGTGGGGAATGACGATACGTCGATGGGTACGCAGGGTGCCGGCGCCCAGGTCGCGGGCAGCGCGAATCTGATTGTCATCAAGGCTTTCGATGGCGTTATACAGCGGAAATACCATGAACAGGATGTAGGCATAGACCATGCCCACCATCACCCCCGCGTCTCCGTTGAGGAAGCGAATCGGGCGTTCGATCAGGCCCAGTGCCAGCAGGATCTCGTTGAGCGGGCCCCGAAAGGCCAGGATGATGAACCAGGAGTAGGTGCGCAGGATCTCGTTGATCCAGAACGGCACGATCAGCATCAGCAGGCACAGGGCTGCCTGGCGTGGCGTGGCCACCTTGGCCAGATAGTACGCCAGCGGGTAGCTGACTATCAGGGTCAGCACCGTGACCAGGATGCTCGACCAGAGTGTCTTGAAGAAGATGCCGCGGTGGATGTCGTTATTGAACAGCGTGACGTAGTTGTCCAGCGTCCAGCCATCCTTGGGCCCACCGACTTCGGCCGGCAGCAGGTTGGGTCGCAGCGAATAATCGATCATCTGCAGCTGCGGCAGGGTCACCATCACGATCAGCCACATGCCCAGCAAGGTAAGCATGGCCATCGCCAACGGGCCGCCGAAGCGCGCCTTAAGCTGAGCGAACATCAGCGCCCCCGCTCGGCTGCACCGCCCCTGCCGTGCCAGCAGTGGTTTCAACCACTTCGCCTGTTTCCTCATCGAGGCGCGGGCTGCCATCGTCAGGCAGTACCACGGCATCGTCTGGGTCGTAGCCGAGGATGATCCGCTCGCCGGGCTGGAACGAACCGGTGCTGGCCCGCTTGGCAAGCTCGCTTCCCAACTGGACACGCAAGAGTTCGGCACTGGCTACGAGCCGTGTCTGCAACATCAGCGACGCCCCCTCGAACTGGACCGACACGATGTCGACCTCCAACTGCGGACCGGAGGCACCCTGGGTGACCGGCCGCAGGTGTTCGGGGCGTATATACAGCGCTGCCGCCTGGCCGTTACCGAGTGGCGCCTGCGCCCCGGCACGGCCAGGAAGCTCACCCAACAGCCCCGCATCGACACGCACCCGCTCGCCCTGCCGATCGATGACCTTGGCCTCGAGCCGATTGTTCTCGCCCACGAACGATGCAACGAACCCGGTGCTCGGCGAACGATATAGCGTCATGGGGTCGGCGACCTGCTGGATGCGACCTGCGGACATGACCGCCACGCGGTCGGACATGGTCAGGGCCTCGCCCTGATCGTGGGTAATGTAGATGAAAGTGATGCCGGTCTTACGCTGGATCGCCTTGAGCTCGGCGCGCATGTGCTGGCGCAGCTTGAGGTCGAGCGCCGATAGCGGCTCGTCGAGCAGCAGAACGCGCGGCTCGACGGCCAGGGCGCGGGCAATGGCGATGCGCTGTTTCTGTCCGCCGGAAAGCTCGGTGACCAGCTTCGGCCCACTGCCCTCCAACGCGACCAGCGAAAGCAAACGTTCGGACGCCTCGCGCCGGGTGCGCTTGTCGACACCCCGCACCTCGAGCCCGAACTCGATGTTCTCGAATACGGTCATCAGCGGAAACAGTGCCAGGTTCTGAAAGATCATCGCCGTGGGGCGACGATTCACCGGCACCCCGGCCATCGGTTCGCCACCAATGAGCACCTGGCCTTCGCTGGGTGTCAGAAAGCCGCTGACGATATTGAGCAGGGTCGTCTTGCCACAGCCCGACGGTCCCAGAAAGCTGAAGAACTCGCCCGATTCGATGGCGAGCGTGGTTGGCTCGATGGCGGTGAAATCGCCAAAGCGCATCACCACCTCGTCCAGTTTGACGCTACCGTCCATTCACGCCTCTTGTCTTTATGGATGAAACCAACCGCTCTGTAGGAGCGCAGATTCTCTGCGCGATGAATGGGTTCGCATAACCTGCCACCCCTCGCGCCGTGAAACCGAAGTGCCCACTTTGCAAACTGGCACTTATTTTCTGTAGGAGCGCAGATTCTCTGCGCGATGAATGAATCTGCGTAACTGGCCAACCCCTCGCGCAGTAAACTGCGCTCCTACAACCCCGTGCGCGTGATCCGATGTTCTGCTGGTGCTGCGCGATGAATGGGTTCGCATAACCTGCCACCCCTCGCGCCGTGAAACCGAAGTGCCCACTTTGCAAACAGGCACTTATTTTCTGTAGGAGCGCAGATTCTCTGCGCGATGAATGAGTCTGCGTAACTGGCCAACCCTCGCGCAGTAAACTGCGCTCCTACAACCCCGTGCGCGTGATCCGATGTTCTGCTGGTACTGCGCGATGAATGGGTTCGCATAACCTGCCACCCCTCGCGCCGTGAAACCGAAGTGCCCACTTTGCAAACAGGCACTTATTTTCTGTAGGAGCGCAGATTCTCTGCGCGATGAATGAGTCTGCGTAACTGGCCAACCCTCGCGCAGTAAACTGCGCTCCTACAACCCCGTGCGCGTGATCCGATGTTCTGCTGGTGCTGCGCGATGAATGGGTTCGCATAACCTGCCACCCCTCGCGCCGTGAAACCGAAGTGCCCACTTTGCAAACAGGCACTTATTTTCTGTAGGAGCGCAGATTCTCTGCGCGATGAATGAGTCTGCGTAACTGGCCAACCCTCGCGCAGTAAACTGCGCTCCTACAACCCCGTGCGCGTGATCCGATGTTCTGCTGGTGCTGCGCGATGAGTGATTCTGCGTAACCGGCCAACCCTCGCGCAGTAAACTGCGCTCCTACAACCCCGTGCGCGTGATCCGATGTTCTGCTGGTGCTGCGCGATGAGTGATTCTGCGTAACCGGCCAACCCTCGCGCAGTAAACTGCGCTCCTACAACCCCGTGCGCGTGATCCGATGTTCTGCTGGTGCTGCGCGATGAGTGAGTCTGCGTAACCGACCACCCCTCGCGCAGAAAAATCTGCGCTCCTACAAGAACATTGACTATCTCGGTCTATGCACTCAGGTAACGATCCTGATACTCATTGCGCAGGGCGACATACCAAGGTTCCTGGATCGGCCACCACCACAGGTTGGCCAGGTCCTGCTCGGTGTAGGAATCGCGGAAGAACTGCTTGGTCGCTTCGGGTAACAGCTCCTCGGCACCCTTGGCGGTGGAGTTATATCCGGTTGCCTCGACGAACATGGCGCCGGCTTCGGGGGTGTAGTACCAGTTGATGAGCTCGTAGACGAGATCGGGGTTCTGGGCGTTCTTGGGAATCACAAAGCCTTCCATCCAGGCCAGGGCGCCTTCGCGAGGCGCGGCGTAGGCGATGTCCTCGCCTTCCTGCTGCAGGCGGAAGGCCGTGCTGTCCCAGGTCTGGCCGATGATGGCACCGTTGGTACGGAAGGCGGCCTGGGCGTCGTTCTCGGTATCCCAGAACTGCACCAGCATGTCCTTGTGCTTGACGGCTTCCTTGAGAATCACATCGAAGTTGGCGCGCATCGCCTCTTCCGACTTGTAGGAATCCAGCAGCGGGAACGGCAGCCGCCCTTCACGTTCAAGCCACAGGCCGATGCCCACCAAGGCCGAATGGCCGCGCACCGTGACGCCCTGGCCGTGGTCTGGGTTCCACAGATCTGCATAGCTCAGGCTGCTGCGATCGATATCGGCGAAGCGGCGATGATAGGCGATCGCCTCGGTGCCCCAGTCGCTGGGCGCGAAGTAGCGCTTGCCGTCGACGACCCCGCCTACTTCCGAGCCTTGTATGGCGCTATCCAGCGCGCCGCTCCAGTTGATGCGCGACTCATCCAGCGGCTGGACCAGATCGTAATCCAGATAACCGGGGACCCGGTCGACGGTGGGCATGATCACGTCGAAGCCGCTGCCGTCGGTGGCGCGCAGCGAGTTCATCAACTCATCGTTGGTGCCGTACGGGGTGAAGGTAGCGCGAATACCCGTCTTCTCGGTGAAGTCGGCAAGCATGGCATCGCTGAAGTATCCGGCCCAGGCGTAGATGCGCAAGGTTTGGTCCTGCGCTATTGCCTTGTTGATATAGAACGGCATCGAGGCGGCCGCCCCGGCTGCCAGGGTGCCCTGCAAGAACCGACGACGCGAAATCGACATGATGAGTCTCTCCCTGCTCTCTTTTTGGGTTATTCAGGAGCGGCAAGCCCGTCAGGGCATCGACACGACGCCGGGCCGCTCGTCCTTGGCGACACTAAGCCCGCCAAGTGACCAAACGATGACCGAACCGTGACAATTGAATGACCGTTCAACCTGCCTCGCTAGAGCATAGCAGGACGAAGCGTAAGCGGCAGAGTGCGATTCAACGCTGTATTGCGTGTGAGCTGTTTCGCGGAGAGAAAGACGGGCCGAACGGCGGAAAGACATGCATTAAAAAGCCGGCCCCTGGGGGCCGGCTTCGATGTGCGATTTGAAGCAATCGCGGATGCTAACGGTCGCTTAGAAGTGGTAGCGAGCGCCAGTGATCCAGTAAACGTCGTCTGAACCAGTTTCGATGTAGTTATCGTCACCGGGGGGGTTCGGATCGATGGTGATAGAACCCTGGTCGCGCTGGGTGGCTTCAACGAAGACATCGAAATTGCTGGTCAGATCGTAGTAAACGCCAGCTACCCAGGAAGTGCGGTTTTCGCGCGCATCATCGTAGCTGGTACGATAGACGTCAGCTGCGAAGGCCCACTGACCCATGGCATAACTACCACCCAGGCCCCACGCGTCGTAGCCATACAGGCCATCGTCGTCCTCGTCCATGGTTTCATAACCCAGACGAGCAGAGAAGGCGTCATTGAAGGCGTAGACGGCACTTGCACCGTAAAGCATCTCGCCAGTACCTTCAGCGCGGCCACCTTCGTTATCGACGTAACCCAGTGCCAGACGCAGCGGGCCAGTCTCGTAGCTTACGCCACCCTGAGTGGTGATTTCGCTGTCTGCTGATGTCTCAGCTTGGTTACGCTGGCTGTAGTGCTTGGCAGACAGGTAAGCCTGGAAGCCAGACAGGTTCGGCGTGATATAACCGATGGAATCACCGCGTGCCTGGTAACCGCCACCAATGCTACCGTAACCTTCTGCGTAATCTTGAGCGAATTCATAGCCGTCCTGAATATAGACGTCGAACGGGCCCATGATATAGGTGTTGTAGAAGCTGTCGTAGTTGCCTGCCTGTACAGTACCCCAAGAGGCGCTTTCCAGACCGATATAAGAATGACGCAGCTCGTCGAATCCAGACTCCTGATCGCGCTCATCAGCATTGAAGCGCCACTCGACACGACCGAAGGCACGCAGGTCGCGGCTGATGTCTTGGCTCAAGGAAAGTCCCAGGCGCGAACCGACATTACGGAATCGGGCGCCATTATCGATGCCTTCATCAGTAGGACCGCCGCCTTCGATACCCAGGGCGATACGGCCGTTGACGATCAGCTCAGTACCGTCCTGGCTGTAAACAGTTGCGGCCTGGGCGCCTGAGGCGGCCATGGCACCGGCGATAGCAGTCGCTAACAGTGTCTTTTTCATCACGATATGTTCCTTAACTAGCTTACTGTTTCGATCGTTACTGCGGATGCAGTCGGCTTTCCCGGTGCCGGCCCTGGGCCGCTACCTGAGCGAAGCCTTGTTATAATCCAATGCTCGCAGGGCAAACCTTATACCGGCTTTTTCGTGAGCGCAAGAAGAAAAAACACTGTTTTTAATCTCTGCATACGAAAAAGTGGGAACTTTCCCCTGCTCCTGAGGTCGCGCCACCACCCTGCAACGCGAGCCCCGGAACCACCACGGCAGACGAAGCCACCGCCAGCGGCGAACCCGGCCTATCTTGGCGGCATGTAACACACCTGGCAAGTCTCTCGTCTATCAACGATTGACGAACGCCATGCGGTATCGGGAATAGTCAGGAAAAACACCGCTATTTCAAACGATTGCCAGCACTCTTTAGCGGTCGTGCTTGGCCAGCAATTGACTCAACTTCTGCTCCAGGCGCGTATCCTTCTCCTGCTGGCGCTGCTTTTCACGGCGCTGAGCCTGGCGCGAACGGTTCTGGGCCTGGAGTTCGTCGAGCTGTTTCTTGGCGTATTTGGCCTCGCCTTCGGTCACGGTACCGGCAGGTTCGCCGTTCAGGCCGACCCGTTCGGTGCCGGCTCTTACGGCTTTTAGATAACGCGGCAAATGCACGTAACTGGCCAGCGCCCGGCGCACGAGCTTTTCCGGCCACGGCTCGCGTTGCATCAGGTCTTCGTGAATGCCGATCTTGAGCGGGCGGGTATGGCCCTTGAAGAAGGTATCCGTGTAGCGGCGATACCACTCGTCGAGCAGGGCCTGGGGTGACGGCGCCTCGCCGATGGAGAGCGACCCTTGCCGGGCATTCACCTCATCGCTGCGCTCGGGGGCGTTAGCAGGAGGCATTGTCGCGGAAGCGGGAGGGGTCGCTTCGGCGACTGGCGCCCCCGCGGGCTGGGGGGTAGCCGTCGCTTCCGGCGCCGAGGCGTCTGTTTGTACTGGCGCCGTCTGTTCTTGAGGCGTCTGCTCCAGCGGGGCTTGCTTCATGGCCGGCTCCTGTGAGGCCGGCTGCTGATCCGGTTCCGGCTCGTGCGCCGTGGCGTGCCGGGGGCGACGCGCCATCAGGGCAGCCAGGCCCTGGCTGCGGCCAGCGGTGACATGCGGCTGGCGAACCTCGGCCTTGAGCGCGTCGAGCTCCTGGGCAAGCGCAGCATTCGTTGCCTGCAATTCACGATTGCGGGCTTCCAGCATCCTGACCTTGGCTCGCGCGTCCAACAGCTGCAGCAGCCAGCGGTCGGCTCGTTGTTCCAGTGTATCGAGAAGCTGAGGGATCACGGCACCACCCTCCAGAGGTCGTCCAAAGAAACGGGCACTGACTGCCCGCCCCGCCTGATCATCCAAGTCTGTGTCACTCTAGCCCGGGTGACAACTCGTCAAGGGCCGTTTCACAGCCACGCAGCTCAGCGTCGCACGTATTCGACGAATTCATACGCCGGTTGGCCGCTGTCACGCTGCTGAGCCGGGGCACGCTGAACCTCGTGCCACTCATCACGCGGCAGCGCGGGGAACCGGGCGTCACCGTCGACCTCGACATCGACCTCGGTGAGGTAAAGCCGCGTGGCCCAGGGCAATGCCTGTTCGTAGATCTGCGCCCCGCCCATGATCATGATCTCGTCGACGCCGTCGATCAGCGCCTGCTGGTCGGCCAGGTCGAGCGCACTGGCCAGATCGTGACACACACGCACACCCTCGGCGGCAAAGCCGGGGTCGCGGGTCACCACGATGTTGAGACGGTTGGGGAGCGCCCGGCCTATCGATGCGAAGGTCTTGCGCCCCATTACCAGCGGCTTGCCCTGGGTCATGCGCTTGAAGAACTTGAGATCTTCCGGCAGGTACCAGGGAAGCTGGTTCTCGACACCGATGACCCGATTGCGCGACACGGCGGCAATCATGGCCAAGGGCACGACCGTTTCGACGATTGTCATACCGCGACCTCTGCCTTGATGTGGGGATGCGGATCGTAATCGAGGATATCGATATCCTCGAAACGGAACGCGAACAGATCACTCACCTCGGGGTTCAGCGCCAGGCGTGGCGGCTGCCGCGGGGTACGTGTCAGCTGCAACGCGGCCTGGTCGAGATGGTTGGAGTAAAGATGCGCATCGCCCAGGGTATGCACGAACTCCCCCGGGGCAAGATTGCAGACCTGGGCCAGCATGTGCGTGAGCAGCGCATAACTGGCGATATTGAACGGCACCCCCAGGAAGATATCGGCGCTGCGCTGATAGAGCTGGCACGAGAGGCGCCCTTCGGCCACATAGAACTGGAACAGCGCATGGCACGGCGGCAAGGCCATCTCGTCGACCAGCGTCGGATTCCAGGCCGAAACGATCAGGCGGCGTGAATCGGGGTTGCGGCGAATCTGTTCGACCAGGTTGGCGATCTGATCGACATGGCCGCCGCCGGGGCGTGGCCAGCTTCTCCATTGATAACCGTAAACCGGCCCCAGTTCGCCGTCGGCATCGGCCCATTCGTCCCAGATGCGCACGCCGTTCTCGCGCAGGTAAGCGATATTGGTGTCGCCGGCCAGAAACCACAGCAGTTCATGAATGATCGAGCGCAGGTGCAGTTTCTTGGTGGTCACCAGGGGAAAGCCACGGGCCAGGTCGAAGCGCATCTGATGGCCGAATACGCTGCGCGTACCCACGCCGGTACGATCGCTCTTCTCCACGCCGTGCTCGAGCACGTGGTGCATCAGGTCCAGGTAAGGCTGTTCCAGCGGCGCTTGTGTAGGAGGCGTGGGAGAGTTAGCCGAAATTGCCATGTCTTGAGAAAGCGAGCCTTGTGTGTCGGTCATTGCGTATCACCTGCCGTGGCAGGCGGTGTGTCCACCGGTTGGCGGCGCGACCAGAGAATCAGCCCTAAGCCGATGACAATCATCGGCAGCGTGAGCAGCATGCCCATGGTCACCCAGCCGAAGGCGATGAAGCCGATGTGTGCGTCGGGCAGCCGAACGAACTCCACCGCAAAGCGGAATACGCCATAGAGAAGCAGGAAAAGTCCCGAAATCATACCACGCTGGCGTGGCTTGGCCGAGACGACCCAAAGGATAGCAAACAGCACCAGGCCTTCCAGCAACGCCTCGTACAGGGACGAGGGATGGCGCGGCTCGGGTCCCATGCCCGGAAACGGCATACCCCAGGGCAAATCGGTGACGCGGCCGGGCAACTCATGATTGATGAAGTTGCCGATACGCCCGGCGCCGAGACCGACAGGCACCAGCGGCGCGACGAAATCGGTCATCTGGAAAAAGGCCAGGCCGTGCTTGCGGGCAAATAGCCAGGCGGCCAACAGCACCCCGATCAAGCCGCCATGGAAACTCATGCCGCCATCCCATACCTGGAATAGCCACAGCGGGTTATCGAGCAGACGATCCATGCCGTAGAACAGGGCATAGCCCACGCGCCCCCCCACCACGACGCCCAGGGCACCATAGAACAGCATGTCGCTGATATCGTCCTTGGTCAGGCCCAGACGATGGGCGCGTTGGCGCCCCAGCAACCAGGCACCGATGAAGCCCACCACATACATCAGGCCATACCAGTGCACGGTCAGCGGTCCTAGCTGGATGGCTACGGGATCGATATCGGGATACGAAAGCATGCGGTGTCCTGAATGAAAGAATGGTTATGCGAGACCAAGCCCAGCTCAGCCGAACAGGAACTTGATCCCGACCAGCATCAACAACGCGGCAAAGCCCAGGCGCAGCGCGGTCGCCGGCAAGGCGTGCGCCAGCTGCACCCCGAGACGCGCAAAGGGAATACTGGTCAGCACGATACCCAGGAACGCCGGCCATAGCACGAAGCCCGTACTCCAGGGCGGCAAGTCCGGATGGCCCCAGCCGGTGACAATGAACATCAGCGCACCGACCAGCGCGATCGGCACACCGCAGGCCGCCGAGGTGCCTACGGCATGGGTCATGCTTGCCCCCGCCCGGGACAGCCACGGCACGGAGAGCGTACCGCCGCCTATACCGAACAGGGCCGAGATGGCACCGATGACCAACCCTGCCACGCCCATCGCGAGGCGCCCCGGGGAGGCAGCGCCGGGCTTGGGCCCGAGCCCCAGCGCCATCTTGATCGCCACGCTGATCACGAACAGGCCGAAAAGCGTTCCCAATAGCCCACCCGAAAGCGCACCGGCAATGAACACGCCGCCAATGGCACCCAGCATCAGACCGGGTAACAGGGCCAGGAACCAGTGGCGGCGCACACTCCCCTTGCGAATATGGCCCCACGTGGACGAGGCGCTCGTCACCACGATGGTGGCGAGCGACGTGCCGATAGCCAGATGCATGGCCACCGAGGCATCCACCCCTTGCAGCCCGAAGGCAAACACCAGTACCGGGACGATGATCAGGCCGCCGCCGATACCGAACAGACCCGCGAGGGTGCCGGCCGCTGCGCCCAGCGCGAGGTAACCGAGCATCGTCAGGATAAGTGGGGTCACTGGCCGGCTTCCTCCATTGCGGCGGGCAGCCAGTGAGCCACCATGTCCAGTAGCGCCTGCGGACGATAGGGCTTGGGCAAGAAGTCGTTCATACCGGCCGCAAAATAGCGTTCGCGATCGTCATCGCCGGCGTTGGCGGTCAAGGCGATCAGCACACTGGGGCGGGCGTTCTCAGCGTGTGACTCACGCTGGCGCCAGCAGCGGCTGGTCTCGACACCGTCAAGATCGGGCATATAGATATCCATGAAGACCAGGTCGTAATGACGTTCCGCCCCCATCTCGAGGGCCTGCTTGCCACTTTGGGCAGTATCCACAGTGAGGCCCTGCGCTTCCAGCACCCGACGCGCCAGCATGGTATTCACCGGGCCATCGTCGACGATGAGAATGCGCGATTGCTTTGCCTCGGCCCCGATGCCGGCGCCAAGCAGTGCCGCCGAGGCCTGGTCAGGGTCGATCGTCCCCAGGTCGTCGGCGTCGTCGGCTGCGCTGCCCGCCAGATTGGATACCAGCGTCGCCAGATCGGCAAGACGTTCGCGCAGCGCGCCATGACGGGACAGGCTGCCCTGCGCGGCGCTCTCGTCCAGCGCATGCAGCGCATCGTCGAGTTCACGCTGCATCAGCGACAGGTACGTGGACTTGAGTCGGGACTCCTCGCGTGCCCGATCACGCAGCAGGGTCATCTTAGTCAGACTCTGCTGCTGCTCGTTGATATTCTCGAGTATCCCCATGGCATGATGATTGAGATCCTCGAGACGCACCAGACGATAAACCTGCCATTGGCCTTGGTGATCCTGCAAACGCACGATATTGTCTTTATCCTGCCGTACGTCAGGCCGCATCAGGTAATGGATATCAAGCCCCCGCATATCCGATAGGGATCGGCCAAACAGCGCCTCGAAGCTGGCATTGGCGGCAACCAGGTTATTATGGTGGGTAATGAAGGCCGGCTGGTTGAGCCGTTCGAGGATATGCACGAGGTGCGGTCGCTCGATCAGGCGCTCCATGAGCACTTCCAGGCCATCGATGAGCGCCCCCAGACGAGCGACCGGGCTTTCCTGGGGCGCGGCTGCCGGCACCAGACGCTGAGACTTCAGCCACGAAGGCAGCTCCTTGTGCAGCGAGCGCATGATGCGCTCCAGCCGATCGAAGGGCACTCCGAGGGAGAGCTCCCAGCGTTGCAGACGGTGGCGTAACAGCAGCAGAAAGGTCGTCGTGGTCAGGCCGGTACCGATCAGCAGCGCCAGGCTAAGCCAGGTGAGTGCCTGCCAGGCCTGGGATGGCGACATGGTGGAGCGCCACAGGATCGCCCAGGCCAGGATGCACAAGGCGACGAGACCTGACTGCACGACCAGCAAGGGCCAGAGCGTCGGCCAGATCAGGCTGCGCCAAAGGCTTTCCGGGCGGGTCTGGACTCGCATTATTGTCCCTGTGCGACATCAACGGTGCCACGAGTGTACGTCGCTCGACGCCGTCTGTCATGGGCTAGCCCGCGTCTCGACTCGCTGGGCCATGAGCGTGAGCGAGATGACACGTGTCAGCCTCGCCGACCACATTCGTCATATCAAGCGGCTTCCCCCGCTAAGCCGCGAGGGCTAGAGTAGACCCATGTGCCTGATTGTCTTCGATTACCAACCGCATGACTCGACGCGACTTCGCCTGGTGGCCAACCGTGACGAGTTCCACGACCGGCCCAGCGCACCGCTTCACGCCTGGGACGATCATCCAGGCATCGTCGGCGGTCGTGACCTGCAGGCCGGTGGAACCTGGATGGCGGTACACCGCCGTGGCCGTTTCGCCGCCCTGACCAATGTGCGCGACCCGCGCCTCATCATGCCTATTGATACCCCAAGCCGCGGCCACCTGGTGCATGACGCTCTCACCTGCCAGCACCTGCCGGCCTGGCTCGACATGCTCGCTGAAGGCCGCGCCATCGACTATGCCGGCTTCAACCTTCTGGCCGGTGATGGGCAGAATCTTTGGCATCTTCACCGTGGACGCGACTCGGTGCATCTCGAGCGCGTTACACCGGGTGTTCATGCTGTCTCCAATGCCGACCTGGATACACCCTGGCCCAAGGTGGCACGCGTTCGGCAAGGGCTCGCCGAGAACCTCGGCAACCCGCACGCGTCCGGCGGGAATTGGCGTGAGGCCGCCCTTGACATGATGCAGGAGAGCCAGCCGGTCGATCCACCCGAGCGACTCCCCGATACGGGAATCGGCCTGGAAATGGAGCGCCGCCTCTCCCCCCCGTTCATCGTGGGCGATACCTATGGGACCCGAGCGATGAGCTGGCTCGAATGGCGCACGAACGGCACGCTGACGATCGGGGAACGGCGCTTCGGTCCCAATGGCACCCGGCTCGATGAGCAACAACTGACCCTGTCGCTGGAAGCGTGATTTAAGGCTCAGTCACGCGGCGGCATGAGGTGAGCCAACTGCCATTCGCCCATGCGCTTCTCGAGATGCATACGTACCTCGCGTGGGCTCGCCAATCCCAGCGTTTCATCGACCAGGGTCTGCGCCGAGGTCAACGGCACTCGGCGAATCGCCGCCCTGACGCGCGGCAGACTGGGCGCATTCATCGACAGTGCATTGAACCCCATGCCCATGAGCAGCAACGCGCCGGCAGGATCGCCGGCCAGTTCGCCACATACCGAGGTCGGTACGTTCAATGCAGCCGCCTCCCGGGCCAGCCGCACCAGTGCCGACAGCACGGCGGGATGGCAGGCATCGTAGAGCCCGGCGACCCGTGGATTGTTACGGTCCACCGCGAGTAGATACTGGGTCAGGTCGTTGCTGCCCACCGAGAAGAAGTCGACGCGCTGGGCCAAGGCCTCGAGCTGATAAAGCGTTGCAGGCACCTCGATCATGACCCCGACACGCGGTTTCTCGACCTTGACCCCCTCCTCCGCCAGCTCGGCCTGCGCCCGGGCGATCAGTCGCTGGGCATCATCGACCTCGTCCACATTGGTGATCATCGGCAGCAGGATCTGTAGATTGCCCACGCCTTGTGACGCGCGCAGCATGGCCCGCAATTGCACCATCAACACTTCGGGGTGGTCGAGCGTGACACGAATCCCCCGCCAGCCGAGGAACGGGTTCGCCTCGTCGATGGGGAAATAGGGCAAATCCTTGTCACCACCAATGTCCAGGGTACGCATGACGACCGGCAGGGGGGCAAAGCTTTCGAGCTGATCGCGATACAGGCGCATCTGCTCCTGTTCGCCCGGGAAGCGCTCGGTGATCATGAACGGGACTTCGGTGCGGTAAAGCCCCACCCCGCTGATGCGCGACTTGAGCGACGCCACGGCATCCACCGCAAGGCCGGTGTTCACCATCAGCGGCATGTCGTAGTTGTCGGGCGTTCGGCTCGGCAAGTCCTGTTCATGTTCGAGCATTTCGGCAAGGGCGGCCTCCTCGTCGATCATCCCACGGTAGTAGCTGAGCAGCTCCTCGTCGGGGCGCACGAACAACCGGCCCCGATGTCCGTCGAGTACTACCGGCGCACCATTGAGCCGTGGCAGCGGTAGATCCACCATGCCCAGTACCGTGGGAATGCCCATGGCGCGTGCCAGGATGGCCACGTGCGACGAACTCGAACCGCGAATCGAGACCAGTCCGACCAGCTTGTCGCGCGCCACCTCCCCCAACGAGGCCACGCTGATCTCATCACCGATCAATACGGTGCGCTCGGGGAACGACTCGGGCGTCTGGGGGCTGCCCTCCTGAAGATGCGCCAGCACCCGGCGCCCCAGATCGCGGATATCGGCCGCGCGCTCGCGCAGGTAATTGTCGTCGACTCGCTCCATGTACTGCACGTGGCGTCGCACCACGTCGGCCAGGGCCCCCGGGGCCCACTGCCCTTCACGGATGCGCTTCTCGACTTCCTGGGTCAACGCGGCCTCGCCCAGCATCTGCTGGTAGACCTCGAACAGCGCCAGCTCCTGGGCGCTGATCCGACTGGCCAGGCGTTCGCCCGCCGCACGGATCTCATCGCGAACGCGATAGATCGCCTCCTTGAGGCGCACTATCTCGTACTCGATGTCGGTAGGAATCAAGTCGGGGACGCCATCGAGATCGGCCGGCGGCGCGATCACCACCGCCTCGCCAATGACCATGCCCGGCGAGGCGGCAAGCCCCTTGAACGTCGCCTGGCTCAATTCCTGGGCGGTGTCACGTGATGGCCGATTGAGCCCGCCCGTCGCCAGCGCATGGGCAAGCACGCCCGAGAGTTGCGCGGCCATGGTCACCAGAAACGCCTCGTCGCCTTCGTCGAAGCGACGCTTGTCCTGCTGCTGCACGACCAGCACCCCAAGCATGCGGCGCTGGTGAATGATCGGCACGCCGAGGAAGCTCGCAAAGCGCTCTTCCCCGGTTTCGGCGAAATAGCGGAATTGCGGATGACCGTGGGCATCCTCGAGATTGAGTGGCTCTTCACGCTGGGCCACCAGGCCCACCAGGCCTTCACCGGGGCGCAGGAAGACCTGACCCACGGCTTGGGCGTGCAGACCGATGGTTTCCATGAGAATGAGACGCTGCTGCTCGGTATCGAAAAGATAGAACGAGCAGACATCGGTCTTCATGGCCTTGCGAATACGACGCACCATGGTCGACAGGGCCGTATTGAGGTTACGGGCCCCGTTGACTTCCTGGACGATGCGACGAAGGACCTCAAGCATAGATAGTCTTCTTGTTGGGCCGGGTCGAAGCATGGTCGATCCGACCATGCCAGGGGCGCGATTCACTCATCGCGTTCGCTCATGCCTTGCGCCAGGCGCTGGGCACGCGGCGCCAACTCTCGCAGCGCGCGTCGGTAGACTTCGCGTTTGAAAGGCACCACCTGGCCCAGCGGATACCAGTAACTGACCCAACGCCAGCCATCGAACTCGGGCTTGGGCGTCGCATCCACGCAGATCCGATTGTCCTGGCAGCGGATCTCCAAAAGGAACCACTTCTGTTTCTGGCCGATACAGACCGGCCGTGAGTGTGTTCTCACCATGCGCCGCGGTAGACGATAGCGCAGCCACCCTCGGGTACACGCCAGCACGTCGACATCGGCCGCGGTCAGGCCGATTTCCTCTTCAAGCTCTCGATAAAGGGCCTGTTGTGGTGTCTCGTATGCCTTGATGCCTCCCTGGGGAAACTGCCATGCGTTCTGTCCTACGCGACGCGCCCAAAGCAGCTGGCCCTGGCGGTTGGCGATGATGATGCCAACGTTGGGGCGGAAGCCGTCAGCGTCGATCACGGACGTCACCTTATGAAAGCTCTATTGAAGCCCATTCTTCCACAAAGGCCGAAAGGGCATCAATACGCGTCATGACGGGGGTGAAGCGGTGTCAATGCTTCAAGGTCTCTGCAATAATCGGCGCCGCCATGCAATTCACGAGGAGCTCGACTTGAGCCTGGCCATCTTCGATCTCGACAACACCCTGATTTCCATCGATAGCGATCACGCCTGGGGCGAATTCCTGCTCGAACAGGGGGCGGTGGATCCCGTGAGCTTCCGTGAGGCCAACGAGCGCTTCATGCGCGATTACGAGGCCGGCACGCTCGATATCCATGCCTTTCTCGAAGTGGCATTGAAACCCCTGGCCGAGAATTCCCCCGAGCAGCTCAGTGCCTGGCACCAGCAATTCATGGCCAGCAAGATCGAGCCTCACATCTTGCCCAAGGCCGAGGAGTTGCTGGCGCGCCATCGCACCCGCGGCGACACCCTGCTGATCGTCACGGCAACCAATCGCTTCATTACCGCGCCGATTGCCGCACGCCTGGGGGTCGATCATCTGATCGCCGTAGAGCCGGAAAGCGTCGATGGTCGATATACCGGCCGGGTCTCGGGCGTGCCCAGTTATCGTGAGGGCAAGATCACCCGGGTCGAATCCTGGCTGGAGAATAGCGATTTCACCCTGGACGACGCCTGGTTCTATAGCGACTCCCATAATGATCTTCCCCTGCTCGAATGCGTCGACCATCCCGTGGCAGTGGACCCCGATCCCACCCTGCGCCAGGTCGCCGAGGCGCGTGGCTGGAAGATCCTCAGCCTGCGCTGATCTCCGAACACTCAGCCCCCTCTCTCGCCATCGAAGCGATAGAAAAAATTTATATTGCAATGCACAACGCCCTCAGGCCTGGCGAATCACCCTAACCTCATGATTCGTCAGGCTTAAATCGCCACGGCTCTTACCCAAGGTTTTCCTTATGGCCAACCGCTTAATCATAAAGTCGAGCTTTTGACTGCAGTTTTTCCCTGATCGACTCGCTATAATGCCACCATTCATCGCCGGTCATGGCGACCTGCCGGCCCCATCTTCAGCGACACGAATGGTTGATCACTATGGATGAAGCAGTAGACGTCGTACTCGTGGGAGCGGGTGTCATGAGCGCCACGCTGGCCACGCTTCTGCACGAGCTGGAGCCCGAGGCACGTATCGAGATCATCGAGCGCCTCGACACGACGGCCAACGAGAGTTCCTTCGCCTGGAACAATGCGGGTACCGGTCATGCCGGCCTGTGCGAGCTGAATTACACGCCCGAGGCCAGCGACGGCTCCATCGACACCACCAAGGCCATCCATATCAACACCATGTTCGAGGAGTCCAAGCAGTTCTGGAGCTACCTGGTCGAACATGGCAACCTCGGCGATCCCGCACGCTTCGTGAGCCCGGTCCCGCACATGAGCTTCGTGCGCGGCGAAAAGGACGTCCGTTTCCTGCGCGCTCGCCACGAAGCCCTGCAGAGCCATCCGTGCTTCGAAGCCATGAAATACAGCGAGGACCCCAGCGAGATCGCCCAATGGGCACCGCTGCTGCTCGACGGCCGCAACGGCAATGAAGCGATCGCCGCCACCCGGGTCGAAGCCGGCACCGATGTGGATTTCGGCGCACTGACCCGCCAATTGATTGCGCGTCTCGAATCGCACCCTGATGAGCAGATACGCACCTGTACCGGCCAGGCCATTACCGACCTGGAGCGTAACGACGACGGCACCTGGAAGCTGAAGGTCGAGGTCAACGACGGCTCACGGCGCGAGATCAACGCCCGCTTCGTGTTCCTGGGTGCGGGAGGCGCGTCACTGCACCTGTTGCAGAAGAGCGAAATTCCCGAGGCGCGCGGCTTTGGGGGCTTTCCGGTCAGCGGCCAGTGGTTGCGCTGCGACAAGCCCGAAGTCGTCTCCCGTCACAACGCCAAGGTATACAGCAAGGCGCCCATCGGCGCACCGCCGATGTCCGTGCCCCACCTGGACACACGCAATGTCGATGGCAAACCGTCGTTGCTGTTCGGGCCGTTTGCCGGTTTTACAACCAAATTCCTGAAGACCGGTTCGATCTTCGACCTGGCCAAGTCCGTGCGTTCCTCGAATCTCAGCCCGATGATGGCGGTGGCGCGTGACAATTTCAGCTTGATGAAATATCTGATCGAGCAGGTTCGCCTGTCTCACGAGGAACGGGTCGAGGAATTGCGTGAGTTCTACCCCGAGGCCAAGACGGACGACTGGCGTCTCGAAGTGGCCGGCCAGCGGGTGCAGATCATCAAGAAGGACCCCGAAAAGGGTGGCGTGCTGCAGTTCGGCACCGAGATGGTCACGGCCAGCGACGGGTCGCTGGCCGCCCTGCTCGGCGCCTCCCCCGGGGCCTCGACGGCGACGTCGATCATGCTCAACCTGATCGAACGCTGCTTTCCGCAGAAGTATGCCTCCCAGGAGTGGAAGGAGCGTCTGGCAGAGATGATCCCGGCGCGTGCCAAGGCCCTGGCCGAAGATGCCGAGCTGTTGCGAGCGAACCGTCGTCATTCACATCAGGTACTCAAGCTGGGTCATCCCGACGCCTGAATCCACGCCGCTCTATCGCTTCCCGTTGCCCTGGCGCCGCCCCGCCGGGGCAACGGCGTTTCGGCCCTGTGCGAAGCGCAGGCGGCTAGGCTATGCTGGTGCTCCTTCCGAATAACCTACAGCTATCCAAGGATGGTTCATGACGCTGCGTCGTCCTCCGCTGTCTCTGCTGGCCGCCATCGCATTCAGCCTGCTACTGCTATTGTGGCTGGCGTTTGGCGATGTGAATCGGTTTCGTGCCGACGCCCCCGAATCCCAGCCGAGGGCTGAGGAAGCCCTGCCCCGGGTCGAGTTCCAGACGAGCCAGGCACAGCGCTACCAACCCAGCCTGGTCGTCCAAGGGCAGCTCATGCCATGGCGCGAGGTCGAGTTACGGGCGCGAGCCAGCGGCCAGGTCGCCTCGCTGGCCGTCGAGGAAGGCCAGGATGTCGAGGCTGGCCAGACGCTGCTCACGCTGGACCAGGAGGACCTACCCGCACAGTTGGAGCGTGCCGAGGCCGACCTCGAGCTAGCACGCGCTGAGCTTTCCGCCTCCCAGCGCCTGCGTGAGCGCGACCTGGTGTCGAGAACCGAGCTGCTGCGTCTATCGAGCGGGGTCGCCCAGGCCAGTGCCGAAGTCGCCCGTCTGCGCCAGTCGCTCGCGCATACGCAGCCCAAGGCACCCTTCAGCGGGCGGCTCGACCGCCTCGATGTAGAAGTGGGGGATTACGTACAGCTGGGCGAATCCTGGGCACTGCTGATCGAAGACGATCGGCTCAAGGCCGACGCGTCGGTCTCCCAACGCGACGTGCATGCACTATCGCCGGGGCAGACCGTGACCCTGACACTGCTGGACGGCACCCCCCTGAGCGGTGAGGTGAGTTACGTTTCCAGTCGCGCCGATCCCAGCACACGCACCTTCGCTATCGAAGCGCGTCTCGACAATCCCGAGCGTCGTCGGCTGGGGGGCGTCAGTGCCACGCTCGATATCGCTCTGGAACCACGCCAGGCCCACTCGGTCTCCCCTGCCATCCTGGTGCTCGACGAAGAAGGCCAACTCGGTGTGAAGCGACTCGACGACGAGGACCGTGTGGCTTTCCAGCGTATCGACCTGCTCGCCGCGACCAGCCGCCGGGCTTGGGTGAGCGGTCTGCCCGATACGACGCGATTGATCACCGTGGGTGGCGGTTTCGTCGAGGTCGGTGACCGGGTCGAGGCCGTGGCCGCTCCCGAGCAGGGGCCGGGCGACACGCTGGGACTCGAGGCCAGCACCCTCTCGGGCAGCGGCCTGGCCGCGCCTGGCCCCGACGAGGAGCGTTGAGGCATGCGCACCCTGATCCTGGCCGCCCTGGACCGGTCGCGCACGACCCTGCTCGTGTTGGTGTTTCTGCTGGGCGCTGGCGCCGCGGCCTACCAGGCGATCCCCAAGGAAGCCAATCCCGACGTCGCCATCCCCATGATCTATGTCTCGATGACCCTCGAGGGGGTGAGCCCTGAAGACGGCGAACGTCTGCTGGTGCGCCCCATGGAGCAGGAGCTGCGTGCCATCGAAGGGGTACGCAAGATGACCTCCCAGGCCAGTGAGGGGCACGCCGCCGTGACACTGGAGTTCGATGCGGGGTTCGATCCGCGGCAGGCCTTGGCGGATGTTCGTGAGCAGGTCGATATCGCCCGTAGCTCGCTCCCCGACGAGGCCGATGAGCCGCGCGTGGTCGAGGTCAACGTCGGCCTGTTCCCGGTCCTCTCGATCGGCTTGTCCGGTCCGCTGGATGACAGCCAGATCGTGGCCGTGGCTCGACGTCTCAAGGAAGAAATCGAAGGGGTGCCCGAGGTACTCGAGGTGGACATTGCCGGGGAGCGCGAGGACCTGCTGGAAATCGTCGTGGATCCGTTGGTCCTGGCCAGCTACGGAATCGATTTCGATGAGCTATTCAATCTCGTCTCGCGCAACAATCGCCTGGTGGCTGCCGGCAGCCTGGATACCGGGGCCGGTCGCATGGCCGTCAAGGTTCCCGGCGTCATCGAGACACTCGAGGACGTCATGGCCATGCCGGTCAAGGTCGAGGGCGACGAGGTGGTGACCTTCGGCGATGTCGCGCGCATTCGTCCGACCTTCAAGGACCCGGCGGGTTTCGCCCGGATCAACGACCAACCCGCACTGGTACTGGAAATCTCCAAGCGCGCCGGTGCCAATATCATCGCCACTATCGAGTCGGTACAGGCGATCCTTGCCGAGTCAGCCGACCTGCTGCCCGATGAGCTCGAGGTCACCACCATTCTCGACCAGTCACAGACCGTCGAGGACATGCTCTCCGAGTTGCTCAACAACGTGCTGACCGCCGTCGTCCTGGTACTGATCGTGATCGTCGCCGCCATGGGGGTTCGCGCCGCGCTGATGGTGGGGCTGACGATCCCGGGCGCCTTCCTTACCGGCATCCTGATGATCTGGTCGATCGGTTTCACGTTGAATATCGTGGTGCTGTTTTCGCTGATTCTTGTCGCCGGGATGCTGGTCGACGGCGCCATCGTGGTCAGTGAACTGGCCGACCGCCACCTGCGAGAGGGCCAAGCCCCCGCGGATGCCTGGGCCAACGCGGCGGCCCGCATGGCGTGGCCGGTGATCGCCTCGACCGCGACCACCCTTGCGGTCTTCGTGCCCCTGTTGTTCTGGCCCGGCGTGGTCGGCGAATTCATGAAATACCTGCCGGCGACGGTCATCCTCTGCCTGCTGGCATCACTGGCCATGGCACTGATCTTCCTGCCCACCCTGGGCGCCGTATTCAGCCGCGGTGAACGCAAGCCCCAGCCCCAGACCACCGCCGCGCCTGGTGGCACCGCCTACCGGCGCCTGCTCGCCACGTTATTGCGCCACCCCGGCATGACCTTGCTGGCGGCCGTTGCGGTAATGGCCCTCGTGTACGTGGGGTATGCCCGCTTCAATCACGGGGTGGAGTTTTTCCCCGAAGTCGAGCCGGACAGTGCCCAGGTGCTGGTGCGTGCACGTGGGGATTTCTCCGTCTATGAAAAGGACGCCCTGGTGCGTCGTGTGGAAGAGCGCCTGGCCGGCATGAGTGAGGTCAAGGCGCTGTACGCCCGTTCTTTCGCAGCCCCCGACCAGCAGATCGGTCCCGACGTGATCGGTGTGGTGCAGTTCCAGCTGATCGACTGGCAGGAGCGGCGCCCAGCCAGCGAGATATTGGCCGAGATGGATCGCCGTACCGATGATCTGGCGGGCATCGTGCTCGAGTTTCGCCAACAGGAGGAGGGGCCTGCCGCGGGCAAGCCGATCCAGCTCGAAGTCAGCGGTACCCAACAGGAGCGCACCCTGACGGCCGTGGATGAGTTGCGCGGCGCCATGAATCGCCTGGGGGGCTTTCGCGATATCGAGGACAACCGCAGCTTGCCGGGCGTCGAGTGGCGTGTACAAGTGGATCGCGAGGCTGCCGCTCGCTTCGGCACCGATATCGCCAGCATCGGCAGCGCCGTTCAATTGGTCACCAACGGCTTGCTGCTGGCTACCTATCGCCCGGCTCACGTCACTGATGAAGTGGATATCCGGGTACGCCTGCCAGAAGGCTGGCGCTCCCTCGACCAGCTGGGGCGACTGACCCTTAACACCCCGCGCGGGCAAGTGCCCATCGATCATTTCGTCTCGCTTGAGCCGGCACCCAAGGTAGGCACACTGCAGCGTATCGACGGGCGACGTGCCATCACGCTGGAAGCCGATGTCGAGGCTGGCTATCAAGCCGATGAGCGCATCCAGGCCCTGCGCGACGCCATGGCGTCACTGCCTGACGGCGTGCAGGTCAACGTGGCCGGGGAACTGGAAGATCAGGCCGAAACGTCGCGCTTTCTGGGCTCCGCCTTCCTGATCGCGATCTTCCTGATGACGGTGATTCTGGTAACCCAATTCAACAGCCTGTATCAGGCCGCCCTGGTACTTTCGGCGATCGTATTCTCGACGGCGGGCGTGCTGATCGGTCTGCTGGTCAATGGGCAGCCGTTCGGTATCGTCATGGTGGGCATGGGCATCATTGCCCTGGCGGGCATCGTGGTGAACAACAACATCGTGTTGATCGATACATACAATGAATTGCGAAGCGAGGGACTGGAGCCCCTGTCGGCCGCGCTGGAAGCAGGTGGGCTACGCCTGCGGCCGGTCCTGCTGACCGCGATCACCACCGTTCTGGGCCTGATGCCGATGGTACTGGGGGTGAACGTGAACCTGTTCGCCCCCTCACTGGGCATTGGCGCCCCGTCCACCCAGTGGTGGACCCAGTTGTCGAGCGCCATCGCCGGAGGCTTGACCTTCGCCACGGGGCTGACCCTGCTCCTGACCCCCTGCATGCTGGTACTGGGGGCGCGACTATTCAAGCATCGCTAGGCAGACGTCGGCGAGTTGGCCTGGGCTCCCGGGGGCGGCGAATGCGCGGCATGCAGACGCCCGATCAACTGATCTTCAAGGGCAAAGCGCTCGGTCAGCCCTCTGGCCAGACGCTCCAACCAGGCGGGTAGCCGTGGCAAGTAGTGCTGGCAGCGGATGGGCGAGGCGTAATCCTCATCGAAGGCGAGCACCATTTCGGTGGACATTTCCAGACGCTGCAACAACTGCTCGGCGATCGCCAAGGCCTCGGTATCGTTGAAGGCCTTGGCTTCTTCGCGAAGTTGCGGATAGATCTCGAAGTGGCCGGCACTGATGTAGTCCATCAGCACTTCGCTGAAGGCGTCGATGCGGGCCTTTTCCACGGCGTCGAGGTCGGCGTCGCAGGCTTCCTGCAATTCGACGAAATTGACCAGCATCTCACGTCGCTGGTCGAGCCAACGATCGATCAGCTGATGCACGCCCCCCCAGCGCTCCAGGGCGGATTGGCAATTTTCCAGCATCGGCGTCTCCCTACTTCTTCGGCAATCCCGACGTCATTCCAGCCGCCGGCGCGGACTGACAGACTCACTCGACCGAGGCCCGCTGTCAATCCCGCTTTATATCGCTTGGGAAGCGATG
Organism: Litchfieldella xinjiangensis; assembly: GCF_000759345.1. GTDB lineage: Bacteria > Pseudomonadota > Gammaproteobacteria > Pseudomonadales > Halomonadaceae > Litchfieldella_A > Litchfieldella_A xinjiangensis. The sequence goes on from NZ_JPZL01000001.1 coordinate 985,246, forward strand.
AAATCACGCCACGGCCCGTCCGCGGATGCCACGCACCAGAATGGCCAAGGGAAACAGCCCCAGCACCACGAAGCCCACCAGCGTCCAGGCCGGTAGCGACAGGCCGAGGAACAGGAAATCGATGTCGGCACATTCGCCCGAGCCGGTAAGCACATGCGTCAGCACATCGCGCATCGGCAGCACGTCCATCATGTAATCGAGCCCCGGGCCACAGCTCGGCACCTGATCGGGCGGCAACGACTGCAGCCATACGTGGCGTCCTGCCACGGCGATGCCACCCGCGACACCGACCAACCCCAGCACGCCATAGAGGATGCCCCAACGGCCTTTGGGATTGTGCAGGGCCGCTACAGCCAACACCGCGGCTGTCGCCAGCACCGCAACACGCTGGAAGATACACAAGGGGCACGGTTCGAGGCCCATCACGTGTTCGAGGAACAGAGCGACGGCCATCATCAGCACACAGAACAGCAGCCCGGCAACGCTCGCCTGACGAACGCTAACGTCCTTGAGAGAATGAGGCATCAGGCTCATCGACCGGCGGCCTCCTTGTGGGTCGCTCTCGGCTCCCGGGCGCGAGCAAAGTACTCCTCGAGAAACTCGTCGAAGGCGAGACTGTCACCGGCCTCGATGTCGCCCTGTTGCTGGCGCGAGGTGTCACTGAGCTGGGTAAACAGGGCGTCACGCGCACTATCCATCGGCTCGCTACGTAACTGATCGGCCTGCTGGCGTGCCAGAGCCAGCATGGCATCGACAAAATCCTCGCCCTCGCCTTCGAGGAGCGTCAGCATCTGTCCAGAGGGCGTCAGGCTCGGATCGTCCAGGCGCGGCGCCAGGCGGGCGATGGCATCGCCATGTGGCGTTCCGGTCTCGCTGATATCCATGAGTTCGGCGACCTGAGCGATCTCGTCGAAGATGTCATGACCCAACTCGGCCAGGCGGCGCTCGGTACCGTCGACAGCCAGGCGCAGCTCAGGATCGCGACCGCGATCCACCACCAGGGCGCGATTGTCGTCCAGGCGATCGCACTCCTCGTCGGGAATCCAGGGGCTGTCGGCCAGCAGGCACCACATCAGGAACGCATCCAGAAAGCGCATCTGGGTCTCGTCGATCCCCATCGCCATGAATGGATTGAGATCCAGACAACGCACTTCGATGTATTCGACGCCGCGAGCCTCCAGCGCCTGGCTGGGTGTCTCGTCATGGCGTGTCACCCGCTTGGGGCGGATGTCGCTGTAATACTCGTTCTCGATCTGCAGGATATTGGCGTTGAGCTGGCGCCAGTCTCCGTCCACGTTGACGCCCAGACGCTCGTAGGCGGGCCAGGGCGTGGCGATGGCATGGCGCAGGGTACCGACATAATTGGAGAGCGAGTTGAAGCAGATCTTCAACTGGGCCTGCACCTTGTTCTGGTAGCCAAGGTCCGACATGCGCAGGCTCGTGGCATAGGGTGCCATCAATGTCCGCCGGGCATGCGCACGGAGCTTGTCGGGTGTCGGCGAATGTTCAAGGAAGCTTCGATCGAGCGCGGGAGAGGCGCCGAACAGGAACATCAGCAGCCAGCTGTGGCGACGAAAATGGCGTATCAGGCCGAAATAACGCGACGAGCGGTAATCGCCGAGGTTCAGCTGTCCCTGGCCATCCATTTCGCGCAGCAGAGCCCACAGGTCCTCGGGCAGCGAGACATTGTAGTGGACCCCGGCGATCGACTGCATGATGCGCCCGTAACGCACGTCGAGCCCCTTGCGATACACCGATTTCATGGTACCCACATTGGAGCGCCCGTAATCGGCGATGGGAATGCTCTCGTTGCCGTCGAGGCGGGCCGGCATACTCGCCGGCCAGATCAGCTCGTCGGCCAGGTGGCGATAGCTGAAACGATGCAAGTCGCCGAGGAAATCCATGGCGTCACTGGGACGACAATAGACGGGGGTAATGTACTCGAGCAGGGCTTCGGAGTAATCCGTGGTGATATGCGGGTGGGTCAGCTTGGACCCCAGGGCCGCGGGATGAGGCGTCTGAGCGATACGGCCCGAGGCATCGACACGCAGGCCTTCTTTTTCAATACCGCGCCGCAGACGGCCGATCTGACCACGCCGGGCCGGCTCCTTGAGCCGGGCGATGGTGGTGGCGAGTTGTTCGGACAAGGTGAACACCCCATGTCATGGAGACGGCCCTCGGCCGCCTCGCTCGTGAAACCACGGAAACGCCACCTGCCGAGCGACGCTACCAAATTTCAGATTATGGTGGCGAGGCGGCGCCTTTCAAGCCGCCCTGCCATCGAAAGTTAGCTCGCTTACTTGTTGCCCTTGCGTGCCTGCAGCAGCGCCGCGCCCAAGGCACCGAGCTGGCCGCTGTCCGAGCCGGCCGGCGTCCCTCCGCCCTGGCCCCCGCCCTGGCCCCCGCCCTGCCGTGGCTTGCGGGTACCCTTGGCCGCTGCGTTGCCCTGTCGCCTGGCACCCTGCTGCCCCTCGTCCTGGGCTGCATCGGGCGAGTCGGTCAGGCGCATCGACAGGCCGATGCGCGCCCGAGGCAGGTCGACACTCATCACCTTGACCTTGACGATATCCCCGGCCTTGACCACGGTGCGCGGATCTTCGACGAACTTGTCGGAAAGCGCCGAAATATGTACCAGGCCATCCTGGTGAACGCCGATATCGACGAAGGCACCGAAGTGGGTCACGTTGGTTACCGTGCCCTCCAGCACCATGCCCGGCTCCAGGTCCTTCAAGGTTTCCACCCCTTCGCGGAACTCGGCCGCCCGGAACTCGGGGCGTGGGTCGCGGCCCGGCTTGTCGAGTTCCTTGAGGATGTCGGTAATGGTGGGCACGCCGAATGACTCATCGACGTAAGCCTGGGGCTTGACCGTTTTCAGGTAGGCGCTGTCGCCGATCAGGCTGGCAACCTCTCGCTTGTCGCTCGCGGCGATGCGCTCAACGACCGGATAGGCCTCCGGGTGTACGGCACTGCCGTCCAGTGGATTGTCGCCGTTCATGATGCGCAGGAAGCCGGCGCACTGCTCGAAGGTCTTGGGGCCCAACCGGCTAACATCGAGCAGCTGCTTGCGGTTTCGAAATGCCCCGTCGCTGTTGCGCCGCGCCACGATATTCTCGGCCAGGGCCGGGTTGAGGCCCGATACCCTGGAAAGCAGCGCGCTGGACGCGGTATTGAGGTCGACCCCCACCGCGTTGACGCAGTCCTCGATCACCGCCTCGAGGCTGCGCGAGAGCTGAACCTGCGAAACGTCGTGCTGATACTGGCCCACGCCGATCGATTTGGGCTCGATCTTGACCAGCTCGGCCAGGGGATCCTGAAGTCGGCGTGCGATCGAAACGGCACCGCGTATGGTCACATCGAGATCGGGAAATTCACGCGCCGCATACTCTGAGGCCGAATAGACCGAGGCACCGGCCTCACTGACCATTACCTTCGACAGTCGACGCTTGTCGACCATCAGCTTGACCAGGTCACCCGCCAATTTATCGGTCTCGCGGCTCGCGGTGCCATTGCCGACCGCAATCAGCTCGATGTCGTACTTGTCAGCCAGCTTGGCCAGCACCGCCAAAGATTCATCCCAGCGATTCTGCGGCGCATGAGGATAGATAGTGGCGTGATCGAGGAATTGACCGGTGGCATCGACCACCGCTACCTTGCAGCCGGTTCGCAGGCCCGGGTCGATGGCCAGCGCCGCCTTGTGCCCCGCCGGGGCCGCCAATAATAAATCCTTCAGGTTGGCCGCGAAGACATCGATCGCATCGCTCTCGGCCCGCTCGCGCAGGCGGCCCATCAATTCGGTCTCGAGGTGGGTATACAGCTTGACCCGCCAGGTCCAGCGCACCACTTCCTTGAGCCAACGATCGGCGGCCCGGCCTTCGTCGTGGATATCGAAGTGCTTGGCAATGGCGATCTCGCCGGGATGGCGCGGTGCTTCATCCTCGCCGGGCAGCTTGATGGCCAGCGATAATATGCCTTCGTTGCGACCCCGGAACATCGCCAGCGCACGGTGGGACGGCGTCTTCGCGAGCCGCTCGTCGTGCTCGAAATAATCCGAGAACTTCGCGCCGTCCTGCTGTTTGCCATCGATCACCCGAGCACTGAGCTCGCCTTCGTCCCACAAGCGTTCACGCAGGCGACCCACCAACTCGGCATCTTCAGCGAAACGCTCCATGAGAATCTGCTTGGCGCCATCAAGTGCCGCCTTGGCATCCTCGATAGCGGGAATGTCGCCATCGGCGGCGCGCAGGTAGCCTTGCGCTTCACGCTCGGGGTCGAGGGTCGGATCCGCCAGCAGTGCATCGGCCAACGGTTCGAGGCCAGCCTCACGGGCGATCTGCGCCTTGGTGCGCCGCTTCTTCTTGTACGGCAAATAGAGGTCTTCAAGGCGCTGCTTGGTATCGGCGCCACGAATTTGTGCCGCCAACGCATCGGTCAGCTTGCCCTGCTCGTCGATGGCGGCAAGTACCGCCTCACGACGTTCCTCGAGTTCGCGAAGATAGCGCAGGCGCTCATCGAGTTGACGCAACTGAGTATCGTCGAGGCCGCCAGTGACTTCCTTGCGGTAACGGGAAACGAAGGGCACGGTGGCTCCACCGTCGAGCAGTTCCACCGTGGCCGTCACCTGTTGCGGGCGAACGGCGAGTTCTTCAGCGAGACGGGCAATGATCTTGGCGTGTGCGTCCATGAAATCCTTGGCGATCAAACGTCAAAAAATATCGCGACAAGGTATCACAAACCTCAAGCCGGCGCCGCTCGTCACAGCGACCTCGGCAGGTAAGACATACGACATTCCGCTCAGGCAATGAACAAGACCATGTCGCGCTGATGGCCCCGGTAGCCGGGCCTGCCTCCAGAGCCATCGGCCGCAATACGACACGTCCTATGGAACAGGCGTTCTAGCGCCCTACCCTTACGGCCTGACTACGCTGGCGCGAAGGTCAACGCCAGGCCGTTATTGCACCAGCGCAGCCCGGTGGGCTCGGGGCCGTCCTCGAATACGTGGCCCTGATGTCCCCCGCAGCGGGCGCAGTGATATTCGGTACGGGGCCAGATCATGGAATAGTCGGCCTCGGTCAACAGATGGCCATTGATGTGCTCGAAAAAGCTCGGCCAGCCGGTACCCGAATCGTATTTCATGGCACTGGTGAACAAAGGCAATTCGCAACCGGCGCAGCGGTACTCGCCTTCCCGGGTTTCCTTGTCCAGCGGACTGGAATGCGCCGGTTCCGTCCCATGATCGCGAAGAATCTCGTACTGCGCTTCGCTGAGCCGTTGGCGCCACTCTGCTTCACTGAGCGTCACCGGCTGAATGCCCTCGGCACGCGACAGATCGGGCTTGGGTCGCGCCGACACGACACCGGGTATCGCACTGGCCAGGCCACCGATCCCCAACAGGCCGAGAAAGAAACGACGTTGCATGACATGACTCCCTGCCATCCGACGCGGCAATACCTGCGAATGACGTAAAAAACGACGGGGTGAGTCAATGACTCACCCCGTTTGACCGTCGGCGGCCGCCGAGGTTCGTTCGGCAACCGCCCTATCGCGATCAGGCCAGCCGAGGGCCTGCCTTGACGATCGCCTCGTCGACACCAGAGAACTTCTCGAAGTTATCGACGAACTTGCCGATCAGTTCCGCCATGTGGCGATCGTAGGCGTCGCGGTCCGCCCAGGTCTCGCGCGGGTCGAGCAGTTGCGTATCGACACCTGGTACCTCGACCGGAACCTCGAGGTTGAGCCCCTCGATGGTCTTGGTCTCGACATCACGCAGTGCACCGGACTGAATCGCAGCGATGATCGCGCGGGTAGTGGGTATCGAAAAGCGTGATCCACCTTCGCCGTAGCTACCGCCGGTCCAGCCGGTATTGACCAGATAGACTTGCGAGCCATAAGCCTCGACACGACGAATCAGCAGATCGGCATATTCGCTGGCCGGACGCGGGAAGAACGGCGCACCGAAGCAGGTTGAGAACGTGGCTTCCAGATTCGACGACGAATCCATTTCAGTGGAGCCCACCTTGGCGGTGTAGCCCGACAGGAAGTGATACGCCGCCGCTTCCTTGGAAAGGACCGAGACCGGCGGCAACACACCGCTCATGTCGCAGGTCAGGAAGATGATCGCGTTGGGCTCACCGGCACGGTTCTCCTCCACCCGCTTCTCGACGTGTTCGAGCGGGTAAGCGGCCCGGGAGTTCTGCGTCAGGCGATCATCGGTATAGTCCGGCTCGCGTTGCGCATCGAGCACCACGTTCTCGAGTACGGCACCGAACTTGATGGCATCCCAGATGATCGGCTCGTTCTTGGCAGAGAGGTCGATACACTTGGCGTAGCAACCGCCTTCCATGTTGAAAACGGTGCCTTCGCCCCAGCCATGCTCGTCGTCGCCGATCAGGTAACGTGCCGGATCGGCAGACAGCGTAGTCTTGCCAGTGCCTGAAAGACCGAAAAACAGGGTCGTCTCGCCGTCGTCACCCACATTGGCGCTGCAATGCATGGGGAGGACATCGGCCTCGGGCAGCAGGAAATTCTGCACCGAGAACATGGCCTTCTTCATTTCACCGGCGTAATGCATACCGGCGATCAGCACCTTGCGAGCCGCAAAGCTGATGATGACGGTGGATTCTGAATTCGTGCCGTCACGCGCAGGCTCACATACGAAGTGCGGCGCGTTGATGATGGTCCACTCATCCTTGCCCGCAGGATTGTAGGATTCGGGGCGTACGAACATGGTGCGCCCAAAAAGGTTGTGCCACGCCGTTTCAGTATTCACGCGGATCGGCAGGTAATGATGCGGATCCGAACCGACGTGGAGTTCCGCGACGTAGTGATCGCGCTCTCCGAGATAATCCTCGACCCGAGACCACAACGCGTCGAACTTATCGGCCGCAAAGGGTCGATTGATGCTTCCCCAGTCGATCTGATCGCGGGTGGACGGTTCGTCGACGATGAAGCGATCCGCCGTGGAGCGGCCGGTCCGCTTGCCTGTCTTCACCACCAGGGAGCCATTGGCGGCGAGATTGCCTTCGCCCAAACGAATGGCATGCTCGACCAGCTCGGCGCTGGTCAGGTTGGTTTGAATTCTGGGGCTTGCCATCTGCGCGGCGCCCTCCCTGTTGGCGGCAGCATGGGTCATGGTCATGGTCGTGTCCTTGGCCTGGCGGCCGATTCTCTCTCGTTAGCCCGCGGCGTTCGTTACGGGACAATACAATGAACCCGGCCGACATGGATGGGTGGTCCCATTTCTGGTGTAGCTCATCGACCGAGCAACTCGGGTCTGCATTATGGCAAAAACCTGGCAAATGGAAAACGCTGAAGTTGCCTGATTTTCTTGTAGTTTTACTACTACATAATGCGATTTCGAGGGTGTTTTCTGTAGTCGGGACCCATCGACACTCAATGCAGGATCGGCGCAGGCGCATCCGGAGAATCGATCAGGGCCTCGATATCGGCGGCGCTGAAGTGATACGGGGTGTGACAGAAGTGACACTGGGTATCGATGGCCTTCTGCTCTTCGAGGATGCTGCGCAGTTCGTCTTCACCGAGGCCATGCAGTGCCTGGGCGATCCGTTCGCGCGAGCAGGTGCAGCCGAAGCGCAACGCCTTGGGATCGAAGACCCGTGTGGTTTCCTCGTGATACAAGCGGTAGAGCAACTCCCGCTGATCCAGGCCGAGCAACTCCTCGTCGCGAAGCGTCGAGGCCAGATGAACGGTACGCTCCCAGGCATCAGGGTCCTTGCTGTTGGCATCGTCCGGTAGCTGTTGAAGCAGCAGGCCGGCGGCACGCTGCCCATCCGCCGAGAGCCATAGGCGAGTCGGCAACTGCTCGGAGCGGGAGAAGTAGTCTTCCAGACACCCCGCCAGCGACGCGGCTTCGAGGGCCACGATGCCCTGATAGCGATTGCCTCCACGCGGATCCAGGGTAATCACGATGCGCCCGTCACCGAGCAGGTCACGGAAATCCCCGGTCTCGCTGGGGAGGACCTGTTGTTCGGATAGCCGGGCGATCGCCCGCAATTCGCCGCCGGGGTTGGACTCGGCCATCAATAACGAAAGGGCGCCGTCGCCGCGCACTTCCACGCTCAACGTACCGTCGAGCTTGACGGTCTCGGTCAGCAGGGCCACAGCGGCCAGCAGCTCGCCCAGCAAGGCATTGACCGGGGCCGGATAGGCGTGCTTGTCGAGCACGTCCCGATAGGCCTGTTCGAGCCCCACCACCTCGCCACGCACGTTGGTTTCATCGAATAGAAAGCGTTGGATCTGATCGGTCATGATTCACTCTTCTCCCTGGCGCTGCAGGCGTTGAAGTTCACGGCGTTGTTTCTTGTCCGGTCGATGTGCGGGTTGTTGCATGGCCTGGTTGGCCAACCGACGGCGTTCGGCCTCGCGCTCGCGGCGCACCTGGCTTCCCTCGGTCTCCTGATAGAGCGCGCGGGCCTCCGGCGCGCCTCGCCGCTGATCCGACAGCGAAAGGACTTCGACCTCCCAGATATCCCAGCCTTGGGGTACCTTGATCAGGGCGCCCAACTCTACATTCTTGCTGGTCTTGGCGCGGGCCCCGTTGTACTGCACTTTACCGCCCTCAACGGCCTTCTTGGCCAAGGCGCGGGTCTTGAAGAAGCGAGCGGCCCAAAGCCATTTATCGAGTCTTACTGTTTCCATCGTCACCTCAGGGGCGCGGTCGCTCGCCTTGCATGAGCGGGGCGAAACGGTCCAGCGCGATGAATTCTTCGAGTTCGCGCTCGGGGCGCTTACTATCGGGTTGCTTGATGCCCAGCAGATGCCGGATGCCGAACTCGCGGGCACTCTCGAGCACGACAGGGTTGTCGTCGATGAACAGGGTGCGCTGTGGGTCGAAGGGCTCGATCTCCTGAAGCGCAAACCAGAACTCCTGAGCCTCCTTGGCCACGCCGACATCCGCCGATGAGACGATCGCGTCCAGATACTCTTCGAGGCCGGTCAATGGCAGCTTGAGTGCCAGGCTTTCCCGGTCGGCATTGGTGGCCAGCACGACGCGGGGATGGGCCCGCTTGAGCCATTTGAGGAAATCCAGGGCGTCGCTACGCAAGCCGATCAAATGCTGTACCTCGCGCTTGAGAGCAACGATATCCACCCCCAGTTCACGGCTCCAGTAAGCCAGGCTATACCAGTTGAGCGTGCCCTGCTCTCGAAGGATACGCGCCCGGACCTCTTCCTGGGTGGCTTCGTCGAGTCGGTGAAGTTCGACATAACGGCGCGGTAAATGTTCAAGCCAGAAATGGCTATCGAAATGCAGGTCCAGCAGGGTACCGTCCATGTCCAGCAACACGGTATCGATGGCGCGCCAGTCGATCATCGGCCATAGGCTCCGCAATAGAGAAAGTGAGTGCTATTGTACGGGATCATCAGGATAGGCAACACAGCACTGCTTGGCCGGAGGCCCCATGTCCCACTCTCATGAAAAACCGCGCATTCTTTCGCAACGCGAAGTCGCTCGTAGCCAGCTGTTCCGTGTGGAGTCGCTCGACCTGCGGTTTTCCAACGGCGCCGAGCGAACCTTCGAGCGCCTCATGGGTACCGATAACGGCGCGGTGATGATCGTGGCCATGCCCGATCCGGATCACGTGCTGCTGATTCGCGAGTATGCGGCCGGTTTCGAGGATTACGTGCTGACCCTGCCCAAGGGACTGGTCGACCCCGGCGAAGACATCGTCACTGCCGCGAACCGTGAATTGATGGAAGAGTGCGGGGTGGGCGCCCACAATATCGAGCCCCTGGTCGAACTGTCGCTTGCGCCCAATTACATGCGTCATCGCATGCAGGTCATGCTGGCGACGGATCTCTACGAAAAACGCCTGCCCGGCGACGAGCCGGAACCGTTGATCGTCGAGACCCACGCCATCGAGGAATTGCCTTCATTGCTCGCGCGCGAGGACTTTCACGAGGCGCGGGCAATCGCCGCCCTTTTTATCGCGCGGGACCGGCTGCGCAACGAGATCAGCCGACCCCAGCTTTGGTAAAAGATCATCGCGATAAACGCACGGCTAGCCGATACGCTTCGAGGGCGATCCTTCCTTGAGCTTGACCCAGCGGCCTTGGCGATAGCTGTCGAGGCCTGCCTCGAGCAGCACCATGGTGGCCAGGGCGCCTTCGGTCTCGACCGGGTTGGTCGCGTCGCCACGAAGCGCATCCAGAATTCCCTGATAATAGGCCAGGTAATCCCCCGGTAACGTGGGGTGCTCCTGGCTTACCAGGGGCGACTCTTCGTCCTCCCCGTCACGCAGGGTCAAGCTACCGTGGCGGGTGTCCTCACCCCACTGCGGGGCCGGGCTCTCGCCCGCCTTGAGCCGGTCTTCCTGTGGGTCGAGGCCAAACTTGACGTAGCTACCCCGTGTGCCATGCACGGCGAAGCGCGGCGTCGGCTCGGCGACCAGGGCGCTCGCCTTGAGCGATACCCGCAAACTGTCGTAATCCAGCAGCGCCAGGAAATCGTCATCGGTCTTGGCATTGTCGCGGCGATTGGCCAAATCGAGAAAGATGGCGCGAGGCATGCCGAACAGTTCCCGGGCCTGATCCAGCAAATGAGGCCCCAGATCGTACCAGATTCCCCCGCCCGGCTTGGGCTGCTCTCGCCAGCGATCGCGGACCTCGGGGCGGAAGCGATCGAAACGCGATTCGAAATTGACGACACGCCCCAGGGTACCGTCAGCGAGCAGGCCGCGTAGCGTCATGAAATCGCTATCCCAGCGACGGTTATGAAACACCGACAGCAGCAACTCGTTCCCTTCGGCCTGGGCCTTGAGCTGACGCGCCTCGGAGACGCTTACGGTAAAGGGCTTATCGAGCACCACGTGCTTGCCTGCCGCAAGCGCTGCCTTGGCCAGGGGAAAGTGCGTCTCGTTGGGCGTCGGGATGACGACCAGGTCGATATCGTCACGGGCAAAAAGCCCTTGGGGTTTCGCCTCGACCTCGACACCCGGCAACGCGGCCTGAACCTTGCCTGCATCGCTCGAGGATACCGCGACCAGATCCAGCCCAGGGGTCGACTGGATCAGGGGAACGTGAAAGGTCTGGCTGGCAAACCCATAGCCCACGACGCCAACCGAGAAATGCTCCGTCATGCCTACTCCTTGTCTGGTTTGAGAATCGTCCTTGGTCTGGGTCCTTTCTGGACCTTTACAGTATGACTAGTCTGGACCGAGTCCCGAGCCCACTCAACACCTTGCCTTATGGGCATACGCAACAAAAAAGCGAGACCCGCACCTGGGCGCGGGTCTCGTCATGCCTCACCTCGAAAGCCTATGCACTCCGATCAGTCGAGCTTCGACAGATCGCGCACCGCCCCCTTATCCGCCGAGGTGGCAAGCAGTGCATACGCTTTCAACGCGGCCGACACCTTGCGCTCGCGCTCGATGCTCGGCTTCCAGGCACCACTGCCCTGGGCCTCCATCGCGGCACGACGGCGTGCCAGGTCCTCATCGGGCAGATCGACATTGATCGTGCGTGCCGGGATGTCGATACGAATGATGTCGCCCGACTCGATCAACGCAATGGCCCCGCCGGCTGCCGCCTCGGGGGACACGTGGCCGATCGAGAGGCCTGACGTGCCGCCTGAGAAGCGACCATCAGTGAGCAGGGCGCAGCCCTTGCCGAGTCCCTTGGACTTGAGATATGAGGTCGGATAGAGCATTTCCTGCATGCCCGGCCCGCCCTTGGGACCCTCGTAGCGAATCACCACCACCTCGCCTTCCTTTACCTCGCCGGCAAGAATGTGCTCGACCGCCTGATCCTGGGACTCGACCACATGGGCAGGGCCCTCGAAGACGAGAATCGACTCATCGACACCGGCCGTCTTCACCACACAGCCATCCAGTGCAATATTGCCGCGCAACACGGCCAGCCCACCCTCTCTAGAGAACGCATGCTCCAGGTCGCGGATACACCCGGTGGCACGATCGCCGTCCAGGCTCGGCCAACGTGCGCTCTGGGAAAAGGCCGTCTGGGTGGGCACGCCGCCAGGGCCGGCCTTGAAGAATTCCACCACCTCGGGAGAAGGGTTGCGCATGATATCCCACTCGTCCAGCGCATCCTTGAGCGTATCGCCGTAGACGGTAGGTACCGAAGTATCCAGCACGTGGGCGCGGTCGAGTTCGCCGAGAATCGCCATGATGCCACCGGCGCGATGCACATCCTCGATGTGATACTTCTGGGTATTGGGCGCCACCTTGCACAACTGCGGCACTTCCCGCGACAGCCGGTCGATGTCGGTCATGGTGAAATCGAGCTCGGCTTCCTGGGCAGCGGCCAGCAGGTGCAGGATCGTGTTGGTCGACCCCCCCATGGCGATATCCAGGGTCATGGCATTCTTGAATGCCGCCAGCGAGCCGATGGCCCGCGGCAGCAAATGCGCTTCCTCGCCTTCGTAATAACGTTTGGCCAGCTCGACGATGCGATGGCCCGCCGTCTCGAACAGGCGGCGACGGTCGGTGTGAGTTGCCACCACGGTGCCGTTGCCCGGCAGCGCCAGGCCCAGCGCCTCGGTCAGGCAGTTCATGGAGTTGGCCGTGAACATGCCCGAACAGCTGCCGCAGGTAGGGCACGCGCTGCGCTCGACCTCGGCCAGCAGCTCGTCATCGACGCTGTCGTCGGCCGCCATCACCATGGCATCGACCAGGTCGAGCCCGTGATCGAGCAGCTTGGTCTTGCCGGCTTCCATAGGCCCACCTGAGACGAAGATAACGGGGATATTGAGGCGCATGGCAGCCATCAGCATTCCCGGTGTGATCTTGTCGCAGTTGGAAATGCACACCAGGGCATCAGCGCAGTGGGCATTGACCATGTACTCGACACTGTCGGCAATGATGTCGCGACTCGGCAGCGAATAGAGCATACCGTCATGCCCCATGGCGATGCCGTCGTCCACCGCAATGGTGTTGAACTCCTTGGCGACGCCACCGGCTTTCTCGATCTCGCGCGCCACCAGCTGCCCCATATCCTTCAGGTGCACATGCCCTGGAACGAACTGCGTGAAGGAGTTGGCCACCGCCACGATCGGCTTGTGGAAATCGTCGTCCTTCATGCCAGTGGCGCGCCACAAGGCGCGGGCGCCTGCCATGTTGCGGCCGGCGGTGGTGGTGCGGGAACGGTATTGGGGCATGGTGTCCTCTCGTGCTCGGTGTCGCCGTCTTTGTACGAACGCGACGCGGCCTGCGCCAGTAAAGTTGGCGCAGGCCGACACGCGATCGGCGTTGACGGTCTAGGTGTCCAGTCGGGCGTAGATTCTGTCACGCCCGAGCGCGAGAGGCCATACTGGGAATCTCAGCCGAAACTCGAAGAACCTCAATCGAAAACGACTTTCGCCACGTCCCGGTAGCGCTTGGCGAAGTGCACCGTCATGCCCTCCTTGAGGTAATCGGGCAGCTCTTCGTAATCGCGGCGGTTGGCGTCGGGCAGGATCAGCTCGAAGATATCGCTACGGCGCGCAGCGATTACTTTCTCGCGAATCCCTCCCACCGGCAGGACCTGCCCGGTCAGTGTCAATTCACCGGTCATGGCAAGACGCCGCTTGATCGACTGGTGTCGTGCCAGCGAGATCAATGCCGTCGCCATGGTCACCCCGGCGGAGGGGCCGTCCTTGGGCGTGGCGCCTTCAGGAACGTGCAGGTGAATGAAGGCATCGTTGAAGAAGTCGGCGTCAGCACCGTAATCGGACAGATGCCCCTGCACGTAGCTGTAGGCGATATTGGCCGATTCCTGCATCACTTCGCCCAGCTTGCCCGTCAGCTTGAAGCCGCGATTCAGTGCGTGAACCTTGCCCGCTTCGATCGGCAAGGTGGCGCCACCCATGGAGGTCCAGGCCAGGCCGGTCACCACCCCTTCTCCCCGGAGCACTTCGTCCTTGCGGAACAACGGTGCGCCAAGGTAATCCTCGAGGTTGTTGACCGAAACCTTGACGTTCTCCTCGTCGTTCTCGAGCAGCTTGACGGCGGCCTTGCGCACGATGCGGTGCAACTGCTTTTCGAGCTGGCGCACCCCGGCCTCGCGAGCATAGCCCTCGATGACCTGGCGCAACGCCGCATCGGTAAGATTGATACGCTTCTTGGGGATCTTGTCGCGCTTGAGCAGCTTGGGCCACAGGTGATGCTTGGCAATCGCCATCTTCTCTTCGGCGATATACCCCGACAGGCGAATCTGCTCCATGCGATCGAGCAGCGGCCCGGGAATCGAATCCAGGGTATTCGCCGTACATACGAACAGCACCTTGGAAAGGTCGAGCCGCACGTCGAGATAGTGGTCCAGGAAATCGACGTTCTGCTCCGGATCGAGCACCTCGAGCAGCGCCGAAGCGGGGTCGCCCTGGAACGACTGGCCGAGCTTGTCGATCTCGTCGAGCATGATCACCGGATTCTCGACCTCGACCTCCTTGAGGGCCTGCACCAGCTTGCCGGGCATGGCACCGATATAGGTGCGGCGGTGCCCCTTGATTTCGGCCTCATCGCGCATGCCGCCGACGGAAAAGCGATAGAACTCACGCCCCAGGGCCTCGGCGATCGATCGACCCACCGATGTCTTGCCGACACCTGGCGGGCCGACAAGCAGCAGAATCGAGCCTCCCACATCGCCCTTGAAGGTGCCCTCGGCCAGGAACTCGATGATGCGTTCCTTCACGTCCTGTAAACCATCGTGATCGCGGTCGAGCACGCCCCTGGCATGCTGCAGGTCGAGCTGGTCCTGGCTGGTGATACCCCACGGCAGCGAGGTCAGCCAATCGAGATAGTTGCGTGTCGTGCCGTATTCGGGCGACCCGGTCTCGAGTACCGAGAGTTTATCCAGTTCATCGTCGATGCGTGACTGCACCCGCTCGGGTACGTCCAGCTCATTGAGGCGATTGCGGAACGTGTCGACGTCGTTTTCACGGTCGTCCTTGGAGATACCCAGTTCGCGCTGAATCACCTTGAGCTGTTCGCGCAGGAAAAACTCGCGCTGACGCTGCTGCATCTGCGCATTGACCTGCTCGCTGATCTCGCTCTGCAGTTGCGCGACCTCAATCTCCTTGCGCAGCAGCGGCAGTACCTTCTGCATGCGCGCCATCACAGGCAGGGTTTCGAGGATGGCCTGCAGGTCGTCGCCTTTGGCCGAGGTGATCGCGGCAGCGAAGTCAGTCAGCGGGCCGGGCTCGTGAGGACTGAAGCGGTTGAGATAGTGCTTGAGTTCCTCGCCGTAGAGCGGGTTGATCGGCAGCAGCTCCTTGATGCCATTGATCAATGCCATGGCATAGGCCCGCGTCTCGTCCTCCTCGGCGTTGACCGGCTCCTTGGGATAGGTCACCTCGACCAGGTACGGCGGCTTTCTGGATAACCAGCGCACGATACGGAAGCGGCGCATGCCCTGGGCAATGAACTGAATCTGCTCATCCTCCCCCTGCACTTTATGTGCACGAACGGCCGTACCGATCTCGGGGAACTGGTCGGGATCGAGCTCCTCGATCCGCGTATCGCCGACAAACGCGACCCCCAACGTATGGTGCGGTGTCTTGGCCACCCGCTGCATGGTCTCTTCCCACCGCGGGCGATGAATCACCAGCGGCTGTACCTGGGCGGGGAAAAAGGGGCGGTTGTGTATCGGCAGCAGATAGAGCCGTTCGGGTAGATAATCCTGGGCCGGAACCATCGCGCCCCGCGATTCATGCTGCTCTTGGGCGCCGTGCTCGTCGGCGGCGTCGGAAATGATCTCGTTTAGTTCGTCGTCGCGCTCGGTCATATCCATCCTGTCTCTGGAGTCAAAGGACAACGTTGGATACTGCAATGCGGGCAGACAAGGGCAACTTCAAGCCAAGTTGCCCTGTAAAGCGCAGACAGGCCTAATAAAGCGAACTCATCGGACGTCCGTTGAGGGTGACCTCGCCCTGCTCGAAGGCAAGATCCAGACTCTCGGTGGCCAGTGGCAAGCCGAGCTGTAACAGGACCAGCGCCGGCGGATCCGGCCAACGGAAATAGCCTTCGAGCTGCGACAGCCAGTACCGTCGACCTTCCTCACTCTCGAGGTCGGTCATGCGGAATGCGGACCAGTCGTCGCCCAAGAAGCGCAGTTCGCCGGTGACATCGATATCGATGCCAAGGGTTGGGCTAGACACCTGCAGTGTCTCCAGCATCCAGCGTGGCGGGCGGGAGTCGTCTCCGATGCGGAAATGGGTCTCGAGGTTCAGGGGATCGACGTGAAGGGTTTCCTCGCCCTGGGCAATATCGAGCGGCCCGAGGCGGGCGTCGACCTGCACCTGCTCATCATCCGCTTCGATCAATAGATTGCCGCCTTGGAAGGCGATGTCACGTCCGTCCCGAACGAATTCGAATGCAGCGAACTCGATGCGTGCTTCGACTGCATCCGACAGGGTCCGATACTCGGCGTGCCAGCGTGGCGCGGCGACCGGCAGGGAATCACCGACTCGTGGCTCCCTGCTGGCGCTGTCGATCGGCACCAGCTCGCCAGTGGCCCGCGTCGTCAGCAGGCCATGCCGGACCGTATAGGGCACTTCGAGGTTCCAGCTCGGATCGACCCGAGGCTCGACCAACAGCGTGCCGTGCGAAACGAACCAGCCTCGCTCGACATCGCGCCGGTGGACCTCAAGATCGCTGCGTTCCGTGAGACGCTCGATGGTCTGGGACAGCTCACGTTCGAAGAGCAGACTGGAAACAAACTGTGCTGTGGCATACCCCCCGGCAAGCAGCACTACTACAACGACCGCGATCACTCCCTTGCGCATCCGGTTCTCCCTTTCCCGTCATTCCGGTCTCGTTGCCGGCTCAGGTACCTTTTAGTACCTGGCTCAATGTAGCCACAGCCAAAGATGGATGGTGCCCCATGCATAGACGGCAGCCATCACGTCATCGATCATGATGCCGAAACCGCCCGCGACGCGACGATCCGCCCAGCGGATGGGCCAGGGCTTGAAGACATCGAAGATACGAAACACGACGAACCCCCACAGCGCAGCCTCCCACGAGAAGGGCACTGCCGCCATGGTCAGCCAATAGCCGACGAACTCATCCCAGACGATACCGGAGTGATCGTGTACCCCCAGGTCGTGGGAAGTCTTGTCGCATAACCAGATGCCAATCAGCATGGCGATGCCCACCACCCCCAGGTACCAACCCAGCGGAAGCTCCGAGAGCAGCCAGTAGAAGGGAATGGCCGCCAGGGTACCGAACGTACCCGGCGCCCAGGGCACGGCGCCGCTACCCAGCCCAAAGGCCAGAAAGTGCGTCGGCCGGCGCCATACGCTCGCCGGGGCACGGTTCATGGCGTCTCTCCCTGAAAGTGCAGCCAGCCAGCAGGCAGCGTATCCGGTACGCCGCGCACCCCCGGCGTCTCGTCGAAACGGCCGATGGGTGTCAATGCCAACCCCTGCTCCGCCAGCCGCTGGCAGGCCTCATCGAGGCTAGCCGCAGGCAGGCTGACGAGCAATTCGTAATCGTCACCGCCGCCCAGTGCCGCACGCTGAGCCTCGCTGGGCCCCAGACGTTCGACCAAACCTTGCGTGAGGGGTAGTGCCGCGACATCGAGGGTGGCCCCCACGTTCGAGGCATCGCATAGGTGCTGAAGGTCGGCGAGCAGACCATCCGAGACGTCAATGGCCGACGTCGCCAGCGACCGCAGGACGACGCCAGCCTCGACCCGGGGCCGGGGCAACAGATACTTGCCCAGTAACGGGTCGTCGAGGTTGCGTTCGCCCGATTGCCAGGCCACCAACCCACCGTAGCCGCCACCTAACGAGCCGGTCACGGCAAGGATATCGCCAGCGCGCGCCCCGCTGCGGCGCAAGGCCTGCCCTGGGGGAAGCTCACCATGCACGGTCACGCCAATGCTAAGACGACCCCGGGTGATATCTCCCCCCACCAGGGAGACCTCGGTTTGCTGGCAGAGTTCGTAGAAGCCACGCGAGAACTCGGATAGCCACGGATCACCGGCCGTCTCCAGGGTCAACGCCATCAGACACCAACGGGGCTCGGCCCCCATGGCCGCGAGGTCGCTCAGGCTCACCGCCAAGGCACGATAGCCGATGGCAAAGGCCGGAGCAGTAGCGGGAAAATGCACATCGACGACGGACGTATCCACACTGACAGCCAGGCAACGCCCCGGGGCGGGCTGAAGCAGGGTACAATCGTCCCCCACGCCCACCAGCACAGCATCGTCACCTGGCTGCCGTGTGAAATATCGGGCGATCAGCTCGAACTCGCTGGGCATCGGGCTAGACATCGTCCGGGCATGTCAGCGACGGGCGCTGACCTCTTGATAGCGCAGCCGGGCGGCAAGCTTGTCGAGTATGCCGTTGACGTACTTGTGCCCATCGGTCGCCCCGAAGGATTTGGCCAGTTCGACCCCCTCGTTGATCACCGCCCGGTACGGGACTTCCATACGCCGGGACAGCTCGTAGGCACCCAGGCGCAGGATGGCGAGTTCGATCGGGTCGAGATCCTGGATACGGCGGTCGAGCAACGGTTCGATGCTGGCGTCCAGATCGGCCTGGAAGCGAGCCACGTTGATCAGCAATTCATGGAACAGTGCCAGGTCGGCGATCTCCATGACCTTGCGCCAGTTCTCGTGTGCCTCGAGATCATCATCGGCAATCTGGCTGCGAAACTCGGCTTCCACCGTGGTGATCGGCTTGCCGGTCATCTGCCATTGGTAGAGCCCCTGGACGGCAAGCTCTCGCGCGGCGCGACGTGCCTCCTGGGCCTTGGAAGGCTGGCGACGCGTCTGGCTCATTGCTCACCCCCGAAATGGCGCAGCAACGAGACCATCTCCATGGCGGCCATGGCCGCTTCGGCCCCCTTGTTGCCCGCCTTGGTGCCGGAACGCTCGATGGCCTGTTCGATGGAATTGACGGTAAGTACGCCGTTGGCAATCGGTGTATCGAATTCGAGCTGCAGGTTGCCAAGGGCTGCGTTGCAGCCTCCGGCGACATATTCGAAATGCGGGGTGCCACCACGAATCACGGCCCCCAGGGCAATTACCGCATCGGGCTTGACGACACGCAAGGCCCGCTTGACGGCCAGCGGCAATTCCCAGGCGCCTGGAACATGAACGATATCAATGCGTTCGCTGTCGACCCCATGACGCACCAGGCTGTCGATGGCACCTTCGACCAGGCTATCGACCACATGATGGTTGAAACGGCCCACCACGATCACGTAGCGGCCATCGACATCGGTGAAGTCACCTTCGACTTGAGAGATAGGTTGCATGGTTTTCAATCCTGCTAAACGACAACGCACCACGATCGGCACGTGCTAAAGGGGGCTGACGCGCCCCACGAACGACGCCACACTGCACGATAACAGCCGGGCCGCGCCAGAGTACATCAAGGACTCACACGATCCACGACCTCGAGATCGAAACCGGACAATGCCGAGAACTTCCAGGGCGAACTGAGAAGACGCATCTTGCCGACCCCAAGGTCCCGGAGTATCTGTGACCCGGTACCAATGGTCAGGTAGTTGCCGGCGCCATCGGACTCGCTGCTGCGCGGTGCCCGCTTTCGCTCCAGCAGAACATCGAGTTGCGCCTTGAAATCCTGGTGTTCCCGCCCGTCATCGAGCAGAACGAAAACGCCTCGCTCGGCTGCGGCGATTTCGGCCAGCGCCCCTTGAGCCGTCCAGCTCTGGCTATCCGGCTTGGACAGGGTCAGCAAGTCGCGAAGCGTATCGGCCAGGTGCACCCGAACGGTGGTGGGTTGCTCGGGGTCGGGACGTCCCTTGACCAGGGCCAGGTGGTGCGCCCCCTGGATGCGATCCCGAAAGACGTGCAGCACCATCTCGCCGAAGGCGGTGGCCACCGGTGTTGCCTCGAGATGCTCGACGGTCTGCTCGTTATGGATACGATAGTGTATCAGGTCGGCAATGGTGCCGATCTTGAGGCCGTGTTCGGCGGCGAAGCGCTCGAGTTCGGGACGACGCGCCATGCTGCCGTCGTCGTTCATCACCTCGCAGATGACCCCGCTGGGGTCGAGACCGGCCATCGAGGCCAGGTCGCACGCGGCTTCGGTGTGCCCGGCACGACGCAGCACGCCACCCGGCTCGGCCATCAACGGAAAGATGTGACCGGGCTGTACGATATCCTCGGCACGCGCATCGCGTGCGACGGCGGCCTGCACGGTACGCGCGCGGTCAGCCGCCGAGATTCCCGTCGACACGCCTTCGGCGGCCTCGATGGAAAGCGTGAACTTGGTGCCATAGCCCGAGCCATTGTCACGCACCATCAGCGGTAGCTTGAGGCGCTCGCAACGCTCCCGCGTCATGGGCAGACAGATCAGGCCCCGCGCATGCCGGGCCATGAAGTTGATGTGCTCGGCCTGGACCTTCTCGGCCGCCATGATGACATCGCCTTCATTCTCACGATCCTCATCGTCCATGAGGATCACCATCTTGCCTTGGCGGATATCGTCGATCAGCTCTTCGACCCGTGCCAGGCTGGATGCCTGCGTCGCATCGTTCACCATGCAAACTCCGAACAGTGGTTGCGGGCGTGATGACCGCTGAATCCGCTCCTCAGGCGTACCGCCTGGGGTGCTCCCCCGCGCAATCGGCGCTCAGGGTACCTTGGCGCGGCGTCGGGCGCCAGTAGGAAGGCCCCTGGCGCGCTGTCGGGCGTCAGCGCAGCGCCTCGGCCACAGGGCGGGCAATGATGCGCCAGTCGCGCCCAACCGCGCGGATGTCGTCGATGTCCAGGCTACGCTGCTGATCCATGCGCTCCATGCCCGGCAGAGCGAACAGCGGGCGAGCCTCGCCCCCCAGCAGGATCGGCGCCATGAACAGATGGATCTCATCCACCAGTTCGGCATCGAGCATGGCCCCGGCCAATGTCGCCCCGGTCTCGAGCAGCACTTCGTTGGCCTCTTCAGCGTGCGCCAGGTAGCGGAGCAACGATGCAAGCTCGACCCGCCCTTCCGGACTGGCGGGCAGTATCAGTACCTCGGCACCCGCCGATTCGAGACGCTGGCGTCGCTCGGCATCGTCACTGCATGTGGCGATCAGGGTGCGGCCCGGCTCACGCAGGCAGGCCGCCGCCAAGGGCAGGCGCAGTTGGGTATCGACGATCACGCGCAGCGGCTGGCGCCGAGCGATTGCCTCACCCTCCTCCAGCTGCAACTGCTCGGGCCGAATCGTCAGCCGCGAATTGTCGAAGATGATCGATTCCACCCCGCTGATGATGGCACTCGAACGGGCACGCAAACGCTGAACC
The DNA here is from genome assembly GCF_000759345.1 of Litchfieldella xinjiangensis. Taxonomy (GTDB): domain Bacteria; phylum Pseudomonadota; class Gammaproteobacteria; order Pseudomonadales; family Halomonadaceae; genus Litchfieldella_A; species Litchfieldella_A xinjiangensis. The sequence goes on from NZ_JPZL01000001.1 coordinate 1,006,456, forward strand.
TCGGTACGGGCCGCCGGGCCCGTGATCCATTGGGATTCACCGGAGCGCATGGCCGTGCGCCCATCGAGACTGGTCGCCATCTTGAGGCGCACGAACGGGCGGCCGCGCTCCATGCGCGAGAGGAAGCCGGGATTCAGCCGCCGTGACTCGTGTTCGAGTATGCCGGTTATCACATCGATGCCCGCATCGCGCATGATGGCAAGGCCCGCGCCGGCCACCTGGGGGTTGGGATCCTGCATGGCGACCACGACCCGCGCGACGCCCGCCTCGACCAAGGCGTCGGCACAGGGGCCGGTACGCCCATGATGGGCACAGGGTTCCAGCGTGACATAGGCCGTTGCGCCCCTGGCCGCCTCGCCCGCGGCATGCAGCGCATTGATTTCGGCATGCGGCTCGCCGGCCCGTCGATGAAAGCCCTCGCCGACTACATGGCCATCGCGTACCAGCACGCACCCGACCCGCGGATTGGGATCGGTGGTATAGAGGCCGTGGCGGGCCAGGGTCAGCGCCCGGGCCATCCATGTCTCATGGGTCTGCTTGGGCATGTTCACTGCTCGTCGTTGGGCGGAAACTGGGGTTCCTGGGCGAGTCGGTCGATTTCAGCACGGAATTCATCGATATCCTGAAAGCGGCGATAAACCGAGGCAAAGCGTATGTAGGCTACCTGGTCGAGGCGTTTCAGGGCCCGCATCACTTCCTCACCGATCTCGCGTGATTGGATCTCTCGCTCGCCCCTGGCGCGCAGGCGCTGACGCATGCGCTCCACGGCAGCCTCGATCGACTCGGCACTCACCGGACGCTTTTCCAAGGCCCGCAACATGCCGGCCCGCAGCTTGGCCTCGTCGAAGCTTTCTCGCGACCCGTCGGATTTGACCACGCGGGGCATGATCAATTCAGCCGTCTCGTAGGTCGTGAAGCGTTCACTGCACACGGCGCATTGACGGCGGCGGCGGACCTGATCGCCATCGGCGACCAGTCGGGAATCGGTCACCTTGGTGTCGTGCGTACCGCAGAAAGGACAATGCATCGATGGGGCCCGGGATATAAAAGCGGAGTTTACCGAGGTATTGTAACGGTTTGGCGTTATAGGCGCACAGCCTTGTACGTGCCGGACGAGCTTCTGGCACGTCTATCGCAAGACGATGAGAACGTCCGCCGCCCACCCGAGCCCGGAGCGACTCCATGTCAGCCAACCTTCCCCCGACCCCTGGACGACGTCTCGATGAGCCCGCGTTCATCGACGTTGCCCGCGAGCGTCTCAACGATGTCTACGGTCCTCGCACCGAGGAGGCGCTTCGTCGCCTTCAGACCCTGCTTTCGCACCATGCCAGCGCCCTGGAAAAGATCCAGCGGCCCGCCACGCTATGGAGTGAACGCGATCAGTGGCTGATCACCTACGGCGACTCGCTGCTCGACGGTGACAGGCCGCCCTTGAAGGTGCTCGATGAGTTTCTGGAAGCCCGCCTGGGCGACACATTCAGTGGTGTGCACGTGCTGCCCTTCTTTCCATGGAGCAGTGACGACGGCTTTTCAGTGATCCATTATCGTGAAGTCAATTCGGAACTCGGTGACTGGTCTCACATCCGCCACCTGGCCAATCATCGGGACCTGATGGTCGACCTGGTGATCAATCATGTCTCCCGCGATTCGCTGTGGTTCGTCGATTACCTGGCCGGCTCCCAACCGGGGCGCGACTACTTCATCGAAATGGACCCCGAGACCGACCTCAGCACGGTGACTCGTCCTCGCAGTTCACCGCTGCTGGTGCCGGTAGCGACGCGTCGTGGCAAGCGTCATCTCTGGGCGACGTTCTCCGAAGACCAGATCGATCTCAACTTCGCCAACCCCGATGTACTGCTGGAGTTCATCGGCATCCTGCTCTTCTATATCGAACAGGGCGCCAGGATCATTCGCCTCGATGCCATCGCCTTCCTGTGGAAAGAGGTCGGCACGACCTGCATCCACCTGCCCCAGACCCATGCCATCGTGCGCCTGCTGCGTGCCGTGGTCGACCATCTGGCCCCAGGCACGCTGCTGATCACTGAAACCAACGTGCCGCACCGCGAGAACCTAAGTTACTTCGGTCTTGAGCGCATGACGCCAGACCAGGAAATGCCCGACGAAGCCCATCTGGTCTACCAGTTCACACTGCCACCGCTACTGGTGCATACCCTGACCAGCGGCGAAGCCGGGACACTGGCCACCTGGCTGCGTAGCCTGCCGGCCCTGCCTTCTGGCTGCAGCTATCTCAATTTTACGGCGAGTCATGACGGCATCGGGGTCCGTGCGCTCGAGGGCCTGCTCCCCGATTACGAAGTTGACTCCCTGCTCGAGCTCATGCATCGCTTCGGTGGCTTCGTCAGCATGCGGGCCAATGCGGATGGCACGGATACCCCGTACGAGATCAATATCGGTTATTTCGAAGCGCTCAAGGGCACCCGGCGCGGCCCGGACCCCTGGCAGGCCGAACGCTTCCTGTGCAGTCAGCATCTAATGATGGCGCTGCAGGGCATCCCGGCGGTCTACATCCACTCCATGACTGCCACGCTCAACGACCATGAGGGCATCGAGCGCAGTGGCCAGTTGCGCTCGATCAACCGTCGTCATTGGCAGATGGACGAACTCGACGAGCTGCTGGATAGCCGCAACACCCCGACCCGCGAAGTATTCATGGCACTGAAGCGGCGCCTCAACCTGCGTCGCCAGGAACCCTGCTTCCATCCCGAAGCCCCGCAGCAAGTCATCGACACCCCGGATACCTTGCTATGCATCGAGCGCGGGCCACTACCCAACGGGCGTCGCCTGCTGGCCATCTACAACGTGACGGCCAAGCGTCAGCCGCTCGACCTCCCCGAGCTGGACGAGCCAGGCTGGTACGACCTGCTCGAGGATGCACCTTGGGATAGCGAGGTTCGTGAGCTGCGCCCTTACCGCAGCCTATGGCTGGTGCAACGGGGCACGTGACGCCCCTAACTGGGGCATGTCCCCGTCGCTCTGGATTGGCGCTGCCTTGCCAAGCGAGAGCCGCGCCGCATTACCGACCACGCTCAGCGAACTGAACGCCATGGCCAGGACCGCCACCAGCGGCGGTATGGGCATCGCCACGACGATGCCCAACGCCAGGGCGTTATAGAGCACTGACAGCACCAGGTTCTGTCGCATGATGCGCCTGGCACGCCGCGCCAGCGCCAACGCCTGCACTACGCCATCCAGCCCGGGCTTGAGCAGCTGGATGGCCGCACTGTCCCGGGCTTGGGATGTGGCCTGATACGGCGCGATACCCACCTCGGCGGTGGCCAAAGCCAGCACGTCATTGATCCCGTCGCCGACAAACACGTTGGGCTTGGGCAAGGCTGCAACCAGACGCGCCTTACCCTCAGGCGTCTGCCCGGCAAAGCACTCGTCTGTTGCCAATCCCACACGGGAAGCGAGTTCCCGTACCCGGTCGGGACGATCTCCACTGATCATGGCAAGCGTCAGTCCTTGATCGCGCAAGCGCTGCAATTGGAACGCGGCACCGGGCGCAGTCGAATCGTCGAGCAGCAAGCGTCCCAACCAGCGGTGGCCACATGCCACGTGAACCTCGAGATGGGGGCTGCCCTCCAGCGCCGGCACCTCAATGCCGCATGCGCTCAGCCAATCGCTACGCCCGATGCGCCAGGTCTCACCGCCTTCCTGCCACTCACGGCCGGCCCCGGCCACGTCCTTGATGGCGTCTGAATCCCTAAAAGCGCCAGGGGCACCTTCGAGCATGGTTTCGCTATCGTCAGCCAGAAGGCCGCGCTGCCAGGCGGCCTGGCGAATGGCTCTGGCCAGTGGATGCTCGCTCGTCGCCTCGAGTCGGGCTGCCCATGTCAGCAATCCAGACGCATCGACGCCTTCGGCCGCTTCCATGGCAGTGAGTGTCACGCTGCCGGTCTCGGTCAGTGTGCCCGTCTTGTCGAACGCCACAGCGCGTGCCTGACCGGCACTCTCCAGTGCGGTCAGATCACGAAACGCGATGCCTTGGGCCACGGCCCGGTCGGAGGCCGAGAGCAATACCATGGGAATTGCCAGCCCCACGGCACAGGGACAGGCGACCACCAACACCGAGAGCGCACGCACGAAGGCTTCCTCGGGGGGTAACCCAGTCAGCAGCAGTACGGCCAATACGAGCCCCGACAGCACCATGGCCAAGGGACTCAGCCAGGCGGCAAAGCGATCGGCCAAGCGTTGAAGGCCTTGCTTGCGGGCATGCAACTCAAGCGTGCGACGCTGCAGTCGATCCAGATAGCCCTCGCCGTCGACTGCCGTGACCTCAAGCGTCAGTGGAGGCCCAAGATTGCGGCACCCTGCCGTCAGTGCATCGCCCCGGGTCCGATGCTGCGGGCGACTCTCACCACTCACCGATGACAGGTCGAGGCGTGCCTCGGCATCGATCAGCGTGCCATCCAGAGGCACGGTATCCTGGGTGTCGACCCGCAAACGATCGCCGTGCGTCACCGTGCTGCGTGGAACCTCTACCCAGCGACCCGCCTCGAGGCGTGTGACCGAATCAGGCGGCGTATATAAATTGCCAAGTGCCCGTAGCCCCTTGTAGCGGGCCAGCGTTTCGACCAGCCGCCCCGCCAGCAACAGGGTTACCAGCATGACGGCCGTGTCGAAATAGACATCGACGACGCCCTGCCACAGCAACCACAGCGACACCAGCATGGCCCCGAGGACACCTAGTGACACCAGGACATCCATGCCCGGTCGACGTGCCAGCAGGGTTCGCCAAGCGGCCCGATAGAAAGGCCGCGCCGCATAGACGACGACCGGCAGCGCGAACGCCCCCGATACCAGCGCCAGAATCCTGTCCAGACGCGCATCACCCATGGCATCCACATAGATCAGCAGTGAGGCCAGCAGCGTCCACATGCCAAAGCTCATCGCCACCAGCAGGCGCATGACCAGCAGCCGGCTCTCGGTTTCCAGGCGGGCTTCGGCACTGGCGACCTCGGCCAGGGGCACCACGCCATAGTCCAGGCGCTCGAGCTGTCGCGCCAAGCCGTCCTGCGCGATCCCCTCCGCGGTACCCCTGACCCATAACGTGGCCGTGGCGTAGTTGACCCGCGCCTCGGCCACGCCGGCGCGGCGCCGTAGTTCAGCCTCGATGGCCAGGGCGCAGCTCGTGCACCACATGCCCGTGACCGAGTACAGCGCCTCCTCACCCGCTATCGACTCCTCGGGGGCCGCAGCCGTCGCTTCCATGCGTCGCTCCTCGATGGTGGGTCTGCATTCAGCTTAGGGCAAACCCAAAGCGGGGCCAGCCTGGCCCGCCCCGCCATGCTATGGTTGGCCTTTGTGCACCGGCTTTGCCTTGGCAGGAGACCCCATGTTGATACGCCTCGTTACCGCGCTTGTTGCCTTGACCGCCGGCCCCGCACTGGCTGCCGACTGGCCGGCCCCCGTTCAGGCCATGGCCGACCAGGGGCTGACCATCCACGACGCCTTCGAAGCCCCCGGCGGACTCACCGGTTATGCCGCCAGCTACCAGGGCCAGGAGATGGCCATCTACCTGACCGAGGATGGCGAGCATGCGGTGGTTGGCAACCTGGTGGATGCCGAAGGGAACAACCTGTCGCTGGCCCCGCTCGAACGCCTGGTGCGCGCCCCGCAGGATAACCAGTTATGGCAAGACCTGGGCAACAGCCACTGGATTCGTGACGGCGATACGGACGCGCCCCGAATCGTATACACCTTCACTGATCCCAACTGCGCCTACTGCCGCCAATTCTGGGAGCAGACACGACCCTGGGTCGAGGCCGGCAAGGTCCAGCTTCGGCATATCATGGTGGGTATTCTCGAGCACGACAGCCCCCGCAAGGCAGTATCGCTGCTCGCCGCGGAGGACCCCAGCGCGGCCCTGATTGCCAATCATCATGGCGAACCGGTGGAATGGCTCGAGACGTTGCCCAGGAAGTGGGAGGTGGCCCTGCTCGAGAACCACCAGCTCTTCGAGAGCCTGGGCTTTCAGGCGACACCCAGTACGCTCTATCAGCGCGATGGGTTGGTCGAGGCCGCCCATGGCCTGCCGGAAGCGGGGCAGTTGTCCGAGGTGATGGGAAGCGAGGAACCTGCCGGCACGGGTCAATGAGCCCCGCCCCGGCATCCCGATTCTCACGCTACGTTCTGTCCCGCTACACCTTGCCCTTGTTGTCGAGTTCGACGGCGGCATGCATCCGCTCGAGGAGATCGGGAATCGCCGCCTGTACGCGGTTCCAGCTGGGAATGAAGGGCTTGTCCCGCGGGTTGTCGAGGAAGGCTTCACCCGCTTCCATGATGTTCGAGGCAAACATCTCCACGGCCTGCTCCTCGCTGTGCCGGTCGAGCTTGAGCCCGTTCATGGTGGCATCGTTGTCATAGGTCTCGATCAGGTCGAGGGCGATGCGATAGTACGTGGCCTTGATGGTTCGGAAACTCTCGGCATTGATCTGGACACCGAGGGTGGCCAGCTTGCGGTACAGCGCCTTGGCGATGTCGAGGCTCATGCGATTGAGACCGCCGCCCGGGTCATCCTGGGAGACCGGCTGATGCTTGTGGTCGTACATGTCGGCGATGTCGACCTGGCACAGGCGCTTGGTCGAGTAGTTGCGGTGAACCTCAGACAGAACACCGATCTCCAGGCCCCAGTCGCTGGGAATGCGAATATCATCCAACACGTCGGCCCGCATCGAGAATTCGCCCGACAGCGGATAACGGAAGCTGTCGAGATAATCCAGGAAGGGCAGCGGCCCGTAGATCTTCTTCAGGGCACGAATCAGCGGAGTAACCATCAGGCGAGCCACACGGCCGTTGAGCTTGCCCTCGGCGATGCGCGAGTAATAGCCCTTGCAGAATTCGTAGTTGAACTGGGGGTGGGCGACCGGATAGATCAATCGCGCCAGGAGCGAACGGTCGTAGGTCACGATGTCGCAATCATGCAGGGCGACCGCCTCGGATCGCCTTGAAGCCTGGATATATCCCGAGCAGTACCAGACGTTACGCCCCTTGCCTGGCTCCGACGGTGCCAGCCCCATTTCGGCGAGTTCTTCATCCAGCGCCTGCAGCCTCGGCCCGTCGTGCCACAGGATGCGATGATGCTGCGGCAGGCGAGAGAAGAACTCACGGGCTTGAAGGAATTGGTCCCGGTCGGCCTTGTCCAGACCGATCACGATTTCGGAGAGATAAGGTACCTTGGATAGCTCGTCGACGATGTGCGACAACGCCGGTCCCTCGAGCTCGGCATAGAGCGAGGGCAGGATTAATCCCATCGGCCGGCGCATCGAGAAACGCACCAGATCCGCCTCGAGCGCCTCGACAGGGCGTCGGGTCAAGTTGTGAAAATTGGTGATGATTCCATTCTGATAGAAATCGCTCATGCATGGCCCTCCTCGGCCTTGGCTAACGGGGGAATGTCCCTCCCCCACCAATGTTCCAATCCTTCGGCCCAACCTTGTGGGCCATAGGCGTCTGTTCGATAGAGCCGCTTGGCGTCGACATCGACCGCGTGCCCATGCCGACCGCGAACCAGCACGGCCAGTTCCGTTGCCTCGAGCAACGAAATGTCATTTGGGCCATCGCCCAGCCCCAGCGTTACCGGGTGATGACCGCGCAGCGATACAAAGCGCTCGGTAAGCCAGTGAAGGGCCCCGCCTTTATCAACGTCACCCATCACATGGAAGAACCGTCCCCCGCGTGTCAGGCGCAGCCCATCGTTGCCCAGCGCGTCGACGAAGCGTTCCAGGGCGTCCTCGCCGTCGTCCCACAAGAGCGGTTCGCTGCCTTCACGTACCCGTGCCTGTCGGGCCTTGGGGTCGGGCAGCCCGGTAGCCTCCATTATCTCCTCGAGACTCATGTCCCCCATGCTGCGAAAGCGAACATTGAGGCGATCACGCAGGATTTCCAGGCGTTGTCGAATGAAGCCGATATCCAGGCTTGGCGTCTTGATCTGCAAACCATCGACATTGGCCGGATCCCGGTCGAGACGCGCATGTTGCCAGGCTGGGGGCAAGCCGATGACGGCCCCGTTTTCGGCGATGAATGGACACTCGCCAAGACCGAGCTCGAGTCGCAGCGACAGAAGCTCCGCGCGGGTCTTGCTGGTCACCGGGATGACGGGGACTCCCGCCTGCTTGAGCCGTGCCAGCCAGCCGCTGGCGGGCTCCCAGTCGTAGGTATCGTGGTCGAGCAAGGTCCCATCGAGATCGGTAAATACCAGGCGCGGTTGTAGGGGAGCGCAAGAGCTCGTTGAAGGGGGCATATCGACACCTCAAGCTGACGTTCTACGGTGAAGCTAGCACGTCGCGTGCCACCTCGCCGAATCGCAGACGACGCGGCTACCACGCCGCATGGGAGCCGCGCATCGCGAGACGCCACGCCTGCCGCGCACCGCCTTGGTGCATTAGTGGCGGATCCCGCCCTATCCCATGACGAAAACGCCCCGGCAAGGCCGGGGCGTGTACTAGCAAGCGGACAACTACGGTCGCGGTCAGCCACGATAAACCGGGAAGCGGGCGCAGACGGTTTCGACCTTGGCCTTGACGTCGGCTTCGGCCGTGGCGGAATCGCCCTTGGCCATGGCGTCGAGAATGTCGCAGATCCAGCCGGCCAGGTCGCGGCATTCGGTTTCGCCAAAGCCGCGGGTGGTCACGGCCGGCGTGCCGATACGCAGTCCCGAGGTGACGAACGGGCTCTGCGGGTCGCCGGGTACCGCATTCTTGTTTACAGTAATGTGGGCACGACCCAACGCGGCGTCCGCATCCTTACCGGTCAGCCCCTGCTTGATCAAGGACAGCAGGAACAGGTGATCTTCGGTGCCGCCGGAGACGACGTCATAGCCGCGTTCGATGAAGACGCTGGCCATGGCCTGGGCGTTCTTTACCACCTGGCCCTGGTAGGTCTTGAACTCCGGCGCCATGGCTTCCTTGAAACACACCGCCTTGGCCGCGATCACGTGCATCAGCGGGCCACCCTGGCCCCCCGGGAATACCGCCGATTGAAGCTTCTTCTCGATATCGGCATCGCCCTCGGCGGACAGGATCAGCCCCCCGCGCGGGCCGCGCAGCGTCTTGTGCGTCGTGGTTGTTACCACATGTGCGTGCTGCAGCGGGCTGGGGTAGTGGCCGGTGGCAACCAGGCCCGCGATGTGGGCCATGTCGACCAGCAGGTAGGCGCCCACTTCATCGGCGATCTCCCGGAACTTGGCCCAGTCGATGATCTGGGAATAGGCCGAGAAGCCCGCGACGATCATCTTCGGCTGACTTTCCCGCGCCAGGCGCGCCACCTCGTCATAATCGATGCGACCGCTCTCATCGATGCCGTACTGCACGGCATTGTAGTGCTTGCCCGAGAAGTTGGGCTTGGCGCCGTGGGTCAAGTGGCCGCCGGCATCCAGGCTCATGCCGAGAACGGTATCGCCCGGCTTGACCAAGGCCTGGAATACCGCCCCGTTGGCCTGAGAGCCGGAGTGCGGCTGGACATTGGCATAGGTAGCATCGAACAGCTGCTTGGCGTAATCGATGGCCAACTGTTCAACCACGTCGACGTGTTCGCAGCCGCCATAATAGCGCTTGCCTGGGTAGCCTTCCGCGTACTTGTTGGTCAGCTGGGTACCTTGGGCTTCCATGACCCGCGGGCTGGCGTAGTTCTCGGAGGCGATCAGCTCGATGTGCGCTTCCTGACGAGCGACTTCCTTCTGCATCGCATCGAACAGGGCGTCATCGAAACCGGCGATCTGCATGTCACGGCTGAACATCGGAGGGGATCCTCGAAATCACGGGAAAATCGAAGCCACAATCATACCCCAGCCCTCCCCGCCTTTCACATGAAAGGCGGTCATTGCAAAGGCGAGAATTTCTCACTCTGAGTTTAGCGAGACTGAAGCGTGCCGTTGGGCGCATCGTCAGCGGGTTTCGACCTGCAACTGGAGGCGTTGCGGCAAGGCCAATGGATCGTCGCGATAGGTTCCCAGATCGCTCTCGGCGGGCAGGCTCGCCGAGACCGTCATTTCGCTGACCTGCCCTGCCAGCATGTCGACCAGGGCCAAGAGTACCGTCTGCACCTCCCTGCCGAGCATCATGCCGAAGCCCCGCGCCTGGGTCCGTGCCTGTTCGATATAGTGCTGCTCGGTGACCCCGGCCATGGCCGCACCCACCGGCGCGATGCGGCGAAACAGCCCGAGCTCCTCGAGGCGCAGCACCACGTCCCCGCCCAGCAGTGTCAACGTCTCGACATCGTCCAGCCCGGCCAGGTACGTCGAGGGCTCGACACCCGAGGGAATCTCAACCGGCAGATCCATATCGAACCCCAGGCGCACGGCATCGGTGATATCGATCAGGCTCTCGGTGACGAGACGATAGGCGCCGCCTTCGGGCTGCCAGCGACCGGTAAAGGCGGCGTCAAGGGCAAGCTCCCCACTGCTGCCGGTCAATACATTGCTCACCATACGTAGCTGTGCGCGCTCGGCAGGGGGAGCCATCTCGATCATGCGATTGAGATCCAGATACAGCGCATCGAGCCATAGCCCACCCTCACCATCTTCCATGTTGCCATCCAGGCGTAGCGAGTCGAGACGCCCCACCAGGCGGTCGGCCTCGACCTGGAGACTCTTCATAAGCAGCTCACCGACCCTGGCTGTGGCTTCGTCATCGAGGTCATGGGCATCGGTAATCGAAAGCGATGCCAGACGGAAATATCCTGATCCCAACTCACCGAGCGCTTGGCCCTCCCCCGCAAGATCGTGGAAGACCAGCGAGCCCACCCGATTCTCGGCGAGATCACTGCCTTCGATGCGCGCGACCTTGAGCCGCCCACGGCTACCGGCCATGGGGGTGTCGCCAATGCCGCTCTTGGCTATCTCGGAGGTCAGATCGAGGGCCAGGGAGTCGAGCGTGAGCCCCTCGGCCTGCCATGACGAGGTCGATGACGTGTCGTGCAGCGGAAACACGGCATGCGAGGGCGATTCGAAGGTCAGGCTCGCGATATCGACCACGGTCAGCCCGGTCAGGTCATCCTCGACGCGCAGGCCTTCGATCGTCACGGCATCGGGGGCGTCGTAATCGCCACGAACCGTGTAACGGTCGATCGACACACGCTCGCCTTCGCCACTATCGAAGACGAGCGCCTCGGCCACGGCACGTTGGCCCAGGGACAGTCTGGGCGAGGAGAGCTCGCCGATGCTGAGCGATCCATGCGTTCCAAACGCCTCGCGCAGGTCGGACTCCAGACGTTCGGGGCTAGCCTCTATCGCGTCCACTGCCATGAAAGGCAGCCCCAGCATCACGCCCAGCATGGCCATACACCGCCTGTATTTCATTCACTCATCTCCTGCAGGATCGATACGCCTGCGAGCCGGCACATGAGGCGAAGACTGTGCTGGACGTGCAAAACGTCATCATGGTTACTCTTTCTTCCCATGCGCCTCATGCAATGCGAGGGAGGAAATTCAACTTAACAAAACTAAACAAAAAACATATCTTAAATATAATCCAACTCGTCATCGCTGAGAACGCTTTCTGGTCGCCGATGCTTATCCGTGCGAGAAGTTCATGAATAAAATCCATGCCGTTGTCCTCACCTATAATCGCAAGGAGCTTCTCAGGCGGTGCCTCGAAGCCATCCAATCGCAAACCCGCCCCTGCGACGAGATCCTCGTTATCGATAATGCCAGCCAGGATGGCACACAAGACATGCTGAGAGGCCTTGGCCTCGCTCCCCGTAACATTTATCGTCTGGCGAAGAATGTCGGTGCCTCCGGGGGGTTCAATGTCGGCTTTCGTCTCGGCTACCAGCGAGGGGCGGATTTTGTCTGGATGATGGACGACGATGTGCTTCCCGAGCCTGACGCCCTACAGCGGTTGCTCGATGCCAATGAGACACTGTCCGACATGGGGCTGGCACGAAGCTACCTGCTTTCTACGGCATATACCGAGCGCGGCATCATTACCAATACCCCGAATATCAGCCCGCTATGCAATACCATCGGCTACCGCAACTGGCCGGCCACCCTGGCTCATGGCCTGGTCCCCGTTCAGCAAGCCACCTTCGTCTCCATACTGGTTCCGCGCAAGACATTGGACGATTATGGGGTGCCTTTCTCGGAAATGTTCATTTGGGGAGAGGACACGGAATACACCATGAGGGTTTCACGAGATTCACCGGGATATATGGTAGGTGCAAGCAAGGTAATACATTTACGCCAGGATCTTGGGCCCATCAACATCAACAAGGAAACCAACCCCTCACGTATCCCTTTATATCGACACCACATCAGAAACAAGATCTTCATATCGAAAAAGCACAAGGTTTATCCCAGGTTCCTTGTTGAACTATTTAGAAATGGGAAACTCGCCACCAAGTTCTTATTCAAAAGAGAATATAGAAAATCCTGGACCGTATTTTCCGCCATTATTGAAAGCCTCTATTTCTCCCCTGTGCGGCAATCCGCTGATGTCCCGCTCGTTCCCGATGATAGCCAGACAAAAGAGCCCGTGACGGGCAACATCAGGCCAGCGAGCGAGCTCCCCGATGCCTGATGTCATCCACTATGGCTCGTATATGATTAGCGTGAACCAGCCTCATGGCCAAGCAACGGCCAGGCTTCATCCTTCTGGGATATCACGCTGACCGGCAAAGGCCATTCGACGCCCAGGGCCGGATCGTCGTAGCGCACCCCTCGCTCCGAGGCCGGGAAATAGGGGGAAGAAACGAGATAGCTGACTTCGACATCATCACTTAGCGTCTGGAAACCGTGCGCGAATCCTGCAGGCACGTAAAGCTGATGGCGGTTGTCTTGGGTCAGCTCGAATCCCTGATGGTGCATGTAGGTTCTGGATGCTGGGCGCAGGTCGACGATGACATCCAGGATCTTTCCCCGGATACAGCGTATCAACTTGGCTTCTTCATGGGGTGCCTGCTGATAGTGAAAGCCTCGCAGCGTTCCTCGCTGTTTGGAAAACGACGTATTCTGCTGAGGATAAACGGTTTCCAATCCATGCAAGCCGAATTCCTCGGTGCAGAAGGTCCGGGCAAACGAGCCTCGCTCGTCCCCCCGTGCTTCGAGTTCAATCAACCAGGCGTCTTCCAATAACGTCGAATGAAAAATCATCAGGGGCCCATTTCGTCAAGTAGCGGGGTGGAGGGTCGATTCGCAGCAGCTTGGCTTTCCTGCTCGCGATACAGGCGGTCGATCAGCCGTCCCTCGGGGAACTTCACATCATCGAAGGTCAAAGCCGTGTCCTTCTTTACTGGCCTGATGAGTCGCGCTCCGATGGCAAGACCGATGGGTAGCAGGGCTTCATCTCGTATCGCTGGCATGTTTTCCGCGACACCGTAGACCTCATAACCGCCAAACGCCTGGATTTCCTCACCAGGGGCCAGGTCTTTCTTGGCAATGGCAACGACGCCCACGTAAGGACCTTCGGCGCGTGGCGCCAACACGGCATCATTGAACAAGACAGCACGTGCCACCGAGTTGGGCACTTCGAAATGGCACAGATGATAAGGAGTGTAAAAGCAGTAATAGGGCCCCTTCCCCATCTTGTAGAGTTCCAGGTAATGGCGCTTTCGAGGATCCTCCATCTTGCCCAGGACGAAGACGCCAGGCCCCGGCCGGGCGCCGACGACATAATCCACAAGCCCGGTTGTCGTTTGCTCGAGATACGGCTCGAATGCCTGAGCTGCCTCTTCGATGGGAACCAGCGGGGCATCGGGCTGCTGGCCGGAAAAGTCGATCCCCAACATTCCGCGCCGGGCAACGTGCATGCCCGTGCCATTGGCCACGATGGCCTGCTCGAAGGAGATCTTGGTACCGTCGGCAAACGAGGCGACCATGGCGGGCTTCTGCCCCCAGCGCTTGGCAAAGGCCTCCTGGGTCGTCGGATTGCGATAGGGATCATGCAGCCCCTTGATGTTGCCGCACAATACGGGCTCAACCCCCAATCCCGAGACGAAGCGGTGAAGGTTCATCTGTACGCCAGGCTGATCCCCATCGGAGAAACTGTAGATGACACCATGGGCATCGGCCTTGGCCTTGAGAATAGTGCCCACGGTGCCATCCAGTTCGGCATTCATGTGGACCACGTGCTTGCCGCTTTCGATCGCAGCCAGCACCGCCTGGGCGGCGAATTCGACCGACCCCGTGACCTCGATGATGACATCCAGTCCCTCTGCGCGCGCCATGGCCAAGGCATCTTCCGTCACGGCGGGCTGCCCTAGCCTAATGGCATGCTCGATCTCGGCCTGTGTGTTACACACCGTCGGCTGAATGTCTGCCTGCGTATACGCCTCGACGGCCGCTTGTAGGTGACGATTGGCTACTATGCACAAGCGCATCCCGAGCATGGCCGTCAAGCACTGCAAGGCGATTCCCTTGCCTTGAAACCCGGCCCCCACCAGACCAACCCGGATCGGATCGTCATTCGCGTGCCGTCTGGCCAGGGCATTATCGACAATTAACATAGTTTCCCTCGGCGATCGGTTGCATCAGTCAGCCCAACGTTTCCAGGGGGCCCCTTCGGCCCACGCTGCCTCCAGCACCATCTTGTCGCGCAGGGAATCCATGCTTTGCCAGTAACCGTCGTGGCGGTAGTATCCCAGCTTCCCCAGATCGACCATGCGCTGCATGGGTTCGTTTTCCCAGGTGGTCTGCGCATTGTCGATGAGCTCGAACACTTCGGGCTCGCAGACGAAGAAGCCGCCATTGATCAGGCCGCCATCAGTCGCTCCCTTTTCACGGAACCCCATGACTTTTGGCGCACCTTCTTCCAGATTCAACGCCCCGTATCGTCCGGGTTGCGAGACCGCCGTCAGGGTGCACCAGTTGTCACTGCTCGTATGCGTCTCGATCAACGCGCCGATATCGATATCACTGACCCCATCGCCGTAGGTCAGGCAGAAGGTGCCTCCGGTCAACAGCGGCATGGCTTTCTTCAACCGGCCGCCGGTCATGGCGTCGGCACCGGTATCGAGTACCGTCACCTTCCAGTCCTCGCCGGAGCTCTGTAACCAATCGATCGCCCCTGTCTTCAGGTCGATGGTGTAATCGGTACAGCGATTGCGGTAATTGATGAAATAATCCCTGATGAAGTCGACCTTGTAGCCGCCCAGGACGATGAAATCACTGAAGCCGTGGTGGGCATACATCTTCATGATGTGCCACATGATGGGTCGGCCACCGACCTCCACCATAGGCTTGGGTCTTATCGAGGTTTCTTCACTGAGCCGAGTACCGAACCCGCCGGCAAATATAACCACCTTCATGACTGCCTCCCCTGTCACTATTCTTGTCCTTGCCTAGATCCAGCTCAGCTGTTCATCCAGGCGCCTTTCATCGATATGGCGTTGCAGCACATGCAGTCTCATCCAGGCAGAAGAACGGAAGTCGCTATCCCTGAAATCCATTTTCTGTAACCCATCGATCAGCCCCTGGATCGAATCCTGGAGCGTCATCGTTGGCTGGTAGCCGGGCGCCAGATCGGCAAAAAGGTCGAAGTTAACCTGATAGGATCGGCTATCCGCCGGGGCCTCATGATTGATGCAGACCGACGTGCCCGGCACGGCATCGGCCACGGCATAGGCAAGATCACGGACTTGATGATTGCGAGCGTTCGTTCCCGTATTGACGCTGAGAGTGCGTCCTCCCTGCTCTGCAGGACGCTGGATCGCCCATTCGATGGCCCTGGCCATGTCCTGGACGTCGATGAGTGGGCGCCATGGGGAACCATCACTGAGCACCGTGATACGCTGCTGACTCAGCGCACAGGCCACGAAATCATTGAGTACGAGATCCAGCCGTAGACGGGGGGACATGCCACAGGCCGTGGCAAAGCGCAGGCTGGTGATCACCATGTCACTGTCGATACTGGCCAGGGATCGCTCCGCTTCCACCTTGGAGTGTGCGTACGCCGTAACGGGTGCTACGGGGTCGGTTTCGCTCCGAGCGCCCTCCAGCGCTACGCCATAGATGCTGCAACTGGAGGCGAAGACGAAGTTACGAACACCTGCCACTGAGGCAGCATTAGCCAGCGACACCGTGGCCTGTTCGTTGATCTGGCGGGTTACCGATTCGAAGCGATGTCCCATGGGGTCGTTGGAAACGGCCGCCAACTGGACCACAGCGCTGTATCCGTCGAGAAAGCCGTCGGGCAACAGCCGAACATCGCCGTAGTATTGCCGGGTCAGATAGCGTTCCGGCGCCTCGCAAGGGCCGCTAAGACATTGAGCGAAATAGGCGTTGTCGTAGCCATCGATGACAGCCTCGGGGAAACGTTCGGCCAGGTGGCGTACCACCACCGGGCCGACGTAACCGAGGTTCCCCACGATAAGTATCTTCATTGTGTCCCTTCAATCCTGATCTCCCTGCTAGCGCCTTCTATGAGGACGCCTCGTAGCCCCTTGCAGCTTCAGGGCTACTACTGGTTTCGGACAGAACAGACACACCGTCAAGACAACTTGTAACGTTATGTCACTAAAACAGACAAAAGGCTGAAGCTCTTGATTACTCTCGGTTTAACCGAGTGGCACGGTACTCAGCCTTTTCCATCAGGTTTCTCCCAATAATCCCAGGCTCTTCACTGGTGCTTCGCGGCGCACACCACGCGACAGCAAATGGCCGATCGCTCCGATCAAAAGCGCCCCTCCGAACGGCAAGGCAAGCCATAGTCCCCAATGGATTCGCGGCGGGAGATCGAGCCAGCCAAGATAGATGCCGGCGGCGGCGAGTTCGGCCAACAAGGCGCCCATCAGGCCGCTGGCCAGCCCAAGCAGGGCGAATTCGGCCCATTGGGTGCGAGAGATGAGCCGATTGCCGGCCCCGAAGACGCGCAACAGTGCGCCCTCATGGGCCCGGACCGGTCGGCTGGCGGTAAGCGCGGCATAGAGCACACTGACTCCCGCCAACAAAACGAATCCCAGCACGAATTCCACCGCTCGTGTGACATGCGCCAGCAGGTCACGTACCCGCTCGAGGATCGCCTCGACATTCAACAGCGATACCCCGGGGAAGTTCTCCACCAATTGCTGCAAGGTATCGCTCTCCTCGTCAGGCAGATAGAAGGCAGTGATATAGCTATGCCCGAAGCGCTCGAGCACGTCGGGCGGAAAGATCACGAAGAAGTTGGGACGAAAGCTATCCCAGTCCAGATTGCGCAAGCTGGCAATCTCGCCGGTGATTTCCTGCCCGCCGATGGTGAAACTCATGGTATCGCCCAGCCCCAGTCCGAGCCTCTTCGCCAGGCCATCCTCGACGGAAATCGGCACGCGGGGTTCGCCTTCGGCCGCCACTTCGCCGTACCAGCCCTGGCCTGCCTGCTGCTCGGACTCGAGGGTATCGAACCACTGCCCTTCGACGACTCGGTTGCCCTCGGGCACGGTTTCGCGCCAGGTCAGGTTGAGCTCGCGACGCAGGGCATTTTCGCCTTGAGCTTCGGCCGGCACGGCCTCGCGGGGTTCCTGCCCATTGATGGCAGTGATGCGTCCGCGAACCATCGGGTAGAGCGAGGTCAGTTCATCGGCGGCGCCTTCCAGCGTGTCGACGAAGGCATCACGTTCGCCGGGCTGGATATTGATGGCGAAGTAGTTGGGGGTATCCTCGGGAAGTTGCGCCTGCCAGGTATCCAGCAGGTCGCCACGTACCAAGGCGATCATGGCCATGGCGGCAAAGGTCACCGAGAATGCCAGCATCTGCCCCAGGCTGGCCTGCCGGCGCCGGGCCAGCTGGCGCGCGCCCAGGCGTAACGCCTGCCGGTTGACGCTGCCCCCTCCCTCATTGTGGCTCGGTAACTTGGCTACCAGCCGCAACACGCCCGCCAACATCAGCCAGCCCAGGCCCCACAGGACCGCCAGCATGACCAGTCCCCCACCGAGCAGCCCGAAGGAGAGCGTCAGGTCACCGGAGTAGAGCCACAGCAGGCCACCGAACACCAGGCTGGCCACGGCTACCACCAGCCACGCCGAGGCCGGCAGCGGGTCCAGCTCGCGACGCAGTACCTTGAGCGCACTTACACGCTTCAGGCGCAGCAATGTAGGTCCGGCAAAGCCGACCAGCACTGCAAGCGCAGTGAGAATACCCAGCCACAACGGCAAGAGTCCCGGCGGCGGCAACTCCAGCGAAAGAAAGCGCGTGAGTAGAGCCAACAGAACCGCCTGACCGGCCAAGCCGAGAAATGCCCCGACGGCCGAGGCCGCCAGCGCCAGCCATAACAGCTGTAACGCGAAGAGCCGCGTCAGCTGCGCCTGGGAAGCGCCAAAACAGCGCAACAGCGCAGCCGTATCCAGGTGACGGTCGACATAGCGACGTGTGGCCATGGCCACCGCTACACCGGCAAGCAGCACTGCGGCCAGGCCGGAAAGGCTCAGATACTTCTCGGCTCGCTCCAGCGAGCGGCCAAGCCCGGGGCGGTCGACGCGCACATCACGTACCTCGACACCATCTCGGCGCAGCTGCTCCAAGCGACTCTCAAGGCTGGCTACGGCCTCGGGCGGGCCGGCTGCCAACAGCTCGAATTCGACCCGTGAACCGGGCTGTACCAGCCCCGTGGTTTCGAGATCATCGATATGCATCATCAGGCGAGGATTGAAGCTGCTGAAACCGGCGGATTGATCCGGCTCTCGCTCGATTACCCCGCCCACGGTGAGCTCGGCCTCCCCCACGCGAACCGGCTCCCCCATGGATACGTCGAGTATCTGGGCCAGGCGGGGCGCTAGCCACACCTCACCGGGCGCAGGGCCATGCGCAAGCATTTCGGGTTCATCGCCACGTCTCACGCGTACTTCCCCGTAAAGCGGGTAGCGATCATCCACCACCTTGAGGCTCGCTGGCTGAAACGCACCGTCACGACTGACCATCGAGATCAGATCGACCTGGTCGCTGAGCGTGAGGCCGGCATCCTCGAGTTCCTGCCGCACGCTTTCGTTAAACGGCTCCGACTGCTCGAGGACGAGATCACCGCCCATCAACTGCCCGGCCTGGCGCTCCAGGCCGCGCTCGAGCCGGTCGAGAAAGAAACCGATCATGGTGGCTGCAGCCACGGCAAGGGCCAGGGCCACGAACAGCGCACGAACGTCTGGGGCCCTCAGGTCACGGCGTAGCCCGCGCCAGGATAGCGATACCCAGCGCAGCACGCCGGATGCCGCGCCCTGTGAGGCGATGCCATCGCTACCGGTACGTGTCAACTCGGTCATGCCTGCACCTCGTCCTGTTGCATCTCGACGAGGCGGCCCGCATCGAGTCGCAGGCAACGGTCGCATCGACGCGCCAGGGCAAAGTCATGGGTGACCAGCACCAGAGTGGTTCCGGCTTCGCGGTTGAGATCGAAGAGTAGCTCGATGATACGGTTACCGGTGGCATGATCGAGATTGCCGGTAGGCTCGTCGGCAAAGACAAGCTGTGGTGAGGTCACGAAGGCTCGTGCCAGCGCGACCCGCTGCTGCTCCCCGCCCGATAGTTGCTTGGGCAAGTGATCGAGCCGCTCGGCGAGCCCGACTCGGCCCAGCCAGTCGCGCCCCCGGGTTTCGCTATCGGGCAATGGGGAGAGTTCCAGGGGCAACAGGACATTCTCGAGTGCGGTCAGGGTCGGCAATAGCTGGAAATTCTGGAACACGAAGCCGACGCGGCCGGCCCTCAGACGGGCGCGACCATCCTCATCCAACGCGGCCAGCGACTCCCCGAACAAGGTCAGTTCGCCGCTACTTGGGGCATCCAGCCCAGCCAGCAGGCCCAGCAGGGTCGACTTGCCGGCGCCACTGGCGCCGAGAATGGCCACCGTTTCCCCTGGGAATACCGAGAGGGCCAGTTCACTCAGGATGGTCAATTGCCGATCGCCACTGGCGACCTGCTTGGCCAGGCCCTGTGCGTGTAGAATCGGAGCTGAGTCGAGTCGTGAGGAGTCGGACATGATGAAAGGAATCCCTATGTACCTGCATTTTCCTGAAAGCCCGCAGCCTTGGGCTGCACGGCGTTGGCTGGCGTGCCTGATGAGCCTGATGAGCCTGATGTTGCTCTGTCTGACGCTTCCGGCCCAGGCGGACGAGCGACCCACCCTGCTCGTGATGGGGGACAGCCTGAGCGCAGCGTATGGCATCGAGCAGGAGCTGGGCTGGGTCCACTTGCTCGAGCAACGCCTGGACGGCAAGGTTCGGGTGATCAATGCCAGCATAAGCGGCGAAACCACATCCGGTGGCGCGTCGCGCCTACCCGACCTGTTACGACAGCATGAACCCGAGTTGGTGCTATTGGAACTCGGGGGCAACGATGGCCTGCGCGGCCTGCCGCCCCGTCAGATGCGGGCCAACCTGGCCAGCATGATCGAGGAAAGCCTCGATGCGGGCGCTCAGGTGCTGCTGCTGGGCATCGATATCCCGCCCAACTATGGCCAGGCGTATCGGGACGCCTTTCGTAGCACCTACACGCAGCTTGCCGAAGAATACGAGGTTCCCCTGGTCCCCTTCATTCTCGAAGACATCGCCCTGGAGACCACATTGATGCAGGACGATGGCATCCATCCTACCGCCGATGCCCAGCCCATCATCCTGGAAAACATTTGGCCTGAACTCGAATCGTTGCTGGCGCGTCATACCGAGGTGTCGGTGACGTCGGATTGACTGACCGGTGGCGGTGCCTTCTGACGCTGCTGCAAACCCAGCCCACCGAGAATCAGCACCAGACCCACCAGCGTCGATGGCAAAATCGGCTCGCCGACTATCAGATAAAGCAACAGCAGCGATACCGGAGGCGACAGGAAAATGAGGTTGGCGACACGCGCGGTACGCGAAATGCGTTGTACGGCCAGTTGCCACAGAATGAACGCGATCCCCATTTCAAACAGCCCAACGTAGATACCTGAGCCGAGCCCCGCCCAGCCATACCAGGTGAAGCCGGGGCCGAACGCCACGATCGCCGTGAGTATCGGCAGTCCGACAGTAAAGTTCTGCCACTGCGCTACCAGGGGTGGGCGCGAATCCCGCGCGTTGAGCAACCAATAGAGCGCCCACAGCAGGGTCGATGCCAATGCCAGCACTACGCCAAACGGATCGGCGAAATTGACATTCAACACCTGGCCCCGCGTGGCGATGACCCATACCCCGGCATAGGCGATCAATCCTGCGACGATGTCGATCCGCGTCAGGCGTTGGCCCAGCAGCGGCACGGCCAGGAACGCCATCGCCAGCGCCCAGGTGTAATTCAGCGCCATGGCCTCCTGCCCCGGCAACCGATCGTAGGCGGCAAACAGCACCAGGTAGTAACCCACCGGATTCATCAGGCCCGCCCAGGCCGCCGTTCGCCAACCCCGGCGCAGCGCATCGCTCAGCAGCCCCTGACGCACCATGAGCCCACCCATCAAGGCCCAGGAAACCAACGCGGCGATCCACATCAGCTCCACCGGCGACATATAGCCCAAGGCCACCTTGAAGGCCGTGGCGACCGTCGACCACAAGGCCACCGCGCCCAGGCCGCAGAGCATCGCCTGGCGTTCCTGTGTCATGTGTTCTCCTTGTCATGGGTTCTCTTTCGACCCGGTGTTTTAGCCCATGCGTATCGAAGGAAGGCCGTAATGGGACGCGAAGACGCTATGAATCCATCCCTGGACGCTCGGCTTTTTCATCCCTGAAAAAGACGCTTCGCTTACCCACCACGGCCTTAGGCAGCGACATTCGGTCAGCCTGAGGCGAACATTCGGCCAGTCAGCGGTCGATATGCCCCAGGTCGCGCTCGGGGTCGAGCCGATCGCGTACGCGCTGCTTCAGCGTCTTGATATCGGGGAAGCCGCCATCGCGCTTGCGCTCCCACAGCGAATCGTCATCGTAGAAGACTTCGAAATATCCGCCGTGGCTAGGGACCAGGGCCACCTCCTCGAGCGATTCGCCGAAAGTGGAAAGTAGTTCCTGAGCGTACCAGCCGGCACGCAGAAGCCATTGGCATTGCGTGCAATAATGGATGCGAACTCGTGCCATGCCGTCGTTTCCCTTAACGATGTCGACCCATGATAACAAGCCGCTACGATGAGGCGAGCGGCGATGAGGAGAAATCCATGCCCCCGGCCCCAGTCAGCCAGTCACGACTCTATGAATGGATGACCGGCGATGAGGACACCCGCCTTTGCAAGGACATCCCCGACGAGGCTTGTCGGGTCCAGCCACGCAATTTCGTCCGCCATTTGATCGCCGCATTGGGTAACAAGCTGGCCGATGAGCTATCCAATGCGCGCCTGGTACTACCGTGGCTGCTTGGCGTGATCGGGGCACCGGTATGGATGGTCGGCATGCTGGTACCGATTCGAGAAGCAGGCGCCCTATTGCCGCAGATTTTCGTCGCCGGCTTCATCCGGCTTCAGCCGCGGCGCAAGTGGACATGGGTTGTCGGTGCGGTTGTCCAGGCCATTGCCGCGCTGGCTCTCGCCCTGCTGGCATTATCGGGCAGCGGCACGCTGGGAGGCGCCCTGGTACTGCTGGCCCTGACAGGCCTGTCATTGGCCCGCGGCCTTTCGTCGGTCGCCACCAAGGATGTCATGGGCAAGACCATTGCCAAGCGGCGACGCGGCACGCTGATGGGCTGGAGCGCCAGTGTCGCAGGCGGGGTGACGTTGCTGGCCGGGCTGGTACTGCTGGTCTTCGACGATCGCCCGGGTCAGCTGGCTCTAGCCATTCTACTGTTGATCGCAGCGTTCGGCTGGCTGCTCAATGCCCTTCTGGCAGCGCGCATCGAAGAAGCGCCCGGGGCCGTCAAGGGCGGACAGAACGCCTGGAGTAGCGTCAAATATGGGCTGGTCCTGCTTCGTGACGACCGCCATTTCCTGCATTTCAACCTGGCCCGGGCACTGCTGCTATCCAGCGCCCTGGCACTGCCTTTCATCGCTCTGCTCGGCCAGCAGCAGAGCGGCGACGAGCTGGGCGGGCTGGGTATTCTGATCGTGGTGTCGGGGCTCGGTGGGATGCTGGCGAACCCGATCTGGGGCAAGCGTGCCGACGCTTCGAGCCGCCAGGTGATGCGCGACGCGGGACTGGGGGCCGCCGTGTGCTGCCTGCTGGCGGCAGGGATCGCCTGGTTGCCAGCCAGTTGGAGCGCCACCATGTGGCCCTATGCCATCGCCTACGCCGCCCTGGTCATCGCCCATGCCGGTGTGCGCCTGGGCCGCAAGACCTACGTGGTGGATATGGCAGGGGACGAGAACCGCGCACTCTATGTCGCCATATCCAATACGCTTACCGGCGTTCTGATGCTGGTCGTAGGCGGAATACTCGGTGGGCTGGCCCAATGGCTGGGAACCTCCGCGTTGCTGGCGGTGCTGGCCGCCATCGCCCTGGCGGCCGCACTCTGCTCGCATTACCTCCCCGAGGTGGAGACCTGAACCAAAAGCGTGCAATGCGTTGAAATTAAGCGGCCGCCTCGCCATGATGAGGCGATATTCACGGCCTAGTGACTGATATCATGGCGGGAGTCATGGTAACGGGGGCACGAGCCCCGTGATGAATGAGGCATCGATAGGAAACTCGCGTATGAAAAGACCGCCCATGATCAGTCCCGAACTGCTGGAACGCATCGTCGATGCCTCCGAAGATGGCATCGTGATCGCCGAACAGGAGGGTGACGACAACATCCTCATTTACGTGAACCAGGGCTTCGAGCGCCTCACCGGTTACAGCACCGACGAGATCCTCTATCAGGATTGTCGCTTCCTGCAACAGGGCGACCGTGACCAACCCGGGCTGCGGACGATAAGCCAGGCCTTGAGCGAAGGACGCCCCTGCCGTGAGGTGCTGCGCAACTATCGCAAGGATGGGACCCTGTTCTATAACGAACTTTCCATCACGCCCGTCTACGACGATGCCGATCAGCTCACCTATTTCATCGGTGTGCAGAAGGACGTCACCGAACGTGTCGAAGCTCAAATGGAGCTCGAACGGCTGCGTAACACCTCTCCCTGAAAATACTGCGCCTCGCCTATTGCCACGACCCGCAACTGACGCTATAAGGAGCGCGTCAGTCACCGCCCGGTGCCTGTAGGCGCCCTAGCAGGCGAGTCCGAACCTCGAACGCGCCTGAAATACAGGGTGTAACGTCCGTCCGGGGAGCAAGCATGGTCTTGCCTCTCCA
Source organism: Litchfieldella xinjiangensis (assembly GCF_000759345.1). GTDB lineage: Bacteria > Pseudomonadota > Gammaproteobacteria > Pseudomonadales > Halomonadaceae > Litchfieldella_A > Litchfieldella_A xinjiangensis. Next base: position 1,030,547 of record NZ_JPZL01000001.1, read on the forward strand.
GGGTCATGGGAGGCAATCGCATGAGCCAAAAGAATCTGGTCGAAGACTCACTCGATGATGAGCAGGACTTCTTCGACGCCGTCAACGATGAGCAGTACACGCGTAGCCGCCCAAGCAGCCGCGCCGACACGCTCAAGGCACGCCGCCAGGTCGAAGCCCTGCTCGAGGAACGTCGACTGAAGCGCGCCATCGAAGATGATTGGCTTCTCGACATGGACGACGAGGATGACGAGGATTACTGACTCGTCAGTGCGCAGGTAACGAATGGGCGGACTGGCCTTTCGGCGGGTCCGCCACTATCATCGGTGTCCACCTAAACCCCTCAACCCAAGTGGATGCCCATGGCGCAATACGTCTACACCATGAACCGGGTGGGCAAGGTCGTGCCCCCCAAGCGCGAGATTCTCAAGGATATCTCGCTCTCCTTCTTCCCGGGTGCCAAGATCGGCGTACTGGGTCTCAACGGGGCGGGTAAGTCCACCCTGCTGAGAATCATGGCGGGTGTGGATACCGAGTACGAGGGCGAAGCCCGTCCGATGCCGGGCATCAACGTCGGTTACCTGCCCCAGGAACCTGAACTCGACGATGACAAGAACGTCCGTGAAACCGTCGAGGAATCCCTTACCGAGATCAAGCAGGCCCAGGAAAAGCTGGATGCCGTATATGCAGCCTACGCCGAACCTGACGCGGATTTCGATGCCCTGGCCAGCGAACAGGCCAGGCTCGAGAATCTGATCGAGGCCTCTGACGCCCATAACCTCGAGCGCAAGCTCAACGTGGCCGCCGAGGCCCTGCGTCTCCCGCCCTGGGATGCACGTGTCGGCAACCTCTCGGGCGGTGAACGTCGCCGCGTGGCCCTGTGTCGCCTGCTGCTGTCCAACCCCGACATGCTGCTGCTCGATGAGCCGACCAACCACCTCGATGCCGAGTCGGTCGCCTGGCTGGAGCGCTTCCTGCACGACTACTCCGGCACCGTAGTGGCCATCACCCACGACCGCTACTTCCTGGACAACGTCGCCGGCTGGATCCTCGAACTCGACCGGGGCCATGGCATCCCCTTCGAGGGCAATTATTCACAATGGCTCGAGTCCAAGGAGAAGCGACTCGAACGGGAAGCCAAGCAGGAAGCCTCTCGCCAGAAAGCCATCAAGCAGGAGCTCGAGTGGGTACGCAGCAATGCCAAGGGCCGCCAGGCCAAGAGCAAGGCGCGCCTCAACCGCTTCGAGGAAATGCAATCCGGCGACTTCCAGAAGCGTAACGAAACCAACGAAATCTATATCCCGCCCGGTCCGCGCCTGGGCGACAAGGTCATCGAGTTCCACAACGTGACCAAGCGCTTCGACGACAAGCTCCTCTATGAGGATCTCTCGTTCAGCGTGCCCAAGGGCGCCATCGTCGGCCTGGTCGGCGGCAACGGGGCGGGCAAGTCCACCCTGTTCAAGCTGATCACCGGCCAGGAGCAGCCCGACAGCGGCGAAGTGGTGCGCGGCGAGACCGCCGATATCGCCTATGTCGAACAGCTGCGCGATGCGCTGGATGACAAGCAGACCGTATGGCAGGCGGTCTCCGAAGGCCAGGACATCCTCAGCATCAACGGTTATGAAGTCTCGTCGCGCGCCTATGTGGGCCGCTTCAACTTCAAGGGCAACGACCAGCAGAAGTACCTGTCGGAACTCTCGGGGGGCGAGCGCGGGCGACTGCAACTGGCCCAGACGCTGAAGCAGGGTGCCAACGTGCTGCTGCTCGACGAACCCTCAAACGATCTCGACATAGAGACCCTGCGCGCGCTGGAGGACGCCCTGCTCGCCTTCCCCGGCTGCGTAATGGTGATCTCTCACGACCGTTGGTTCCTCGACCGTATCGCCACGCATATCCTGGCCTTCGAGGGTGATTCGCAGGTCGTCTTCTTCGAAGGTAACTACACGGAGTACGACGAGGTCCACCGCAAGCGCGTGGGCAGCGATACGCCACATCGGATCAAGTACAAGCGTATCGACGCCTGACCTTCGCCGGCTGCGTTATTGGATAGACAACAATCCCGCCTTCTCGAGGCGGGATTTTTAACGGCGTCCGCGAAATAGCGAACAGAAGAAGCCTCCCAGGAAGATAACGAATAACCCTTGGGCGACGATGACGGTCACGCTGGCAAACGTGCTGGAGACCAGCACGCCGAGGATCACGGTAATCACCAACGACAACAGCACGTTCCCGAGCATGGCGCCTCCGTGGCCAAGGTCGAAGCAACTTCAATTCAGCCTCGACTTCGCCTGCGGGAGGGTCAAGTTAACTTAGGTTAGGGCCTGTAACCCAGCCATGCTTATCTCAGTAGAAACCCGCCTCACCGCGGGGGCGCGTCTTGAAGCGACGATGTAACCAGAGATACTGCTCCGGGCGTTTGCGGATTGCCTGCTCGATGAACGCATTGATGCGCGTGGCATCGGCGACCTCATCGCCAGTGGGGAAGTTTTCCAGCGGGGGGAGGTATTCCAGCGTGTAGGTTCGGTCATCGGGATTGCGATGAAACATGAAAGGAAGCACCGGCGCTCCGGTCAGCCGCGCGATCTTGGCGGTAAGCTTGATGGTGGCTGCCTCGATGCCGAAGAACGGCGCGAACACGCTGGCATCACGCCCGAAGTCCTGGTCGGGGGAATACCATACGTTATGTCCCGTCTTCAGGCGACGCAGGACGCCGCGCAGGTCACGCCGGTCGATGGCCTGGCCGAAGATGCGGCTACGCGCCCGAGTCATGAATCGCTCGAACAGCGGATTGTCATGGGGGCGATACACCACATCGGCGGGGAAGAACAGTGAATGCAGTGCCCCACCCAGGTCCAGGGTCGAAAAATGCACGCCGATGATCAAGGCGCCCTTGCCTTCGGCCTGGATACGTTCCATGTGCTCCTGTCCCTTGAACGTGACCCGGTGGCGCAGGTGCTCGGGATCCCGGCACCAGCCGGTGGCCGTCTCGAGAATCCCGATACCATTGGCAATGAAGGTATCGCGTACGAGTTGTCGCCGCTGTTCCAGGTCCTTTTCGGGGAAACACAGTTTCAGGTTGGTATCGGTGATGTGGCGGCGACGCCCGGACAGACGCCATACCGCCAGTCCGAGGAGCCTGCCCACGGCAAGCTTGAGACGCCAGGGAAGCCAGGCGCCGATGTACATCAGGGCGATTGACAGCCACGTGGGCCAATAGCGGGGGTGGGCAAAGGAACGGGGATAGTCGGTCTTGGCCATGCGCCGGCGTGCCTCGCGAGAGGCAGGTCTCCTCTAGTGATTGGGCGTGTCAGGGCTTTTCGTCCCGACCGGGCCACCATGATAACGTCTCGGCACCCGCGGAAGCACCCCGGTCAGCAGGGTATAGCTGATGGTATCGCAGTAGCGGGCCACCTCATCGACCGGCAACCGCCCCCCTCGCGGGCCACTTCCCCACAGCACCACCGACGAACCGATGTCAGCCTCGGGAAGGTCGGTGATGTCGACTGTCATCATGTCCATCGATACCTTGCCAGCCAGGGGCGCACGAATGCCATCGACCAGCACGGGTGTGCCATCCCGCGCGTGGCGGTCATAGCCATCGCCATAACCGCACGCCACCACCCCGATGCGAGAGTCGCGCGGTGCCCGCCAGCGTCCGGCATAACCTACCGGCTCGCCCTCGGCCAACTCCCTGACGGCGATGATTTCAGAGCGCAGCGTCATGACCGGAGCCAGGCGTCGGCTGGCATCATTGGCCCCTTCGAGCGGATCACTGCCATAAAGCATCACCCCGGGGCGATTCCAGGCACCATGCGCCTCGGGCCAGGCCAGTGTCGCTGGCGAGTTGGCCAGACACGTCGGTGCGCCAAGACGTGCGGCCAACGTATCGAGCACGGCCACCTGACGACGGAAATAACTGGAATTCAGCGCGTCCGCCGTAGCGAAGTGGCTCATCAGGTGCACATCCGTGACCCGCTCGGGGGCGGCCATGAGTCGTGCCCACGCCTGCTCGGCCTGTTGCGGCGAGAAACCCAGCCGATGCATGCCCGAATCGACCTTCAGCCAGGTCGCAATCGGGCGGCGGGGAGAATACGTCAGCAACGCGTCGAGCTGCCATTCGCTATGTACCGTGGTCCACAGGCCCAAGGTATCGATGCTACTGAGCTCCTCCGCCTCGAAGAACCCTTCGAGCAGCACGATGGGTGCTTCGATCCCGCCTTGCCGCAGGGCGATCGCCTCTTCGATGCAGGCCACGCCAAACGCAGGCGCCAGGTCGGCAAGCGCCCGAGCGCAGGCAATGGCACCGTGGCCATAGGCATCAGCCTTGATCACCGCCAGGGATTGGCTATTGAGCGCCAGGTCACGCGCCAGGCAATAGTTGTGACGCAGCGCATCGAGGTCGATATCGGCGATCAACGGCCGAGCCATAACGAGTCTCCACAATCATCCCATAAAAAGAGGCACTCCAGCCTGGCTGTGAGCACCTCTTGAGTGAGAACAACTATTTTCGATTACTCGCGCGTTTTCATGGTTAGAAGCGCATCGAGAACGTCACTGCGGCATCTGAGGGCGCGAGCCGATGTTGGTCACCCGACTTTCGGGGCCTTCTGGCGCCTCGGGGAGCTCCGGCGAGACCGGCTCGTTCTCGAGCAGCCACTGGTTGACCGTCTGGATCGTCTGCGCATCGAGAAGGCCTGACTGTTGACGCAGGTTCAACAAGGTAAGCACGTAGTCGTAGCGTGCTTCGGCGTGATCGGCGATGGCCGTGAACAGGCTTTGCTCAGCATTCAGCACATCGACGATATTGCGGGTGCCCACTTCATAACCAGAACGGGTGGCTTCCAGCGCACTGCGGTTGGACTCGATGGCCTGGCGCCGCGCTTCGACGGTCTCGACGGCATTATTGGCCTGGGTGTGCAGTGAGCGTACCTGCTGAACGGTATCGCGCCGCTGTGCCTCGAAATCGTACTGGCTGGCTTCCAGGTCAAACGTACTCTGGCGTATCTGCGCCGTGGTGGAACCGCCGGTATACAGCGGCAGGCTGGCACGCAGGCCGATCTGGCTGTTTGAATCGTAGCCTTCCAGGCTATCGCGATCGCTATCGGCATACTGGTAGTTGGCAAACGCTTCGACCAGGGGGAGCTGACCGGCGCGCGATACGTCGATGCCACTGCGCGCGATTTCCACGGCGAATTCGGCGCCCCGGATCGCCGGGCTGTTCTCAATGGCCAGCTCGACCCAGGTATCGCGATTGGCGGGTTCGGGCGGCTCGATCGGTAGTTCGTCGGCCAGCGCCTCGATGTTAGCGTAGCGCTTGCCGGTCAAGCGTTCCAGCGCCTCGAAACTGACCTGCATGGCCCCTTCAGCCGCGATGCGCTGTGAGCGAGCCAGGTCATAAGACGCCTGCGCCTCGTGAACGTCGGTGATCGCAACCAGACCGACCTCGAAACGCTCGCGCGCCTGCTCGAGCTGACGAACAATGGCGGCTTCTTGGGCACGGCGTGCCGCAAGCACGTCATGGGCCCGAAGGATCTCGAAGTAGGCTTCAGCGACTTCGTAGAGAATCTGCTGCCGGGTGGCCTCGACAGACATCGACTGCTGGCCGATCTGGCGTTCGGCCTGCTCCAACTGTGCCCGGTTGGAAGGGTCGTAGAGTGCCTGCGTGGCTTCCAGGGAAAGACTGGCGGAATTGTAGTGGTCTTCACTGTCGCCGCTCCCCCCCGGCCTGAACAGCGATTGTTGTATCGAATCTTGGCTGTTGTAGATGCGATTGTGCGCCGCATTGGCGGAGCCACCGATCTGTGGCAACAGCGTACCGCGCTGGGCGTCTCGTGCCGCTTCGACGCTACCGAACCCGGCCCTGGCTGAGGAGAGCGTGGCGTTGTTATCCAAGGCATCGCGCGCGACGGTCCACAGGTCCGCAGCAAAGGCAGAGCTTGCCGGCATCAGCGCCAGCAAGAGGGAAACGGAATAACGCGTTAGACGTGACGAAGGAGTGTCAGCCGACATGGGCATTCCTTAGTTGGCGATTGTGTACGCGTCCAGTATGCCAGCGGTTCGTGCAAAGAACATGATTGAATCGGCCGGCCAACTGTGTACAAAGCACCCAGTCGACCGGTCGCTTTCGCCGTTATTCGAAGATGGCGTCGAGCGATAACCCCTGCTTCTCGAGTGTACGACGCAACTTCTTCAGTGCCTCGACCTGGATCTGGCGAACCCGCTCGCGGGTCAGGCCGATCTCCTCGCCGACTTCTTCGAGCGTCGCCGCTTCATGCCCCCGCAGCCCGAAGCGACGGATCACCACTTCCATCTGCTTGTCGGTCAGCTCGGCCAGCCAATCGTCGACATGCTGCTTGACGTCACCATCGACCAGAGAGGATTCAGGGCCCACGTCGCTGTCATCGGCGATGGTCTCGATCAATGGCTTGTCGCTCTCGCCGCCCATCGGGTAATCGACCGACGAGACACGCTCATTGAGCCCCATCATCTTCTTGACCGTGGCCACCGGCTTGTCGAGGTAATCAGCGATTTCCTCGGGAGTCGCCTCGTGATCGAGCTTCTGTGTCAGCTCACGTGCGGCCCGCAGGTAGATGTTGAGTTCCTTCACCACATGGATAGGCAAGCGAATGGTGCGTGTCTGGTTCATCAGCGCACGTTCGATGGTCTGGCGTATCCACCAGGTGGCGTAGGTAGAGAAACGAAAGCCGCGCTCGGGATCGAACTTTTCCACCGCGCGGATCAAGCCCAGATTGCCCTCTTCGATCAGGTCGAGCAGCGATAATCCCCGATTGAGATACCGGCGGGCGATCTTGACCACCAGGCGCAGGTTCGACTCGATCATGCGCGACCGACCGGCCGGGTCGCCCTTTTGGGCCAGCCGGCCGTAATAAACTTCTTCCTCGGGGGTCAGAAGCGGCGAAAAGCCGATTTCGTTCAAGTAGATCTGTGTAGCATCGAGACTGTGGTGGTACTGATTTTCTTCGCGGCTAACGGCCTTTTCGAATTCCTGTTCGCTTTCCTTGGCGCCTGACTCTTCCACGTCGCTTTCGAACGCGTCGTCTACCGCCTCGAGGTCCACATCCTGAATATCCCGTTCAAGCATGCTCATGTCGCTACCTCGTTTCAGTGCTACCTTTGAATATGACCGCTATGTTGCGGAAACCTTTCCCTGGCGCCGGGCAGTGCCCATTGTTGTCGTGCGGTCTTGTCTTGCTCAGCGCGATGGCAGGTATTCCAAGGGGTCCTGGGGCTGCCCGTTACGACGCACTTCGAAGTGCAATTTGACACCATCGGCATCCGTGTCTCCCATGGTGGCAATCACTTCTCCCGCCTCGACCACATCGTTTTCCTTCACACGAAGGCTCTCGTTGTGAGCGTAGGCGCTCAGGAATTGATCGTTGTGTTTCAACAGGATCAAGTTCCCGTAGCCGCGTACCCCGCTGCCTGCATAGACCACGATCCCGGGTCCGGCCGCTTTGACAGGTTGCCCCTTTTGCCCGCCGATATCAATGCCGGCGGTGATACTTGAGCCATCGCCGAAACGACTCAATACCGAACCCTCGACAGGCCACTGCCAGGGCACCTCCTCGACGGGCGTATAGCTGCGACCGCTACGCTCTGCGGCGGCTGGCGCCGGCTCGCCCCCCCCTGCCGTGCCGGCATCCGGCGCCTGGGAAGGCTGCTGCCGGGGCTCATCGGTTGCCGGCTGCGAGGCGTCCTGCGAGGGCTGTTGCGAGGACTGCTGCGACGCCTGCCGTGTGTCCTGGCCGCCCTCATTGGAGGCGGCAGAGGCGTTACCGGCTTCCGTCGGTGCCTGAGGCTGCTGCTGGGCCTGGGCCTGTTGACGCTCTAGGATCTCACGCTCGCTCAGGTCCCGCTCACTGAGCCGCCCATCGGCGCCGGGGCTGTCGTAATTGAATATCGGGCCAGGGCCACCACCGGTCGTTCCTTGGGCGGCCTGCTGACCGCCCGCCACGGCAGCCGCACCGAGGGCCGCCGGGCTGGTACCGGACTCCTCTATGGAACGCGCGTTCAGCTGACTGTTGCGGGCGATGGCACGCTCATCCGGTGCCAGCCAATCAGGGTTGCCGCCGCTGGCGTCGACATCAATCGCGCCGCTGACTTGCGTGCCGGTCGCCGTCGCTTGCGCCATGTCACGACGCTGCGTCTGGGCCTGTTGTTCGCCGCTGCCGCCCAAACGAAGCTCCTGGCCGGGCTGCAAGCGGTAAGGCGGGCCGATGGCGTTGAGCCTTGCAAGCTCGCGAAAATCCATGTCGTGACGCCAGGCAATGCCATACAGCGTATCGCCGGGCTCGACGGTATAGGAACTCGCCGCCCCACGCTCGCGGCTTACAGATAGGTCCTGCACCTGTACTTGGGAGGGCCCCTGCTGCTGTGTCGTGCAGCCAGCCACACCCAAGGCCATGGCGGAAATCAAAAGGGCCTTACGCATAGGAGTCCTCCTCCAGAGAAAAACGATCGATGACGATGACCAGACCCAGGCCGACCAGCATCAGGGCCAAAACGCCGTAAAGCTGTGCAGATTCGCCGGTCAGCAGGGCGTAATCGCCGGGAAGTAGATAGCGATAATCCAACGGGATCATTCTGTCGTCAGGCCCTAACTGGTACCCGATCAACTCTCGCCAAGGCCAGAGGGTCGGCAGCGAGCCGAGAATGAACCCGATCAAGAGTTGCAAGGTGGCAACGGGATAACTCCGCAGCAGCCAGGACAATAACCGCGAGAAGAAGAACAGGCCAAGGGCGCACCCTGCCGCAAACGGCATCAGGAGACCGAGTTCAACGCTCTTGATGGCCTGCATCACGGTTCCGTAGAGTCCCATGCTCAACAGCAGGAAGCTTCCCGATACCCCGGGCAACAACATCGCGCTGATAGCGATACTGCCGCCCACGGCCAGGATCAGCCAATCCGCGCCCAATGCAGCGACACTCGGCATCAATCCCGGCAGCTGCCTCGCCAGCAGCAACCCGGCGATCAACGGTAACACGTGCCACAAGTGCCAACGCCGTATCCGATGGCTGACGACGAAGGCCGAGGCCGCTACCAGGCCGAAGAAAAAGGCATCCAGCAACAGGCCATGCTCTTCCATCAGATAGGTCACGGCATGCGCCATACTAAGCAGGCTGATGGCTATGCCCAATAACAGGGGCGCCAGGAAGGCCAGGTTGAAATGCTTCACAAGCCCCGGCCATCGCTCGCGACGCCATACGGGGAAAGCACTGGGCCCAAAGCGGCTGATGGTGTCGATCAGTTCCCGATAGATGCCAGTGACGAAGGCGATGGTACCGCCCGAGACCCCGGGGACCGCATCGGCGGCTCCCATGCCGGCTCCCTTGAGAAACAGGGAAAACGCTCGCTTCAATGAATGACTCCTTGCAAAAGTGGGACGAAACGCACCGGCTCGAGGCGCTGGTAATCATAAATCCGATCGCGACGGCGAACCTGGGTCAGCCACTGGCTGCCATCCGGCTCCTCCACCGGGGCGATCAGTCGCCCGCCTTCGGCGAGCTGAGCGAGCAGTTCCCGCGGTAATTCGCTGGCGCAGGCCGTGAGCAGAATCACATCGAAGGGAGCGGCCTCCTGCCAGCCATGGCCGCCATCCGCCAGGCGCAGACGAACATTATTGGCCCCCAGCCGACGCAGACGTTCACCGGCGCGCCGGTGCAGTGCGGCAATCCGCTCGATGGACCATAACTGCGGCACCAGCCGCGACAGCACCAGTGTCTGGTACCCCGATCCCGTGCCGATTTCGAGTACCCGCTCAGGGGCTTCATCGAGCACCAGCTCGGTCATGCGAGCCACGATCCACGGCTGGGACAGCGTCTGGCCGTGACCGATAGGCAGCGCCGTGTCCTCATAAGCCCGATGCGACAAGGCCTCGTCGAGGAACAGGTGACGCGGCTCCCGCCGCATCACATCGAGTACCCGAGAGTCTTCGATGCCTGACGACTTGAGACGAGCCACGAGTCGATCCCGGGTTCGCTGCGATGTCATGCCGACACCGCTCAGTTCATGTGAGTGCATCCAACCAACCCTGAACGTCGCGCAAGGCCGCATGCCGGGTCAGGTCGGTCTGCAGCGGTGTGATCGAGACATAACCCGCCTCGACGGCGGCAAAATCGGTATCCTCGCCGTCGTCGGCACTGGCACCGACCGCGGCGATCCAGTAGCGCTCGCGACCGCGCGGGTCGAGCACCTTGAGCGGCTGAGCCGCCGGGCCACGATAGCCCATTCGTGTGACGCGAAACCCCTTGAGCTCTTCCCAGGGAACGTCGGGCACATTGACGTTGAGCAGGCTACGCGGGGGCAGCGAGAGCTGGTCGGCCGCCCCGACCAGGCTCGCGGCGACGCGCCCCGCCGTATCGAAATAGCGCGAGCCAACCAGCGACATCGCGATCGCCGCCATCCCCAGGTTGCGCCCTTCCATCGCCGCAGCCACGGTCCCCGAATAGAGCACGTCGTCGCCCAGGTTGCCGCCATGATTGATACCTGAAATCACCAGGTCGGGGCGCTCGTCCCAGACCCCGTTCACCCCAAGGTAGACGCAATCAGCCGGGGTACCGTCGACGCTGTAGAAGCCGTTATCCAACGCGTTGAGCGCCAAGGGGCGTGTCAGCGTCAAGGAGTTGCTTGCCCCACTCTTGTCGCGATCCGGCGCCACTACACGGACCCGGGCATGGGCGGTCAGAGCATCGTAAAGCGCCCGAAGTCCCGGGGCATGCACACCATCGTCGTTTGACAGCAACAGTTTACGCATCGTCTATTCCCGAGTGTCCTATATCGACCCGCGCTAGCAGAGGTCGGCGTGATGCATCAGTTCGCGCAATACCGACGTGGCGAAAGCGCCGGCAGGTAGATCGAAGCGCAGCGTCAAGGCCTGCGCCTCCCGTATTAACATCGGCTCGCCCAGGCGAATCCGTAGTGCTCGGCGGGCCATCCGAACCCCAGCACGATCCAGCCCCTCACACAGCGAGGGCTCGCGCTCGGCCAACATGGCTTCAACCTGCTGGGCCTGGCCCTGGGAAGCCAGGTTGCCACTGCCCCAGAGCACGCCGGTCGGATGCACATCCAGGCAGGCCAGACGATCCGACAATGTTCCATCGATGCGCTCGGCCAGGAAATGGCTCTGCGTACCGTCGAGCATCATCACCTCACCGGGTAGCCCGGTTCGCCAACTTCCATCGGCGACGCGTCGTGACAGCAGCTCATTGAACAGAAAACTGCGGGCCGTCGACAACATCATGCCATCACGATCGTCGCGCTTGCGCCAGCCACGTGCGAGCACTCGCCTCGCCTGGACCAGGTTACGTCCTCCCGGGCCGAAGCGCTGGGGGCCGAAAAAGTTGGGTACGCCATGATCGCACAGCCATTGCCAGCGCCGTTCCACGTCAGGGTCACGCGCGACCTCACCCGTCAGGCGCAGCACGAAGCGGTTGCTACGGTGCACTCCCCGCTTGAGCTTGCGCGGATGGCGCGCCTGCTCATGTATTACCACGGGTGTATCGTCGAGCCGCTGAACCAGGTCGACAGGCGCCTCACGGCCCGGCAGGTGGACCGACAACCACTGCCGAGTCACTGCCACCCGATCCTTCATGCCCGAATAGCCGATATCGCGAGGCGTGACCTCACAGGCGCGTGCCAAACGTCTGGCCACCTCCAGCGTGGACATGTCGCGCTTCTCGACCCACAGCCAGAGGTGTTCGCCCTGTCCCTCCGGTGCGAACCCGAGTTGCTCCTCGACCTGAAAGTCCTCGGGGCTAGCACGGAACGCTCCCGCAGGTGGCGGTCCCATGAGATTATTCAGGACCCGTGACCAGCTCGGGGGCCAGGCGGATGCCGTCTCAGTCATCCATGACCCCGCTCATCCATGACCTCATTCACCCGAGCCGCCCTTCTGCAGGAGCACCACCGCCTCGGCAGCGATACCTTCTCCACGGCCGGTGAAGCCCAGGCGCTCGCTGGTGGTGGCCTTGACGTTGACCGCATCCAGTGGCATCGACAGGTCGCTGGCGATATTGGCGACCATCGTCTCGATATGCGAAGCCATGCGCGGTGCCTGGGCGATCACCGTGGCGTCGACATTCACCACGTGATGACCGCACTGAGCCACCAACGATACGACGTGGCGTAGCAATGCGCGGCTATCCGCGCCCTTCCAGGCCGGATCGGTATCGGGAAAGTGACGTCCGATATCGCCCAGGGCACATGCCCCGAGCAAGGCATCGCTGACGGCATGCAACAGCACATCCCCATCGGAATGGGCAATGAAGCCTTGGCTGAAAGGGATCGCGACGCCGCCGATCTTCAGATGATCGCCGTCACCGAAGCGATGCACATCGAAACCATGGCCGATTCGCAGACTCATTCGCCGCTCTCTTGAGTAGGAGTGATGGAAGGGGGGGACCCCGCCGACGAGGCCGCCGCCTGGGTTGCCAGGATATGGGCCGCCAGGGCCAGGTCCTCGGGATGGGTGACCTTGAGGTTATCGCGCCGGGCGGCGACCAGCCGGGGCTTGCCACCGAACGCCTCGACGGCCGACGCCTCATCGGTCAAGGCCAAGCCTTGGCGACAGGCAGCGGTCAGGGCATCGCTCAATACCCCGTAGCGGAAGCCTTGCGGGGTCTGCGCCTGCCACAACCCTTGGCGTGGCACGGTGGCCTGGACATGGCCCCGGTCATCGTCACGCTTGACCGTGTCGGCGACCGGTGCCGCCAGTAATGCCCCCCAGGGGGCATCGCTAAGCGTTGCCATCAATGCGGCCAGGTCCGAGACGCTCACACAGGGGCGCGCCACATCGTGCACCAGCACCAGGTCGTCCCGCGCCGCTTCAAGTTCGATGGCCGCCAGGGCATGGGCCACCGAGTCGGCCCGCTCGGCCCCTCCGGGTACGCGCCGCCAATGCTCGAAGGGCACCCAGGCGGGATCGAACCACTGGTCATCGGGATCCAGGCACAGGCAAAGTTCGGCGTCGGGCAAGGCTTCATGAAGCCGCTCGAGGGTATGCGCAAGAATGGGTCGGCCGCCCAGTTCAAGATATTGCTTGGGGCGATCGCCGCCCATCCGGCGGCCCTGACCTGCCGCGGGCACGATCCACCACACGCGACTCATCGGGGGGTCTCCTGGGCATCGCTCGGGAGAGAATCGACGGGCATGGCCTGCTGTTCGACGATAGCTGCCTCGGCGGCGACGCCCGGAACCCAGTAGAAGTGTTCATCCTCGCGCACCATGCCGATATCGCTACGCGCACGCTCTTCGATGGCATCGAGGCCATTCTTGAGGTCGACGACTTCAGCCGCCAGGCGCTGATTGCGTGCCCGCAGCGGCGAGTTTTCCTCTTCCAGGGCATCGGCCCGCGCCCGGATCTGGGCCAGCTCCTGCAGGCCGCCCTCCCCGAACCACAGGCGGTATTGCAGCAGTCCCAGCAAGGCGACCAGCACGATTGCGAGCCACTTCAACATTCACGACGTCCCGTCGGCGATTCATGATGCCGCGCATTATGCCATCTTCGCCGACGCCACGCCGAGTACGCATTGCATTCAGTGCTGCTTATAGGGCAGGGACGCGCTCAGTTCCTGATGATATGCCACCAGGTATTGGCGCTCCTCGGCACAGAAACGGGCCACGGCATGGCGAAGCCCGGGGTCGGCCAGGTAATGGAGCGAGCGTAACCGTCTCGGCGCAAAGCCCCTGGCCAACTTGTGCTCGCCTTGGGTACCGGGATCGAAATGACTCAGCCCCTGAGCCAGGCAATACTCGATGCCCTGATAGTAGCACGCCTCGAAGTGCAGGCAATCGGCTTCAACCTCACTGCCCCAATAACGACCATATAGGGTGTCCTGGCCCTGAAAGCACAAGGCGGCGGCGACCGGCCGCGATGCGTGCCACCCCTGGATGAGTACCAGGGTCTCGGGCATGGTCGCCAGTAACCGCCCGAAGAAGTCCAGGTTCAGATAGCCTTGCTGTCCGCGCTCCAGGTAAGTCATCTGGTAGCAACGATAAAAATGCGCCAGGTCGGCAGATGTGATCTCGTTCCCCACGCGCCGCGTCAGCGTTAGCCCCTGATCGGCGACCCGCCGCCGTTCACGGCGGATCTCCTTGCGTCGCTTCGAGGTCAGCGCGGCAAGAAAGCCTTCGAAGTCGCCATAGGCATCGTCGTGCCACTGGAACTGCACGCCGTGGCGCTCGATCAGTTGAGGGCAGGCGCTGCGCCAGGTATCGATCTCGCGATCCTCGGCGAAGAGAAGATGCCAGCTGGAAACGTCATCCGACGACCATGCCTCGGCCATGATCTGTCGTGCCTCGACGGGGTCAACGCCCGGATCGAGTACCAGCCGCGGCCCGGGCGCGGGGGTGAACGGAATCGCCGACAGGCCCTTGGGGTAATAGTCGCCGCCGGCCCGCTGCCAGGCATCGGCCCAGGCCCAATCGAAGACGTATTCTCCATAGGAATGGGCCTTGCGATAGTGCGGCATGGCACCGACCAACCTGTCCTGTTGCCATAGGGTCAGGTGATACGGAACCCAGCCGCTGCGAGAGCTGGCGGCACCGCTGGCTTCCAGAGCGTGTAGAAAGGCATGGCGAAGAAAGGGGTAGGCGTGACCTACGAGACCATCCCAAACCTCGGCGGATACGTCATCGATGGAATCGAGGCAAACAAGCGACAACGCGCCACGGCCGGGCTGCGGAGCAGTTTCTGACATTGTATTTCCTTGGGCGTGGGACGACTAGGCTTGCTGAACGCGGTTGCGTCCCAGACGCTTGGCGGTATACAGCCCCATGTCCGTACGATGCAGCAACTCTGCCATGGATTCGCCACGTATGCGCTCGGCGACGCCGAAGCTGACCGTCAATCCCAGCCAGTGGCCGTGGAACTCCACCTGGAGTTCCTCGAACTTGGCACGCATGCGCTCAGCCAGCATCATCGCTTCCTGTAGCGACTGACCACTCAGCGCCAGGGCGAATTCTTCGCCACCGATCCGCCCGAAGATATCGTTGGACCTGAGTGTCGTACGACAGACTTCACCCAGGCAGGCGAGCACCAGGTCGCCGGCAGCATGCCCCCAGGCGTCGTTGGTCTCCTTGAAGTGATCGACATCGAAAACCACCAGAGACAGCCGGGTATGCGTATGATCGGCGGACTCGAGCGCGCTCTCCAGACATCCCATGAACGCCGCACGATTGAGTGCACCGGTCATGCTGTCGGTGGTCGAGAGTTCGTGCAGGCGCATGTCGCGTCGCTTGCGATCGGTGATGTCGCGCCCCACCACCTGTAGCCACTGATAGCGGCCCGTCATGGGGCTGATATACGGAGAACAGTTGGCCTCCAGCCACAGATAGTGACCGTTGGCATGGCGTACACGGAGCTCGAGCTGTATCGACTGCCCTCGTGCCGCGGCTTCATGAATCAGACGCTGAATGCGTGGCGCATCGTCAGGCGGCAGCCAGCGAATCAGTTCCTGGCCATCCAGGGCCTGTGCATCGTAGCCGAGCACCGAGGTAGCCGAAGGCGAGACAAAGCGGCAGACCCCCTCGCTATCTATTAGTACGATCAGGTCGGATGCATTTTCGACAATGAAACGATAACGGCGCTCACTCTCGAGCAGGGCCAGTTGCGAATTCTTGTGGCGGGTGATGTCCTCACAGAAACCGTGCCATAGAATCGAGCCATCCGCTTCTCGTTGCGGGGTGGCATGCCCCGACACCCAGCGCACCCCTTCCAGGGGGTGGCAATAGCGGAATTCGTGCTGCCACTCAGTGAGGCTCATGGCACTGCGCTGGACGCTATGCCATAGACAATGGGAATCGTCAGGGTAAATCCGGGACAGGACGAGTTGCGGATTCTGCATTACAGCCTCGGCGTCGAGACCGAACATACGCTGCATGCTGGCACTCACCAAGGGAAAACTGAAGGCACCGTCCGGAGCGAGACGACACTGATAAAGGGTGCCTGGCAATTGCTCACTAAGGCGTTCGAAACGCTTCAACAGCTCGAAGCCTTCCGAAATCTGGGTCGTCATGTTCATGGTAGTCCCTTGACCTTCACCGCCCTGCCCAACGCTGCGACGGGGCAACGTAACAGGATCATCGCAGTGTGGCGGTTCCTGTCGCCAACGGCTCTCTCTCCTCGATCTCCTTCTGTCGGCTGGTGCTCTCGGCGTCATCGTCGCGCCCTCCGCTGGTCCGGGTTGCGGGACGCTTCACCGAGATGCTCTGGCGTGCGGCCAGCAACCCGCGCAGTTCGTCACGGCTGATGTCAACCCTGACGACGCCACGCGTGCCCGCCCAGGCGATCAGCAATGCCGGGAGATCACGTGTCTGGTCGACGCCCACGATACGTCCCATTCTGTCATGGCGCGCGTCCCGTATTCGTGACCCCAGCAGTAGTTGCACATCGTCTACGCTATTGCGCATCGCAGTCGACCATCCGTCCTGTAAACCGAGCAATTGTGTCAATCGAGGAATGTAGCTTTAACCTATACGTAATTTCGCAGCTTAGCAGGTTTGGCCATAAACGTGAGGATACAGCGGCCGGATTGGCCAGCTAACGAGCTATTGATGTGCACGACGCGCGAGCGGGCACAGCCAGAGCGAAAAAAGGGACATCCAAGGATGTCCCCAAGCCGTGAATCAGCTAGCGGATGTCAGCCAGCGGCCTGCATCGCCAGGGCCGTATCCAGCATGCGGTTGGAGAAGCCCCACTCGTTGTCATACCAGGCCATGACCTTGACCATGCGGCCATTGACGCGGGTGTGATTGGCATCGAAGGTAGATGAGTTCGGATCGTGATTGAAGTCGATGGACACCAACGGCTGGGCATTGACGGCCAGTACCGAAGACGCTTCGGCCGCCCGGGTGACGATCTCGTTGACTTCTTCCTTGGTGGTATCACGACTCGCCGTGAATACCAGGTCGACCAGCGACACGTTGATGACCGGCACGCGTACCGCCAGGCCGTCGAATTTGCCATCGAGCTCGGGCAGCACCAACCCGACTGCCGCAGCCGCACCGGTCTTGGTGGGAATCATGGACTGGGTAGCACTACGCGCCCGGTACGGGTCTGTGTGATAGACGTCGGACAGGTTCTGATCGTTGGTGTAGGCATGCACGGTGGTCATCAGGCCGTTTTCGATGCCGATGGCGTCATTCAGTGCCTTGGCCACCGGCGCCAGGCAATTGGTCGTGCACGAGGCGTTGGAGACCACGGTATGTTCGGGCTTGAGTACGCGCTCGTTGACCCCATAGACCACGGTGGCATCGGCATCCGGGCTAGGTGCCGAGATGAGCACGCGCTTGGCGCCGGCTTCCAGGTGTTTTGCGGCACCGGCACGCTTGGTGAATAGCCCGGTACACTCCATGACCAGATCGATCTCCAGCGACTGCCAGGGCAGCCGTGACGGATCGCGTTCGGAAAGCGTCTTGATTCGCTCGCCGTCGACGATAAGACTTTCCTCGTCATGCGAGACCGACTGAGCAAAGTGACCATGCACACTATCGTGCTTGAGCAGATGGGCGTTGAGTGCGGGATCGCCCAGGTCATTGATCGCAACGACCTGAATCCGATCGCGGTAGCCGTTCTCATACAGTGCACGCAGCACGTTGCGACCGATCCGGCCAAACCCGTTGATGGCTACACGTAACGTCATGGCGGCATCCTCATACATCTATGCTGTTGGGAGAGCGTGGCTGTTGTGGAAGCAAACGAAAGACCGCGACACCCGACAACAGCGAAATAATCCTACATGATTGGGCTAATCTGCCCCAGAAAACGGCGACATTCAAGGCGAATTTTTGTTAAATTTACCAACATACTGACCAAGACCGGCAAGCGAGGATTCCATGGCCATTCAACCGCCTCCCCTTCACGAAACCGTCGACCGAGTCACCCGACGCATCCGTGAACGTTCCAGTCATCGTCGCGACCTCTATGAGCAGCACATGGAGGAACAACACCGGCAGGGCGTCCATCGTGGCGAACTCTCCTGCGGGAACCTGGCTCACGGGTTCGCCGGCTGCGATCACCCGGGCGACAAGGATCGCCTCAAGCTGACCAACAGCGCCAACCTGGGCATCGTTTCCTCCTATAACGACATGCTGTCGGCGCATCGTCCTTTCGAGGACTATCCGGCAACCATCAAGGAAGCGGCACGCGGCATGGGCAGCACGGCCCAGTTCGCTGGCGGTGTCCCAGCCATGTGCGACGGCGTGACCCAAGGCCAGCCAGGCATGGAACTGTCGCTGTTCTCCCGCGACGTGATTGCCATGGCCACCGCCGTGGCGTTGTCGCACAACATGTTCGATGCTGCTTTATATCTTGGTATCTGTGACAAGATCGTGCCGGGTCTGTTCATCGGCGCTGCGCGATTCGGTCATCTGCCGGCGGTATTCGTGCCAGGCGGACCGATGACCAGCGGTCTGCCCAACAACGAGAAAGCGCGTGTGCGCCAGCTCTACGCCGAAGGCAAGGCCAGCCGCGAGGATCTGCTCGAAGCCGAGTCACAGTCCTACCACAGCCCGGGGACATGCACCTTCTACGGCACCGCCAACTCCAATCAGCTCATGATGGAGATGATGGGGCTGCACCTGCCCGGCGCCTCGTTCGTCAATCCTGGCACGCCGATTCGTGATGCACTGACTCGCTACGCCACCGAACAGGCCATTCGCAATACCGAGCAGAGCGGCGACTATCGGCCGTTCTACAAGCAGATCGACGAGCGAGCCATCGTCAATGCCATGGTGGGCCTGCTGGCCTCGGGCGGTTCCACCAATCACACCCTGCACCTGGTGGCGATGGCCGCGGCGGCCGGCCTGACCATCACCTGGGATGATTTCACCGAGCTTTCTGCGGTCATCCCCAGCATGACGCGCATCTACCCCAACGGTCAGGCCGACGTGAACCACTTCCAGGCGGCCGGCGGCATGAGCCTGCTGATCCGCGAGTTGATCGGCGCCGGGCTGATTCACGCCGACATTCCGACCGTGTTCGGCACCGACCTCACCGCCTATACCCAGGAGCCCTTCCTCGAAGACGGCAAGCTGGTGTGGCGCGAGGGCCCGGCCCAGAGCCATGATCTCGACGTGCTGCGTCCGGTTGCCGAGCCCTTCTCGCCCACCGGGGGCCTGACGGTCCTCGACGGCAACCTGGGGCGTGGCGTGATCAAGGTCTCGGCGGTCAAGCAGGAACACCGCGTCGTCGAGGCCCCAGTGCGCATCTTCAACGACCAGAACCAGGTCAAGGCGGCCTTCGAGTCCGGTGAGCTGGATCGTGATGTGGTGGTCGTGGTGCGCTTCCAGGGGCCCAAGGCCAATGGTATGCCCGAGCTGCACAAGCTGACCCCGTTCCTTGGCGTGCTGCAGGATCGCGGCTACAAGGTCGCCCTGGTCACTGATGGGCGTATGTCGGGGGCCTCGGGCAAGGTCCCTGCCGCCATTCATATCACCCCCGAGGCGATCGATCGCGGGCCGCTGGCCAAGCTGAAGGATGGTGATGTCGTGCGACTCGATACCGACAAGGGCGAGCTGCGGGCCCTGGTCGATGACGCCGAACTGTCTGGCCGCCCCTTGCTGGATCCCAACCTGGAGCACAACCACTTCGGCATGGGGCGCGAGCTGTTCTCCGGCTTCCGCCACCTGGCGGCAGGCGCCGAGGAAGGGGCCGGGGTCTTCGGCGGCTTCGAGAACGATGTCATGTCCCGTGAACTCGAAAAGATCCAGCAGGAGGATCAATGATCCGCCCTGCCCTGATTGGTGACATCGGTGGTACCAACGCCCGCTTTGGCCTGGTGACCCCGGATACTTTCGAGCTGCGGGACATTCGACAGTTGGCCTGTGCCGACTACCCCACACTGGCCGACGCGGTGCGCGACTACCTTGCTCAGGTCGGCCATGATGGCGAACAGGCACCCCGCGAGGCCTGCCTGGCCTTCGCCTGCCCGGTCCATGACGACCAGGTGCGCATGACCAACAACGCCTGGACGTTCTCCAAGCGTCAGGTCAAGGCCGACCTAGGGCTCGAGCTGTTTAAGGTGATCAACGACTTTACCGCCCAGGCATTGGGCGTTCCGCACGTCGATGCCAGCGACCTGGTTGCCGTGGGTGGGGGACAGCCCGCGGCCGGCGCGGCGCGTTTGGTGATCGGCCCGGGCACAGGGCTTGGCGTGGCCGGGGTATTCCCCGGCCAGCACGCCTGGGTGCCGCTGCCCACCGAGGGCGGCCATGTCACGTTTGCCCCTACCGACGAGCGCGAGCACAACCTGTTGCGCTATTTCAATAACCGCTACGGTCGCGTCTCGGTAGAGCGCGTGCTGTGCGGCCAGGGCCTGCTCGACCTGTATGCGGCGCACTGCGCACTCAAGGGGGCCAACCCGCGTCACGAAAGCCCTGCCGAGGTGACCAACGCAGCCAACCAGGGCGATGCCATCGCCGAGGAGACGATCAGGCGCTTCCTCAAGATCCTCGGTGACGTGTGTGGCGACGCAGCGCTGACGCTGGGAGCGCGGGGCGGTGTCTATTTATGTGGCGGCATTCTGCCACGGCTTCTCGACTGGCTGCCGAAAAGCCGCTTCCGTGAGGCCTTTGCCGACAAGGGGCGCATGAGTGCCTACAATGCGGACATTCCCATTTGGGTAGTGACCGCGCCCTGGACAGGTCTGCTCGGGGCAGCCGAAGCATTGCATAACGAGGAGGTGGCATGATTCCGTCGTCGCTGCGTGAATTGCTCGACGCGACACAAGGGCAGCGCCAGGCAGAATGGGCCGGACGCAACGTGTGGCTGGCTCGCGAATCCTGGGGCGAGATTGCGGTATCGCTGCAGGGTGCTCAGGTATTGCACTACCTGCCTTACGGCGCCACTCCTCCGGACGCTCCGCCACACCAGGACGCCGGCTGGCTGTGGGTCACCCCGACCCCGCAAGACCTGCCCGGCGCCATTCGCGGCGGCATTCCACTGTGCTGGCCATGGTTCGCCGATGAGCATACGGCCGACGAGACACCCGATCGCTCCGGCCCGATGCATGGCCCGGCACGCAAGGCCGAGTGGCACCTGGATGCAGTCGATGAGCATGAGGAAGGCATCGAGCTGCATCTGTCGCCGACCCAGCGCCTGCACAGCCAGTTGTCGCCGCGCGCAGTGATCCAGGCCAATGCCCAGCGGCTGCATGTCGAGCTGATCACCGAGCACCGCGGCGAGACGCCGGCTAAGATGACGGCCGCGCTGCACAGCTATTTTGCCGTGGCCGAGGCCCAGCGGTGTCGTGTCGAAGGCTTGGCCGGGGCCCGCTACCTGGACAAGAACCAGGGATTTGCCGAGCAGTTCCAGCAAGGTGAGCTGGGCATTCGCGGGCCAGTCGATCGTATCTACGAATCCAACCGGGTCACGATACTCGACGATGGCCGTCGCCGCTTGCGCATCGCCAAGCAGGGAAGCGACTCCACGGTCGTGTGGCATCCGGGCGATGCCCCGCCAGACGACACGCCAATCGATGCTGCGCCACGCTTTCTGTGTGTGGAAACCGCCTGCACGCGCCTCGATCCGGTGTGGCTGGTGCCTGGCGCTCAACACCTTCTGGCGGCAACGATCAGCGAGGCCACGGCATGAGCGAGGCTCTGACCATCGATGTGCCTTTCATGCTCGGCATGATGCGCCTTCGCGAGCGTGAAGAACTTCACAAGCCCGAAGCGATGGCCGACTGGATCGAGGCTCGCCTCGACCAGGGCCTGTACTGGTTCGACCATGCCGATATCTATGGCGATCGTCAGGGTGAGACCCTATTCGGCAATGCCTTGAGGGCCAGGCCCGCCCTGGCCCAGCGCGTGCATATCGTGACCAAGGGCGGCATCGTGACCCCGGCACGTGACACGTCGCGCCATGGGGTCAAGCATTACGACAGTTCACCCGAGTACCTGTCCCAATCGATCGACGAGTCCCTCAAGCGACTCGGGGTCGAGCGACTCGATCATTTCCTGCTGCACCGCCCTGACCCACTCATGGATACTGAGGCTACCGGCGAGGCTCTGGACAGGGCCATTGCCAGCGGCAAGGTCGCTGCGGTCGGTGTATCGAACTTCTTTCCCGAGCAGTGGCGTCGTCTGCAGGCATGCATGTCGAACACCCTGGCAAGTCATCAGCTGCAGCTCTCCCTGGCCCACCCCGAACCGCTTTTCGATGGCCTGTTCGATGCCGTATTGGCCGATGGGCTCAATCCCCTGGCCTGGTCACCGCTAGGCGGCGGCACGGTTTTCGAGGACGTGCTGGGCCAGTCCCTGGAGCGCCTGGCAGCCGACTATGACGCCAGTTCGTCCGGCCTGGCTCTGGCCTGGCTACGCGCCCTTCCCGGCCACCCGGTCCCGGTGATCGGCACCTTGCGCGAGTCACGTATCGACGAACTGCTCGCGGGCGCCAGCCTGACACTCGACCGGCCGACCTGGTTCGCCCTGCTCGAAGAGGCCCGCGGTGAACGCGTAGCCTGACAGACATTGCCCTCGCCGACGATTACCACAAACGTCTAAAGGTGACACGATTCACCTCAGCGTTATAGTCGTAGAAAGTCGTTGGCCGCCCGCTTCAAACAGCACAAGAACAGGACTCTCGCCATGTTCCGACTCACCCGCAGCGTGACCTGGAGGGCGCTCGAGCGACTCCATCAAGACACCGCCCAGGACCGTATCCGCGATTACTTCGCCAACGATCCCCAGCGCTTCGAGAAAATGAGCTTGCGTGTCGGCGGGCTGTTTCTCGATTATTCCAAGCATCACGTCTCGGATGCCGTGCTCGCCAAGCTGCTCGAACTCGCCGACCACTCGGCCCTGGTGCAGCGCCGCGCGCAGATGTTCTCGGGTGACATCATCAATGTCACCGAGAATCGGCCGGTCCTGCATACCGCCCTGCGCAACCTCGGCAATGAGCCACTGATGGTCGATGGGCAGGATGTCATGCCCGAGATACAGCGCACCCGCGAGCAGATCAGGCGCTTCTCGGAGGCGGTGCGCAGTGGCGAATGGAAAGGCTATAGCGGGGAGCGGATCCGCGATGTGGTGAACATCGGTATCGGCGGTTCGGACCTTGGCCCCAACATGGCCTGCCGGGCATTGCTCAAGTACCGCCAACCTGAGCTCAACTTTCACTTCGTCTCGAATGTGGATGGCGCACACATACAGAAGGTGCTCAAGCGGCTCGATCCGGCGACCACCCTGTTCATCGTCTCCACCAAGACGTTCTCCACCCAGGAGACCCTGCTCAACGCCAAGACGGCACGTCGCTGGTTCCTCGACAACGCCGGCGAGGACGCCGACGTCGGGGCGCACTTCATCGCGGCGTCCACCAATATCAAGGCCGCCACGGAGTTCGGCATTCGCGAAGAGAACGTCTTCGAGTTCTGGGCCTGGGTCGGGGGGCGCTATTCGATGTGGTCGTCGATCGGCCTGCCCATCGCGCTCTCCATCGGTTTCGAGGGGTTCATGGAGCTGCTCGAAGGTGCCTATGAGATGGATCAGCATTTCATCAGCGCGCCCAATGACCGCAACATGCCGGTGCTGATGGCCTTAATCGGTATCTGGTACATCAATTTCCAGGGTGCTGAAACGCAAGCCGTCGTGCCTTACGACCAGGCGCTGCACCAATTGCCCTCTTTCCTTCAGCAGCTCGACATGGAATCCAATGGCAAGTCGGTGGATATCTTCGGGCACCCGGTCGATTACAAGACCGGGCCGATCGTCTGGGGGCAGACCGGCTCCAATGGCCAGCATGCCTTCTTCCAGCTGCTCCACCAGGGCACCCGCTATGTTCCGATCGACTTCATTGCCTCGCTCAAGCCGGAGACAGGGGTCGAGGAACACCACTTCGCGCTGCTCACCAACATGCTGGCCCAGGCCAACGCCTTCATGGAAGGCAGTCAGCAAGGCAGTCAACTCGACCCTTACAGCTGCCCCGGCAACCGCCCCTCGAGCGTACTGCTGCTCGACGAGCTGACCCCCAAGAACCTGGGCGCGCTGATCGCCCTTTATGAACACAAGGTGTTCGTCCAGGGCGTAATATGGAACATCAATTCGTTCGACCAATGGGGCGTTCAGCTTGGCAAGCGTATCGCCGGGGAGATCAGCGAGCGTATCGATGAGCGCAGCCAGGACTTCGACGCATCGACGCAGGGCCTGTTGGCCCTGGTACGCCAGAATTTCGGCAAGTCCGAGGCGGTGGAAGCAACCCAGCCCCAGGACGGCCGCAAAAACAGGAAGGAGAAACCGCAATGACTCCAGTCATCGCGTTCGGCGAGGCGCTCGTCGACATGCTCTCGAACCGACTGGGTGATGACGCCGCGCAAGGGCCCGAGACATTCACCCCTTACGCCGGCGGCGCGCCGGCCAACGTGGCGGTAGCCTGTGCTCGGCTGGGCGTGCCCAGTCGCTTTCTCGGCATGTTGGGCAGCGATTACTTTGGCGACTTCCTGGCCGCTGAGCTTGCCCATCATGGGGTGGATGTTTCCGGCGTGGTACGTACCGATGCGGCACGCACGGCCCTGGCCTTCGTATCACGCGATGCCCAAGGCGAGCGCACGTTCGATTTCTACCGCCCCCCCGCGGCGGATCTGCTTTATCGTCTCGAGCACCTCCCCACCGGCGTCTTCGGTGAACCCGCGATCTTCCACCTCTGCTCCAACAGCCTGACCGACGCGGGCATTGCGGAAACCACGCTGGCATTGGCCGACATGGCCTCCAAGGCGGGCTGTTTGGTCAGCGTGGATGCCAACCTGCGGCATAACCTGTGGCCGACCGGCTACGCGGAGATCGGCCTGGTCACTCGCTTGCTCGACAGCGCCCAGTTGCTCAAGCTCTCGCGTGAGGAACTCGACTACCTGCGTGCCGATCATCCTGCCGATGCCTGGCTTGCCGAGCGCCTCGCAGCCGGCGTACGTCTGGTCATCATCACCGATGGCCCCTACGATGTAGAAGTCCGTACGGTCGGCTCGACCTTGTCAGTCACCCCGCCCATGGTGGTGCCCGTCGACACTACCGCAGGGGGCGATGCCTTCATCGGCGGCCTGCTTGCCATGATCGCCAAGGCGGGACTCGATCAGGGTTGGTATCAGGACGCGGCGCAACTCGAGCGTTTCGTGTCGGTCGCCTGCCATTGCGGTGCCCACGCTGTGACCCGGCCAGGCGCATACGCCGCGCTACCCACCCATGAGGACCTCGTGAGCCTCGGTTTGTAATCCATCCAACCAGGAGCGCTCCATGCCCTACCAGGCACACGAATCGCGTTACGAAAGCATGCCCTACCGCCGCTGCGGCAACAGCGGAATCGACCTGCCGGCCCTGTCGCTGGGCCTGTGGCACAATTTCGGCGATGTCGACACTCTCGACAACCAGCGCGACCTGTTGCGCACCGCCTTCGACCTTGGCATCAATCACTTCGACCTGGCCAACAATTACGGACCGCCGCCGGGCAGTGCCGAACGCAACTTCGGCCGGCTGCTACGCGAGGATTTTCGTCCCTATCGCGACGAACTGATCATCTCGACCAAGGCGGGCTATCCGATGTGGCCCGGCCCGCACGGCCAGCGCGGTTCGCGCAAGTCGCTGCTGGCCAGTCTCGACCAGAGCCTGTCACGCATGGGCCTGGACTACGTGGACATCTTCTACTCACACCGCGTCGATCCCGACACGCCCGCCGAAGAGACGGCCTCGGCCTTGGCCTCCGCCGTCCAGCAGGGCAAGGCGCTTTATGTCGGCATCTCCTCCTATTCTGCCGAACGCACACGCGAAATAAGCCAACTCCTGCGCGAGCGGCAGGTGCCCTGCCTGATCCATCAGCCGGCCTACAACATGTTCAATCGTTGGGTCGAGTCCGAGCTCCTCGACACGCTGGAGGCGGAAGGCATGGGCTGCATCGCCTTCACGCCGCTGGCCCAGGGGTTGTTGACGGGGAAATACCTCAATGGAGCACCTGACTCGGCGCGTATCAACCAACCCGGTGGCGGTTCGCTGATGCCTGAGCACTTGAGCGAGGAGAACCTGGAGCGGGTGCGTGCGCTCAATACGATTGCCGAACGCCGCGGCCAACGCCTGGCGCAGATGGCCCTGGCCTGGCTGCTGCGCGACCCTCGGGTCAGTTCGGTACTGATCGGCGCCAGCCGCACCGAGCAGTTACGTGAAAATGTCGCCGCCCTGGAACGTCTCGATTTCAGCGCCGAGGAACTCGAGGAGATCGACCGCTACGCCGTGGATGGCGAGGTCAACCTATGGGCGAAATCGTCGACGCTCTAAAGAAAAAAGACCCGCCTGATGGCGGGTCGAAACAACAGCACGGGCTGTCGAGAGAGAGATGTGTCGAGTCCGACGGGTTCAATTCAGTGGTGAAAGCGCTCCGCGGCCTGACGAGCGAGTTCGCGGATACCGTCCCAGTTTTCGGCTTCGATCAGTTCTTTGGGGGTCAGCCAGGACCCCCCCACGCACATCACATTGGGCAGTGACAGGTACTCTTCGGCATTGTTGACGGTAATGCCACCCGTGGGGCAGAAGCGGGCCTCGGGAATCGGTGCTCCGAACGCCTTGATGGCCTTGGCCCCGCCACTCGCCTCGGCCGGAAAGAACTTGAACCGACGGTAGCCGTATTGCCAGCCATTCATGAGTTCCGAAATGGTCGAGACCCCCGGCAACATCGGCACCGGGCTGCTGACCCCGTAACGATAGAGCGAATCGGTGGCCCCCGGAGTCACCACGAAGTCGGCGCCGACCTGCTCCGCCTGACGATACTGGGCCGGCGTCAGCACGGTCCCCACCCCGATGCTCGCACCCGGCAGCGCGTCGCGCATGCGCTTGATGGCGTCCAGTGCACAAGCGGTGCGCAGGGTGATTTCGAGCACCGGCAAGCCGCCCTCGACCAGAGCGCGGCCCAGCGGTACGGCGTCTTCGATCCGCTCGATGGTGATCACCGGAATGATCTCCGCCTTGAGACAGATGCTATCGAGTTCGGAAGTCCGGGTAGACGGCAGTTGCTTTTCGATGGTCATGGTTTGCTCCACAGATCAGGGGGCCCAGTAAACGGCCAGGGGGCAGGCCAGGAAGGCGCGAATCGGCAATTTGCGAACGTCGTCGCCAGCCAGCGCCGATGCCAGTACGGCCCGTTTATCTTCGCCGTTGAGGTGCAGCATGTGGCGACGCGCCTGGTGTAGACAGCCCGCACTCAGGGTAATGCGAGGCTGTGGTTGGCTCGGGGTACGCACGGCGACGACACTTTCGTCGGTGGACAAGGCCAGCCCCAGTTCGGGGCTGTCGGGAAACAGGGAAGCCGTATGGCCATCGCCCCCCATCCCCAGGATGACCACGCTGGCCGGCCAGGAGAGCTGTGCAATACGTGCCGCGACGGTTTCGACACCTTGTTCCGGGGTAGCGTCATCGGTGGTCAGCGGGACGAAATTGGCTTTAGCGGCGGCGGCGGTCAGCAGGTGGCGCCGCACCAGCCGCGCGTTGCTCGCGTCACTGCTCTCGTCGACCCAGCGTTCGTCGGCCAGCGTGACATCGACCCGCTCCCACGGCAGCGCCATGCTCGAAAGAGCCTCGAAGAAAGGCACGGGTGTCGAGCCTCCCGACACGACCAACAGGGCTCGCTCCTGATGCTCGAGGTCGGCCCTCAGCGCCTCGCTGACGGCTTCTGCCAGCTGCCTGGCCAGGTTTTCACGTGTCTGGCTCATATCAATAATCCTCGTACCAGCTACGTCCATCCTGCGTGATCATGGCAATCGAGGCCACCGGCCCCCAGGAACCGGCCGGATAGCGGCGCGGCGGACGGTCATGGTTGGCCCAGGCCTCGACCAGCTGGTCGCACCACTGCCAGGCATGTTCCACCTCGTCGCGCCGCACGAACAGGTACTGCTGGCCTTTCATGACCTCGAGCAACAGACGCTCGTAGGCATCGGGAATACGAGACTTGGGGAACGCACTGTTGAAGTCGAGATGCAGCGGCCCCGGGCGCAGGCGCATGCCCTTGTCGAGCCCGCTGTCCTTGGTCAGGACTTCCAGCGCAATGCCTTCCTCGGGCTGCAGGCGAATGATGAGCTTGTTGGAGGCCAGGCTGCGCTGGTCAGGGTCGAAGATATAGTGCGGCTGCTGGCGAAAGTGAATCACGATCTGCGACAGCTTGTCTGGCAGGCGCTTGCCGGTACGCAAGTAGAACGGCACTCCAGCCCACCGCCAGTTGGCCACTTCGGTCTTCATGGCCACGAAGGTCTCGGTGTTGCTGTCGGTGTTGGCGCCCTCTTCCTCGAGATAACCTGGGACGCTCTCGCCGTTGCAGGTTCCGGCGGTGTACTGGCCGCGTACCACGTCTCGCCCCAGGGAATTGATACCAAAGGGCTTCAGCGCCTTGAGCACCTTGACCTTTTCATCGCGAATGGCATCGGCATCGAGGTTCGCCGGCGGGTCCATGGCGATCAGGCACAACAGCTGCAATAGATGGTTCTGCACCATGTCGCGCAACTGGCCCGCCTGGTCGAAGTAGCCCCAACGCCCTTCGATCCCCACCTGCTCGGCAACCGTGATTTCAACATGGGAGATGTGGTTCTGGTTCCACTGGGTGCCGAACAGCGGGTTGGCGAAGCGCAGGGCGATCAGGTTCTGTACGGTTTCCTTGCCAAGGTAGTGGTCGATGCGGTAGACCCGGGTTTCGGGAAAGACCTCGCCGATGGCGTCATTGATCTCTTTCGAGGATTCGAGGTCGTAACCGATGGGCTTCTCGACGACGACGCGGGTATCTTCGTCGATACTACCGCTGGCCTGCAGGTTGCCGCAGATCGCGCCGTAGATGCTCGCGGGCACGGCCAGGTAGACCACCATCGGCTGGGTAGCCCCTTCGCGCCAGCGACGAATCGCCTCGAAGTCCCCGCTCTGGGTAAAGTCCACTTGAGCGTACTCGAGGCGGGCCAGGAAACGGGACAGTGCCTGCTCATCGAGTTCACTGGCCTTGACGCGTTTCTTCAGCGCTGTCTCGACCTTGGCCTTGAACGTGTCAGTGTCGTACTCCTGACGCGCCAACCCAAGAATGCGGGTCGACTCGGGTAGCAGTCTCTCACGATCGAGCTGAAACAATGCCGGATAGAGTTTGCGCAGCGACAAGTCGCCCAGTGCGCCGAAAAGCGCCAGGTCGACTTCGGTATCGGTCAGTCCCAATGCCCTGCTTTGCTGGCTCATCCACGCCCCCTGAAAAAAATGGTTAAATTACGCACAAAATACGTTACCGGGCCCGTTGAAGGCAATATTTTAAGTAATGTTACCACCAATAAAACCCCATTGCGCTAATCCGCTTGGCCGGGCCTTTGGCTCGCGCTAGGATGTCTCCCATGTAGTTATATCACCACATCGGTAGACCGACTCCCCTGGTCACGTCACTACAGTGTGGCACAGCCTCACCTCGTGGTCCGATTTCCCCCTGTTACCCGTCACGGAGTGTCCTTCTCTTCATGGCCAGCCACGATCTGATCGCTCGCATCCGTACGCGCCTCGATGAACTGAACCGCTCTGAGCGCAAGGTCGCCGAAGTCATCCTTCAGGATCCGGCCTCAGCCACCGGCATGAGCATTGCCACACTGGCCCAGGCCGCCTCGGTAAGCGAGCCCACCGTCAATCGCTTCTGTCGCAATTTCGAGGCCAAGGGCTATCCCGATTTCAAGATCAAGCTGGCCCAGAGCCTGGCTGGCGGCACGCCTTATGTCAGCCGTAGTGTAGAACGTGATGACAATGCCGCGGGCTATGGCGACAAGATCTTCGGGGCGACCATCGCCGCCCTCGACGATGCCCGGCGTGCCCTCGATGCCCGACGCGTCGAACGCGCGGTGGACTACCTGATCCAGGCCAAGCAGATTCATTTCTTCGGACTCGGTGCCTCGGGGCCCGTCGCGCAGGATGCGCAGCACAAGTTCTTTCGCTTCAACCTGCCGGTGATGGCCTACGAGGATGTCCTCATGCAGCGCATGGTGGCCGCCTCCTGCCATACCGGGGATGTCGTGGTCATCATCTCGTACACCGGGCGAACCCGTGAACTGGTCGAGATCGCAAGATTGGCCCGCGACAATGGCGCCGTGGTTCTCGGAATCACCGCACCGGGCTCGCCATTGGCCAGTGAGTGCACCGAGACCCTGGAGGTGATCACGCCCGAGGACACCGACGTCTATATGCCGATGACCTCGCGCATGATCCATTTGGCGTTGATCGATGTCCTGGCCACCGGCGTGACCCTGCGGCGTGGGGAGGACTTCCTCGTTCATTTGAAGAAGATCAAGGATAGTCTGCAGGCGACGCGTTTCCCCGCGGGTAATAGCGAGACACCCTGACATTTTCCGTTAAGATAGAGTCACACTCTTCGATACGAGCCGTTACGATGCCCGCCGCTTATCTTGCCACGGCTATACGTCTTTGCGCCGGCCTGTCACTGCTTTTTGTCATGCTGTTGCTGCCCCCGCTAGCCCATGCCTTCGATCTCGAGGCGCTGGGGGAACGCCTGGCCCAGCCCGCCGCCTTGCAGGGTCGCTTCGAACAACGCAGCTGGCGTGAAGAGCAGCAGACCCAGCTGCACGGCGACGGACGCTTCCTCTACCAACGCGATACACGGGTCATCTGGCAATTACTGACCCCCGAAACCATGACGCTGGCGTTCTACGAGGGCATGCCTGCCCCGGGTAGCCGTGACGACAAGGCCGAATCGGTCGAAGCCGCGTTCATGCTGCTCGACGACCGCTATGCCTTCGCACGGCACCTGGTTGCGATGATGGGAGGCGATTGGGAAACGCTCGATGACTTTTACGAGTTGCGCTTCGAAGGGGATGCCGAGGCCTGGCAGGTCCAGCTTCTGCCTCTCGCCCCGCCCCAGGAAAATGACTATGGCCGGTTGACGCTGGAAGGTGGCGAACGGCTGGACCGCATCAGCCTAGTCAGTCGCATAGGCGATTCCCTGGAAGTCACGCTGCTCGAACAACGTGCCGTGGTGGATATCGGCTTGCAGAACTTCATTCAGACCTGGTTCAGCCGGCAACAGCCGGAGACGGAGACGGAAACCATCGAGGTGGACCTGAGCGAGGATGACGAAGGCGAGGATGAGGACGACTAACGCTTGAGCCCAGGGCCTGGCTTCAGTTCTCGGCGCGCTGGCCGATAACCGTATATTCCCTCGCCGTTTCGGCCGTAGCCCCAGGAGCCCAGATGCCCGCCAAGCCCCTTTCGATATCGATCGTCATCGCCACGCTCGCCATCGCGGGACTGGCCCTTGCCGGAAGCGGCCTGCGTTGGCCCCCTTCGCCTCAGGACCTGGCGCCTCTGGGCACCTTCGGCCTCACGCTGGTCGCCGCCATGAGTCTTCTGCTCCTGCTGGTGGCCCTGCTGCATGGGCTGCGTAGCCAACAACGAGCACTGACCATGAGCCTCGAGGCCCAGTACCGCCAACTGCGTGCCGCAGAAACCGCCCATCTCATGGACCGCTTCGTACATCAGGCCGAGGCCCTGCTCGACAAGGAGAGCCTCGATCCCAACAAGCGTACGGTGCTGCGCTGCCTGGCCGTCGATGCCCTGCGTGGCAACACCGGACGCGGCGATCCTAACGTCGCTCGACTGGGCAGACTGTTCGAGTGGCTGGCAGACGAGGCCGACGAAGCCAAGGGCGACAAGACCCGCATGCGACTGATCGATCCGATACTGCGTCAGTACGCTGAGCTCGCCAGCCAATTGTGCCAGGTAGGGGAATGTGAAGCGGAGCGGCTGGCGGCCTTCCTGCGGCACCAACCGAAGCGCGTGGAGACCGCCAGCGAGGAAGCGACCGACGCCTAGACGGGTGGTATCGCCGCCGTCACGGTGATCTCGACATTCAGGTCATCGGCAGGCATCGGAGCACAGACACAGGTACGTGCCGGCGCATGGCCTTCGGGTACCCACGCATCCCACACGGCATTCATGGCTGCGACATCACTCGCATTCTTGAGATAAACCGTGGCCGACAGCAGCCGATCACGATCGGAGCCAATCTCCTTGAGCAGCGCATCCACACGCGCCAGCATGCTTTCGGTCTGTGCGGTCACATCCTGCCCGCGGGCCTCGGGGCCGGCTACCTGACCGCAAAGATAGGCAACGCCATTATGGATTACTGCGCGGCTCATGCGTGCCTGGGCGTCATGTCTGACTATGGTCATGTCGTCCTCGTTTCGATGTGAGTATGTCTCGTGGCCTGGTCGCCGTGCCCCTATCGGGTTCAGCGCAGCAGCAGTACCGGGATGCTTGCATGGCGCAGCATTGCCGTGGTGGTACTGCCCACCAGGAGATGGCGAATTCGCGAGTGGCCGTAGGCGCCCATGACCAACATGTCGATGTCGTGCTCTCGCTGATAGCCGCACAGGCTTTCTTCGACATCACCAGCACGAATTTCGCCGTGCGCCTCGAAACCGGCATCGTGCAGGGCCCCAAGGGCCCAGTCGAGTTGCGACCGCGTATCGGACAGCCCCGCGCCAATCATGATCACGTGCACCTCAATGCCCTTGAACAAGGGACTCTGGGCGATCATCTCCACCCCCTTGCGGGTGGTCTTGCTACCGTCGAAGGCCACCATGATTCGCGCCGGCTTGCGATAGGCATCAGGCACTACCAGGATCGGACGATGCAGGCTGCGTACGACACGCTCGAGATTGGAACCAAGATGTTCAATCGCCATGTGCGCCGTCTCGCCACACTTGCCTACGACCAGCAGACGAATCTCGCTTTCCAGTTCCGTCAGGGTCTCGACCAGTTCGCCGTTGCGCTGACGGGTTGCAGGCGCTTCCACCCCATCCTGCTGGGCACGCGACTTGGCGGCATCGAGCATCAACCGTCCCCGCTCCTGGGCAATTCTGGCACGCCTTTCATCGAGACTGGCCAGTTCCTCGAGCAGGTGTTCGCGAGACCCCAGACCGATGTGACCGGAAAGATCGGCCTCAGCGGTTTGCGGGTGGTTATCGACCACATGGAGAAAGGTGAGCGGTGCGCCTAGCGCGAGGCTGGCCCAGGCGGCGTAATCGCACACCCCTTCCGAGAATTGCGAGCCGTCGATAGCGGCCATCACCTGTTCGGTCATCGTGTGATTTTCCTTACTGGCGTCATTGTCGATATCGTCCCGTTGTACCGCATTGCGCCGGGGGTGAACATCCCCGACGCTTGCGCCAGATCAATGTCCGCCCATCAATTTCTCGACGGCTTCGGGATTGTCATGGACTGCGAAGCGATCGACGATCGTCGCACTGGCCTCGTTGAGTCCCACCAGCTCCACTTCGGTCCCCTCGCGGCGGAACTTGATCACCACACGATCCAGCGCCTGTACGGCGGTGATGTCCCAGAAATGCGCTCGGGAAAGATCGATCACCACCTTCTCGACGGTTTCCTTGAAATCGAAGGCCGCCATGAAGCGCTCGGATGAAGCGAAGAACACCTGGCCCACCACCGCGTATTCACGACCCCGCCCGTCCTCGCTTGCCTGGGAGCCGATGTACAGGATATTGCCGACCTTGTTGGCGAAGAACATCGCTGCCAGCAGCACGCCGACGAATACACCGATCGCCAGGTTGTGGGTCCACACCACCACCACCACGGTGGCTACCATCACGATATTGGTCGACATCGGATGCTTCTTGAGATCACGTAGCGATTCCCAGCTGAAGGTCCCGATCGAGACCATGATCATCACCGCCACCAAAGCCGCCATGGGAATCTGGGATACCCAGTCGGACAGGAAGACCACCATCAGCAGCAGCACGACGCCGGCAATCAGCGTGGATAACCGGGTCCGCCCGCCGGATTTTATGTTGATCACCGACTGGCCAATCATCGCGCAGCCCGCCATGCCACCCAGTAGGCCGGAACCGATGTTGGCGATGCCCTGGCCCTTGCACTCACGATTCTTGTCGCTTCCGGTGTCGGTCAGGTCATCGACGATGGTCGCCGTCATCATCGACTCGAGAAGCCCTACCACACTGAGCATGATGGAATAAGGCAGAATGATCATGAGGGTTTCTAGGGTGAGCGGTACGTCCGGCCACAGGAACACCGGCAGCGTATCGGGAAGTTCGCCCATGTCGCCCACCGTGCGGATATCCATGCCCGAGAAGATATACACAAGAGTTAGCACCACGATGCATACCAGGGGCGACGGTACGCTCTTGCCGATGGCGGGAAGATAGGGAAACAGATAGATGATTCCCAGGCCCGCCAGGGTCATGACATAGACATGCCAGGTGACATTGGTGAGTTCGGGGATCTGAGCCATGAAAATCAGGATCGCCAAGGCATTGACGAAACCGGTGACCACCGAGCGTGACACGAAGCGCATCAGGTCGGCAAGCTTCAGATAGCCCGCCACGATCTGCAGTACCCCGGTGAGCAACGTGGCTGCCAGCAGATACTCGAGTCCGTATTCGCGGACCAGCGTGACCATCAGCAGCGCCATGGCCCCGGTGGCGGCGGAAATCATTCCCGGCCGTCCGCCAGTGAAAGCAATCACGACGGCGATACAGAACGAGGCATACAGGCCGACCTTAGGGTCGACACCGGCAATGATCGAGAAGGCAATGGCCTCGGGAATCAGCGCCAGGGCCACGACGATACCCGACAGGGTGTCGCCCTTGAGGTTGGAAAACCATTCTTGCTTGATGGAGCGTATCATGCTGCGGTCCAATCCAGGGGTCAGATAAGGCGCCAGAGCACCAGGAAAACGGGAATCGCACACGCCTGCCCGGCACGGGGAATGCCGGGCAGGCGTGTCATGCATGCCGCCCTATTATCGGGCGACATGACGGGGAGAGGGTGCGCTAGGGTGGCGTGCAGCCGGCCTGGGGCGTGCTGCGGGGAGTAACGAAACTCACGCGCTGTCGATCCCTTTGCTCATGAAGATAGAAGAACGCCTTGGACTTTCGTCTTAGGCGCTCTTGCCGAGAAGGGGCGAATTCTATCAGATCAGGGAGAATCACGCATCACGCCGAGTCCGGACCACTCCCCGATCCCTTGTTGCTTCCCATCTGCTTGAAGGCATCCATCAAGTCGATGGGGAGAGGCACGACGATGGTCGACGCGTTTTTGTTGCTCATGTCGCTCATGGTCTGCAGATACCGCAGTTGCAACGCGGCTGGGTTGCCGGACATGACGTTGGCCGCCTGGAGCAACTTCTCGGAGGCCTGCATCTCGCCTTCGGCATGGATGACCTTGGCGCGACGCTCGCGCTCGGCCTCGGCCTGGCGGGCAATGGCGCGGATCATGCTCTCATCGAGATCGACGTGCTTGATCTCGACATTGGCGACCTTGATCCCCCAACCCTCGGCCGAGATGTCGATGATCTCCTGGATATCGTCATTGAGCTTGTCACGCTCGGATAGCATTTCGTCGAGATCATGCTTGCCCAACACAGAGCGCAGTGTTGTCTGGGCCAGTTGGCTGGTGGCATTGACGAAGTTCTCGACCTGGATGATGGCCTTCTCGGGATCGACGACGCGAAAATACAGCACCGCGTTGACACGCACCGTGACGTTGTCCTGGGAGATCACATCCTGTTCGGGAACGTCCATGGTGATCACCCTCAGATCGACGACATCCATCTTCTGAATCCCCGGAAGAATGAAAAACAACCCCGGCCCCTTCACCCCCTGAAAACGCCCAAGGAAGAACACCACCCCCCGCTTGTACTCGGGCAGGATACGAATCGAAGCGGCCAATAGCATGAGCGCCAGTACAACCGGTACGAGATACGAAATCATCATGATGTCTCTCCTTGGTCTTCAGGTTGCTAAACGTGTAAGCGTCTTAGTCGGCCATGGCTCAATCCGCCCCGCTACGCGAACGCGGGGCGGGGGACCCATCGTTATCGAGGGGTGACACCTCGAGCGTAAGGCCATCGATGCCGATGACCTCGAGTGTCTGCCCCTTGCCGACTGGTACCGAGGCATGGGCATTCCACAGCTCACCGTGCATGCGCACACGTCCGGCCCCTTCGAAATCGCCTGCCGCAACGGCGCGGGACCCGACGATCTCCTCCTGCCCCGTGCGGGGCCTGCGTCTGCGTAGTCCCAGGAAGCGCGTCACGACCCACAGCATGAGGCCGCTCGCCAACAGGGCGACGCCCCCGATAAGCGGCAGAGAAATGCTCAGGTTGTCATCGTCCATGAGCATCACCGAACCAAACACGAACGCCACGATGCCACCGATACCCAATACGCCGAAGCTGGGCATGAAGGCTTCCCCCACGATCAGCCCCAGCCCGGCCACGATCAGCGCCAACCCGGCATAGTTGATAGGCAGAACCTGGAAGGCATACAACGCCAGTACCAGGCAGATCACCCCGATCGTGCCCGGCACCAGGCTGCCCGGGCTCATCAATTCGAAGAGCAACCCATAAAACCCTAGCAGCATCAGGAAGTATGCGATGTTGGGATTGGTAATGATTGCCAGCAGTTGGGTCCGCCAATCGGGATCGACGCGTTCGACGCTAAGCTCGGACGTATCGAGGATGCGCGTACCGTCATCCATGACGACCTCGCGGCCATCGAGCTGAGCCAACAGATCATCGAGATCGCTGGCCACGACATCGATCACGTTGCGCTCCAGGGCTTCGCTGGCCGTTAGATTGACTGCCTCACGCACTGCCGCTTCGGCCCAGTCGGCATTGCGTCCATGGCGCTGTGCCAAGCTGCGAATGTAGCTGACTGCGTCCTCGAGTACCTTGCGCTCCATGGCGGTCTCGCCACGCCGTGGTGAGTCCTCGCTTGTCGTCTCGCTCTCCTGCGTGCCGGCAGCTTCGCTGCCCTCGCTTTCCTCGTTGCCTCCAGTACCGGGGAAGCCGCCCCCTCCGCCCATCTGAACCGGGGTTGCCGAGCCCAGGTGCGTGGCCGGTGCCATCGCTGCCACGTGGCTGGCGTAGAGCAGGTAGGTTCCTGCGCTCGCCGCTCGGGCGCCACTCGGTGAGACATAGATGGCCACCGGCACCGATGCGCCCAGCATGGCGCTGATCATGTCGCGCATCGAGGCATCCAAACCGCCCGGCGTATCGAGCTGGACAACCATCAGCTCGGCATCCCGCTCCTCGCTCTCCTCCAGGCCGCGCTGGAAGTAATCGCTGGTGGCAGGACCAATGGCATCGTCGATAGTCAGGATCAGTGCCGTGCCGCGCGGTGCGTCTTGCGACCAGGCACTCCAGCCGAGCAGCATCCCGCCGAGCAGGCAGAGCGACCACAGAAGTAGGCGTACATGGCGCTGGATCAGGTATCGCTGCATGGCATCGACTCCTCGCGTGTATCACTGGCGTGTTCTGGCTCGTTCGTAGAGCCCCGTCTCCTCACTCGATTCCGCTTCGTCACTCGCGCTGGATTGCGCGTCCGCCGAATTCGGATCGCCCGATTCGGCGGACTCGCTGTCGCCCTCGTTCCCGTCATCGCTATCGTTTTCCCCTTCCCCCTCGACCACCTCGGATAGCGTCTCCAGTGGTGAGGAGACCAGGCTCTCCAGCGCCTGGCGAATCGCTTGGCCGATGATGCTACCGAAATCGACTTCGGAGGGATCGTCCAGGGGCAGTTGCATCGGGATATCCAGCTCGATGACGCCGTCATCGCTCTTGAGTACGCCTACGAGTGTGCGCAGCGGTAGATCGGTCACCGAGGCATCCACTTCCTCGCCGAGCTCCACCTGCCGCAGAATCAAATGGTTGTCGGCGTTCAGTTGCCCCTGTTCGAGGCGGTAATCAAGGGATAGCGTGGCCTCACCCTGTTCAACCGTGTAACCGGCAAACTCGCGCACGTAAGGCGCGAAGTGGGTCATCGCCAGGCGTTCGAATTCCAGGCGCAGGTTGCCTTGAAGCCTGTCGCCCAGCGGGTCGAACATCCCCTCGATACGCATGGGCGACCCCTCGGAGACTTCCCCGACAAGCGCCAATTGCCCGTCGCCTTCCTGCGCCGAACTCAATTGCCGCCATTCGCCTTGAAGGGCTGAGAAATCGATCTCGAACGGTTGCGGCAGGTGGTGGTCGGAGAACGCCACCGCGCCCTGTTCGATGGCGAGGGTGCCGATGCGGTACTGAAGCGGATTCTCGTCTTGTGTCTGTTGGTCTTGGCTATCGTCCTGGGGAGGCAACCAGGCGGTCAGGTTGGTGGACAGGTCCTCCTCGATACGCACGTCCATCCAGGCGGATTGCAGGCCGACCCGTTCGATGTCGAGCCGTGGCTGACCGCTGTCGAAGTCAAACCCCTCGATATCGATACGCTCCGCCGTCGCCAGGGAGCGATCTACCTCGGGGGCAAGCATGTCGAGCCCGGTGAGCGTGCCCTGGCCGGATACCCGTGTGGCGCCCTCGCCCGCTGCCCCGGACTGGACGCGGAGATCGGCTGCCAGCTGACCGGCATGGGTGCGCGCGCGCATCAAGGTGTCGATATAGTCCGAGAGCGTGGTCAGCGGCAGATCGCGGGGTGCAAGCTCGACATCCACCGTCCAGGGCGAGAAGCCCATTTCCCCTTCCCCCGACAGCGTCCCTCCGTTCCAGTCGGCCTCACCTTGCAGGGTGAAGGGCTCGTCGGACCGGCTGTCGTAGCCATGGGCCTCGGCCTGCAGGGCGTTCAGGGTCAGCGTTACCGGCGGCTCCAGGCGGCGATTGGTCCAGTCGAGGCGGCCGTCCTCGATATCGATACGGTCGATTCGAACCGACGTTGCGTCGCCCTCGGACGCCTCGTCGCCGACGGAAAGCTGCGCCAGGTTCAACGCACCCTCGGCGTCCTGGACCATGTGCAGGCGGGGCGATGCCAGCCGCAGACGGTCGATGTGCCAGAGCGAGGACCACAACGACGCCAACCGAACCTCCGCCACGATGACATCACTGCCGAACATCGGCCCATCGCCCTCACCGGGGATGCGGGCCTCGTTCAGACGCACCTGCACCCCGGGAGGGTCGAGATCGAGAGCGTCGAAGCTGACGCTCTCGATGGTGACCTCGCGTTCGGTCAGTTGGGAAAATGTCTCGGTCAGGCGCGACTCGACGTAACGCGGCAAGGCCCACTGCCAGGCAAGCACCAACAATAACGCCACAAGGCCCACGACAAGGGCGAGCGACAGCCACACGATACGCACACGGCGACGTCGGCCCTGCTCCGGGGCGAAATGAGACTCCTCCATGATGTGCTCCTGTATGCGCTATGTTCAGCGTGGCAGCCGGGGAAGATTCTTGCCAATTCCGCCTGCCGTCACTGCTCGGCTGGTGTATCGTGGCAATGTCCCATTCACGTAGCGGTACTCCGGCATGTCGTTGTCCCCTCGCCCTGTGCCCTTGAGTGTCATCGTTCCCACGCTCGATGAAGCCCTGGGGATCAAGGCGCACCTGAGCGCGCTGGCGCACCTGCGTGAGCGCGGGGCGGAGGTGGTCGTCGTCGACGGCGGCAGCCGCGACGACACCGTTCGGCGTGCAGCCCCCTGGTGTGATCGCGTCATGGCATCGCCAGCCGGCCGGGCCCGGCAGATGAATGCAGGCGCCCTCGCGAGCCAAGGTGCCATCGTCGTGTTTCTACATGCCGATACCCGTCTGCCGGAAGACGCGGATCAATGCATCTATCAGGCCCTTGCAACGGGTGCGGCCTGGGGCCGTTTCGATATCCGTCTCACGGGGCAAGCCAGGCTGTTGCCTGTCATCGCCCGCTGCATGAACGCGCGCTCCCGTCTCACTGGCATTGCGACCGGCGATCAAGCCCTGTTCATGACACGCGA
This sequence comes from Litchfieldella xinjiangensis, assembly GCF_000759345.1. Taxonomy (GTDB): domain Bacteria; phylum Pseudomonadota; class Gammaproteobacteria; order Pseudomonadales; family Halomonadaceae; genus Litchfieldella_A; species Litchfieldella_A xinjiangensis. Next base: position 1,070,265 of record NZ_JPZL01000001.1, read on the forward strand.
CGCCTTCGAGCGAGCCGGTAGCTTTCCCGAGCAACCACTGATGGAGGACATCGAGATGTCCAGGCGTCTCAAGGCCCTTTCGCGCCCCGTCTGCCTGCACCAGTGCGTGATCAGCTCGGGGCGCCGCTGGGAGCGCCACGGCGTGTGGCGAACGATTCTGTTGATGTGGCGACTGCGCTATCGCTACTGGCGGGGCGTGGATAGCGCAAAATTGGCCAAGGTCTACCGTCATGCCCGTTAGCCTCGCTCATCGTGGTGATTTTCCCCTCGCCATTCTGGCCAAGGCGCCCGTGCCCGGCCGGGTCAAGACGCGGTTGATTCCGCATCTGGGTGCGCAAGGCGCCACCACGCTTCACGAAGTCCTGTTGCGGCAGACGGTAGCGATAGCCGTCGAAGCCACCACTAACGTCGTGCTGTGGACGGCCCTGGATCACGATCACGCGCTATTTCGCGAGCTGGCCGATACCTACCGCCTGACGCTTCGCCCCCAAGGCGGTGGCGACCTGGGCGAACGCATGTATCAGGCATTGGCGGCCATGGAGGGTCCCGGCCTGGTGGTCGGCAGCGACTGTCCGGTGCTGAAGCCGGCATTGCTGATCCGCTGTCATGCGGCCCTGAACCAGGCCGATGCGGTGTTCCTGCCCGCCGAGGATGGCGGTTACGCCCTGGTCGGGATGCGCCGCCCTAATTACCAGCCATTCAAGGGGGTCGACTGGGGCAGCGAGCACGTCATGACCCAGACCCGCCGCCGTACCGCCGAGCTAGGCTGGAAGCTCGTTTGCCCCGAGGTGGTCTGGGACGTCGACCGACACGAAGACTACCGTCGCCTGATAAAGGACGGAGCCTGGGCCGCCCTGCTCAGCCCAACCGCTCGGACAATTCAACCAGATCGCTGACCGTACAGTCCGGCTCGCCCCCCCAGGGATCGAAGGGCGCCTCGGCACTTCGCCTCACCCAGGCCGCATGCAGCCCGGCATGGCGTGCCCCGATCGCGTCGAAGGGGTTGCTTGAAACCAGCCAGGTCTTGCTAGCGTCGACTTCCAGCCGCGTGCGCAAGTGGGCATAGACCGCTGGGTCCGGCTTGAAGCGCTTGATCTCGTCGACACTCACGATGTCATCGAAACAATCGACGATGCCTGCCTGCTCGAGCAACGCCTTGACCGCCTCACGCGTACCATTGGAAAACGCCACGCAGGTGTGGCCGCGACGACGAAGCTCAGCCAGCGCCTCGGGTACGTCGGGAAACGCCGGCAGGCGCGCATAGGTCGCCATCAACCGGTCCTTGTGGCGCTCCGAAAGCTCGGTACGCAGCGCCCTGTCGGTAAACTCCAATGCCTCGCGAGTGCATTGGCCAAAGTCGACGTAGGCGCCCATCAAGCCGCGTCGAAAGGCGTACTCCAGCTGCTTGTCGCGCCAGCGCTGGGAGAATTCCATGCCACGCTCACCGAGCTCGGCTTCGAGCTCGACGATCACGCCATGGGTGTCGATCAGGGTGCCGTACACATCGAAGGCCAGGGTCGCTTTCATGACGCTGCCCTCCAAAGGCGCAATAGCGTACCGCCCACCGGATCGTCGGCGGGCAGCGGCATCCGCTCGACCCGTTCTCGCGCCGCCTCGAGCTGGTCCGGGTCACCACGCTCGACCTCCCACTCCTGACCGGGAGGGTAGGCCCCGACCATCTCGAAATCGCTGCTCGACGACAGGCTGGCATGGCCGGTACCGGCGGGCAGTATCATGACATCTCCCGCGGCGACATCGAGCTCCTGGCCCTTGGGCCCACCCAGGCGAATATGCGCCTCGCCGCGGAAAACGCCCAAGGCCTCATGGGCGGTGGAGTGAAAATGGTCGAAATCGAGCAATCCGTACCGCCACTGCGGCGGCCACTGGTGGGCCTCGAACAGGGTCTCGAATTGCGCGGCCAAGGCATCGCCTTCCCCGGTCAGCACCTGGCGGTAGAGCAACACCGGTAACCGCGAGTTGGGAAAGCCTGCGCCGGGTTCGAAATACAGCGTCTCGGGCTCGGTGATGTGGGGCCTGGGAATGGATGTCGCCATGAAACCTCCTGCTAGCCAAGGTGTTAAGGCTGAGCGTAGACGATCATTCCAGGCGTCTCAGGGCAAAGTTGGCGATGGCGGTATCCTGCACGCCGGTACCGGTAAGATCGCAGACCGTGATAGTGGCATCAGAGAGACGCAGCTTCTGCTGCTCGGCAATGACCCGGCCCAACTCGTAGACCTTGAACGGAGGCGCCTTTCCCTGCGCCGCGTAGCCCTTGAGCTCCCCATTGTTCTCGCTCTGGGCGCGCGTATCGCAGACGAAGGCATCGGCACGCACCAGTACCTCATCGTCGAGTTCACGCTTGTCTGGGCTATCCGAGCCCATCGCGGTGACATGCACCCCCTCGGGGAGCATCGAGGCTTCCAGCAACGGCTCGCGCGCCGGGGTCGCCGTGACGATGATGTCGGCCTGGCTGCATGCCTTGCGGATATCCTCGTGAACCTCGACGCTAAAGCCCTTCTCCCCCATGGTCCCGGCATACGCCTCGGCCTGCTCGCGACGACGCGCCCAGACATCGACATGATCGATGTCACGCACCAGGGCAAGTGCCTCGAGCTGAAGCCGGGCCTGTTCGCCGGCCCCGATCACCGTGACCCGGCGACTATCGGCACGGGCCAGGGCCTTGGCGGCAATCGCGCCGGCCAGGGCGGTACGCACCGCGGTGAGATAGCCCTCATCGAACAGCACGGCATCGACCACGCCGGTTTCAGCGGAAAATACCATCATCAGTCCGTTGAGACTCGGCAAGCCACGCTGGGGGTTGTCGAAGGCACCGGTGCTCACCTTGATCGCAAAGCGCGGCCAGTGGCGAATGTGCGCGGTCTTGACGTCGACTTCGCTGTGATATTCCTCCATGACCATCGACATGATCGGCGGCTGGACCACCTCGCCTCGCCCGAGGGCGGCAAACGCTTCCTCGACGGTCATCATCGCGTCGCGGTCGAGTTTGACCACCTGCTCGATGGCATCGCGTTGATAGAGCTGCATGAGCCTCTCCTCGATTGACGGTTGGTATATACCGGTCACATCGCCCGGGCGCGGTCGAAGGTCTCGAGATCGACGCCATTACCCGACAGGATCAGCGCTACCGTCTGGCCTCGGATGTCGATTCGGTGCTCATCGAGGGCTGCCAGTCCCACAGTTGCAGCGCCTTCGACCAGCATTTTTTCATGGGCGAGAACGTCGACCATGGCATGGGCGATCGCTTTCTCGGAGACAGCGTAGTGGTCATCCATCACCTCGCGCACCAGGGCGAAGGTACAGCGGTTATCGAGACCGATACCGCCACCCAACGAATCCGCCAGGCTCTCGACCTCATCGACCGCCACCGGCCGCCCGGCTTGCAGGCTCTCCCACATCGCTGCGCCGCGCGAGAGACTCACCCCGGTCACCTGTATTTCGGGTCGGATACCCTTGAGGGCGGCCCCGATCCCCCCCAGCAGCCCGCCTCCCGACAGACCGACAATCACACGGTCGAGCTCGGGCCTGTCCTCGAGCAATTCCAGGCCGATGGTGCCCTGGCCGGCGGCAATCAACGGATCGTCGAAAGGAGGAATGGCCGTCATGCCGGCCTCTTCAACCAACCGCTCGACCTCCAGAAACGCCTCGTCCTGGCTCCTGCTCACACGCCTGACCTCGGCACCCAGCGCTTCGATGGCAGCGACCTTGTTGGCCGGTACGAGTGTCGACAGGCAGATGGTTGCCGGTACCCCCAGACGGCCGGCGGCATAGGCCACGGCCCGCCCATGATTGCCGGTGGAGGCGGTCGTCACGCCTTGGGCCAACGCCTCACGGCCATGACGCTCGATGAGGGCCGCGATCATGTTGGTGGCGCCACGCAGCTTGAAGGCGCCAGTCGGCTGTTGGGTCTCGAGCTTGAGGTAGACCTCGGCCTCGAAGCGTGACGACAGGGACTCGGAGCGAACCAGGGGCGTACGCGTCACCTGGCCTGCGATGCGTTTACGGGCCGCATAGATCTCCGCCAGGGTCACGCCATGTGCGGGTGTCATAATCATTCTCCAGGGCCATCACCAGGAACGGCGTGATGTGTACGGAAACGAAAACGCCGCAGGGTCGCAGGGTCTCCCCCTACGGCGATAAGCATAGCAACCCAGTCTCAGTTCTGAAGGTCACCTGAATTGGTCAGTTCATCCAGCACCCGATCCACCGCCCGCTTGGCCCGCGCCACGATCTCGTCGACCTCGTCACGCGTCGTCACCAGCGGCGGTGCAAAGCCGAGGATGTCTCCTTGCGGCATGGCCCGGGCGATCAGGTTCTCGTCGAGCGCCGCTGCGGCAATCCGAGGCCCCACCTTGAGTGCGGGATCGAAGGCCCTGCGGGCGCTCGGCGCGGGAGAGAACTCCAGCGCGGCGAGCATGCCCACGCCGCGTACGTTGCCCACGATGGGATGCTCGCCGAAGGCTTGTTGCATGCGGGTCTGCAGGTAGGCCCCGGTTTCCGCGGCGTTTTGGGTCAAGCCTTCGCGTTCGATGATCGCCAGGTTGGCCAGGCCCGCGGCACAGCCCAGGGCATGCCCTGAGTAGGTCCAGCCGTGGCCGATGGGACCGAACTCGCCCGTCCCCTGCTCGAGTACCTGCCAGACCCGGTCGCCGACGATCACCCCCGAGAGCGGTTGGTAGGCACTGGTCAGCCCCTTGGCGACGGTGATCAGGTCCGGTTTGATGCCATAGAAATGGCTGCCGAAATCGGTGCCGATACGGCCGAAGCCACACACCACTTCATCGGCGATCAGCAGCACGTCGTACTTGGCCAGCACCGCCTGGATTTCCTGCCAGTAGCCTTCGGGCGGCGGCACGATGCCGCCCGTGCCCAGCACCGGCTCACCGATGAAGGCAGCCACCGTCTCGGGCCCCTCGGCCAGGATCATCTCCTCGAGCCTGGCGGCACAATGGCGAGAGAATTCACGCTCGCTCATGCCTTCCTGCTCTGCACTGCGCAGATAGTAGCAAGGCGCCTCGGTATGGCGGATGGTATCGATGGGCAGATCGAAATGATCGTGAAACGCCTTGAGCCCGGTGAGCGAGCCGGAGGCGATGCCCGAACCGTGGTAGCCGCGCATCCGCGAGATCACCTTCTTCTTCTGCGGGCGGCCCAGCACGTTATTGTAGTAGCGCACGATCTTGAGCTGGGTCTCGTTGGCATCCGAGCCGGACATGCCGTAATAGACCTTTGACATGCCCGGGCCGGCGAGCTCGAGGATCTTCTCGGAGAGCGCAATCTGCGGCGGGTTCGAGTGCCCCACGTAGGTGTGATAGTAAGAAAGCTCGAGCGCCTGCTGGTAGATCGCCTCGGCCACCTCGGTACGGCCGTAGCCGATATTCACGCAATACAGGCCGGCAAAGCCGTCGATAAATTCACGACCGTCCTTGTCGACGATATTGATGCCCTTGCCCCCGGTGATGACGCGCCCCGGCATATCGCCGTGCGCAAAATCACGCAGGTGGGTGGAGGCATGAAAGGTGACCTTGCGGTCACGGTCGATCAGGTCCTGATGGTCGCTCATCTCGATGTTCCTTGTGGTATGGCCGGCCCTGCGCCGGATGTTGGTTTTTTGTCGTTGATCAAGCCCCGCTATTTGAAACGGGGCAGTGAGATTTAACGCCGTATGGCCAGTGCTCAGCTAGCTACCCGAGACGGAGCCGAGTGCGCCGAGACAGTAATACTTGGTCTCGAGAAACTCCTCGATGCCCGCCGTGCCGCCTTCGCGGCCCAGTCCCGACTGCTTGACGCCACCGAACGGAATGGGTGCACCGGTCATCTTCACCGAATTGACCGCGACCATGCCGTACTCCAGACCGCGCAACATCTTCCAGATGCGGCGGATGTCGTGGGTATACACGTACGCAGCCAGGCCGTACTCGGTGTCATTGGCCATTTCCAGCGCCTGGTCGTCGGTGCTGTAGGCGGTGATACCGGCCACCGGCGAGAAGTTCTCTTCGCGCCAGACGCTCATGCTCGGGGTGACCCCGGTGAGCAGCACCGGCATGAAGTAGTTGGGGCCGGGCGCCTGGGATTGATCGCCAGCCACCAGCGTCGCGCCCTGGGAAATCGCATCGTCGACGATGCCCATCGCCTTCTCGACCGCCTTGCCATGGATCAACGGGCCCAGGTCGATTTCGCTGTCCAGGCCGTTACCGACGGTCAGTGCCGCCATGCGCTCGGCAAAATGCTCGACGAAGGCATCGTGCACGGACTCGTGTACCAGTATGCGATCGGCAGCCAGGCAATCCTGTCCGCCCGTCTGGAACTTGGCGGATACCGCTGCAAATGCCGCTTCCTTGGGGTCGACATCCGGCCCCACGATGAACGGCGCATTGCCGCCCAGTTCCAGCGAGACACGCTTGACGCTATTGGCGCTCTGCTCGAGCAGCAGGCGGCCAACCCGGGTGGACCCGGTGAACGACAATGCCTTGATGCGCTCCTCGGCACACAGCACTTCCGAGACTTGGGGCGCATCGCCCAGAACCACGTTGAAGATACCGGCCGGGATCGAGGCACGTTCGGCCAGTTCCGCCAGCGCCAGCGCCGTGAAGGGGGTTTCGCCGGCGGGCTTGACGATGACAGGACAGCCCGCGGCCATGGCCGCCGCCGCCTTGCGGGTGATCATCGCCAGCGGAAAGTTCCAGGGGGTGATCAGCGCGGCAATCCCTACCGGCTCCTTGATGGTGCCCAGTGCGGCATTGGGAATGTGGCTGGGAATGGTCTGGCCGAAGGTCCGCTTGCCCTCTTCGGCGAACCAGCGAATGAAGCTCGCACCATATTCGACTTCGCCGCGGGCATCGGGCAGCGGCTTGCCCTGCTCATGGGTCATGAGAATCGCCAGGTCTTCGCGGTTCTCCAGCAACAGGTCATGCCAGGCCAGAAGACGCTCGCAGCGCTCGTCGACGCGCAGTGCCCGCCAGTTGGCAAAGGCACCCTCGGCGGCATCCACGGCAGCGCGGATCTGATCGGGCTCGAGCCAGGGAATATGGCCCAGCACCTCGCCATTGGCCGGGTTGGTCACGGCTTCCTCGCGGCCACCGTCGCCGTAGGTCCACTTGCCGCCGACGTAGGCGTGTTGGCGAAACAGGCGCGGATCGCTGAGCTTGATGGTCTGAGTCATGAGTACCTCCCCGACGCACCGGGCAGGCTGAAACGTGGACTGCCCGGTAGAAACGAAAATGGTCTGACGGGCACGGCCGTCCGATACCCACAGGGTAACGGCTTGTTGGGCAGCAGACTTTTTGTTCAGCCATGCATCCCATGGCTTTTTTTTCGTCTAAGGCGAGAGATGTTGCAGAACTTTTGGCGGCAAGTGGTTATTCCGCCTTCCACGCCAAGGGGGGAGGCGTACTCTTGACCGTCTTGGTCACGATATAGGTGAAATAGCGCTCGATACCAATATCCGACATTAACCAGTGATCCATCAAGCGCTGGTAGGCGTCGATGGATTCGGCTTCGATCTTGATCAGGTAATCCACACCCCCGCCCACCGCCACACACTCGGTCACGGAGGCGGTTTCCTGAACCGCAGCCTCGAAGCGCTGAAAACTATCGGCATTGTGCGCCTTGAGCTCGATCTGTACCCATACGGGGTTGCGCTTGACCACGACGTGCGGATTGATGCGGGCGCTATAACCCTCGATGATACCGGCCTTCTCTAGGCGCTTGACCCGCTCCCAGCAGGGGCTGACCGAGAGATTGATGGCTTCGGCCAGCCGCGACTTGGTGATCCGGCCATCGGTCGCCAGGATGTCCAGAATCTTCAGATCGTAGCGATCGAGCTTCATCGGGTCTTTAGTGTCCAAGCGGCACGGCTCCAGTCAGCCCCGGTTCCAGTCAGTCCAGCGACTCGACCACTTCGGCGATCACGGCGAGGGTATCACCCATGTTGACCAGGGCGGGGAAGCGCCGTGCCACCAGCAGTCCGTCGCGCTGGGCACGGTATTCCACCGGTTCGGCGCCGGTGCGCGTCATGTCGTAGACCCGAGCGATCACCTGCCCTTTGCTGACGGTATCGCCCAAGGCCAGGGTCAGTTCCAGCAGTCCGGTATGCTCGCTCTGGACGTAGCACGAGGCATCGGGCATATCGAGATAGATCTGGGGCTCGGCGGGCATTTCCCCCTCGCCGTCGGTCAAGCCGTAATGGATCAGGAAATTACGAATACCACGCTCGGTAATGGCCATGCGCTCGGGAGTGCTCGAGCCACCGCCGCCAAGCTCGGTGGCGACGAAGACCTTGCCCTGGCTTTCCACCGCCGTATCGAACAGGGCCGCGGCGTCGAGCTCGAACATCATCATGGCGTACGGTGCCCCGAAGGACTTGGCGCCCGCCAGGGCCTGGCGCTGCTGATTCTTGTCATCGAGCAGGTGCGAGGCGCCAAACGGCAGGATATCCAGCGTCCGCCCGCCGGAGTGCAGATCGAGCACCACGTCGGCCAGCGGCACCATATAACGTGTGAAGTAGTCGGCGATACGCTGGGTGACCGTACCGTCCGGGTCGCCGGGAAAGCTGCGGTTAAGATTGCCGCCATCCATCGGTGAGGTCCGCTTGCCGGCCATGGCGGCCGGCATGTTCATCATCGGCACGATGATCACCCGCCCGTGAACGTCGTTCGCTGTCAGCGACCGGGCGAGTTTCAGCAGCGCAGTGATGCCTTCGTATTCGTCGCCATGATTGCCGCCGGTGAGTAGCGCCGTAGGACCTTCGCCGTTCTTGACCACCGTCACCGGGATCATCACCGCCCCCCAGGCCGATTCGTCAGTGGAGATCGGCAACTTGAGAAAGCCGTGCTGGACGCCGTCGGCCTCGAAATCGACAGTCGCGGAAATCGGGCTGGGACGCATCGGGGTGGAACGCTTGCTCATGGTGTCCTCGCTTGACGAACCGGTTGCACTCATTTGACGAAAAGCTGCCGGGGGAAGTCGGCCAGGGTTTCGGCCCCCGTCTCGGTGATCAGGATCGACTCGGTGATCTCGAGCCCCCAGTCCACTTCCCACAGCCCAGGCATGAAGTGAAAGGTCATGCCCGGTTCGAGAATCGTCTCATCGGAGGGGCGCAGGCTCATGGTGCGCTCGCCCCAGTCGGGAGGATAGCTGATACCGATCGGGTAGCCGCAGCGGGCCCCGCCCCGGTCGAATCCGTACTTGTCCATGGCGCTGCCCAGGGCCATGGCGATATCGGCGCACCGGTTGCCGGGCTTGGCCACCGCCAGGCCATTTTCGATACCTTCGAGCAGGGCCGATTCGGCACGCACGAAATCGCGGGGCGGCCTGCCCAGGAAGACGGTCCGCGACAGTGGCGCATGGTAGCGCTTATACACTCCGGCTATTTCGAAGAATGTGCCTTCCCCCTGGCGAAACGGCGTGTCGTCCCAGGTCAGGTGGGGCGCTGCCGCATCCTTGCCGGTGGGCAGCATCGGCACGATGGCGGGATAGTCGCCGCCAAAGACCTTGCCAGTATCGTCGACCCAGCCCTCGATGCCGGCACGGTAGATCTCGGAGACCAGCTTGCTCTTGGGCAGCCCCGGCTCGATCATGTCGAGGATCGTGGTGTGCATGCACTCGACGATCCTGGCCGCTACGCGCATGTAGGCCACTTCCTGGGAAGACTTGATGGCACGGCACCAGTTGACCAGTGAATTGGCGTCCATGAACCGCGCATGGGGCAACTCGCGGACCAGGCTCAGATAGGCCTGGGCCGAAAAATAGTAGTTGTCCATTTCCAGGCCGATCACGCCCTGATGCCAACCGCGGTCGGGCATGATCGACTGGGCCAGGTAGTCCATGGGGTGCATGTCCGGATTCTGCACGTAGTAATCCGGATAATGGGTGATGTTTTCCGGCTCCATCCAGCAGGTCCGCAGCGCCCCGTTGCCATCCATACGGCGCCCGTACCAGACGGGCTCGCCTTCCAGGCCGAGCAGAACGCACTGATGCACGTAGAACGACCAGCCGTCATAGCCGGTCAGCCACGCCATGTTGGAAGGATCGCTGATGACCATCACGTCGATACCGCGATGGGCCATTTCCGCACGGACCTTCCATAGTCGCTGCGCGTATTCCTCACGAGTGAAAGGCAGGGAAACCTGGGGCATTGGACCACTCGCCATACGATAATCGCCGAAACCGGCCGCCCCGCGGGGGTGACCGAACCTCCAGGCCCTTAGATCGGGACCCGAAAAACCGCCGGCTAGGAAGGGCGGTTGAGAGATACTTCTACAGTGTTTTCCGACCCTGATACTAGCACCCCGGCCAAGCCCGCCGTCAAAGGCTTTCAACGCATCGAGAGGCCCTATTCGGCGCTTGGCTTTACTTGACAGCGTCTCGCCGCCCATGATGCTGAAAAGGAACCCATGACAGGAGACAAGCATGCGCATTCTGGTGCACATCGACGATGCCCCGATGTGGCGGGACGCATTGAAATCACGTCTACCCCAGGCCGAGGTCTTCACCAGCGACGATGGGGTCGACGATATCGATTATCTGGCGGTGTGGAAACCACCCGCCTCTCTACTCGAGCGACATGCCAATGCGCGCGGTATCGTCAATCTGGGCGCCGGGGTGGACGCCTTGCTGAACAACCCCGGCTTGCCGAAGGGAATGCCGATCGTCAAGTTGCGGGATGCCGGCATGGGCGAGTTCATGGCGGATTACGTGCGCTACGGCGTACTGCACTTCCAGCGTGATTTCGACCGTTACCTGCGCCAGGAGCGCAATGCACAGTGGAAGGAAGTACCGCTGGTCGCCAAACGTGACTGGGCGGTCGGCATTCTCGGACTCGGCGCCATCGGCAAGCACGTGGCCCAGGCCCTGGCCTCCGACGGCTTTCCCGTGCATGGCTGGAGCCGTTCGCCCAAGGAGATCGAGGGCGTCACCTGTCATCACGGCGATGACGGCCTGAATACCTTGCTAACCCGTGTTCGCACCTTGGTCACGCTGCTGCCCGATACCGCGGCGACACGCCATATCATCAATGCCGAGACACTCGCCGCCCTGCCCGAGGGGGCCACGCTGATAAACCCGGGGCGCGGCACGCTGATCGACGAAGCCGCGCTGCTCGAGGCGCTGGGCGACACCGAAAACGAAGGTCGCCTGCGCGGGGCCCTGCTCGACGCCTTTCCCGAGGAGCCCCTGCCCGCAGACAATCCGCTCTGGGCCCATCCCCGCGTACGTATCACCCCGCACATGGCCGCGCCGACCCCGGTCGAGGAAGCCGCCGATCAGGTCGCCGAGACACTGCGCGCCTGGGAAGCGGGCGAAACGGTGGAGACGGTGGACCCTCAGAGCGGTTACTGATTTTTTATCGCCGGTGTTCCTCAACGCGCTGACAAGAAAACGCCGCGACAGAGACTGTCGCGGCGTGCCGAGTCTTACCCATTCGAGAGCGGGTTACAGGGGCTGCTTGGTGGGACGAATGATCATCTCATTGACGTCCACGTCGCCCGGCTGCTCGATGGCGAAGGCAATGGCCCGTGCGATGGCATCGGCATCGATGGCCATCTGATAGAGCTCATCGACCCCTTCCGCCGTCTGGGGATCGGTAATGGTGTGCGTCAGTTCAGTCGACACCGCTCCCGGCGAGATATTGGTGGCTCGGATCTCACCCTCGGATTCCTGGCGAATCCCTTCGGACAGCGCCTTCACGGCGTACTTGGTGGCGCAGTAGACCGCCGCCGACGGGAACACCACATGGCCAGCCACCGAGGACAGGTTGATGATGTGGCCCGCATGCTGCTCGCGCATGATCGGCATGACCGCGGCGATGCCGTAGAGCACCCCCTTGATGTTGACGTCGACCATCTGGTCCCACTCGTCGACCTTGACCTGATCGAGGGGGGACAGCGGCATCAAACCGGCATTGTTGATCAGCACATCGATGCGGCCGTACTTGTCGCGTGCCGTCTTGGCCAGGGAGGCCATCTGGTCGCGATCGGTGACGTCGGTCACCTGGTAGATGGCCTCGCCGCCTTCCTTGACGATGGCGTCTGCCAGCGCCTTGAGACGCTCTTCCCGACGTGCGGCCAGTACCAGCTTCGCCCCGCCCTTGGCGAGACGGTGCGCAGTGGCTTCGCCCAGACCGCTGCTGGCCCCGGTAATGATGACGACCTTATCCTGAATCTCGGACATGAATGCTCCTTTTTCGCGTCGTTTGGCGGCTCGCAACCGCGAGCCGCCCTTGGCTCGCCGTCAGCTCAGTTAGCGCTGCTGATCGGCAAGACTTGGGTAGTCGGTATAGCCGTGCTCGTCGCCGCCGTAGAAGGTCGAGCCATCCCACTCGTTGAGCTCGGCACCCTGCCGGAATCGCTCCGGTAGATCGGGGTTGGCGATGAAGGGGCGCCCGAACGAGGCGAGACCGGTTTGCCCCGCTGTGATGCGTTCACGTGCCTCGTCGGCGGTGTAGGTGCCATTGCCGATATAGACACCGCTGAAATTGCCACGAATGACATCGATGACCGACTGGGGACGCCCATTGGCATGGTTGCCCTGGAAGGAGTCCTCGACGACCTCGATGTAGGCGATGCCCAGGTCATTCAGGCGCTTGGCCAATTCACCGTAGGTCTCGACCGGATCGGCATCGTGCACGTCGTTGAAGCTGCCGGTGGGGCTGACACGAATGCCGACCCGTGACTTACCCCATACGCCGACAACCGCCTCGACGACTTCCAGCGGCAGACGCATACGGTTCTCGAGCGAGCCGCCGTAGGCATCGGTGCGCTGGTTGCTGTCACTTTTAAGAAACTGATCGAGCAGGTAGCCGTTGGCGCAATGAATCTCCACACCGTCGAATCCGGCACGCTTGGCGTTCTCGGCGGCAACGCGATATTGCTCGACGATGCCGGGAATCTCGTCGGTTTCCAGCGCACGCGGCTCGGGGATATCGACCATGCCCGACTCGGCACTCACAAACGTCTGGGCCTTGGGCTTGATGGCCGAAGGCGCTACCGGACGCTCGCCGTTGGGCTGCAGGTCGGGATGCGAAATGCGCCCTACGTGCCACAATTGAAGATGAATGCGTCCACCCGCGTCATGCACGGCATCGGTGACTTGGCGCCAGCCCTCGACCTGGGCCTCGGAGTGGATGCCCGGGGTGAAGGCATAGCCCTTGCCCTGAGGCGAAATCTGCGTGGCCTCGGCGATGATCAGACCGGCTCCGGCCCGCTGACGGTAATACTCGACGTTCATCGCCTGCGGGACGTCCCCCGGCTGGGCGGCACGCGAACGTGTCAGCGGCGCCATCACGATACGGTTGGGCAGGTTCAACTCACCCAATTGAAGCGGTTCGAAGAGTGGATCGCTCATTACTACCTCCTGTGTGACAAAGTCGTGACTAGACCGGTCTACTAGTCATCGGACGATAAAGCGCTACACCGACAGGCAACGTTGCACTGTGTCAGTCAGACGCTCTGAGAGGGTGACGTTAGAACATGCTTGAAAAGCACGGCCTCGAAGGCCTCCATGGGCTGTACCGAACGTGCCGTCTTGGCACGCAGAATGGCACCTTCCCAGCCCACCAGGATGAAGCTGCCCAGCGTTTCGGGATCGAGAGAGTCGTCGATCTCCCCTGCGGCGCGGGCATCGCTGAGGCAGGCAATGAAGTTCTGCTCCCAGCCACGAAAGACCTTTTCGAGCCGATCGCGAAGAATATCGCTGTGAGACGAAAGCTCTTGCCCCAGGTTGCCGATCAGGCAGCCCCGCACGCATTCATGCCGGGCGATTTCTTCCTTGACCGAGGAAAAATAGTGACGCAGCCGTGATAGTGGCGGCTGCGATGTATCCCTTAGGGTGGAAGCCAGCTGTTCATCGAACGCGTCCGCGAAGCTCTCGATGACCGCCAGGCCGAAGTCTTCCTTACTACCGAAGTAGTGATAGAAGGAGCCCTTGGGGACACCGGATTGCTTGAGGATCGTGTTGATGCCCGTGGCGGTGTAGCCATGCTCGGCGATGAGCTCGGCCCCGACCTGGATCAACTTGTCTCGCGACGTGATGGTTGTCATGCGAAACAGAATAGACCGGTCGGTCTATTCTGTAAAGCGCCGCTCTCCGGAGTTACAGCAGGGCGTGAAACTGCTTCAGCCATTCGGGATGAGCCGGCCAGGCTGGTGCGGTTACCAAACGGCCGCTGGTGACCGCCTGATCGACGGGGATGTCGGCAAAGTCGCCTCCCGCCAGTTTCACTTCAGGGGCACAGGCTGGGTAAGCCGAAACTCGATAGCCCTTGAGCGAAACAGCGGCAGCCATCAACTGGGCGCCGTGACAGATCGCGGCCACGGGCTTGTCATGCTCGAAGAAATGGGCCACCAATTCCAGGACGCGGGTGTTGAGCCTGAGGTACTCGGGCGCTCTCCCGCCGGGAATCACCAGGGCATCGTAATCGGCCGGATCGATATCCCCGAACGTGGCATTGAGGGCGAAATTGTGGCCGGGCTTCTCGCTATAGGTCTGGTCGCCCTCGAAATCATGAATGGCCGTCTTGATGGTGTCGCCCTCGCGCTTGTCGGGGCAGACGGCATCGACCGTGTGACCCATCGCCTGCAAGGCCTGAAAAGGAACCATCAATTCGTAATCCTCGACGAAATCACCGGCAATCAACAACAGTCTGGCCATGGTCTGCTCCTAGCGGGAATAAGCGCTGAAACGCGCTAAGCACAGCGTAGCCAAGCCCGGGCATTGCGAAAAGCAGGTGGATCGACACGAAAAAATCACGCACGAGGGGCAAGCTGCAGGAACCTTGTACGCGTCTCCCGCCTCTTAGTGACAGGATTATTGACCCCCCCGGAGCGCCGGTAATGCCCATCTCGCTACGTTGCTTGCTGCAAGGCCTAGCATTGACACTGCTCGTCTCGCCGACGCTGGCCCTGGCCGCACTGCCCTCTCTGAAACCGTTCGCCGCCGAGTACCAGCTCGGGATCGATGGTTGGCCGGATGCCCGTGTCGCGCATCGCCTTTCCCGTCAAGGCGAGCATTGGCAAAGCGATATGCAAGCGGCGGTCGCGCTCGCCAAGGGTAGCGAACGCAGCCGCTTTCGCATCGAGGAGGACACCATCCGGGCGACGGCTTACAGCAGTCGTTATTCCCTGCTGGGTATCGGGGGCTCCTATCGACTCGGTCACCAGGAACTCGCCCCGATACTCGACCGCCAGGCAGCGCTGATCGCGTTGTCACGTCAGGCGAACACGGCAAGCTGCACGGCAACGGCCCCGCCTTGTGAACTTACCTATCAGGATCACAAGGGGCGCGAGGAGACACTTCATTATCGTGTCGGCGAACGCGCCCCCGTGACCTTGCCGGCCGGCGACTTCGAGGCGATCAGAGTCGAGACATGGGAGCCCGATGAGCCCGAGCGCCTGTTGACGTTTCGCTTCCATCCCGACTATCCGGGGCTGCTCTTGAGCGTCGACTATCGACGCGACGGCGAGCTCACCAGCCAACTGCGCTTGATCGCCTTCTCGCCCTGATCGACATAAGCCGTTTCGATCGCCCTTCAGGACAAATATTTGCCTTCATATGCAAGGTTACTTATCGTCGGGCTCCTTGCAGCCGCGACTCGGCTGTCTCCCCTTTTACCGAGGAGCTCCGATGCTGTCCGGCGTGCTGATCGTGCTGTTGCCCTTGATCCTCGGCTACCTCGTCCGCGTGTCCCGGCCTGCCCTCGTGCAGGCGATCAATCATGCGGTGAACCTGTCGATCTACGTGATCCTGCTGCTGATGGGCATCAGCCTGGCGGCCCTGGAAGACCTCGGCCAGCAGCTATCGCGCATGGGGGGCCAGGCCGCCGTCCTGCTCGCCATCACCACCGCCTGTAACCTGGCAGCCCTGGCCTGGTTGTCGCGGCATAGCACCCTGCGCAGCGGCGCATCGCCGATCGTGGCAGGCGCCCCGACCAGCAAGTGGGCGGCCATGCGCGGCTCGCTGCTGCTGGTCGGCGTGGTCATCCTCGGTGTCGTCATGGGCATGGCGATAGGTTGGCTCGGCCTGGGGCAGCTGCATGACCTGGCCGAGACACTGGCCGAGTGGGTGCTCTACCTGTTACTGGCCCTGATCGGCTGCCAACTGCGCAATTCAGGCATGCCGCTGCGCCAAATCCTGCTCAATCGAAACGGCCTTTTCATTGCGCTGACCGTAGCCGGTAGCTCGCTCGTCGCCGGCCTGCTGGCCGCCCCACTGCTGGGCATTGCCTGGAACCAAGGGTTGGCGATGGCCTCCGGGTTCGGCTGGTACTCACTATCAGCCATCCTGATCGGTGACCAGCTCGGTCCGGTCATGGGTGGTGTCGCCTTCTTCAATGACTTGAGCCGCGAACTGCTGGCGTTTCTGCTGATCCCGATCACCATCCATCGCCTGACACCGCTGGCCATCGGTTATGGCGGGGCCACGTCGATGGATTTCACCTTGCCTGTCATTCAGCAACACGGTGGTGTCGCCTGCGTGCCGGTGGCCGTGGTCAGCGGCTTTCTGCTTTCGCTACTCTCGCCGCCATTGATCCTGTTTTTCCTTTCGCTATAAAAAGGGCGTAGGCCAGCGAACCGACCCGCGCCCTGATTACACCTCGGTTGACTAGCCGGGCTCCACCGCCCCGCTGTCAGAGCAGGCCTCGGTAAGGACGTTTCTGCGAGCAAGGTCAGCGGACTTACGCATAGCGGCTAGGCTAACTTTGAGAAGCTACTTACATGGACATACCTTAAACCAAGGGAAAAATCTAATAGGAAAAATTATTTTTTTGATTGGAAAAAACAATCACAAAAAAACGAACTTTTGTAATGTTTTGCTAAATTTATCTGCCCGGTAACCGATAGTAAGTTTGCAAGCTTTTGCAGATTCTTTTACCAGGAAGTCATGATGAAAAACCGTAAGCTCCTTCCGGCGGCATTGATCGGCGCAGCCTTGTGCGCGAACACTCAGCTCGCCTTGGCCGCTCCCGATCTTCGCTTATCCGGCTTCGGTACTCTGGGTTACGTCACCACCGATACCAACGATGCCCAGTTCCGCGCTAGCCGGCGGCAACATAAAGGGGCTACCGATTCGGGGGATTGGGGAGTGGATAGTCGCCTTGGGTTACAGGCGAACCTTACCTTCAATGAGTGGTTCTCTGCTGTCGGTCAAGGATACACCAGTCGTCGTGATGGCGATTCCTCTCCCGACCTGGAGTGGCTGTTCCTGCAAGCAAACGTGACCGACTGGGCCACACTGCGTGCCGGGCGCATGGTCGTTCCTACCTTCCTTATTTCCGATTCGCGCAATGTGGGCTATGCCCAGCACTGGCTGCGTGCGCCTGTCGAGGTTTATGACGCTTCATTGACCTCCTCGTTCGATGGTCTCCAGGGTGTGCTACAAAACGAGCTTGGCGATTACAACATCACGACACGTCTGTCGGCGGGTAAAGCCAGCGATAGTACTATCAATGTCAACTTTATCGGCAACAACGTTCTTGAATTCCAAGAGCAGAGCGACAGGCTTTATTCAATTGACGTCAAGGCCCAGAAGGGCGACTGGACGGGGCGCGTCGGCTATACCTACAAGTCCGAGAATAGGCTCGATTTGATGGGGGCGAAGTATCTCGAAGGCGACGACAACTTTTATAGTACGGGCCTTCAGTACGACAACGGCAGCCTGCTGGCCATGTCGGAATATGTCATGCGGCGCTTTAGCGGCGAGGGCGCTGTGGATGGCAAATTCGATAGCGACAGCTACTACCTTACTGCGGGATATCGCTTCGGCTCATTGATGCCGTACGCCACCTATGCCCATTTCAAGCCCAAGGGCGACGGTTATGGCTT
Source organism: Litchfieldella xinjiangensis (assembly GCF_000759345.1). Classification (GTDB taxonomy): domain Bacteria; phylum Pseudomonadota; class Gammaproteobacteria; order Pseudomonadales; family Halomonadaceae; genus Litchfieldella_A; species Litchfieldella_A xinjiangensis. Next base: position 1,088,099 of record NZ_JPZL01000001.1, read on the forward strand.
GAGCGCTAACACCGATACCACTGCGGTTGGCGTGCGTTGGGACGCGGCCAGAAACATCGCTTTTAAGGCCCAGGTTGACCGGGTGAGTGGCGATCGCTTTGCTCAACAACTTCTTCCCGATGCTGATTTCCAGCACGGTGATCTGCCTGTCTATGCCTATAGCGTGGCTGTAGATTTCGTTTTCTAAGGAGCGGTCATGAAATTAGGTAAATCGATTCTGGCAATCGTGATTCTGAGCGTTTCCTCCAGCATTGCCACTGCTGCTGATCTGGTGGTTATCGGGCACCCTTCTGCCGAGCCTCTGACGAAGGATCGAGTCAGTGACCTGTTTTTAGGTAAAGGCAAGGGGGCGAGCCTCTACGACCTACCGGAAAGCAGTGACCTGTATGCGGAGTTTTACGAAAAGGCGACTGGACGCAACGTGGCGCAGGTGAAGTCGACGTGGTCTCGCCTGGTATTCTCCGGCCAGGCTCAGGCGCCCAAGCAACTGCATGATTCGGCAGCGGTGCGAAACGCCGTCGCAGAGGATGCACGAGGTATTGGTTATATAGAAAGGTCCGCACTAGACGGCTCGGTCAAGGTATTACTCGACCTTGAATAAAACTTCGTTGGCCCGTTTACGGGCCAACGTTCTTTCAAGCGACAGGAGACATGTCGTGAAGTTTCGTACCAAGATCTGGGTTCTACCGTTAAGTGCCGCACTTGTATTCATTGTTGGTATCTCACTGAGTTTTATTGTAGGTGCCCGCACCTCGTCAGCCATTGAGCAATTGCGTGAAACTGATAACCCCTATCTGATGGGGATCAACTTAATCGACCGCCATGCTGAGCTGTTCCGCAACCAACTACAAGCGGCAGCAGCCGAGGGAGACGTGGATGCTTTGGAAGCTGTCCAGGCCCAGGCCGAGCGTGTCGAACAGCTCATCCTCGACGCGGGAGAAATTGAAGGTAAGCACGAGGTAGCTTCGCAACTTGGAGATATTTTCAGCCGTTATCAGAGCGCGGCGATAGGTGCGACCCGCGCCATGTTGGGTATCGGGCAACTCGGGAATCAAATTGTTGAGATGCAAGCTGCCCAAGGGGAAATGACAGAGCTGATGGAGGCGGAAATAGCCTATGCCACTCAAGCGACACTTGATCGCCAGGCTGAGGCTGACCACGGGGTAGCCACTGGTCTGACTATCAATGTCCTCACGGGGCTCGTCGTGCTTAGCGTGCTTGGGGTGGCATCCTTCCTCATCATCAATTCAGTATGGCGTGAATTGGGCGACGAACCGAATCGCTTAAGGGAGGCCATGAAGCGTGTGGCGGAAGGCGACCTGAGCAGCGAGTTACAAGTTGCCCCGCACGATCAGGTATCGCTCAACGCGAGTGTGCAGCAAATGGTCAGCATGTTGCGCGATCTCGTTACGCGCCTGCATGATGCCAGCGAAGCCGTACATGCCGGCGCCAACGAAATTTCCTCGGGCACTCAGGAATTATCGGCACGTACCGAGCAGCAGGCGGCAGCTTTGCAACAGACGGCCTCGAGCATGGAAGAAATGACCGCGACAGTGCAGCAAAATACCGAGACGACCGAAAAAGCCAATAAGCTGGCTAGCGAAGCCTCTAGGAGCGCTCAGAGCAGCGGCCATGATGTAAAGGTTAACATTGAGCTAATGCGTGAGATCGCCGCGTATTCAAGCAAGATGAAAGACATCATTAAGGTCATCGATGCGATTGCCTTCCAGACCAACATCCTAGCCTTGAACGCCTCGGTTGAAGCGGCCCGGGCTGGCGCTGAGGGTAGGGGGTTCGCCGTGGTAGCTAACGAAGTACGTTCCCTCGCGGGACGAAGTGCTGAATCCGCAAGCCAGGTTCGCACCCTGCTGGAAGAAACTCACGCCAAGATTATCGAAGGCGTGGAACAGGCAGATCGTAGTGGTCAAGGTATCAGCGAGACGGAAACGACCATCAGTCAGCTCGCCATTCTGATGAAGGAAGTGGCGGCGGCAACGCATGAACAGTCCTCGGGGATACTGCAAATCAATACGGCTGTCACGGAAATGGATTCGGTGACACAGCAGAACGCTTCGCTGGTTCAAGCATCAAGCAGGGAATCGCTTACGCTGGAAGAACAGGCAAGGCGCTTGAAGGCACTTGTCGGAACTTTTCAGATCAACAATAAAGGTGCCGGGGGTTCTTCTCGATTAATGGAGAATCAGGACTCTAGCCTGTCCGAGGTGCTTTTATTGGGTAGTAATAAACTGGAAAAGCAACAATACGCTACGCACGGGTAAATGATTCGACTCGGCCCCGTATTATATCTACGAGATGAGCCTAAGCGTGGAGGTAACTGGGTAATCCAATCGAAACGGCCGGGACATATTAGGCCGTTTCGTCATAGCACAACGACAAGCCCCCGCAGTATACGAGATTCCTAGAGGTCATTAATACGCGAAGCCTAGCCACAGAGAGGGCGCATCGGTATTGTCTAACCCATTGATGGGTGACGGTCGGTCAGCATCACATTGCACGTTAATTGCACCTTTCATGACCAATCCCTGCAAGCCGAACGGCGATGCTGCCGTCCACTACTTCTGTCTCGAGCTGCCGATGTCACGCATGCACCACTTCCGCTTCCAAACCGGGCGCGTCCGTTTGGGGGGCATAGCCGCCCTGTTGATCATGGCGCTGGGCCTGGGCATGGCCTGGTGGCTATTCAGCCAGCCGCCTCGTGTCGAGCGCCGCCCCGCGCCACCCACCCCGCCCCCTCTGGTCGATATCATCGAGGTCGAGCGCGGGCCGGCCGCGCCTCGCATAGAAGGCTACGGCCGCGTTATCGCCGAACGTGACACGGCGCTGGCCAGCCGTGTCGGAGGGCGCCTTGTCGAGTACACCGACAATGCCGAGCCTGGCCGCGTGGTCGAGGCCGGTGAAACCCTGGCCCGCCTCGACGACCGCGACTACCAGCTCGCACTGCGTATTGCCCAGGCCGAACTGGCACAAGCCGAGGCCGGTCTGGCCACCGAGCGTGGCGAGCAGTTGCGCGCCCAGAGCGAATACCAGTCATTCGGCCGTGACCTGCCGGCGGAACGGCGAGCACTGGTGCTGCGCGAGCCACAGCTCAAGAGTGCCCAGGCCGACCTGGCACGCGCCCAGGTCGCCCTCGAACAGGCTCGGCTCGATCTGGAGCGAACCGAACTGACCGCCCCCTACCGCGGCATGATTCAGGAACGCCTGGTCGGCAGCGGCAGCGAGGTCTCCGCCAATACCGAACTGCTGCGCCTGGTCGATGTCGCGGCATTCTGGGTTCGCGTGTCGCTCCCTGGCGAAATGCTGACCTGGATCGCAGGTGACGATGGCGATCCTCGCGGGACTGATGTGACGTTGACCAGCCGCGGCTGGCCGGCAGGCAGCACGCGCAGCGGTCAGATCCTCTCGGTGTTGCCGGCCCTTGAAGAGAATGGCCTGCAGGCACAAGTGCTGGTTAGAGTCGAGGATCCATTGGCCCTGGCGCAGCAGGCCCCCGCCTTGCGACTGGGCGACCTGGTACAGGTGTCGATCGCCGCCACACCCCGCGAAGGCCTGTTCGTCCTGCCCGCTCATGCCCTGCGCCCTGGCGACGAAGTGTGGCGACTCGATGCCGAAGATCGCCTGGAACGGGTGCGGGTCGACATTGTGCATCGCGGTGAAGACCGGGTGCTGATCGCCAGCGGGCTCGAGCCCGCCGATCGCGTCGTGGTTTCCGGCCTGGGTCAGCCCCGTAGCGGCATGGCGCTGCGCGCCCAGGATACCGCACAGCGCGATGCCTCCGGCTCGACAGATACCGGGGAGACCTCATCATGATGCGCCGTGGCCCGATCGCCTGGATGGTCCATCACGGCGTCGCCCCCAACCTGCTCATGGCGCTACTGGTGGTCGGTGGTTTGATCGCCAGCGTGACCATCAAGAAGGAGGTCTTCCCCGAGTTCGAGATCGAAGTGGTACAGGTTTCTATCGCCTACCCCGGCGCTACGCCAGAAGAGGTCGAGCAAAGCCTGTTGCTTGCAGTGGAAGCGGAGCTTGCCAACATCGAAGGCATCGACGAAGTCACCGCAACGGCCAGCGAAGGGAGCGGAAGCGTATCGATCACCTTGATCGATGGGGTCGAGGTGATGCGCGTCTACCAGGATATCCAGCAGGCGGTGAATGCCATCACCACCTTTCCTACAGCCGCCGACCCACCCCGCATCAGCCTGGCCGGGCGTTCGCGGGGGGTCTTGCGCCTGCAAATTCATGGCAACGTGGGCGATCAGGCGCTGCACGACGCCGCCGAGGAGATCCGTGCCCAGCTGTTGGCCGCAAAGGGCATCACCAAGGCCGAAGTCGGCGGTAGTCGTGACCGTGAGATCCAGGTGGGCTTCGATGCGCAGGCCATGCGACGACTGGGCATGAGCCATAGCCAGTTGGCCGCACGTATCGGTGAGGAAGCCCTCGACCTGGCCGGCGGCCAACTCTCGACCCAGGAAGGCGAGTGGCTGATTCGCTACCAGGGCCGGCGCTACGATGCGCGCAGTTTCGCTGACTTGCCCATCGCCAGCGGTGCGAACGGCAGTGCGATCCGCCTGGGGGACGTGGCGACGGTCACCGACGGCTTCGCCGAGAGCGACCGTGAGGTTCATTACAATGGCGAGCCGGGCCTCACCGTGGATGTCTACCAGGTGGGAAACCAGACCCCGCTGGGCATATCCGAAGCCGTGCGCGGCGAAATCGACGCCTTGCGCGCAGGGCTCCCCGAAGGGGTCAGCCTGAGCATCGCTCGGGATAGCTCGGAGATCTATCGCGACCGTCTCGACCTGCTGCTCAAGAATGCCTGGATGGGCCTGGCCCTGGTGTTGGTGCTGATGGCATTGTTTCTGGAAGCGCGCCTGGCCTTCTGGGTCACCCTGGGCATTCCCACCGCCTTTCTTGGGGCCATGCTGTTCCTGCCGTGGGTCGGCGTCTCTATCAACATGATGTCGATGTTCGCCTTCATCATCGCGCTGGGTATCGTTGTCGATGACGCCATCATGGTAGGCGAAAACATCTACAGCTATCGCGAACAGGGCCACTCGCTGCGCGACGCCGCCGTTCGGGGTGCCCGTGAGATGGCCGTGCCGATCACCTTCGCGGTGCTTTCCAATATCGTTGCCTTCCTGCCCCTGCTGTTTCTTCCTGGCTTCCTGGGGATGATCTTTGCCACCGTGCCGGTGGTGGTGGTCACGGTATTTCTGGTGTCATGGCTGGAAGCGCTGTTCGTGATGCCGGCGCACCTCGCTCATGGCGCCGCGCGGCGTCCCATCCCGGCCTGGCAGCGCCCCCTGGAGCGGGTTCGCCAGACGTTCCAGGTCGGCCTGGATAGCTTTGTCCGACGCCGTTTCGAACCCTTCCTGCAACAGGCCCTCGATCGCCGCTGGCTGACCGTGAGCGTGGCCATGGCCATCCTGGTCGTCTCCCTGGCCTATGCCATGAGCGGTCGCCTGGGCTTCTCGCTGATGCCGCGTGTCGAATCGGATCAAGTCCAGGCGAGCATCAGTCTTCCGCCCGGAAGCCCGATCGCCGATGACCGCCAGGTCCGGGATCGCCTGATTGCCGCCGCCAACGCGTTGGCGGCTCGCGAAGACGGACCGCAGTTCAGCGCGACTAGCACCCGCCTCGATGGCGATTCACTGGAAGTGCAGCTGGAGTTGGCGGCGGAGAGCCTGGAAGCCTGGCCCCCATCGCGGGTGGCGCGCGAATGGCGACACCAGGTGGGTGAGCTGACCAATGTGCAATCCGTGCGCTTCGAGTCGGATTTTGGCGGTCCCGGGCGGGGCGCCGGTCTGACGCTTCGCCTGGCCCACGGCGACAGTGCCGTGCTCGAAGCGGCCGCGACCCGGCTGGCTGAGGAATTGGCCGATTTCGAGGGGCTTGTCGATATCGACAGCGGGCTCGGCAATGGCAAACCGCAGCTCGAGATCCGCCTGTCGCCGGAAGGCCAGGCATTGGGACTCACCGGTAGCGACCTGGCCAACCAGTTGCGTGGCCCCTTGCAGGGCGCCACGGCCCTGGAGCAACAGCGTGGCCGAACGCCCGTCAGTGTCGAGGTGCGACTGCCTGCTGAGCAGCGCGACAGCCTGGCCGAGCTTTACCAATTGCCGATCCGTACGCCCGACGGAATCGAGGTGCCGCTGTCACGCGTCGCCGAGATTGCATACGGCCGCGCCTCGGCCAGCCTGACGCGCATCGACGGCCAGCGCATCATCAGCGTGAGCGCGGATACTACCTCCGATGCGCAGGTCAACCAGCTGCTGGGTACCCTGGAAGCCGAAGTCTTCCCGGGGATACGCGCCGCGTTTCCGGGGCTCGAGATCGGCATGGGCGGACGCCAGCAGGAGACGGCCGACAACCTCGCCAGCCTGCGCCAGGCGATGTGGCTGACCTTGGCGGCCATCTATGCCTTGCTGGCCATTCCCTTCCGCAGTTACCTGCAACCGCTGCTTGTGATGGTGGCGATCCCGTTCGGCATCATTGGCGCTGTCGCGGGTCACATGATCATGGGCTTCGGCCTGTCGATCATCAGCCTGCTGGGCATGCTGGCCTTGTCGGGTGTGGTCATCAACGATGCGCTGGTATTGATCGACTATGCCAACCGCCGTCGCCGTGAGGGGTTGGGTGCCCGCGAGGCCATCGTCGCCGCTGCCACGCGCCGCATGCGTCCCATCATGATGACCACCCTGACAACATTCCTGGGGCTCGCCCCGATGATCTTCGAGACCTCGCGCCAGGCGCGCTTCATGATCCCCATGGCGGTATCGCTGGGCTTTGGCATCCTGTTTGCCACACTGATCCTGCTGGTGCTGGTGCCTTGCCTCTACCTGATGCTGGATACGCTGGGCAGGGCCTTCGGTCGAGCCCCGGCCAGCGACACCTCGCCCCACTCGGAGGCTGCATGAAGCGCCTGCCCCGCCCGGTCATGTCCCGCCTGGGCATCAAGCTGTTCCTGATCATCCTGATCGTCAATGTGGCGATCTCGGGGCTGGTCTTCCTGGCCGTGTCGCGCAGCCTCGACCAAGGCTTCATCGATTATCTGGAAACCACCCAGGCCAACCGTGCCCAGACCCTGGCCGAAGGACTCGGCGACGAGTGGGCGCGGCGCGGCGACTGGCAGTGGCTACGCGACTCACGCCGATCCTGGCATCGCCTGGTGCGCCAGCAACTGTGGCCGGGCGAAGGCCCGCCGCCCGAGGGCATCGACCGGCAGCTCGGCGATCCCGAGGACTTCGTCCTTCATGATCCCGAGGGGCTCCCGGTCATCGGGCTTTCACCCAGGCAACGCCGGGATGGCGACGAGCCCGCCGAACTGCGCTGGCTACCGATCATCAGCGACGGCCAACACGTCGGCATGCTCGGCTATCGTCCCCCCGAACAGCTGATGGCGCGGATGGACCATATATTTCTGGCCCGCCAGCAGCGTAACCTGTCGATCATCGTCGGCTCGCTGGTGCTGGCGTCGCTGCTGTTGGCCGGGGGGCTCTCCTGGTGGCTGGGACGACGCACGCGCGGCATGGCGTTGGCCACCCGACGCCTGACCGAAGGCGACTACAGCATTCGCCTGGCCGAGCACGGTCGCGATGAACTGTCGCGGCTCTCGCATGACTTCAACGTGCTGGCGGCGACCCTGGAGGCCAACCGCACGGCACGGCAGCGCTGGGTATCGGATATCGCCCATGAGCTTCGCACCCCCCTGGCGATCCTCAGGGGTGAGATCGAGGCCATGCAGGACGGCATACGCGCCATGAACGAGTCCAACCTTGCCTCGCTCTCCCAGGAGGTCGGCCAACTGGAGCGGCTCGTCGCCGACCTTCGCCTGCTGGCCCAGAGCGATGCCGGCGCGCTCGAGGTCTCGCTGGCTCCCATCGATCTTTCCGAGTCGTTGAATGGCCGCCTGGAAAGCGCCCGCGGCTGGCTGGCCGAGAGCGGTATAGCCCTCGAGACGTCGATCCCGCCTCCCATTCCCATCCGTGGCGACCCACAACGCCTCAGGCAACTCTGGGACAACCTGCTCGATAATACCCAGGCCTATACCGATGCCCCGGGTCACTTGAGGGTTCGGCTAGAGCGCGTGGGCGGGCGAGCGCGGGTCATTTGGGAGGACACCAGTCCCGGCGTGCCGGAGACGGGCCTGGCTCACCTCACCGAGCGGCTTTACCGTGTCGAGGGGTCGCGCAATCGCCGCAGCGGCGGTAGCGGGCTGGGGCTGTCCATCGCCACCGCCCTGGTCAAGGCCCACGAGGGCGATATGACCCCCTCGCACTCGCCCCTGGGCGGGTTATGCTGGGTCATTGAATTTCCATTGCACCCGGAGGAAGCCACTTGAGCGGAAACGACAGCGGGGAGACCCTTCTCATCGTCGAGGATGAGCCCAAGATCGCCAGTCTGCTAAGCGACTATCTCGCGGGTAGCGGATTCGCGCCTCAGCATCTCGATCATGGCGATGCGGTCATGCCCTGGCTCGACAGCCATCGTCCGGCGCTGGTTCTGCTTGACCTGATGTTGCCAGGCACCGATGGGCTGACGTTGTGCCGACAGATTCGTGCGCGCTGGCCGCAACTGCCCATCATCATGTTGACCGCCCGCGTCGAGGAGGTGGACCGCCTGCTGGGCCTGGAACTGGGCGCAGACGATTATATCTGCAAGCCATTCAGTCCACGCGAAGTGGTGGCGCGAGTGAAGGCCGTACTGCGTCGTAGCCAGGCCAGCGAAGGTCACCCCGTCAGCGGTGCGGGTGATGCCCTGGTGCTTGACGATAACGGCTGGCGAGCACTGGCGGACGGCCAGGACCTGGGCCTGACTGCGGTGGAGTTCCAGTTGCTCAAGGTGATGATGGGCGCCCCGGGGCGCATCTTTACGCGGGATCAGCTGATGGATCACATGTACCGCGATCATCGCATCGTCTCTGAGCGCACCGTGGACAGCCACATCAAGAAGCTGCGCAAGAAAATCGGCGATATCTGGCCGGAACGTGAGGTCATCCGATCGGTCTATGGCGTAGGGTACAAGTATCAACCCGAGGAATGAGCGTAGCGTGCAGCAAATTCGCATCCACTTGCTCGAACAGTGCATGAAGGTTGCACAATGACTGCACATCGTTCCGCGAGACTGTTCATGTCCCACACGGCTCAAAGGAGCACATCATGACCCGATCCCCTTCCCGCACGTTCCTGGCACGCAAGTTACTGGCCCCCGCCCTTCTGGCCGTGGCTATCGCCCCGATGGCGTTGACGGCAATCGCCGGCCCTGGCGGTCACCCCGACAGGAGCGAGGCGCGCCAAGCCCTGTACGAACGTGCCGGTCTTGACGAGGCCACCCGCGAGGAACTCAAGCAGGCACACCAGTCGCACCGCGAGGCACTGCGCGAGTTACACCAGGAACACCAGGCGCGGCTCGACGAGATCCTCGACGACACCCAGAAGGAAGCCCTCCGCGATGCCATGAAGGAAGTGCACCAGGAGCGGATGGAAAATCGACGCGAAGCCATGAACGAGCGGCTCCAGGTGCTTTTCGATCGCTGGGATCTTGACGAGTCGAAGCGTGACGCGCTGACCGAGGCTCGCGAGGAAATGATGACCGATGCCAGCGAGTTGCGGGATCGGGAATTCGAAAGCCGCGAAGAAATGCACGCCGCCTGGGAAGCGCTTCGTGACGAACACCATGCGACGCTGAGCGAGATCCTGACCGAGGAGCAACTCGACGAGATGCGCGAGGTCATGCAGGTTCGCCCCATGGGCCATCATGGCATGCACAAGGGGGAGCGTGGTCACGACAGGGGCCATCACGAACGAGGCCATGACGAACGCGAGAAGCGCCAGCAAGGCAATGATGCCTGAACTGGCACCGGGCCAGGCTGCAAGCCGACCCACTGCACACTGACGCATTGATACGACCCCGCCCGGCACCGCCAGGGCGGGGTTTTTCATGTCTGATGTCTGGTGAATGGGGCCAGCGGTTGAAGCTGCAGCGGGAAGGGCGTATTTTATTTGAACGGTCAATTAAAAAAAGACAGACAAGAACAGAGTCAGCGAGCACCCTCTTTTGGGTGCGCATCGATTCGCGGCCTGGCCGTATATCACGTCTCGTACCTGTTGCGACGCTTCCTCGCATCATTTCGATTGCCACCCAATCGAAATGAGGTCCTCACAAGCAATTACGCTTAGGTGCCTTTGCGCTGTAGACGAAGCCATGCCGACTCTTGAGGCCAACGGCACCTAACAGGCGAGACACGACGTCAACTAATTCAGGGAGTCCTCTCATGGCGAATGAGAACCTCGTCTCCGAACGACGGGATCGCCTCAACCCGACCGTATTCCACGGCTCGGTAGCCGGCATTCTTGTGTTCCTGGTCATTACCATGACCTTCACCGAACAGGCCGGGGCATTCTTTGACAGCGCCTTGGCTTGGGTCAGTGCGACTTTCGGCTGGTACTACATGCTGGCGGTGGTGGCTTACCTGGTCTTTGTCGTGGCCATTGGCATGTCACGCTACGGCAGCATTCGACTCGGCCCGGACCATTCGCGGCCCGAGTTTTCGCTCCTCTCCTGGTCGGCGATGCTGTTTGCCGCCGGTATCGGGATCGACCTGCTGTTCTTCAGTGTCGCCGAGCCGGTGTCGCACTTCCTGGCGCCTCCGGACCTCGAACCCGAAAGCCAGGCCGCCATGCGTAATGCGGTCGTCCAGACGTATCTTCACTGGGGCCTGTCCGGCTGGGGCCTGTATGTGCTGATGGGCATGGCCCTGGCCTATTTCAGCTATCGCCATCGCCTGCCGCTGGCCATTCGCAGCGCGCTCTACCCGCTTCTTGGCAAACGTATCTATGGCCCCATTGGCCATGCCGTGGATATCACTGCAGTGATATCCACCGTGTTCGGGATCGCTACCAGCCTGGGCATCGGCGTCATGCAGCTCAATTACGGGCTGAACTACATGTTCGATGTCCCTGAAAGTCTCACGGTGCAGATCATCCTGATCGCACTGGTGGTGGTCATCGCGACCATCTCGGTGGTCAGCGGGGTCGAGAAAGGCATTCGTCGCCTATCCGAGTTCAATATGCTCCTGGCGCTGGCGCTGCTGCTGTTCGTGCTTTTCCAGGGCGAAACCCTGCGGCTGCTCGACATGGCGGTGAACAACGCCGGCGATTACTTCAGCAGTTTCGTTCAGAAGAGCTTCGATACCTATGCCTTTGCCGGAGAAGGCGCCAACGAGTGGAAGATGTGGTGGACGATCTTCTTCTGGGGCTGGTGGATCGCCTGGACACCGTTCGTCGGCCTGTTCCTGGCGCGTATCTCGCGGGGGCGTACCATTCGACAGTTCGTCGCCGGGGCGCTGGGCATTCCCCTGGCCTTCATGATGGTGTGGATGTCCGTCTTCGGTAACAGCGGCATCGACCTGGTCGCCAATCACGGCATCACCGAGCTGGGCGAACAGGCCCTCAACGCACCGCAGACGACCATGTATACCCTGCTCGAGTACTACCCCTGGGCCGGCATTACCGCCGGGGTGGTGACTATTCTGGGCATCGTATTCTTCGTCACGTCTGCCGATTCCGGTGCGCTGGTCCTGGCCAACTTCACCTCGATCCTGGCCGATGTGAACCACGATGCCCCGGTCAAGCTGCGTATCTTCTGGGCCGCCATCATTGGCCTGATCACGGTTGCACTGCTCATGGCCGGTGGGCTCAATGCGCTTCAGAGTGCAGTGGTAATTACCGCCCTGCCCTTCTCGCTGGTCATATTCGCCATCATGGCAGGGACCTATCGCGCCCTGCGTGTCGAAGGCAGCAAGGCCGATGCCCGCCGCCAGCTCGCCGGTACCGCGCCCGGAGGGGATTGGCGCGAGCGGCTGGATCGCGCACTGGATACCTCGAACCGTGCCGGAGCCGCAGCCACCATCGAGCACGCCATCCGCCCGGCGCTGCGGCAATTTGCCGAGGAGCTCGAGGCGCGCGGCCAGCGGGCCCATGTCACGGAGGAACAACACGAGGGCGAACCGCTGACACGCCTGACACTGCAGGTCGAATTCGAGGACTCCCAGAGCTTCGTCTACCAGATACGCCCGACACGCATGCGGGCACCGAGCTTCCTGCCCGCCGACGATGACTTCTACATGCGCCTGGATGTCTTCCTGGTGGACGGCGGCCTGGGACAGGACCTTAACGGGTACACCCGTGGCCAGGTGATCAGCGATGTCCTTTCCGAATATGAGCGCCACCTGCACTTCCTGGCACTCTCGGGACAGACCAGCCGCACGCCGGCCATGCCTGGCGCCATCGGGGAGGCGGATGCCCTGGACGACTCACACTGACAGGCCTCACCGATGCAGCACTACGACAAAAGCCCCGCTCCGGCGGGGCTTTCGTCGTTCAATCCAGTCGTTCGAAACGTGCCAGATGCGTAGGCTGGCCCAGGTCGGAATGCATGTCGCCAATGCCGCTTACCGTCAGTCGGTAACCGTGGCGCTGGGCAACGCCCTGGCACCAGCGACGAAACTCGTTCCGCCCCCACTCGAAATGGTGATCGTGATCGCGAAACGTCCCGGGAGGGAGTTCATACAGCGAATTATAATCGCGGTTGGGGGTCGTCAGGAGCACCAGGCGCGGACGCATTTCAGCGAAGACGGCCGCTTCCATGGGGGGCAACCGGCTCAACGGGAGATGCTCGATGGTCTCGATCAGCGTAACGGCCTCGTAAGTTTCCCCCGTCGGCACCCCCTGCGTATAGGAACGGCACAGCAGCGTGAGTCGTCCGCCCCGCTCCTCGAGATGGTTCGCCAACTGCCGACGGGCCTGGATGACGCCGTCCGAAGCGACCTCGACCCCCAACAGCCGGATGAATTGCGGCTCCGCCACCAGGTAATGCAGCAAGGCGCCCGACCCGCACCCCAGGTCCGCGACACTCCTCACGCCACTCGCCTTGAGCAGTTGCACCACGGTTTCCAGGCGCAACTGGTGAAGCTCACCGATCCCCAAGCGACGCTCCTTCCTGACGCGATGAGACCATGGCCTGTCTACCGGCCGGCACTACAGCATGACCAACCGGTTCGACAGCTCATTGCGTTCATGGGTCGCGGGGATATGCTCGTGCAGATGCTTGCCGCAGGCCTCGATACACTCGAGGAAGCCCTGCAGTGTCTGACCTTCGCGCACATGGCGGGTAAAGTCAGCCACGATCGTGTCCCAGGTAGCGTCGTCCAGCCGACTGGCAATCCCCCGGTCGACGAGGATCTCGACGTAGCGTTCGGCCTCCGAGACGAAGATCAACATGCCGGTGGCATCCTGCGTGTGGTGCAGGTTCTGCTCGAGGAATTGCCGGCGTGCCAGGTTGGAAGCCCGCCAATGCCGCACACTTTGCGGAATCAGGCGTGTCGTCACTGAGGGCGCCCTGAACAGCAGGGCAAGCACGACGAACGTGATCCACTGCACCAACAGCAGGCTCGAGGCGCTCAGCCATCCGGGGAAAAAGTTGATGGCACCGGGAACGACCAAGGCCACCAGCCCGGCCCACAGCAAGGGAATATAGGAATAGTTGTCCGCCTGGGCCGCCAGGACGGTCACCACTTCGGCGTCGGTGTCTCGCTCTATACGGTCGATGGCCTCGGCCACCTGGCGTTGTTCGTCTTCGTTCAGTAAAGCCATGGGGCTCGTTTCCTGCGTTAGTTACCAACCACCGGAGGCACCACCGCCCCCGAAACCGCCACCACCGCCGCCGAAGCCGCCCCCACCGAGGCCACCTCCACCGCCGCCGCGTCCCATGCCGGCACCGAGCAGAGCGCCCGCGAGCAGCCCTCCTCGGCCACCGCGACCGCGACGCCCACCGCCGCGAACCACCATCATCACGATCATGAACAGGAAGAAGAACAGCGCCGACATCGGCCCTTCGCGTGTTTCCTGCCCAGCGCTTGCTCCACCGCGAGGCTCGGCAAGCGGATCGCCACCGAGTACCTGGACCATCGCCTCGGTCCCCTCGACGATACCGCGAGCGAAGTCACCCTCGCGGAAGGCCGGCGTGATGATCTGATTGATGATGATCGAGGACTGCGCGTCGGTCAGACGCCCTTCCAGGCCATACCCCACCTCGATACGCACCTGGCGCTCTTCCATCGCCACGATCAGCAGGGCACCGTTATCCTCGCCCTCTTGCCCGATGCCCCACTCGCGCCCGAGTTGGTAGCCATAGTCCTCGATCGCCTGACCTTGCAGGTCAGGCAGGGTCACCACCACGACCTGCTCGGTAGTGGCCTGCTCATGCGCCTCGAGCATCTGGGTGAGGTCCTGCTCCTGCGAGGCATCGAGAAGCTCGGCGCGATCCACGACGCGACCCGTCAGTTCGGGGAATTCGGGCTGCTGGGCTACCGCGAACAGTGGCCATACCAGCATGACCAGGACCGAAAGGCCAGGGAGCGACCATCGACGTAGACTCATCTAGAACTCCACCTGGGGGGCTTGCTCGGCATTCTCGGCGGTCGCCTCGAAGTTCTCGCGAAGCGGCATGTCGTCATAAAGCAGGCTGTGCCAGATGCGCCCCGGGAAGGTACGAATCTCGGTGTTGTAGCGTTCAACAGCCTGAATGAAGTCGCGGCGAGCCACGGCAATGCGGTTCTCAGTCCCTTCGAGCTGGGACTGCAACGCCAGGAAGTTCTGGTTGGAACGCAGCTCCGGATAGCGCTCGGAAACCGCCATCAACCGGCTCAGGGCACCGGTCAGCTCGGCCTGGGCATCCTGGAAGCGCTGGATCTGCTCGGGATCGTCAAGCGACTCGGCATCCACCTGAATAGAGGTGGCCCTGGAGCGCGCCTCGATGACTGCCGTCAGTGTCTCCTGCTCCTGCTCGGCAAAGCCCTTGACCGTCTCCACCAGATTGGGAACCAGGTCGGCACGGCGTTGATACTGGTTCTCTACCTGGGCCCAGGCCGATTTCACCTGCTCATCGTAACGCGGGATATTGTTGATGCCACATCCCGTCAGCATCATCGCCATCAGCACCAGGACAGCGAGACGCCACCCCGCCGAGAGCGACGTGGGGCGTGAAGCGGGCCGGGAAAAAGGTGCGGGTGTCTTGGGCATGTCCATATCGTCCCTAGTAACTTTTCAAGGCATCACACTACACCCCCGACCGGACCGAGGGAACCGTCGTCGCAAGCAACCGGGGCGACCCTGCCTTGATCCAGATCATGCCATGCACGCGCTTGTCGCCCCATCGGTTGACCCTTGGGTAGCCCACAGGTCTTAACCTACCGGTACGCCACTTAAGGAGGTTTGCCATGGGTCCTTCGGTCGAGAGTTGCAGCATGATGATGAGTGCCATGAGCGGGATGATGCCGTTCATCGGGCTGGGCGTGCTGGCCCTGATCGGGCTGGGTATTGCCGCGCTGGTCAAGTATCTATTCGTCGCCAACAAGCAAGGAGTGACACCATGAACGTGACATTGACCCGGATCGTAGCGTCCAGCCTCTTGATGCTGATGACCACTGCAGTGCAGGCCGCCATCCCCGCAAACGCCAAGCTGTACAAGAACCCGTCGTGTGGCTGCTGCGATGACTATGCCGAACACCTAGAACGTCAGGGTATCGAGGTCGAGATCATCGAGACGCAGGCAATCGGCGATATCAAGGAATCGGCAGGCATTCCCTACGGCCAAGGCTCCTGTCACACCACCCTGCTGGGCGACTACGTCATCGAGGGCCACGTGCCCTTTGCCGCCATCGAGCGCCTGTTCGAAGATCAGCCGGACATCGACGGGATCGGCCTGGCGGGCATGCCCTCGGGCACCCCGGGCATGCCCGGCCCGCAGCAGGCCCCCTATGAGGTCTATCGCTTCAGCGAGGGCAAGGCGACGCCTTACTTGTCACTGTAATAAAAACGGGCGCGAGAGTGTCGCGCCCGTCAGTACGGATCGGTCGTTCCGGGGCTAGAAGAATCCCATGGGATTGGTATCGTAGCTGACCAGCAGGTTCTTGGTCTGCTGATAATGCTCCAGCGCCACCTTATGCGTCTCGCGGCCCACCCCGGATTTCTTGTAGCCCCCGAAGGCAGCATGCGCCGGATACTGGTGGTAGCAGTTGGTCCATACCCGGCCGGCCTGAATACCGCGCCCCATGCGGAAAGCCACATTGATATCGCGGCTCCAGACGCCTGCCCCCAATCCGAATTCGGTATCGTTGGCAATGGCCAAGGCCTCGGCCTCGTCCTTGAAGGTGGTGACCGCGACCACCGGACCGAAAATTTCTTCCTGGAACACCCGCATCTTGTTGTGGCCCTTCAGGAGGGTCGGCTGGATGTAGAAGCCCTTATCGTAGGCAGGGTCGAAGCTCTCCTTGTCACCGCCGGTCAGGAACTCGGCCCCCTCGTCCCGGGCGATCTGCATGTAGGACATGATCTTGTCGTACTGCTCCTGCGAGGCCTGGGCTCCAACCTGTACGTCGGTATCCAGTGGGTTGCCGCGCTTGATCGTTCCCACGCGATCCATCACACGGGCCATGAAGGCGTCGTACATGCTTTCCTGGATCAGCGCCCGCGACGGGCAGGTACACACCTCCCCCTGGTTGAAGAAGGCCAGCACCAGCCCCTCGGCAGCCTTGTCGATGAACTCCGGTTCGGCATTCATGATATCGGCGAAGTAGATGTTGGGTGACTTGCCGCCCAGCTCCACCGTGGAGGGGATGATATTTTCGGCGGCGCACTTGAGAATATGCGCGCCCACCGGGGTCGAGCCGGTAAAGGCAATCTTGGCGATACGCTTGCTGGTCGCCAGTGCCTGGCCCGCCTCTACCCCATAGCCATTGACCACGTTGACCACGCCCGAAGGCAGCAGGTCGCCGATCAGTTGCATCAGCACCAGAATCGAAGCCGGGGTCTGCTCGGCAGGCTTGAGCACCACGCAGTTGCCGGCGGCCAGGGCCGGGGCGAGCTTCCAGGTGGCCATCAGTAGCGGGAAGTTCCAGGGGATGATCTGCCCTACCACACCCAGAGGCTCGTGGAAGTGATAAGCCACGGTGTTGGCATCGATATCCGCCGCCGTCCCTTCCTGGGCACGGATGCACCCCGCAAAGTAGCGGAAATGATCCACCGCCAGGGGAAGGTCGGCATTGAGGGTCTCGCGCACGGCCTTGCCGTTGTCCCAGGTCTCGGCCACGGCGAGCATTTCCAGGTTCTGCTCGATGCGATCGGCAATCCTGAGCAGAACGTTCGAGCGCTCTGCGGCGGATGTCTTGCCCCAGGCAGGCGCAGCCTTGTGGGCGGCGTCCAGCGCCATGTCGATATCCTCGGCCGTGGAGCGAGGAATCTCGCAAAAGACCTCACCGTTCACAGGGCTGACATTGTCGAAATACTGGCCCTTGACCGGGGCGACGAACTCGCCACCGATATAGTTGCCGTAGCGTTTTTCGAAGGACATTAGCGCATCGGCGCTGCCGGGGTTGGCATAGATCATGGCGAACACTCCTGTTCTTGTTGTCTGCGGGCTAGGCGATGACGGTGACCGTGATTAACCCGGTCACCGTCTCCTTAACAAGGCAAATTAAATCTAGCCACTCCACGGCGCATGTGAAAACGTGCCGGGCGCCTTCTTTGGTCGTAGAGGATCGCGTTCGTATTCGCAGCGGTTACTTCGCGTTGTCTGCCCCCATCGCCGTCTTGGGATGGGCAAGGAAAAAGCGCAGCATCTCCTTGGACGCATCCGGCCCTTTGGGGTCGGTATAAGAGCCACGAGCATCGCCCCCCGACCAGGCGTGGCCGGCGCCGTGGATCCGCCACTGCTCCTGGATAGGTGCGCCACTCGCGTCATGACGCGTCACGCAGGTGTAGGAATGACCCTTGTCGACTCGGCCACGCGCCTCTCGCTCTGCCATGGTCTCTCCCGTGTCGCTCCGCGCGTTTACTGACGGGGCGCACTGCGCAGCCACTCGGTCGCCATTGCACGGGTTCACCGTTGTATCGCGGTCACCATGGAAGACGATCGCGGGAACGCCGGCCGCCGTTGCCGGGCTACCGTAGGCCCCGCCCTTGCCGTGACTGGCCAGGGGGCCGGACCCGCCCTGCATGGCCGCGAACGCCGAGGGAAGATCATGAGCTGCTGCGTGGGGGAGCCCCGAATGAACGCCTACGGCGGCGTACAGCTCCGGGTAAGTCATTGCCAGTGTCGCGGCCATCGCCCCACCGGCCGATAGGCCCGCCACATAGACCCGCTGCTCATCCAGACGATGCTCATCGAGAACCTGGCGGGTCATACCGGCAATGATGGATGGCTCACCTCGCTCACGCTGCTGGTCCGATGCCTTGAACCAGTTCCAGCATTTGGAGCTGTTGGCCGCCGCCGGCTGGGCGGGATAGAGCACGTAGCACGGCTGCGCTTCGGCGAGCCGGTTCATGCCGGTCCCGATGGCAAAGTCATCGGGATTTTGGGTACAACCGTGCAACATGACGACCAACGGTAGCGGTTGCTCATGGTCACCGCTGGGAATGTACAGCTTGTAATCACGCGTACCGGCCTGGTTGGCGAACGTCCCGGCAATGAATTTCCCCGGTCCATGATCGTGCTCCGCCATGCCCCCTGTCAGCGGCTGTGAGAAGCCTTCGGCGCCACGAAAGCGCTGCAGGGCCTCACGCCATGCGGGCTGGAACCCGGCGCCCCGCACTCCGGCGTCAGTGGTGGCCCCGAATCCTTTCCACCCATGCTTGGCGCGTCCGTTGTCCGCCGTGCCACCCGACGAGGCCTGTCCAGATGCTTTGTCCTCGTTCGCATTCTGGTTGGAACCGTCGAAACCCGAGCGGGCCGAGGGGCCACGCTTCTTACTCTCCGCGGCGACCTCTTCATCGACCACACGGTAATTCCCTTCATACGTCGTGCCGCGGCCTGAAGGGTTCGTGTCAGATTCTTCCTGATCAGGGTAGCTAGCCTGACCCGACATGCCGCCTAGCGCCCGCTGTATCATGGCGGTCGCTTCGTTCAACTTTCCCGACTGGGTCAGGCGTGTCGCCTCTTGTAGTCCTTCCAAGACTGAACTGTTCATTATTTCGATATCCTTGGCGCCTTGGCGCCATAACGACGTGTCTGAAAATGTAGGACACGACCTAGTAAATACGGTCCGCCAGGGCGGCCTTGACCGCCGCACTGGCATGAAACGCTCCCAGCACGACCACCGAATCGATGGTGGCGAGAGCGAGCTCGGGAGACACGTCATCGGCGATGCTTGCCAAGCCGAGCACTTGAATCTGGAGCACTTCCCCGGCCGCCTGGACCGCCTCCAGATAACTGCGGCTGTAGTGTTGCAGGCCCAGCACGAAGGTCTTGCGAGCCGCCGTCTCCCTCACTACCTCTGCATGCGTCGACAACTGGTTGCGGATCGCCGTACGAATCAGATCGGTGCGGTTGGAATAGAACCCCTCCTGCACCAAGAGATCGATCTGGCCCAGATCGACCACCCCCAGATTGATGGTGATCTTCTCGGTCGTGTCCCCGGCCTTGCGTCGCAGCTCATGCACACTCATCAGTGATCCTCCAGTGATGGGACGACAGGCAAGGAATCCATACGCCATCCATATGGATGGTATACGGCGTCTCGGTCAGCATTGCAAGTGCAGAGTCTTTTTCCTTCTAACTTGCGGCCACAAAAGAACCGGCGCCCTTGCGGGACGCCGGTGTCATATCGATCGCGACATGAAACGAAAGTCGGGTTGTGTCAGGAGACAAGTCGCAGGATGCTTGAAGCATAAAAAAGGCCCCCCGAAGGGGACCAGGTGGAGCACGCCAGCTCACTCGTCGAGTCGCTCATCAGAAGCGACCTGAAAGACCGGGGGACCCGCCAGCAAGCGGGGCACGCCAGTTCTTCCTCTGGTAAATGGATTGCGACATTCGTGCCATAGCCATTGAATGTCCAATCCAATCAATCACATTCCATCAAACCCGTTCGATGTATCGTTTCGATCTGCTGTAGCGCATCGTCTTCCTGCACCACCATTGCCCAGGCGAATCGATTCTTGCCTCACTTAGATGCAACTTCCGCTACCCTGCACGCCCCGACAACCTGACACAAAGCGGCCCACGTGTGAGTGGGCCGCGTCTGGCTATCTTCGAATAACTGCAAGGGGTTTTGCTCGATCATGCCTGGGAAGGCGATCACGCCCGCCGCGAATGGAAGCGCCGACTCAGTCGGCTTAACGACACTTGGCCATGCAGCCAGGGCGCCAGCAGGCGCGTAGAAAGCGGTATGAACAGGAATACCATGACCGGTGTCAGGCAAAGGGTGCTGACCAGCACGCGGGGCACCAGCGGCAATACCGCCAATAGAGGGCCAAACAGGAACTGGAAGATCAGGGAGACCGGGAAGAACGCCAGCCAGATGGCCACGGCCTGCTTCCAGCGTGGCGGCGTGTTGCCCTGGGCGTCGCGGAACCAGCTATCCAGTCCGGTGGCGCGGTGTTCATGGGGCGCCTCGAACAGGTCATGGCCACGCTCCAGCCACGCCCGGCGGGAAGCGGAGTGCTCCCAGATAGCCAGGGTCCCGGCATCGCTGAAACGAAAGATAATCTGGTACTCATCGTCACCGGGCGGGGGTGCCAGGACGCCAGAACCAAGGTAGCCACCGAAATCGGCGGCCAGTTCCCGGCCTTCGTCGAGCCAGGTCATGAAATCGCGATAGCGGCCGCTCGACACTCGGCGTGCCACCATCAGGGTCACGGGTGCGGTAGACATTGTGTATCACCTCTCTCAGTGCGGCTACCCGGGTAGGGCCTGCCGACATTACGAGTCCCCCGATAAGGGGCCTCGCATCAAGGGTGCAAAAACTACACCATCATCGACCGGTTCGCCACGACAACACCGATAAGTTGTAGGGCGCTTAACGTCCGGACGAGCTTCCCAGCGCCTCCACGCTTCTCTCGCCGGCCCATACCTTATCTTCCTGCAAATGCAGATAAGTGGGGTTGAAATCGGCAAAGGCCTTGAGTCGAGCCCAATCCAGCACGATGAGCGTGCGGCCTTCGAACTCGACCAGGCCATCCCGACGCAAGCGTTGCAGTACCCGGTTGGTATGTACGAGGGAAATACCCATCGCATCGGCGAGCTCGTTCTGGGTCAGTGGCATCGGAAAACGATCGGCGCGTCTTTCAAGCTTGGCTGCCCAGTGGCGCATCAACAATTCACAGAACAGGTGAGCGAGGCGCTTGTCCGCCGGCCGTGACGTGGCATTCACGAACCACTCCCGCATGGTGGATTCCTCGACCAGCGAGGTCCAGAAGAAGGCGCGGGCCAAGGTATGGTTGTCGCGGAAACAGCGCTCGATCGCTTCCCGTGGCAGATAGGCCAGCTTCAGGGGGGTCAGGGCCGAAACGGAATGGTCCATGTGGTCGAGCATGGCGATATGAATGTCGCAGACATCACCGGGGATCAGGTAGGCCACGATGGCCCGCTTTCCGTCCTCGAGATACTTGTAGCGACACCCCCACCCCTCGACGATCAAATGAACATATTCGGGCTTCTCATCGACCCGAATGATGTCCTGGCCCGCCTCGATATGCTCCACCTGCTGGACCGACTCCCTGAGGCTCTGGATATCCTCTTGCTCAAGGTCAAGATAGTTGGCCAGCTTGTTGGTCAGCGCTTCAATCAATGGCGTCTCCTTGCTCCCTTCTTAGACGATAAGCTGCGCCAGCATCCTTCTGGCGCTGGGGATGGCGGCTTCTCTAGGGCTACAAACGTAGCAGCAGGCGTGCCGGGGGTCATCTTGAAGCCTGCTAACGAAATGGCCCCGCGCCGCAGCGCAGGGCCATTCAGGGTAGACCGGGGGTTACGCCTTGGCGTCGACCGGCACCGGCTGACTGCCACGCTTGATCGCAGCATAGCTCAACCCCGTCACCAGCGAGCCGATGACAATGGCGGCCAGGTAGAGCAAGGCGGGGGAAATGGCATTGGGAATCAACAATACGAAGATCCCGCCATGCGGTGCCATCAGCTTGGCGCCCACCAGCATGGAGATGGCCCCGGTGATCGCACCGCCCACCATGCACGTCGGGATCACGCGCAGGGGGTCCTTGGCGGCGAAGGGGATCGCCCCCTCGCTGATGAAGCACAAGCCCAGGACGAAGGACGCCTTGCCGGCCTCCCGCTCGGGTTCGGCAAACTTCGAGCGCGCCACGAAACTGGCGATACCCATGCCGATCGCCGGCACCATGCCTGCAGCCATGATGGCGGCCATCGGCGCGTAGGTTTCAGAGGCGAGCAGCCCCACGCCAAAGGTGTAAGCCGCCTTGTTGACCGGCCCACCCAGGTCGAAGCACATCATGGCGCCAAGCAGGATGCCAAGCAGTACTGCGTTGGTCGACCCCATCGTCTCCAGAAAACTGGTCAGCGCGGACAGGATGGCCGCCACCGGCTCGCCGACGATGTAGATCATCACCAGGCCAGTCACCAGGCTCGCGACCAGCGGAATGATCAGGATCGGCTTGAGCGACTCGACACTGGCGGGGAGCTTGACGTACTGAGCGACCGCCTTGGCCAGGTAACCGGCCAGGAAGCCGGCGAGAATGCCGCCGATGAAGCCCGCGCCGATCTCCGAGGCCAGCATCCCGCCGATCATTCCCGGCGCTATCCCGGGACGGTCGGCAATCGAATAGGCGATATACCCGGCCAGTACCGGGATCATCAGCGCGAAGGCGGTACCGCCACCGATCTGCATCAGGGCCGCGGCCAGCGTGCCTTCCTGTTCGAAGGCCTCGATGCCGAACACGAAGGACAGCGCGATCAACAGGCCCCCCGCCACCACCATCGGCAGCATGAACGAGACACCGGTCAGAAGATGCTTGTAGACCCCCTTGTCCTTGACACTCTGCTTGCGCTCACCCCCGGCTGCCAGGGCTTCGCCTTCCTGCACCTCGGCCTTGGCCATGGCTTCTTCAATGGTCGGGCGCGGCTTCTTCAGGGCGTTGCCGGTCGAGGTGTACCACACGCGCTTGCCGGCAAAGCGGCTGGGGTCGACCTCGATGTCGCAGGCCAGGATCACCAGATCGGCCTTGGCAATCTCGTCGTCGGTGAGCTGGTCCTGCGCCCCGACCGATCCCTGCGTCTCGACACGCATGTGGTGGCCCATTGCCTTGCCGGCCTCCGCCAGGGCCTCTGCAGCCATGAAGGTATGGGCCACCCCGGTCGGGCACGCGGTCACCGCAACGATGCGCTTGCCGCCCGCCACATCCGGCTGGGCCGCATCGGCGGCCGCGGCCTGCTGAGGCTCGAAAGGCTCCGCCTCCTGCTTGGCCCGCTCGAGGAAGGCATCGGGATCGGGCAAGGCGCGGTCGATGGGCGCCTGAAACAGGCGCCGCCCGGCAAAGCGCTCGGCGCCGGGCACGTGATCGGCGGCCACCACGATCAGGTCGGCCGCCTCGATCTGTTCGGCCGTGACCGGGGTCAGCGGGGCGAGCTCGCCATGCATTTCCACCGACACCTGCCAGTTGCGGCGTTGAGCCGCCTGCTCGAGGCGCCGGGCGGCGAGGAAGGTGGTGGCCATGCCGCTGGGGCAGGCCGTAATCAGGATGACATTCATGTGAGCGCTCCCGTTGTGCTGGCTTCATCGAGACGAAGCACGCGGGTCTGTTGTAGGAGTTGGGTGAAATCGGCGGCCTGGGCATCGCCCACGCCGACATGACGGACGGATTCGGCGGACAATGCCGTTGCAAAGCTCAGGATTCGTTCCGGCGTCTCGTTCTGGAGGATGCCGTGGAGCAAGCCTGCGACGAGCGTATCCCCGGCACCGACGGTGCTTTCCACCGTGACGGTGGGCGGCGTGGCCAGCCATGCGCCCCGCTGACTGACCCACAGCACCCCACTCGCACCGGCGGAAATCAGTGCCTCCTCGATGCCCGCCGCATGCAATCGGTATGCGGCTGCCAGGCGGCGATCATCGCTGTCCAGCGGCTCGCCCGCCCAATCGGCCAATTCGTGCTCATTGGGCTTGACCGCCGTAGGTCGGGCTTCGATGGCGGCTGACAACGCCGGTCCGCTGGTGTCGGCCCATACCGGCATGCCCTGCTCACGCAAGCGGCGAATCAGGCCTGCCTGCGTCTCGGCGGTGATGCCCGGCGGCAGGCTGCCGGCAATGATCACCGCATCGGGGCGTCGCGCGGTGTCCTTCGCCAGTTCATCGAGCCAATCGACGAGCCGGGACCAGGCCTCGGCGGGAATCGCCAAACCACTGCCATTGATGTCGGTGACACGACCGTCGTCCTCGGCCACCTTGGCATTGATACGCGTCTCGCCGGGGACACGAATGAAAGCATCCTCGGCGCCGAGCGCCTCGAAGGCCCGCACGAACAGGCCATCGTTGGTATCGCCGAGAAAACCGCTCACCGTGACTTGATGGCCCAGCGTGACCAGCACGCGAGCCACGTTGACGCCCTTGCCGGCGGCCTCGAGATGGCTCTCCCGGGTGCGATTGACCTCTCCGGGCACCAGGCGTGGCAGGCGGATCGCCAGGTCGAGTGCGGGATTGAGGCTGAGCGTGAGCACATGCGCCATCACAACATCTCCAGGGCTTCGCGAACCGCTTCGCTGGTGGCTTGGCCCAAGGCGAGTTCGGCACGCTGCCGGGCCACGGCGAGATCGAATTCACGCAAACGGGCCTTGACCATCGGCACCTGGCGCGCCGCCACCGACAGTTCATCGACGCCCAGCCCCACCAGCACCGGAACCGCCTGAGCATCGCTGCCCAGTTCACCGCACACCCCGACCCACTTGCCACGGGCATGAGCGGCATCGACGGTCATCTGTATCAGGCGCAGCACGGCCGGGTGCAGGCCATCCGCCTGCCCCGAGAGCTCGGGGTGACCGCGATCGATCGCCAACGTGTACTGGGTCAGGTCATTAGTGCCGATGGAGAAGAAATCCACCTCCTCGGCGAGGCTCGGGGCGAGTAGCGCACTGGACGGCACTTCGATCATGACACCGAGCTGCACATCGGTGGCACGCTCGGCCTCGGGGAGTTCGCTCAGAACGCGGTCGAAGATCGCCTTGGCGGCACGGAACTCGGCAACGTCCTTGACCATGGGCAGCATGATCCGCAGCGGCGATCCGCTGGCGGCCATGAGCAGCGCCCGGAATTGGGTCTCGAGAACGTCCGGCTGGGTCAGTGCCAGACGAATGCCACGCAATCCCAGGAAGGGGTTGTCCTCCTGGGGCACCGGCCAATAGGGCAACGGCTTGTCGCCACCGACATCCAGCGTGCGCGCCACCAGCGGCCGGCCGCCCAATGCCTCGATGGCCTGGCGGTATTCGGCGACCTGGGTCTCGAGATCGGGCGCCTGGGCATGGGCCATGAAGATGAACTCGGTACGTAGCAGGCCAACCCCCTCGGCGCCGCGTTCGACGGCATCCGCGGTATGCGCGGTATTGCCCAGGTTGGCGGCGACCTCGACACGATGCCCGTCGCGGGTGCGGCCTTCCTCGAAGCGCTGCTGGTAGGCCTCGCGCTCGAGCCGCTCGCGCTCCTTGAGGCTGAGCTCGGCACGGCTACGCCGCTCCGACGAAGGCGCCGGCACTACCCGGCCACGTTCACCGTCGAGGATCAGCTCGGTTCCGTCATCGATACCCAGGACGCGCTCACCGGCCCCTACCACGGCGGGAATGCCCAACGCCCGAGCCAGGATCGCACTGTGCGACGTAGCGCCGCCTCGTGCGGTCAGCAACCCACGCACCTTACGGGTATCGAGCTGCGCGACGTCTGACGGGCCGACATCGTCCATCACCAGGATGTATGGCGTCTCCGGCGGCGTCGGCATTTCGACGCCACACAGGATGCCAAGCACCCGCCGCCCCACATCGCGCAGGTCGGCGGCTCGCTCGGCCAACAGCCGGTCGGCCAGCATCTCCTGGGCATGGGCCGCGGTGTCGATCGCCGCCCACCAGGCCGCTTCGGCACTCTGCCCTTCCTCGATGCCTTCACGTGCGGCCTGATGCAATTCGGGATCGTCGAGCATCTCTTCATGCATCGACAGGATTTCCGAGACCTCACCGCCCGGGGCGCTGCGAACCAGCGCTTCGAGCTGGTCGGCGGCCGCCTGGATCGCTGCGTCCAGCCGCTGCTTCTCGCGGCTACTGTCGCTGGCACGCTCGGGGTACTCGAAACGCGGCGTCCGCAACACGAAGGCCGGCGCGATGGCCATGCCCGGCGAGGCCGCTACCGCCAGGTGCGGGGTATCGGCCGGCAGCGGCTCATGAGGCACGGCTTCTGAGGTTTGCTGGGTATGGTCACGCCCTTCCTCGAACGGCATGACTTTCTCGCCCAGGCCTTGGCGAACGGCTTCGGCCACGGCCTCGAGGGCCTGGTCGGCACCGGCACCCTCCGCCGAGAACACCAGCATCTGTCCGCGTCGCGCACCCAGGCCGATCACCTTGGTCAGGCTCGATGCTGACACGGCTTCGCCACCGCCCTCGAGCAGGCGCACCTTGATAGGCATGGGCTGGTTGCGCGCCACCTGTATCAATTGCTTGGCCGGCCGCGCATGCAAGCCGTGGGCGTTGAGCACCCGGGCACGCACGGTCTGCGCCTGGGCCGATTCGCCCGAGAGCCTGGCAAGCACGGTTTCGACATCGGCATCGAACAGCGCCTCGCCGCCGCCGTTTTCGAGCAGGGTGACGAGGCGCTCCAGCAAGCCCCGATGCGCGTCTCCCTGCGCCGCCAGGCAGAACACGCCTTGTACGGGACCGTGGCTGCCTTCCAGCGAGGTTGCCGGCGTCGCCAAGCCCAGCGCCGGCGTCGTCACGCCCTCCGCACTGCTGGCAATCCACAACCCTTGCCCCAACGGCTGGGGGGTCTGCTCGGCGATGGCCGCGACGAATCCTGAACCGACACACCCGGCCTGGCGCAGACGTGCCGCCCCGGCCAGGGCCAGCTCAAGATGGTCGCGTGCAGGAAAATCCAGGCACAGCGTGTCGGCATCCAGGCGCGCCTCGACCGGGGCCTTCGACAGCAGCCCCGCCACCGCCTGGCGAGAGTCCGCCTCGGCCAGGCGCTCCGCCACGCCCTCGCGATCGAGCACATGGGTCAACTGGCGGAGGATATCGAGATGTTCGTCGCTCTGCGCAGCGATGGTCACCAGAACGTGGACGCGATTGCCATCGTGCCATTCGACGCCCTGGGGGAATTGCAACACGCGCACCCCGGTCTGGCGCACGAACTCGCGGCTTTCCGGGGTCCCGTGGGGAATGGCGATGGCATTGCCGAGGAACGTTGACGACTGTGATTCGCGATCGAACAGGCCATCGCGGTAGCCCTCGTCGGCCAGACCGGCCTCACCGAGCGCCGCGGCGGCCTGCTCGAGCGCATCCCGCCAATCGTCGGCCCGACAGCCGAGCATGATGTCGTTGTGGCCAAGGGTGAGCATAGCGTTGTCTCCTGTGCCGGATTTCCGGATCGCGAAACCCTAGCTGAATCGTGTCACCTGAGTCTAGACTCAATGCTGGATCGTGACAGTGCGTTAATCAAGTCGGGACGCCTACAACCTTAGCAGGGGGTGGGTTATACGCTTACTGGCATAGAATGGACGTCGCTGTTCGAAGACTGGTCTGTCTCAAGGAAACGCTGCATGACACTCGCTGAAATCGCTCGCCTGGCTGGCGTCTCGCGTACGACCGCCAGCTACGTCATCAATGGCCAGGCGCGCGAGCGCCGCATCAGCCAGGACACCATCGATCGGGTGATGAGCCTCGTCGAACGACACCACTACCAGGTCGACGCCCAGGCCGCCGCCTTGCGTCGTGGCGCCAGCCATACCTTGGGCCTGATCATCCCCGACCTGGAAAATGCCAGTTACGCGCGGCTGGCCAAGCTGCTGGAACAAGGCGCGCGACGTCGCGGCTACCAATTGCTGATTGCCGGCTCGGATGACGACCCCGAAAGCGAACGTGAATTGGCCCGTGCCCTGCGAGCGCAGCGTTGCGATGTGCTGATCGTGGCCAGTTGCCTGGCCATGGACGATCCACTCTATGCGGAGCTGATGAGCGCCGGGCTTCCGGTCATCGCCGTTGATCGCGCCCTGGACCCGACACGTTTCGTGAGTATCGTGAGCAACAATCAGGCTGCGGCGCAGTCGCTGACCGAGTCGGTGTTGGCTGCCGACGTGCGGCACATTGCCTGGTTCGATGCCGTCCCGGACCTGTCGATCAGCGAGGAGCGGCGTAGCGGTTTTCAGCGCGCCCTGGGGCAGGCCCCGGTGCACGTCATCGCCAAGAGCGGCCTGCGTTACGACCGTGCCGAAGGGGCCCGCCTGATGCGTGAACTCCTGGCGGAGCAGGCAATGCCCGATGCGCTGGTCACCGCCTCCTATACGCTGATGGATGGGGCCTTCGACGTGCTGCTGGAGCGGGGCGATCTTCCCGAGCGTTTGCGCCTGGCCACCTTCGGCGACGATCGATTGCTGGATTTCCTGCCGCTGGCGGTCAATTCGTTGCCCCAGGATCATCCACGCATCGCCGAATTGACGCTGGACAAGGCACTGGCTGCCGCACGTGGCGATTACCTACCCGGGCAAGTTCTGGTGGAACGCAGTTTGCGGCACCGCTCGACACAGGCGCGCGATAGACGGACGGCGCCCTCGAATCAATGAGAGGCGGAGCCGGATGAGGCGAGCCGGGCTTTCCAGGTCTCCAGGGCCGAGAGGCAGGGGTCGATACTTTCGCCCAGCGTTTCCCACAGGTGCGGCAGGCGACTCTCCTCGGCACGGTGGGCCGCGAATTCGAGGGCTTCTGCCCGTACGGCGACCAGGCGCAACCCAAGGCTTGCAGCCTCGCCCTTGATCAAGTGGGCGGTACGCTCGACATGCTGGATACGGCCGTCCTCGATCGCCGCGTCCAGCGCGCCCAGGCGCGAGGGCCACTGCTCGATGAACAGCGTGATCAAGGGCTCGATCCCCGGTAGCCCCAGGTTGTCATGCAGTGCCTCGAGCGCGTCGACATCCAGGCAGCGGTCAGGGTTGGTCTGCGCAAGGCCGCCTTCACCGAATGGCAACAGGCTCACGACCTTGAGGTAACGGGCAAGCACATCGATCAGGGCCTCCTGCAGCAAAGGCT
Organism: Litchfieldella xinjiangensis; assembly: GCF_000759345.1. Classification (GTDB taxonomy): domain Bacteria; phylum Pseudomonadota; class Gammaproteobacteria; order Pseudomonadales; family Halomonadaceae; genus Litchfieldella_A; species Litchfieldella_A xinjiangensis. The sequence continues at coordinate 1,117,184 of NZ_JPZL01000001.1, forward strand.
TGGTCAGGTAATCCTGCATGCCGACCGCCAGACAGCGCTCCTTCTCGCCGCCCAAGGCACCGGCCGTCATGGCCACGATCGGCACCTCGGCCATGGATCCGCCCATCGCACGCAGCCGACGCGTGACTTCCAGGCCATCCATGTCCGGCATCTGCACATCCATGAAGATCAAGGCATAGCCGCCCGCCGGCGCCATTCCCAGCGCCTCGAGGCCGTTGGCGGCGACTTCGACATGACAGCCCAGGCGCTCGAGCATGGCAATGGCTACCTGTTGATTGACCACGTTATCTTCGACGACCAGCAGCCGCGCATCGAAGCGCGGCTCTCCGTACCAAGCCAACGAGGCGCCGTGCGTTGCGACGTCCTCGGCGGGAATGGGCACCTCGAACCAGAAGCGGCTACCCGATGCCTGGCTATCGAAACCGATCGTGCCCCGCATGGCCTCGACCAGGCGCTTGCAGATCGCCAGGCCCAGTCCCGTGCCACCGAATTGGCGGGCCGTGGAGGCATCCCCCTGGCGAAAGGGTTCGAACAGGTAAGGCTGGTAACTCGCGGGGATACCGGAGCCGGTATCCCTGACCTCGATACGCAAGTCGTGGTTCTCTCCTGGCGTCGCCTCGATCCGTACATGACCGCGTTCGGTAAACTTGATGGCGTTGGACAGCAAGTTCAGAACCACCTGTCGCAGACGCCCCGGATCGCCGATACGCCGGTCGTCCAGCTGCGGCGACACCGCCAGGCTCAATGTCAGTCCCTTGGCCGTCGCGCGTGGATGAAACAGCGCCAGCGCGGCTTCCAGCAGCTCTTCCAACGAGAACAACGTGCTTTCCAACTCGAGACGGCCTGCCTCGATCTTGGAAAAATCGAGCAGGTCGTTGATCAGGCCAAGCAGCTGGTCGGCGCTGTCGTGAATGGTGCGCGCAAAGCGTCGCGACTGACTATCGAGAGGGCGATCGAGCAACAGGTCGCTCATGCCAATGACGCCGTTGAGCGGTGTGCGGATTTCATGGCTCACGGTTGCCAGGAAATCGGACTTGGCCTGATTTGCGTCCTCGGCTTCCTTCGCGGCCTGCTTGAGGTCCTGGCTCAGGGTCTCCAGGGAGCGCCGGGCATTGTCACTGGCCCGGGTTTCACGATACAGCACCCAGACCACCAGCAGCACGGCCATGCTCATGGCCAGGATCAGCCCCAGCAGCAAGCCATAGAGCCCCTGAAGACGATCGCGCTCGTCGGCCTTTGTGTTAGCCAGATGCGCGTTGATCGCCACGATGAGCTGCTCGGTCAGCACCGAAAGTGCCTCGAGCTGGTCATGCAGTTCTCTGCGCAACCACTCGTCCAGATGGGGCAGACTGTCCATGTGAGAGTCGATGGTCTCGACTCGCTGCGATATCTGGACCATCAAGTCCTGGGTGGCCGGAATCGTTCGGAACAGCTCGACGATATCGCCCTGCTGCAGCAGGTTGACCCGGCTATAGAGCAGATCGAACTTCAAAGCCAGCTCGTCGGCACGCGCCCCCGTATCGATCCGGGTCATCTCGTTACGCAACTGCACCACTTCCCGATCCAGCTTGTAAGCGAACCAGGCCGCGTCGCCACCGACGCTTTCCGCCAGGCTTTCCTGCCGCCACAAGACCAACCCCACCACGACAATGGCCGCGGCGAAGAACCCCAGGGCGGTGAACGCCCCTAGCTTGAGACGCAATGGAAGACGTTTCACGACGGCCTCTGAGTCATGGGATGCCGCCTTAAGGCTCACGGCAGCACGTCGATCCGCGCGACCTGCCAGACGGAGCGAAAGCGGATGGTTTCATTGAGCAATTCGGGGTGATCGTCGAAAGGATAAAGCACGAATATAGGTCCGAAGTTACGCACCTGCATACGTTCTCCATCCTTCTTCAGGGCCAGCAATACATCGTAGCGCTGTATGTCCGACATGGGCACGTTGGCCGAGAAATTGTTCAGCGCCGTGACCTTGAGCGTCTCGCCCCGTGCGCCCACCGCCGCCATGACGTCACGCACCAGCGGCCCCTCGAAGACACGGGGCCCTTCGGTCCAGGGCGTATGGGTGACGGTTTTCTCGCGGGACAGCGACATCAGCATGTCGTAATCGAAGTGGGCTTCACCGTCGGCGTTCGTCTGAGCGATCGCGCCACTGACCTTGAGGATGACCGGCCCTTGGGGGTCGGGCAGCGTATCGGCTGAGGCAACGGACGTCACTGCAACGACGCCAAGCATCAGCATGGCCAACAAGGGGAAGCGCTTTGTCATCGTGGGTATCCGAGGTATGGAAGTTGGCCTACCTGCGCTTCCCTGCGCCACGTTCGGCGTGATTCAGCCAATGCTACTGTATCGGCATGCCACGTTCCACACGATATCGCCCCGGCAGGCCACTCATTCAGCGACCTCCTCGGGGGGATTCAATTCCTCGAGCGCATCGAGATAGCGCTGCAATTGAAGCGCCCTGTCGCGCAGCACCGCATTGCGATGGAGCTGCTCGGAGAGCGGTCCGAGTGTGCCGCCCCCCAGCTCGGCGCGATAGAGCTCGGCATGGTAGGCACCGATCAGTTCGAAATCAGCGTCGCGGCTGGTACGCCACGCCGCCTGGGCCTGTTCCAGCGCCTCGACCGCCTCGCCGCCCAGCACCCGTTCCAGTACCGAGGCCAGACGCTCGATCTCGTCATTCCATGCCGACTGGGCTTCACTCGCGCAGTCACGCATGGCCTGCGTGGTCCAGTTGCCGGACTCCATGCAACTATCCGTTTCGAGTTCGATGGGGTGGGTGGTGACCGTGATCGGTGTCTCGTTGGCCTGGGCCATCACACCGAGGGTCAGGCCGCCCATGAGCAGGCAGGCTGCACCCCCAACAAAGCGGGTCATTGTCATGGTGTGCTCCATCGTGGAAGAGCTGGGTGATGATTGAAAAAGATCGTCGAAGAGACAGCTTAGGCGAGGATTTCGACGCAAGCGCCGACTTCCAGCACGCCGCCCTTGAGCACGATCAGGTTCTGCCCGAAATAGACCTTGCCGTCGGGGCCCTTACGATAGCCAGCCAGCGTGCGTAGCGGCTCACGCCCGGGAAGAAATTCTCCCGTGGCAGGATCGACGGTGATCATGGCGCAGCGTGAACAGGGCTTGTCGACCGCCAGCTCGACCTCACCGATGCGCAGCAGATGCCAGTCATCCTCGGCATAGGCCAGACTGTCACTGACGACCAGGTTGGGACGAAACTGGGCCATGCGATGCGGGGTGGGCAGGCGCTGATTGAGCTCGGCCAGCGACGCCTCGCCGATCAACATCAACGGGTAGCCATCGGCGAAGCTGACGCGCTTGCCAATCGCCTGACGATAGCGCGGCGATCGCTCGCCCAGCCACAGCAGTCGTACCGGCTCGCCGATCGCGCGCTCGAACCAGGCATCCGCCTCTGGGGTGGTGGTCAAACCGCTGAAACTATCCCCCCACACGTGCGTCGCGAACGGTGCTCTCTCGAAGCGGGCGGTTTCCACGACCAGCGTTTCTAGCGCGTCATGTCGAAGCGTCAAGCCAGTCTCCGACAGTGCGGCATGAACCCGCTGCAGCTGCGGATGGGTGCGTGCGGTCACGAACGCCCCGTCGGGTCTGGCCAACATGAAGCGCCTGTCGCCCGACAGCCCCTCCTCATCGGCGGCCAGTCGCGAGTGCGCTTCACCGGCAGTGGACTTGATGGGATAACGGTACAGCGCCGACAAGATCGGAGTCGTCATGGAAGGCTTCCTGGCCAACGGCAGTCTGGGGCATCGAGCGCCCCAGACTAGCGGGTTGCAGCAGGATTCACCAGCCTCTCAGGAAGCCGGCGTCTCGACATTGACCAGGTCCTCGTAGGCGTGCCAACTGGCATGCCCCAGGATGGGCAGGATCAACGCCAGGCCGATATAGAACGTGAGGATGCCCACCAGCACGCAACCGGTGAGTATGGCTGCCCACAGGATCATAGGCCTGGGGTTCATCGTGACCGCACGCAGGCTGGCCTCGATGCCCTCCATGAAGGTCAGATCGTGATCCATCAAGGTGGGTATGGCGACCGCGCTTATGGCGAAGGCACCAAAGGCCAGGAAAGCGCCGACAACGGTACCCACCGCCAGCATACCCAGCCCTTCAGGCGTGGTCAGCAGCAATGAGTAGAGCAAGACCGGGCTGGGCACCTCGAAGCCGAAAAACAGCGCGAACAACAGGGTGGCGATACGAATCCAGGCCAGGAAGAAAATCGACATCATCAAGCCCATCATGGCGAGCTGACCGGTATGCGAGGTCCAGGCCCCGAACGCGCTGCCGAGATTGGGCACCCTCCCCTCGCCCAGGTGACGGCTGATGCCGTAGGAGCCCACCGCCACCAGGGGGCCGAGGAACATGAACCCCGCCATCAACGGCAACAGCCAGTGCCACAACCCCAGGATATAGGCACCTGCGGTCACTGCGATGCTCAACCCCACCCAGAACATCCCGTAGGCCAGGCTGACCGCTGTCGCATGGCGAAAATCCTGCACTCCCGCAACCAGCCATGCCCGCGGTCGATCCATGCCAACCTTGTTGATGGTAATCAGGGCAATCTTGTCTTGGGTCTGCTTGTGATTGTTGGTCTCTGCAGCATTCATGGCGTACTCCTCGACTCCGCAAGCGGATAGCGGGCCGCCCGGACCGGCGATATCACCGGGGCCTTGGCGGCCGGGCAAAAGGCAACAGGCCTTCTCAGTTTCACTGTAGCCGACACCTGACGGACCCGCCGACGAAACGAATTCAACGCATCGTTGCGAAGCACGGATCTCGCAACGGCATGTTCCCTATTGGCTTGACGACAGGTAGACCGACCTCTGGGAGAATGAGAAACGTTACGATCTAACACCCCATCCTTGAGGACCCTCGATGAAAAAGACCACGCTCGTTGCCGCTACGCTGCTTTCCCTCTCCACGGGACTCGCTGCCACAGGGCTGTCAGCAAACGACAGCCACCGCATTGCCTCCTTCGATCTCGGTAGCCTGGATACCCTGACGGCACTGGGACTGAGTGACCGTGTCGTTGCCCTGCCCAAGCAAAGCCTGCCTGACTATCTGTCGCACTATACCCAGGAGACCTATGCCGACGTCGGTGGATTAAGATCGCCTGACATGCCTGCCCTTCGCGAGGCTGAACCGTCCTTGATCGTGATCACCGGCCGTCAGAACGAGTGGCGGGAAGAATTCGAGGCGATCGCCCCGGTGATGGATGCCGGTGTCAATGGCGACGATTACATGGCCTCGTTCAACGCCAATGTCCAACAGCTTGCCGAGCGCCTTGAAGCGACGAGTGACGCCGAAATGGCCCTGGCAGAACTCGATCGTCATATCGAGGAGGCCCGCGAACGTCTGGCCGAGGCCCCGCGGGTACTGGTCGCGACCCATAACAAGGGCAACCTGATGCTCAATCGCCATCCGGTGGTGCATGAGGTGCTGGGGCTGGCACAGCTCGATATACCCGAAAGCGTACCCAGCGAGACCCGCGGCGAACGGACGTTCACGCCGCTCTCGGGCGAAGCGATCGCCGACATCGCGCCCGACGTTCTGCTGATCGTCGACCGTAGCGCCGCCATCGGCGATGAGCCGGCAAATCGCGATGCGCTGGAGCAAACGCTTGCGGATGGCGGTGCGGAAGACGTACGTGTGGAGATGCTGTCGCCCAAGCTCTGGTATCTCTCCGGTGGGGGCTTGCAAAGCCTTGAGCGTCAGATCGACGACGTCGTGGCAGCGGTAACCGAGTGAGACGTATCTGCGCCGCCCTCAGGTGGCGCATGATGTCCTGCGCAGCGCCTCTAGGCGCCGGAGAAACGGGCCCCATCCATGAAGGCATCGGGCGCCATGTCGATATCACCGTGGCTCCCCGCAAGCGTCCAGTCCTGGGCATGGGCGCCTTCGACACGGGTATCCTCGACAGGCACCGAGAGGCCAACGGCCTCGGCGGCCTGACGATAGAGTGCAGGTCGTACACAGCGCTCCACGGCGGCCGAGAGGTCGAGCGCCTCGTCCAGGTGCCCCCAACGGCGCATCTGAGCGGCATACCACATGGTTTGCGAACGCCACGGAAAATTGGCGGCATGGCGATGAAAGCGGGTCGCTCCAGGCAGCCCGTCCCCGGACGTGCGTTCCGCAGGGTCCCGCATGCCTTGTTCCACCACATGCGGGGGGACGTCGAGATAGCCACCCTCGCACATCAGGCGCGCGGCCTTCGGGCGGTTGCCGGGGGCGTCGAGCCAGAGACACGCCCGTAACAGCGCGCGCAATACGGCCTGATGCGTGGCAGGGTACTGCTCCGCCCAGGCCTCTCTGACGCCAAATACCTTTTCCTGGCTTCCTCCCCAGATATCGAGGCTACCGCAGATCACGCGTCCGATGCCCTGGTGTTCGGCAAGGCTGTTCCAGGGCTCACCCACGCAGTAACCGTCCAGCTCCCCAGCCTGCAGGCGCGACGCCACCAGCGGCGGTGGCACCACACGCAAGGCCATGTCCGCATCGGGATCGACCCCCCCCGCCGCCATCCAATAGCGCAGGAGATAGCGATGTGAGGAGAACGGGTAGACATTGGCGAACCGCAGGGGCGGCTCACCCTGCTGGCGACGCTGCTCGACGACCGCAGCAAGCGCACGAGCGCTGTCGACCGGATCGGCGAGACCGCGCGGCGCATTCGCTTCCATGTGCCGATACAACGCCTGCGAGACGGTGATGGCATTGCCCCCGGTGTTCAGCGTCAGTGCCGAAAGCATCGGCGTCTTGCGCCCATCCAGTCCCAGGGTCGAGGCCAGCGGCATCAGGGCCAGCAGCTGGGCACCATCCAACAGGCCAAGCTGCATGGCATCGCGCAGCCCCGCCCACGACGTCTCGACACTGAGCGTGACCTCGAGGCCCTCGGCGGCAAACAGGCCATGCTCCAAGGCAACCACCAGCGGCGCAGCATCATTGAGCGGCAAGACGCCGAGGGTGAGTCGTGTAATCTCGGGCTTCATCGATTCTCCTACCTCTTTCCCGCAGCGGTCAGCAGCTCTTGCGCGAGTTCATGGATGGTCATGCGTCGGTTCATGGCGGTCGTGCGCAGGTACTGGTAAGCCGCTTCCTCGCCGATACTGCGCAGTTCCATGACCAGGGCCTTGGCACGATCGATACTGCGTCGCTGGGCCAACGTTTCCTGGGTGCGTGTCAGCTCCCCCTTCAATGCACGATGCGACTCGAAGCTGGCGATCGCCACATTGACCATGGATCGCATCAGCGCCGGCTGCACGTGATCGACGACATAGGCACTGACCCCTGCCTTGGCCGCGATGCGGGTCAGATCGGGCGATTCCTGTTCGGCCAGCATGATCATGGGCTTGGGGTAACGCCGTCCCAGTTGGCCCACGTGCTCCAACGTATCGCGGCTGGGCAGCGCTGAGTCGATGATCACGGCATCGGGTGCCAGCCGTTCCACCACGGCATGCAGATCCTGCTGTTCATCGACGGTAGCCACGACCTCGAAGCCGGCGTCGCCCATGGCCTGCTCCAGCTCCTGGGATCGCTCGGGTTTGGCATCCACGATCAGCACCCTGATGGTCATTCCACCTCCCCTAAGACGTTGCCTGAACGGCACACCACCCTGCATTAGCCTGGATAGCGTTCAATACCCCGACTCATAAGCCAAGCAAGAAACGCGCCACAACAGGCTGAGAGAGAAAAGCGCGCAGAGCGTGCGCTCGCCTCAATGCTACGTCACTCGTGTGCTTGGTGATGGTGCAGCGGAGCCAATCCATGCGCCAAAACGGCGCTGAAGCTCAAGATGCCCCTAACGCAACGTCCTGATTTGACGACGTTCAACTCGCCTGGCACGACGCTTGCTTTATAACGAGTGAATAGCAGGACGTGGACCAGGCCCCGAGGGGCACGAGTGCGTCGAACCGGGACCTTCAAAGACGAAGGTCGCTCCCCCTACGTTCGACGAGGTGTGCTCATGGAAATCAAGAACAAGGCCAATCGAATTCGGCTGTTCTCACTCAAGACCCCGCAGATGCGAGCCTTTCATTTCTCCTGGTTCGCCTTTCATATCTGCTTCTTCGGCTGGTTCGGCATTGCCCCGCTGATGGCGATCGTGCGCGACGACCTGGGGCTGACCAAGACTCAGATCGGCAACACCATCATCGCGTCGGTGGCCATCACCATCGTCGTGCGCCTGATCATCGGCGTGCTGTGTGACCGTATCGGGCCACGCAAGGCCTACACCTGGCTGCTGTGCCTTGGCTCGTTACCGGTGATGGCGATTGGCCTGGCCTCGAGCTTCGAAACGTTCTTCCTGGCGCGGTTGGCCATCGGTGCCATTGGGGCCTCGTTCGTCATCACCCAGTACCACACATCGGTCATGTTCGCGCCCAACGTCGTGGGCACCGCCAATGCCACATCGGCCGGCTGGGGCAACCTGGGCGGTGGCACGACCCAGATCGTGATGCCGCTGATCTTCTCGGGCATGCTGATGCTCGGGGTCAATGAAGCGTTCGGCTGGCGCCTGGCCATGGTCGTGCCCGGGGTGGTGCTGTTCTTCACCGGCATCGCCTACTACCTGTTCACGCAGGATGCACCCGACGGCAACTTCGACGAGCTGCGCGCCCGCGGCGAGCTGCCTCACGCCAAGGGTGAACATGGCATGGGCCAGAGCTTCAAGGCCGCCGCCAAGGACATTCGGGTGTGGGCGCTGTTCGTGGTGTATGCCGCCTGCTTCGGGGTCGAGCTGACCATCAACAACATCGCCGCCATCTACTTCTTCGACAATTTCGAGCTGACGCTGGCCACCGCCGGGATGATCGCCGGCCTGTTCGGGCTGATGAATATCTTCGCGCGCACATTGGGCGGGGTCTTTTCCGATCTGTTTGCGCGCAACAATGGCTTGAAGGGCCGGGTCCGCTGGCTGTTCATCGCCATGCTGTGTGAAGGCGTCGCCCTGCTGTTCTTCTCGCAGATGCACGTGCTGACCCTGGCCATCGGCATCATGCTGGTGTTCAGCCTGTTCGTGCAGATGGCCGAAGGGGCCACCTTCGGTGTGGTGCCTTTCATCAACAAGAAGGCCCTGGGCGCCGTGGCGGGCATCGTCGGGGCCGGCGGCAACGCCGGGGCAGTCGCTGCGGGCTTCTTGTTCCGTTCGGAAGCGCTCACCTACCAGCAGGGACTGTTCTATCTGGGCATTGCCGTCATCCTTGCCTCGCTATGTGCCCTGGTGGTGCGCTTCTCGCCCGAGGTAGAGGCAGAAGAGAGCGCCGCCTACCGTAATGCGGCGGCCGGCGACGAGACATCCGCTCTCTCCCTACGCTGAAGGCTATCTGCCTCTACTTGCATTCATTGCCTTGCGCCGCCCCACGGGGCGGCGTTTTCGTGCCCGTTCTGCCCGCAGCTGTTCCCGAGACGCTGAAGCGCTAGACTGGAGGGCCGTTTCCAACCTCACGAGAAGCTTGTTTTGTCGTCACGCCGCGCTGTTCCTCCCTCGTCCAACGGGGCTCCTCTCAGCGGATTCTTCAGCGTCTTTCGCTACAGCCGCCGTGCCCTCGAGCTGGTCTGGTCCACCTCGCGTGGCCTGACGCTGGGCCTGGCCCTCTGTACCCTAGTGGCAGGGATTCTGCCGGCCGTAGCCGCATGGGTCGGCCAGCTGATCGTCGATGCCGTGGTCGCGGCCATGGAAAGCCACCAGAACGACGAGACGGCGAGCGCGCTGGAGACCGCCTGGCCCGTGCTGCGCTATGTCGCGCTGGAAGCGCTGGTCATCGCATGCATCGCCCTGGCCCAGCGCGGCCTCTCGGCCCAACAGTCGCTGCTTCGCGCCCTGCTCGGCCAGAAGGTCAACGTGATGATCCTCGAGAAAGCGGGCCACCTGTCGTTGGCCCAGTTCGAGGATTCCGAGCTCTACGATCAGTTGACCCGGGCCCGTCGTGAGGCCTCCTCGCGCCCGCTGGCGCTGGTCAACAAGACCTTTTCCCTGCTGCAGAACGCCATATCGCTGGCCAGCTTCGGGGTCCTGCTCGTCCAGTTCTCACCCTGGGCGTTGTTGATCCTGGTCATCGGTGCCCTGCCGGTGTTCGCCTCCGAGGCGAAGTTCTCTGGCGATGCCTTCCGGCTGTTTCGCTGGCGCTCGCCCCAGACCCGCATGCAGATCTATCTGGAAACCGTGCTGGCCCGCGAAGACACCATCAAGGAGGTCAAGCTGTTCGGTCTCGCGCCGCTGTTCCTGCAACGGTATCGGGACATCTTTCGCACCCTGTATGCCGAAGACAGGGGGCTGACGATTCGCCGTGACACCTGGGGATTCCTGCTCGGTCTGCTGGGCACCCTGGCCTTTTATGGCGCCTATGCCTGGGTGGTCGTGGAAACCGTGGCCGGAACGCTGACGCTCGGCGAAATGACCATGTACCTGATGGTGTTCAAGCAGGGCCAAGCGGCGCTGTCAGCCAGCCTCACCGCCATCAGCGGCATGTACGAAGACAACCTCTACCTGTCGAATCTCTACGAGTACCTAGAACAACCCACCGAGGCCGATAGCGGCCAACGGCGTACCGGCGAACTTCCCGGCGACGGCATTCGCTTCGAGCACGTGGCGTTTCGCTATCCCGGCATGGACGAGCCCGTCCTTCAGGATATCGATCTGCACCTTCGCCCGGGCGAAAGCCTGGCCCTGGTGGGCGAGAACGGCTCGGGCAAGACGACCCTCATCAAACTACTGACCCGACTCTATGCCCCCAGCGAGGGGCGCATCCTGCTCGATGGCAGCGACCTGAGCGATTGGGAACTGGCCACGCTGCGCCGGCGTATCGGAGTGATCTTCCAAGACTTCGTGCGCTACCAACTGCCGGTGGGCGAAAACCTCGGCGTCGGAGATGTCGACGCATTCCATGACGAAGCGCGCTGGAAAGCCGCCGCCCAAAGCGGCCTGGCCGATGGATTCATTGCTGGCCTGGGCGGCGGCTACCACACGCAGTTGGGGCGCTGGTTCAAGGGCGGGCAGGAACTCTCGGGTGGACAGTGGCAGAAAATCGCACTGTCACGTGCCTACATGCGCGAGCACGCCGACATCCTCGTGCTCGACGAACCGACCGCCGCCATGGATGCCGCCGCCGAAGCGGACGTCTATGCTCAGTTCCGGGAACACGCCCGGGACAAGATGACCATTCTGATCTCGCACCGCTTTTCCACGGTTCGCGCCGCCGATCAGATTCTGGTCATGGCCCACGGCCGCATCGTCGAACGAGGCAACCACGAAGACCTGCTTGCCGAAAACGGTCGCTACGCCCACCTGTTCCGACTGCAGGCGGCCGGGTATCGATGACTAGGCAAGCCTAACCTTGAATAGCCCCAGAACCGATGATAATTTAAACCTACGTTTTGATTTTATAAAACCAACGGTTCTGGAGATAACATGGAAATCCGTCAGGCCATCCACAGCGAACACGCCAAAACGCTGGATACACAGGGGCTTCGCGACCACTTCCTGATCGAAGAGATCTTCGCCGAGGGTGAGCTGAAGCTGACCTACAGCCACCTCGACCGCCTCATCCTCGGCGGTGCCCTGCCTACCGATCGGCCGGTCACCGTTCCCGAAACCATGAACAAGCACACCGGGACCGATTATTTCCTCCAGCGCCGCGAGCTGGGGACGATCAATATCGGCGGCCCCGGCCGCGTGACCGTGGACGGCGAGACGTATGCCATCGGTACCCACGAGGCACTCTATATCGGCAAGGAAAACCGCGATATCCAGTTCGAGAGCGATGATGCCCAACATCCGGCAGCATTCTATCTGTGCAGCGCTCCTGCCCACCAGGTCTTCCCGACCCGCAAGATTACCGTGGAAGAAGCGTCACCGCAGACCCTAGGCGACACGTCGAAGAGCAACCGCAGGACCATCAACAAGTACCTCGTTCCCGATGTGCTACCCACCTGCCAACTGCTCATGGGCCTGACACGCCTCGAAGAAGGCAGCCTGTGGAATACCATGCCTTGTCACATACACGATCGCCGCATGGAAGCCTACTTCTACTTCGACATGGCCGACGATAGCGTGGTCTTTCACATGATGGGCGAACCACAGGAGACACGGCACCTGATCGTACGTAACCGTCAGGCCGTGCTGTCGCCCAGTTGGTCGCTGCACTCCGGCGTCGGCACCGGCAGCTATACCTTCATCTGGGCCATGGCCGGTGAAAACCAGACCTTCAGCGACATGGACTTTATCGATACGACCCAACTTCGCTGATTTCACGGAGGCTTTCATGAGTGCAACGCTATTCGACCTGAAGGGCAAGACCGCCATCGTGACGGGCTGCAACACGGGCCTCGGCCAAGGAATGGCTCTCGGCCTTGCCGAAGCCGGGTGCAATATCGTCGCGGTCAACCGCCGCGCGCCAGAAGACACGCAACGCCACGTCGAAGCACTGGGGGTGGGCTTTCTCTCGATAGAGGCCGACCTCGGCAGCACCGCTCCGATCGAGGACATCCTGGTGCGCACCCAGGAGACCTTCGGCCACGCCGATATCCTGGTGAACAACGCCGGCACCATTCGCCGTGCCGATAGCCTGGAGTTCACCGAGAAAGACTGGGACGAGGTCATGGACGTCAACCTCAAGAGCCTCTTTTTCCTGTCCCAGGCATTCGCCCGACGCTGCATCGATAAGCAGCGTCGCGGCAAAATCATCAACATCGCTTCGATGCTCTCTTTCCAGGGAGGCATTCGGGTGCCCTCATACACCGCATCCAAAAGTGGCGTGCTTGGACTGACTCGGCTGATGGCTAATGAGTGGGCTCCGAAAGGCATCAATGTCAATGCCATCGCCCCAGGTTACATGGCTACCAACAATACTGAGGCACTGCGAAACGATCCAGAACGCAGCGAGGAAATCCTCAAGCGCATACCGGCCGGACGTTGGGGCGAATCGGAAGATTTGGCTGGCGCCGCCGTGTTTCTGGCCTCCTCAGCATCGGACTATGTGCATGGGCATGCTCTGGCCGTGGATGGTGGCTGGCTGGCACGATGAGCGACCTCATCGAGGCTTGCATGACACGGCCCTAGGCCGTGTCATGCGTAGCCCTCAGGTGACTTTGGTCATAAGGCCGAATCGGTAATCGTGATACCCCAAACCTTCGGAAACATGTTTGCCGGCCTCGTGCAGCAAGCGAATGTACTCGGCTCGTTTCTCGGCGTCATAGCGAACCACCGGAAACGATAAGCTAAGCGCTGCTATGGCCTGGCCGAAGCGATCGAAAACCGGCACTGCCAAGCAACGAACGCCAAGCTCGGCCTCTTCCCTGTCTTCTGCCACACCCTCGTCACGAATCTCTGGCAACTCTTGCATGACTGCCTCGACGCTGGTGAGCGTATGCACGGTACGCGCCACGAAGTCGACCGACGACAGTACATCACGGGCTTGATCGGCAGGCATCCAGGCCAGCAACGTCTTTCCCATCGCCGTGGAGTAAACGGGGCTTCGCCGGCCAATACGCGACTGCATGCAAAGGTTGAACTGTGAGTCGTACTTGTGCAGATACACGATGTGGCTGCGGTCCTCATCCAAGGCACCCAAGTGAATCGCCTCATGCGTGGTCTCGGAGAGCTTTCGCATCTCCGCATCGGCCAGTCGGACCAAGTCAACGTTCCCCAACGCCGACGCTCCCAGCTCGAACAACTTGAGGGTCAGTGAATATTTCTCCGACTCCTCATCCTGGGACACGTAACCCAACTCCTTCATGGTTTGAAGAAAGCGGTAGGCAGTGCTCTTTGATGTGAAGGCCCGCTGGGAGAGCTCGGAGAGGCCTATGTCTCGCTGTTCAGCCAGCCCCTCGAGAATCGCGAACACCTTCATGACAGCTGCCACATTGTCGGGCTTTTGCGACACGGCCATAACCCTGAGCACCTCGTTTCATAAAAAATGGAATACCGGTCTGAATGTTACGCAAACCCGCCATAACTGTCACTCTCCTTCGCTCTAACGCTCCTTCGGCATCCCCATCAATAAATCGACCAAAGTATAAAAGAAACGTCGTTTCATTTTTATAGCAACGTCTATACAGTAAATATAAACCAGAGGATCGAGGTAGACACAGCCAAGCAGTTCACCTCGAAGCAGTATGCCTTCTGGGAGCCCACCCATAACATCAATAACGGAGAAGACATGCACTTAGCTCACCTTGCCAAAACCAAAGGACTGATGGGTCTCATAATCGCCGGAGCGGCCCTTGCGACGACCGGTTCAGCATGGTCTGCAGACAATATTCTGACGATGAAGCTGGAGCAGACCACCAATGACCACGCCTTGACGCTGCCTAAGATTGCGATCACTCGGGTATTCGACGATAGCTCTGCTCTGACGTTGGAGAAATCCTGGTTCTGGCAGGACGACGTGCATGAGGATGGCTGGCCAAAGCATGACGAGGCGTTCACCAACTATTCATTTCCTGCCTGGCGTTTTGGCCAGGAGCAGCGATGGGCGGTGACGCCGCAGATCGGCGCCAAGTTTCGTTCTAATGTCACGCGCGCGCTGGCTGGTGTGAAAGTCGGCTATGGCGGAGATAGCTGGAGCCTATCGACCCGCTACCGTTACGAGCACGAGACCACCCATGAAACGGCGGAAGAGGGCCGAGCTGGCCGAATCGATATCTATGCCAGCTACGATATCGATGACACCTGGACACTGCTTTATAACCCCCATTACCACTTCAAGCATGAAAGTGACTCACCCGACTTTGGCACGGGTGACAGAGACTATCTGGAGCATGAACTCCTCGTATTTCACCACCTGAATACCCATAACACCGTTTTTGGGGGCTATATCCAGAGGGATAGAAATAGTGGCCAGGCCGGCACGGACCCAAATCAACGGGTGAGTTCCTGGCTGATAGGCTATCAGCATAAATTTTAATCTTATTTAGCAGGGGCGGGGACTCCCCGTCCTCTCTATGGCAGTATCGAGTGGCTATGTCACTATCGGGTGGCCGGGACAATGAAGGAGTAGATCGTGATCACGGTGCGCAAGCTATTAGACAGAATCATACAGTTTTTCTGCTGTTCGATATTCCTGCTCATGGTCATCGTGGCGAGTTGGCAGGTAATCAGCCGCTATGTCCTCAATAGCCCAAGCACCGTATCGGAATCATTCCTGAAGTTTTCGCTCGTTTGGCTATCCCTCATAGCTATAGCCTATGTTGCAGGACAAAGAGAGCATGTCAGTTTAACGCTATTAACCGATCGATTAGACGGCATACTGAAGCACATATCCAACATATTGATAGAATTATTCTTCATCGCGTTTGCTGCATTTATCCTGTTATACGGCGGGACTCAATCGACACTCAATACCATGAGTCAAGTTTACCCGATGCTCCAGGTTCCCAAAGGACTTCTCTACCTCTCTCTTCCCGTATCTGGGGCCATCATTATCATTTATTGCTTACTCAACATAAGCGACATAGTCAAGTCACCGAAGAAGAATAGGGGCGTAACGTCATGATCATGGATGCCGGGGTCGTCTTGGTCCTATCGTTCTTCGTATTACTTGTGCTCGGCATGCCTATTGGGATATGCATCGCTGTTTCATCCATGGCGACCATCATCATCGCGTTGCCGGCAGAAATCGCCATCTTTACAACGGCACAAAAGATGGTATCTAGCCTGGATAGCTTTACCCTGCTTGCGGTGCCCTTCTTTATTCTATCCGGCGTCCTCATGAATAATGGCGGCATTGCCTTGCGCCTGGTTAACTTTGCCAAATTGTTTGGTGGGCGTATCCCGGGTTCCCTGGCCCATACCAATATCGTCGGCAACATGATGTTCGGGGCCATCTCGGGTTCAGCGATTGCCGCCTCGACGTCAATTGGCGGAGTCATGGTTCCGATGGGGGTCAAGGAGGGCTATAGCCGCCCCTTCTCGGCAGCTGCCAACATCGCTTCGGCACCAACCGGTATGCTCATACCGCCGACAACGGCCTTCATACTGTATGCCCTGGCCTCAGGAGGCACATCGATATCCGCTCTGTTTGCTGGTGGTCTCGTTGCAGGCTGCCTATGGGGGATCGGCTGCATTCTCGTTGCCTTTCTCGTCGCGAAATCACGCGGCTACACCACGAGGATCGAGATAAGGGATGCCTCCGTAAAAAAAATAATTCTTGATGCCATGCCGAGCCTGTTCTTGATCGTCATCATTATTGGCGGCATCGTGCTAGGTGTTTTCACTGCAGTCGAAGCGTCTGCCATCTCCGTCATATATACGATGTTTTTAACCATGGTCGTCTATAAGACAATAAACCTTGGGTCTTTCAGCACATCATTAATCAAGGCCACCGAAACCACTGGCGTCATCATGTTTCTGCTGGCAGCGTCTTCTGCCATGTCATTCGCCATGTCGATTACCGGTCTTCCCGCCGCGTTGAGCACAGCCATACTCGGCATATCCGAAAATCCGGTCATCGTGCTGATGATCATTACACTCTTGCTCCTCGTGATCGGCTGTTTCATGGATATCGGTCCGGCGATTCTCATCTTTACACCCATCTTGCTTCCCATCACCAAGCTCATCGGCATCGATCCCGTGCATTTCGGCATCATTATGGTGTTCAACCTCTGCATTGGCACCATTACCCCTCCCGTAGGCACGGGGCTTTTCGTAGGCGCTGGTGTGGCGAAAGAGAAGGTAGAGAAACTGCTAGTTCCCCTTCTTCCTTTCTATGCGGTCATCTTCTTGATCCTGATCCTGCTGACCTACATACCTGAAATCACACTATTCCTCCCACGCATAATGGGCCTTTGAACCGAACTGACCAGGAACGACCGATGAAAGTGTTCAACGTAAAACATAGTAAGCTCCTGAAACAGGAAGAGCGTTTCATCGATAAGCATGATGTCACGGAATTGATCAAGCGCTGCATCGATAACCTGATCAATATCAAGGATGAAACCGGAGAGTTCCTACTTCACCTTGACGACGGCCGCACCATCGATACTAAAGGCTGGGCGGGCTGGGAGTGGACCCACGGTATCGGCCTGTATGGCATGTACAAGTACTACGAGCAGACGGGCGATCAAGCGGCCCTGGCCATCATCGATGGCTGGTTCCGGGATCGTTTCAGCGAGCCTCTGGCAACGAAGAATGTCAATACGGTCTGCCCCTTCCTGACTCTCGCCTACCGCTATGAAGAGACCCACCGCAAGGAGTGGCTCCCTTACCTCCAGGCGTGGGCTGATTGGGTCATGTACGACATGCCCCGTACCGACAAGGGTGGACTGCAGCATGTCGTCTACAACAGCGAAAATCATCAGCAGCTGTGGGACGACACCCTGATGATGAGCGTGCTTCCCCTGGCCAAGATCGGCCTCTTACTCGACCGGCCCGAGTATGTAGAAGAAGCCAAGTACCAATTCCTGCTGCACGTTCAGTATTTGATGGATCGCCAGACGGGGGCCTGGTTCCATGGCTGGACCTTCGACGGGCATCATAACTTTGCAAATGCATTATGGGCCCGCGGCAATAGCTGGCTGACCATTGTCATTCCCGAATTCCTCGAACTTCTCGATCTACCCGAGAACGACGCTCTACGACGCTTTTTGATCCAGGTGCTCGAATCGCAGGTCGAGGCACTTACCCAGTGGCAATCCGACTCAGGCCTTTGGCATACCTTGCTGGACGATCACGATTCTTACCTGGAGGCATCCGCTTCCGCCGGTTTCGCCTACGGGCTGATGAAGGCCGTTCGTCTGCGTTATATCGACGCCAAGCACTATGCAACCGCCGAGAAAGCAGTCAAGGGCGTTATCAGCAATATCAACGCCGATGGAGAGCTAGAGCAAGTCTCGTTCGGCACGGCCATGGGGGACGATCTCGATTACTACCGAAACATTCCCTTGACGTCCATGCCCTACGGTCAGGCCATGGCAATTCTATGTTTATCCGAATACATGAGAACTTATCTATAACACCCGGTCCGATCATGGACAGCATAGCCTCAACAACAGCAAACAAGGAGTCGATCATGACCACGCCGCGCTATTCCAAAACCCTGCTGACGACCGCTGTAGCACTCCTGGCAGTCGGGGGAAGCACTGCCCATGCACAACAGGATGTCAATCTCAAGCTGGCTTACGCCCAGAACTCACAACCCGTCAAAGATGCCTTGGCCAAGTTCGGCGAGCTGGTCGAAGAAAAGTCGGAGGGCTCGGTAAGCGTCACTTATTTCCCCGATAGCCAACTGGGTGGAGAAACCGAACTTGTAGAGATGCTCCAGACCGGCGCTGTTGATATGACCAAGGTCTCAGGTGGCTTGATGGGGAGTTTTTCACCCCTTTATCAAGTATTTTCGATGCCCTACCTGTTCGATGACCAGGAGCACTTCCGCAAGGTCATGAACGATCAATCCATCATGAACGACGTGTATCAATCGACAAAGGATCAAGGCTTCGTGGGGGTAGGCTGGTACGACTCGGGACAGCGTAACTTTTACATGGCGGATACCCCCATTGAAGAAGTCTCTGACCTGACTGGCAAGAAAATCCGCGTGATGCAGAGCCAGACCGCTGTCGATACGATGGAGCTTCTAGGCGCCTCGCCTGTCGTCATGGCCCAGGAGGAGGTGTACACGGCATTACAGCAAGGGGTGCTGGACGGTGCGGAGAACAATGAATTCGCCCTAACTACGGCACGCCATGGTGAAGTCGTCGACTACTACTCCCTCGATGGCCACACCCGTATTCCGGACATCATTCTGATAAGCAACAGCGCGCTCGAGTCTCTCTCCGAGGACCAACGCGAAGCGGTAATGGAATCCATTCGGGAATCCACCGAGTTCCAGCTCGATGAGTGGGCAGAAGCCGTTGCTGAAGCACGGGAGCAGATCAAGAATGAATTTGACGTCGAGATCAATGAGGTCGATATCACGCCCTTCCAGGAAGCCGTACAACCCATGTACGAGAGGCTGAAGGACAATCCCGAGCAACATGCTCTCTACGAGCAGGTCAAGGAACTTAGCAACAACTAATGACTTACGGTGTTGCCTGTATAGCAGGCAGCATTCGATCACCCCCGATACCTAACTTATTTAAATACGTGTTATCGCCCTGTATAGGGCGATAACGCAACGGATTGCTTATGAATATTGGAATCAGAGCACACGACCTACCGAAAAAGCCACTCGACGAGCTGGTCGCGGATCTGGCTAACCGCGGCTTGCGCTGCACCCAGCTTGCACTTGGCAAGTCGTTCGACTTTCCTTCGGACGTAGGGAATCTAAACCCCGGAATAGCCAATTATATTGGCGCAGCGTTCCAAAGAGCCGATATCCAGATTGCCGTGCTGGGCTGTTATGTCAATATCATTCATCCCGATCCCAACGAAAGACGCCGAGCCTTGGCTCGCTTCAAGGATCATATACGATTTGCTAGGGACTTCGGTTGTAGCATCGTCGGCACGGAAACGGGCAATATAAATGCCGATATCGTCTATACCGAGGAGAACTTTAACGAAGCCCCCTTCCTGGAAGTCGTCGAGGTGGTCAAGGAACTAGTGGAGGAAGCCGAAAAGTTTGGTGTCATGGTGGGTATCGAGCCCGGCGTGAACCACCCGCTTCATTCACCAGACAAGGTCAGACGCTTGCTGGAAAGCGTCGACTCGAACAACTTGCAGATTATTTTCGATCCTGTCAATTTCCTGACCGCCGATAACTATCACCAGCAACGAGATATCCTCAAGGAAGCCATCGATGGCTGGGGCGACCGAATCGTCGTCATCCATGCCAAGGATTTCATTATAGAGAATGGTTCGCTTCGCCCGGCGCCATTAGGCAAGGGCTTACTCGACTATCCGTTCCTGTTTGAGCAGCTCGGTGAGAGCAAGCCTTACATCAATATTCTCATGGATGAAATCGATGTCCATGACATCGAAGACGGCGCTCGTTATCTACGTACACTATTACCACAGCAGGTATGAGCCCAACAGGAAACCCCGGGCTAACGAATCCCGGGGCTCTCGTGGGCGCATCGGTCACTCAACGGATGCTTCTCTTCCCATCCATAGCGGTGTCACCAGGAACCAGACGATAGTGGTGGCTAGTACCGACCACTTCATCGCTGCCTCGCTCATGACATCGAACAAGAAAAGCATTGGAAAGAGTGCGGTCAGGATCAACATAAATACTGAGATTACTTGCAGCATTTTTTTCATAGCGATAATCCCTTATTCGTACCTGAGGCAGGGACAGTAGCGCCCTTGTCTTGCCCGGAGGTTTGACGTGCTACCCTTGAGGATGGATTACGCTGGGCTACGAAGCTCAAGCTGATGAACAATATTGCGGCGATGAACCAACCCGGCAAGGCCACGAAGAAGATCTCGATACCGGCGAACTCAACGAGCACCAGACAGATGGCCAGCGTGATTAGCCAAGCACCAAGCACCGGATAAGTCATCCGATGCCCTGCGTATTCTGCATGGAAGCTTTTCAGTCCTAGCTTGGGCAACACCCAGAAATCGATAAAGATCACCGCGCCGATCGGCATCAAAAGCAACCCGTACAGTGCCACGAAACCCAGCAGTTGCATGGCTACCCCCGGAAACATGGCCACAAGCGTGGTCAGGAGCCCGGTCGCTATCGTCACCTTGAAGCGTGAGGCACTGGGAATGATCGCCTGGAAAGCCAGCCCTGCCCGGTAGATCGTCGGGTTGGCGGTCGTCCAACCAGCGATGATCACACAGATCAATCCCGCCACGCCCAGCGCTTGATCGGCCAATGGCCCGGGTAAAGGATTCGGGATGTTACCGGCTTCCGCTGCGGCGATCATCGCACTGTCACTCGTTAGTCCTGCCTCGTACATCTGAAAGGCGAACAGCATGGAGGCGGCCAGCCAGGCCATGAAATGGCCAACGTACATTCCCGCTGCGGAGGCGATGCTATACCAACTCTTGTGTGCGAAACGCAGTACCGAAAGATCGGCCATACCGACATGCATGGCCATGTTCGCGAACCAGGCGAAAAAGATCACATGCCATATGGAGAAGGTTGGCTGGCCCGGCACTTGCACTCCAGTCCAAATCGCCGTGTCGGCCAGTGCCCAAAGGTCACCAGCCGAGGTCACGCTGGAGCCCGATGCATCAATGAACCATTTGAGCGAGACGATACCGAAGCCGAGAAAGATCAATACCATCCAGGGCGCGGCGATATTGGCGAACCAAGACACGAAACGGTAACCATATGCCGCCACCAGCGTGATGACGATGCCAACCGCTAGTACGCTGAGCACCCAGCCTAAGCTGCTGGGGGTCATGTCGGCGAGGGTCGGCAACGGGAAGCCAAACCAGACCCCCACCGCCGTTGCCGAAACGGTGATCATCGCGCCCGCCAGGAAACAGAACGCCAGGCCGTTGGCCAAATTATAAAGAATGACCGTATAGCGGCCCGCGATCTTTTCCAGATGGTAATACAGCGTCAGCCGAACCCGTGTAGCAATAGGGGCAGTTAGCAACAGCCAGCTCAACACTGCTAGCAGATTGCCGATGATCAACCCCACGATCACATCGAAGGCCCCTACCCCTGCCAGCACGAACAGAGGGCCAATCATCAGCTCGGTGCCGGCGGTATGTTCGCCGGCATACATGCCGATGAAGCTCTTGAATCCCATCCGGGCCCTATCGGGCACTGGTTGGCGCTCGTACTCTCCTCCGACCGGGGCTGATTCGCCCCCTGCCGACTGTGTCTTTATCGTGTCAGTCATGAAAACTCACCCCTTTGTTATTGATGAGGCTCAGGTCTCGAGGTAAACCACATGGCTATGGGTGTATTCGTAGAGCCCATGCTTGCCGTCAGCCCCGCCGATGCCCGACTTGCGCACCCCGGCGTGGAAGCCTTGCATGGCCTCGAAGTTTTCACGGTTGACGTAGGTCTCGCCGAAATCGAGGCCACGGCACGCCTGCATGGCGTTTTTGAGACTGCGGGTATAGATGGACGATGTGAGGCCGTACTCGCAATCGTTGGCCAGGCCAATGGCTTCATCCAGGTCGTCGACAATCTGAATCGGTAATACCGGGCCGAAGATCTCCTGACGCATGATGGTCATCTCCTGGCGGCAGCCGGCCAGCACCGTGGGCTGATAGTGATAGCCCGCGCCAAGGTCGGCGACCTTGCCACCGGTGATCAGCTCAGCCCCTTCTCTCTGAGCGGCCTCGACCATCTGAGCCACCTTGTCGAGGCCAGCGCGATTGATCAGCGGCCCCATGTCCAGGTCGCTTTGGGCCAGCGGATCACCGTAGCGGGTAGCATCCATGGCCTTGGCCATCTTCTCGACGAAGGCTTCGGCAACACCGCGCTGAACATAGACACGCTCGGCGCAGTTGCAAACCTGGCCACTATTGATGATGCGAGAGCCATGGATGGCTTTCACTGCCAGGTCGATATCGGCGTCATCGAGCACGATCGCCGGTGCCTTGCCGCCCAGTTCCAGATTGAGCTTGGTGATATTGTCAGCGGCACTGGCCATGATCCGTGACCCGGTGGCAACGCTGCCGGTGAAACTGATCATGTCGACCTCCGGACTGGTGGTCAGGGCGCTACCGGTCGTGGCCCCGCTGCCGCTGACCACGTTGAACACGCCTGGCGGCAGGCCCAGCGTATCGACCAGCTTGGCGAACTCGAAGCAGTTGTTGGGGGTCTCTTCGCTGGGCTTGATCACGATGGTGTTGCCCGTCACCAGCGCCGGCGCCATCTTGCGGGCGATCAGGAAGAACGGGAAGTTCCAGGGCAGGATGCCAGCGACCACACCCAGCGGCTTTCGAAACAGGAAAATGTTCTCGTTGGGACGGTCGCTTTCGATGATCTCGCCTTCGATCCGCCGCCCCCACTCGGCCATGTAATCGAGATAATCTGCCGTGAAATTGACCTCGACCTCGGCCAAGGCGCTGACCTTACCCTGCTCTTCGGTGATGACGCGGGCCAGATGGGGGACGTTCTCGCGTAGCTTGCTTGCCAGGCGATGCAAGAAGGCAGCGCGTTCCACCGCGGGACGCGCGACCCAGCCCTTCTGAGCCGACCGGGCAGCAGCCAGGGCGCGTTCCACATCGGCACGACCGGATTCCGGCACCCGGGACAGCAACGCCTGGTTCGCAGGATTGAAAACCTCGAGGTGGTCGCTCGCCGACTCGAAGGTACCGTTGATGTAGTTCTGGTAGGTCGTGGGCTGGCTCATGACAGGACTCCTGTTGTCGTTATGGGTCAAATCGGGTTAGTAGGTTGACGAGGCCGACCCCGAGGAGGCCCCTTCCTTGTAGTGCGCAATGGTGGCCAGGGCCGCCTGTCGCAGTAGGCTGATATCGATGCCCACGGCAATGAATCGGCACCCCATCGATTGATAGTGGCGGGCGTCGGCTTCGACGGGGGCCAGAATACCGACCGGCTTACCGGCCGCCTGGACGGCCTCGATGGCATGAACAATGGCAGCCTGAACATCGGGGTGTCCGGGATTGCCGGGGTGGCCCATTCCCACCGATAGATCGGCGGGTCCGACGAACACGGCATCCACGCCCTCCGTGGCGGCAATCGCTTCCACGTTTTCGATACCGCGAGGCGACTCCACCTGCACGATAAGGCAGAGTTCCTCATGCGCATGGGCCAAGTAGTCGTCGACACCATCCCAGCGGGTGGCGCGTACTAGGCCGCCCCCCACGCCGCGCATGCCATGGGGCGGATAACGCATGGCACGTACCAGGGCCGTGGCTTGGTCGGCGCTCTCGACCATGGGCACCATCAGCGTCTGGGCACCGATATCCAGCAACTGCTTGATCAATGCCGGATCCTGATTGACGGTGCGCACCACTGGAGCGGAATCGTAGGGCGCCACAGCCTGTAGCTGGGCAAGAATCGCCGGCACCGTATTGGGTGCATGCTCGCCATCGATCAGCATCCAGTCGAAACCGGTGCTCGCCGCGATCTCTGCGGCATAGCCGGTGGCGAAGCCGGCCCATAGGCCATATTGGACCTCACCGCCGGCCAGCGCGCGCCGGAAAGGGTTGACGGGCATATGCATGAAAATCTCCTTGGCCTATGGCGCATGGGTAAGGGCGTTACTGCAGGTTCACGTACATGCCGCCGTCGACCAGTAGCGAAGCACCCGTGACGTACTGGGCCATGTCCGAGGCCAGAAAGACGATTGGGCCGGCCAGATCCTCGGGGCGGCCCAGGCGTCCCAGCGGGGTTCGGCTGGCCATGTATTCACGCTTGTCGGTGTCGGCGAGATCGTCCTTGTTGATGTCGGTTTCGATCGTGCCGGGCAACAGGGCATTGCAGCGGATGCCGTAGGGTCCCAGAGCAATGGCGCAGGACTGCATGAGTGACAACAGTCCGGCCTTGGTTGGGGTGTAGTGGGTCTGCATACCGCCGCCCACCAAGGCGCTGATCGAACTGACGGCAATGATCGCGCCGCCCCGCCCTTGACGTTTCATCTGGTTCGCGGCCGCCTGCACGGCGAAGAAGGCACCGTTGAGGTTGGTATCGACGGTTTTTAGATAGGTTTCGCGCGGCATATCGAGAAAACTATGGAAAGGGCAGATACCGGCGTTGTTGACGAACACATCGACACCATCGAAGTGGCTCACGGCCGCCTCGACCAGCTTATCGCCCGTATCCGGGTCTTCGGCCGGCGCCCCGACACCTACAGCGCCCCGCCCCAGCGACTCGATCTCGTTAATCAAGTCTTCCACCGCGGGGCGACTGGACTCACTGCCGCTGTAGCCGATGATGATATTGGCCCCCTGCCGGGCGCATTCCACAGCGGCGGCGCGACCGATGCCACGCGAAGCACCGGTGATGATGACGGTCTTGTCCTTAAGCAGCATGACGGACTCCTGAAAAATAAGGTGTGGACGAGCTACCGGTCACAGCCGATAGACACGCCGGGCATTATCGACGAATAGGGCACGTCGCTCCGCTGCCGATGCCTCGGTGACGATCTCGGCGTAGGCGTACCAAATGTCTTGGTAAGCGGCGTAGAGGCCATCCACCGGGTAGTTCGAGGCAAACAGGCAGCGCTCGACGCCAAAGGCATCGATGGCCTCCAGAATCAGGGGACGAATACTGCCCACCGTCCAATCATGATCGAGCATGCCGAAGCCGCTGAGCTTGACCATGACATTGCTCTGGGCGGCCAACAGGCGCAGGCCGTCGCGCCAGGCCCGCCATCCCGTCACCCCTTGGCGGTCGACATACATGCCGGCGTGATTGAGCACGAACAACGTTTCGGGGTGCTCTGCGGCCAGTTGTGCGGCTCGGGCCATCTGGGAGGGGTAGATCTGAAGGTCGAAGGAGAGCCCCAGACGCGCCAGTTGGGAAAAGTTGTCCTGCCACCCAGCCTCCTCCATGTAATGCCGGCCTACATAATCAAACAGCGGGTCAGCATGAACATTGAGAATCTGGCGAACCCCGCGCACCTGATTCGACAGTTCGCACTGAGCCTCGAGGTGGTCGATGGCCTCCGGCTTGGAAAGATCGGCGCCCACCACCAAGGCACTCGGCAGGCGTACTTCCTGTCGGTTCAGCTCGTCCACCAACCAACGGGTTTCAGCCAGGGGATCTACCGCATCGGCCTCGACATGTACCAAGCCCAGAAGCTCGATATCGCCGCTAACCGTCAGCAATTCACCGGGACCAAAGTCCTTCGCCATGGGCGCGTAGTCGCCGAGCAGATTTGGCGTGGGATGCTCGAGCCAGGGCTGGTTGCCCTGGGCGAGCGCCCAGAAGTGCACATGGGGATCGATCACTTGCATACAGGGGCTCCTGGCAGAAATGTGAACACCTCTTCGAGGTCGACGCTGATAGGCGACTGATCCTCATGGGTGTCCATGATATCTGCCATGTAATCCCACCAGCGGCGCATTACCGCAAGCTCGGGTAAATGGGCGGTCCGATGGTCTTCACACAGCACCATGATCGCAAACAGATGATGCGTTTTCGGGTCGAGGAAGATGCGATACTCCTCGACACCGGCCGCCTGTAGCGCTTCGGCAAGCTCCGGCCAAAGCGCGTCATGGCGTTGACGGTATTCCTCCGCCTGGCCGGGATGCAGTGTCATGCGAAACGCCTGTATCGGCATGGCTCTCCTCCTCTCGATACCGATCAGTGCGTGTAGGGACGAGCCAGCTCACAATCAGGGTTGAGACGTACCCCAAACCCGGGCTTATCGAGTGCAGATGCCGGCATTCGACCATTCTCCGGCACCGGCTCGTCTAGCAGCAGCGGGTTGAACATCGGCACCACCTCGTCCGCCTTGGGCGCCATCATCAGGAATTCGGCAAAGGGACTGTTGTGGCGCGTGATCACGAAGTGATAGCTATAGACCGATGAGCCATGCGGCACGACGAGCTTATTGTGGGCGTCGGCCAGTGCTGAGATCTTGATCAGCTCGGTAACGCCCCCGCACCAGCCTACGTCCGGCTGAATGACGTCGCAGCAATCCATCTCGAGAAGCAGACGGAAGCCCCAGCGTGTCGCCTCGTGCTCGCCGGTATTGACCAACATGCCCTTGGGCACGTCACGCTTGAGCTGGGCATAGCCCCAGTAGTCATCGGGCGGGAGTGCCTCTTCGATCCACTTGAGGCCGTATTCCTGTGCCCCCTGGGCGAGTCGTGTGGCGTAATTGAGGTCGAGACTCATCCAGCAGTCATACATCAGCCAGAAATCATCGCCTACGGCACTGCGCATGTCTGCCAGGTGCGCCAGGTTACGGTTCAGTCCTTCCTCGCCCTCGGCCGGCCCATGTACCAGCGGCATCTTGCCGCCAATGAAACCGAGCTGCTTGGCCAGATCGGGGCGGGCCCCGGTAGCGTAGAAGGTCAACTCGTCACGCACAGGCCCCCCCAGCAGTTGGTGAACCGGCTCGCCGCGCACTTTACCAAGCAGATCCCACAAGGCGAGGTCGACACAGGAGATGGTATTGATCACCACGCCCTTGCGTCCGTAATACAGCGTGGCATTGAACATCTGGTCCCAGATCTTTTCGATCTCGGTGACGCGCCGACCTTCGATGAAGCGCGCCAAATGCTTCTCGACTATCCAAGCCCCGATTTCACCACCGGTCGTTACCGCGAAACCAACCGTGCCATCACTTGCTTCCAGTTCCACCACCAACGTGCCCAGTACATTCAAACCAAAACTGCGCCGGGTCATACGATATTCTGGATATTTGCTCATAGGGGTGGCGATTTGGGAGTCGATCCAGTGGCCCTCAGCCTGGTCGTGGTAATCGGCACCGCCACCACGAACGGTATAGGCACGCACCTGCTTGATGGTCACTTCACTCATGGACTCCCCCTGTGACATAAATCGATTGTTAGTAACGTTCTACTCACGAGAGGCGAGGCCGACCAATGAGATTACTCTCTCAACCGATACCTTATTGTTATCAACTGACGCCAAGCCGCATGCTAGAGTGATTTCAGTGAAAGCCGAGTAAGTCGCACATAGCCCTGGATTAGACTAATGTCGGGGTCTGGGGCCTGGCTTTGTAACATAATCTATAGGTATCGATAAACGGGGCTTGGCGATGGAGGGATATCAAGCACTACTCAGCCGACTGCGCTACAAGCATCTGCTGATGATTTCGACGCTCGGCAAACGTCGAAATCTTCATCAGGCCGCCGATGCCATGTTCATGTCCCAACCTGCAGCCACACGCATGCTGGGCGAGATCGAAAAGGTGTTCGGCTGTCTATTGTTCGAACGCACCACTCGTGGAATGCAGCCCACCGCGGTCGGTGAAATGCTGATCGACTTTGCTGACAACGCCCTGACCCGCCTCGATCGCTGTGCAGAAGAGGTCCATCGCTTTCAGCTCGGAGGGCGGGGGCAGTTGACAGTCGGCGCGATCATGGGTGCCGCGCCGGACCTGGTGGCTCAGGCCATCATAGAAATGAAGCGCCAACGACCATTACTGCAGATTCGCCTGATGGGGGAAACCAGCGACCAACTGATCGACCTTCTCGAGCAAGGCAAGGTCGATCTCGCTATAGCTCGCTACGCCAGCGCTATCCAGCACAATCAATTCGACTTTGAGCCTCTGGGCAACGAAACCATGATTACGGTCGTGCGTAGTGGTCACCCGCTTTGCTCGGGAGACCTGCCGCCGCTGGAAGCGTTGCTCGACGATTGGCCCTGGATTCTGCAACCGATGACGACTCCAGCACGCCAGGCCCTGGAAAAGGAGTTCGAGATGGAGGGCCTGGTGTCGCCAAGAGACATCATCGAGTGCGGCTCGATTTTCGCCGCCTTGCAACTAGTGCAGAAGAGCGATGCCCTCCTGGTCATGGCAGAAACGGTATTGCGTGACCATTTATCAGCGGGGCTCATCGAGAGGCTCTCTCTCGCGGTGGGTCGTACGCTCTCCCCTTTCGGCCTGCTGACAAGAAAGAACACTTTCTACAGCGAGCCGATTATCGGCTTCTGTGACATCCTCCGGCGTAATGCGTCTGCCTGGCGCCTTCAAGGGGGCCTAGAATAGTGAACACCCCGGGGTGCGCTTGCACTCTCATTTGTTACTGATGGCGTTTCCCAAGCCGACTACACTGCGTAAAACCAATCGGGGAGCGCAGTCATGACGGAATACAATGAATTCCAGGGTAAATGTCTATGTGGCGCCGTGTCCCTTAGCGTGAAAGCGGAGGGGCACAGCGTCGCGGCTTGCCATTGCCACATGTGCCGCACCTGGTCCGGTGGGCCAATGCTGGCCCTCGAGGGGGTCACCCAGGTCAATCTGCAAGGCGAGGAGCATCTCACGGTATTCGCCTCGTCGGAATGGGCCGAACGGGGCTTCTGCCGTGAATGCGGCACCCACCTCTTCTATCGCTTGCGTGAGGGCAGCCATTACGCGGTACCCGTCGGCCTGGTCGACCAAGGCGAACCCTGGCAGTTCGATACCCAGATATTCATCGACGACAAGCCGGGCCTGTATACCTTCGCCAACAAGACGACGAACATGACCGGTCAGGAAGTCTTCGAAGCGTTCGCTGGCGCGCCCGGGAACACCCCCTGACCTCGATGAGCGTGGCCATCGCTTTACTCGTCCCGGCCCCTTGCTACAGTGACAAGGCGTCAATTATTTCTTCGCAAAAGGATCTGCAATCATGACCATCTCAGTAGGCGACCGCATTCCCGACGTGACCGTGAAAACCAATGGCTCCGAAGGGCCCGAAGACCTCTCTACCGGGGATCTGTTTGCCGGCAAGAAAGTGGTGCTTTTCGCGGTACCCGGCGCCTTCACCCCGGGCTGCTCGAACTTCCATATGCCCGGCTTCGTGGAAAAGGCCGATGAGATTCTCGCCAAGGGTGTGGATACGATAGCCTGCATGGCGGTCAACGACGCCTTTGTTCTGGATGCCTGGCAGAAGGAGCACAAGGCCCAGAAGATCGTGATGGTCGCCGACGGCAACGCCGAGTTCGCCAAGGCACTGGGACTCGACATGGATGCCAGCGGCGGCGGTATGGGTACACGCTGCAAGCGCTTTGCGCTGATCGCCAACGATGGCGTAATCGAGTACTTGGGCGTCGATCCCAAGGGGGTCCACGAAAGCAGCGCCAATACCGTACTCGAGCAGCTCTAACGCTCGGTGTGATTGGCGCCGACCCGGATCAGCCGTCGCGCTCGATTTCCTTGGCTATGTGGCGGCTGTTTTCGTACTCGTAGTCGATCACCACGCTATCGCCTGCGTGGATATCCTCAAGGCCACTGAGTTCTTCAGTAAATTCGGTGTCATTGGTCACATAGACCGTGATGCCGTGAACCGTCAGGGTCTGCGCCAGGGTGTCCACCTCGTCGACCTGACCTTCGATGTCGTCGACTTGTGCAATGGCCGACGCACTAATGAGAGCAACCAGACCCACCCAATGGCGTGCCTTCAAAAATAGTGGCATGGAGCCTCCAGAATTCAGGTTATGGAGTATCAAGCATTGACGCCTTTCGCTGGGTCTTCAAGCCAGGAAGCTTCAAACCATGAGCGACGCCCCGCCCCCAGATACCAAACGCTCGCTACGCTATGCCGTCCTGGTAGGCATCGGCTTGATGGCGGCCATCGACGAGATCGTCTTTCACCAGCTTTTGCAGTGGCATCATTTCTTCGACCGCGCGACCCCAGGGATCGGTATCGTCTCCGATGGGCTATTGCATGCGGTGGAATTGCTGGCCTTGATAGCCGGTGGCTTTCTGCTCGCCGATCTGGCGCGACGTCAACGCTTGGCCCGACCTTGGGTGTGGGCCGGCATTGCCCTCGGCATGGGCGGATTCCAGCTGTTCGACGGCCTCGTCAACCATAAGCTGTTGCGCATCCACCAAATCCGCTACGACGTCGATCTGCTCGTCTATGACCTGACCTGGAACGGGTTTGCGGTGGCCCTTCTGGTGCTCGGCGTGGCCCTCGTCCAGCGTGCCCGAACGTACGACCGAACTAGCTCGAGTCGACACGGGCCGGCCCAGGGCGAACACGCAGGGCCACAGGATCGCTGATGGTAGCGCTTGTACTCGTAGGCGTGCTGACGGTGGCTTACCTGTGGGCCGCCTACGGCCAGCGCCGTCGTTGGTCGCACTTACACACCTGGGCCTTTCTTGCCGGTAGCGGGGTACTCATCCTCGCGCTCTCGCCACCGGTTGCGCACTGGGCGCATCATGACCTTCGCGGTCACATGGTTCAGCACCTGGCGATCGGCATGCTGGTATCGCTGGCCTGGGTTCTCGCTGCGCCGATGACGTTGTTGTTGCGCCAGTTGCCTACGCCGTACGCGCGCCGGGTGGTGGCGTGGCTGCAAAGCGCCCCCGTGCGGGTGATTGCGCATCCCTGCGTGACCTTGCTGCTCAACATCGGCGGTATGTATCTGCTATACCTGACCCCGTTATTCGTGGCCACCCAGCACTCGCCGATCCTGCATCACTGGCTACATTTTCACTTCCTGGTGGCGGGCTACCTGTTCTGCTGGTCGATACTCGCGGCCCCCGATGCCACGCCCCATCGGGTGTCACGGCGGCTCAGGCTGGGCGTGCTGACGCTCTCTATCGCTGCGCACGGCGTACTGGGCAAGTTGATGTACGGCTATGGCTGGCCGCGCGGCACGTCGCACTCGCTCGAGGACATCCAAGCCGCTGCGCAGCTCATGTATTACGGCGGCGACCTGGCCGAAGCCCTGCTGGCCATCGCCCTGTTCAGCCTATGGTATCGCCGTTCCGGCAGGCGCCGTGCCGGCTTTGCGACTCGCGGCGTGCATGAGAAGATGCCGATTCATCATCCGGCAAGGCATTGAACATGGAAATCACCCCGATCAACGAGCATGAGTTCCAGCGCTTCTGGCCCGTATTCCGCGCCATCGTCGAGGCTCGTGAGACGTATGCCCTGGATCCGGCCATGACGTACGACACTGCATATCGACTCTGGTGCGAACTTCCTCAAGCCACCTTCGTGGCCAAGGAGAACGGTGAGGTGCTGGGCTCCTATTACCTGAAAGCCAATGCCGCCGGCCCCGGCGATCACGTCTGCAACTGTGGCTACATGGTCGCACCGGAAGCGCGCGGCAAGGGCGTGGCCCGCGCCATGTGCGAGCATTCACAGAAGATCGCTCGCGAATCGGGCTTTCTCGCCATGCAGTTCAATGCCGTGGTCGCCACCAACGAAGCGGCGGTGGGACTCTGGCAGTCGCTGGGCTTCACTATCGTCGGGACCGTGCCCCAGGCCTATCGCCATGCTCGGCTCGGGCTGGTGGATACCCATGTCATGTATAAACGCCTTCAGGAGTGATCGACCTGGGTGTGCTTCAGGCACGCCCTATGCAAGGCATCGGTAAGAGACACAAGGACGTCGTCATGCGATCCCTTTCATTGCTCAGGCCCATTCGGGCCATTCTGTACAGCGTCGCGTTGCTGCTGCTCGGCAACGGCTTGATGAATACCCTCCTGACCCTGCGGGGTACCAGCGAAGGCTTCTCCAGCGCCCTGCTGGGGATGGTCATGTCGGGCTACTTCGTCGGGTTTATCTGTGGCACCTGGGTCAGCGGGCGCCTGATCCGCCGTATGGGGCATATCCGCACGTTCGCCTTCTGTGCCGCCATCTGCGCATCGGTGGCCCTGCTCCATGTCATTTTCGTCAATCCCTGGGCGTGGCTGGGATTGCGTTTCGTCTATGGACTGTCGTTCATCACCCTGATCACGGTGATCGAGAGCTGGCTCAATAGCCAGGCAGCCGGGCACGAGCGCGGGCGTATCTTCGCCAGCTACATGGTGGTCAATCTCGGTGCCATCGCGCTCGCCCAACAGATCCTCCGATTCGATACCCAGGATGGCTTCCTGCTGTTTGCCCTGATCTCGATCCTGATCTGCTGGGCACTGCTGCCCATCACCATGACCCGGCGGGCGCAGCCCACGATTTCCGATCGGCCCAAGAGCAGTCTGAAAAGCCTGCTCGGCTTTGCCCCGCTGCCGGTCGCCTCGGCAGCGCTGTCCGGTCTGGCCATGGGGGCATTCTGGTCGATGACCCCGGTCTACGTGACCCAATTGGGCTTCGACAGGGAGGGTGTCGGCTGGGTGATGAGTGCGGCCATCGTCGGCGGCGCCCTGCTGCAGCTCCCCATCGGGCGCTTTTCCGACAAGCACGATCGCCCCCGGGTGATGATCGCAGTGGTCCTGCTTGCCGCGATCCTGGCCGCCAGCCTGCCCTTCGCCCCCAGCCAGCCGGTATTGATCGGGCTGTATTTCCTCTGGGGAGGGCTGGCGTTCTCGCTCTACCCTCTTTCCGTGGCGCAACTCATCGATCAGTTGCATCCCGACGAAATCGTTTCCGGTTCATCGGACATGCTGGTGATGCACGGCGCCGGGTGTGCCGTCGCGCCACTGGCCGCCGGGTCGTTGATGACTGCGCTCGGCGGCCATGCCTTGCCCTTCTATATCGCCGGCGTGCTGACGCTGCTGGGGCTGTTCGCGATCTACCGCCGTCGCCGCGTGAGCGATATAAGGACCCGTACCGCCCACTTCGAGCCCATGGTGCAGACCAGTGCCGAGGCCCTTGAAATGATCTTCGATGACACCCAGCCCGACCTGTTCGACGACCCGAGCTTTTACGAGGAGCACGAGCGGCAACGGCTGGTCGAAGCCGTCAACGGTTCCCGATGAGTGCCGCATGCGGCATGCTGAGCGCATGGCACGCTAACCAGAGACGGGGCCCGATGATCATGAACGACGATACGCAGCACAATTACTGGCTTTCCCAGGTCGCGCCCCACCCGCGTCGGCCCCGCCTGGAAGGCGATATCAAGGCTGACGTGGCGATCGTGGGGGCTGGGTTCACTGGTCTCTGGTGTGCCTATTATCTCAAGCGCCACGACCCGGCACTGGATATCGCGATAATCGAGGCCGAGCGCGTTGGGCATGGCGCCTCGGGGCGTAACGGCGGCTGGGTGATCGGCAACCTGGCGGGCCTGTCGCGCCTGCTCGAAGGGCTGCCGCTTGCACAGCGCCGTGAGTGCTGCGGCCTCGTGTCGGACAACGTCGACGAGCTAGGTCACGTGCTCGACCAAGAAGCCATCCAGGCCGACTACCACAAGGGCGGGGCCATCTACGCCGCGGCGCGTTATCCCGACCAGGAGGCCATTCAACGCGACTATCTCGAGCACTTGCTGGCGCTGGGGCACCGCGAGACGGATTGCCAATGGCTCGATGCCACTGCGCTGTCCGAGCGGTTGCGCATCGAGAATGGCTATGGGGGAATATTCCACCGTCAGGTCGCGACCGTAAACCCGGCTCGCCTGGTCACCGGGCTTGGCGGCGTCGTCGAGCGACTCGGCGTGACCATATACGAGCAGACACGGGCCACACATGTCGCTGAGGGCGAAGTGAGCGCTTACGGGGGCAGGATAACGGCAGCCAGGGTCGTTTGCGCGACCGAAGGCTATGCCGCTCAATTCCATGACTGGCGCAAGTTCATCATTCCCGTACAGAGCGCCATCATCGCCACCGAACCGCTGGATGAAAGCCACTGGCGCCAGATCGGCCTGGCGGAACGCCCCGCCTTCGCCGATGCCAGTCGTATCATCACCTATGGCCAGCGCACTGCCGACGGCCGGATCGTCTTCGGGGCTCGGGGTACCTACCGCATGGGTGCCAGGCCCCAGAACCACTACGCGATTGGCGCAAAAGCGATTCGCCAGCGCCATGCCCTGCTCTGCTCGCTCTTTCCGTCACTCAAGGACGTTCGCATCACTCATGGTTGGGGAGGCTCGCTGGGGCTATCGCGACGTTTTCGCCCGCATGCGATCTACGATCGTCACAGCGGGCTCGCCACCGCCGGTGGCTATGCCGGCGAAGGGGTGGCAGCCTCGCATCTTTTCGGCAGGACGATCGCCGATCTTCTGCTCGAGCGAGAGACCCCCTTCACCGCCATGCCTTGGGCTCATGACGACACGAGTCCGGCGCAATTGCTCAAGCGCTGGGAGCCGGAGCCACTGCGCTGGGCAGCGGCCCAGGCCATCACGCTGAGCTACGCCGGCGAAGAGGCCCTGATGAAACACCAACGCCCGCTGCCGCTCATCAAGCCAGCACTGACCCGGCTGAACGATGTCTTCGCCTCGATCATCGAGTAGTGTGCAGCCTACCCTGCCATTAGCGCTTCGCGCTGACGCGGCGCATGGGCTGGCCCGGCGATACGTGGCAGAGTGCCGAGCTCAGCCGTCAACTCCTGACCGCTGGGGCGGGTACGGAACGCCCGTATGGCATTGATCAAGGACTGAGTCTCGGCCTGCAACGCCTGGGTCGCAGCATAGGTCGCCTGGAGTTCCACGGCACTCTGCTGGACCCCCTGCTCCATTTGCGTGACGGCATCGCCCATCTGCTCGATACCATGGCGCTGCTCACGCGAGGCGGTGCTGATCTCACGCATGATGTCGTTGACCCGGTGGCTGGCCGTCAACACGCGCTGGATGGCCGCTTCAGTGTCCTTGACCACCCGGGCCCCGGCATCGATCTCGGTGTTGGAGTTGCGAATCAGCTGATGGATCTCCTTGGCCGCCGTCGCCGAGCGTCCCGCCAGGTTACGCACCTCACCGGCCACCACTGCGAACCCCTTGCCCTGGTCGCCGGCACGCGCCGCTTCAACCGAGGCGTTCAGAGCCAGGATGTTGGTCTGGAAGGCGATGCCATCGATCACGGAAACGATCTCGGCCATCCTGCGCGAGCTCTCGATGATCGCCTGCATGCGGCTGACTACCTGGGTCATGCCTTCACCGGCCGCCTCGACCTCGCGCACGTTGGACAACGACAGATCGCTGGCCTGATGGGCGTTGTCGGCATTCTGCTGCACCGTGGTGGTGAGCTCGTCCATGCTGGCAGCGGTCTGCTGGACCGAGGCCGCCTGGCCGTCGGTGCGCCGCGAGATGGCCTCGTTGCTGTGGCGGATTGCATCGACAGCGGGTTTGACGCAGTCGATGCCCTGGTTCACGTCACCCACGATGCCGCTCAATCCTTTTTTCATGGTCGCCAGGGCTTCGACCAGGCGGCCGATATCGTCACGGCCATGGCTGGGCTCCTGAACCGTGAGGTTCCCGGCTGCCATCTGCAGGGCGAAACGACGCGAACGGTCGATACCGGCAGCGATACTGCGGTAAATGCCGATGCCCAGACCAATGACGACAGCCAACAGCACGCCATCCAGCGCCAGCGCAGGCACGCTGGCCGCCAGGCCTTCCAGCATGACGACCTGGGCGATGGAACCGATCAGGGCCATGCTGCTGACCAGAGTCAGCAGCGCCGTACGCACCCCGGCAGAGCGCCATTGAAAGGCACGCACCCGTGCCAGCAGGCCACGCCTGCTCAGTTCTCCGCGTACGAGGCGGTAGCGCTTGCCCTTGCCTTCGCGGATGAGCCGGTAGGCGTTTTCGGCCGCCTCGACTTCCTCCCGACCCGGGCATACACGCAATGACGCATACCCCACCACACGCCCCATCTCGGTAACGGGTACCACGTTGGCGCGAACCCAGTAATGGTCCCCGTTCTTGCGACGATTCTTGACCAGGCCGCTCCAGACATTGCCCGCCTGAAGGGTCTCCCAGAAATTCTTGAAGGCCTCACGCGGCATGTCAGGGTGGCGCACCAGATTGTGATCGGCACCGATCAGTTCATCCAGTTCGAAGCCGCTGACCTTGATGAAGGCGGGATTGGCGTAGGTGATGCGGCCTTGTAAGTCGGTACGGGATATCAGGAGATCGTCCGCAGAAAGGACGTGTTCCTGCTGAGTCACGGGGCTGTTGAGTCGCATGTGGCGAGACCTCTGGGGCACTGCCCAACCGAAGACGCACCTGCTTCTCACGACAATAATATCGAGAGCAACAAGCGCGTCCGGGATGGAGGGCTATTTATTGATAACGCTTGCAGGCTTTATCGGGTTTCTGCGCCTCAACTTAAGTTAAAAAGTAACTAATAATTTCAATTCCTACACATTAATTACAATAAAAATACAATCGCCTTGTCCTATATCGCTTATTGACCGCGTTGTTCCGCTATGGCACTCGCTGGCGATGTCTCGATCATTTTCACCACACTTCCCACCACGATCAGGCACGGCGATGGCAGCGGTCGCTCGACGAGCTTCTCTGGCATATCGGCCAGGGTCCCGGTCAGGGCCTGCTGTTCCGGCAAGCTGGCGTTGGCAACCAGCATGATGGGCCATTCGTCGGGCAACCCGGCCCGGCGCAGGCCGCCGCAGATTGCCTCGACCTTGGAAAGGCCCATGTAGAAAACCAGCGTCTCGTCACGGCGGGCGAGCGAGGCCCAGTCGGGCTCGCCGTCTTCACGGCAGAGCTGTGCCGTAACGAAGCGTACCTGCTGGGCATGGGCGCGGTCGGTGAGCGGTATCCCCATGCTGGCGCAGGCCGCCGAGGCCGCGGTAATGCCTGGCACGATTTCCGCCGGCAGCCCGGCCTGGGCCAGGCTGGCCAGCTCTTCGCCCATGCGCCCGAAGACCCCCGGGTCGCCTCCCTTGAGGCGCACCACGGACTTGCCGGCTTGGGCCAGCTCGACCAGCAGCGCGCCGATATCGGCCTGGGATACGCTGTGGTGCCCGCTCGCCTTGCCCACGTAATAGCGTTCGCGCCCCGGCGGAATCAGCGCCAACACCTCGTCGCCCACCAGGCGGTCGTAGACCACGGCATCGGCCTGCTGAAGTAGACGTGCCGCCTTCAGGGTCAGCAACTCGACGTCGCCACTGCCGGCCCCCACCAGGTAGACGGTGCCCGGACGGCACCCCCCCTGCAGCGGCACTCGGGGGCCCGTAGAAGAAGTTTCACCGCGAAAGCCGTTGAGGTAGCGGCTGGCCATGCTGCCCAGGCGCGCCATGGCGGTGAAGACCTCGCCCAGCGTCTCAGGCGACGTCAATGACTTCAGGCTTTTGCTCAGAGTGCGCATGGGCCCTCTCCTCTTCGATCAATGATTTGAGTTCGGGTATGCACGAACCGCATTGCGTGCCGCAGGCCAGGCGAGCGCCCAGCGCCTCGACGCTGGTATCGCCGGCCTGGATCGCCGCCACGATGGCCTTCTGCCCGACTTGATGACAGCTGCAGACGGTGGGGCCGGTGTCTGCCTCGCCCGCTTCGCAACCGGCCAGCAGGCGACGGCGGGAATTCTTTCCAAGTACCGCTTCGGCAAAGCGCTCGTCCAGCCAGGCCAGCCCCGGCAGCTCGGTCGGCGGTGCCACCATCAGCCACCAGCGTACGCGTCCCTGTTCGATACCTGCGGCGCGCAGACGTCCCGTCGCCGGGTCGTCGCACCACAGCGTGGGCGTATCGTGCAAATGATCGAGAAGCCACTGGCGCCAATCGGTAGCCGGGGCGCCAGCGTCTCCTCCTGCCAATTGCCAGCGTTGACAATGCGCCAGGGGAACCCGGGTCCAATAGGTGGCTTCATTGCACCACGTCGCGTCAGCGGCCACATCGTGCGCGACGAGCAGCGTGGCTTCCCAGCCCGTAGCGAGCGGCGCCAACGACACTGCGCCGTGCTTGGATTCGGGCTGGCCGGATACGGGATCGCAGTGCGCTTCGAGCAGGCTGCCCATGCGCGCCTGACCGCTGAAGCGGTCGGTCCAGTGCATGGGCACGAACACCTCGCCTTGCCGCTGGCTCTTCGAGACACGCACGCGCGCCCGGAACTCACCCGATGGACTTTCCAGACGAGCGAGCTGCTGATCGGCAACGCCGTAGGCATGCGCATCGTCCGGATGCACCTCGATGAAGGGCTCGGCGCGGTGATTCATCAGGCGCGGGGCACGGGCGGTACGCGTCATGGTGTGCCACTGGTCGCGCACGCGCCCGGTATTGAGCCGCAACGGCCGGGACTCGCTCAGCAACTGCTGCGGTGCACGCGGGGTGACCGGTACCAGCCTGGCCAGGCCATCCGGCGTGGCGAACCGGCCGTCCTCGAACAGCCTCGCCGTGCCGTGGGGCGCCTTCTCGGTGACCGGCCACTGGATCGGCGACAGGCCATCGTAGGCCGCGCGATCGAGCCCCGCCAATGCTGAAATGTTGAACAGGCGAAAGCCTTCGCCAGGCTTGGCGTCTTGTGCAACGAGTGGATTCTCGAACCCCGAAAGGCGCGCATGCTCATCGAAGATCTGATACGGATGCCGGTAATCGAACGCCTCGCCGTAGCCCATGCGTCGTGCCACCTCGACCATGATCCACCAGTCGTGTCGTGCCTCGCCCGGGGGCGGCAGAATCCCGCGCTGACGCGAAATGCGGCGCTCGGAATTGGTCACGGTGCCGTCCTTTTCCGACCACGACGAGGCCGGCAACACGATGTCGGCATAGGCCATCAGGTCGGTGTCGGCCATGCACTCCGAGACGATGACCAGCGGACACTTGGCCAGGGCAGCACGCACGCGATTGGCCTCGGGCAGGCTCACGGCCGGGTTGGTAGCCATGATCCACAGCGCCTGGATCTCGCCCCGCTCGATGGCCTCGAACAGCTCCACGGCCTTGTGGCCGGGGCCTTCGGGCAGAGTGGGCGTCAACGTCTCGGTGCGCCAGAAACGCGTGACACGATCGAGCGCCCCCGGCGTGTGGTAATCCATGTGAGCGGCAAGCTGGTTGGCCAGCCCCCCGACCTCGCGCCCGCCCATGGCATTGGGCTGGCCGGTGATCGAGAACGGCCCGGCACCGGGCAGGCCGATCTTGCCGCCGGCGAGATGACAATTGATGATGGCATTGCTCTTGTCGGTGCCGCTGGAAGATTGGTTCACGCCCTGCGAGTAGAGGGTAACCACGTGCAGCTGGGTCGCAAACCAGTAGTAGAACGTCTCCAGACGTTCGGCATCGACATCGCAGTCGGCAGCGATCGCCTCGATACTGGCATCGCCCTGGCGGGCCGCTGCCAGGGCCGCGTCCAGCCCTTGGGTATGAGCCTCGAGATAGACGCGATCGAGCCGGTTCTTGTCGTCCATCCACGCCAACAGCCCGTTGAATAGCCGTGCGTCACTGCCCGGCGCAATGCCCAGGTACAGGTCGGCGATCTCGCAGGTATCGGTGACCCGTGGGTCGATGACGACGACACGCAGCAGCGGGTTGCGCTGTTTGGCGACCCGCAGCCGCTGAAACAGCACCGGATGGTTCCAGGCCAGGTTGGAGCCGACCAGCACCACCAGCTCCGCGTCCTCCAGGTCCTCGTAGTTGCAGGGCACGGCATCCGCACCGAAGGCCCGCTTGTAGCCAGCCACGGCCGAGGCCATGCACAGCCGCGAATTGGTATCCAGGTGGGGCGTACCGAGAAAGCCCTTGAACAGCTTGTTGGCGACGTAATAATCCTCGGTCAGCAACTGGCCGGAGAGATAGCCGGCCACGGCGTGGTCGCCGTGCCGGTAGCGGACCGCGCCCAAGCGCTCGGCGACACTCGACAAGGCCGACCCCCAATCGACTTCCTGGCCATCGACCCGTGGCCGTGTCAGCCGCCCTTGGCTACCCAGCGTCTCATGCAGGGCCGACCCCTTGACGCACAACCGACCGAAGTTGGCCGGGTGGTCGCGATCGCCTTCCACATCGCGGATGACCGCGCCGTCGTGGTCGACCACCACGCCACAGCCGACACCACAATAGGGACATGTCGTCGATGCTTGCATGACCTTCCCTCCTGGAACGCAAAGGGGGCCTGGCGCGAATCGCGCCAGGCCCCCTTGCCTTGGAAAATAAACCGGTTACGCCTTCACCTCGTCTACGCCGCCGTTGGCGTCATCGTCAAAAACGATGTGGGCAAAACACGTTGATATCGTCTGCCCTGTATAAAGCAATCTATCGGCCACCAGAAGTTAACAGCCGCGCTTTCAGTGACTTGGACAGCAACGACAAGCACAACCGTCCTTGCTGGGTGTGCTAACGCTCATCTATCTGCCTCACACTGGTGCACAACGGCCCTTCCGTGCACGACAGGAGGTCACATCTCGCCGTGCAATCGCCGAGACAACTCATCTTTTATCGCCTAACCGACTGTCCCCAAAGGATGATAAAGAAAGTCGGCATGCTTTTAGCTTGGATAGGCCAGAGACATGACCGGGATCAAAGGCGATTCCCGTAACGGTCAGACTCGTCGGCTACGGCCGACCATCAGCGACGCAAGACACCACGTTATTCAGGCAAAGGCGCCTGACGCGAGAGGACCACGGTCCCTGGCGTCAGGCGCCTTGTCGTTTTGGGGCTGTCGCTTCAGGAGGGAGAGATGAACGAACATCTGGTGATCATCGGCAACGGCATGGCGGGACATCGCCTGCTCGACGCCCTGCTCAAGCGGCCAGAGCGCCCGGCGCGCATTACCGTCATCGGTGCCGAGCGTTCACCGGCCTACAACCGTATCCTTCTCTCCCCCTGGCTGGCGGGTGAAATGGAGCGCGACGCGCTCAACCTGGGCGATGCCGACGGGGTTACCAACGACGGCGTCGAGCTGATCCTCGGCGAGCGCGTGGCCACTATCGATCGCCACCGCCGTCAACTGACCCTCGCGACCGGAAAGGTGCTGAGCTACGACCGCCTGGTGCTGGCGACCGGCTCACGCCCGGCCATGCCGGACGTTCCCGGCATCGAGCTCACCGGCGTGCACGGCTTTCGCGACCTTGACGACGTCGATGCCCTGACCCGGGCGGCCCAAGCGGGGCACCAGGCCGTCGTGATCGGCGGCGGGCTATTGGGCCTGGAGGCGGCCGAAGGGCTGCGCAAGCAAGCGCAGGGCAAGCGCGGCATAGCGGTCACTGTACTCCAGCGCAGCGAGCGATTGATGAATCGCCAACTCGATGCCACTGCTGCCGAGCTGCTCGAGGGCGAGCTCGCCGGGCGCGGCCTGAACGTACTGACCGGTGTGCGTATCGCGGCCATGGAAGACGATGGCCAAGGCCATGTCTGCGGCGTTCGCCTGGAAGACGGCCGCTCGATCGAGGCCGATTGCGTGGTCGTGGCCGCGGGCATCACGCCTAACGCCGAGCTTGGCCGTGCGGCCGGTCTCGACACCGACCGCGCCGTGATCGTCGACGACTACCTCACCACCTCGGACCCGGCCATCTTCGCCGTCGGCGAATGCTGCCAGTTCGAGGGGCAGACCTACGGCCTGGTGGAGCCCATCTGGCGGCAGGTCGAGGTGCTCGCCGCGCACCTGTGTGGCGATGCCATCGACGGTTATGTCGAGGCGCCCACCGCGACCAAGCTCAAGATCAGCGGCATCTCGCTCTATGCCTTCGGCCCCATCGAGGCCGATGACGACCACGACGTTCTTACCTATCACGACCCCGAGCAGGGTGATTATCGCCGCCTGTTGCTTCGGGAAGGTCGCATCGAAGGGGCCGTGCTGTATGGCGATACCGCCTGCGGCCCCTGGTATTTCAACCAATCCCTGGCTGGCCGCGACGTGCGGCCCTGTCGTCAGGCACTGCTGTTCGGTGCCGGCGACGCCAACCCCCTTCTCGACGCTGTGCACGACGAGACCGATCCCTTGCAGGAGGAAGCGGCATGACTCTCTCTCATTCCCAGGATGCCAAGCAAAAGCTCATCATCATCGGTAACGGCATGGTCGGCCACCACATGGTCGAACAGCTCATCGAACGTGGCGCCACCGAAGCCTACGACATCACCGTGTTCGGCGAGGAACGCCACATCGCCTATGACCGGGTCCATCTCTCGGAGTATTTCTCCGGCCGCGATGCCGAGTCCCTGGCCCTGTGCGCTTCCGACTACTACGAGACGAACGGTGTCACGCTGCGCAAGCAGGAATGCGTGACGAAAATCGACCGCGACGCGGGCGAAGTGGTCACCGAGCAGGGGCGCTACGCCTATGACCGCCTGGTACTGGCAACCGGCTCCTACCCGTTCGTGCCGCCGATCCCCGGCAACGACCGTGCGAAGTGCCTGGTCTACCGCACCCTGGACGACCTCGACGCCATCCGCGAAGCGGCCGAAGACGCCACCACCGGCGTCGTGGTCGGCGGCGGCCTGCTCGGACTGGAAGCGGCCAACGCCCTGCGTGGGCTGAACCTCGACACCGCGGTGGTCGAATTCGCCCCGCGCCTGATGCCGATGCAGGTCGACACGGAAGGCGGCGAACTGCTGCGCGAGAAGATCGAGGACCTTGGCGTACAGGTACTCACCGGGCGCGCCACCCAGGAAATCGTCGATGGCGAGGCGAGCTTCCATCGCATGGTCTTCCAGGACGAAAAGGTGCTGGAAACCGACCTGATCGTGTTCTCCGCCGGGATTCGCCCACGCGATGAACTGGCCCGGGACTGCAGCCTGGAAATGGGCGAGCGCGGTGGCGTGGTGGTCGACGACCGCTGCCTGACCAGCGATCCGTCGATCCTCGCCATTGGCGAAGTCGCGGTCTGGAACAACAGCATCTTCGGCCTGGTCGGCCCCGGCTACCAGATGGCCAAGGCCGCCGTGGCGACCCTGATGCCCGGCGAGGACGCCCTCACTTTTAGTGGCGCCGACATGAGCACCAAGCTCAAGCTGATGGGTGTCGATGTCGGCTCGATCGGCGACGCCCACGGCGACCGCACGCCCGGGGCCAAAATGTTCCGCTACCTCGATCAGATCAAGCAGCAGTATCGCAAGATGGTCGTGTCCAGCGACGGCAAGCGGCTGGTCGGCGCCATGCTGGTCGGCGACAACAGCTACTACGACACGTTGATGCAGTATTACGACAACGGCCTGGAACTGCCTGACGATCCGGCCTCGCTGATCCTGCCGAGCAGCGAAGGGGCACCGACCCTGGGCGCCGATGCGTTGCCGGAGACAGCGACCATCTGCTCGTGCCACAACGTCACCAAGGCCGATGTCTGTGCGTCCATCGATGCCGGCGCCACCGACCTCGGCGCAGTCAAGGGCGACACCAAGGCCAGCACCGGCTGTGGGGGTTGCACGGCCCTGCTCAAGAGCGTGGTCGACCATGAGCTGGAAGCCCGCGGGGTCGAAGTTGACAAGTCGATCTGCGAGCACTTCGCGCTGACGCGCCAGGAAATCTACGACATCGTCCGCGTCGAAGGCATCAAGACCTTCAGCGAGCTCATCGCCAAGCATGGCGCGTCACAGTCGCGTGGCCTCGGGTGCGATATCTGCAAGCCTGCAGTGGCCTCGATCCTGGCCTCGTGCTTCAACGAGCCGATCACCGATGCTTCGCACATTCCGCTGCAGGACACCAACGACACCTTCATGGCCAACATGCAGAAGAACGGCACCTACTCGGTCGTTCCTCGCGTGCCGGGCGGTGAAATCTCGCCGGACAAGCTGATCGTGCTTGGCCAGGTGGCCGAGAAATACAAGCTGTACACCAAGGTCACCGGCGGCCAGCGCATCGACCTGTTCGGCGCCCGTCTCGAAGACCTGCCGGATATCTGGGGCGAGCTGATCGCCGCCGGCTTCGAGACCGGCCATGCCTACGGCAAGTCGCTGCGTACCGTGAAGTCGTGTGTCGGCAGCACCTGGTGTCGCTATGGCGTGCAGGACAGCGTGGGCATGGCGATCAAGCTCGAGAACCGCTACAAGGGCCTGCGCTCGCCGCACAAGATCAAGTTCGGCGTCTCCGGCTGCACCCGTGAGTGCGCCGAAGCGCAGAGCAAGGACGTGGGCATCATCGCCACCGAAAACGGCTGGAACCTGTACGTCTGCGGTAACGGCGGCATGCGCCCGCGCCACGCGGAGCTGCTGGCCACCGACATGGATGAAGACACCATGATCCGCACCATCGACCGCTTCCTGATGTACTACGTGCGCACCGCGGATCGCCTGCAGCGCACCTCGGTATGGCGCGAGAACCTGGAAGGCGGGTTGGACCACATCCGCGATGTGGTGGTGGACGACAGCCTCGGCCTGGGTGAGGAGTTGGAAAGCCAGATGCAGACCGTGATCGACAACTACGAATGCGAGTGGGCCAACGCCATCAAGGACCCGGAGAAGCTCAAGCGCTTCCGCAGCTTCGTCAACGATGCGCGTCCTGACCCGGACATCATCATGATGAGTGAGCGGGGTCAGCTCCGTCCTGCTTAACGAAATGGCTGCGCAAGCGAATCGCTGTGTTGCGCGGTGCTCGGAAACTCGCCTAACAGCTAGTTATGTCTCGTTTCCTGTGCGCCGCGCGTCGTGCGATTCATCTTGCTCGCCTATTTCTCAGAATCCGTGAGAGGAGAAAAAATAATGAGCACCGCAACCGCCATGAAGCCCGAGGCCGAGACTGACATGAGCTGGCAGCCCCTTTGCACCAAAGCCGACC
The DNA here is from genome assembly GCF_000759345.1 of Litchfieldella xinjiangensis. Lineage (GTDB taxonomy): Bacteria > Pseudomonadota > Gammaproteobacteria > Pseudomonadales > Halomonadaceae > Litchfieldella_A > Litchfieldella_A xinjiangensis. The sequence continues at coordinate 1,161,947 of NZ_JPZL01000001.1, forward strand.
TAGTTGAGTTCTCCGGCATCGCCGCCTGGATCGAAACCGCCGAAGGCCCGGCCCAGGTCGCGATCTTCTACCTGCCCGGCCACGATCAGGAACTCTACGCCGTCGATCATCACGACCCGTTCTCCAACGCCAACGTCGTCGCCCGCGGCATCGTTGGCGATATCAAGGGCGAGCCGGTGGTGGCGTCGCCGATCTACAAGCAACACTTCCGGCTCAAGGACGGTAGCTGCGTCGAGGACGATAGCGTCGCCCTGCGCACCTGGAAGCTCAGCTTCAAGGGCGATGAGGTAGGGATCGAGGTGTAATAGTCGTTACGCGTCAGGAAGCCGCCATCGCTGATAAGGCGTGGCGGCAAAGGCCTTTCTCGCAGCAGGAGTCGGTTATTTATTATTCATAGTGGCTCCATAGTCGAAGCACTTTGACCACTCGCTCATCATCGAGGACTTGGTACACCAAGCGATGTTGAATATTGATGCGTCGCGAATAAGCCCCCGCAAGATCCCCGATCAGCTTTTCAAACGGCGGCGGCTTTCGATAGGGGTCTTCCGCAATAAATGCCAATAATTCCTGAGCTTTGGACTTGAGGCCGCTGGAGGCTAGCTTCTTTGCATCTTTTTGGGCTTGTCTGGTGTAAACCAGCTTCCAGGTCACCAGTCCAGCTCCTCATCGCAATCACTTACTGGCGACTCCATCCCCTCCCGAATGGACTCTCGCATACCTGGTACAGAGAGCAGATAGAGCGTTTCCTGTATGGCAGACCAATCCTCCTCGGAAACCAGAACAGCCTTATTCCGCTTGCCCATGATAACGATGGGTTGGTGAGACTCAGCGGTTTCGTCAATCAACCGATAAAGATTGCTACGCGCCTCCGTTGCGGTGATTCCAGTCATGGCGCACCTCTCATGTGCTTAATTTCTGATCAGTGTACGCCTTGGTGTACGTACGTCAATACGAACGCAATAGTGTCTTTGTTGTCGAAAAATAGATTTCACGATACCACTCCTATCGCGACCACCGGCGTTGTAGGAGCGGCTTCAGCCGCGATCATGGCCGCCAACCTTTGTAGGAGCGCAATTTATTGCGCGATGGCCGGCATCGCCGCCTGGATCGAAACCGCCGAGGGGCCTGCCCAGGTCGCGATTTTCTACGTGCCCGGCCTCGATCAGGAACTCTACGCCGTGTATCATCACGACCCGTTCTCCAACGCCAACGTCATCGCCCGCGGCATCGTCGGCGATATCAAGGGCGAACCGGTAGCGTCACCGATCTACAAGCAGCACTTCCGGCTCTCGGACGGTCGCTGTGTCGAGGACGATAGCGTCGCCCTGCGTACCTGGAAGGTCAGCTTCAAGGGCGATGAGGTAGGGGTCGAGGTGTGAGGGCCAGAAGCCGCCAGTGCTTGTGTAGCACGGCGGCTTCTAATAGGCCCAGGTGCTGGCTATCTGCCCAGAGCGAACGTTCATGTCTTTTGAAATAACGTTACAAATCAGCTACGCCTTTTTTGGGGTCGAGTGCTTTTGACTGTTAGCTGGCTTTATCCGCGACTCACGCAGCTCTGCATTATGCCAACACCCCCCACAATAGGTTCTCCCAATATTAAGCACAAATGATGCACATACAGTTGCTGTCAAGCCTATCAAACCACAATAAAACCAGTTGACTTGGGCAGAAAAAGTGAAGGTAGGGAGGGAGTACCAGAGCAATAACAACCATAAAACAAACACATACAGGCTGATGAGCTGATTAATCTTAGAAACAGATAAAGCACTAGGACCAGTTATTAAGTCACGGACCTTTTCTGACCTCGAGTAATCATCCAAATTTCTAGATAAAATCACTTTATAAAGTGGCCCAGTAACCTCGTCCTCTAAGATGTCTACGTGCTTTTCCCAATTTTCTTGCCAGAATTTGCTGCCCCGATTAACACAGAGCCATCCAAAGGAAAAAACCACACCCAAACAGGAAAGAATTACAGATAGATCCTGCCTACCCTGTACTCCTGATGCTTGTATAGCCAGAAACCCAGCGAAAGTGGCGCCAATAAACGTCCAGAAATAGGTAGCCCGCCTCCAGTAGAGGTCAATCTCGAACTTTCGGATATCTTGCGCCCGTTCAAGAGCTTTCCTTTCTTTACCTTTAAAGTACTCTAAGTACTGCTCCGGGGTAATCCTCGTGGTTGTAATATCTTTTTTAAAAATGCTCATATATCCGAACCGATTGCCAGCTAATGCCCCACCCAACGGAACTTGCGAGCGAAGCGTGTAAGATTAATATGCGGAGCGTCTTGTTGAGTTTCAATAGGCCAACTCCCATGCCAATATAAGCGTTTCAAAAACAGATTTCATTTCACTTTCAAACTGATCCTTTGAAATACCATCACCAACCCGCTTAGAAAGCTGCGTTTTCTGCTTACCAGTCATGTTAGAAACCTGTTGCTCCGTTCGTTTCCAATCTAAATGTGCTGGATAGCACTCTTCCAATGAGCCATGAGCTAGCACTTTAATTTGCCCTCTATCACTAAAGTCTTTGAACTCCTTCATGAAATCATCAAAGCCGCCTTGAGCTTTTGGCGTTGGAGAATCGCATAACACAATCATCCTTTCCTCAAAAATTGAGTTTTCGAGTGGCTTAAACGATTTTCGTATTGCATTAATCGAACGCTTGGCCTGATGAGTATCGCCTTCAGCTGAAATTATTTGTATTTTTGGCTTATCTTCGTAAAATCGCTTTATCACACGAGTCAATAACTCAACTTCACTTGGTCCTTCCACAATTAGGAAATTTCGGGGAAGTAGTAGGTCTGACGGACTACCTCCCAGCAACTCAAAGACAACATAAGGTTTATCTAGGGAATCCACATATTTAAAACTAGTAACACTATCTTCTTTTTCTACTTTATACACTTTCTGACCAGGATGGTCATCCGCAACAAAAACCGATGAATGAGTATTAATAAAAACCTGATCCAACTCTGCACTCAATGTTAAAAGTACATTTTTAAGTTTCCGCTGGGCTGTCGGATGTAAATGCAGTTCGGCTTCGTCAATAAAGAAGAGAAAAGGCTTTCCGGCATCTTCCCTACCTTTTCTATAGTCAGCATATGCTTGAATTATGGCGAGCATCAAAGCCCTCTGCATTCCATCGCCCTTTTCAGACGCATATGTTTCAACTCCATCATCTACTCTGGTCTGGAAATTTTTGAGCAAATCATTGAACTCAGGACTAGTTACTTCAAAACTAACTTTTGTGCACTCTGCAAACTGCTTTTCTAAATGTGTTTTGACGCTTCCGCCAAGACGATCAAACTCTAATTTTACTGCCGAGCCTTCATCGTCAAATAGTTCATCAAATTTATCTCTAAATGCTTTATACCGAGGATTATCTGTGAGTATTTCTTCAAGCACCGACGACAACATTATACCAACAGGTGTTTTTGCTGAGTATTTCGCCACCTCATCGAAATACTGTTTAGTATTTATATATTCGAATTTCGGCAAAAAGTCATTAAATGCCTTATCGAAACCAGCTGGGTTTTTAGCTAACACCTCACCGTTTATGGTTAACTTTCTTTTGCTGTGATCTTCACTAGAACGTTCAACTGTTAAAACGTCGCTACCACTTAAAACCCCAAGCATTTTAGTTTTATTGACTTCATTACGCATGTTCTCTGCGCCATGCAAAGCTCCAGAAAACTCTACTTTTACCGATATTACTTTTGAGGTGTCGCCTTTAGGGTGTAAATCCTTTATAGACTTACCCTTAGGGGTACCATTAAAAAACCATTCAAGGGCTTCAAAGAAATTAGTTTTACCTGCGTTATTTTGACCAACAAAAATATTAAAGTCGTCGCAATCGAAGCTCGCCTGACTTATAGACCTAAAATTACTTATTGTTACTTTAGATATCTTCATCGTTCCTTGGCCTCTGAGCTAAACTTTAGGGATACACACGCATCCATACCGCTTCGGGTCGAAATAGGTCCAGATACCACCTACCCCTACGCCACATCCCGCACCTCCCGGCACTTAGGATAAGCCGAACAGCCCCAGAACTGATTACCCGCGTTTGCACCTCGCTTTGAGGTGCGCAGTACCATGGTGCTTCCGCATTTCGAGCACATTCGGTCGGCGCTGGGCTCGAAGCGAGCCTTGAGCTGTTTGACGTGCTGGCGGTGCGTTTCGCGAATGGGGGCGAGCCGCCCGGTTTCGATTGTCGCCAACGCTTGCTGAACCTGGGCCTCCGTTAGCACGGGCTCGCGGCACGATTTGATGTACCGAACATAGCCGCCGCCGAGGGTGACGTTGTTGGGCATCTTGGTCTTGAACACGGCGCTGCCGGAGAAGACCACTATCGAATGAATCGTATCCGCCGGCACGTCGAGCAGGGCTTCCAGCGCTTTCACGTGCTTGTAGTTCTGGCGCAGGGGGTTCTGGAACATGTGGGTCTTGCGATAGAGCTTCTGTGTCCACTGCGGCTGGCATTCACTGCCGAAGATCCAGCCCGCCATGTGTTTGGTCTCGATGACGAAGATGCCGTAGCGGGAAACCAGAACATGATCGATCTGGGTGGTGCCGTCGGGTGTGGAAAGCGTGACATCGTGAACGCCGCGATAAGTCTCCGCGGGCAGCCTTAGCCTCGCGATCAGCTTGACGAAGGCCTCACCGAACAGGCCCTTGAACCATCTGGATTTGAGAACGCGAAGGAGCACGAGAGTGGGAAGCACCCACCACAGCGGCTTTGCCGCGTCATAGAGGAATGAATAATCCAAGGCGATATCCCAGCGACCGAGTTCTGTATTACGTTTTTATTTAAACCGTTTCACTTACAAACTAATGCTTTCCTATGCATAAATCTACGTAAAGAGGTCATGATTTGACCTAGGTCGTGCAGTTGCCTAAACAGGCTTACGCTGTGTAAGAAATAACTTACAAGGCAGTCTTTTCGTTTCCCTGCGCTGTGCTGCCTAGCAGCGTTGACTAAGCGGTTTGGCTTGCCCGGGAGGGCCGGGCTATTCTTTTGTACCCTGCGTGGCAGCCTCCTGCTGCGAGGATGCGCCAAGTATTTATCCTGCTTCGTCTTTTTTCTCTTCCCCTTCTTGTTTATCGATTGCTGAGCCACGTTTACCGTCGGGCTCGGGGCGCTCCCCTATCGTTAGCGCGGAAGCGACAACTGGCAAAAACGCCCCGCTGCGTTCATCTTGAAATCATGTTGCTCCCTAGTTCTTAGCCACAGGAGGCCTGCCCCACCCAGAGACATTCGGGAACGATACCGGCCGAGCGCATGACCCTGTCATATGACCGAAGGATGTCAGTGCCAGTATCGATCAAGCCGTTAATCCAAGGAGTGCTCAAGCCGATGGTACGCATCGACAAGAAAGCGACCCGCCTCTACGTGTTGGATACCAACGTCCTGATCCATGACCCCGCCGCGCTCTACCAGTTCGAGGAACATGACGTGGTCATCCCCATGACCGTCCTCGAAGAGCTCGACAAGCACAAGAACGGCATTCGCGAGATTGCTCGCACCGCCCGGCAAGTCAGCCGTACCCTGTCCGACCTCACCAACCGGGTCGGCATCGACGAGATCCAGGCCGGCATTCCGCTGCCTGATTCCATCGGCCCCACCGGCCGCCTGCGTTTCCTCTGCTACAACGACCTGAAGCCGCTCGAACATCTTGAGGACTCCCCCGACAACCGAATCCTGGCCGAGACCTGCCGCCTGCGCGATGAGCGCCCGGACGCCTCGGTCATCCTGGTCACCAAGGACATCAACCTGCGGGTCAAGGCAGCCGCGCTCAACGTGCCGGTGGAGGATTACCTCAACGATCGGGTGTTCTCCGACAGCGATGCGATGATCGAAGGGGCCAAGATCTACGCCCCCGTCGCGGAGGCCAGCAACCTGTGGGAAACACTCGACGTGGAGGTCGAGGTCGAGCGGGTCGATCACCACACCTTCTACCAGCTGCGTGGCGAACTGCCCGCGGACTGGCACGTGGGGATGCTGGTGTCCGACAGTGAGAACGGTGCCGACTTCGAAGCCATCGTGCGCGAGCTGACGCCTAGCGGCGCTCGCCTGCAACTGCTCACCAACTACCGCCACCATGCCGGGGTGTGGGGCGTGCATGCTCACGACAGTCGCCAGAACTTCACCCTCAACCTGCTGATGGACCCCGAGATCGATTTCGTGACCATTGCCGGCAATGCCGGCACCGGCAAGACCTTCATGACGCTTGCGGCAGCGTTCCAGCAAACCCTGGACGGCAAGCAGTTCGAACGCATCGTGTTTACCCGCGCCCCGATTCCCATGGGCGAGGACATCGGCTTCCTGCCAGGTACCGAGGAGGAGAAGATGTCGCCGTGGATGGGGGCCTTCCACGACAACATGGATAACCTGCTGCGCGACGAGAAGGATGGCACCTCGAGCTGGAGCGAGGGCGCCACGCGCCAGTTGATCGGTTCACGGGTACAGATACGCTCGCCGACATTCATGCGCGGGCGCACCCTGAACGACACCTTCCTGATCATCGACGAGGCGCAGAACTTCACGCCCAAGCAGCTCAAGGCCTTGATCTCGCGTGCGGGGCGTAATACCAAGATCGTGTGCCTGGGGAACGTCGGGCAGATCGACACCCCCTACTTGACCGCCAATACCTGCGGCATGGCTGCCGTGGTGGAACGCTTCCGCGATTGGCCGCATGCCGGCCATATCACCCTGCGCAGCGTGGAGCGTTCACGCCTGGCGCTGGCCGCCGAAGAATTGCTCTGACCCATCGGCTTTCAATAACCCGACCAACCTCGCTCAGCGCCCCATCAGGGGCGCTTTTCTATGTTGAGGTGTTTGTATTTCGAAGTGCACCTACCAAAGATAAAGCGCGACACCGAGCCCCACTGCGACACCCAGCATGATCAGCGGTGCCCAGCGCATGAGCCGCTCATCGCCCCATGATTGAAAGACGAGCCCCCGGTCCGTGGTGTGGCTCACTCCGCGAGAAAGCCCCGTGCTGCCGGTCTTGTAGACGCGGGTCAACGCATCCACCGCTGATAGAACGATCCGCTGAATAGTCGTTCCCATAATCGCGTAGGGCCACCATAGATCCCCCGCCGGCAGGCGTTCCAGCCGCTCGATGAGCTCGGCCCCCTTGCGCTGACGCGACAGTGCCCAGGCAACCAGCGCCAGAAGCATGCCCACAGCGAACGGCCACAGCAGGCTTTTCAGTTCCTTCACCGGAGGCAGCTTGGGCTGCCCTTCGGGCAGGGGCAGCCACCACGGCACGCTCGCTGCCAGCACGACACACGCGACCCAGGCCAGCGTCATCGGTCCGGGTGCCGGGGCAACGTCATCCTGCCGGGCTTGTCGCCAACTAATGTTCTGTCGCCACAGGGCACGCGCGACCAGGATCGTGGTACCGACCGCCGCGCCGCTCAGAGCATGGGCGATCAGCGAAGCATCATGCTCGGAGAGCGCCGACTTGAAGGCATACTTGCTGACCAGGCCGCTGGCCAGGGCGCCGCTGAGCGACAGTGCGGGCAGCACCAGCAATCCCCACACCAGCCAGGAGGGCAGTCGCGGCGGATGCTCAGTGATTCCCACGCCCAGGAACAGCGCCCCCTTGGTGAGCCCATGATGGACCGCGAAGAGAATCACCGCCGGGGCCAGCGCCGGCCACGCCTCGGGCTTGTATAGACCGACGCCGAACAGGGTCGTTAACATGCCCATCTGGCTGATGCTGGAATACGCCAGTACAGCCTTGGGGTGGCGTTGCGTCACCCCATACAGGGCCGCCAGGTAGGCACCGGCGAGCCCCGCAATCAACACGGCCTTGCCCAGGGATTCGAACGTCACGTCGCCCAACGGCAGGGTCTGCCACCAGCCGATCATGCCAGCCTTGATCATCGCCCCGCTGAGCACGGCACTGGCTGGGGTGGGCGCCACGGGGTGCGCCAGCGGCAACCATACATGCACCAGCACCACGCCCGCCTTGACGCCGAGCCCCAGCCACAACAGCGTGGCGATGGTTGCGCCTCGGGGCGATGCGGCCACCGCCTCGCGCAGGCCCGTCAGGGTCAGGGTCTGGGCTTCGCCCGCCGCCCACAGGATCCCGCCCAGGAACACCGCCTCGCCAAGCACCGCCATGAGCAGGTAAGCGCGCCCGGCATGACGCGACTCGCGCGTGCCGTCATGCACGACCAGGGCATAGGCGGCAAAACTCATCAGGGTGAAGCCGGTATAGAAGCTGGCGATATCCTCGGCCACGATCAGCAACAGGTTGCCGGTCAGGGTCAAGGGCCAGCACACCAGCAACACGAGCAGGCGTCGGCCGCTGGCCAGGTCTCCGCCCTTGGCGTTGTCGATCTCTTCGGCAAGATACCCCCGCGCGTAAAGCCCCGAGAGGAACCAGAGCAGGGCCGTGAATCCCAACAGGGCCCGTCGCCAGCCATCCAGCACCCATTCGCCGCCCAGCAACCAGCCCTCGATTTCCAGTGTGCCCGACGACGCCAGGAAGACGATGAGAAGCGCGGGCAAGGGCGCGCTCAGCCATAGCGGCGACAACGACAACCGCCGGATCGTGCCTTGACGCCAGGCCAGGCCCATCTGCCCCAGGGCAATGGCCAACGGCCAGGCGATCGCTACCGCCAGTCCAGCCGATGCCGGTATCCAGCCCATCATGGCACGTACTCCTGATTGACGATCAGCGTGGCCCACTGCAGCGGACTGAACGGCACACCTGCGAGCATCCCCGCCAGCAAGCTGAAGACGGCCGTGGCGATGGCCGGACCCATTAGCCAGTAAGACGTTTCAAGTCCCCCGGCCAGGCGGGCCTCGGGCCAGCGATCGAGCTCGTCGTGCGGCGCGGGCTTGAACCACAGCCGATAGATGACGGGCAGGAAGTACGCCGCATTGAGTATCGTGCTGAGCATCAATACAACAATCACCCAGGTCATGCCCGACTCCAGCGCCGCCATGCCCAGGTACCATTTGCTGATGAAACCCGCGACGGGGGGGATGCCAATCATGCCCAGCGCCCCGATCGTGAAGGCCAGGCTGGTGACCGGCATGCGCCAACCCACCCCATCAAGTTCTTCGATACGGTGGATATCCAGTTCCTGAGCGTAATTGCCGGCACAGAAAAACAGCGTGGACTTCATCAGCCCCTGATGCAGCAAGTGGGACATGGCCGCGATGGTGCCCATGGGCCCGAAAAGCGCGATGCCCAGCACGATATAGGAGACCTGGCTAACCGTGGAGTAGGCCAGCAGCCGCTTGATGTCGCTCTGCGCCATGGCGCGCAGCGAACCATAGATGATGGTGAAGGAGGCGATGATGGCCAGCCCGGCCAGGACCCCGATCTGCTGGGCGAAACCCAGGCCATAGACGTCATAGATCACGCGCACGATCCCGAAGGCCCCCGCCTTGACCACGGCCACCGCATGCAGCAACGCGCTCACCGGCGCGGGGGCCACCATGGCCTGGGGAAGCCAGCCGTGCAGCGGCACCAGGGCCGCCTTGACGCCCAGCCCCCCCACGAGCAACGCGAAGGTCACGATAAGGGCGGGGGTGTGCTCGGCATCCATCTGGTCGAGCTGGCCCTCACCGAACACCACGTCACCCGCCAGTACCTGAAGCGACACCATGCCGACCAGCAGCACCACGCCGCCGCCCAGGGTATAGCGCAGGTAGATGGCCCCTGCCTTGAGCGCCTGGGGCGTGCCACGATGCACGATGAGCGGGTATGTCGAGAGCGTCAGCAGTTCATAGAACAGCAGGAAGGTGAAGAGATTGGCCGACAGCGCGATCCCCAGCGTACTGCCGACACAGAGACTGAAGAAGCCGAAGAAGCGCTTGCGGTTGGGTGACTTCTCCAGGTAACCCACGGCATAGATCGTCGTGCAAAACCATAACAGCGAGGACAAGCCGGCGAACATCAGTCCCAGGGCATCGGCCCGCAGCCGGAAACTGACGGTTTCCATCACGGTGAACGACAGCGCGAAATCGCGCCCATTCGCGACGCCCCACACCATGAACATGACCAGCGACAGCTTGACGACCGCTGCCACCATATTTACCAGGGTGCGCAGGGTGCGCTGTTCCTCGGGAATCAGAAAGATGAGCGGTGCTGCGACGAACGAGACCAGCAGGGCCGTGAGCAGGATTAGCGTGTCGAGATTCACCATGGCCCCTCCATGCGCAACAGCGATAGGGGCCAGTCCGCCAATAGCCCCAGGAACAGGGCCGACAGGGCCAGCCCCAAGGCAATCAGGTCGAGCGTCAACGGAGGCGACTGATAACGGGATTTCGATTCCTGATCATCGACGAAGCAATGGCGGAAGAGACGAAACATGTAGGCAGCGCTGAGCAAGGTGCCGAGCACCAGGGCCACGCCCCACTGCCACTGGCCACTGATGAATACGGCATGCAAAAGCAGCCACTTGGCGACGAAACCACCGCTCGGCGGCATGCCCATGATGCTGACCCCAGCCAGGCCCAGGGTCAAAAGCGGTAGTGGCAAGCGCGTGCTCACCCCCGACAGCCCCTTGAGATCGTCCCGCCCCATGCCCAGCACCAGGTTACCGGCTGCCATGAACATGGCCGCCTTGGCCAGCGCATGGTTGAGTGCCAGCAGCCAGGTACTCTCCCAGGCCAGCCGGGTCACGGTCTCGCCCGTGCCGGTGGACAGCGGAAAGAACAACAACAGATAACCCATCTGCGCCACGGTGGAGAACGCCACGACCCGCTTGAGGTCCTCCTGTTGCCAGGCCATGACACTCCCCCAGACGATGGACAGCATGCCCAGCGCGCCGATCAGCTGCGCCGCGTGCCAAGCCCCGGCGCCCAATACCAGCCACAGCTGGACCGCCACATATAAAGAGGCCTTGAGCACCAGCGTGGAGTGAATGGCGCTGACCGGCGTCCAGGCCGACCCGTGGGCCGGGGGCATCCAGCCGTGCAGGGGAAACGCGGCTGCCTTGAGCAACAGGCCGGAGAGCATCAGCCCCAGGGCAACGCCTCCCCGGGTCGTGAGCTCATTTCCGTCCAACTCGCTCAGCGCCAGGGTGGCATGCTCGAGATAGAGCAATAGCATGCCGACCAGGAGCAGGGACGATGCCGACAAGGTAAAGATCAAGTAGCGCCGACTGGCCTCCCGGGCCGCATCCGTGCCAGCCAGGCGCATCAATAGCACCGCGCTCAGCCCGGCCGTGTCCAGCGCGAGGTAGATCGGCACGAGATGATCGAACAGCCACACCAGCGCGAGGCCGATTGCCAGTACCGTGAGTAGCGGTAGCCACCACCGAGCACGGGAGGCTTCGACCTGCTCCACTTGCAGGTACTTCACCCCATAGACGCCGCTGGCCAGACAGACAATGGCCGTCATGCCCAGCAGCAGCCAGGAAAGCCCACTCTCGGGCAAGGTAATCATCGAAGCGACACCACGTCCCTGTACATAACCCGATCCTCCATGATGGGGCTGGTTCCGTTCATGACCCTAGCGTTTCAGCATCTGCAGGGTCGCCTACCGTCAAGCACGCCGCAGGATCAGGCTGAGATTGTTGGCCGGCATCTCGTATACCCGGTCCAGCTCAAGCCCGTACGTTTCAGCCAGGGCCGTGACCGCTTCCAGGTCACGAATGCCCCATCGAGCATCGCGCTGCTTGAGGTCCTCGTCGAACGCGGCGTTACTGGGCGCCGTATGCTGCCCTCCACGCCGGTAAGGCCCGTAAAGAAACAGCACGCCTCCTTGGGGCAGGCGTTCCCCCGCTTCGGCCAATAACGCCTCGCTCGCTTCCCACGGCGCGATATGCAGCATATTGATACAGACTAGCGCATCGAAGGGCGATACCGCCCAAGGGCGTTGGGTCACGTCGAGCCGCAAGGGGGCTTCCAGGTTATCCGGCCCGGATTCGCGCCAGGCCGCAACCGACGCGACGGCGCGCGGGCTGGGGTCGCTGGGCTGCCAGGTGAGCCGGGGCAACCGCTGTGCGAAATAGAGCGCATGCTCGCCACTCCCGCTGGCGATTTCCAGCACCCGGCCGCTTTCGGGCAGGTGCTGGGCGAGAATATTGAAGATCGGCTCGCGGTTACGCTGCGTCGCCGGACTCGACAACCGCCGGTCGGGCTGGGAAGACAAAGAATCGAGCGTATCCATGGCGTGGCGCCTCCCCTTCACTCACTTCCCAGGCGTTCGGCCAGCCAGGGGCCGATGTCGGCGATCTGCTGTGGGCAGAGCGCGTGCTGCATGGGATAGGTGCGGTAGTTTACGGCATAGCCTATCTCGCGGGCCCGCTCGGCCCCGGCACGCCCCAGGCTTTCCGGCACGACCGGGTCGAAGGTGCCATGGTGCACCTCGATCGCCAGGTCCCGGTTGGCCTCGTGGGTCGTGATGCTGTCGGCCGTGGCGAAGTAAGTGGAAAGCGCCAGCAGACCGGCCAGTGGCTGTGGGTAAGTCAATGCCGCTTCGTAAGCGACCGCCCCACCCTGCGAAAAGCCCGCCAGGATGATCCGCTCGCTGGGGATGCCCTTGTCGATCTGATCGTCGATCAGGGCCTGAATGCGCTTGGCCGAGGCCTTGAGCTGCGCTTCGTCGACGCGCCGCCCCAGGTTCATCTCGAGAATGTCGTACCAGGCCGGCATGACCATGCCACCATTGATGGTGACGGGCAGGCGCGGTGCATGTGGCAGCACGAAACGCACAGCACGCCCCTTGGGCAGGGCGATGGCGGGCACCAGGGGTTCGAGGTCATGGCCATCGGCGCCCAGGCCATGCAGCAGAATGACGCAACTATCGGCGGGCTGGCCCTGCCGGGGTTCGATGACCAACTCGCTGGGTCGACTCATGGGTTAACGCTCCGGAAATCATTTCCCGATACCCTAACCCAAGGCACGCCTGGCAGCGAGCCCGCCCTGTCGCAAGGCCGATGAAAGAGGGCCTTGTCAGAACGGCCATACGAAGGGAATCACCATCAAGGCCACAGCGCCCACGATCAGGTTGAGCAACCCACCCACGCGCAGGTAATCGCTGAAGTGGTAGCCCCCCGGGCCGTAGACCATCAGGTTGGTCTGGTAACCGATGGGGGTGATGAAGCTCGCCGAGGCCGCAAACATCAAGGCCACGACATAGGGCATCGGGCTCACCCCCAGGCTCTCGGCACTCGACATGATGATGGGAAAGGTGATCACGGCAGCGGCATTGTTGGTGACCATCTCGGTCAGCAATGCCACCAGCACATAGGTGCCAATCAACAGCAACAAGGGATCGCCACCGGCCAGCCCCAGCGCCGCCGAGGCCAGGGCAGCCGCCGCCCCCGAGCTCTGCAGGGCGGCCCCCAGCCCGAACGATGCGGCAATCGTCAGCAACACCTGGGTATCCAGCCCCCGCTTGGCGGCACCGATGCTGCAGCACCCACTGGCCACCGATAGCGCTGCACCCAACATGGCTGCGTTGAGCATGCTCATCACGCCCGACGTGGCCAGCGCCACCACACCCAACAGCAGGCTCCAGGCCAGCCAGGCCTTTTCGTGAACCGGCCTTGCCTGGCCATTGACCTGGCTGATCAACAGGAAATCCCGGGACTGTCGATGCCGCTCGATGAAGGGTGGACGCGCCTCGAGCAACAGGACGTCCGCCGGCTGCAGGCGAACCTGGCCGAGGTTACCCGCGACCCGCTCGCCATTGCGACAGACAGCGAGCACAGCCGCACCGTACTGCGTACGGAAATGGCCTTCCCTTATTCGCTGGCCGACGAACTGGCACTGATCGGACACCACCGCCTCGACCAGGCGTCGCTCGCGATAATCCTTCTCGAGGCTGGACTGACCATGCAATGACGGCACCAGCCCGCGTACCTGCTGAAGCTCGACCGCCCCCGCCGAGGTACCGGCAAACACCAGCCGGTCGCACGCCTTGAGCTTCTCGCCAGGCCCCACCACGCTGACCACGTTGCCACCACGCTCGATCTCGACCAGAAAGAGCTCTTGCAGATGGCGCAGGCCTGCCTCTTCAACCGTCTTGTCGACCAGCGGCCCCTGGGGGTCGATCTCCATTTCGATGGTGAATTCACGAGGATTGTCGAAGGCCTGAGCGAGCCCGCGCCGCTCGGGAAGCAGCCGCCGGCCGATGAGCAGCAGATAGGTCAACCCGACCACCGCCACCGGCACGCCGACCCAGGCGATATCGAACAGCCCCATGGCCAGCGACGGGTAACGATCCATCAGCATGCCATTGACCACCAGGTTGGTGCTGGTGCCGAACAGCGTGACAGTGCCCCCCAGGATGGACGCAAAGCTCATCGGCATCAGGAATCGATGGGCCGGCAACGAGAGGCGCCGGCTCCAACTGAGTACCGCGGGGATATAGGTGGCCACGACCGGGGTGTTGTTGAGGAAAGCGCTCAGCGCGGCAACGGGAAGCAGAAGGCGCATCTGGGCGCTCCCCTCATGGCGTGGGCGGCCCAGCACATAGCGGATGATCAGGTCGATGCCCCCCGTCTCGCGAATGCTGGCCACCAGGACATACATGAACGCGACCGTGAACAGGCCCGTGTTGGAGAACCCCGCCAATGCCTCCTGGGGACCGATGACCCCGAGCGTCAACAGCACGACCACCGCCCCGAGCAGGATCATGTCGGCACCCAGACGGGTGAAGGCCATCAGGGGGAAAACCACGGAGACGACAAGAAGGGTCAGCCAGGCATCGAGCGACATGCAGACGGGTCCAGAACCAGGAATCACATGTCGAGCATTGTGACCGTCGCTTTATATACTAGAAAGTTATTTCTAGAAATTTGTTTATCTTTAAATGGAATATAAAAGCGCGCTGTTTGCGTCAAAAACGAACAAGGCCCGCCGAAGCGGGCCTTGCTGTGGCTACCCGAGGTAGCGTATCAAGCGCGTCGCGTTTAGCTGACGACCTTGATGTTGGAAGCCTGGAGGCCTTTCTTACCCTGGGTCACTTCGTAGGAGACCTTCTGGCCGTCCTGCAGGGTCTTGAAGCCATCGGCTTGAATCTCGGAGAAGTGAGCGAACAGGTCGTCACCGTTATCGTCCGGAGAAATGAAGCCGTAGCCCTTGGAGTCGTTGAACCACTTCACTGTACCAGTTGCCATTATCTCTGTTCCTTAATAGCTGGTTGTTTATCGGGAAGGACCCGAGAACGTGGGTAAAACAAGGGAGTAGTCACCAGGCTACCGAAACGTTATGACAACTTTCGGACTGACGATATTCGACTTGCTAACCAACTACGCACATGCGAGCGCGCACCGTTGCCCCACGTCAATCGAAATTTAGCCTGTTTCTCGCGCTTTCGGTAGTGCTTATTCCAAAGCGAGGCGAAGCGCGTCATCCAGTGGCTCATCAAGGGCGCGTTGCAGCTTGTCGTCACGCTCGTAGATGTCTGGGCGAAACGCCAGCTGGCCCTGCCGCGTGGTATCCACCGTCCAGTAATGAATGATCACCGGCACTGGCTCCTCGAGTCGAACGGTCCGGCTTTCGTTGGAGCCCACGGCCTCGCTCAGTGCCGCCGCGTCCCAGCGGGGATTGTCCTCGAGCAGCAGCCGGACGAACTCCATCACGTTCTCGACCCGGATGCACCCGGAGCTGGCCGCTCGCTGGGGGCGGTTGAACAGATGCTGCGCCGGCGTGTCGTGGAGATAGACCGAGTAATCGTTGGGGAAACGGATTACCGCCCGGCCCAACGGATTGTCGCCGCCGGCGGGCTTGCGCAGCATGATGTTGCCGGGCTTTTCCCAGTCGATGTCCCGCGGGTCGAGCGCATTGCCCTGATAATCGATGACCTTGAGGTTTTCCTGCTCAAGATAGGCCAGGTCGTTGCGAATCTTGGGCAGCATGTCATCGCGATAGATGGTCGGCGGGATCGTCCAGGTCGGGTTGAGGTTGAGATGGGTGATCTCCGAGCGCAGCGTCGGCGTGGAGCGATAGGGCTGGCCCACCACGATACGCGTACGCCATACGTCTTCCGGGCCGCGGTAGTAGCTCAGCTGATAGCCGGCGATATCGACCAGCACGAACTGCTCGGGGAGATCGTGGAGCAGCCAGCGGGCGCGCTCGAGATTGACGCGGATCTGCGCGACCCGGCTTGCGGCCGGCACATTGAGGGCGGCGCGTGTCTTGGGGCCGATGACACCATCGTCCTCGAGCAGGTGACGGCGCTGGAACTGGCGAACGGCTTCGGCCAGCGTGGCGTCGTAGTGCTCGGCTTCCGGCGCCTCGAGCTGAAGCGGCTCGAGCGCATAGTAGTCGATGTCCGCCGCGAGGAGTTCGGGCTTGCCGAGCACACCCAGACGCTCACGTAGCAAGGCCACGTCGGGGTGCCGGCCGCCGGGCTTGAGCGGCGACTCCCGCTCGGCCAAGTGCGGCCAGCCGCCCGCCTCGGCAATGGCCCGGTAGCGTGCCAAACCATCGCGCAGGCGCTGGTACGGTGGGTGCTCGGGGCGCGCCGCATCGAAGGTAGCGGCAATCTCGCCGCGCTCCACCTGCTGCCCCAGGGCGGCGTAATCGGGGGCGAACTCGTCGACACCGATTTTCCAATCCTCATCGACACTGGCCGGGTCGACCTTGCCCCGGCTGAGGTGACGCAGCGCCAGCAATAGCCGGCTAGTTGCTGCGACCTCGGCGTCGGCCAGGGCGCGAGCATTGCTCGAGGCATCCTGGGTGAGGCGGGCCCACTGGGTGGCCAATGCCTGAGGCCGATAATCCTCCGGCGAGAGGCCGTCATCCTCGAGCTCTCGCAACGCCTCGACCAGCGCCGAAACCTGGGTCTGATCCTGCCAGACCGGGCGAAACCCGCGGGCGCGATAAAAGGCAGCCACGTCATTCGTCAACGAATCCGCTGCGTCATCGTCCGAGGGCGTGTCGGTGAGGTGAGAAGCGCTACGATCCTGGGAAAATCGGCTCTCGAGCTGACTTTTCACCTCGCTCCCTGGGGCCTCGGCCTGGCTCCAGGCCGTGTTCCACATACACATCGTCAGCAACCAAGTGACGAACAGCAAAGGGGCTGATGCGCTTTTCATGCTTCCGGGACTCCTTCCCGTTGCGTAAACTTCCATCCGTTATATCGCCCTACGTCGAGAGTGCGTGAAAAACCCCGGGGTCTGGTCCATCCCCGCGGTGTCCATACTGGTCTTGGCCCCATACGTAGCGCGCCATACCTACACCTTACTGAATTCATACGACCTTGGACCAGTCGTGAGGACCTTTCCCCGCATGCGCATCAGCCCGTTTTCCTTCCTCAAACGCCTACGCGCCTGTTCATTGCTCGGGCTGTGTTTTTTCGCATCTACCGGCGTCGCCTCCCCGCTGACCGACACCCTACAGCGTCTGGCCCCGAATGCCGATGCCCAGGTGTTGCGCCTGGCCGCGAGCGCCTTGAACTGCGCCCAGCCCGATGCCGAACGCCTGGCCGTGATCGATTTTTCGCGCAGCGCCAACGAGCCGCGCCTGTGGGTCTTCGACCTGACCCAGGGGCGCCTGCTGTTCGAGGAACTCGTTTCCCACGGCCAAGGCACCGGCGAGGCCGAGGCCCAGTGGTTCTCGAACACCCCCGATAGCCATCAGTCGAGCCTGGGGCTGTTTCGTACCATGAACAGCTACTACGGCAGCAACGGTTATTCGCTGCGCCTGGAAGGACTGGAGCCCGGCGTCAACGACCTGGCCTATCAGCGTGCCATCGTCATTCACGGGGCCGACTACGTCAGTGAATCCTTCATCGAGCGCTACGGCCGCCTGGGGCGCAGCCATGGCTGCCCGGCAGTACGCACAGAGGTCGCCAAACCGCTGATCGATAGCCTCAAGGAAGATCAGTACGTGTTTGCCTACTATCCCGATCAGGAGTGGCTATCGCAGTCGGCATACCTGAGCTGTGGCCAACTGCCCAGCCTGGCCAACAGCATCGATGCGCGCGGCTATTCCCTGGCGATGAACGCCACCCCCTGAGCCGCGGGTCAGCGCCTGATCGGCATTCGCTTAAAAAGGGGTTATCGAAAGAGACGCGCGTTTGCGTATACGCTTATGCGCAGCCTGACTATGGTAAGAGAAGGCCAGCGTATCGAGACGGCCCTACTCGTCGCCGTTCATGCAAAAAGATCCAGAAGAATTCAAAAGGAGAACCCCATGCGTACCCTGCTCCTCCTGTGCTGCCTGGTACCGGGCCTGTTGGCTGGCACGGTACAGGCCCAGTCCGCAACGCAGCCGGCCGAAGTGAATGTACCCATCGCCTGGGGTCCGCGTATCGAGAGCGAGGTGTTCACCTACACCACGGGCGGCGATACCTATCAAGGCTATCTGGCACATAACGCCCATGATGAAACCCCGAGGCCGGCCGTGCTGATCGTGCATGAATGGTGGGGGCTGAACGAATACGTCAAGCGGCGTGCCGACCAGTTGGCCGCCCTGGGCTTCGTCGCCCTGGCGGTGGACATGTACGGTAACGGCCAGATCGCCGAGCATCCGGACGAAGCCGGTGAATTCGCTCAACGGGTGATGCAGGATTGGCCGGCCGCGCGGGCACGGCTCGAAGCGGCCATTAATGAGCTGAGCACCCACCCGGCCGTGGCAGATGTCGGCATGGCCGCCATCGGTTACTGCTTCGGTGGAGGAGTGGTCATGAACATGGCACTATCGGGCATGCCGCTCGAGGCGGCGATCAGCTTTCACGGAAGCCCGACCCTGGCGGCCCGGAACCGGCAGGAGTTCGCGGGCGTCGTGCAGATCCACAACGGTGCCGCCGATCCGCTGGTTTCCGAAGAGGACCTGACCGCCATGGGCGAGGCGCTCCAGGCCCAGAGCGCCGACGTCGAGATCATCAACTACCACGGCGCCACGCACGCCTTTTCCAATCCCGATGCCACAGCGGTCGGGGAAGAGTTTGGGCTCCCGCTGGGTTACGACGCCGCAGCGGATGCGGCGTCCTGGCAAGCGGCATTACTGCTGCTGGACCGTACGCTCAACGATTGAGCCTGGCTTGGATTACCCCGGGGTTCAGGTCCCCGGGGTGCGGCGAGCCAGCATCTCGTAGGCCGGCCCTTCGATCACTTCGCCGTTCGCATCGAAGCGGCTGCCATGGCAGGGGCAATCCCAGGTCGTTTCGGCGGCGTTCCAGTGCACGATGCACTTCATGTGCGGACAGACCGCCGAGAGCACCTTCAATTCACCCGCCTCGTCACGACGCACCGCCAGCTTCTCGCCATCGACCGTCGCCACGCGCGCCTCGCCGGGGGCAACGTCGTCGAAGGTCTTGAGTTTATCGGTGCCCAGATAGTCCTTGAACATATGCTTGGCGACCGTCGCGTTCTCCTTGGCGTATTGCGATGCTGACTTGCCCGGGGTGATGCGTCGGGCGTCGTACCGTGCATGCCAGGGATTGTCGCGCTCCTGGATCAGATCGGAGAGGATGCTGCCGGCCAGTGTGCCCCAGACCAGCCCGTCGGCGGCAAAGCCGGTGGCCAGATAGACATTGTCACGGCCATGCATGCGGCCGATATAAGGCAGGCCATCGGGTGAAGTGTACTGCTGGGCCGACCACTCATGGGTGAACGACGCGACATCGAAGTGCCGTTCGAGATACTCGCGCATCTTCTGATAATGATCGCCCTGATGCTCCCCGGTCTTGTGCTTCTCGCCGATCGCCATCAGGTACTGCTCACCGCCGTGACGGTAGCTGCGCAGGGAGTGGAAGGGATCCAGCACCCAGAGAATGCCCTCGGGGTAATGACCTTGTGACAGCCGGGCACTGACGGCGTATTCACGCGATGTCAGCATCCCACCTTGCAGCATGCTGATGCCCTTGGGCGTGTGGGTGGCATGGACGATGTGTTGCGCGGTGATTCGCGCCGTATCGGTCACGATCACGCCATGCTTGTCGTCGACTTCCCGAACCGGGCTGTGCTCATGGATGGCGACGCCCGCCCGGCTCGCCGCCTGGGCCAGCCCCTGCAGATAATGCAATGGATTGAACTGGGCCTGGTTCTCGACTTTGAGCCCCCGGGTCTCGAATGGCAGCTCAAGATCATCGGCGTCTGTGACGGTCAGACCTGCCGCGGCCATCGCATCCCGTTCGTCATCGAGCGAGTGGTTGGCTTCGTCGGCACTGGGCACCACCCGATAGAGCGGCGTGCGCCTGAAGTCGCACTCGATCCCGTACTGCTGAACCCAAGCCTCGATCCGATCGACCGCCTCGGCGCGCGACGTGACCACATCCGCCACGGCGGTGCTATCCCATTTGCTGCGTATCGATGCCAGCCCCGACGCCAGAGGGCTATAGAGGTTGCCAGTGGAGCCACCGGTGACGCCATAGCCGACCGAGTGGGACTCGAGCACCAGGACATTGCGGCCCGCTTCCGCCAGTTGCAGCGCCGTGCTCATACCGGTAATGCCGGCGCCGATCACCGCCACATCCACCTCACGGTCTTCCTGAAGCGTTGGAAACACACCCGCCGCCACATCGCTTCCCAAGGTCCAGATCGCATCCATGTCAGACACTCCTTTTACGCTACATCGTTAACGACACGTGCCTTAGTTATAGAAGCCAGGGCGTGCGACCGCGAACGGCGAGCCGAGACAACGCAGGGCCGGCAGCCAGTTAACCTCCACGAATATCCAGGTTGACAGGAATCGAACAAGCCGTAAGCTCTCAGTCAACTTCTCATAATCGATAACGTTGACAAGAGCGCGCCTTATGTCCTCCATTCCTTCCATTTCCTCAATAACCGCGCAGGGGGCCACCGCCCACCGGGACGCGGCTCCCCGCCATGATTGGGCGCTCGACGAGATCGAGGCGTTGTTCGCCCTCCCCTTCAACGACTTGCTGTTTCGGGCCCAGCAAGTGCATCGCGCCCATTTCGATGCCAACGCCGTGCAGGTCTCGACGCTGCTGTCGATCAAGACCGGCGCCTGCCCGGAGGACTGCAAGTACTGTCCGCAGTCCGGCCACTACGCCACTGGCTTGGGCAAGGAAAAGCTGCTGGAGATCGAAAAGGTGGTCGAACAGGCGCGTGCCGCCAGGGACGCCGGCGCCAGCCGTTTCTGCATGGGGGCCGCCTGGCGCAGCCCGCGCGAGCGCGATCTCGACGTCGTTCTGGAAATGGTGCGCCGGGTCAAGGCGCTGGGGTTGGAGACCTGCATGACGCTGGGCATGCTCGATGGAAAACAGGCGCACAAGCTTTCCGAAGCGGGGCTCGATTACTACAACCACAATCTCGATACCTCGCCGGCGTACTACGGTGAAATCATCACCACCCGCACCTACGCCGACCGCCTCGATACCCTGGGCCACGTGCGCGAAGCCGGCATGAAGATCTGTTCGGGCGGCATCCTCGGCATGGGCGAGGCTCCCCGCGATCGCGCCGCCCTGCTCCAGCAACTGGCCCGGCTCGACCCGCATCCCGAATCCGTGCCGATCAACATGCTGGTAAAGGTGGCAGGCACGCCGCTGGAAGATGTCCCCGATCTCGACGCGATCGATTTCATCCGCGCCATCGCCGTGGCACGGATCGTCATGCCGGCAAGTCACGTGCGGCTCTCGGCCGGCCGCGAACAGATGGACGAATCGACCCAGGCACTGGCGTTCCTGGCCGGGGCCAATTCGATATTCTATGGCGACCAGTTGCTCACCACCGGTAACCCGCAGGTCGAACAGGACCGTGCGCTATTTGCCAAGCTCGGCCTGCATCCCGAGCGTCGCGAGACCTGCGCCGACGACAGCCAACAACAGGCCGGCCTGGCAGCCGCCATGCAGAGCCAGGCCGCGGAGCGCAACGTGAGCACGACGTATTACGATGCCACCCTGAACTGACCAATCATCTACCGCTTCGCTTGCGGGGCGGTGTCGAGCGATTACCTTGAAGTGAGCCCACCCGTAATGGAGGACGCACTCATGGATTGTTTCTCTCGGGCCACGCTAGGCCGCGCCGTGCTAGGCCGGACCACGCTTGGCCTTGTCGGCACCGCCCTGCTCATCTCCCCACTGGCTATTTCCGGCGCCTTGGCCCAACCCAAGGAATCCGTACAGACCGACGCCGGCGCGCTCAGCATCGAACCGGTCGTCGATGGCTTAGTTCACCCCTGGGGCATGGCCTTTCTGCCCGATGGTCGCCTGCTGGTGACCGAACGCGCCGGTCGGCTCCGCATTCTGGACAAGAACGACTCACTCTCCGACCCCGTCGAGGGGGTGCCCGAGGTGTATAACCAGGGCCAGGGGGGCCTGTTCGATGTTGCGCTCCACCCCGATTTCGACACCAACCAGCAGGTTTATCTCTCGTTCGCCGATCCCGGCAAGGATGGCGCCACCACGGCCCTCGGCCGGGGACGGCTGGTCGACGACCGGCTCGAGGATTTCGAAGTGCTGTTCCGCATGGAGCCCCGCGTGGAGCACGAGAACCACTTCGGCGGCCGCATCGTCTTCACCGATGACGATACGCTCTACCTCACCCTTGCCGAGCGCTTCCAGTTCGCCCCGGCCCAGGACCCCACCAACCATCTCGGCACCATCGTGCACCTCAACCACGACGGCACCGCAGCCGACGATAACCCCTTCGTCGGCCAGGACGACGGCCGCGACGGGATCTGGTCCTACGGCCATCGCAACATCGAAAGCGCCGCCCTTCACCCAGACACGAACGAACTATGGGTCGCCGAGATGGGCCCGCTGGGTGGCGACGAGCTCAATCGCCCCGAGGCCGGCAAGAACTATGGCTGGCCCGAGGTGAGCTGGGGTAAGCATTACAGTGGCGAAGACATCCCCGACCCCACCGAGGACGGCGAATTCGCCGGATCGATCAAGCACTGGACACCGGTCATCTCGCCTTCGGGCATGATCTTCTACACCGGGGATACCCTCAGCGAATGGCAAGGCAGCATGCTCATTGGCGGTCTCTCGGAACAAGGCCTGGTGCGTGTCGAGCTCGACGGTGACGAGGTCACCCATGAGATGAGCATTCCCCTGGGAGCGCGCATTCGCGACGTGGAACAGGGTCCGGATGGGCTGGTCTACGTCACGACCGATGAAGAGAACGGCAGCATCATTCGCCTGCGTCCGCTCGATGACGACGGGAACTGAACACGCTTACGGAGCCCGGCGGCGGCATCACATCGACACACAACGGATACCGATGGATACCGCCAAGGCCGTCATTTGTTGCTAACTTTTAGAGTGTCGATCACGGAATGACGCACACCGCGAAAGGAGAACGCCATGAAAGTGGAATCACCCAACGATCTGTTCATTCGTCTACTGTCCGAAGCCAACAGCGGCGAGAAGCAAATGACCCGCGCCCTGCCCAAGATGGCCCGCGCCGCGGATGACGAGCAACTCGTCGAAGCGTTCAAGGAACACCTGGAAGAGACCCGCGCCCAGGTCGAGCGCATCGAGCAGATTGTCGAGTCGGATGACAGCATCCGTACCAAGCGCATCAAGAGCTATGGCATGGAAAGCCTGATCGAGGAAGCCCAGGAACTGATCGACGGCTCCGAGAAAGGCCCCGTGCGCGATGCCGCCCTCATCGGCTCTGCGCAGAAGGTCGAACACTTCGAGATTGCCGCCTACGGCACCTTGGCGGCCCTGGCCGACCAACTCGGCTACAAGAAGGCCAAGGAACTGCTCGCCGAAACGCTGAAGGAAGAAAAGTCAGCCGACGAGAAGCTCACCAAGCTCGCCAAGATGGATGTAAACCGCAAGGCGGGCTAAACGAAGCCAGGTTCCCTCTCCCTTTTTTGGGCAGGTCAGCGCGTCTGGCCTGCTTTTTTTACGTACCCGCATGCCACGAATCGGACCGCGTCTTCGGGCGGTTGCAACGAAAAAGCCCCCAACGCGTGGGGGCTTTGCGACGGCTAGAAATACTTGTCAAACGGCGATCTTCCCACCATCGGCCTTCTGAATCACGACCGTAGAGGCACGCGGACGCACCGTGCCGCTGGTCTTCTGGGTGGCATCCTGCACGAGCGCGTTGGGATCGGCCGGCCAGTTGCCCGGGTGCTGGATGTTGATGAACAGCGCGGTCTTGTCGGGCGTCGCGAAAATGCCCGTCACTTCACAGCCGTTCGGGCCTACCGCGAAGCGCTTGAGCTGCTGCTGGTCGCTGGCATCGATCACCGCGGCGTCGCCCTCGCCCAGGCTGACCGAATTAGGCACGACCGCCAGCAACTGATCGTTGGTGTAGTCAGCGACCCCATCGTAGCCATTGTCGGTCTGGATCCACAGGATGCCTTCGCCATCACCCCGCTCGTCGTACCACAGGCCATCGGGACTGGCGAACTGGTTGAGTTCCGTCAAGCCAGACAGGTTGTTTGTATCTTTCTCAGCGGCACCGAAGACGAACACTTCCCAATCGAAGGTGGTCTCTTCCGGCGACGGCTCGCGCCAGCGGATGACCTGACCACTTTCGTTGTCGGGACGCGGGTTCGGGCCGTTGACCGGCGCGGTAGCGTAGCCCACGCCCAGCGCATCGACATCGCTTCCATTGTTGGTATAGGTAGCTGCGGTGCCGTCCTCGGTGCGCTTGCTGTTGTTGGTCAGCGTCATGTAGACCTCACCGGAGACCGGATCGACGGCCCCCCACTCCGGACGGTCCATGGGCGTGGCGCCCATCAAGTCGGCTGCATCACAGGTATGGATGATGATGCCGGCCAGGTCGTTGTCAGCCAGGCCCAATGCAGTAGAAAGGCGTTGGCCGTCCTGGGTCGTGGCGCCTGGCGTCAATGCCATCCACTCGCCCGTGCCGTTGGCGTTGAACTTGGCGACGTAGAGCGTGCCCTTGTCCATGTACTTGGCGCCGATGGCCAGGCGATCATAGTTGCCACCGGCCCGGTTGGCATCGGCAGGGTTCCAGACAGCATCGGAAACGAACTTGTAGATATACTCGTTGCGCGAGTCGTGGCCAGAGTAAAAGACTACTGGCTCACCCTCGACCAACTTGCCCGGCCAGCAACCTTCGTGACGGAAACGGCCCAACGCGGTGCGCTTGACGGCACGCGTGTTGGTGTAGGGGTCGATCTCAACGATATACCCGAATGTCCGCGGCTCGTTGCGGTAATCGTCCGCCGCGGTCGCCCCACTGGGAGTCGCATTGAAGCGGGCAAATTCGCCATTGACCTCGCTAGGATCATTGGCCGCTGTCTCCCAAGCGTAACGTCCGTTATTGCTCGGGATACCCAGTCGATTGTCATCGTTTTCACGGCCGCTTGTCTTGACGAAAACGTTCGGCCAGTTTTCTTCACACGTCAGGTAGGTCCCCCACGGGGTATAGCCACTCGCGCAGTTATTATTCGTGCCGCGGGTCAAGGTCCCGTCGGGGGAATAGGCGGTAATGACGTAGTCAGTGCCTCGTACCGGGCCACTCAGTTCCATGGGGGTGGCACTGGTATAACGGCGGTTATAGGGCGAGTTGGGAACGTGCACCCATCTCCCGTTCGACTGCTTTTGTACACGCACGATGGTCACACCGTGAGCATTGATTTCGGTGCGCACTTCGTCGGCCGGGCGATTACCACTATTAAAGGTCGGCCCCGGCGGGGTATTGGTTGACCAGAGTGCGCCCGGATCGATGTATTCATTGTTGAGGGCAAGCAGGAAGTCGCTGGAGGCATTCTGCTCATCCAGCGGGAAATAATACATGCCATCGTGCTGCATACCGACGCTGTTGGCCTGAGCGTCCGGCGTCATCATCCGGTCATTGCTCCAATCCATTACCGAATTGGACAGCGGCGTACCCCAAGGAATCAGAACCTGAGCGGTGTAGCCTTCGGGCACGACGACGGCATCGGTCCGCGAGCCGTCAATGGCCTCAAAGGCCAGCGCTAACGCCGTTTTCTCCGGCAGCTCCCCGCCGCCATTCGAGCCGCCGCCGTTGCCGGCATCGCTATCGCTGCAGCCTGCCAGGCCGAAGCCACCCAGTACCGACATCGCCGCCATACCCAAGCCACCCTGCATGACACCGCGCCGCGAGACGTGCTTTTCCAATATGGAAGAAAACGGCTCATTGGTGCTGCGGTTCAGAACGCGATGATCTTCGATTTCCTTGCTCATGATTCCCTCACTCAGTAGGTACGGTCGATGTGATTTCTTCTCGTAACATCAGCCTGGCGCGGGATAAGACAATAGTGATGGGATGTGACAGGTAGGTTAACGAAAATGGTCTCGAAGGGTTAATTATCCAGATATCAGCCTTTTGGCCGTCACAAAAATGTCATGGATAAGTCATTAATATCGCCCCAAGAGAGCGCCTTTTTACGCCCTGGCCTCCTCACCCAAACGCTCAACGACTCGCACTTCGGGCCAAGGATCCGTCCAGTATGGTTTTGCCTCACGATCCAAGTACGACGCTCAATTCCATCTCGCTTCATGAGCGCAAAGCCTCTCTGCTATCGCGTCGTCGCGTCCTGCAAGGCACCGGGGCCGCTCTGCTGATGCCTTGGCTCGCCGGTTGCGCCACAAACGGCAGCGCCCGGCGAACACTGAGTACGCCGGATGGCTCGGGCCAGGTGAATCTGCTCTATTACGCCGACACGCTGGATACCCGCCAACCCGAGTATCCCATCGTGCCCGCAACGCGGCTGGGACCCAGCGAACGCCTGGGGCAGGCCCCCTGGGCCACCGCCGCCAGCGTGGCAGCACTGACCAGCCCGCTGGATACGACCATGCGCCAGCTCACCGATCCGACGCTGGCGACACAACAGCGCTTCGGCGGCTACGCCGGGCTGGCTGCCAAGCTGGCGCAATTGCGCCGTCGCCTGGGGCCGCAGACATTGACGCTGGAAAACGGCCAATGCTGGAACGGCAGCGGCCTGAGCCACTTCACCCAGGGTCGCTCCGGCATTGCCGGGAGCCAGCTGCTCGGCGCCGATGCACGGGTCAGTAGTAACGAGCGCCTGATATGGGCGGATAGCATTGCCGCCCGCTACCGTGAGTTCGGCGCCCCGGTGCTCGGCACACTCACGCCGGAGCAGAACCCCGACGGGCGGGTCACGCCGTTTACCGTCTTCGAACGTGGCGGCGTGCGCGTCGCGGTGGTGGGCATTAGCGACCCTTACGCTCACGACGAGACCCGCCCCTTGGATGCCTGGTACGACGACGGTCGCCGTCAGGTCCAGCAGGCCCGCGATCAGGCCGACCTGGTCGTGGTGCTTGCCGATGTCGGCACCGGCCCGGGGTTGTGGCTGGCCGAGCGGCTGGATGAGGCCGATCTGCTGCTGTGCGCGCGTGGGCAGGATTTCTGGCCGGAGACGATCGAGGTGACCCGCCGCGACGGCAGTCGCATTCCGGTGTGCCTGGCCGGCACCCGCGGCATCGGTGCATACCATCTCGACTGTCGCTTCCATGAAGGCCGCTGGCAGATCGCTGCAGCGTTCCATGCGGTCTCCGAGGCAACGCTGAGTGCCGAGGAGGCCCGCGAAGCGAGCACCTTACAGGCACAGTTGGAGGCTCAACGCGCCCCCTATGCAGCGTGGCTCGACCGCCCTCTTGCGTATGCCCCGCAATGGCTTTGGCGGCGCGACGTGGTCAGCGGCAGCTGGGACGCCCTGATCAGCGCCGCACTGCGCCAGGAAGTGGCGGACCGCCATACGTTGTCGCCCGGCTTGCGCTACGACGTGGTCGTCGCTCCCGGCGATCCGATCACCCGTGAGCATCTGATCGCGCTCAGTGGCGGTCACGATGCACCGGTGTTCACGGTCGATGCCGATCACGCCTCGGTGCATGCGCTCTTCGAACGCGCCTGTGACCAGAGCTTCGGTTATCCGTTGTTGCTCGATAATGCCGAGGATCTGCCCCGCCTCGACACTATCGACTGGCAGTGCCGTTACGGTGCCGAGACCGGCCGGCGGATCACCTTGGCGAATGACGCCATCCCCCAGCTGGTGACCTGGAGCATTCGACCCGACGCACCCGAAGGGGAACCCCTGTGGCAGGTCGTGGAGCGCTTTTTGACCGCCCAACCCGCGGACTGGGCACTGTCGCCTCGGCCCACCGGCACGTTCACCTATGTCGAAGGGCACCCCGGCTGGCACCCCGAAGCCCGCCTCGGCTCATGAATACACTACGCTCTCTGGCCACGCCCCCCACGCGGTTGAAGTCAATAGCGCACTGGCTGGCCTGGTGCCTGCTGGCCTGGTTGTGTGCCCGGGTGATCGCCGACGGCGCACACCTGGCCTGGCGTCTCGCCCATCCTCCGTCAGCGACAACGACGGCTTATACGCCGCCCGCGGCAGCGTTACCGGTCACGGGCAACACGTTATGGCATAGCGATCGTCCCGCTCAGGGATCGGCACTGCCGCTGACCCGCCTGCCGCTGACCATTATCGGCGTGGCGCGCGGCATGCCATTGAGCCGCTCGGTGCTCATCCTCGATACCCCCCAGGGTCAGCAGGTCGTAACGCTGGGCGAGCGCATCGACGATCAGGTACGTCTCGTCGATATCACATTGGCGGGCCTGACCCTCGATAACCGGGGTCGTCAGGAAGGCCTGCCATGGCCACAGGCCCGGTCCCCCCAAAGCGCGCCTACCCTCGCCGTGGAGTCACCGCCTGCAAGCACCCCGGCGTCTTCGCCCCCCGTCGACCCAGCGGATGCCACCCCGCAGCCAGTCGCCTGGCCTGACGAGGCGTTCATTGCCCGCTTCGGCGAGGGGTATTCCCAGGCGTTGTTCAACGACCCCACACCCCTGCTTCGCTATTTCCAGGCAGCCCCGGTACTCGAGAACCAGCAGCTCAAGGGCTACCGCTTGCGTCCCGGCAGCGATGCCTCGCTGTTCGAGGCACTGCCGCTGGAAAGCGGCGATGTACTCACGGCGATCGAGGGCCATGCCATTCGCGAAAGCGACGCCCTCGCCCTGCTGCAAGAGCGCCTCAGCCAGGCCCGCGCTCTACACGTCCAGTTGCAACGCGACGGACGCCCGATCACGTTGAAAGTGGAGTTTTCTTCATGAAGTTCCGGCACACGCTCGTCGCCTTCCTGCTCACGGCGGTCGTTTCGCCGGCGCTCGCCCAGACGGACGGCGCTATTGCCAATGAGGGCGACGCACCGCGCTACGAGATCGACTACACCGATGTCAGCCTGGAAGAATTCATCGATAGCGTCGGGCGCATCACCGGCAAGCACTTCATCGTCGATCCCCGGGTGCGCGGCAATATTAGCCTGCAAAGCCAGCGCAGCCTGAGCGCCGACGAACTCTATCGCGTGTTTCAGAACCAATTGCAGATCAATGGCTACGCCACGGTCGAACTCGGCGATGACCAGGTACGTATCGTTCCCGACCAGGTGGCCCGCACCCAGCCCCTGCCGCTGGGCAATGAAACCGACAGCGGCAATGTCATGGCCACCCAGGTCATCGAGTCCCAGCATCTCGATGCCTCGACCCTGGCGAACATTCTCCAGCCACTGGTCGATGCCCGTGTCGGTACGATCACTCCCTACCCGGACAGCAACATGGTGGTGGTCACCGACTGGCGCGACAATCTGCAGCGCCTGACCCGACTGGCGACGCTGCTCGACAGCAATCGCGACACCGGTGCCGAGGTGGTGTCGCTCGATTTCGCGGACGCCCAGGAGCTGGCCGAGACTATCGATAGCGCACTCCAGGGATCGGGTGGCGACACGCGAGTGATCGCCTCGCCACGCGCCAATGCACTGGTGGTGTTCGGCAGCCAGCGCGACCGTCAGCGCGCCCAGCGCCTGGTTGCCGCCCTCGATAAACCCAGCGAACATCAAAACACCAATACCCGGGTCATCTATCTCAATCACGCCGGGGCCGACACCGTGGTCGAGGTGCTGCGTAGCCTGCGCGACGGGGGCGGCCATGTTTCCACTATCGAAGCCACCGGCGCCGAGGTCCGCCAGGTATTGGGCACGCCCGTCGGCAACGAGAACGCCTCGCCGGGCGAGAGAGCCTCGACACTGGGCGATGGGAGCATCGCCGCCCGCACCCGGCGCGTCGCCTCAAGCGACGACGTCGCCTTTGCGGTGCATCCCTCGACCAACGCGCTGGTGCTCACCGGCCCGTCTTCACAACTGGACGCCTATCAGAGCATCATCGAACGGCTCGACATACGACGTGCCCAGGTCGCCGTCGAAGCGATCATCGCCGAAATCACCGAGTCGCGGGCGCGCGAGCTCGGCGTGCAGTGGCTGTTCGCCGATACTAGCGGCAGCGGCACATTTCCCGTCGGCGGTGTCAATTATTCCACCTCGTCGTCGCCTGGCATCAATCAGCTCGCTGCGGCGGCGGCCAGCGACGACACCAGCGCGCTGGGTTCGTTGCTCGGCAGTCTCAACGGCGTCACACTGGGCGTCGGTCGTCTCAGCGACAGCGGTATCAGCTTCGCCGCCCTGCTCAATGCCCTGCGCAGCGACACCGATACCAACCTGCTCTCCACGCCTTCGCTGACCACGCTCGACAATGCCGAGGCCTACATCCTGGTCGGCCAGGAAGTGCCCTTCGTGACCGGCTCGACCACCGTCGACAATACCAACCCGTACCAGACCATCCAGCGCGAAGATGTCGGCATCAGCCTGCATATCCGTCCCTCGATCAGCGCCGACAACACCATACGCATGGAGATCACCCAGGAGGTCTCGTCGATTGCCGACAACGTGAATGCCAGCGACGTGGTCACCAACAAGCGCGAAATCGAGACCACCGTGCTCACCCAGGATGGCGGCATCATCGTGCTCGGCGGCCTGATCAGCAATCAGAGCAACAATACCCAACAGCACGTGCCGCTACTGGGCGACATCCCGCTGCTCGGTAACCTGTTTCGGTATTCGAGCCGCTCCAACGAGAAGCAGAACCTGATGGTCTTTATCCGCGCCCGCGTGCTGCGCGATGCCCAGACCCTCAATGCTGCCACGGCCGAGAAGTACCGCTTCATGCGCGCCCAGCAGTTACTCAACGATTTCGATGCCGACCAGACCCTGCCGGAACTGGAAACTCAGGCCACGAATCTGTCACTGAACACGCTCTATCCCTCGGCGCGAGATCGGCTGGGAGCGCTGGCGCCATGAACGCACCGTTGGATACGCTCCAGGCGGCTGCATCCTCCCCGGAACGGAGAGGCCCCGCCAGCGAGAGGTCATTGCCCTATCGCCTGGCGCGACGCGCCGGGGCGGCTATCGACTGGCGTAATGCGGGCTACCATCTGCTGTGCCGCGAAGACGTTGACATCGTTACCCTGCAGGAGATCCAGCGTGTCCACGGCGACCCGTTGAGCTGCGAATGGCTCAGCGAGCGTGTCTTCGACGACCGCCTGGGTCGGCTCTACGATGCCAGCCGCGCCAGTACTGAAGCCCTGATGGAAGGGCTCGCCGAGCACGTCGATCTCGATCATCTGCTGCAGGAACTGCCGCGCACCGAGGACCTGCTCGACGCCGAGAATGAAGCCCCGGTCATTCGCCTGATCAATGGCATCTTCTCCGAGGCCCTGCGCCTGGAAGCCTCGGATATTCACGTCGAACCCTTCGAACACGAACTGGCGGTGCGGCTACGTGTGGATGGGGCGCTGCGCGTCGCCCTTCGTCCGCCGCGGGTGCTGGCACCGATGCTGATTTCGCGCATCAAGGTCATGGCCAAGCTCGACATCGCCGAAAAGCGCCAGCCTCAGGATGGACGGATCACCGTGCGCACCGCCGGGCGTCATGTCGATATCCGCGTCTCGACGCTGCCCGGCATCCACGGTGAGCGCGTCGTCATGCGCCTGCTCGACAAGCAAGCCTCGATGCTCGACCTGAACGCCATCGGCATGCCCGACAGCATGCTTGAGGCTTACCGGGCGACACTGGCCCGGCCCAACGGCATCCTGCTCAATACCGGCCCCACCGGCTCGGGCAAGACCACCACGCTCTACGCCAGCCTGGCGCATCTCAACGACAGCCAGCGCAACATCCTCACCATCGAGGATCCCGTGGAATATGCCATCCCCGGCATCGGCCAGACACCGGTCAACCCGCACGCCGGACTGACCTTCGCCCGGGGGCTACGCGCCATCCTGCGCCAGGACCCCGACGTGATCATGATTGGCGAAATCCGCGACGTGGAAACCGCAGCGATCGCCGTCCAGGCCAGTCTCACCGGCCACCTGGTGCTCTCCACCTTGCACACCAACAGCGCGCTGGGGGCCGTGACCCGCCTGCGTGACATGGGTATCGAACCGTTCCTGCTTGCCACCAGCCTCAAGGGCGTGATGGCCCAGCGGCTGGTCCGACGGCTCTGCCCCGCCTGTCGCCATTGGCGAGAAACCACCGGGACCGACCTGGGGCGGCTCAGTGGCCTGGAGACACTCGAGCGCCTCGCTGAGCCGGTCGGCTGCGAGGCGTGCGACCACACCGGGTTTCGTGGCCGCCTGGGGCTCTACGAGTTCATCGCCATCGACGACACCCTGGCGACCATGATCCACGATGGCGCCGCCGAATCGGAGATGGCCAGGCACGCCTTCACCACGCACATGACCCTGGTTCAGTGCGCCGTGGATCGCCTGCAGGCGGGGGAGACCAGTGTCGATGAGGTACTGCGGGCGATTCATCAGTAAACGAGCGAAAAACTGCAACACACCCCTGGCACGCTGATGTGTGGAATGGGAACCGAGCGCGAGAAATCACATGCCGACCTATCGTTATCTCGCTCTGACCGCCGAGGGCGCTCGTCGACGCGATGTCTTGCAGGCCGATAGCGAGCGCCAGGCGCGCCAGTTGCTGCGCGACCAGGGATTGTTCCCCCGGGATCTGATACCGGTGCGCGACAAGACCAGCCGCGTCTCTCGACGCGGCCGGGTGGACAACGAAACGCTGGCCCTGCTGACCCGCCAGCTGGCGACACTGGTCGATGCCGGCATCCCGATCGGTGACGCCCTCGATGCGTTGTCGCGCCAGGCCCAGAAAGAGCGGCCCCGCGCCATGCTGCTGGATATCGTGGCCCGGGTGCGCGAGGGCTATAACCTGGCGGACAGCCTGGGCACGCACCCGGCCACCTTCGATACGCTCTATCGCTCGCTGGTCGCCGCCGGCGAGCGGGCCGGCCGTCTCGCCCAGGTCCTTGAGCAGCTAGCCGATCATCTGGAACGGGTCCAGCGGCAACGCCAGAAGGCGCGTACCGCGCTGGTCTATCCGCTGGTGCTGGTGGCCGTGTCGATCGCCGTGGTCATGGGCCTGATGATTTACGTCGTGCCTCGCCTGGCCGAGCAGTTCGAGCGCTCCGACATGGCACTCCCCTGGCTGACGCGGACACTGATCGCCTTCTCCGAATTCCTTCAGTTCGCCGGCCCCGGGATGCTCGTCGCCGGCGTGCTCGGCGTCCTGGTCATGCAACGGCTAGTGCGGCGACATGCCATGCGCCATCGCTGGCATGCCTGGCTACTGCGTCTGCCGCACCTGGGCGAATTGATCGTGCTACTCGATACCGCCCGCCTGACCCGAACGCTGGCCATCCTGACCCGCAGTGGCATTCCGTTGCTCGACGCCCTCAAGGCCAGCCGCGACACGCTCGGCAACCTGCTGATGCGAGACGCCGTCGACCTGCTGACCGAACGTATCGCCGCCGGGGTCAGCCTCAACCGCGCCATGACCGAAAGCGGACGCTTTCCACCGACCATGCTGCACATGATCGCCAGCGGCGAGTCCAGCGGCACGCTCGATCGCATGCTGGAGCGCGTCGCCGACACCCAGGAAACCACCTTCAACCGCCGCGTCGACATGGCGTTGGCGCTGTTCGAACCCGTGATGATCCTGACCATGGGCGGCGTCGTGCTGACCATCGTCCTGGCCATCCTGCTCCCGATCATGCGCCTCAACGGCGCCATGCAATACTGAACTGCCGAGGAATGTTCATGACCCACGCTCGCCCTACCCGATCCTCCCGCCGCCAACGCGGTTTCACGCTACTGGAGATCATGGTGGTGATCTTCATCATCGGGCTGCTGGTCGCCATCGTTGCGCCCAATGTACTCAGCA
Source organism: Litchfieldella xinjiangensis (assembly GCF_000759345.1). Taxonomy (GTDB): domain Bacteria; phylum Pseudomonadota; class Gammaproteobacteria; order Pseudomonadales; family Halomonadaceae; genus Litchfieldella_A; species Litchfieldella_A xinjiangensis. The sequence continues at coordinate 1,195,881 of NZ_JPZL01000001.1, forward strand.
ACCAGGACGACGCCATGCAGCAAAAGGCCCGCGCCGACCTGTCGACGCTGGAGCAGGCGCTGGACATGTATCGCATGGACAACTATCGCTACCCCTCCTCTCGCCAGGGCCTCCAGGCACTGGTCGAGGCCCCCAGCCAGGAGCCTTTACCCAGGAACTACCGCGAAGAGGGCTATATCCGCCGCCTGCCCAAGGACCCGTGGGGCAACGAGTACCAGTATCGCAGCCCGGGCGAGAACGGCAGGGTGGATGTCTATAGTTTGGGGGCCGATGGGGCCCCCGGTGGTGAAGGCCTCGATGCCGATATCGGCAACTGGATGCTATGAGCCCTGGGTCCGCCCGCGGCTTCACGCTGCTCGAGCTGCTGGTCGTCGTCGTGATCGTCTCGCTGGCCACCACACTCAGCGTCGCCTGGCTGGGCGGCGACGATCATCAGCGCCTGGATGCCGCCACCGAGCGACTGCATAGCGACCTGTCCCTGGCGCGGGATGTGGCCTTCCTCGACCAGCGGATCATCGGCTGGCTGGCAGACGATCGGGGCTATCGCTTCGTCACCTGGCGCCCCAGGCAGGATGGCGATGGGTGGGACTGGGTGCCGCTCGACAGCCAGCGTCTGGCCCCGCAGACCTGGCCGGTACCACTTGCGATAGAAAGCCTCTCCGCCAGCGCGCCGTCAGCACCCGGTACCGACATGCCCCGCTTGGTATGGTGGCCCAATGGCGAAGTGATCGGCGGGCGACTGGTCCTTGGTCATGGTGGTACGCAGCGCGTTCTGGAGGTCGACGCACTGGGGGTCAATCGGATCACGGCGGCGAGCCAACCATGACACGCATCCTAGGCAAGCGCCACGACAATGGCTTTACGTTGCTGGAGGTCATGGTCGCACTGTTCATCCTGGCCATCGTCGCCGTGACGGTCAGCCAGGGCGTGCATCAGCGCACCCGCGCCAGTCTTGCCGAAACGCAGCGCGTGCCGCTGATCCTGTGTGCCCGTGCGCTGGGTGCCGAATTCACCCTGACCCGCTATTGGCCCAGCCCCGGCCTTCATGAAGGCGAGTTCGATCAGGCCGGCCAGGCCTGTTTCTGGCGCCTGGAGGTCGAATCTACCCAGGTGCGCAACATGCGGCGCGGCACGCTGAGTCTGTTCGACGAGGCGGCCCGCGAACACGCTGACCTTCGCTTCACGTTGTTCTTTTCGCCATGACTCGACTCGTTTTGCCATGACCCGTCACCGTCCCCCTTCGCAGCGGGGCTTCACCTTACTCGAGGTGATCGTTGCCATCGCCCTGACCGCACTGATCGGCGTCACCGTTGCCGCCCTGGTCAATGCCATGGTGACGACCCGCGAACGACTCAGGGAGCCACCTGCCCTCCGTCAGGATGCACGCCTCGCCCAGCTTCTGGAGCGGCGCCTGGAGGCGCTGATCGTGCGGCCCCTGCATGCCCAAGGCCAGCCGCTGCTCAACGCCCCGCTCGATCACCTGCCCGACATCCAGACGCTGGAATGGGTGGCGCAGGGAGACTGGCCGTTGCCGATGGGCGATCACTACACACGCTTGCGCCGCCAGCGGCTGGTATGGAATAGCGACGCCCATCACCTGTGGCTGGGATCGACGGGGCTGCTCGATGACGCTGGAACACCGCAGTGGCAAGTTTCGGCCAGCCTCGACGAGGTCGAGCGGGTGCAGTTAGAATTCTACGACGGGGCCCGCTGGGTGGCGTCGCCCCCCGATAAAGGTCTGCCGATAGGCATTCGCCTGCATTGGTGGCGAAACGGGGCCCGCTTTCAGGTGAGCGCGCTGTTGCCGCACTGGAAGGCGTCGTGAAGTCGCGGCAGCGTGGCGTCGCCCTGCTCATGGTGCTGCTATGCCTGGCGCTGGTGGGCATGGTTCTGGCCTCGCTGGCCGAGGACGGACGCAACGACATTCATCGCCTGGGCTTGCTGCAGGCCGAGACCCAGGCTCGTTTTCACATTCAGGGGGCCGAGATAATCGCCCAGCGCGCCCTCACCGATGCCGCCGTGCGCCAAGCCAGCCTGTGGTGGCAGAGCCTGGCCGGCAAGCCGCTGGAATATCCTACCGACGAAGGCCGCATCCGCCTGGTCGTGCGCGACCTGCGCAGCTGTTTCAACCTCAACGCCCTGGCCGGTAGCGACGCGACGCTGGCCGCCGAGCAACTGACGCGACTGCTCGCGGGGCGACCTGCCTCCGCGCTGGGCGGGCTAACGCCGACGACGTTCGTCGCCCGGCTCGCGGACTGGATCGATGCCGACACCCAGCCGCGCGAGAACAGTCTGGATGGCGTCGATTACGCCCGCGGCTCACCGCCGCGGGTCAGTGCCGACACACTGCTGACGGACATCAGCGAACTCAACTGGCTGGAACCCCTCGACAGCACCCGCTATCAGGCTTTGGACGATCTGTGCGTATTACCCGACAGCGGTGCCTGGCGTCTCAATCTCAATAGCCTCCAACTGGCGCAGTTGCCTCTGCTCGAGGCCCTGTTCCAAGGCCAAGTGGCACGCGGCGACCTGATCCGTTTGATCAATGCCCGCCCTGCCATCGGCTACTCGGGAATCGATGCCGTGCGTGCGCAACTGGGCAGCGACAACGCGTGGCTCGAGCGCTACGGCGACCGTCTGACGCTGACACCAGATTACCTCGAGCTACGCGTGAGCGTCGAGGTCGGCGACTATCGCTTCCATGCCCGACGCCTGCTCAAGGCAGAGGGCATCAGTAGCTGGTCGCCTTACACGCCAGCCTCACGCGTGCGCATCCTTTCCCGTAGCGACGATCTGAGCGCCTGGATGATGTCGTCTACCTCTTCACCCCAAGGTTCTGGCCCATGAATACCTTGCTTCGTCCCTTGCCCTTCGGCCGGTTACGGTGGCCTGCCAGCCGACGCGGTACCGCCGGCTCGTCGCACCCTAGACTCCTGTTGCTCTGCGAATCGCCCGAGCCTCCGTCAGCGGAGGCCGAGCATCTCGCTGGTCATTGGATGATGACAGGCCTGCCTGGCCACGACGAGACTGGGCGGATCGCCGACAGCGATACCGCCACGCTCGCCCGCCTGGCACAGCTCAGCCAGCAGTACGATAGCGTGCTGTTGCTGGGCCCCACGGGCGCCAACCATTTCCACATGGCGGCCCCGAAAGGGCTGCGTCAGCGCGAGTGGCCCACGCTGATCGAAGACCAGTTATGCACGGATGGCGAGACACTGGAATTGGCAGCGCTACAACAGGGGCGCAACCACCTCGACGTGCTCGTGGCCAGCCGCGAGCGACTTCTGGCATGGCAAGGCTGGCTGGGGGCGCGTGGCATTCGTACGACACACTGGGCCTCGGTCTTCATGGCCCAGCCGCTCCCGACATCCGCCGGCGAGGTCAGCGTGGTCGCCGATACGCACCACCTGATGATCAAGACCTTGGCGGCACCGCCGGTACCGCATGCGCCCCCCGCAGAGCGCTGGCTGGCCTGGCCCCGCGAGTGGCAGGAACACCTGCCCGCGGCAATACGTGAGAAACCCTGGCATTGGCCGTGGCAGGACATCGCCGACAATACACCTGGCACAGGCTCCGGTGAGCTTCTACCGCGCTACGCCCAGTATCTACCGGCCTCGCTGCCCTTGGTGCCAGGCATAAAACCGGCAGCCCGCTCCATGCGGCGCGCGCCGTTGTCCCTGTCCCGTACGACGCGCCGCCTGGCCGCAGCGATCGTGGGGTTGGCGCTGCTGCATCTCGGGGCGGTCGGCTGGCAGGGTTATCTAAACCAGCGTGCCCTGGCCGATAGCGCCCAGGCCCGCCTCGAAGGGCTGGCTCCCGGGGACACCGGTACCCCCTCCCTGCAGCGGGTACAGGATCGCCTCGCCGCCTTGCAGTCTCTGCAGCAACGCAATCAATGGCTGGCGGCGACGCTCGAGCGTGTCGATCAGCAGGTCCGTCCCCTGGCGCTGACGCTGACCCTGATGCGCGTTACCGGCACGCAATTGACCATGCAGTGGCGAGTCGATGAAGACGCAACCCGCGACGGCTCCGAACTCACCGAGCTTTTCGCCAGCCTGGGCAAGCCCGCATGGCAACCCGAGACGCAGCGTTTGTCGCTGCACATGACAATGGAAGCGGAGACGACCCCATGACCCTCGGCCACTCACTCGCCACCCTTCGCCAAGCCTGGCAACGCCGCCCCGCCGCAGAGCGGCTTCGTCTGGGTATCGGCGGTGGCATCAGTCTGGCGCTGGCCAGCTATCTGCTGCTTCAACGCATTGACCTTCCGACATGGCAGGGCGTCGAGACGCCCCGTTTGGACACGTACTTGCTCGATGCCCTGCCGCCGATAACGGCGATGGATGCCGATGACTGGCGTCAGGTTGGGCTTCGACACTCGTTGGTTCTCGACACGATCGAGTCAGATGATGGCGGGTGGCAACTGTCAGGGCGTACCGACAGCCCTGCCGCTTTCGAACGGTTCAGCGCATGGGCAGCCCAGCAGGGTTGGTGGGCGCTCGACTGGTCGCTATCTCGAGATAGTGAATCCGGTATGAACGTCGAGGCTCGCTTCGTTGCCCTGCTCGAACGCGAACCGGCGACGCCCCTTGAGGAGCCGACCCCATGATCCGTTGGCTATTACATAGTCTCGCCGTAGGGTCCGTCACGTTGACCTTTCTCGTCACGCTGATGCTCTACTGGCCACTGCCCGTATTGGCAAACTGGATGAAAGGCAGCCTAGGCACCGGGATCGGCTGGCAAGAGGTCGAAGGGCGCCTGCTGGATGGTCGAATCGGCAAGCTGTCACTCGCCCAGCAAGGCGCCTTTCCCCTCGCGGTAGGCCCGGTGACGTGGCGAATGACGTGGCCGGGACAGCTCGATCTCACACTAGGCGAGACTTCCCAGCCCTGGATAGTGACGGCGCGGCTCGACGGCTTGAACGTCGATTGGCAACTTGCCGGCGGTTCGCTGAATGTGGTCGATACCGCACAGTTGCCACTTAGCCCGGCCGGCGACTGGCTGGGCAACATCACGATGACCACCCAGGGCCAACGCTGTACCAGTGCAGAAGGCGCCCTGACCAGCGATGACCTGACACTGTTGACCCCGGAGCCCATACCGCTGGGCCAGGCACGCCTGACCCTGAGCTGCGGTAGCGATGGCGGCTACCGCTGGCAACTCACCATGCATGACTCGTCAGGCCTTGAGCTTACCAGCACGCTAGAAATGGCCGCTGACGGAAGCGGCCAAGGTATACTCAATGGTCGCCTCGCCCAAGATCATCCTCTAACGACCTGGCGGCGTCTTTTGGAACCGAACGCCACCGACGATTCGCTTAATCATGGGTTCGGCTGGTAGGTCAACTTATCGCGTCGTCCGCCCTTGGAGCTTGTCCCGGAGACGATCGACCATGCCAACGCCTGGCCCTACACTCTTGTGGAACAGTTCCGAGTGCGGTGCACTGGGGTGTGGGCGAGTCGGTGCCAGTCGCTTGGCATCCTGCACCTTTTCACCCAGCTCGACGAGCTTCTCACCTACGACATTGGCCCTGAGCTTGGGAAACTGTTCGGACTCCTCGTCATTGGCGTGATGTCTCAGCAGATCCTCCAGCTTGTCGATCTGGGCCGTGAAGTCCGCCTCGGACACATCGACGCTCTCCATTTCCCGCATGACCTGGACAATCTGATCGTGCTCCTGCTTGTCATGCTCGACCTCATCGACACCGCTCGGCACATGGGTCTTGATCGCGGGATAAACGTGCATTTCCTCAGCGACGGAGTGGCGCATCACCTCGGCAATCAGCGTGTCGGTCAGCTCTCTGCGCTGGCTGGGCTCCGAGGTACGCTTGATCTGGTTAACGAGATCAAGCATCTCCTTGTGATCGGCCGTGAGGATGTCGGTGACATCCGTGCCTGAGGCCCGATGGTCGATGATCTCAGCCATGAGAATCCCTCCTATTGGCTGCAATGAGTGAACCGCTAGGTTAAGGCTCGTTATCTACACAGGATGGTTTAGCAGTGGGCATCCAGCAAGCAGGCTCGCGGGATGCCAAGAGGCAAGAAGCCAGACAAAGTAATTAACTCTAATCCTTATTTTGCCATGGCCAGCGCCCATCGAGTTCGACTTCCAATGTGAAACTGAGGAAAGTACGTATCAACACAATGATCAACAATACCCCAACCGTCTCGAAGGTGAGCTCGACAGCCACTGTATGGATAATATCGGCAGCCACGAGGAACTCCAAGCCAAGCAGAATGCCTCGTCCAAGACGTTGACGAAGCTGAAGGAATATATTTTCTGCTCTGTCCCGCTTCAGCACGTAAACCGGCACACAAGCAAGCGCATAGAGCGCGAACCCGGCGATAATGAAGATACCAAGTATCTCCATGATAGCCACACCCCACTCTGCAATCGGCCTTACAAGCTCTAACACACTGCCTCCATATTAGTTTAGTCAATAAGTAGGTTTAGCTAAATTACGACGGCTGTATTTAGGCTCGCGATCACGTCAAGGCACGGTTGTTTCTACCCGCAAACAGCTTCACGATGCCGCAGGTTAACGCAGCGTAGTTGACGAGAACGCTTGTATCCATCGCGTGCTTAATGGAATGCATAGCGCATCGTAGCCGCCGTAAAGACATGTGGTCGATCATGGGCTATCCATGTAGTCCAGCAGGTGTTCCATAGCAGCTGTCTTGGCTTCGGAGCGCTTGATTGCCCGTTCAGCCGGCGCGGGGCCACCCCGTCACCGAGGTCGCTGCCTGGCTGGGCGTGCCCAGCTACAAGCCTATATCTGTGGGTGATCGCTATGCAAAAGCCTAAGTAGCCGTCCCTTTTAGACTGGGCCATTGATATCAGCTATTTTCGTACTCACGAGGACTTGCCTCTACCTAACGATAGCAATCTACTTGTTCTCTCGGCAGGTTGTTGGAGTTTACTTGCTTCGCAGGGAACGAATCGCCAGCTTGGATGGCGATATGACTCTCATTCGGGGTAAATGTGGCTAAGCTTCTGATAAACAACACAAGGAGGTGAAACATGCCATTGGAATGGACTGGCCAAGTGACGCTACAGGTCTCTGGCGACACCAAGGAGGTGCTCATACAAAGCGAGGACCTGGAGCTAGTACAGGCAGGCCTGCGTATTATCGACGACGACAAGGTTCGCCATGAGTTCGTCTATCGTTATGATCATCCCCAGTTCTTACTGGTCTTGAATGCCACCGTCGAATCAGGTCACGTGCAAGTAGCCCCCCCGTCGCTTCACCCCAAACTGGCGAGGGCAGTCGGAGTGCGAGCCAATACGCTGGCTGCCACCTTCCAGCATGATCCGGACACTGACGATGAGCCACTGACGCCTGTTTCGAGTAATTGACCAATGTTTCGAACATGACGAAAAGCGCCCATTCTTATAAAGCGGATGAATGGGCGCCTACGCTAGGGTCATGATTCGATTCGATGTTCCAAGTGCTTCAAGACCGCCTTAAAGTGGGCGAGATCGCAAGTGAACAGGCTTTAAATTACTCGACGACCCCGCCTACCATAATGGCAGCTTTGATCTAGCCCTGCTCCGATCCTGAACCGAAACCCAACGACACTTAGGTTCGATTCGCTGTGGCTGGCAGGTCTCTCGGCTGCTTTTCCGTGGTTAGACTAGCACCGATTTCGAGAAGGCCGAGGATCACATGTGGCAGATATACTGTATCCGCGAAGCCGAACAGCCAGGGAGAAACCAGCAGCAGAATACCGCTGACCAAGTCCATGGTGAGGTGAATCGGCATGGGAATAAGGTGCATGAGGCCAAGCTCATACTTTGTCATGACGGCTGAAGCCACCATGATTACACCTAGTATAATCGGCACCCATTGAGCGGCTCCCCCCGTAGCGAAGCCGAAAAGGAAAGGAGCTGCTATAAGTAACAATCCCATCGGATAATCGACCAACCCGTGTACTCGAGTCGAGATAAAACGCATGGTGGTCCTCCCTTTATTCCAGATGAAACGAAGATTCAATAACACGGTCAGCATGGCATAGGATTTGGTCCGTAGCCCATCTTTAACGTGTAATTATGTTTCCGAATTCAGAGGTTTCTGGTCACGAACAGCTACTCGATTGTGCTCGCCAGTTGAACTCGGGGTTTCCCCAACACACCGGCATTCCGGTCTGCATGGGCGCCGCCCTGCGCCTACGCTGGCCATCCGTGTCGCAATGAAGAGCTCCACCTACCTGGGTCTACCTGGGCTTATGGCTGCAAGGCTGGTTTCACTGGTCCCAGGTAGGGGCAAGATTGTCCGGACTGAGGATGCGGCCGCCCGTACGCGCGAGGCCATCGATCACGGCCATCTCGTCGGATGACAGGGCGAAGTCGAAGATGGCGATATTCTCCGCGATGCGCGTGGGCCTGGTGCTGCGGGTCAGGGGCACGTCGCCCTTTTGATGCACCCACCTCAGGACCACTTGTGCCGCGTTCTTGCCATGCGCCGCACCGATACGGGCCAGCACCGGATCGCGCGGCACCGCCCCCATCGCCATCACGAAGAACCCGGTCAGCGGCACGCCGAGTTCATGTGCATGCTTTCGCAACGTCGACTGGTCGAGATAGGGGTGGATCTCGACCTGGTTCGTGGCAATCGGTGCCTCGCTTATCTCGACCGCGCGGGCAAGCTGGGTGGCGTTATAGTTGCTGACGCCGATATGGCGCGTCCAACCGCGTGCGCGGACTTCATTCAATAGCTCGATCTGGCGCTCGATCGGCATGCCGTGACCGGGCCAGTGCACGAGCAGCAGGTCGACCCTATCCAGCTCGAGCCTTTCGAGGCTTTCCTGAACCGAAGGCAGGAAACGAGATTCCGAGAAATGACTGTTCATCACCTTGGTGGTGACGAATACCGCATCGCGATCCATGCCAATATCGCGCAGGGCACGGCCGAGCGCGGCCTCGTTGCCATAAAGCTGGGCCGTGTCGAAGGCACGAAATCCCGCCTGCCAGGCGGCGGGAATCAATCGGGCGACCTGTTGATCAGCCAGCTCGTCAAGACCGAAACCAATCGGGGGAAGTGATTGATTCATCCAGCCGCTTCCGTGCGTATCCATATGCCTTCTCCAGGTAAATGATCCCGCTCATGCGCTCGCTCGAGATCCAGCTCAGGACCCTGCGGCACGATAAGCGTCGGGTTGAGCGCGGCATTGGTGTAGTAACCGATCTTGATATGCTCGAGGTTGACCGTCTCGCGTACACCCGGCCACTGATAGAGCTCACGCAAATAGCTCGACAGGTGCGGATAGTCTTCCAGGCGACGGATATTGCATTTGAAGGCACCATGGTAAGCCGTATCGAAGCGTACCAACGTGACGAAGAGACGCCAGTCGGCTTCGGTCAGGAAGGTGCCTGCCAGGTAGCGATGCGTGGCCAAGTGGTCTTCGAGGCGATCGAGCGCTTGGAACACCTCGGTAACAGCACCCTCATAGGTTGCCTGGTTCCTGGCGAAACCGGCCCGATAGACGCCATTGTTGAGCTTCTCGTAGACGAACTCGTTCCAGGCATCGATCGTCGCGCGCAGCGGTTCGGGGTAGAAGTCGAGGTTGTTCCCCGTGAGATGGTCGAATGCGCTATTGAAGATCCGGATGATATCCGCCGACTCGTTGTTGACGATCTGCCCTTGAGCCCGATCCCATAGCACCGGGACCGACACCTTGCCGGTGTAGTGGGAATCACTCGCTGTATAGAGCTGATGGTGGCGTCGGACTTCGCTTAGGTGCGGTCCGGCATCCTGCGGGACGGCATAACTCCAGCCTTCTTCCCCCAGTGCCGCATCGGCGACAGAGAGCGGGATCAGGTCTTCCAATCCCTTGAGCTTGCGAAAGATCAGCGTACGTGAAGCCCAGGGGCAGCAGTAGGCGACGAAGAGTTGATAACGTCCTGGCTCGGCGAGCGGTGCGTCGCTGGCCTTCGCCCGCGACTCGCCATAGGGCATGATCCAGCGCCGAAACTTGGTGGGCTCCCGGTCAAAGGCACCCCCTCTGATTTCGCTTTCGGCAATCTCGCCCTTCACCCATTGTCCATTGATAAGGCCTGGCATAACGTTCTCCGAAGCTGAATGTGACTGAGACCCGCCGTCAGCCACCAAGTACTTTGATGAGGTTATGCGTAGCGTGCAGTAGTTTCCCCAGGGGTGTAAGACGCCAGGACAGAAACAGATGATTAACGATTTGGAAATCATCCGCGGGGCGCTGGAAGAGAACGGGTCCGTACGGAGCTGAACGCAGTGCAGGAAGAAGCTTCAGGTCTACTCCTGTAGGGCCTGATACCGGGTGCGGGCAGCCACAATGGCGCCGTGATGCGTATCCGCCCAGACCACCAGCTGCTGCATCGGCTCGAGAAAGGAGCGCCCCAGCGGGGTCAGGGTATATTCCACCCGTGGGGGAACCTCGGGATAGAGCGTACGCGTGATGAAACCATCCTGCTCCAGCTGCTTGAGCGTGCGGGAGAGCATCTGCTTCGAGATATCGCCAATCTCGCGCATCAGGGCATTGAAGCGCAGGGTGCCGGGAGCCAGAGCCTCAAGGATCAGCAGGCTCCACTGATTGCCAATGCGATCGAGCACGTCGCGAATCGGGCAAGGCTGTTCGAACATCTCTTCGTCAGGGACCGTTGTCATTGTCTCTCCGTAAATGAGTGGTCGTGCATGGTCACATTGTCGTGACCCGGTCAGGTAAAAGTGACTTCTTGTGCCGTCTCGGTATCTCCTTTAAGTTTATCTCACGGTCTACATGTTAGACCAAGTTTCAAAACTGAACTTATAGGAGTGTCTCATGGCAAATGTTGCGCTTATCGGGGCGTCGGGTGATGCAGGCTCACGTATTCTCGCAGAACTATCCGATCGGGGGCATCGGGTGACAGCCATTGCTCGAAATACGGACAGGATTGCCTCATTGCCTGGCGTTACGCCGAGGCAGGGCGATGCCAACGACCAGCAGGCGCTGGGAGCATTGCTCAAGGGGCATGACGCGGTCATCAGTGCCGTGCCCTTTACGGCCAGCGACGTCAGAAAGCTCGTGGGGGCCGTACGTGAGGCCGGAGTAGCGCGCTATCTGGTGGTGGGCGGGGCAGGTAGCCTCGAGGTCGCGCCCGGCGAGCGGGTCATCGATCAGCCCGATTTTCCCGAAGCCTACAAGCCCGAAGCACGTGCTGGCAGTGAGTTTCTGGACTTCCTGCGCGGCGTTGATGATCTCGACTGGACGTTCCTGTCGCCTTCGGCAGAGTTCGTTCCCGGTGAGCGTACCGGAAAGTTTCGTCTTGGACAGGATATGCTGCTGACCCATGCAACGGGCTCCAGTATCTCTTTTGAAGACTACGCCATCGCGCTGGTAGATGAGCTGGAAAAACCTGCCCATGTACGTCAGCGCTTCACGGTTGGCTACTGATTAATGTCCAGCCGAACAGAGCGTAACTGACCTGATAGCTCCGGATTGGCGTCGATAGGAAATGGCCCTCGTGGCCATTTCTTTTTACTATCAATACTACCTACCGGTCGGTAGCTTTTCTGGGTTAGGATTCGCTGCTCGGTGTTCGAACCCCTAAAGGCGAGCGACACCGGGTTTCAACTTTCTGAGTACCGATAATGGCATCCACCACGACACCCGCGCTCAAGCGGGTGCTCAACGCTGCAGTGGTTCAGTTCGCCCGGCATGGCTATGAAGGGGCATCGCTGTCCGTTATTGCCGCTGACGCCGGGATTCGCAAGGCGTCGCTCTACTCGCACGTCAAAAACAAGGACGCATTGTTCATGGCGGTCTTTGAAGACGCGCTGCACAGCGAAGCGCGTTTTGCCCGAGACTGCTTTGCTCGTCCCGATCCCAAGTTGCCAGGGCAGAACTATTGCGCGTCCTTGCTGGCGCGCTACGCCGATTCCGAGCATTTCCGCTTTCTGCTGCGCACGGCCTATATCCCGCCTGAGCCGCTCTTTCACGAGCTTCAGGAGGGCTATGAGACCTACATGCAGCAACTGCTGGCGGACTTTACGACAGCGCTGCGCCGCCATGTCGGGGATGCGCTTTCCGATCGGGACGCCGAGATCATGGGGCACGCCTGGATGGGCATGGTCGATAGCCTTCACGTGGCATTGATCTACATCGGTCAGGCGCGTTTCGAGGCGCGCCTCAATGCCCTCGAACATCTCATGAGCGACAGCATCGCAAGGCTTGCTAGAGGAGAACGTCATGACTGAACAGGCTGCTCGGGCAAGCGCCCTTCAAAATACTGTCGGTATGGCGCTGGTGATTTTGCTGGCCCTGCTGACCGCACTCGATGCCATGGCCATCGACATGTACCTGCCCGGCATGCCGATGATTGCCCAGACTTATGATGTCTCGGCCGGCAGCGTGCAGCAGACGCTTTCCGTGTTCCTGGCCGGGCTGGCGCTGGGGCAGTGTCTGTATGGCCCGCTACTGGATCGTTTTGACCGCCGGATGCCACTCATGGCAGGGCTTGTGATCTTTGTGGCAGGGTCTATCGCCGCTGCACTTGCGCCAACTCTCGAGTGGCTTCTGGCTGCACGTTTTGCCCAGGCCATTGGCGCAGCCGCCGGACTGGTGGCCCCGCGTGCCATCGTGGCCGATCTCTGCGACGTGAGCAGCTCTGCCCGGATCTTTTCGTTGCTGATGCAGGTCATGATGATTGCCCCGGTGGTGGCGCCCATGATGGGCGGCTTCCTGCTCGAGCATGGGGGCTGGCGCGGCATCTTCTGGGTACTGGCAGCACTCGGCCTCGTTGGCCTGATGTGGAGCCTCATGTCCATTCCTGAATCACTCGATCCCGAGCGTCGCGTGGCGCTGAGTGTAGGCAACGTGGTACGGGGCTATCTAGTCCAGTCCCGCCGCCGGGTTTATATGGCCTACACGGCAGCCGGCGGCTTTGTGCTGGGGTCGCTTTTTACCTACATCAGCGCTGCCGCCTTCGTGTTTACCGAGCATTTCGGCATGACGCCGACTCATTTCAGCTATCTGTTTGCCGCCAACTCGGTCGGGCTGATCATCGGCGGGATAGTAGCCAACAAGCTGTCCGCGCGCGGCATGACGCCTGCGCGGGTCACCTACATCGGGCTTGGCATGCATGCTCTGGCTGGTGCGCTGTTAAGCCTAGCCGTCACGTCCGGCATGGCCACCTTCAAGGTCTATGTGGGATTACTGGCGGTTGCGATCGGGTCGCTCGGACTGGTGTTCGGCAACCTGACGGCACTGACCATGAACCATGGCGGCCGGCAGGCGGGTGTGGCCTCGGCACTGATGGGCACACTGCATTATTTGCTGGCAGCTGGTGTGGGCTATCTGGTCAGTCTGGCCACGCAGGGACCGGCGCTGATGCCTTTGACCATCGCCCTCTGCGGGATCATGGCCATTGCGCTGTGCGTATTGGCAGCGCGACTGACGCACCGCGAAGAAGGCTGACATCAGCAGTCGAACCTTTCCAAGGTTCATCGCAGCCAAGTGTGAACCAAGAAGGGCCTAAGGCAGAGCGGGATAGGGGAACGACGGTAAAATCGAGTAGCTGGCCACCAAGACACCAGCCTACGCACACCGCCGTGACCATGGATGCTACCCCGCTCTGCTCGCTCTGAAACGTTCAACGACACCCATCACGAGGCCTTCGATCCTACGTATCTTCACCGCGCCCGTGAGGCTCCGCTGCTGCTCTATTGGATTAAGCCCGTCGGTTGCCCCAGGCTGCCCCAATGGTAGAACGTCTGGCCACGTTGCTGCCGATTCAGCATTATGAGTTCGAAATTCATCGTGACCTACCCGAACCAGCCACTGTACCGTCAGTGTATTAAGATCAGCCCATTTCCAGGGGTTGGCCGTCTCGACGCTCAGCGTCTCGAAATCCTTTCACGCGCCGAAACCCGGATAACGAGGCTTATCAGACCTGGATGGCACTTCCAGTTCGATGCCTCCCATGTCTGCGAATCGCTCACGTATACGAGACCCCAGCCCCTTTGCTTGAGGCTGTTTTAATGCATTTCGCAGAATGATACGAACCTACTCTTCCATGGAATGGCCATGCTTAGCCGCCTCCATGCGAAGCTGAGCCTTTAGCTGCTTATCCAAGTTGCGGATCGTTATGGATGCCATGGTCATTTTCGCTTCGTGCTATCTATGCAATCAATGCTAGCGCAAAAGACAAGCGAGATATCACCTATGCTTGGCGACTGGTAGCGTGCTGAGCCATAGGTAGGCATCGAGAATAAGGGTCATGAATTTGGCGGGCCCAGCAGGACTCGAACCTGCGACCAAGGGATTATGAGTTCGCTTTTAAAGCAATAAGTTACTGACACACAAGGAAAAGCAACCGTAATCGAGCGAAAGGTACAGTTCTTTGGAATCAGTAGCTTAGCGAAATTTGAGGATAGCATACGAAGCTGGTGTGTGTACTTCTGTTGTACCTTCCTTGCTGCTTAAAGAAGCCTTGGGGTCAACTGGAAAATTCACATCAGCTTGATCAACCTGTTTTCACGCTTTCTCACAGCCCACGGAAAGCCAGGATTAGGCCTTGTGGGCAATCGGATTCGTGAGCTGGCTATGCGGCTTCGTAGATTCGGCTACAGCCACATCACATGCTGTTTCCTCGATGAAGGCTTTCCCGAGCGGCGGAGCATCTGATTTGTTACCCTATCCATGAAAGGTTCTCCTCGGCTCAGAAACAAGTGTATCCCAAAGCTGAGAGCCAGTCCCATGCCCCAGTGGGTTTTAACGATAAGGATATGGCATGACCAATAACGAGCTTTATGTTTCCGTCGACGTCGAAACCTCAGGACCGGTACCTGGTGAATATAGCCTGCTTTCAATTGGGGCCTGCCTTGTAGCCGACCCCAACACGTCCATCTATCTTGAACTACAGCCGGACAGCACTATGCACGATCCGGAGGCAGTTGCTGTCTCCGGACTTGATCTAGAGAAATTGAAGCAGGAGGGTCTCGCCCCACAAGAGGCAATGCGTACACTTGAACGATGGCTAGAATCCTCTTGCCTGCGGGGACAGAAAGCTGTTTTCGTGGGCCTTAATGCACCGTTCGACTGGTCATTTGTCAACTACTACTTCCATAAATATCTGGGAAGTAACCCATTTGGGTTCACCGCAATCGATATGAAGGCCTACTTCATGGGTGCTAGCGGTTGTAGCTGGGGTGAAACAAAGTCTTCCCACATGAGCACCAAGCTCAAACCACGCAGTGCGCCAAACCACAACGCATTGGATGATGCCAGATTTCAGGCTGAACTTTTCGCTCTAATGCTCGCGAACAGAAATGACCGCTGACCGGCATCCAAGATTCATGACTAGGCTATCATTCAACTAATCCTAATAGCCTCTATATACCTTCCCCCTCTAAATGACCACGCCTTGATGCCTTCTGACTTATCTGACGTGCCAACGATGATGGCTAGCGGGTGTGGCAAATCCCGCATATAGCGTGCCGAAAACCTAGAGAAACTCCTTACATCTGCAGGCGAAATTACTGGTGCAATCTGGGGATGGGTATGCCAATACCCCACCAAGCGCAGACCTTTCGCATTGGCACTCTCTATCTCCTGACGGCAGCGTCTCGAATCCAACTCCAACCACGATCTGCCCCCTCGGTCGTCCCGGTGAGGAGGCGTAGCCCGTGCAAGCAGCAACCCGGTGCAGTTAAGTGGATTAACAAACAATTGCCCCCCTCGCTCCACGCCCGAGCCTCGCTGACGATGGCTATCCAGAACGTCAACAACCTCCTGAGACACTAGGAGTTCGACCCCTACCTCCGGCCATTTCCAGCGCCAAGCAATATCCGTCATTCCGTTCTTTCCTTATTCCTTGGCCATTCGCGTTCCAGCAAGGATTGCCGTACTCCGTCGGGCAGTTCAGGGCCAAGGTATTCCCCACCGAGTTCCGCCACATCTTGAGGTCTGTAGATACTGCTGACCCACACTGAATCTTTGACGTTGCCGGTCAAGGTGCGCAAAGCAGTTTCCGACACCATTGAGGCGATGTTCACCATCCCCAGCGAACCACCTGGAATGAAGCTCTCACCGCAGGCAGGGAGTGCAACGATCCCTCCTTTCGGCCACTCAGTTAACTTATATTTGAAATCACCGTTTTCTTTAAACAGATTTGTAGCATCAAACGTTCCAGAGGGGGCTAAGAGGGCATGCCCCACATGTGTATGGGGTTCGCTCCAGGCCTGTAGCAACCCCCAGGCAGTGCCACTAGACTTGGCTCTCCAGAATGTCGCTTCTGACTGCCAATCTGCAGTGGTGACTATAACCAAATCCGCTTTATCGAATACGTCGGGCCTATTATCCATCACAACCTCGGCAAAGGTCGCGTGCGCGGCGACTTCGATGGTAGGTAGGTCCCTGCGGATCCTCTCTCGCAGCGCCTTGGCCTTCGAGTATCCCAGATCATCTGCTCCCAGAACGTGCCTGCCAAGGTTAGCTGACTCGAGGGTTTCAGGGTCAATAAGGGTAAGGTGACCTACTCCGGAGCGAGCCAGCTGCATTGCCACAGGGCTCCCGAGCGATCCAACGCCGATGCAAACAACACGAGAATTCTCAAGGCTCTTGGCGGTGCCGCTTAGGTCACGAGACAAAATAGCTTCACGATCGAGCACATGTAGCTCTGAAGCGCGGACGCGCGCTGGAGGACGATGCGAAGTCTTGACAGGATTTCGACGCGCAGAGCGTAAGCCGAATTTTGTCCCCCGCACCGTCGATGTATCGTGGGATATTAAGTTTAGACAGTAGATTGGTGCGAATGCGTCTCCGGGAAGCTCCAGGACAATCCATCGACTGGTCAGCGAACCGTGCTCTACAAACCAAGTCTGTAGTCGCTTTGCATCGCCAGGCTTCAGATGTGGTGTAAGCCAGGGCAACAAGTGCTTTGGATCCGGAATGCGAACATCTGGATAGGTCAGCATTTTGACGTAGAATGCTGGCATCAGCGGCGCCCTGACTATCGAGGACCTTCCGACCACTCGCTTATAGTGGTTATTGAGTACAGAAACGTCTGACGCTAGCCAGACCGGTCCATTCCACGATGACAAGGCGTGCCGAGGATCACTAAGGGCAAATAGTTCAGACGCTTCCTGAGGGCGGTGCAACAAAATTAGATTTTGTGTGGATTGTCCGTGCTGTATGGACCAGTAGGATGTGATCTCATTCTGAAACTCTGCGTCGCGGATGGCCTTGTTGGATCCTGCCGTAGATAAAGACACAATTTTTCCCAAGCGAAACATACTGTCATTGACCACAGCTTCGGGCGAGCCCGTGACAGGTCGCTCTTGAAATCCATGCAAACATAGTCCGGACTTCATAGCATGTGGCCAAACCAACCAAGGAGAAGGCTCGACATGGAGCTTCAACTGATCTCGTGGGAAGTTGGCTGGAAAGCTAATACGCAGTCGCCGTTCCATCCCCGTGTAATCAACCGGCAAGGGGAAGAAGAAGCTCTTTGCTTCACCAGCTCTTAGAGGGGCAGGCCTGAGCAGAGCTGAGGCGTTATCTTTACCCAAAAAACTCTGAAGCGCGGCGATACCGCACTTCAGTGCTATGTCATCGCGATCAACCAAGGCGTTCAACCGGTTTTACTTCCGCCTGAGAGCTTTCATCACCGCTTGCGCCTCCAAAAAGTGCTCCCATCGACAAAGAATTTCGGGTGACCCCATCTTGCCGGCCGGGAATCGTCCAATCACCCGGGATTTCGTTGTTCACTTCAGTGATAAATGCTGGCCCCATACCAAAACTCTCTTTCACAGCTTTTGCGAATGAGTCGGCGGTTTCGAAACTCTCTAGCCCCAAAGATATTGACGAGCTAGCGTTTGCATGCCAATCATAAAAAGCTTGCCGGTAGCTTTCTCCATCACGAGGCCTATTCCACTTTTCGGCGAAATTTTCTCCCTTATCTCCGGGATTGCAGACTTGATAGCCTAACTCAGTGTAATCGACGTGCCGTGGCATCCTATGAACTATTTCCAAGATTGCATCCAACGGCTGGAGCGGTTTCGACTTGGATTCTGCCACCACGTCAAGGTAAGCATGGGTGGCTAATGTCGTAATAACGGCGGATATGGGACGGTGGTCCGCATTATTGGTCCGGATGGCCCACTCATCGCGGTGCCGCTTCAGCAGCTTTATGCTTGCCCGCAGTGGATCCTGATCGAGATAATCCTGATAGTCAGGGAGAGGATCCTGGGTAGCCGCATCAATTGATCGCTCACTCTTTGCGACCACTAGGCTCTCTAAAGTGACTTCCTGCTCAGAAGCGGCCTGCAGCCAATTAGAATAAGGAATAGGACTGCTTGCCTTCCAGCCCATTTCTCGGTCTGGCACCTCCAGCTTTCCTTCGCCTTTTTCTTCACTGTTCCCGTTGATAGCTCGTGCAGGAGTGACGTCAATATGGAAACCTGGATTTTCATCTGCATAGACTATCCGGACCCCTCGGCGCAGAGGCTTGATTCCTTCTTGTACACGACTCCCATCTTTAAAACGTTGTTCAATTGCCTCCAGCACCTCATGCGCCTCAGCTCCCTGTGCGTGAGGTAACCAGACAATGGCATCCGCATCGATGGTATCCAGATCTTCGGGGGCCTCTGATACAGGCTTAACAGTTGTCTTAAGCCTCATGGACCCTTGAACAAAGATATGAGCTTCCGCTAGCAGAGGGTCATTGGATGACGAGAGGATACTCTCTAGCTGTGAGTAACGTGAGTCTATCTTTTCATATTGCGCTTCGGATAAGGATATTTCACGTGCTGCACGGAGCAGAAAGTGCTCCCAACTGCCACGTTTCGTGTCTTCTTTTCTCAAGATCATTATTGAGCCTCCTGGGCCTTATGACCCAAACTTAGTGTCGGCTTGAACTGGTTATGGCTTTCTTTATCTCGATCGAATATCAGGTACGGATGCTGATGCTGAGTCGTTAGCAATGCACCAAATTCGATCGCTAAAGCGGCCGGGATGGCAGCAAAGACATGTATCGTTTCTGGCGTCAGGGCCTCGAGTTGGCTCAGTCGTATCTGGAGTGCATCTCGGAATGCATGGATTACCCGGCGGTTTTGAACCATCATATAGCTTGGTTCAGGGATGGTCAGCTCTGCAATACGCGCATTAGGTAGCGCATCGTTCACATCGCGATGCGGGACCTGCGCAGAGATAGATAGCACCAGTGCCAGCGGCGCATCACCCTCAGGCGGAGGAGTAAACAGAAACTCTGGCGGTTCAGCGGACTGATTAGGCCAGCGCAACCCATGCTCGCGGTTGAAGGAAAAAAGCAGGCGTTTGGAACGGTCACCGATGGCCTGTCCCAATATCATCAACGCTGGAATATCAGCCAATCCAACCACAGCCAGAGCAGGTGTGTCGCCATAGCTGCCTCCACGACGCCTTAGTTGCTGCTCCATATCGTGCTGGATACTATCCTTAATATTCTGCCAATAGGTCTCATCCCTCCCACGTGGTCCTGGTGGCGGAAAAATGATTTTAATTTCGTGATCGAAGGCAGCCAACCCCTCGGAAGACATTGCAGTGAGAAGATCGCGAACGGGAATATCATTTATTGTCGCTAAGTGCTGGCTTTGCACGATCACGGGAATAGCACGGCCCCCATCTGGTGTTGTGGCCGCGAGTCGGATACGTTCTAGGTAAGCTTGGTGTAGTCCAGTCAAGTCATTCTCAGGATAACCGTCCGCGTCACGATCAATCCTGTCGTGACAGCTTGGGCACAGGAGCATGAGGTTAGCACTATCGTTCGTGAGCGCCTGCGCCGTTGCTTCATCATGCTCCTTGACCCCCCTCGGCCCTTTGGGGCTGGCCGGAAGGATATGGGCTACCTCTCCCCACTTCATGGGCTGACCTACACGATAATCGTACGTTAGATCACTCCCGCAAAGCTCGCAGTGACCAGCAGCCTGGACCCAGACGATCCTTTTGGTTTCTTCGTTGGTATTGAATCGACCATTCAAGGGCTTTGGCTTTTCGCTTTTTTTCAAATCGCTTTCTCCCTGAGCCACCTGCTACCACTGTTTACTTTCTACTAAGATAAAGTCACATGTTGACCATTAACCCAGGCTACAAGATGAGAGAAACTGGGAGCTGATCATCATCAAGGGATGAGTCGATAAGCTATTTATCTAGCTGCTCGTTTCACACCGGCCTCCAGTGACCTTTCTGGGGAGCAGGCAGTGCATCATCTGGTCTTTACTGTGGCTGCGCACCTGGGCCATTACCGCTTCGTCGCGTTCTATGCGGTCGACAATGCCGTTGGCGAAATGCAGCTTGTCGTCGTCGCTGACCTCGGCGCCGTAGAGGTCGCTGAGTCGGTCGATATTCTCGCTAAGGCTCTGCTTCTCGTGATCGTGGGGCTTGCTTGAGCCCACCTCGCTGACCGGGGTGAGGCCGTAGTCGCCCTCGGCCTCTTCCAGGCGCCAACGCTTCTCCTCGCGCTTGGTGAGGCAGTAGTGGGTCAGCTCCAGCTCGCTGACATACTCATCCTTATGGACGTAGCCGCCGGCCGTACCGGCCTTCCAGCCGCGAGCGGTCATGTCCTTGGAAATGTCCCACTGGAGCTGAGCTTCCCTGCTGTTCACCATGTCATCCCCCTGCGCCTGGCGTAACTATGCGTAACAGCCTAGCGTCTTAGGGAGTTAAGGAGAAGTCTACTTAGGCCGTTAAACCGCTAGGGCACGCCGCATCATTGGCGAAGCCTGCCCAAGGCCTGCTCCAACAGCTCCAGTGATTGACGGTGCTTGGCCGAATGCATCTTATGAATGTTGGCGAGCTTCCAGCGCACGGCAGGCAGCCGTTCGACGCCCGGCAGCGGAAGCAGCGCCCAGTCAGGCGCCCCCTGCTTGAAGGCCAGAAGGAAGCGAATGTCTTCATCCGTCATCAGTTGGCCCAACCACGTCAGGAGTTCGTGCCGGACGTCCTCCAGTTCCTGCAATGGAAGGTCAACTCTGGCCATCCCGACAAACTCCTGTCGGTAGACATCGTCCAACGGCTTCAGTCGCGGGTTGATCACTTCGTTCAAGGGCCTGGGATGCCCCAGCAGATAGACCAGGAAGCCTTCGAATACGCTTCGACCCAGGCCGCCCTGGTTCAGAAGCAGCTTCACATCGAAAAGGTCCCGTGGGTGCTGGCGATCCAGCGCGGCGCAAATCTTGCCGCCATACAGGTCCGGTAGTGACACCACCTGCACCGCAGCAAAGCCGTACTCGTCTTCCACGGCTTCAACGACATCGCGCTCCTGGGGCGGGTGCAGAGTGCCACGCAGTACTGGCGATACCTCCACCTTCACCTGGCTACGACCCCGGCGCACCAAGATCCTCAGCTCATCTCGGCGATTATCCTGAAGCTCGGCGCGCACGCCTGGCAGTCTGGCACTGAAGAGATCTGCCAGCCGCTGCAGTGCCTCGCGGCAACGTCGCAGGGCCTCGTCACGGGGCTCCAGCGGTAGGTAGGCCAGGTCGATGTCGACCGATAGACGGGGTAATGGCTGCACGAAGAGGTTGATGGCCGTGCCGCCCTTGAGGGCGAAGCACGGCTCGTCATTGAGAAAAGGCAGCAGCGAGACCAACAGCCGGACCTGTTCGTGGAAGCGAGCTTCAATCGGCATGCAGGAACGCCTCCGGCACCGTCACGTGATATTCCCTGTCTAGCTTGCCGCCCTGGCAGAGCTGCCGCTTGCCCTTGCCGAGATCCATTCGACGAGATTCCAGACGACCGTACCAGGCATGCCCGGCGTGGCGAGCCAGCACCAGGAAGGCCCGCTTGGTTCTCACCGAACGGCATCCCTCCAGCAATGCCTGCAGCCGACGCGGACGCAGCGTATTGAGCCCGCCGAAGGTATCCACCAGCTCACTGCTAAACAGCAGCTCATTCGGCGTCACGGCGATCCACTCTAGGACCGCTCGCTCAGGGGTCGATACCTGCAAGCTGAAGGCCCTGCCATCCGGCGCATAGTCAGTGAAACTACCGGGAAGCTGCACTGGCAGGCCCTTTTCAGTGTGGAGTACCATCCGCCCTGCCCACTCGGCATCACTCAACCACCGGGGCAGCCGAGCGGCCTCCTTGCCATACAGGTGCGTCGTGCGCTCCCCCATGGGCAGATAGTGGGCAAAGCCATGCAGTGTCATGGCCGTCTGGCCACCCGGCCAAAGCGTTGGTAAACCCGTGTCGTCGCTCGCCTGCAGGGCGAAAACAGCGCTCTCCCAGGTAAGAGGCTCCCCCGCTTGGCAGTAGGCGCCGTGTCCCACGCGTTGCAGCCAGCCACTGCTGGCCAGCTTACGCGCCTGATCCGAGGTGACGCCGTGTGATGCCAGCCAGGCGGTCGTCACGACGGCGCCATACGGGAGCTTTTGCAGCAATTGGTTTATTTTCACGAGAAAAAGCGGCCTTACATTCCGTCTTCAGAGTGAAGAATAAACCACGTCGGTTTATCTTCAAGCACAAAATCGGCATCCAAGGCCGATTTTATCATAGAATTTAAACCAAAAGCTGGTTCTCCGGTCCTGCTTGAGCCCAAATTGGCGGGAGGTAGCTTTAGGGACGAAGCTAGGCTGAGAAGGCCGCTGCAGGGGACAAAGCGGCCACACATCACGTCAATCCTGATAGTGCGTGTACTTTTTTGCGCTTCCCTTCACCTGGTCGGCGGGATATTTCTCCGCATTCTTCTCCATCTTCGCCCGGCATGCCGCTTCGATATCCACGTCCAGCTTGCCCGCCAGCCGGATCAGGTAGAGCTGAACATCGGCAATTTCGTCGCGCACGGCGGCCAGTTGCTGCTCATCCAGCTCCCTGGACTGCGCCTCGGTCAGCCACTGGAAGCACTCCTGCAGCTCTGCTGCCTCCACCGTCAGCGCCATGGCCAGGTTCTTGGGCGAGTGGAACTGGTCCCAATCGCGCTCGGTGGCGAACTGGTCCATGGCGTCGCGGAGCTGCTTGAACGGATCTGACATCTAGGGCTCACCTGGTTCTACGGTATCGGATAGCGGTGAGCATGCCTGCTCTGCCGCTCGCTATCTAGCCTACATCGGCATAGGCGGCGATCCGGCCGCCTGCTTGCTCACAGCACGGAGAGGAATTCGCCGATGACCTTCAGATCCTCAAGCTCGTCCTCGAGCACGATGTCCTTATAGCCGAAGGCGTTGGTCTGGGGCTTCAGCACGATGCGCTGGTTCACGAACTCGCCGTACTCCTCGACCTTCTCGCTCTGATACAGCTTGATAGTGAAGCTGCCGCCGTGATCCGGGTCCTCAATGGCGCGATGCTGCACCACAACGACCTTGCCCTGCCGAGTGCCGCCGGGGTTGGCACGAAACAGGCACCAGGCGCCATTGGGGATGCGCCGATTCATCGACTCCCCCACCACCCGGCTGACGAACAGGTTGGGGCTCGCGCGCATGAAGTCCGGCAGCTCGACCCAGTGCTCGGCGTCGGCGATCTGCATCTCACTGAACTCACCGGCGGCGATACTCAGGTCGTACACGGGCACATGGCGCTCGAACGGCACTGCTTCATCACGCGTCACGATGGGAAGGTGCAAGCCATCCAGCGTCTCGGCATCCTCGGGCGCGTCCAGCCGTTCGGTCGCTGCTTGAGAGCGAGCATAGGCCGCGAAGTACTCGCGGGTCTCAGGGTCCGTGGCATAGACGTAACAACCCTTCTGGCCCCTCGTCATCAAGGTGCGATAGGTGTTCTTGATGATCTGGTCCGCCAGGGCACGGGCATGCTCAGGTTGCTCCTTGAGCATCTTCTTGTAGCCATGCACGGAACGATCCTGCCCTGCCCGCTTGGCCGCGTCCGTCACCACGCGGCCATCCCGAATCACGAAGTCGTCCCCGATGATGACACCGACGTAGTCGAACTCGAGCCCCTGGCAGGTGTGGATGCAGCCGACCTGCTCTGCTGACCCATCGGCGATGGCCCACAGCATGCCATCGTCATCGAGGTTCCACTGGGCCGCGAAGCCGTACTCGGGGAAGACGATGTCCATGGCGTGCTTGTCCTTCTTGCTGGCCCAAGGCCAGCAGTACCCCGCCACCATGCGTGCCTTGTTGGCCTTGCGGTTCCTTTCGAGAATCGCCCGTCGCATGGCACTCGGGTCATCGAACACCTGGAAGTCGTAGTCGATGTCCTCCAGGTCGGTGTTGGCCGTGGTGCGAATCTGCAGCGCATGATCGAGCCAAGCCAGATAGCCATCCGAGCCGTTGCAACGAAACTGTGAAGCCAGTTCGAGCTCGTGGACATCGGCGCCGCACTCGGCTGCCCGCCGCCTGATCTCCTCGACCGTGCCGACGTCTTTCAGCGTCACTCGTTGCGCCTCATCGATGAAGAAGATCGAGAAGCGTGACGCGGCGATCACCTCCTTGATCTGGCTCTCGCCCAGGTTCTGATACATGCCCGACTTCTCGTTCAGGCGATGCGCCTCATCGACGATCAGGGCATGGAAGGTATCCGGTTCGGCGTTGACGTAGCTGCCCGAGCCCTTGAACAGACTGTCGATGTGGGTTTTCTTGCGCGTGCCGGTCAGCTTCTTCTTGAAGACCTCACGAGGGGCCGAGTTGCGCGACACGTACTGCGTCATCTTCTCGCGCTTCGTCAGCTCAACTAACAGATTGATGGCTACTACCGACTTGCCGGTGCCCGGCCCGCCCTTGACGATCAGGCACTGCTTGTTGCCGCTAACTGCACGATGAGCAAGATCGATAGCGGTTTCATAGACCAGCTTCTGGTCATCGATCATCAGGAACTCGGCGTTGCCCTGCATCATCGAGGCCAGGGCATCCGCCAGGTTCTTGCTCGGCTTGATCACACCGTGCTCGATGCGATACATGATGTTGTTGCTGTCGCCGTACTTGATGTGCTGGCTCAGAAACGCCGAGAGCTTCAACGCATCCTGCGAGATGAAGACCGGGGCACGGCGCGTGTGATGCTCGTAGAAGGGATCATTGATGGCGTTCCCCTGCTTCATGTTGTGCAGGTAGGCGCAGGGCACCAGGCGGATCGACTCGGAGCGTACCGTCTCGTTGTAGTCCTCGATCAGCGCGCCATAGGACCACGCCTGATACGACGGATGGTTGGTCTCGCGTATGCCACCGCCCAGCTGGGTACGGACGATGGCGTCCTTCTTCGTCACCTCGACGGACTGCCACTGTTTCAGTTCCACGATGACCGCGGCATCGTCCCGCTGGTGGTTCTTGCCGGTCAGGATGAAGTCCACGCGGCGATTGGTCAGCGGAATGTTGTATTCGATGGCCACTCCCGCTGAAGCAGGGATGCCCTCGTCGAGCAGAACGCTCATCATGAAGCGCAAGGAGTTCTCCCACGACGTCACCTCACTGCGCGGCGAGTTGCGGTTCAGTCTGCGTGCCACCTCGTTCTCGATGGCGTCGGTGATGACGTTGGCTCGCACATCGTCGATAAACTGCTGCTTGGTGGCACTGTAGACCAACATCGCTTCTTAGCCCCTTATGTTCACGCTGTTTTATAATTAGCATGGCTCGCCGATCCGCCTGGCTCGCTTTCGCTCAGCCGAGGGTGCTGAGCCGGCAAACAGATACAAAAAAACCGCCAAAGTGTGCTTCTAGGAGAGGCATGGCGGGTATGGCAACGGTCATGCTGCGACGACGGTCTAAATAAGTCAACTGCGTGCTTTGCTTGCGAGTGTTGATGATTATTTTCTCGCTTGTTAAAGCTTCGGGGCTTTAATCGATTTTCCCAAGATAAAAGGGAATTAAGAAGTAAGAACCCCCGCGTTGCTCGTGTAAGCCAAGAGGCGGGAGCCGTGTTTGAACCACATCAAACTAAGACGCGAGCACGTCATGGCTCGCGACTAAAGCACTAAAAGTGCGTGGCTCACTACGAATAAGAATCCGGAATGGTGGGCCCAGCAGGACTCGAACCTGCGACCAAGGGATTATGAGTTCGCCTTTAAAACAATAAGCCACTGAAAAACAAGGAAAAGCAACCGTAATCAAGCGAAAGGTACAGTTGTTTGGAATCAGTAACTTAGCGAAGGTTGAGGATAGCACACGAAGCTGGTGTGTGTACCGGGAGTGTACTCCGAAGATTGTTCCTGTACACCTATGGCTAGACAGCGTGGTGGCTCTCGATGGCTGGGACGATGATATTCGAGCGGTTTAGCACCTTTCATTCGTCAGGAGGCAGTAGGACACAGGGATCGCTTTTCGGGGTCAGTATAGTTGTCTGGCGTTTTCCTCTGGTGACACTGACACGGAAATTCTGGCGCGCTTGGTTGTCGATATGCTCTTTGGAATTGAACCGAACGATTCGATCAGCGTTGTAGGGAGGCTGTCCTCTGCGTTTGATTGGCCATCCCTCAAAGATGATCACCTCATCGAACTGTTTCCCCTTCGCCTTGTGCATGTTCATCACGATAACGCCTGACTCAGGCTTCGCGTTCATCGAAAAGTGCTCCTGGATGAAGGCTTGTCGTGTTATCGCCAGTGCGTTGAAATAATTACCGTTGTCTCTCCAATCCTGTGAAAGCTCTTGGCGAAGCTGGGTGCCACGATCCAGGATACGGACGTTGCGCGCCTCGCCCGAAACCTCTTTCAAGCGTGTGCATGCACCATCCTCAAGGATCCGTCGCACTGCACGCCAGTCCTTGTCAGGATTACCCGTCAATTCGATGGAACAGGCATGCTCATAGACAGCGCTCATGTTGACAAGGATGCTGTTTCTACGTATAGCTTTCCCGGCGGCCTGACAGACCAGCAACTCTTCATAGGCCTTGCGGATATTTGCAGCCTCCTTGAGCGCACCTTGCGTGGGCTCATCACCGCCCTTGCCCTGATAGTAATTGCACATCAGGTCGATGAATTGAGCGAAGTGCCGGCCATCTACAGGCTGCATCAGAAGCGCGATAATCTCGGCTCCAAGAATAGCCGCTTCCATTTCTATGGCAGCGGTGTGCAGCACTTCGGCCATGCTGGCAGGTGGCTGTCGCAGGGTATCCGACACCATGCGCGTCATCTTCTTGGTCGGAACCAGAATGGCCAGTGACCAGGCGCTGACACCAGCATCCACGAGACGTTTTCTAGCACCGTAGACCGTCGTCACCAGCTTCGTCATCGCCGGACCGGTGAAAGGCTCGAAAACATCGAAGTCGATCCCCTTATAGGACTGCTGCCGGAATTCCCCAGTCAGCAAGTCATTGCCGAATATAGCGATCTCTGTTCCAGAGCTGCGGTGATTGTCTGTGCTGAGATCTACTTCTGTCGGTTCGAGTGTTTTCCGAAAGTGGTCGAGTCGAGCAGGATCGGCACCAATCCAGTCGTAGATGCGCTGTTCCGGATCCGCAAGAGCGATGAGGCAGCATAATTCGCCAAGCGCTTGGACGACGCGCCACTGCGCGTCGCTGGTGTCCTGAAACTCATCAAGGATAATGACAGGATACATGCTGACGATAAGGCGACGGATGCGTGCACTGCCGTGTAGAAGGTCGCCGACTTTGGGGGCGAAGAGATCAAAGCACAAACGCCCTTCTTCCGATGCGAGACGTACACGTTCGGCTTCTTCCGCCGCTTTCTTCGCTGTCTTCTGTGCGTCGGTAGGTCTCCTTGCTGGAAAGGCAGACCGAACGTCTGATAGCGCGATTGCTTCACTCGGCGGCGTAAGAATGGAGAGCCGCCGAGGCAGGCCGATGAGATAGCCATGAGCCTTGAGGATGCGCCAGAAAAAGGAATGGTAGGTTTCGACGTCGATGAGTCGCTTTTGAGCGGGCGGAACCTGCTGCTCGTACGTAATCGCTTCGACCACCCGGGATACCGTTGCGCGAGCAAAGCTGAGGAACAGGATTTTTTGCCCGGGGAGAAGGTCTCGTTCGGCGATCCGTGCCGCCTTGAGGATGGAAATGGTGGTCTTGCCTGACCCCGGCCCCCCCGTAACCAAGAGATGGCTGTCCGCCTCCATGACATCCCGTTGGCCTTTAGTCAGATCCATCGGTACCGTCCTCTGGATTTGAGCCTGCTCCAGCGGGCGCATCGTCTTCATCGTCGGTCACAGGGTCGCCCCACAGGAGACGGAAACCTTCAATATCAAGTGTGCAATAGTAACTTATCTTTTGGCATGCACTCTTGAGCCAATCGGGCATTTCATCTTCGCTGCACTGAGCAAGGAAATCTGCGATACCCCAATTCGCCTTCGAGCGTGCGAAATAATCTGCCAACGCTTCTTCCGCTTGATCTTCAAGTTCTGGGTACTTCTGAGCTAGATGCTGTGGCCAGTCAATTTGATTCGCAAAGCGCTTCAGAGCCGACTCGGATGCACCTTTTAGCACCATGTCCTCGAAACCTTTTTCGCCGTGCATCAACAGTAGCTCGATTTGAGCTTGGATCAAGGACTTGTTATCGGCTTCCTGCTTATCACAAATTGCGAAGGTATTCTTCCCAAGCTCCCGATAGAGCTGTGCGACTCCTGGAATATTACTCTCACCGTCGGCATCAACGACACAAATACCCAAGGCTTCAAGAGAAGAATATGTGTCCGACCTGAGCTCCGCGAGGCGACGGCAAGCAACTGGAAAAGCCGATGCTTCCGTGGCGCCTTCGGCCACAAGAACCCGGCGAGCAAGCAACCCCTCACAAAAGCGAGTTCGAAACTCTTGCCGGTAACGTTTCAGCTTTACATTATCAGGAAGATTGATGGGTTTCCGTGTAAGTATGCCATCAGCATCGCGTGCGAGTACCATCGTCTCTTCTATGGTGAACTCTTCTAGCACATAGGGCGAATGAGATGTGAAGAGGGTTTGAGAGGCCAAATCGCGAACTTCGTGGACGATTCGCTTCTGCGCATAAGGTGGTATCGCCGTCTCTGGCTCTTCCATGGCGAAGATGACGTTCTGCTTGTCTTCAGCAATTTGGGACAGCATAGCCAAGACAAGCATATTGATGGTGCCCGTTCCTTGCCGATAGAACGGCGCTGCGTGCTTCCCTTCACCTGTGGCGATGAAGGCGGTGATGACCTTGCGTAGATGCTCGCGGGTTAGATTTGATACCTTTAGGTGGGGCTCGACGCCCCATTCTTTTGGTACGTACTTTTTAAGCACCGTATTGATGCTTTCAAGCACAGGGGAAATGCCTAGATTTGGATCGCTCGCCACTGGTATATCAGAAAGAGTGCCGAGAGCTGCTTCCCACATCTGTGGCCGAACTTCTTTCAGGCGTAAAATGATATCGAGTAAGCTCCCCCTCTCTAGGCTCAGAGCTCGTGTCCCCGTACGGTGGGAACGGAGGTACAGAAAACCGCATACTTGCTTATGCCTCCTGGAAAATAGGTCAGGCCTATCACTCTCTGTGAGGCTGCGAGTAAAGTAGGTCTTCCCCTCGAAATCATCCTCCTCCTCGTCATACCAGCCGTGAAAGGTAATGCGGAGCGCTTCAGTGATATTGGCGGCATCCACTCCCGCAGGATCAGGGGCATCATATAATTTGTCTGTTACAGAGTCCCAGAACTCTATGTAATCGGCAAACGTCCCCTTCTGCTCCTCGGTAAGATCGGCAACGGTAACCTCAATCTCAATTCTTGGTGCCTCTTCTGTGCTCTCTGCTTCATCGGTCAGAGGGTTAGGGGCATCATCGTTTGCGACCTCAGCCTCATCTTCACCCATAGCCACATCGGGACTGAGCGTGTAAAAGCCCCTGAAAAAATCATGCTCGTCGATAGGCGGTCGACGATTTAGACGGTCAGGACCGAGAACTAGGTCAAGCGCCTCCAGGATGGTTGTCTTACCTGTATTGTTATCCCCAATAAGCACGCCGTGCTTTGGCAGTATAAGCGTCGCCTGCTTTATGCCTCTAAAGTTGTTGATTCTTATGCGGGCTGCACGCACGGCTTACCCCTCCTTTTAGTTGTTTTGTGGCGCTAACTTATCAGTCGTGCAGTCTTCGGGTCATAGATCACATCCGTAATCGACCCATCCCGGATTCGCTGCACCGCTTCATCAATCACATAGAACGGCACCAAGAACCACTCTCTCGGCTTCACCGGATGACCAAAGCGATCTTGGATGGTCAGCTCAAGTTGCGCCGGTGCAAAGATGCGATGGAAGAGGGCTTCCAGCTTACGGCGGTTGATGCTGGCCAGCTTGTAGGTAGCGACCACTTCGACATCGGCCAGCAGGTAGGTAGCGTCGTGTGCGCAGTTGGCGATACGGGTTTCTACCTTACCGCCAGTGACGCCGATCTTGTGGATCAGCTCGCGGTGCTCTACAACGAAAGAGTGTTCTGACAGGCTGCGCAGCACATAGATGGTTCCGCTTTCTATGTCGTCCTCTTCCCAGGTTTCACTGAACAGTGGCCCGGCATCAGGCTCGGTAATGCGGCGGCTGGCTTCATCCTTGTAAAGCGCCCTGACCAGCGATAGGCGTAGCAGGTTGCTTTCCGTGCCGTTGGAGAAAATCACGCGCAGGCGCGCATCCTTCTTGCCCTGCGGAGAATCAAATTCTTCACCCTCGTCAGCCACGTAGGCAGTTTGCCCATCCAGGATGAACCATTGGCCAATCTCAATAGTGGAGTTCTTGCCGAAGGGGCGCGTGATGCGCACTCCGGCTTTCAGCTCGTGCTCTACCTGTTCAAACAATGGCTCGAAGGTCGCAAAGTCCTCGCACTTCTCCCTGTTGGCAATTTCTTCAGCCGCGCGTTTCTCGGCGCTGGAACGAACGTGCTTCAGCTGGGTAAGCTCTGGAGTCCCCGCAGCGCCGGCCAGCTCGGCAATCAGCGCGTCATCGTCCATTGCTTCTATGGAATCTGCTTCACTGGCGTAGGTGCCATCGAGCAGGCCCTGATGATCAAGGGGTGTTACCAGGGTGCGGCATTCCTCAAGCGCTCGAATACGGTCTAAACGCACGGCGTAGAGTCGTTCGAAGATGTCATTGTCTTCGCCATGCTGAGGAGCACGGCCATGCTCTTCAACAAAGCGCTCGATCTCTTCAAAACCGGCAATGATGCGTTCTTCCTTGGCGGACAGCCCCTTCTTTTTCTCCGGCTGGGCGAACTCATTCAACTCGGCGCGCAACTCGTCCAGATCAGTCATAACGGCCCTCATCTTTGTAGCGCACGAATGCAGCAGCACCTTCGGCCATACGCTGTTCCCAGGCATCCTGCGAACTGACTGACGGCAACCGGCCTCGCTCTTTCTTGAACTTCACCGCCCGCAGCGCAAGGTCTTTTGCCTCTTCTGGAGTCAGGTTGGTACGTTTGCCTGAGATGGCTGCGGCCACTTGCTTGAGGCTCTCTTCACTCATGGTCTTGGCCAGAATCGCGTAAGCCTCACTGAAGGGATTAATGCGATCTATCAGGTCAATATCGAGCTCCCGTACGTCCATGGCGAACTTGCGTACGCCAGCGATTAGCGCTGTGTTTGGCTTGGGTTCGTTGCTGCCGATATCAACAGCCTCACCACCGACTAGCAACTGCTTGGCCTGCTGGGTGAGGTTCAGGGCGGCAATGGCGTGTTGACGCACGGCCTCCTGGTCTTGCTCGTCCAGGTTGGGGTATCGTTCTTTGATGATCTTGCCCATGCGTACCTGGGTCAGCTCTTCAGGCACCAGTTCCTCGTCGAACAGTCCGCGCTCGATGGTGGTCTTGTCCTGAACGAAACCGGCAATCACCTCGTTCAAGTCTTCCTGGCAAATCCGGGTGGCTTCCTCACTCTTGGGTTCAGCCAGTCCCTTGATCTCAATCAGGAACTTGCCGGTTTCCTCGTTCACACCTACGTTGCACTTGCCGGGGTCGTAGCCACCTTCACCGTAGTCGAAGCCTTCCTGCGGGCCGCTGGTTGGGTTCTTTGGCTTGAACTCGAAGCGTGGGGCCAGTACCTGCTCCATCAGCAGACTGGCGGCAATGGCTTTCAGCGTGTCGTTGATAGCTTCCGTCACGGCCTGCTCGGCGGCATCCGGCTCGGCAATCAGATTAGTGAAGCGGGCTCTGGTCTTGCCTGGTGCATCCCGCGTGGCACGGCCAATTATTTGTACAATTTCCGTCAGGCTGGAGCGATAGCCCACGGTCAGCGCGTGCTCACACCAGATCCAGTCGAAACCCTCCTTGGCCATGCCCAAGGCAATAATGATATCTACGTAATCTCTATCGTCTCTCATTGCGGGGGATCTGAGGCTTTCCTGAATCTTTCCCTGGAACTCTGGATCAACCAGATCGGCAATACGCAGGGTTTTACCGCCTGCCGTTTTGACTAATTGGAAGCCTGTCACCGGATCGCTACCCTGCCATTCGCCCAGCTCCTCAATGATGTGCTCTACCTCGCGGATCTTATCTTTGGTGCTCTCGCGAGACTGAGGGTGAGGGATGTGCACGATGGTCTTCTCGGCAGGGTCGAGCACCTTGAGGATGTCATCGGCGTAGGAGCCGGAATAGAAGTAATAGCCGATATCGAGTTGCTTCAGGTGCTCGTAGCCGTTGAGCTGTTCGTAATAGGTGTAGGTGACGGTATCAAAGCGTGACTCATCTTTCGGTGCCAATACGGCCTCGGCATCACCCCGGAAATACGAACCGGTCATGGCGACGATATGCACCTTGTCACGAGCGATAAAGTCGCCAAGATGGGCACCCAACTTGTTATCCGGGTTGGCCGAAACGTGGTGGAACTCATCCACAGCGATCAGACGGTCGTCGAAGGCGGTAACGCCAAACTGGTCTACCGCAAAGCGGAAAGTGGCATGGGTGCAGACCAGTACCTTGTCATCGCTTTCCAGAAAGGCGCCCAGGGATTTGACCTTGCCACCATTATCGGAGCCCGGCGCATTGCACAGATTCCACTTGGGCTCTACATGCCAGTCTGCCCAGAAGCCATAGTCACTGAGTGGCTCAACATTGAAGCTGGAGCCGATAGACTTCTCCGGCACTACGATGATGGCCTGTTTCAATCCCTGATTGTGCAGCTTGTCCAAGGCAATATACATCAGGGCACGGCTCTTACCCGATGCAGGGGGTGACTTGATCAACAAGTGCTGTTCACCTCGGCGCTCGTAGGCGCGCTCCTGCATGGGACGCATACCCAGCACATTCGACTTTGCCGAGCTGCCATTGCTGGCGTACGAGACGGAAACTGAAGGTACTATCTTGGTCATAAAGCTATACCTGTCAGGGCTTCTTGCCCTTGTGTTTGAGGTCTTGTTCCAGTTGTTCGGTTTTCCTTCAGATCAGCGGCCTCGGCCTCCGCAAAGTGCTGTCCCACTGGCGGAACTGGACACCACGAGGTGAGCGGACGCGATAGCCGATAGCCAGAATCAGGTCGAGGTTGTAGTAGCTGATCTTCCGCTTGACTTGGCGGTTGCCCTCGGATTGAACTGTCAAGGATTCCTTAACAGTTGCCTCTGTGTCTAACTCATAATCCTTAAATATATATTTGGCGTGAAGGGAGACATTCTGCTTGGTGATCTGGAACAACTCGGCTATTTCCAGCTGACTGAGCCAGATGCTGTCACCCCCCACCCGAAGGTGCAGTTGGGTTCGGCCACCGTTCGTGGTGTACAGGATCAGCTCACTCATAGATTGAGGCCTCCTTGCTGGTGACTCGCAGCCTGCTGGTCATTCGACATGGCTCTAGCGAACCAACCTGGTACTTCCAAGTCTTCACGGACAAAAATATTTTTAGGAACATCTTTCCAGAAAGCCACAATAGCGTCTGAGAAATCGTGTAGCTGAGCAGCACTCAAAGATAGGTGAGTGTGATCCAAATAATCCAAGTCTGAAAAGGCACCACCAATGTGGCTGAATGAGTTAGAAAGATACTCTGGGTAATTTTTCTTCAAATCATTCAGCGAGTTTCCCTTGCCATGCTTATAGACATTGACCACCAAGCGGCAAGCATCAAGCTTAGGGAAATAATCTTGACCGCGAGCCGGCCAACCAAGGCCTTCTAAAAGGTCGGTCAGCTTGCCCAAGTCCACAGTCCACACCTTGTTTGAAACGATTTCTCCGGTATGCCAATGGCGTATTTCATCCGTCAGCCATTTACGAAAATTCTTATCCCATTCGTGATACATCCCGGCAGCAACGCTCAGTCGGGTTCTGTCCCGCATATCGCTAAGGAGCTGGTAGAACTCAATGCCAGCTTCATGTGCTGACTCGTAGAAGTCTCCTTCATCGTGCCTCTCAGGATCAAAACGGTGGCTGTTCTTTTCCAGCCACTCATCGGAGGCCTTGTCAGCTTCGGCTTCAATATCATCAAATTGTGAGAGAAGTCGCTTCCTCGCTTGCTCTACGTAGAAAAGATGTCCGGTGATCAGGGACTTCCGGTATGGCTCCCACATTTGAAAAAGAGAATAGCCTTTCATCAGGATACCCTCCTTTTCGGCTTGCTCTTCAAAGTAGAGGGGGCACTCATCTTGGTATACAGCTCGAACAGCTTTTTCAGGCGCTCAGTATCGTTCTTGAAACGTCTACCGATATAGATGCGCTCCAGTACCTCGTCATTGCGTTCATGGGCTTCACGCAAATCAGTTGGCATTTTTTCTGGATCGTAGAGATCGGCAATGGTGTCCGGAAAGTATGCTTCTCGGGCCAGCAAGATATCTTCGGCACAACGGGCAAGGTCCGCCCTGTTTTTCTCGGTCAATGTGGGCACGGGGAAAGTATTCCAGCCAATAGTATTGGAATAACGATAGTCTTCCTTAATTTTCCCGCAGACTGTGGCTGCCCAGACAAGATGCATCTTTGACGAGTATATAGCAAAGTCTATAAACCGAACGTTGTACATAGCAATTGCACTGTCACCAACAACAGTCGAGCCATCAACCATGATCGAAGGAAGATAAGGTCTTCTCTCCGAACTATGCCGTGGTATCAATAGCGTTATGCCATCACGATGGCGCCTCTCTCCGAAAGCATGGGGAATATTTGCTAAAGCATTTGTTTCTTTTCTGGTGCTTTTTGATCTATGCATCCAGACAGCATCAATCCTTTCAGCAATCTCTCGGTACTGCTTGGCCTGAGAAACATCATCATCTTTAATCCAAAGGCAATATCGCAGATCCCCTTGAATACTATCGTTTGATCCAAGAAACTTACGACAAAAACGATCAGCATCAGGGTATTTGTAGATGAGCTCACGATACTCGTCGAGACTTAACAGCAGGCCTCCACCATCGTTTGGCATTGATCCGTTTGTCATTGTCCTAAGGTCTGACAGGACTTTGCGGGAAGGGGAAACAATAGTGTCATGTTCAGGTACCAAATATGGCCCTATATATGTAGATTTCAACACATGCCCAGAATCAAAAAGTTTCTTTGGTAGTGCAGACTTCCTTCCAATTCCGATAATAGACACAATGACTGCCGCTTTTTTTGACGCGAGGTTACTCCACAGGAATGAAGGCTCAGCGAAACGAATCTCTAGATCGTCACCTAAAAATGCAGGCCAGAACAGAGAAACTTGGCGCCCCTGACAAATACTATTCGTGGTAACAAAAGCAAAAGAGCCTCCATTGGCAGCCACATAGCGACGGGCTTTTATGAACCAGCCCGCCACATAGTCTGCTGACTTGGTAGACTTGATAGCTCCTTTGAAAGCATTTTCTAAATCCCGCTTTTGATCTGGTGTTTGGTCCTGACTTCCTAAGTACGGTGGATTTCCACAGATATATGTTTCCCCCCCCTCATTCTCAAAGTCAATCTGCGCCTGGTCTAGCGGTGAATCAAACAGATCATCTGCGTGCAGTTTGACATTGGTTCCTGCAGGCGGACAGATGCTCAACCAATCCAAATTTAAGGCATTTCCCTGAGTTATCCAATTTTGCGAGTCCAGCGGTAGAAACTCGGCCAAAGCCAGCTTTTTGCCTCGATACAGCAGGTCACACTGGTACTCGGCAATGATCAAGGCAAGCCGGGCTATCTCTGCCGAAAAGTCCCGCAGCTCGATGCCCCGGAAGTTGGTTAACGGAATGTCTGTTGGCCGGTTTGGCTCGCCGCGCTGTTGATTGATCTCGGCTTCGATGGCCCGCATTTGCTTGTAGGCGATGACCAGGAAATTTCCCGAGCCGCAGGCGGGATCAAATACGCGAATTTTGGCTATGCGATTGCGCAGGTTCAGTAGCTTGCGGGCGTTGTCACCTGCCTCCTCCAGCTTTTCACGCAACTCATCTAGGAACAGCGGGTTCAGCACTTTCAGGATATTTGGCACGCTAGTATAGTGCATGCCTAGGGCGCCACGCTCTTCGTCGTCGGCGACCGCCTGGATCATGGAGCCAAAAATGTCGGGGTTGATCTGGGTCCAGTCCAGGCTGCCGATGTGTAGCAGGTAGGAACGGGCAATTTTGCTGAGGCTCGGCACTGCAACACTGCCGGAGAACAGGCCTCCGTTAACGTATGGAAAGTTGTCAGCCCAGCGGGGAATACCGGCAGCGGCACGCTCGGCCTGCTTGGTATTCATGGCACGGAAGATTTCGCTGATCACCTCGTGGGTGTTCGCCGAATCCCGGGCGCTCATTCGTGTGACGGTGTCGGTAAACAGGCTGCTGCCATCGAAGATGTCAGTGTCTTCCGCAAAGAAGCAGAAGATCAGGCGCGCCATGAAGTGGTTCATCTCGTGGCGCTGCTGTTCGGTGCCCCAGTCCGGGTTGTCCTTTTGTAACTCCACATACAGCCGGTTCAGACGGCTGGTCGCACGAATATCAAAAGAGCTATTTCGCACCTGTTTGACGGTGGTGATGCCCGCCAGCGGTAGGAAAAAGCCGAAGTGGTCCGGGAAGGCCTTATAGGTGCACGCGACTGTCTCGCTGGTGTTCAGATCCTCTGCCTCAAAATCCACGCCATCAGTAGCCAGTATGTAGCGCGCCTTGGCACGGGTGGTCGCCGGGCTGGCTTTGAGGGCCTCCAAGGTTTGCGTTACGGCTCCGGCATCCGCCACAGCGATATGGATATTGTTGGTCTGCAACACGCCGCCAAGATCGGACTTGTTGGATGCACCCGAGCGCAACCGTTTGATGGTGGTAGCTTTATTGCCGAAGGCTTCTAGGAAGGCATAGGGGAATTCAGCCGGGTCAAACGGCTGCTGCGCCAGATCTGATATTGCGGCTTCGATTTCTACTGCGTTCATAAGGACAGGACATTGTGGCCGGTGGGGTGGAGCGGGAGACGCACAAGCTGGCTGGCCGCATTGGAGGTCAGTTGGTTGAGTCGGCCAACGACCTGTCGGCTCAAGCCGGCCAACTGATGGCGACTATCCTCGCCACGCTTCAGGACGGCTTGCAAAGCGCTGAGGTCCATCGTCACATGCCCTCGCTGAAAGCCAGAAACCGATTAAGGCCGCCCACTGTGCATGACATCCAGAGTCCACGATGCCTTCCCCCACGTATCAGACGCTAATTATGAGTAACCAAAAGAATCATACACGGCATGGGCGTCCTATCGCAGCCCGATTCGCCAACGCAGGTAGAAGCCGATGCTCTCACCAGCACAAGTAGGTGACCAGCAGGCGCGTTGAAGCTCAGATACGCCAATCTGAGCAGCCAGCCCACTAGGAATCCATCTCAACTATCTGCGCCCTGCCCTTCTCTCCCCCCTGGTGCGTTTGAGCACTCCCTGGCAGCCGCCCCGCGCCCGCGACCTTCTCCTGGAGCTCATGACGCTCAGCCTTCATCGGCGGCATGGAGCTCACAAAAGCCACGATGCGCTTGGCCAGCTCCTGGTCGTAGGGATCGCGGCTCTGCACCAAGTCCTTAGCCGCCGTCTGCCAAGCCTTGCGGTTGTAGGTCTGGCGCTCCTCGATGCGGTCCTCCAGCACCAACTCCGCCGCGAAAGAATCACGCCACTTTTTTACGTATCACCTTAAATATAATCCCACCAGCGGCAGCCCCTGCGGTAGCATCGACTCCCTCAGCGAACAGGATACGTCGAGCCGCCAGGCGAGTAAGTTGCAGATAAACGGTCCTCGCCAGCTTTCTGGCGGTGGATCGTTTACACATCCTGCCCGCTCTACCCAGCCCACTCTACCCAGTGCACTAAAACGTATTACCAGGCACTAAGCGTGGATAAAAACGCAACAATGGCAGATTTAATATCAAGTGAAGTCAAATACACTCTGAGTGCGCTAATCTATTACCCCTGTTCGAAAAATATACAGAATTTTCATTAAAATATCCTAGTGTGGCATATCATGCAACAAGCTCTCCTAATTAAGCGAATCCTCCCTTCCGGAAAAATAAGCTCGACGGTGGGCTTCACCTAAATTAACTAAGAGCAAGATGCAAAGTATCTTCAATCCATATCACTGCAGGAATAAACAAAAAGGACTTATTGGAAGGCATAAAATAGCAAGAGAGGAAAAGGCTAAGACTCACGGCAGGTATGCTTTTTTAAAATACAAAGAAGATAAAAGAGGCCTTGAAGGATGGGATAACGCCATTAATATATGGAAGCATCTACACAAAAAGGAGAAATGCCCATCAAATACAATCAATTTACTGTTTACGTTAGAAGGCTCATTAGTAATGATACCCAGCATTATTAGCCCTTGTCGTGACGACACTTCAAATACAAACCAATAAATATAGGCCCTAAAACCAAGGCAATTAATATTAATAATTCAGCGTAATAACTCAACTCCACCTCCTATCAAATTACAAAAAACTCAAAAATCGCTAGGTATTTTATTAAGTATAGGCAAAAACATCAGGAATGTCACTATGCCTAGAAATATATTAAAACCGTAATACACTGCTTTATGGGATCTAACACGGCCTACTGCCACCCTCGGCCGAATACAACACCTCCTGATTTAACGCCAAAAGGGGGCGAATGTTACCATTACCAACCGTGGCGAGTAGGCGGGCTCTATTTGGCGTTAACGAGCAAGGCCAGCTCGCGCCATCAAGGCGCGGGCTGTGCCGCGCAGCTTAGTATTTTAGTAGTAAATACTAGTACCATTTTTAGTAGAACCGCTGAAAGCCAGTGGTGGCGGGGCTTGCAGCGGTTTTTTTCAATCCCAAATGTGACCGTTTGGTCTATAAAACGTGACTGTTTGGTCCCCAGTATGTGACCGTTTGGTCTCTATCACTTTTGTTTAATGAGTTGAGACCGCTTGAGGATTGTCTTGGCATTGTTTCCCCGGCCCTCAATTCTTACCTGCCAACCTTTCAGCTGGCTGATCTCCTGCAATGCCTTGGTAATCCGCTCTCGGCGCTTCCTGTTTGTAGCTGCAGCCTCCCCAGGCGACCCCCAGACCTTTTCGGCCAGCAGGTCTAAGCGGATGCTATTGCTGTAGCCAGTCCTCAGCCATGCCGATAGCCAGGCGTGAGCCAGCATGGCGGTGTCGCCGCTCAGCTGACGGCGCTCAAACAGGGATACTCGCACGTACTGGCCGGATAAGGCCTGAGCGAATCGTGGATTTAATGCTATATGTAACTTCCCATCCGGTGCCTCCGTGTAGGACAGCAAACGCATCGACCAATCGTAGCCATCCTTGCGGGCACGGCAACCGACCATGCTCAACCGCTCCAGACAGTCTTCGAGTAGCCCATAGTTTTGACCTTTTTTTGCAAACCCGGCGGCCCGCAACAAGGCGTAGCGCGTCGTTCTGACGACGATGGCTTGATCTATCACTGCCAGATCTTCAGGCTTCAGGTTTTGCCAGAGCTGTTGTGCTCTCGAGTGATCAATACCGGCGTGCAAGTCCTGAGTTCCCAGTATTCCGGCCAGAGCGATAGCCGCCAACAGGACGGATTGGTCGCGAGTATCCAGGGCCTGCCAAACATTGAATTTCAGCCGCAGGCCACCGTGCTTATGCTCAATGGTTAGCCCACCAGGACGGCGGCCACGATACACTGGGCGGAATAACGAAGCCATGCCTAAAGCCGGATCGTAGCGAGCGTATTCAATGCGAACACAGCTTTCAGCCAGTGTACGCATTGGCGGCCCGCTCCCTTTTGGTGTTTTCTTGTATGGCCGGGAAAAGTTCAACAGGTATCAACACACCTCCAGCCTGGCGCTCGTACCACCGATCACTTTGCTCAGCGTCATAGTTGAGCTTGCTGGAACCAAACCGCATGAAATGTTTGCGCTGAGCATCACCAATCGGACGACGATCAAAATGGCGGTCGCTCATAAGCCGGGCCTTCTCCTTTGACATCTTTTCCACAAAACCGCACCAGCGGGCATTGTCGATTAAGGCTGAAGCGCCTCGGGCGGCCTGCTGCTGGTCGGCTTGACCGTCTCGGGTGCTTCCTTTGTTGACATGGTGCAGATACAGAACTGAACCACCAGTGAGATAGGCAACCTGCTCTAGCCGGGAAACCAGTTGGGCCATGTCACCATTGCTGTTTTCATCCAGATGATGAACCCGGCTCAGTGTGTCGATGACAATCAGGCGCGCACCATGACAGAACTCTAATACTTTCTTCATGTGGCGTTGATCCATGATGTTGAGCCCCTTACCCATTATCGATTCCAGTACCAGGTTCTCTGCTATGGACTTTCTGGCGGTGGAACTCAGATGTTTGCCAATGGCATGGATACGCGGCAGTAACGCCGATTCTGGATCTTCGCCTGCCAAATAGATGACCCTGCCCGTCTTGGGTGGATTCAGCTTCAGAATGTCGCCACCAGCAACGCTGCACGCGATACACATCGAAGCTTCTAGCGTCCAGAAGCTCTTTCCCGTCGCGCCAGGAGCAACCAGAGCCCCTACGGTGCCCGCCAGAAAGCCAGGCCAGATAAAGTCCAAGGGTGGCGGCTCGTTTTCAAAGGCCCACAGCAGATCAATTGCCATGCTTTACCCTCGGTCGCCGCAGAGTCGGTTACTGTCCAGCAGCTCCGCAATCTGGGAAGTCCGAAAATAGACACGTCGGCCGACCTTCAGCCTTGCCTGGTTGATCTCCATCGCCCAACTGTTGCTTGAGCGCAGGCTGATGCGCAAGCCGTCAGGTGAACGGTCGAGAATAGTGGCCAATTGGGGAAGGCTCAGCAGGGGCCCAAAACGGTCGAGAAGAGAGTCCTCGATAGTCATTGTGTAATTCTCCGTAGTTGATACTTGCCTTACGAAGGTTATGAACGTCGAGCAAAGTTGTATACTTACGATATATCGTAAGCTGCTGAAAAATAACCACTAAGGGCACATTAGCGCCACATTAAAGACAGTTCATCGTCACTTTTAAGACAGTGCATCGACACTTTAAAGACACTCGACGGTCTGAAGACATTAAAAGCTTATTGGTTATGAAAAAATATTATAAATATTTCAAAATTTTCCTCGATTACGGTCCGCGTTGGTCTCCAAGTTGTAGCTGTGTCGCTGCTGTGCAGCTTAGATAACGGGCAGGATGTGTAAACGGTCCACCGCCAGCGAGCTGGCGGTGTCCGTTTACCTGTAACTTACTCGCCCTGGCGGGCTCGACAGTACCTAGTTTTCCGGAGGGGCAGGCACTGCCAGTCTTGGATGGTCATGCCTTCTTGGTTGTTTACGAGCGTCGCTGCTCAATGGCGTCGAGTTGATCAACCAAGTCTTCAGCTCGGAGATGTGTATATCTCCTCAGCATCTGCATCGACTTGTGACCGCTGATTGCAGCTACCTGCTGATCGCTCAGGCCGGCTTCGACTAACCTACTCACAGCCTCATGGCGGAGATCGTGAAAGCGGAAGTCATCTAGCCTTGCCTGCTTCTTGGCTAGATTCCAAAGCTTGGTAAATGCATAGGGGCCGCGTTTACCGTCCCGACCAGGCTCGCCGAAGAACACCAGGTCGCAGTCGAGCGGACGCACCGGATTGTTCAACGCCTGCTTGAACACCTCGGTGGCGGCCTGAGTCAGTGGCACCAGGCGAGCTTCGTTGTTTTTGGTGTCTATAAGACGCACCACACGGCGTTTCACGTCGACTTGGGCGCGAGTGAGGGTCAGGATCTCCGACGAGCGCATGCCCGTCTCCAGGGCGATTCTGGCGATCCAGGCCAGCATGGGGTTGCTGTGCTGCCGCAGCACGGCGAACAGGCGGTTCTCCTCGTCGGGGCTCAGTCGGCGGTTGCGCCCTTCCCCCGGGCTGGGCTTGCGTATGTTCTGGACGGGGTTGTAGGTCAAGCCCAGGCCCCATTCCTGGATGGCCACGGTGTAGAGATGGCCGAGCAGAGCCAGCTCCAGGCGCACGGTGTTGGGACTGATGAGCCGCCCCCGGCGTCCCAGAGTGTTGAGCCGAATGTCGCGGTAGTTGGCGATCAGCTCCGGCGTGAGGGCTGCAAGGGAGTATTTGCCCAGATGCTCGATCAGCGTGTTGGCCTTTTGGCGTTCACTTTTCTGGGTGCTCGGCTTCTTAGTGGGTGTAATGTCGGCCAGGTACCGCTTGAGGGCGGCTTCTAGGGTCATGCGCTCTGAAGCACTGCGCTGGATGTAGATACCACGCACCATTTCATCTTCGGTGCGACGCGCCCAATCCTGAGCATCGCGCTTGGTGCGGAAGGTCTTGGCGGTGGTAGGCCAGCCAGTCTTGCGGATGACGGCTTTCCAGCTACCAGAGGGGGTCTTGACGATGGTGGCCATGAGAATCTCCAGGGGGCTGAAGGATCGGCACTGTACCGAAACTGTACCCTTGGAACATGGGACTCACCAGAAAGAATTGCTAACGCACTGATTTTAATGGTGGGCCCAGTAGGACTCGAACCTACGACCAAGGGATTATGAGTCCCCTGCTCTAACCAACTGAGCTATAGGCCCTGCATTGCGCGGGCGTATGATAGCGAATGGTGGCGGGCTAGGCCAGAGGTGTGAAGGCTTCGTTGCTCGCGCGGGCACTTTTTTGGCGTTGGCGGGTCTGCTGCTGTGTCTGCTTACGTAATGAGGTGTTCGTGAAAGGATTGCATGCTGCCCTGCCGCTGTTGTTCGCCCTGCCCGTCTCTCTACCCGTTCTGGCCGCGTGGGAACTCGACCCCAGCCGTTCGCAGGTCGAGGCGACCGTCACCGAGATCACCCCGAACGGGGAAGTGCCGCATCGCCATCACGTGCGCGAACTGAGCGGCGATATCTCTGCCGATGGCACGCTGAGCATGCCGCTGCGCCTGGACCAGACCGACGTGATCGAGCGGCTGGGCGAATTGCCGCCGTGGCTATCCGGCCTGGCCCGCATGCCGCTGGTCACGCTGCAAACCCAGCTACCGCCGGAGCGGCTCGAGGGGTTGGATATCGGCGAGTCGCTGACCGAGACGCTGGAGTTTCGTATCAGCGCCGAGAACGCCACCCACCGCGAGCCGATTGCGCTGCGCTTTACCCGGCGCGGGCTCGATACCGTTCATGTGACCACGGCGGAAGAGGTGTCGATCGAAGGCCAGGAACTCATGGCCAACCAGACCGCCCGCACCGTAATGCTGCTACTCGGCTACGAGCAGATCGGCGAGGAGGTGCCGGTGGAGCTCGACGTTACCTTGATCAATCGCTGAGCGTGAGCGAATCCTCGGCCCGTGCGCTACCGGTCTGCACCCGCCACTGGGCGGCGTAGCGGCCGTCCTTCTCGAGCAGCGCCTCGTGCGTGCCCCGCTCGACCGCCTGGCCCTGGTGGATCACCACGATCTCGTCGGCATGCACGATGGTGGAGAGCCGGTGGGCGACCATGATTACGGTACGCCCGTGAGCGATACGCTTGAGCGAGCGCTGGATGGCGGCTTCGGTCTCGTTGTCCACCGCACTGGTGGCTTCATCGAGAATCAGGATCGGTGAATCCTTGAGCAGGGCCCGCGCCAGCGACAGGCGTTGGCGCTGCCCGCCGGAAAGCCGTACGCCCCGCTCGCCCACCGGTGTGTCGAGCCCCTGGGGCAAGGCGTCGATGAATTCCCAGGCTTCTGCGGTGCGTGCCGCGTCGATGATGTCCGCCTCATCCGCATCGGGCCTGCCGTAAGCGATGTTGTCGCGAATGCTGCCTTCGAACAGATAGACATCCTGACTGACCAGGGCAATGGCCTGGCGCAGTGATTCCAGGCTAACGCCGTGGATCGGCTGGCCGTCGATGCGCACTTCACCTTGCTCGGGGTCGTAGAAGCGCAGCAGCAGCTTGATCAGCGTCGATTTGCCCGAGCCGGTCGCGCCCACCAGCGCCAGCGTATGGCCCGCGGGTACCTCGAGGCTCACCCCATCGACGCCCACCCCACTCG
Organism: Litchfieldella xinjiangensis; assembly: GCF_000759345.1. Taxonomy (GTDB): domain Bacteria; phylum Pseudomonadota; class Gammaproteobacteria; order Pseudomonadales; family Halomonadaceae; genus Litchfieldella_A; species Litchfieldella_A xinjiangensis. The sequence goes on from NZ_JPZL01000001.1 coordinate 1,239,983, forward strand.
TCGGATAATGAAAACTCACCCCATCGAACTGCACCGCACCATGGACCGGTGTATCGAGCGTGCGTGTGGCCTCGTCCTTGACCACGATGGGCATCGCCAGCAGATCGAGGATACGGCGGGTACTGGCCATGGCGCGCTCGAACAGATCGATGACCTCGGCCAGGCCGGTCAACGGCCATAACAGGCGCTGGGTGAGGAACACCAGCACGCCATAGGCACCCACGTTCAGGTCGCCACGCAGAGCCATCATGCCGCCCACGGTAAAGGTCGCCAGGAAGCCGGCCAGGATCGCCATGCGAATCACCGGGATGAAGGCCGAGCTGACGCGGATCGCCCGGCGGTTGGCCTCGACGTAAGCCTCGCTGGCCGTGCGCAGCCGTTCGGCTTCGCGCCCTTCGCTGGTGAAGCTCTTGATGGTGGCGATGCCGGCCAGGTTATTGGTGAGCCGGCTGGAAAGATCACCGACCTTCTCGCGCACGTCGCTATAGAGCGGGCCCGCCTTGCGCTGGAAATAGAATGCGCCCCAGATGATCAGCGGAATCGGGGTGAAGGCGAGTACGGCGACCAGGGGCGAGATGACAAAGAACACCGCACCCACCGCGACCACCGTCACGCCGACCTGCACCAGGGCATTGGCCCCGCCATCCAGAAAACGTTCGAGCTGATTGACGTCGTCGTTCATGGTGGCCACCAACTGGCCGGAGCTCCTCGATTCGAAGAAGCCCATGTCGAGACGCTGGGCGTGTTCGTAGGTGTCCTGGCGAAGATCGGCCTGAAGGCGCTGGGCCAGGTTGCGCCACAAGATCTTGTAGAGGTATTCGAACAGCGACTCGCCCACCCAGATGAAGAAGGTCAACACCGCCAGCATCACGATCTGTTCCTGCGGCGTGGTGAAGCCGAGCCGGGCGACGAAACTGCTCTCCTGGTTGACCACCACGTCGATGGCGACGCCGATCAGAATTTCCGGGGCGATATCGAACAATTTGTTGATGATCGAACAGGTGCTGGCCGCCACGATGCGACGGCGATAGCCCCGGGCATAGCGCAGCAGGCGAACCAGGGCATGGAAGCTGCCGGTATGTGAGGCAGGCGAACTACTAGACATGACGCGTCCTTAGCGGGCAAGACCAGCGGTCATCATAGAGAGCGAATTCCCCGTTTGACAGCGGGCCTAGCCTAACATAGATTGATAATGTTTCTCATTAACAACTCAGACGGAATGGACCCTCACCATGCGTGCCGGTCACACCCAACTGCATTACACCTGTATCTTCCTGCATGTCTCGTTCCAGGCCATCAAGCGCTCGCTGGCCGGGCGCGAGCAGGATACATCCCCCTGCTGGCTCGACAGCGACATGCTGTTGATGCTCTCTCGGGAACTGCAGGCATGCTGCCGCCAGGCCCCGCCACAGAGCGTCCTTCGCCAGCGTCTCGACACGGCCAGCGCCCAGTGCGGGCTGTTGCTGGCCTTGTGCCCGGGCGCACTGACCGGCCAGCTCTGCCACCAGCATCTCGATGCCATTCTGTCGCCGCTGCGTGACGCCCTGGAACAACTTGCCGACTCCCCTGACGTGTGGCAACGCGCGGCCCAACGCCTGAAAGGCTGGCGCGGGCGTTAAACCGCCCGCTAGTGCCGTGCGAGGGTATGGGCGATGGCCGTCTTGAACGGATAGGCCCGCTCGGCAAGGCGCAACCCGGCATGACGCAGTAAACGCGCTGGCAAGCGATCGTCGGTATACAGCGAAACGATGGCCTGGGTGGCCAGATAAAGCGGCCGCGTCGCCAGGCGGTGTTCGCGCTCATACCGGGACAGGGCCAGGGGATCGGCGATGTCCCGGCCGGAACGATGCGCAGCGAGAATACGATCCGCCAACCGTTGCATGCCCTGCACACCGAAGTTGAAGCCATGCGCCGTGACCGGATGCATACCGACTGCTGCATCGCCGACCAGGGCGAAGCGGCGTGACACGAAGCGCTCGGCGTAGGTACTCACCAGCGGATAGACGTAAGCCTCGCCCTGCTTGTGCATGGCCCCCAGGCGGTGGGCGAAGCGGGCCGCAATATTTGCCGAGAACGCGGCCGGCGGCATCGCCACCAGTGCGTCCATGTCCCGGCTGCGCAACGTCAGCACCACGGATGAGCAATGCGCCGTCAGGGGCAGCAGCGCCAGCGTCTGGCCGTGGTCGAACCACTCCCAGGCACTCTGGTCGTGGGTGCGCTCGTGCGTCATCCGACACACCAGCATGCTGCGTCCGTTGTCGCGCATCTCGGTGGCGATCCCCATCTGGCGCCGGGTCTCGGAGAAGCGGCTGTCGGCGGCCACGGCCAGGGCCGCCTCGATCGCGGTGCCATCTTCCAGCCACAAGCGTGCCGCATGTGCATCGGTATCGATGCGTGTCAGCGCGGACTCGCACCAGCGAATACCGTCGCAGGCCCAGGCTTCGTCGAACGCGGCCTGGCGAATCGCATGGTTGGGCACCATCACACCCAGCGGCTGCCCCGCGCTGACGTTGGGCGCGGCCAGGTTCAGGGCAAAGGGCGAACTGCCATTGAAGACGCGCGCTTCCCGCAGGGGGGAGACCGCATCTTCCGGCAACCTTGCCCAGAGACCGAGCCGTTCGAGAATCGCCCGGGACGGTTGCGACAATGCAATTTCGCGCCCATCCGGGGCGGGTGAACGCAGCGCTGCCAGCGGCTGCCGATCGATCAGTGCCACCGACAGGCCCTCGCCTGCCAGTGCACGCGCCAGGCTCAGCCCCACTGGGCCAGCGCCTACGATTGCCACATCCACGCGCATCGGTACTCCCCTCATGAGTCGGTTGGTCACGCTGGCGATGAGTATACCCCATGACCTTCACGTTAATGAAAATCACTCTTATTGAGATTAATTTGCACAATCGCTACCCTAGGCCAAACACAACACAACCAAGCGCAAGCAAGGTATTCCCATGAAACGCACGCTCCCGCTCAGCTTCGCCGTCGCCGCGATTTCAGCGCCACTGTGTCTTCAGGCACAAGAGAGCCAGGAAACGATGGTCGTGGTCGGCTCGCGCACGCCGACTCAGATCAGCCAGATCCCCGGGGCGGTGCAGGTCATCGACGAGCAGCAGCTTCGCCAGCAGATCGACAGTGGCGCCGACCTCAAGACGGCGTTGGGCAACCTGATTCCCAGCCTCGACCAGGCGCCGCAGGGGCGAACCAATTATGCCCAGAACATGCGCGGCCGTACCGCCCAGGTACTGATCGACGGCGTGTCGATGAACAGTTCACGCGGCGTCTCGCGCCAGTTCGATGCCATTGACCCGTTCAACATCGAACGCATCGAGGTGCTCTCGGGCGCCAGCAGCCTCTACGGCGGCGGTGCGACCGGCGGCATCATCAATATCATCACCAAGCGCGGCGAGCGCGGTGGCCCGAACTGGCAGACCCAGGCGGGCGTCACCAGCGGTTTCAACGCCAGCGACGATCTCGACACCCGCTACGCGCAATCGCTCAGTGGCGGCAACGAGCGTATCCAGGGGCGCATCGGTGTGGCCTGGCAGGACAACGGCCGCCACTATGACGCCAACGGCGACGAGATCTTCACCGACATCTCGCAGACAGACCTGCAGGACAACCGCAGCATCGATATCTTCGGCAACCTCGATATCCGCCTGGCCGAACAACAGACCTTGGCTCTCAGCGCCCAGCTCTATCGCTCGGGTTACGAAGGCGACCGCGGCGTCTACTTTCCCAACCTGGAAGCCACCCCCGTGACACTCGAAGGTGCCGAGATGCGCGACGGCTTCAGCGCCGACCGCGAGCCGGAAACCGTGCGCCGCATGCTCAACCTGCAGTACCACAACGGCGACCTGCTGGGGCAGGACTTCTACCTACAAGCCTTCCATCGCGAGGAGGAAGTCAGCTTTCATCCCTTCCCGTACGTTGGTGCCTATGACGATCTCGACGGTGACGGAAAATGGGCATACGGCGAGCCGGTCTCACAATATTATTTCAGCACATCCAAGCAGAACACTGACCTGAGCGGGATCAAGGCCTTGTTCGATGTCGAGCTGACGGATCGCATCGGCCTGACCTACGGCCTGGACCTGGATCGCGAACGCTTCGATGCCAGCCAGATGATTTTCGACCGGGCGACCAGTGACGCCACCGGCGGCCTGGTTCAGGAACGCGATAGCGTCGCCCCCCGCTACCCGAGCTTCGAGGTGGATGGTATCTCCGCCTTCGCCCAGGGCGACTGGCAGGCGACCGATGCCATCGCCTTGTCGGCCGGTGTGCGGCGCCAGCATATGGACGTCGAGGTCGACGATTTCCAGGGCATACCCGGCGGCGCCAACGATTACGACGCCACGCTGATCAATGCCAAGGCGCTCTACGATTTCGGCAACGACCAGCAGACCTGGCTGCAGTACAGCCAAGGCTTCGAATTGCCCGACCCCGCCAAGTACTATGGCAAGGAGGGGTTGTCGGTAGCCGACAACCCACTGACCGCCATCGAGACCGACCAGGTCGAACTCGGTTGGCGCTACCGCGGTGGGGATTGGGTTGCCCAAGCCGCAGCCTATTACGCCTGGTCGGATAAGGCCATTGCCTATAACAAGGCCGATCTGAGTCTGGACGTACTCGACGAAAAGAAGCGCGACTATGGCTTTGAAGCCGCGTTGACACGCTATTTTGACAGCGGTTTCGAAGCGGGGGGCACGCTGCATGTGGTGCGCTCGGAGCAGAAGAACGACAGCGGCGCATGGGAAGACCGCAGCGTGACGACGTCATCGCCGTCGAGTGCCACGGCCTATCTCGGCTGGGCCGACCTGGATCGCTCGGCCCGGCTGCAGGCCAACCATGAGTTCGATCTCGAGGACGATGCCGGGGGCCGCATCGATGGCGCCACCACGCTGGACCTGGCGCTCAGCCAACTGACCGACTTCGGTACGTTCAGCCTCGGCGTGCAGAACCTGCTCGACAATCAGTATTCCACGGTCTGGGGGCAACGCTCTATCGCGCTGTACTCGCCGAACTACGGCCCCGCCTATCTCTACGATTACCAGGGGCGTGGCCGCACCTACACCCTCTCCTGGTCTGTGGCGTACTGAACTGACTTCGATCGTTTGCTCGCACTGCCATGCCTTCGGGCATGGCTTTTTCCAGGCGACTCGCTCATGACCCAGATGCTCTCCTCGATCCAGCCGGCCCAGCACAGTTACTCGGTGAGCGACTTCCTGGATTTCGGCCAGCACTACGGCATCGATTACCGTTTCCCCATGTTCGGTTCGACGCCGCGCCACGCTCTGGCACAGCCCGCCGTGGTTCGCGGGCGCGTCGAGGAATACGACCTGCGCCCCGGGCTACGCCTGACCTGTTCGGATATCGATGTACTTCAGCACTACGAATCGACCTCGCGCCAACAAGCATGGCTATTGATCGTGGTGATCCTGGAGGGAACCGTTCAGATTCGCCTGGGAGACGACGCGGTCACCCTGACGCAGGGGAGCGCCGTGAGTGCCCGGTTCGACGAGCGCCATGCGCTGCGCGCCTGCCAGGCATCGGGACAACGCCTGAGAACCCTGACGCTCTCACTTGGGCAGGACGCCATGGCGACGGGGCTGCCGCTCGACGCCGCCCTCACGCTTCCGCGGGTCTGGCTGCACCCATGGCAACTGCCCGGCTCACTGAATTCGGCGCTCGAGGATGCCTCGGCTGGCGCCTGGCCGATGCCTCAGCGCCAGTGGTTGCTCGAAGGGCTCGCCCTGCAACTGCTCGCTCATGGTTTGCCTCAAGGATCAGCCTGCCCTGCCCGCACGCCGCTGGCACCCCAGGAACGCCAACGCCTCGAAGCCGTCCGGCGACTGCTCGATGATACCCCGGCACAGCCGCATACGTTACAAAGCCTGGCCGAACAGGCCGCCATGAGCCCCAGCAGTCTGCGCCAGAAGTTCCAGGCCACCTATGCCCAATCCATATTCGATTACCTGCGGGATCGCCGCCTGGCGCTGGCCCACGATTATCTGCGTCAGGGGTATAGCGTTCAGCAAGCGGCCCACTTCGTCGGTTACCGCCATGCCACCAACTTCACCACGGCGTTCAAGCGCCGTTACGGCGTCGTGCCCAGCGCGCTTTACTAAACCCTTGGCGTAATCGTTCCCTGCGCCGGTGCCGGTTTGTCAGCTGGCATAGCTTTTGTGTCGTTGCGCATAGCCCGGCGGCAACCCTGCAGTGCAATAATTCTCATTACCGAAATATTCTCATTCAGGGAAAGCCCCGCCATGCCGTTCATGCTGCACAAGAAGCCGCTTTCGATTGCCATCGCCGCCCTGTCGTCAAGCCTGGCCATGACCCTGCCCGCCCTGGCCAAGGCACAGGACGAGCAAGCCGCAACATCACAACCGACACAAGCATTGAACACGTTAACGGTGACCGCCCAGCAGGCAGCGACCAAGGTCGCGACACCGTTCGTCGAGACACCGCAATCCGTCTCGCTGATCACCGAGCAGCAGATGGCGCATCAGGGAGCACGCACCGTGCAGCGTGCCGCCAGCTACACGCCCGGGGTATTCACCAACCAGATCGGCGCCTCGAATCGTTACGATTACCTGGTGCTGCGAGGCTTTTCCGATGGCAGCCTGGACAATACCTTTCTCGATGGCTTGAAGATCACCGGCGACACCAACTCCTACAGCTCGTTGACCGTCGATCCGTGGTTCCTAGACAGCATCGAGGTGGTGCGTGGACCGGCCTCGGTGCTCTACGGCCGGGCCTCCCCCGGCGGGGTCGTGGCATTGAACAGCAAGCGCCCCGAATTCCAGGACAGCGGCCACCTGCGCCTGAGCATGGGTAACAACGCCCACCGCAGTGCCGCCTTCGACCTCACCGGGCCGCTTGGCGATCAGCACCGTGTCGCCTACCGCCTGACCGGTATCGCCAGCGCCGCCGATACCCAGTTCGGCCCCGTCGAGGAGGAGCGCTATGCCATTGCGCCTTCACTCACCTGGGACGTGACCGATGCCACCAGCCTGACCTTGCATGCCTATCTGCAGAAGGAACCCGAGGGGGGCTATCACGGCGGCCTGCCCTACGAGGGCACGGTCACCGGCCGCAACGGGCGGCGTATCTCGAACGGGTTCTTCGAAGGCGAGGATGACTACGACACGTTCGAGCGGACCCAGCGCATGTTCGGCTACGCGCTCGAGCACCGTTTCAGCGATGCCTGGACCGCCCGGCAGCGGCTGCGCTACCTCAATGCCGATGTCGAGCTCAACCAGGTCTATGCCTACGGCTGGGCAAGTGACACCGAGCTAACCCGCTTCTACTCGGGGGGCGACGAATCGCTGGAAGCCTGGACGGTCGACAACCAGCTCCAAGCCAACCTCAAGAGCGGCTTCATCGATCATACCGTGCTCGTCGGGCTCGATTACCAGAACCGCGAAAACGACATCGTCTGGCCATCCGGCGCATTCCCCAATATTGACGCCTTCGATCCCGAGTACGGTGCAGAGCCCACCGCCATGTACCCGCCGACCCGCCAGACCCATGACCTCAGGCAGACCGGGGTCTACCTGCAGGACCAGATGGCCATGAATAACTGGCGCCTGACGCTGGGCGGTCGTTACGACTGGGTGGATATCGCCAACACCGATCTCGACACGGACAGCAGCAGCGAGCTGGACGACACCCAGTTCAGCGGCCGGGCCGGGCTGCTCTATTTATTCGACAGTGGCATGGCCCCTTACATCAGTTATTCCACCGCCTTCACGCCAACCAGCTTCGTCGATGCCAATGGCGACTTGCTGCAACCCATGGAGGGGAAACAGGTCGAAGCCGGCCTGAAGTTCCAGCCGCCGGGCAGCGAGGATCGCTACAGCGTGTCGTTGTTTCGCATCAACCAGGAGAATGTCGGTACCAAGGAGCAGCCCACCGACGACTATCGCGCCGTGGGCGAGATCCAGTCACAGGGGGTCGAGTTCGAGGCACGCAGCCAAGTGACCGAGCAATTGAGCGTGCAGGCGGGGTATAGCTATACGGATGCCACCTATGAGCGCAGCGACGACGGCAATCAAGGTAACCATGCCATCTACTCACCGCGTCATCAGGCCAGCCTGTGGGGGCACTACACGTTCGACGCCGGCCTCGATGCCGGACTGGGCGTTCGCTATCACGCAGACATCCATGCCGACCGCGCCAATACCGAAACCGTACCCGACTACACCCTGGTCGACGCCACCCTCGGTTACGACCTCGCCCGGGTCGGTCTCGCCGGCATGAGCGCACGAATCAACGTGACCAACCTGCTCGACAAGGAGTACGTGGCGTCGTGTAACTCGCTCGAATTCTGCTACTTCGGCGCAGAGCGCAGCGTCATCGCCTCGCTCGACTACCGATTCTGATAAAAATCGTTTCTGACAAAAAAAGAACCGCGACCCGAGGGCCGCGGTTCTTTCACTTCAGGGGTGCCTGATTCAGGCAGTGGCTTCCTGGTAACGACGCTCGACGTCTTCCCAGTTGACCACGTTGAAGAACGCCTTGGCATAATCGGGACGCTTGTTCTGGTACTTCAGGTAATACGCGTGCTCCCAGACGTCCAGGCCGAGTACCGGCGTGTTGCCGTGCATGACCGGGCTGTCCTGGTTCAGCGTATTCTCGACCACCAGTTTCTTTTCGGGAGTCACGCTGAGCCACGCCCAGCCACTGCCGAAACGACCGGTAGCCGCTTTGACGAACGCGTCCTGGAAGGCTTCGAAGCCACCCAGCTCGCTGTCGATGGCGCTGGCCACCTTGCCGTGCGGCTTGCCACCGCCGTTGGGAGACATCATTTCCCAGAACTTGGAGTGGTTGGAGTGACCACCGCCATTGTTGATGACGGCCTGACGCTTGTCCTGGGGCACGCGGTCCAGATTGGCGAGGATCTCGTCAACCGGGGTGTCTTCAAGCCCGGTGCCTTCGAGCGCAGCGTTCAGGTTGTTGACATAGGTGTTGTGATGCCGGGAATGGTGGATTTCCATGGTCATGGCATCGATGTGCGGTTCCAGAGCGTCATAGCTATAAGGCAGTTCGGGTAATGTATGCGGCATACAGACTCCTCCGTGATGGAACAAGGGGCTATTCCCCAACCTCATGCCTAAGGATGGCAGAGGCTGGCGAAGGATGCTAATACAAAGCCTTATCTCTTATATAGATAACCGTTATCGATCGCGCCAGGCCGTAGCGCGACGCGGCCACATATTGATAATTATTCTTATTTGCTTTAGGCTTCCCAGCTGCGCCTTGGCGCCAACCCTTTTCCCGCAAAAACGGCGATGCGGAGCCAGACCATGTTCAATGTCGATGCCGCTGCCTTTGAAGTCAACGGCAGGCCCTTGCTGCAACCCACCGATCTGACGATCGATGAAGGCCGCGTGCATGGCCTGATCGGTCACAACGGCTCGGGTAAGTCGACATTGATCAAGCTGTTGGCCCAGCAGCAGCCACCCAGCCATGGCGAGATTCGCTTCGACGATCGGGCCTTGTCGGCCTGGGGCAATCGTGAGTTCGCTCGCCAGGTCGCCTATCTTCCCCAGCATCTTCCCAGTGCCGAAAACCTGACCGGGCGCGAGCTCATCGGCTTCGGCCGCTACCCCTGGCACGGCCTGCTGGGCCGGCATACCCAGCAGGACCGCGACCAGATCGAGCGCGCCATTGCCCTGACCCATACCCAGCCCTTCGCCGATCGGCTGGTCGATACGTTGTCAGGTGGGGAGCGTCAACGCGTATGGCTCGCCATGCTGATCGCCCAGGGCAGCCGTTTCCTGCTGCTCGACGAACCGTTGGCCGCCCTGGATATCGCCCACCAGGTCGAGGTGCTGGCCCTGATTCGCCAGTTGTCCCGTGAGCTGGGGCTCGGCGTAGTGATCGTGCTTCACGACGTGAACATGGCAGCAAGGTATTGCGACCAGTTGGTGGCCCTGCATAGCGGGCGTGTCCTGGCACGCGGCACCCCCACTGAAATGATGCAAGACGCCACCCTGGAAGCCATCTATGGCATTCCGATGCAGGTCATGACACCCCCCGGGAGCGCCCACCCCATTGCCGTGGTGGCTTGATGAAGCCAGGCGTCATTCGTTGCTTGCATCGACTTGCCTTGGGCTGCTTCGTCACCTGCCTGGGATTCCTGTTGGCTCAGCCGGTTACCGCGAGCGATACCGACCGACCCCCGCTCGATATCGTCACCCTCGATTGGACCCTGGCGGAAACGCTGGTCGCGCTCGGCGTGATGCCCCAGGGGGTGGCGCAGATCGACGCCTATCACGAATGGGTCGCCGAACCGAGGTTGGCGCCCGAGGTGCATGACCTGGGCCTGCGCACGCAACCCAACCTTGAACTGCTGGCCAGCCTCGACCCGGATCGTATCCTGCTTTCGCCGATGTTTGCCAACCTGACGCCTCGCCTGTCTCGCATCGCCCCGGTCGAAAGTTTCTCGCTGTATACCCCCGATGAAGACACCTGGGAGCAGATGCTAGCCCTGACGCGCCAAGTCGCGTCGCTAGTCGACCGGGAGCGCGAGGGAGAGCATCTCATCGAAGCGTCCCAAGCCCTCTTCGATGATCTGCGAAGCCAGCTCGCAGACGACCAGCCCCCCCTGCTCGTCGTCCAGTTCATGGATGCACGCCACGTTCGCGTCTTTGGCGACAATGGCCTGTTCCAGGCCGTACTCGAGCGTCTAGCGCTGGAAAACGCATGGACTGGCGTCACTAACGCCTGGGGCTTCTCGCTGGTCGGCCTCGATGCGCTCGTCGATATTGATGCCCGACTGGTCGTGGTCGAGCCTTTGCCGGTGGGCGTCGAGTCACAGCTGGCCGAAAGCGGCCTATGGCGCCATCTACCCAGCGTACAGGACGATTCGGTCGTCTACCTGCCGCCGACCTGGAGCTTTGGCGCCCTGCCTTCGGCCCAGCGGTTCGCAAAGACGCTGGTCGAGGCGCTGGAGGCTAGCCATGCTCGCTGAGCGCGTGAGATTCACCCCGGGACGCGTCTGCCTCTTCCTCGCCCTGCCGCTGCTCGGCCTGGTGCTGTTCGCGCTCCAGGCGCAGCAAGGCATCGTCGAGGGTGTCCTGGCGGCCTTCGAGGCGTCTTCCAGCCAGGCTTCGAAGAGCCTGTTGCTCCACTACAGCTGGTGGCCGCGCCTGGCCATGTCGCTTCTGGCCGGGGGTGGCCTGGCCCTGGCCGGCGTGCTCATGCAACAGGTGTTGCGCAACCCGATCGCCGCCCCGACGACGCTGGGTGTCGCCAGCGGTGCCAATCTGGCCTTGATGGCGGCTACCCTCATGGCCCCCGGGCTTCTGGTATTGGGGCGCGAGTGGGTGGCCCTGGCCGGCGGGGGCCTGGCCATGGGGCTGGTGTTCCTGCTGGCGTGGCGACGTGGCCTGGCACCGATGGTCGTGGTGCTTGCCGGGTTGGTAGTCAATCTCTACTTCGGCGCGCTGGCCATGGTGCTGTTGCTGTTTCATCAGGAGGCCCTCAAGGGCTTGCTGATCTGGGGGGCCGGCTCACTCTCGCAGAACGGCTGGGACGACGTAGTCTATCTGCTGCCCCGCCTGGCCCTTTCTGCCCTGGCAGCCTGGCTGCTGCTGCGCCCCCTGACGATCCTCGAACTCGACGATGCCAGCGCACGCAGCCTGGGGATCTCGCTCAAGCACTTGCGCCTGGCCGGGCTGGGCCTGGCCGTTTTCATTACAGGCTGTGTGGTCAGCGTGGTCGGGATCATCGGCTTCATCGGGCTGGCCGCGCCCAATATCGTTCGTCTGGCCGGCGCACGCCGCCTCGGTCAGCGTGTGGTCTGGTCGACCCTGCTCGGTGCGCTATTGCTGGCCACCACGGATCAGTTCCTGCAACGCTTCAGCGGCGCCCTGCCGACCCTGATTCCTACCGGGGCGACTACCGCGGCCCTCGGCGCACCGCTCTTGTTGTGGCTGATTCCTCGACTGCGCCTGGCGGGTGGGCAGCCCCCGGGCGGTGCCACCGGTAGCTTCGGGCGACGTCATCCCGCGCCAGGGCGCCTGGCGACTGGTCTGGCGCTGGGCCTGTTCGTCATGATCCTGGTCGCCCTGCTGCTCGGCCAGGGTGCGGCAGGCTGGCAGTGGCTAAGCCCCGGTGATTGGGACGTGATGGAATGGCGCTTGCCGCGCATGCTGGCAGCGGCCGGCAGCGGGATCATGTTGGCGATTGCCGGTACGCTGATCCAGCGACTCACATCCAACCCCATGGCCAGCCCTGAAATCCTGGGCATCAGCGGGGGCAGCGCCATCGCCCTGATCGCCGCCATTTTCCTGGTGCCCTCGCCCGGTAACCTGACACTGGTTGCTGCCGGCACACTGGGCGCCCTCATCACCCTTTGCGTGTTGATCGTTCTCAACCGGCGCAGCGGGTATCTGCCGGAACGGTTGCTGTTGACCGGGGTGGCGATGACCGCCCTGTTCGATGCCGTGCGCAGTTACGTCCTCGCCGGGGGCGATCCCCGCGGGCAGCAAGTGATCGCCTGGCTATCGGGCTCCACCTACTACGTCGACCTGAGTAGCGCCCTGGTGGTCATCGTTGTCGCAGTGTGCCTCGCGCTAGCCACCCGCCCCTTCGCCCGTTGGTTGGATATCCTCCCGCTGGGCGCGCCTACCGCCCGCTCACTCGGCATCGGCGTGGACCGCTCGCGCCTTGCCCTGCTGGGCCTGGTCGCCCTGCTCACCGCCTGTGCCACGCTCGTGGTCGGCCCGCTCTCCTTCGTGGGCCTGCTCGCGCCGCACATGGCACGCCTGATGGGCTTTTCGCGCGCTGGCGCTCATCTGCTCGGCGCCTCACTGGTGGGGGCCGTCCTCATGGTCACCGCCGACTGGTTGGGGCGGCAACTTCTGTTTCCCCAGGAGATTCCTGCCGGACTGGTCGCATCGCTATTGGGTGGCGCCTACTTCATGTGGGGGCTGCGCCGCCTCTAACCACAGTTTTGTGGTACCTTTTTTTTCTCCCCCTGGCTAACTTATATTAGGGCCTCTCGGCAAGTACTGACAAAACTTTAACCCCGATCACCGCATATTACATGCCGGTTATCGTGGCACACCTGATGTAACCCTTCCCCTATAGTCGCCTCGTCCTGTCAGCCAAGCGCCAGTCAGGGACGACACTCGGGCAACGAATGCCCACCCGCACTGAATTGAGCCTCTCTGCTCTCCCTCCTTGCGTGCTTCGCCTTATCTGCAGTCGACATTGTGCGGGTCCGAGCATGAGCCCGGGCCTACTCCCTACGCTAGACCGACGGGTAGCCCAATGCGTCCTTATATCGATGCCACTCTCAGCAGCCAATGGAATGGCGGCTTCGTGATGGAAATCTTCATCACCAACAAGGGAACCGAGACCATCACTGACTACCAGGTGGATTTCACGCTGCCCGGTACGATCACCGACATGTGGGATAGCATCGTCAGCGCTCACACGGGCGATCGTTACACAGTCATTGATGACGACAGTCAGAACGACATCGCCCCGGGCGAAACCGTACGCTTCAAGTTCAAGGTGCAGACCGAAAACGGTGAACTGCCGTCGGCCTTCACCGTCAATGGCGTAGAACCGGAATTCTCCCCCGAAGCGAGCAGCCTGTTTCAGGTTTCCCAATCCGAGAGCGAACCGACGCTTGAGGGCGAGCCGGTAGAGGTAAGCGAACCGACAGTTCAGGAAGAGACCGCTGTCGTTGAAGAGGCGCCTGCCGAAACCGCATTTGTCGATAGTACCAGCACCAGCACCGCCCCGACGGTAGAAGCGGAAAACGTCATCAACGTGGCGGCCGGTACCAGCAGCAGTGACCTGCAAAAGCTGATCGACAGCGCGCCCGATGGCAGCGTGCTGAAACTGGCAGCGGGTAATTACCGCTTCGATAGCAACATTACTATCGAGCGCTCGGATATCACAATTGTCGGCGCCGGCCGCGGCGAGACCATCATCACGTTTACCGACAAGGCGCTCTCGCTGGGCGATCAGAACGGCTTCCTGGTCGAGGGCGCCGGAACCGCCTCGGCTGGGCTATTGCTCAAGGATACTGCCGAAGGCAGCCACGAGCTGGCCCTATCTTCGGGCCATGGCCTCAAGGTCGGCGACACCGTACGTATCTGGCAGGACAACACCCAGGAATATTTCGACGAGATCGGTGACACCTCCTGGCAGAAGCTGAATGCACCGCTGCGTACCAGCATGGCCAATGTCGTCTCGGTGGAAGGCGGCAAGGTCACGCTCGACCGTGGGGTTCATTTCGATTTCGACGGTGGCGAGACCCATGTACAGCGCATCGATGTGCTGGAGAACGTGACGCTTCAAGGCTTCACGGTCGACTACGAACTCGGCACGCCCGACAACGCCGTTTTCAGTAACACCCTCTCGAAGCTGACCGATTACCAGGCGATCAAGCTCAACGGCACCGTGGATGCGCTGGTCAAGGATATCGAGGTGCTCAATGGCCCCTCAACGGCCTTCGAATTCGCGCTCTCGCTCGACCTGCATGCCGATGCCCTCGGTGCGCATGGCGCCTTCAACAAGGGTGCCGGTGGCAATGGCTACGCCTTCGAACTGCGCGAAAGCTATGACGGCGCGCTGACCAATCTCGAAGACTCCGGCATGCGCCACAGCGTCCTGTTTGCTTCATGGCGCTCGTCGGTAGGCAACGATGTGCATGTACTCTCCACCGATCGTGACATTAACTTCCACGGTGGCCAGGATCACGACAATACCGTTCACGTCGAACAGTCGATCCGTGATGCCGATGCCGACGGCATGTCCACCACCCTGTGGTACAACAACGGCGGCGTGAGTTATGGCGCCATCACCGAAGCCGGGGCCAACCACACGACTTTCGATTATGTGGTCGGTTCACGCCGCAACGATATCGTTCAGGGTACCGATAACGGTGTCTACCTGGACGGCGCGCTGGGCCATGACACGCTGTATGGCGGTGCCGGAGACGACATCCTGCGCGGCGGCCTGGGTACGGACAGTCTGATTGGTGGTGACGGCTTCGATACCGCACACCTGGAACAGAACTACAGCGCCTACAAGATTCGCTTCAATGACGATGGTAGCGTCTATCTTGACGGCAGCAGCGACGACAACACCCTGATCGGCATGGAGCAAGCCATCTTCGCCGACGGCACCGTGCTGGATATCGCTTCGCGCAAGACCACCCAAGGCTCGGCGCCCAGCGTGCCTACGCCCCAGGAGATTCTCGCCGACGGTGAGCAAGAGCAGGAAGAGACAGTCATCGCACCCAGCGAGCCGGTGATCCAGCCGGCGCCGGAGCCGATCGCAGAAGTCGAGCCGGTCCTTGTATCCGAGCCGGTAACCGAGCCCGAACTGGTACTGGAACCAGTGACGACCGAGCCTAGCGAAGCGCTCGAGCCTGTGGCCGAGACGGTAGTCGCCGAGCCCGAGCTTGTGATTATCGAGCCCGAGCTCGTGGTCATCGAACCTGAACTCGTTGTCGTCGAGCCCGAGCTTGTGGTCATCGAGCCTGAGGCTGAGGTAACCGAGCCGGTCGCGGTCAGTGAACCCGCGACAGCCATCGAAGCCGGTGCCATGGAAGTCAGCCTGGCCATGGTCAATCGCTGGGATGGTGGTTACGTGATGCGCGTCGAGATCACCAACCACTCGGACAGCGACATCGCCAACCCCGAGATCGCGTTCAGCGTGCCGTCGGACGTCACCCAGTTCTACGGCGCCACCTTGCTGTCTCAAACAGGCGATCAGTATCGTGTCAGCTACGATGGCAGCGACGCACTGAAGGCCGGCGGCATCATGCGCTTCTCCTTCAAGGCCTATGCCCCGACCAGCGAGGCACCGACGGCCCTGGCGCTGAACGGAACGACGCTGACCTTCGATCCTTCGGCCCTAGTCGCCGGTGAAGCAGCCGACACCTCGCTTCTCGATGCCATGGAGCCAAGCGTAAGCGCTGCCGACGTGCTCGAAGTCACCAGCAATGTCTCCAGTGCCTGGTCGACCGGTTATGTCACTGAAGTCTTCGTGACCAATACCTCAGACGTGGCAGTCAATGCCCCTTCGGTCAACTTCACGCTGCCCGGCACCATCACCGATTTGTGGAATGGCGCGTATGTGAAGGGCGAGAATGGCTACACCGTCGATGCAGCCAATGGCGGCAAGGTGCTGGATCCGGGTGAAGTGTGGCGCTTCTCGTACAAGGTGCAGGACGGCAGCCATGCCCTGCCCGACAACCTGGTCGCCACCGGTGAGTTGGACGGTGTCGTCGAAAGCGACGACAGTGGCCTGCTGGGCAGCGATGACAGCGATTCCCTCTACGGCACCGAAGGCAGCGATACGCTCTATGGTGGCCTGGGCGGCGATATGCTGAGCGGCGGCGACGGCGCAGATACCTTCGTGCTGCTCTCGACCTTCGAATCCACCGCGTTCGACAGCGACATCATCGTCGACTTCGACCAACTGGGAGGCGATCAGATCGACCTGTCGGCCATCGATGCCGACCTGGCCAGCGACGGCGACCAGGCCTTTGCCTGGGTAGGCAATGCGGCCTTCACAGGCACGGCCGGTGAGCTTCGTAGCGAAGGGAGCCTGGTGCAGGGGGACATCAATGGGGATGGGGTCGTCGACCTTCAGATCGACGTGGTGGGTGTCGATACCCTGCGCGCCGAGGACTTCATGCTCTGATCGCGTAACCTGTCGATAGGCGTTAAATAGATCGCCCGGCCAATTGGCCGGGCGGTTTCGTTACGGCTGGAGACTTACCAGCGGTAGCTAAGGCTACCGATTACGCTACGGGATTCGCCGTAGTAGCACCATCCAGTGTCGCAACTTGCCACATAATCTTCGTCAGTAACGTTGTTTACGTTGATTTGGGCTCGCCAGTTATTGGCAAAATCATAACTTGCCATTGCATCAAGCAAAGTAAAATCGTTGACCTTTACATCTCCATCTACACTTTCGCCCACGTAGCGCACACCCGCGCCCAGCTTCAGCCCAGCAACAGTCCCTTGGGTAAAGGCATAATCTAGCCATGTAGACGCCATATGCCGGGGGATTAATGAAGCGCGCTGATCTCGAATTTCTTCTGACTGATCAATTCGAGCATCAGTATAGGTGTAGGCTGCAGTCAACTGAAGTTCGTCTGTAACATACCCCACCGCTTCTAGCTCCAGCCCCGTGGAACTTCTCTCTGCTATTTGACTCTGGGTAAACGTATACCCATAAATTGAGTTCTCTTCACTCAAATCAAAAACTGAAGCTGCAACATAACCATCCCAATCTAGCGGCGCATATTTTACCCCTACCTCCCACTGCTTTCCTTTTCGTGGTTCATATAGCCCATCCGCGCCAAAACTTGTTAAAGCTTCGAATGATTCTGTGTAGCTAAGATAAGGTGATATTCCGTTTTCGGCAAGATACATGACACCGCCAGAAAAGGATACTTCTGAGTCATTACGATGTCCTTCTTGTTGAACAGAGCCAGTACTTACATTATCCGTAGAAACCTTGTCGTAGCGCGCACTACCCAGTAGCACCCATTTATCATCGATGCGAAGCTGATCTTGAACGTACACGCCGAATTGCTCTTTTTTTATCTCACGATACGCTAACTGACCATCTGTCACCCTAGTGTAATTGCCATACGAAGGGGAAAACATATCAATGGTACCATAAGCGAAATCATCATACTCTTCACCCTTATTTTTTAGGTCCTGATAATCCAGTCCTAATAACAGGGTGTTTTCAAGCCGGTCTGTATTCCAATTACCGACAAACCTGTTATCAGTTGTCCAGGTCTCTGTCTTGCCATCTCTGTAAGCCAAGCCGCGATTCGTCTCTCTCGGAAGATCGCCAGAGCTTCTAAATGAATAAATACTAATGAGATCAAGCTCCATCTCACTATAACGCAGAGAATGCTCAAGCCGCCACGTGTCATCGATGTAATGATCTAACTCATAGCCTAGTGATGCTTGGGTTCGCTCATTCCGCTCATAGCCAGGCTCCCCCAAATTCGTTGATCTATCGATTTCCCCGAATGGTGTACTTTCTACAGTCCCATAAATAGGTTTAAACGGATTTGTAGGAATCCCATCATCTCTTTGAAAACTAGCTAACAAGGTAAGCATTGTATCTTCATTGACATCAAATTCTAAACTGGGAGCCAAATAATAACGATCATTATAAGTATGATCCAAATCACCATCGCGTTCTTTATAGGTCCCCACGAAGCGATAGCGTACATCTCCCGACTCCGTCAATGGTCCAGACGTATCGATACCCACCTGACGGTGGTCACGGTTGCCCGCCTGGATATCGAATCGCCCTTGTTGTTCCTCAGTTGGACGTTTGCTGATGGCATTGATCATCCCGCCGGGAGGGGCTTCACCGTAGAGAATAGAAGATGGGCCCTTGAAGACTTCGACGCTTTCCAGCCCATATGGCTCGGGGGTCGAGTAATAATACCCCTCTTGATAAAGGCGAAGCCCATCTTGATAGGTCGATTGATCGAACCCTCGAACCTTGAACCAGTTCGTATCGTTATCCGACCCATAATGGCCCGACAACACGCCAGACCGATAGCGAAACGTCTCATCTAGCTGCTGCACGTTGCGCTCGTCGAGCTCTTCTCGGTTGACGGTCGAGACGGGACGTGGGGTTTCGACCAGCGGCGCATCCACCTTCAACGCCGTCCCCACCACCACCATGGTGTCGGATTCGACCGCCTCATCCTGGCCCGTATCCTGCGCCAGCACGAGGCTGGGGGCGGCCAACATCAGGCCGGTGAGCGACAGGCCCATGGCCTGGCGAATGGCGGTGGCTAGCGGGTGCGGGATACGGCGGGCGGGTGAGTGGGCCATGATGGGATCTCGGTTGATGCACGGGAATGCGGAACCTATTGGCCATCATGATAAAAGTTATCATTTACAGAAACAATGGAACCTTTCTCATTATCCGAAAACACTCCTTCTCGTTTGACTCACTCCGAGCCAACGCGGGCCACCGCATCGCGACTCGCCCCCTCGCGTTGGGCACCGGTGAGCTCGCTCAGTTGCCCTTGGCGCATTTCAAGCAGGCGATCCGCGTGCGCAAAGTAGCTATCGTCATGGCTGATCGCAAAGACCGTCGTGCCCATCTCGCGTAGGTGGGGCAACAGGTCGCGGTAGAATAGGCGGCGAAACTGGGGATCCTGGTCGGCGGCCCATTCGTCGAGCAACAGGATGTCGCGGGATTCGGCAATGGCCAGCAGCAGTGCCAGGCGCTTACGCTGCCCCTGGGAAAGATGCGGATTGGTGACCCGGTCCCCGGCGAACTGAAGCTTGTGCTGCATCTGCAGCCGCTCGAGCCAGGTCTCGACCAGCATGGGATCGGGCGCGTCGCCATTCGGCCCCATGAGCCGGTCGAATTGGTGGAAGTCGGTGAAGACGCTGGCAAAGCGCGCCCGGTAAGCGCCCCATTCCGCCGGGGTCAGGGCGCGTCCGTCGACCCGGATCTCACCCTCGAGGGGGCGGTAGAGCCCGGACAGCAGCCGCGCCAGGGTCGACTTGCCGCTTCCATTGCCCCCAATCAGGAAGACCTGCTCTCCGCGTACCAGTGTCAGGTCGATCGGCCCGACGACGAAGCCCTCCCCGGCTTCGCCTGACGCATAGCGGTACGTGACGCCCCGCAGCTCGATCTGTCGCCAGTCAGCCAAGGCATCGTCTACTTCAAAGCCCGCCTGGTACTCGGTCAGCTCGAGACTGTTGAGCTTGTCGAAGGCGACCTGGGCGTTGATCAGTGTCGGCCAGGCACCGACGGCTTGGATCAATGGCGTGCGCAGGAACAGCAGGGTCAAGGCAAAGGTCGCGGCCACCGAGGCACTGGCCCACCCCAGCCCGTTGGCCAGGAAGAACGCCACGCCAATGGCGCCCAGCATCATGATGTTGGCCCAATTGTTGACACTCAGGTGATAGGTATCGGCACGGATGATGTGATAGCGATAGTCACGCGCATCGGTGTCGTAGACCTCATCGAAAAGATGACGGGCCCGATCGCGATTGAGCGCCAGTTCCTTGCGGCCCTCGATCACCGATTGGAAATCCTGATATAACCGATCTTCACTCTCGCGGACCTGATGGAAATGGCTATAGACGCGGGAAACCAGTAGCCAACCCACGCCCATGGTAAAGGCGATCCAGACCGCGGTGACGGCAAGCAGGGATGGCGACAGCCAGGCGAGGTAAGCCACGGCCGCCAGGGTCAGTACCACCCCCTGGACCAGCTCCGGCAGGCGCACGAAGGCGATGGTGATATTGCGGACGTCGCTCGAGAGGCTGGCCAGCAGCGTGGCACTGCCCAGCTGTTCGAGGCGTTCGATGTCGGTATCGAGGATGCGCTTGACCAACCGGGCCCGTAAGCCATAGACGAAGTGATGCCCCAGCAGGGTCAATGCCAGTTGTGCGCCCAGCGTCACGAGAAGCAGCAGCGCGAGCAGTCCGATGAACTGCGGCAAGGTCGATAGGGGACTGCCGGTTTCGATCAGTCGCTGGTTGATGAAGGCGATCACGCCGACCCCCAGCACCGCACTCGCCAGGCTCAACGCCATGACGGCGATGAATGGCCAGCGATAGTGACGAAAGACGACGCGCAGCAGTTCCATGTGAAATCCTGGCCGGGAAAAGGGCGGTTAGTGTGACGCACACGCCCTTTATCGACAAGAATTCCTATTTACGTTCGCGCTTTCCGCCGTGCCCTGTCCTTCTGCTTCACGCATTTCGCAGTCGGTTGCCCAGACAGAACCCCAGCAGACCCAGCAAGGTGATGCCCGCGGTGACCTCCAGCGTGGTGGCCCATTGCAGCCAGCGCCAAGGCACCTCGGCATTCAGCGAGGCGGTCATGGCCTGCGCGCTGAAAAGCAACGCATCGCTGAAACGCAGCCAGAGCGAATCGCCAGGCTGCCCTGTGACGCCAGTCATGTAATAGAGCAGCGCAAAGCCCAGCATGACCACGACCGAGGTGGCCAGCACTCGCAACGGGCTCTCGCCGTAGTCGGCGACCCATTGGGCCAGGCTGCCAGCGAGCCACCGCAGCGTTCCCAGGAACAGCCCGGGCGGCGTCACTTCAGCCTGCCCACGACCTTCCTGATTCCCCTGGTGCCGCTCTTCACGACGCCGGCGCCACACATTGTCGGGCCGGACGGCCTGGGTTTCGAGTCGACGCGCCCGGCAATAGGCCCAACCGGCATCCCGGGTCGCGCCTGTCGAGGCCCAGTGCGCCGAGAGCGACCGATATATCGCCGCCGCCTCGAGGTGGCGTCTTGCCAGGTGCAGCGGGATCCTGGCCGGATCGTCCCCCCGGCCCATGCGTGCCAGCCCGGCATGATATCGCGCAAAGGTCGCGGCACGCTCCTGCACCAGTCCCGGACAATCCCCCGCCGCGATGACACGCCGTGGCAGCGCGACGCCATCGAACTGGGGCAGGTTCAGTGACGAGTCGTTCAGGTCGGCGGACTCGAAGACGGTGCCGGGCCCCAGTCGGGCACGGTAGAGATCGCAGCCATTGAGCGAGGCGCGCTTGAAGGAGGTCCGCTCGATATCGGTATAGCGCATGTCGCAGTCCTCGAAGCGGGCCTCCTGGCATTTAACGTCCCGCCAACAGGTATGAATGAAGCTGCAACGGATCAACCGGGCCCGGCGGAAATCGAACCCTTCGATGGGCGTCGCGTTCTGCCCATGCCCAAACGCAACGTCGAGAATGTCGCAACCGGACAGGTCGACGCAATCGCCCGGTGCCCTGGCGTCGACGCGAGCCTGGACCGCCTCTTGGGTCAGCACCGCCCTTGCTCCGACGAAGGCGCTCATCCCTGCAAGCCGAAATGCTGACGCGCCACCCGGGCGACAGCGGCCGGATCGCCGTCGCTCAGGGTGGCCAGCGGTGTGGGTAGCGCCACGCCTTCGGGCACCGGGGTGCCACGATCGAGCAGTATCGCGGGGATGCCCAGCCGGCCGGCACCCAGAACGTCGTCGTAGGGGTTGTCCCCCACATAGACAACATCAGCCGGCGCCACTTCGAGCGCGGCCAACGCCGCCCGGAACAGGGCCGGGTGGGGCTTGCAAGCCAACACGTCGGAACTGAACACGACGTGCTCGAAGCGATCCCAGAGCCCAAGCATCTTCAGTTCCGGCTCGGTGTAGGCACGCTGTGTGTTGGACGCAACGGCCAGGCGAAACCCCCGGCAGGCGTCGAGCATCTCGAACGTCCCGGGCCAGACATCGATGTGGCGTGTGGTCACCTGGCGATAGACCAGGGCCAACTCGGGCACCAGCGTCTCCCGGCGTGAAGCCTCGACACCGAACCCTGCCAGCACGGCATCCCAGACCGTTCGCACGTCCACATCGGGTGGCTCCCCCGCTGCCCCAGCCATCTGGTGCGCATTGACGTCCCGGTAGCAACGTTCGAGTGCCTGCGGCGTCACCTGGACCAGGCGATATTTCAGCCACTGCGCAAGATGGATGAAGGTCCCCTCGTCGACGTGATCCCCATCGAAGCTCACCAGGGTCTTGAACACGTCGAAGAGAAGCACGGGGGCTTCGCGTTGGGTTTCTGTCTGAATCATGCGGCGGCTTCCGGTTCGGTCGGCTCGTAGTGTATCCGAACGAAACCGTATGGGAACCTCGATGCATTTCACATGTGGCGCTCGAGTGTAGACAATAGCCTACCCTTGCCATCTTCAGGACCGCCCATGCTTGCCGAACTCTTTGCCGTAATGGCGCCTGTCTTCGTCGGGGCCAGCCTCGGTTTCCTGTGGATTCGCACAGGCCATGATTATCCGGTGGAGTTCGTCACCAAGCTGGTCTTCAACATCGGCACCCCCTCGCTGATCCTGGCCTCGCTATCCGGCGCCGAGGTCGACGCCGGCAGCTTCAGTCGCACCATGCTGGGCACCTTGCTGGTATTGGTGGGCATGGCCGCGCTGACCTTCCTCGTCGCCCCGTTGCTGCGCAAGGATTGGCGCGTCCTGCTCTCACCGATGATGTACCCCAATACCGGTAACATGGGGCTTCCCGTGGTGCTCTATGCCTTCGGCAGCGCCGGGTTCGCCTTCGCCATCGCGGTCATGGTCACGGTCTCGCTGATGCAGTTCACGTTCGGCACCATGATGTCCAGCCGCAGCGGCCGGCCGCTGCGGGCCTTGGTGCGCACACCGAATATCTACGCGATCCTCATCGCCCTGACGATCCTGCTCACCGATACCACCCTGCCGTTATGGCTGAACAATACCCTGGATCTCATGTCCGGCTTTACCGTGCCGCTGATGCTGATCACGCTGGGAGTATCGCTGGGCAGTATCCAGGTACGCAACTTACGCTCCGGGGTCAGCTTCAGCCTGATCCGTACCCTGGCGGCGGCGCTGCTGGCGTCGGCCATCGGCTACCTGCTCGAGCTGCCTCCGCTGGCACATAGCATCCTGGTACTGCAGATGAGCATGCCGATCGCGGTGTTCAACTACCTGTTCGCCCAACGTGCCAAGCGCGAGCCGGCCTATGTCGCCAGCCTGGTGTTC
This sequence comes from Litchfieldella xinjiangensis, assembly GCF_000759345.1. Lineage (GTDB taxonomy): Bacteria > Pseudomonadota > Gammaproteobacteria > Pseudomonadales > Halomonadaceae > Litchfieldella_A > Litchfieldella_A xinjiangensis. Next base: position 1,263,516 of record NZ_JPZL01000001.1, read on the forward strand.
TGCTCGACCCTGCTGTCGTTTCTCTACCTTCCGATACTGCTGGCGTACTTCATGTAATCCTTGCGCTATGCTCATTGGATGAGCCGACGATCGAGGAAATGCGCATCGCCATGCGACACACGCTGACACGCCGTGCACTGCTTCGCCTGATCGGCCTGGCGGGCCTGGGAACCCTGCTGACGGGTACCCTGGCCATGCGCTTGCCCGAAGGGCACTCGACACGTGACACCTCAAAGCGCGATTCGAACGATGAGAGACTGGTCGTGAGCGGTTGGCTTTTAAATACCCAAGACCGCTGATGGAGATTCCCTTCGCCTCGCTTGGCAAACCCGGCGATAGCGTCGATGTCTGTGTGATCGGCACGGGGGCGGCGGGACTACCGATCGCTGCCCGTTTGGCCGAGCGCGGCCATCGTGTCGTGCTCTGCGAAGGCGGCGATATTGAATTCAGCGAGCGCTCCCAGTCGCTTTACCGTGGCACGGTCGTGGGCGGTGCCTATGTGCCGCTGGATACCGCCAGGCTGCGTTACCTGGGAGGCTCGACGAACCATTGGGGCGGCGTGTGTCGCCCTCTCGACCCTTACGACTTCGCTGCGAAACCCGCCACCGCCGAGACGCGCTGGCCCATCGAGCATAGCGAGCTGGTTCCATACTACGGCGAGGCGGCACAGATTCTCGATGTGCTGCCCATTGGCCCGGATAGCGAATTGCCCGGCTCCGGCTTGAGGCGCATTCATTTCTCCATTGGCGAGTCGGTTCACACCCGAACACGTTACGCCTCGACGATTAGGGATTCCCCGCGGCTCGCTTTCTGCTCGGCCGCCAACCTAATGGGTCTTGAGACCCGGGACGGCCGGATTACCTCGGCTCGCTTCACGAACTACGAAGGGGGCGTACGTGACGTACATGCACGTTTCTACGTCTTGGCCTGCGGGGGGATAGAAAACTCCCGATTGTTGTTATGGTCCAACCGGCAAAGCGGCGGCCGCCTGATTCGCAACGCCGATACGTTGGGGCGTTACTGGATGGATCATCCCCATGCATCGATCGGCCAGGCCCTGCTCTTCGACCCTGCCCCGCTGGGCCTGGATAGGGCCTATGACGCGTTCTTTGCGCCCACGCCACACGCCATGATCGCCAGGAACATACTCAACTGCGGCCTGCGGCTCCATACCATGGGGCCCGAGCAGAATCTGGCGCTGACTGAGGACTTGACAAGCCTGTCGCCTAGTCTCAAGCAGCGGATCCAGACGATGCAGGCCAGCGGTGTGGCACCCAAGGGAATCATCCTGCGCGCGGCCTGGGAACAGGAGCCGCGTCGCGAGAACCGCATCGAGCTCGACGACACCCGTTTGGACAGCCTCGGCATGCCCCGGTGTCGGCTGAGTTGGGGGTACTCTTCACTGGATGTGCGCACCCTGCGCGAGAGCGTGTTGATGCTGGGTGATTACCTCCGCCAGACGGATATCGGCCGCTTGAAGCTTGCCGATTGGCTGACCCAGGAGCCGATCCTTCCGCCAGACACCGGCGAGTTGGTAGGACGCCACCACATGGGCGGCACGCGCATGGCCGCGAGTGCAAGCCAGGGTATCGTTGACCTCGACTGTCGTGTTTTCGATCAGGATAACCTGTATATCGGCGGTTCCAGTGTCTTTCCCGGCTGCGGCCATGCCAACCCGACCCTGACCATCGTGCAGTTGGCCATGCGTATGGCCGATCATCTCGATGCCCGGCTGCTGCGGCAGACCATCGTATAGCGAGCCCGCTCGCCATCACCCTCTGCTAGCTTTGTAAGACCTTAGCTCCATGGAGATTCTCATGACCGTTCGCAGCGCCTTGCTTTCCCCTAGCCCCCTCATCGCCCTGGCCATGGGCACCGTGCTGCTTGGCGAGGCCGCCGTAGCCAGCGACGTCGTGCAGGAGCGTATCGAGACCCAACACCATGCACTACGCCTCGTGCGTCTCGCCGATGGCCTGGCCCATCCGTGGGCGGTGGCCGCATTACCCGATGAACGCTTCCTGGTGACCGAACGCGACAATGGCATGGCCCTTGTCGAGAACGGTGAAATCCGTCGGCTCGATGGCCTGCCGGAATTCTCCAATCATGGCCAGGGCGGCATGCTCGATGTAGTGCTCCACCCTCAATTCGGTGATGGCGCCAATGATTGGATCTACTTCACGTTCTCGAAACCGGGCGAGGGCGATGACACGGCCAGCGCCCTGGCTCGGGCGCGGTTGGAAGGCAATAGCCTGACCGATCTAGAGGAACTCTTCGTTCAGGATCGTTTCTCGCAGCCCGGCCGGCATTATGGCTCGCGCCTTGCCTGGCACGCCGATGGCAGCTTGATGATGAGCATCGGCGACCGCGGGGCCGAACCGCCCCGCGCTCAAGACAAGCAGGACCATGCCGGTAGCGTGCTGCGTCTCACCGAGACTGGCGAAGCACACTCGGACAACCCCTTTATCGATGACCCGGCAGGGCTCGACGAGATTTATTCGATCGGCAATCGCAACATCCAAGGCATGACGGTGACTCAGGATGACAGCGTCTGGGCCAGCGAACATGGCCCTCGCACCGGGGACGAGCTCAATCGCATCGAAGCCGGCGTGAATTATGGTTGGCCCGTGGTCACCCTCGGCAACGACTACGCCACCAACGAGCCATTTGGCGAGAAATCCCGCCCCGGCATGCGCGATCCGGTGCTGGTGTTCGAAGGTCGATACGCACCATCGGGGCTGGCCGTCGTCAGCAGTGACCTCTTCCCTGAGTGGAGCGGCGACTTGCTGGCCGGTGGACTGGGCAGCGAAAAACTGGCTCGCATCGCGATTGACGGCGATACCGCGCAAGTCGAGGAGCTACTGCTCGAAGGCGAAATCGGAAGAATCCGCGACGTGAGACAAGGGCCCGATGGCACTATCTATCTCCTCAATGATGAGGCGAAAGGCGGGCTGTATCGTCTTGAGCGGGCTGAATGAAGTGCGTATACAAAAACATCGCCCCCGATAGTATCGGGGGCGAATGACTCACATTACAGTGAGTAGATCGTGATCCTTGCGGATCGATAGCAGTCGCTTAGTTGGACGGCATGGACTGGCTATCTTCACCGAAACCTTCCTCGGCTTCGTCATCCTTCATCGGATCGTTGACCGGATCGGTTTCAGGTACGGCATTGTCGGGGTCAGGCACATTACCTTGGGTAGTGTTGCCAGTCCCGGTGGTGCCAGCTGCACCGCCAGTAGTACCGCTCGTGGTTCCTTCATTCATCTGGGTGCCCGGAGACGTGCTGTTCTGGGTACCTGATGTAGAGGAATTGGATTCCATCTCTTCGGTGTTCGGGCCAAATTCCGGTGCATTGTTTGGTGCAGTCGGATCATTGACAGGATCGGTCTGGGGGATCGCTTCATCGGTCTTCTGCTCGACCGGCCCTTTTGCCCCTTCTCCTTCAGTAGCAAAGGTCAGCGGGCTGGCCACCAGGCCAAATGAAACGCCGATAATACCTACTGTTTTGAGAAATTCCTTGGACATCATGCTTGCACCTCCTAGGTACGCTTCCGACACTATGGTCTGAATGTTACGAGGAGTTTGTCCTTCCTCCTCGTTACTGCGTTCACTTTGACCATGGCAGCTATGAGCCGCATCGTCAAAGTCGTCTTGCTCGGTTACTGCGTGTTCTGCTCGTTTTCCTGCTCTTCTTCGTCCGACGGGCTGCTCTCAGCTTGAGCCGTCTCTTGTGTCTGAGCGGACATCTCATTTTGTGAGCTTGCGCTGCTCTGAGTATTGCTGCCCTGAGAGGCCGAGCCATTCTGCTGAATGTCGCTCGAATCGGTTGTCGCCTCACCGCTCATACCGGTATTGGCAGACTGCGACGCCTGATTCTGTTCGTCATTGATAGGTGCGCCTTCTTCACTGGTGGCACCTTCCTGAATGACTGGATCTTCCTGCATGGCCGCATTGTCTTGCGTGGTCTCTTCCACGGCAGACTGCTCACCCTGGGCAGGCATCTCTTCTTCATCGTCACCACAACCCGCCAAGGCGATCGTGCCAAGGCCCAATGCAGTGACCGATGCCAAAGTCAGCAGCCGTTGATGCAACGTGCGTCGTACTTTCATGGGCGAATGCCTCCTTGCCAGTTCGCTTTCCTCCAAAACGTAGCAGACCCTTTTCCAAACCCCAAAAAATATCCAGTATTTATTTGAAACAACGACTTACACAAAAAAATACAAAACTGAACGCTTGCGAACTCAAGCGGCAATGCCGAAAGGCGCGCCCACATTATGGTGGAGTATGTCAGCGTATCGAAACGCGCGGAGATGGCTTGCCAAAGGCAACGAAACGGACTCGATGACTTTGGCAAACCTCGAATTCTCAATTAGGGTTAACTGGGAAAGGATGCCAAATCAGGTCAAAAAGGAGTCATCTCATGCGTAAGACACCTCTGGCTCTCAGCATCACCCTCATTTCCGCAGGACTTGCGGGCGGGCAGGCCATGGCGCAGCAGCAATCCAAGGAGAGCGAACCACAAGGGCTCTATTCCGCGGAAGACATCATCGATGCTGACGTCTATATGGCCGACAACCCCGACGAAGAGGTCGGTGAAGTCGAAGACATCCTGCTCGATGACAATATGCGGGTTCAGGCCCTGGTGATCGAAAGTGGCGCAACGCTTGGCCTTGGCGGCCGCGAAATCGTTCTGGACAACGACAGCTATCGCCTTGAGACCTCACAAGAGAGTGACGGCGATACCGAACACCGTGTCCTGGTCAACTCGTCTGCAGAAGAGCTGGGCGACATGCCCGAATATAACGAGAACTGGTGGAACCAGGCACGCCAGCAGGCGCGTGAGGCCTGGGAGGCGACGCGTGAAGGTGCACAAAGCGCCTGGCAGTCGACCCGCGAAGGCGCTGCCAACGTCGCCGACAGCATCAGCGACAGTATCGAGAACGGCAGTAACTAACTGGCCTCGCTACGCCACTTCTGGACCCACCCCTGCGGTGGGTCCTTTGCGTTAATACGACGGTTTCTGGTAATCCCTGTGTAAATCGTCACACTAACAAGGCATGCAGCCGTTAGGTGAACAACCCGTACCCTCGATTGGGTGCGCATAATAGAGATCATTCAAACACTAAAATAGGGAGAACTTCGTGGAAACAGGGCCTAATCCCGACCGTTCCCGGACGCCTTCTGCAGACTCCGAGGGAGTCCCTGCCCCGGAAGGACCGGCTAACCTGATCGACACGGATTACGTGATCGGTCAGGACAATCTCACCACCCGCAAATTCGGTGTGAACCTTGACCTGCACGGCAAGGTCTTCTCGATTTCTGCGTTGGTCGTGGTGTTCTTCGTCTTCATCACGCTTGCCTTGCAGGACGATGTCGAACCACTATTCAGCGGAATGAGGGATTGGCTAACCGCCAACCTGGATTGGTTCTTCCTGCTGTCCGCCAATATTTTCGTGCTCCTCAGCCTGGTCCTGATCTTCACGCCACTGGGCAAGGTGAGAATAGGCGGCATGGACGCTACCCCGGATTACTCGTATTCCGGGTGGTTCGCGATGTTGTTCGCGGCCGGCATGGGCATCGGGCTGATGTTCTACGGCGTGTCCGAGCCCATTTCCCACTTCACCACCTCGTTGGGAGGAATCAGCACCGAAGGGGGAGCGAGAACCGACTGGGCACCGCTGGGGGGTGCCGAAGGTGACGCAACCGGCGCCATGCGCCTGGGTATGGCGGCGACCATCTACCATTGGGGTCTGCACCCTTGGGGTATCTATGCCATCGTGGCGTTGGCGCTAGCCCTGTTCTCATATAACAAGGGCTTGCCGCTGACCATGCGCTCGGTCTTCTATCCCATCCTGGGTGAGCGCATCTGGGGCTGGCCGGGCCATGTCATCGATATCCTGGCGGTCTTCGCCACCCTGTTCGGGCTCGCCACCTCGCTAGGGCTGGGGGCATCGCAAGCCTCGGCAGGCCTGGGTTATCTATTCGGTATTCCCGACTCCAACGTGACCATGGTTCTGTTGATCACTGCGATTACGGGCGTGGCGATATTGTCGATTCTCGCCGGCGTCGACAAAGGCGTTCAACGCCTCTCACAGATCAACATGATCCTGGCCTTCCTCCTGCTACTGTTCGTGATCGTGGTCGGCCCTACGCTGCTCATCGCCACGGGCTTTTTCCAGAACCTGGGCGCCTATCTCTCGTACCTGCCTGCGCTGGCCAACCCCTTCGGCCGTGAGGATGCCAACTTCACCCAGGGGTGGACCGCGTTCTACTGGGCCTGGTGGATCAGCTGGTCGCCGTTCGTGGGCATGTTCATCGCTCGGGTCAGCCGTGGCCGTAGCGTACGCGAGTTCCTGATCGCCGTACTGCTGGTGCCTTCATTGGTCTCGGTGCTGTGGATGACAGCATTCGGTGGTACAGCCATCGATCAGATCATCAGTGAAGATTTCCAGGGCGTGGCAGACGCCGCACTGGAACTGCAACTGTTCGCCATGCTCGGCCAGCTGCCGTTGACTGCCATTACCTCGTTCATGGGGATCGTGCTGGTCATCGTGTTCTTCATCACCTCATCGGATTCGGGCTCGCTGGTCATCGATACCATCACTGCCGGCGGCAAGGTCGATGCCCCCAAGCCGCAACGTGTGTTCTGGGCGGTGATCGAAGGCGTCATCGCGATTGCGCTGTTGCTGGGTGGCGGGCTGACCGCGCTTCAGGCCATGGCCGTCTCCACTGGCTTGCCGTTTACCCTGGTCCTGCTTGCTAGCTGCTATGCCATCGTTCAGGGGTTGCGCAGCGAACCGCGCAGTTGATGAAGGATCAACCTTCCTGAGTATCCAAGGCGGCCTACGGGCCGCCTTCTTTATTAGCAGCGGGCTAGCGCCAGAAGGTCGATACCGGCGCTTGTGGTGAGTAATGTCGCGCAACCTGGGCTTGGAAGAGCTCCGCTGTCGCCAGGGCATCGACCAGGGCATGGTGTCCCTGATAGCCAGGAAGGCCGTAGCGCGCCCGGCTGTTATGCAATCGAATCGACACGGATGGGCGACCCAGCCAGCGGCGCAGCCGTGCCCAGGCGGTCTGTCGGTAACGCTGCGCTTCGATGGACATGGTGTCGATCATCGGGAACTTGAACTCTTCCCCGACCGCCTCGTGGACCGCAGCATTGAGGAAGGGTCGTTCGATGTGCCGGAAGTGCACCACGACCAGGCGACCCGCCAGCTGCTCGAGCAACGTCTCGAGTATCGCCTCGAAACGTGGGGCATCGGCAATTTCATCGTGGGTAATACGATGGAAGGCGACGGAGGCCGCTTCCAGGGGGCGTCGCGGCCTTACGACCCAATAACGGCGTTTTGGCAAGGCGATCCTGTCCAGCGTAAATGGCACGATGCCCACACTGACGATGTCATGACGCCGCGCATCCAATCCGGTCGTTTCCAGATCGAGAGCGACCAGTGGCGCCTCGCCAATCGGCGTGTCGGGATGAAGACTCCCTTCGCCATAAAAACGCGCCAGGCGCCCATCCCGGGTCGTCTCGGCGCGGTGAGCAAAATAGTCGTCCCAGCTCGGCTGTTGCGGTGTGGCAAGGCGAAACGAAAGCATGGGCGGCGGGTTCAACTCCTGGAGGGCACGGGATAACGAAATTTCAGAAATTTCTGGGCATAACTCAGGACCTGGAAGGCATCCTTGAGATGGTGTCGCTCGGTATCCGACACATTGGCCGGTTCGACGGTATTGTCGGGCTCGCGCTCTTCTTCCAGCGACAGCACTTGATGCCTCAGACGAACCATCGAGATGAACTCGAGTGCATCACGTATCCGTTCACCGGTGCCCTCGGGCAATAGCTGCGTCTGAGCGATTTCGTCGAGTCGTTCGAAGGAATTCTGTGCCTGGGAGCCACAGGCCAGCGTATGCACGCGTATCAGGTCGACGAAAGGGGCCGTTCCCCGCCGTTTGAGATTGATGACATCCTTGTGGCGACCGTCCTTTTCCATGACGAAGGTTCGAAAGAAACCGAGTGGCGGCGTTCGATTGAGTGCATTGCGTGCCAGGGCCGCCAGAAAGAACGGGCTCTTGGGCGCCTGTTCTGCGACCAGGGCCTGCAATTGCTCGACCAAGGCCTCGTCCCCATACACACCGTCCAGGTCGAAAAAGATCGAGCTGTGTAAAAGATGCTCTGGGTTGGGGTGGACGATCCACTCCTTGAAGTAATCCTTCCAGACCCTTAATGGCTGACGCCAGCGCGAGTTGGTGGCCATGACGTCCCCCTTGCAGTAGGAGTACCCGCAGGCTGCCAGGCCGTCGCTGATCCGTTTGGCCAGTTCGGCAAAATACGCATCGTGCTGTGCGGGGTCGAAGCGATCGTCGAGCACGAGGGCGTTATCCTGGTCGGTGACCAGGCTCTGCTCATTGCGAGCCATGGAACCCAGCGCCATGAAGCAATAGGGCACGGGGGGCGGCCCCAGGTCCTCTTCGGCCAATTCCAGCAGGCGCCGCGTAAAGCTGCGGCCAATGGTGGTCATCGCCCTGCCTACCATTTGCGAGTTGGCCCCCTCGTTCACCATATGAATGAAGGCGCTGCGTACGTCGGGCTTGAGTCGCGCAAGCCCCTCGACACTCGGCTGGTTGAAGATGTTGTTGACCAGATAGAGGCTGTTATGGGTTTCGTAGCGAATGATGTCGGACAAGTGCAGTATTCCCACCGGCGTTCGCCGATGCAGGACCGGCAGGTGGTGCACGTTGCTCCTCAGCATGGCGAGCATCGCCTCGTGCACCGATTCGTCCGACTGGATACAGATGATGTTCTCGGTCACCACCTCGGAGACGGCAACGGACGATGACAGCCCCTCGGCCAGGACCCGGTTACGCAGGTCCTGATCGGTCAGGATGCCCACCAGGTACCATCGCATTCCATTACGGTCAGTGTAAGTGCGTTGGCTTTCATCGTCTGACTGGCGCACGATCAGGGCTGCGGTCGCGCTCGCGTCCTGCATGCGCTTGGCCACCTGCTGCACCGTGTCGCTATACTCGGCCATGACTGGGGCCCGAGTCAGCAGCTTGCGCACACGGGTGAGCATTAGCTCGTTGCTCTTGTCCTGCGCCTCGACAGCCGCCTTGAGACGGGGCTTTTCGAGCTCGACGAAGTCGGCAAACGCCTCATCCTGCTCGCAGAGCTTCTCGAAGACCGCGGCCGGCAGGAAATAGATCAGCGTATCCTCGAGCGCCCGGGCGGGAAAGCGCACGCGACGATCCCGCAGCAGGCTGAATTGGCCGAAGATATCTCCCTCGACGAGACGGTTATACAGCTCCCCGCTACGGCGAAATATTTCCACGGCGCCGCTGCGAATATAGAGCAGTTCCTCCAAGGGGTCACCGAACGCCAGAATGTCGGTTCCCGCGCGGAAGTAACTCACTTCGACCTGGCTAGCCACCTCGTCGAGCAGGTCATCCGACAGCGCCTCGAAGGGCGGATGTCGCCCCATGTGATCGCGTATTTCGAGAATTTCCACTTCCATGGCGCGCTCCCTGCCGAGTAAACGGTATGCCTGCCTGCTGTACGGTTCGCATAGTGTGGGTGGCTCCGCTTGGCCCTGTAAAGCGCTTGGCGGAAACGACGATGGGCCACCCTAGGGCGGCCCATCGTACCTCGCGGCTGGCGTTCTGCCGCTGCGCTCACTTCACGACTGTTCGGCCATTTCCTGAACGCGCTGCATCAGTTCCGGATCCTGCTGGATAGCATGACCGATGGCATTGAAAGTTTCGACTTCAAGGCCGCTGTCCTCAACGACTTCGACCATCTTGTCGTTGGCTTCCATGCGGATCTCCTGCTGCTGCGACTCTTCTTCCGCAGACTGCAGGCGCTGGGTATATTCCTGAGAGATTACCGCGATCTCCATGGAAGCATCTGCAAACTGCTGAAGTTGATCATCGCTGAAATCCTGAGCAGTCGCCTGAGACTGCTGCTGGGGTGCAGCGGCCGGGTCTTGAGTCGACTGCTGGGCCATGGTTGCCTGGGCCGTCATCATACCGCCGGCAAGCAGGGCCGCCGAAAAAAGTGCCGTCATCCGTTGCATGGAGACCTCCAAGGTATTTCGTAAATGGCACCCCTTCTGATGCTTATCGCTGGCTTGGGTTCAGCTTTTTTTGTAACGAGATGAAACTGCCCCGCACGGGGCAGTGTTTTTAGGCCATACACAGATTCGTTACCCATAGGCCAGGCTGGGCAACCAGGTAACCAATGCGGGGAACAGAATGACCGGTAAGACCCATTTTCCGTTGCCCTCCACACTTATGACCAAAGCACAGCCAAGCGGCTTGGCTTTTGCGTCGCATGACGGGATGATCTCCGCTCAATACATGTACTGACTGGTAATTCAATGACCTCGCCTCGTATGCAACACGCCTGGCTCACCATCATGCCGGCGCTTTTCGTTCTGCTTTGGAGCACTGGCTTCATCGGGGCCAAGTTCGGCCTGCCTTATGCCGAGCCCTTTACCTTCCTGTTCATCCGGTTTGCCCTAACGTTGGCACTGTTGATTCCGCTGGTTGTCGTGCTTCGCGGCAGCTGGCCGCAAGGAGGACGGCTGTGGGCTCATATCGGGGTGTCGGGAATGCTTGTCCATGGCGCTTATCTTGGCGGCGTGTTCTACGGTATCCGGTTGGGCATGCCGGCTGGCTTGGCATCGCTATTGGTCGGCCTGCAACCCCTGCTCACCGCGGCCCTGGCCAGGCCACTCCTGAACGAGCGGCTGGCATCGGTGCAGTGGATGGGGCTGGGGCTGGGCCTGGTCGGCATCGTGATGGTGTTGGGCAGCAAGCTCGACCCCGGTAGCGGTGAGCTTTTCCAGGGCTTCGGCCTGGGTGCCCTGGCGAGTGTCATGCTGGCCCTGATAGGTATCTCCTGCGGCACGCTCTACCAGAAGCGCTACTGCACGGGCATGCCGCTGATGTCGGGGACCGTGGTCCAGTACCTTAGCGCGGGGGCCCTGCTCGGCCTGGGCGCCCTGCTGTTCGAAGAGCGCAGCGTCGCGTGGACGCCGACCTTCATGCTGACCCTGGGCTGGCTGGTTCTGGTGCTGTCGATCGCCGCTATCCTGTTGCTAATGGCGCTGATCAAGCGCGGCGAGGCCTCTCGCGTGGCAAGCCTCTTCTACCTGGTGCCACCGGTAACGGCACTGGAAGCGTGGTGGTTATTCGACGAGGCACTGCCGCCCATTGCCCTGCTGGGCATGGCGATCGCCCTGACCGGTGTGGTCATGGTGGCACGCGGCAAACAGCCCGCCCCTGCCCAGCGCTAAGTGACTGATCAATTTCAGTAAACGGGCGTCCTGCCGATAAGCACGTGAACCATCAGCCACAGGGAACCGACACATGGGACAGTGCGCACGACATGACGATCACTGCGGGCGCTGCGACCGCCCTCTTCCCTTCGATTTCACCATGGCGTTCCAGCCCATCGTCGATCTCAAGGAAGCCCGCATCTACGCCTATGAGGCCCTGGTGCGGGGAGTGAACGGCGAATCCGCCTATCAGGTGCTTTCCCAGGTCACCGACGATCTACTCTATCGTTTCGACCAGGCCTGCCGAATCAAGGCCATCGAGCTGGCTCATCAACTCGATATGCAGGAGATCCTTTCGATCAACTTCCTGCCCAAGGCCGTCTACGCGCCCCAGGCCTGTATCCAGGCCACCCTGGAAGCTTCGAAGCGCATGGGCTGGCCCAGGGAACGAATCAACTTCGAAATCACCGAAACCGAACGTGTCCAGGACCGATCCCACTTGCGCCGGATCATCGAGACCTACCGCGAGATCGGGTTTACTACTGCGCTGGACGATTTCGGCAATGGCTACGCCAATCTCGACTTACTGACCGACTTGCGCCCCGACAGTCTCAAGCTGGACCGTGAGCTGATCATGGGCTGCGACCATGACCCCCGACGTCAGGCCATCGTGCGTGCTGTCGCCGTGCTGGCCGAAGAGCTGGGGACCCAACTGGTTGCCGAAGGAGTGGAAACCCGTGAGGAAGCCGTCTGGTTGGCAAATCAGGGTATCTGCCGTCAGCAGGGGTTTTTCTACGCCCGCCCAGCGGTGGCCGCACTGGCCTCGGGCCTGCAACAGACGCTGGATGCACTACGTCATGAAGTGCATGCACCCCTGCCCTGACGCGCTTGAGTTCCGCAGGATGAAGGCCAAGCGCCGAGGCGATGCCTCGGCGCTTTCGGTGGGTCAATGACTGACTAGTCGTTCCCGTCCAGGGAGGACTGCGCGGAGAACGAGTAGATTGTCTGAGAGCGGTAGGTTTCGCCCGGCTCCAGGATCGTCGAGGGGAATTCGCTCTGGTTGGGTGAGTCCGGGAAGTGCTGGGTCTCGAGGGCGAATCCCGAGCGCTTTTCGTAGGCTTCGCCCCGCTTTCCGGCCAGATCGCCCGCCAGGAAGTTGCCTGAGTAGAATTGCAGCCCCGGCTCGGTCGTCGCGACCTCGAGTACCCGGCCACTGTCGGGGGACCAGACACGCGCCGCCAGCCTGGGCGAGTCACGCTCACCGTCCCGCGACAGCACGAAATTGTGATCGTACCCCTTGCCCCGGCTAAGTTGCGTATTGTCCTGTTCGATTCGCTCACCGATCTGCGTCGGCTCGGTGAAGTCGAAGGGCGTGCCCTCCACAGCACGGATTTCTCCGGTGGGAATCAGGGTTTCGTCCACCGGGGTGAATGCTTCGGCATCGATCATCAGATAATGATCGAGAATCGTGCCACTGCCCTCGCCATCGAGATTGAAATAGCTGTGCTGAGTCAGGTTGACCGGTGTGGCCTTGTCGGTGGTGGCGTGATAGTCGATGACGAGTTCGTCGTCATCGGTCAGGATGTAGGTGACGCGGGTCTCCAGCGTCCCCGGATAGCCTTCCTCACCATCTTCACTGGTGTAGGAGAGGATGAGTCCCGCCCCGTCGGCATTCTCGAAGGGTTCGGCATCCCACAACACCTTGTCGAAGCCCCGCTCACCGCCATGCAGGTGATTGTCGCCATCGTTGCTGGCCAACTCATAGGTCTGGCCATCGAGTTCGAATTGCGCCTTGTCGATGCGGTTGCCATAGCGGCCGATCAAGGCGCCGAAATAGGGATTGGCGTCCCGATAGGTATCTGAAAGGTAGGCATCCAGTGACTCGAAGCCCAGTACGATGTCATCGAATTCACCGGCAGTATCGGGTGTCTTCAGCGACACGATGATGCCGCCATAATCGATGACCTGCATCTCGATCCCATTGGCATTCACGAGGCGATAGGCCGTGACTTCCCGCCCATCGGGAAGCTGGCCAAAGGATGTCGTCTCGATGCGTTCGGCGTCCCGCTCCATGGTCTTGTCGTTCTCCTCCGCTAGGCTAGGCTGAACCCCGAGTGACAGCATGACCATGCCGATGCCCGAGGTGAGTCGCAGGGTATTCTTGTGAGTATGCGTCATTGTGACTCCTGGCTTTCGTTCGACCGTCGCGTTGGGCCCTTTGCCCGCGTTCAAGGTAGTCGGAGCGTCTCGATGTCACGAATACGTCTTTAAGCCAGGCACGATATCTCTTTGGTTATCGCGACACGTCGCGTAGCGAACCTCGTTACCGATCGCGTCTGCTGGGTCTCGACCTACGTCTAACAAAAGATCGATTCAGAGCTGCTCGAGGTAGGCCTGACCGCCAAGGTTGCGCATCTGCTGGCGAATCCAGACGCTGCGCTGCTCGGTGCGCGGCCCTGGGCGGGAAGCACTCCATTCCCGCGGGTTGGGCAGGATCGCCGCCAGCCGGCTGGCCTGGACCTCGGTGAGCTGGTGTGCGCCGACACCGAAATAGTGCTGCGCCGCCGTCTCGAGACCGAACACCCCGCTATCCCACTCGACGATATTGAGGTAGACCTCGAGGATCCGCTGCTTGGGCCAGATCAGCTCGATCAGCATCGTGAACCAGGCTTCGAGCCCCTTGCGCAGCCAACTGCGCCCCGACCATAGGAACAGGTTCTTGGCCGTCTGTTGGCTGATGGTACTGGCTCCGCGTAGACGGCCTCCGTCACGGCTCGCTTCCCAGGCCCGACGCATCTCGGTGAGATCGAAGCCGAAATGCCGTGGGAATCGTTGGTCTTCCGCAGCGACCACCGCCAACTTGGCGTGACCGGACAGTTCCGCCCAGGGTCGCCACTGATGCTGAATATCGAGCGGCTCACCGGCTGTCCAGGATTCGAGCTTGCGCTCGACCATGACCATGGAACCGAATACCGGCACGACCCGGAACAGCATGACCAGCCCGATCGACAGTGCCACGAAGCCCACCAGGCCCAATAGCACCCCGCGCAGCGCCTTGCGCTTCCAATCCTGCGTCATGAATATCCCTTCAGTTGCCTCGACCCCGTTCAGGGCATTCGCGCAGTATAACAAGGCGCGAGGGCTTACCGAGGGCATAAAAAAAGCGCCGATCGCTCGGCGCCTTGTCAGTGCTCTCGTGCTGACGGTTCACTAGTGCTTGAAGAGGTACTCGGCGTGGTAACGCAGATGGTCCTCGATGAAGGTCGCGATGAAGAAGTAGCTGTGGTCGTAGCCCGGCTGGCGACGCAGGGTCAAGGGATGGTCGTGGGTCTTGCAGACCGTCTCGAGACGCTCGGGCTTGAGCTGCTCGTCCAGGAAGTTATCCGCCTCGCCCTGGTCGATGAACAAGGGTTGGCGCGAAACCCCCTTGGCAACCAGCTCACAGGCATCGTACTGGCGCCACTCACCGCGCTCCTCGCCGAGATAGTTCTTGAACGCCTTCTGTCCCCATGGGGCGTCCATCGGATTGACGATGGGCGCGAAGGCCGACACGGCGGCAAACCGACCCGGCTGACGCAAGGCGAGGACCAGGGCGCCCAACCCCCCCATCGAATGGCCGCTAATCGACTCGCGCCCATTGACCGGGAAATGCTGGCGTACGACCGAAGGCAACTCCTCGTTGACATAGTCGTACATGCGGTAATGCCTCGCCCAAGGCTCTTGCTTGGCGTTGAGATAGAACCCGGCGCCGGACCCGAAATCGTAGCTGTCGTGCTCTCCGGGTAGATCCAGCCCGCGCGGACTGGTATCGGGACACACGATGGCGATTCCCAGCTCGGCGGCCACGCGCTGCGCGCCGGACTTCTGCATGAAGTTCTCGTCGGTACAGGTCAAGCCCGACAGCCACCACATCAGCGGTACCCGTGTCTCTTCCGCCTGGGGCGGGAGATAGATGGCAAAAACCATCTCGCAATCCAACGCGCGGGAATGATGGCGATAGCGCTTGATCCAGCCACCGAAGGACTTGGTCGCCGACTCAAGCTCCAGCGTTTCGGACATTGTCATGGGCTTCTCCTTGTCTTGCGACTCACGGTCTCACGGTGTGACGGCGTCTTGCTCAACATGATGACCCGGTTCGCCTCAGAAATGCAGGACGCTACGAATGCTCTTGCCGGCATGGAGCAGCTCGAACGCCTCGTTGATCTGTTCGAAGGGCATGTCGTGGGTAACGAATTCGTCGATCTTGATTTCGCCCTTCATGTAACGCTCCACGTAGCCTGGCAGCTCGGTGCGTCCTTTGACACCCCCGAACGCCGAACCGCGCCACACCCGACCGGTAACCAGCTGGAAGGGGCGTGTCGAGATCTCCTCGCCGGCTCCGGCGACACCGATGATCACCGATTCGCCCCAACCCTTGTGGCAACACTCCAGGGCCTGGCGCATGACGTTGACGTTGCCGATGCACTCGAAGGAGTAATCGACCCCGCCGTCGGTCATGTCGACGATCACCTGTTGGATCGGATCGGCATGGTCCTTGGGATTGACGAAATCGGTGGCACCGAACTGACGCGCCAACTCGAACTTGTCGGCATTGATATCGATGGCGATGATGCGCGAGGCACCGACCATCTGCGCGCCCTGGATCACCGCCAGGCCGATCGCCCCCAGGCCGAACACGGCAACGGTCGAACCGGGCTCGACCTTGGCGGTATTCATGACCGCACCGATGCCGGTCGTGACACCGCAACCGAGCAGGCAAATCTTGTCGAGCGGCGCCTCGGGAGAGACCTTGGCCAACGAGACCTCGGGCAGCACCGTGTATTCGCTGAACGTGGAGCACCCCATGTAATGATGCAGCGTCTGCCCGTTGAGCGAGAAACGCGACGTGCCGTCGGGCATGACACCACGGCCCTGGGTCGCGCGAACGGCGCTGCACAGGTTGGTCTTGCCGGAAAGACAGAACTTGCATTTGCCACATTCAGCCGTGTATAGCGGGATCACGTGGTCGCCGGGTTTGAGGCTGGTGACGCCCTCGCCTACCTCCTGGACGATACCTGCCCCTTCATGACCGAGCACGGAGGGGAACAGGCCTTCAGGATCGGCCCCGGACAAGGTGAAGGCGTCGGTATGGCAGACACTGGTGGCCTTGATCTGTACCAGCACTTCGCCCGCCTTGGGACCATCGACCTCGATCTCGGTCAGCTCCAGCGGCTTGCCCGCTTCAAGGGCTACGGCAGCGCGTGATTTCATTCGTCTCTCCTGAGGATGTGGCAACCTTACGTCGAACGACATCGACGCGCGATGTCGCCCAATTAGTTGTCAGTCTAGGCGAGGGCGCGGTGCGGGAAAAACCGCGGTAGACTCACAAGATTATTGCTGTGTGGCAACAATCGACAGGAGTCGCAGACATGCATCGCTGGGATCGAATCGAGGCGTTTACCGAGGTGGTGCGGCTAGGCACCTTCTCGTCGGCGGCCCTCCAGCTCAAGGTATCGACCTCACACGTCAGTCGACTGGTCAGCCAGTTGGAAAGTCAGCTCGATACCCCGTTGCTCTATCGCACCACGCGCCAGATTCGCTTGACCGATGCCGGGGCGCGCTACTACGACCACTGTCGCCTTCTGCTAGAGGGATTTCGCGAAGCTGAGGCGTCGCTGGGAGAGCTTCAGCGCGCGCCCCGCGGCCTGCTCAGCCTGACCTCAGCCACCACCTTCGGCGAGCGGTTCATCGCACCTCTGGTCAACGACTTCCAGCGCCGCTATCCCCAGCTCGAGGTCTATATGCACTTCACCAATCGTCAGGTGGAACTGATCGACGAAGGGTTCGATATTGCCATTCGCATGGGCGTGCTCAAGGACTCGACGCTCATCGCGCGGCGGTTATGCCCGAGGCGGGAATATGTGGTGGGTTCAAGGGATTACTTCGAACAGATGCCACGGCCGCACACACTGGCCGAACTGGCCCAGCACCATTGTCTGCTAGGCTCTCGCAACAGTTGGCTATTCGCATTGGACGGAGGCCGCCGGGAGGTCCGCGTACAGGGCCGGTGGCAGGCGAATTCGGGGCCGGCCCTGCTGGATGCAACGCTCAAAGGGCTGGGGATCGCACAATTGCCGGATTACTACGTCGACCCCTACTTGAGAAGCGGCGAACTGGTGTCGGTACTCGATACCTTTCAGGATACCGGTACCGCGGTATGGGCCGTCTATCCAAGCCACCGGCATCTATCGCCCAAGGTACGCCTGTTCATCGACTTTCTTGCAGAGCACCTGGGTCACGAAAGCCGAGAATGAACCCATCAGCCCACAGAGCGTTTCAGGTGGCCTCTTTCGGTTGGCCGAGAACATCGCCGGATAACGCCCAATTCGAGGCACTTTCCAAGTAGATGGGCGGGAGGCTGTCGCTGAGGTAGTAATCGTCGAATTCAGCAAATTCAGCGAGACGCTCCGGGTCCGGTAGGTGGACTCGATGTCGTTCGCGATAGACCAATCCTTCATCGCGTAATGTCGAAAAGGTGCGGCTGACATGAACGTTGCTCAGGCCCAGAGCATCGGCGAGTTCTTCCTGCGATAAGGGCAGGCGAAAATGACCCTCGTCAACCGCGCCGTTACGTTCCAGACGCAGGTAGATCTCGTAGAGAAAATGCGCCAGACGCTGCTGTGCAGTGCGATGTGCCATATACACCAGACGCTCGCTCAACATGGCCTGCTGGCGGCAGGATATCGCGTAAAGAATGGCCGTCAGGGTCGTCGAATGGCGGAAAATTCTCAGCAACTGCTGGTGAGTGAATCGACACAGCACGCCGTCCTCGATCATGGTGACGCCCGCCTGGCGACTCGCGAAGGCAAACTCGCGTAACCCGATGATATCTCCGGGCAAGTAGACCTTGAGGATCTGGCGGTTACCGTCATCGAGATTGCGAAACGCGTACGCCCAGCCCTGGAGAAGGGTACAGAACTGGCCCGTCCTGTCATTTTCCTGCCATATAATATCGCCGGCCGTGACCGTCATCGGATCCTGCTCGAGCTCGCCAAGCAGGGCTTTTTCTTCGTCCGATAAGGGGCCGTAATGGCTAAAATGGTGGGTAATCCAGCTCGTAATTTGGCCCACGCTTAGGCGCTCTCCAATAGATACCAGAATAAAGAGAAGCGTTACAGCTAGTTAGCTTCTTTCAGCGGACGAAGCCATTGTGTAGCAGCCAAAGCATTCAAGAGAATAACGTAGGTTAAAAACCCAGGCACAGCTAGCAAAGCGGGTCAGTATCATCACCAGATAATGCCTACTGCCAGGCGACTCCCACGGCTACGCGAGGGCCGCGAGCCGTGGGCGAATGATGGGCTACTACCCAGCCGAGGAGGATGGGGCAGGGATTTTCGCCAGTGAGGCGGCGCCCAGTTTCCTGAGATTATCGTTGAGGTAGCAACCATTGAAATCGCAAGCCTCGCTCAAGGCCTGCAGATCTGGAATTTCGACCCAATGCCGATTCCGAAAGACCAGGCCGCGCTCGTTGAGCAAGGTGAAGGTACGACTCACATGAACGGCACTGAGTCCCAGGGCGTCTGCCAACTGCTCCTGGGAGAGCGGCAACCGGAAGCGCCCATCGCCACCCTCACCGGTTCGCTCCAGCCGTGTGTAGGTCTCGAAGAGAAGATGACAGATTTTCTGGAAGGCACTGCGCCGTGCCAGGTTGACCAGACGCTCCGTCAACAAGGCCTGGTGACAACTGGAAACGGCGAATAGGATCGTCGTCAGCGTGGCGGAACGCTGAAACAGGTCGAGCAGGTGCTGATGCGGAAAGCGACAGATCACGCCATCGTCGATCATCATCACCCCGGCAAGGCGCTGGGAAAACGCGAACTCGCGAAGGCCGATGATATCGCCAGGCAGGTACAGTTCGAGTATCTGGCGGCTGCCGTCCTCGAGATGGCGAAAGGAAAATGCCCAGCCACTGCGCAAGGTGCAGAATTCCTCGGCAGGCTCGCTTTCCTGCCACAGCAATTGGCCGGCCCGCGTGTCCACTGGACTACGCTCCAGATCGCAAAGCAGTTGTTTGTCATCCTCCGCCAAGTTGGCGTAATGATTGAAGTGTCGAATGATACAACTGTGGGTGTCGTTCACCGTTATCGTCTCCTCGCAAGGATAGCCCCAGGCAGAGCACCGGTGCCTGTTGGTCATTTACGCCGACCTGGCGTGGCCCAGGCCACCCTATTCCCGACCACGCCTGGCCCGACGCGTTCCGTCAGCCTTTTTCTTTTTATATCAGAGCACAAAAAAAGCGCCCGTGGGCGCTTTCAATCACGCTTGCGAAATCAGCATTCGATGGCATTGACCGCCAACCCACCGCGCGAGGTTTCCTTGTACTTGTCCTGCATGTCGCGTCCGGTATCGCGCATGGTGCGAATCACTTTATCCAGCGAGATGAAGTGCACCCCGTCACCGCGCAGGGCCATCTGGGCCGCGTTGATCGCCTTGACCGATGCGATAGCGTTGCGCTCGATGCAGGGCACCTGAACCAACCCGCCCACCGGATCGCACGTCAGCCCCAGATTATGCTCCAGGGCGATCTCAGCCGCGTTTTCCACTTGCATCACACTACCGCCCATGACTTCGGCGAGCCCAGCGGCTGCCATGGCGCACGCCGATCCGACCTCGCCTTGGCAGCCCACTTCGGCGCCGGAAATCGAGGCGTTCTTCTTGCACAGAATGCCTACCGCGCCTGCCGCGAGCAGGAAGTCGACGACATCGCGTTTTGAGGCCCCAGGCTGAAACTTCATGTAGTAATGCAGGACGGCAGGAATGATGCCGGCAGCCCCATTGGTGGGCGCGGTGACCATGCGGCCGCCCGCGGCATTCTCCTCGTTGACCGCTAACGCAAAGACATTGACCCAATCCATGGCGGAGAAGGTCGACGCGATCAGGCTCGGGCGTTCCTCAACCTGCAATAACCGCCGATGCAAGTCCGCCGCCCGCCGCTTGACGTTGAGGCCCCCCGGCAAGATACCGGTGGTGTGCAACCCACGCTCGACGCAGGCCTGCATCGCCTCCCAAATCGCCCAGAGCTCATCCCGGATCTCGGCCTCGCTGCGCCAAGCCTTCTCATTCTCGAGCATGAGCTCGCTGATACGCAGACCGTGTTGCTCACAGCGCTTTAGTAGCGCCTCGGCGTTATCGAAGGGATAGGCCTGCTCAGGGCCCGATGAACCGAACTCGCCTTCTCTTGCCGCCGCCTCGTCGATCACGAAGCCACCACCTACCGAGTAATAGGTATTGGTTGATAACACCTCGCCATCCCAACCCTCTGCGGTGAGACGCAGGGCATTGGGATGGTGTGGCAATGCCTCGTCGACCAGTTGCATGTCGCGACCCCAAAGGAATGCGATGGCAAGGCGGTTATCGAGCAGCAGCGTCTGGGATTCGATGACCTCCTCGATACAAGGCGAAATCGTCTCGGGATCGATATGCTCCGGTGTTTCCCCCATCAGGCCCATGATCACGGCGCGATCGGTGCCATGCCCTACGCCGGTGGCCGACAACGAGCCATAGAGGGTAATTTCGACCCTTGCGACTCGCTCCAGCAGCGATCCGCTGCGTAGCGACTCGAGAAAGGTATTGGCAGCCCGCATCGGTCCTACCGTATGCGAACTGGACGGCCCGATGCCGACCTTGAACAGATCGAATACGCTGATGCTCATGAGCACTCCCGACGAACGTGATTTGTATTAATGACCTGGGCTTATGGATCAATCTGGCTAAAGCGTATCGCTTCGCACTACATGATTGCTCCGTGTATTGGTATATTGGATCGACTCCCGACGCCCTACAATCGACGATTCTTAAGCCCGGATATAGTAAATCTAAACCATGAAACAGAGCTTGAATGCCCAGACCCATGCCTGGCTCAAGGTGTTCTCGGCCAGTGCCCGCCACCTTTCGTTCACGCGGGCCGCCGAGGAATTGCATGTCACCACCGGCGCAGTGAGCCAGCAGATCAAGCAGCTCGAAGAGCGTCTCGGGTTCAAGCTATTTCGTCGACTGCCGCGCCAGCTCGAATTGACCGAAGAAGGTCGACGTCTATCTGCCGTGGTAGGCACCGCCTACCAGGCCGTGGACATGGAAGTGAAGCGGCTGCGCTCGGGGGTCATGACCGGGGTGCTACGCCTGCGTTCGGTTCCGTCGTTTCTCGCTAAATGGCTGATGCCACGGCTCCCTCGCCTGCAGGCGCGCTTTCCTGACATCGAACTGCAGGTCATCGCCGAAGACAGCAATATTTCCCTGCGTGACGGGGAATTCGATCTGGCCCTGGACCTCAATGACGGCCATTACCCTGGCTTTGCGATCACTCCGCTCATGAAGGAAGTCATCTTTCCTGTCTGCGCCCCGCGCCTGATGCGCGGCAGGCCTCGCCTCGCCCAACCCAGTGACCTAGCCTACTATCCTTTACTACACGATGTGACGGCTTGGCGAGGAAGTCAGGATCACGCCGAATGGGAGCATTACCTGAGGGCCATCGAGGCGCCCCACATCAATGTTCGACGTGGCTACACCTTCAACCGCAACCAGTTGACGATGGAAGCCGCCATTGCGGGCATGGGCGTGGCTATTGCACGACAGACCCTGATTACCGATGAGCTCAGAACCGGTGCCCTGATCGCCCCTTTCGCCCAGCGCGTGGAGACCGGCAAGCGCTACGGCATCGTGCATGCACCGGGCTCGCTCGATGATCGGCGTGTACGGGCTGTGCATGACTGGCTCCTGGAAGAGGCTTACAGGAGTGATGGGAATGAAGTGGCAAGCTTTTAGATATGACGATAAAATGACAACCATTCATTCATGAATGTATTTATCTTGGATTGCTAATGCCTCCCACGCCTACGACGTACCCCATCGGTTTTGCCGCTACCTGCGCACGCGCCACGCTCTACATTCTGCTCGTGGCCGCGCTGATGCAAGGCGCCTATTTGGAAGCGCTGTACCTGGACGAAACGCGCTTTTCCGAACTTGGCTTTACCGAACTGGCCCAGACCGCCCTGCTAGCGATCGTTTCGCTGCTGCTAATCTATACCCGTCAAGTTCTTAAAGCCGCGCCAGCCTTGACGCTGTTGATGTTCGCCTTCGTGTTTAGCTCGTTGATCCGCGAACAGGATTCTTTTCTGGATACCTATGTCGCCAGGCATACCTGGAAAGTGCTGGTGGCGCTGGTCATCCTGCCCACCCTCTATTGGGTGATCAGGCATCGGCGCCAATTCCTCGAGGAGTTTATCGCCTACGCCAACACCTTCTCCTTCGGCCTCTTCGCCTCGGGCTTCCTTGTCACCTACGTATTCTCGCGCCTGTATGGACGCAGCGAGATGTGGATGGCCATCCTCGGGGAGCATTATCAGCGCACCTTCAAGGATGCCGCCGAGGAGATCACCGAGCTACTCGGCTACAGCCTGATTCTGGTCGCCGTCATCGAGCTCGTCCTGCTCGCGAGGCGCTGGCAACAGGCCCGCGCCATCCCCTGAATGCCAGTGACTTATTCTTAGGGGCCGGTGACGGCCCGCTATCTGCCGTCAAACGCAAGACGCCCGCAGCCATGGCTGCGGGCGTCTGCGTGAGTGGGGCTCTGGGACTATTATTCGTCGAGGAACGAGCGCAGAGGCTCGGACCGCGAAGGGTGACGCAGCTTGCGTAGCGCCTTGGCTTCGATCTGACGGATCCGCTCACGCGTTACGTCGAACTGTTTACCGACCTCTTCCAGGGTATGGTCGGTATTCATGTCGATGCCGAAGCGCATGCGCAGCACCTTCGCTTCACGCGCCGTCAGGCCGCCCAGCACGTTGCGCGTCGCTTCGATCAGACCTTCACCGGTCGCCGAATCGATCGGTAGCAGTATGCTGCCATCCTCGATGAAATCACCCAGGTGCGAATCATCATCGTCACCAATGGGCGTCTCCATGGAGATCGGCTCCTTGGCGATTTTGAGCACCTTGCGCACCTTGTCCTCAGGCATCTCGAGACGCTCGCCCAACTCTTCAGGCGTCGGCTCGCGACCCATCTCCTGAAGCATCTGCCGCGACACGCGGTTGAGCTTGTTGATGGTCTCGATCATGTGGACCGGAATACGGATGGTACGCGCCTGGTCGGCAATCGACCGGGTGATCGCCTGACGAATCCACCACGTGGCATAGGTCGAGAATTTATAACCGCGACGGTATTCGAACTTGTCGACCGCCTTCATCAGGCCGATATTGCCTTCCTGAATCAGGTCCAGGAACTGCAGCCCGCGATTGGTGTACTTCTTGGCAATCGAGATAACCAGGCGCAGGTTGGCCTCGACCATCTCCTTCTTGGCCCGACGCGCCTTGGCTTCACCGATCGAGAGGCGACGGTTGACTTCCTTGAGCTCCGTCACGTCAAGCTGCACCATCTCCTCTTCGAAGGCGATCTTGCGCTGGGCACGGGCGATATCACTACGGAACGGCTCGAGACGGTCGCGATAACGCGCGTTCTTCTCCAGGAATTCTTCCATCCAGTCGGCCCGGGACTCGTTCCCCGGGAACGACTTGATGAAGGTCTTGCGCGGTACTTTCCCCCGCTTGACGAAGACCTGCATGATGACCTTTTCCTGCTCACGCACCTGCTCGACACTGATGCGCACCTGACCCACCAGACGCTCGAAGTGCTTCGGCACCAGCTTGATCGGCGAGAACAACTCGGCAAGGCGCGCCTGCTGCTCCTGGGACGCCGGCGCACTGCGACCGTGCTTGGCAATGGCGGCCTTGGTCAGCTCGTTCTGCTCACGAATCTGCTCGAAACGTGCGCGGGCCTCTTCGGGGTCTGGGCCGCCTTCATTCGAGGAGGTGTCGTCTTCGTCGCTGTCGTCATCCTCATCGCTGCCGTCGGTATCGTCACCCAACTCGGCCTCGGGCTGAGGCTCGGGCTCTTCGGCCTCGGCCACGCCGGGAATACCCTCGTCAGGATCGATGAAACCGGAGAACAGATCGGACAGCCGGCCTGGTGCCTCCTCGTCCTGGGTGGCATCGTAAGCGTCCAGAATCGAGTCGACCGCGCCTGGCAGGTAGGCCAGCGAGGACATGACCTCACGGGTGCCTTCCTCGATGCGCTTGGCGATCTCGATCTCGCCCTCACGGGTCAACAGCTCCACCGTCCCCATCTCGCGCATGTACATGCGTACCGGGTCCGTGGTGCGGCCGACATCGCTCTCCACGGCTGCCAAGGCAGCCACGGCTTCTTCCGCGGCATGCTCATCGGTGGAGTGATCGGACATCATCAACGTATCTTCATCGGGCGCCACTTCAACGACACTGATGCCCATGTCGTTGATCATGCCGATGATGTCTTCCACCTGATCCGGATCGGCGATATCCTCAGGAAGATGATCGTTGACCTCGGCATAGGTCAGGTAACCCTGTTCCTTGCCGCGCGCGATCAACTCCTTCAGACGCGACTGCTGCTGCGCATTTCCAGCCATAGAAACCCTATCTCGACGAAGAAGAATGAAGCACCCAAGCGTTGTAGGCGGAAAAAATCACTAAGCCAATAAGTATAGCGGCTTACTGCACTCATCCGCCAGCGCGCCCACTTGCGCCGACGCTCAGGTGTGTTAGCTTGTTCGGTTAGTCTCGCGTCCGGGTAGTTGAACGTATGCTCGTAAGATGGTGCTGAAAAGCAGCATTTCAACCCGAGGCGATGTCGTTTAGGCGAGTCCTTCGCCCAATTACCGGCTGCGCTGTGCGAGCAACTCCATCAGCCGCTGACGCTCTTCCTTCGATAGCCGCTCGCCCGCCGATTGCCGGGCCAGCAACGTGGCAATTTCACTTTCCGATCCCTGGCGACGAAGCGGTGCCTGCAAACGGCTGACCAACCCTTCAAGCTCGGTGGCACGCGCCTCTCTTGGAATCAACAACTCCCGCCGGGCCAGCTCTGCCAGGCGCTGCCCTTCCGGCCGGCCATGGAAATGCGCCAGCAGAACCTGCGGACTACGGTAGCCACCGGCACGCAGCAGGCGAACCACCTCGGCGCAGAGCACACCGTCGCCGTCATCGGCCGGGCACCATTCCAGCGTCTCGGGCAACTGCTCGACCAGACGCGGCTCGTGTACCAGTAACTGCAAGGTGCGCCCCGCCAGGCTCAGCGACGAACCCTGACGCATCCCCGGTCGTTCACTTGGCCCGGGTGTCGAGGCAATCGACGGCCTCTCCTCGGCTCCGCGCGCGCCCTGTGCTCCCTGCTGAGAACCCGGCACTGGGCGAGGCTCCGCGGGGGCCAGCAGGGCCTCGAAGCGAGCCTGGTCGACCCCGCTTCGTCTGGCCAGCTCCGACAACAACATCGATTTGAGCACGCCATCAGGCATGCGTTGCAGCGCGCCGAGTATATGGCTGGCGAAGCGCTCCCGATCCTCGATCCTGGCCAGGTCGCGACCGAGGGCCGCCTGCTCGAAAAGAAACTCGGACAAGGGGCTTGCACAGGTGACGCGGTCCTGAAAAGCCTCCGTACCCTCGCGCCGCACCAACGTGTCCGGATCCTCGCCTTCAGGCAGAAACAAGAAACGTGCCTGACGACCATCGATCATCAAGGGTAGTACGGTTTCCAGCGCCCGGCTCGCTGCCTGACGCCCGGCGCGATCGCCATCGAAGCAGAACACCACCTCACCGACCAGGCGAAACAGCCGCGTCAGGTGCTCTTCGCTGGTCGACGTACCCAAGGTGGCGACCGCATTACGTATACCGAACTGGGCCAGCGCCACGACGTCCATATACCCTTCGACGATGAGTACGCGCTCAAGCTGCCGGTTGGCCTGGCGAGCCTCAAAGAGCCCGTATAACTCGCGCCCCTTATGGAAGACCGGCGACTCCGGTGAATTCAGGTACTTGGGCTTGGCATCGCCCAGCACCCGGCCACCAAAGGCAATGGTTCGGCCCTTGAAGTCGCGAATCGGAAACATCACCCGATCGCGAAACCGATCATAGGTGCGCCCGCTGTCTTCACGCTGAACCAGTAGCCCGTACTCGACCTGCACGGCTTCGGCAACGCCTCGCTCACTGAGATGCCGTTTCAAGGCCTCCCAATCGTTCGGGGCAAACCCGATACCGAAGTCATTGATGATATCGGCAGACAAGCCGCGCTTCTTGAGGTAGTCGCGCGCCGCATCGGCCCCGCCCATCCTCAGACGCTCACGAAAGAAGCTGGCCGCCAGCTCGAGAAGATTGACGCCTTCCTGACGCTTGCGCTCCCTGGCCTGGGCCTGAGGGTCGTCCGCGCCTTCACGCGGCACCTCCATTCCCTGTCGCGACGCCAACTGCTCGACGGCTTCGGGAAAGCGCAGGTTGTCGTACTCCATGAGAAAGCGCAGCGCATTACCGTGGGCACCGCAGCCGAAGCAATGATAGAACTGCTTATCCTGACTGACGGTGAACGAGGGCGACTTTTCCTGGTGGAAGGGGCACAGGCCTGAATAGTTGCGTCCGCTTTTCTTGAGCGTTACGCGCTCTCCAACGACCTCGACCACGTCGACCCGGGCGAGCAGATCATCAATGAAGCGTTGCGGGATCTGACCGGCCATAGGCGGCGAAGCGTCCTGACGGAAACGAGAAAGACAAAGGAGCTGGAGACGAAAACACAAGCGGCCACCGTGAGGCGGCCGCTTGGCATCCCTCTAGAGACGACTGGGCTACGCCCGGTCACCTCTCGTACGGATCAATACAACCGTTCGAAACGCTTACGCTCACGCTGCAACTTCTTGGCGTGACGCTTCACGGCCGCGGCTGCCTTGCGCTTGCGCTCTGCAGTCGGCTTCTCGTAGTGCTCGCGACGACGCACTTCGGAGAGAACACCGGCTTTTTCACAGGAACGCTTGAAGCGACGCAGCGCGACGTCAAACGGCTCGTTATCACGTACTTTGACAGAAGGCATTAAGCACTCACCTACCTTAAATTCTTGAGTTCGGTTGAACGTACACCCTTGCGGGTCCGACAGCGACGCGCCATGACGCTTGGCATGACCATCACGAAGCGAAAAAGCGGAATACGAGAGGACCCTGGATGCACGACCCAGTATTACAGCGCAGAGCATTTTAGTCCTGGATGCCTCCCTTTGCAAACCCCGGCCTGCCAAGGTCGACCCAAAGAGGCTAGAATGGCCGGCCAACGGCAAGCCTATCGGATGACATACCATGCGCGTACTGGGTATCGAGACGTCCTGCGACGAGACCGGCGTCGCCGTCTATGACACGCAAGCCGGCCTGCTGGCCGACACCCTCTACAGTCAGGTCGACATGCACGCGGCCTATGGCGGCGTCGTGCCCGAGCTGGCCTCGCGGGACCATACCCGCAAACTACTGCCGTTGATCCAGACCACGCTGGACGATGCCGGCCTGGGGCGCAACGATCTCGACGGCATTGCCTACACTGCCGGGCCCGGCCTGGTCGGCGCCCTGATGGTCGGTGCCGCAACGGCCCATGGCATGGCCCATGCACTGGGTATCCCGGTGCTCGGCGTGCACCACATGGAAGGCCATCTGCTGGCTCCCATGCTCGAGGAGACAGCGCCGGCCTTCCCGTTCGTGGCGCTGCTGGTGTCGGGGGGCCACACTCAGCTGGTCGAGGTGAAAGGGCTGGGGCACTATCGCCTGCTCGGCGAATCGGTGGACGATGCTGCCGGCGAAGCCTTCGACAAGACCGCCAAGATGCTCGGGCTTTCCTACCCCGGCGGCCCGGCCGTGGCACGCCTTGCCGAGCAGGGCGACACCGCACGCTTTCGTTTCCCCCGGCCCATGACCGATCGCCCGGGGCTCGATTTCAGTTTTTCGGGACTCAAGACGCATACCCTGACTACGGCCAACGCCTTGCGCGAAGCCGGGGAACTCGACGATACGGGGCGCGCCGACATTGCCCGCGCCTTCGAGGATGCCGTGGTCGATACCCTGGTGATCAAATGTCGCCGAGCGCTGGAACAGACGGGCCTGACGCGGTTGGTGGTTGCCGGCGGGGTCAGCGCCAATGTGCGGCTGCGTGAGCGTCTGGACACCGAGATCGCCCGACGGGGAGGCCAGACGTTCTATCCGCGCGGCCGCTTCTGCACCGACAATGGTGCCATGATCGCCTATGTCGGCGCGCAGCGGCTCGCCGCAGGCGAACGCGACACGGGAACCATGCATGCCGTTCCCCGCTGGCCGCTGGCCGATCTTGCGCCCCCCGACGCCTCCTGACGCGTCAAGACGTTTTGCGACGTTGCCGCCGGCCCCGCTCCTTTCTGTTCCGCCCCAAGCGGCGAATGTTCCATACATGTCGCGTCAGCACCAGCAGGGCAAAGGCCACGATCACCCACACGAAATCGGGGGCCAGCCAGTGACTGACAAGGGGCGCCAGGGTGGCGCTGGTCAGGGAGGCGATAGCCGCCGAGCGACGCCAGGCAGCCACTAGCCCCCACCAGGCGGCACATGCCAGCGCAACACCGGGAGTCATGATCAACAGCACGCCGAAGGCACTGGCGACGGCCTTGCCGCCACGCAGGCGATGCCACACCGGATAGCTATGCCCCAACAGGACGCCCAGCCCCACCAGCCCCTGCAACCACGTCGGCAGCGCAAGCGTCTTGGCCAGCCACATCGCCGGCATGCCCTTGGCGGCATCGATGAACAACGTGGGCAGCGCCAGGCGGGGACCATAGACGCGCAGCACGTTGGAGAACCCCGGGTTATGCGAGCCGGCGAAACGGGGATCGCGCACCCCGGCCAGCCGACAGACCGTCAACGCACCCAGCCATGAGCCACTGAGATACCCCAGCAGCAGCAGGGTAACGGCCGTAAACCATAAGGAAAGGGAAGGCATGGCGCGCTCGCAGAGACTCCGCTGATTCAAGGATTCTGCCAGCCCAAGCGACACGGGGATAGCCAAGGAGGCGGTCCTGTTCCTATCGTCCTGGCACCGGGTACCGTACAATCGCCCTTTCATTCAGGACACTAGCCGCTCCTGCAGAGGCTAGCCATTAGGGAAGTCGACATGGATCGCGTGCTGATCGAATCATTGGCCGTGGATACGGTCATCGGCGTCTACGACTGGGAACGGCAGATCCAGCAGCGCTTGCTTCTGGATCTCGAACTGGGTACCGACATCCGTGCCGCCGCTCGTGACGACGATTTGACGCTGGCGCTCGACTATGCTGCGATCAGCGAGCGTATTGCCGGCTTCGCCGCAGACAGTCACTACCAGCTGGTGGAAACGTTCGCCGAGCGTCTTGCCGAGACCCTGCGTGACGAGTACGCCATCGCCTGGCTGCGCCTGACGGTGCGCAAGCCCGGCGCCGTTGCCGCCGCATCCACGGTGGGTGTTCGCATCGAGCGGGGAGAGCGTTGATGACACAAGTGGCCGTCAGTATCGGCAGCAATATCCAGCGTGAGCACCACGTCCGGGTTTGCCTGGATGCCCTGCACGCCGACTTCGGGGAGTTGCGTCTGTCGCGGGTCTTCGAAAGCGAGCCCGTCGGATTCGAGGATGGCCGCAACTTCCTCAATCTCGTTGCGGTGTTCGATAGCGACTGGTCGGTCGGCGAACTCCAGGCGTGGTGCAAGCGGCTCGAACGTGCCAATGGGCGGCGCGACAACAGCCCCAAGTTCAGTCCGCGCACCCTGGACATCGACCTGCTGACGGTGGGCGATGCCTGCGGCACCATCGATGGCGTCGCCCTGCCGCGCGACGAGATTACCCACCACGCCTTCGTGCTGCAGCCCTTGGCAGAACTACTCCCCGACAACCGCCACCCCGCGCTGAATATCTCGTATGCCACGCTATGGGCGGAATTTCCCCCTGATGCCCAGCAACTCCTGTGGCCGGTGGATTTCGTGTGGCAAGGGCGACTCATCTCCCGGGCCGACTGAATCACCTATTGGGCGAGCCCGGTGCCAGTGCAGCATCGATGGCTTCCCGTCGGCGCCGCTGCATTTCATCGCCCAGCGCCTTGCCCTGAAACCCCTCGTCGACCAGATTGCGCGGCAGGATCTGTGACGCCAGCCGCCACGCCAAACAGACATCCTCGGCCAGTGCAGGCCGCTCCAGGCTGAGCAGCGACAAAAGCGGCGATACTCGCTCAGGTCGCCGCCAGGCATCGATCGCGTTCAACCACGCCAGTATGCGCTCCCCCCCGATCGGCTCCACCTCAGCTTGCTTCCATAATGCGCGCGTCAACGCCGCCTGACGAACGCGATCGGCGTAGGCACGCGGAACGCGCAAGCGCTCACCGAGATGGTCGCGTTTCTGGGCATCCAACGCTTCGCAGAGTCGGGCCCAACGCCAATGGCGCCAATGCTCATTCTCTTCGGGGAGACGATCCAGGCGAGCCAACGCCGCCTCTAGCGCGCAGCTATCCCCAGCCAGTTCGGGCATGATGACCGCCAGGGCGCCGCATTCGCTGAGGGCCCGAAAATAAGCTTGCGGGTAGGGTTCGCCCAAGGCCTTCTCGGTCTCGACCCAAATGCGCTCGGCTACCAGATGGGCCATCTCGCCGCTCTCCACCAGCCGACACATCAGCGCATGCGTTTCCTCGGCAATCGCAAAGCCCAGCCCTTGATAGCGGGCCAGAAACCGGGCCGTGCGCAATACCCGCAGCGGATCCTCGACGAACGCCGGCGAGACATGCCGAAGCAACCGTCGTTCGAGATCCCGTTCACCCCCGTAGGGATCGACAAGATTGCCGTCACGATCCTCGGCCATGGCATTGATGGTCAGGTCACGTCGTTCGAGATCCTCTTCCAGCGTCACGTCAGGGCTGGCATGTACCTCGAAGCCGGTATAGCCGTGACCCTGCTTGCGCTCGGTACGCGCCAGCGCGTATTCCTCGTGTGTCTCGGGGTGCAGGAAGACCGGGAAGTCTCGCCCCACGGGCTTAAAGCCGCGCGCACGCATCGTTTCCGGCGTGGCGCCCACGACCACCCAGTCGTTGTCGTAGACCGGCCAACCAAGGCGAGCGTCGCGCACGGCGCCGCCGACGCGATAGACCTCAAGCCCGGCCAGGCGAGGATCGCGCTCAGTCATGGCCGGTCGATGACGCGACCCGGGAGGGATGTTTCAACTGCCAGTCGGTGAATCCGCCGTCGAGACTGTAGACCTGGCGATATCCCTGCCCGGCCAACCAGGCCGCAGCCTGTTGGCTGGAGTGGCCGTGATAGCAGACCACCACCAGCGGGCGGTCGTGCGGCGTCTCATCGAGCAGAGCGCCGACGCTGGCATTGTCCAGGTGCCGGCTTCCCGGGATATGGGCCTGTGCAAAGCTCAGTGGATCGCGAATGTCGAACAGCGCCACGCTGTCGTGACCATCCAGCCAGGTGGCCAGGGTCGTGGCGTCGAGGGGATCGAATCCTTGGGTTGTCATGTCACGCTCCTTGGGGTCGCCGATACAGGAAGTGCGCTGCAGTGTGACTCAAGCCTGTGTGGCGTGTCGCGGCTCGTGAATGCGTTCGCCGGTCTCGAGATTGAGCGCTGTCAGCGTATTGCCCCAGACGCAGCCGGTATCGAGGGCCTCGACACGCACGCGGCTGCCGGGCGTATGACCTTCGAGCGCTGCCCAGTGGCCGAACAGGATATGCGGATCGTCCACCCGTTCGAAGGTGAACCAGGGGGCAAAACCGGAAGGTGAGGAGTCGAGACTCTCCTTGGCGGAAAACTCGAGGCGCCCCTGGGCATCGATGAAGCGCATGCGCGTGAAGGCATTGACGATGAAGCGCAGCCTTCCGACACCGGCGAGGTCGTCGCGCCACAGATCGGGATCGTTACCGTACATGCGCTCGAGAAAGTCCCCGCCCTGTTCCCCGGTGAGGTGCTGCTCGATCTCGCGTGCCAGGAGCGTGGCCTGAGGTACCGTCCACTGCGGCAGCAAGCCGGCATGGGTCATGACCCATTCGTCCTGGGTGACCATCAGCGGCTGGGATTGCAGCCAATCGAGCAGGGGCTCGCGGTCGGGTGCATCGAGGATCGACTGCAGCGTATCGTTGCGCTTGAGGCGTGCCCCGCCCCGCGCCACGGCCAGCAGGTGAAGATCGTGATTGCCGAGTACGACCCGGGCGGCGTCACCCAGCGCCCACGTCTCGCGCAGGCATTCCAGCGAGCCGGGGCCGCGGTTGACCAGATCGCCGACCAGCCAGAGGCAATCCCGGCCCGGATCGAACGACAACTTGTCGAGTAACGCCACGAACTCCGCGTGGCAGCCTTGTAGGTCTCCGATGGCGTAACGGGCCATATCACTCCCTTGATCGTGGGTTCTTGCGTTCAGTGCACCTGGTTGGGCCCCGCCAGTCGAAACGGCGCAATGGGTACGTCAAAGGCGCGCTGCGATGACGTATCGATGCAGGTATACGCCCCTTCCATGACCCCTACCGGACTTTCGAGCACGGCCCGGCTGGTATAGCGGAACGATTGGCCGGGGCCAATCAACGGCTGCTTGCCGACCACACCCTTGCCACGCACTTCCTGTACCTTGCCAGTGCCTTGGGTGATCTTCCAGTAACGCGCCAGCAGTTGAATACTGTGCGCTGTCGGGTTGTGGATGGTAATGGTATAGCTGAAAACGAAGCGCTGCTCGTCGGGCGCCGATTCCTCCTCGCGGTAGCAGGGCTTCACGTCGACCTCGACGACGGACACCGGATCCCGGGATGACTCACGCATCGGCACGTTCCGCCATGTGGTTGGCGATCTTCACGAATTCCGCGACAGAGAGCGTCTGCGGACGGCGACCTGGGTCGATACCCAGTGCCTCGAGTTCATCGGCCTCGACCTGCCCTTTGAGGTTGTTGCGCAGCGTCTTGCGCCGCTGACCGAAGGCCTGGCGAACGAGCTCGAACAATAATCGCTCATCCGTCGCAGGATGCGGCGGCTCGGCATGCGGCACCAGGCGAACGATCGCCGAATCGACCTTGGGCCGCGGCACGAACGCTTCGGGCGGCACCACGAACAGCGAATCGACACGACAGCGATACTGGGCCATGACCGATAGACGCCCCCAGTCGGGTCCACCCGGAGCGGCGGCCAGGCGCTCGACTACTTCCTTCTGCAGCATGAAATGCATGTCGGCGATGGCATCGCCCGCCTCGAGCAGGTGAGCAATCAGCGGCGTGGAAATGTTGTAGGGCAGGTTACCGACCACCCTCAGCGCCGGGCCTTCACCCCTGAGTTCACGAAAGTCGACCTTGAGCGCGTCGCCCTCGTGAATAACGAAGCCGGGATAGTTGAAGAACTGCACGCGTAGCCCGGGAATCAGGTCGCGGTCGAGCTCGATGACTTCCAGTTCTCCCGTTGCCTCCAGAAGCGGCTCGGTCAATGCGCCCTGGCCGGGGCCGATTTCCACCACCCGATCGCCGCTACGTGGCCCGATGGCACGCACGATACGCGAAATGATGCCCGGGTCGCGCAGGAAGTTCTGACCGAAGCGCTTGCGGGCGCGATGCATCGGGGGTTGGGAAGCCATTCAGGGAGCGATCCTTCTATTGATGTCAGCGGGGTGGCCCCGCGAAGGGCCCATGCTCATTGTCCGTGCCGAGCCATGTCGGCGGCAAGCGATACCGCGACCCGCAAGCTGCCCGGGTCGGCCGTGCCTTTGCCGGCCAGATCCAGTGCCGTGCCATGATCGACCGAGGTGCGCACGAGCGGCAAGCCGAGCGTGATGTTGGCGCCACGCCCGAAACCGGCGTACTTGAGGACGGGCAGGCCCTGATCATGGTACATGGCCAGTACCGCATCGGCAGTGGCCAGGTGGCGTGGGGTAAACAGCGTATCGGCCGGCAGAGGGCCCGTGAGGTCGAGCCCCTCGGTACGCAACCGGTTCAGGGTTGGCTCGATGACCTCGATCTCCTCGCGCCCCAGGTGGCCGCCCTCCCCGGCATGCGGGTTGAGACCGCAGACCAGGATGCGTGGCGACACGATACCGAAGTGCCGTTTGAGGTCGCCGTCCAGCACGCGCAGGATCCGCTCCAGCCGCTCCGCGGTCAATGCATCGGCCACGTCGCGTAACGGCAGGTGCGTGGTGGCCAGGGCTACGCGCAGCGGACATGACGTGTCCCCGTGCGCCACGCCATGCAAGGCCTGGTCGGTCGCCAGCATCATCACCACTTCGTCGACACCGCAGGCATCGCGCAAGTATTCGGTATGGCCGGTAAACCCGGGGTGGCCACCATCGATGATCGCGCCCTTGTGCAGCGGCGCGGTCACCATGGCCGATGCCTGGCCATGGCGGCACGCCGCGATGGCTAGATCCAGGGTGTCCAGGACATAGGCGCCATTGGCCGGATCGAGCGTCCCCGCCAATGAAGGCGCCCGCAAGGATACCGGCCATACCGACAAGCGCCCCGCTTGTGGCGCGGGAAGGTCGTCCCCTGGCCGACAGGGGACGATATCGATGTCGAGCGCCAGTGAGCGCGCTCGCGAGCTCAGCAGATCGGGATCGCCAATGGCGACGACCTGGGCCGGCAAGGTCGCGGCCTGCATGGCCAGCATCAGGGTCAACTCAGGCCCGATGCCCGCCGGCTCGCCGGTGGTGATAGCGACGCGCGGCAGGGACGCTGTCGTCTGCCCAGGCATCGTCTAGAGCCGCTTTTCCACGAAGGCTTCTGCACGGATCTCCTGCAGCCAGATCTCGAGCTCGTCATTGACCTTGCGCTGGAACAGCGTATCGCGAACCTGGCTGCGCTGGGCCTCGCGTGTGACGTCCTGCTCGCGGCGCTCATCGACCACGATGATGTGGTAACCGAAACGGGAGCGTACCGGCTGTGAGATCTCACCCGGCGCCAGCGAAGTCATCGCCTCTTCGAAGGCAGGCACCGTCTGTCCCGGGCGAACCCAACCCAGTTCGCCGCCGTTCAAGGCACTGCCCCGGTCGTCGCTGAACTCTTGTGCCAGCGCCGCGAAGTTCTCGCCATTGACCAAGCGCTGGCGCACCTGCTCGGCCAGGGCCTCGGCACGCTGATCGTCGCGATTGGGGTTGGTCTCGATCAGGATATGACGCGCCTGATGCTCGCGGATCGTCGCCTGCTGGGCACCGCCCTCACGCTCAACCAGCTTGACCAGATGGAAACCACTGGTGCTGCGCAGGGGCTCGCTGACCTCGCCGACCTCGAGCCGTGGCACCACATCGGCAAAGATGCTGGGCAGCTCGCCCTGGCTGCGCCAGCCGAGATCACCGCCCTCCAGCGCCTGGCCGCCATCGGACTCGCTTGCCGCCAGTTCGGCGAAATCCGCCCCGGCCTGCAACTGCTGGGCCAATGCCTGGGCCTGGGCCTGGGCCTCGTTCACCTCGGCACTGCTCGGGGACTGGGGCAACGAGATCAGAATATGGCCCAGGCGGTAGCGTGCGTTGCCGTTACCCCCCTGCTGCTCCAGGTAACGGTCGACTTCGCGGTCGGTGACATTGACCCGACTGGCAACGCGGCGCTGCTGCAACTCACGGATCAGCAGCTCACGGCGCACTTCCTCGCGGACGCCCGCCAGCGATAACCCCTGGGCTTCCAGGGCATCGGCAAACTGCTCCAGTGTCATGTCATTGCTCTCGGCAATGCCGCGAACGGTGCGGTTGAGCTCGGTATCGTCGACGCTCAGGTTCGCCTGCTCGGCTTTCTGGAGCTGGATCTCCTCGATGATCATGCGATCCAGCACCTGGCTGCGCAGGGCCTGGTCCTGGGGCCGTTCGATGCCCCGTCCCGCCAGTTGACTGCCGGCCTGCTCGACGCGCTGCTCGAGCTCGCTGGCCATGATGGCCCCCTGGTTGACCACCGCCACGATGCGGTCAAGGGGCTGTAGGGTCTGCGCCAGCGACGCCAGGGGCGTCACGGCCAGGGCAAGCGCCAGGCCCAGCGGGGCAAGTAAACGACTGCGCATAGATTCCTCGTACATGTTCGATGGTTGAAAGCCCTGCCGCACAGGCGGCCTTAGAATGCCGTGGCACGATAACCGGGGATGGCATCCTCGAAATAGCTATCGGCTTCCTGGCCAACACCGCCCAGCCCCTTGAAGACGAAGCGAAGGAAGACGCCCCGTTCGGTGTAATCGTCATCGGGGAAGCCAGTATCATTATCCTCTTCCCACTCCCGCCATACGAGCTGCAGTCCATAGCAGCAATCGTTCCACTGCACCCCAGCCAGCTGTTCCAGCGAGCGGTCGTTGGTGGCGTCATACAGATAGCGACCGATCAGGTCGACACGGGGATCGACACGGTAGGCGAAGGAGATATCATACTCCTCACGATTATAAGTGAGCCGATCCTCTTCATCGCCGGATGGATCGAAGCCTTGGAGTTGCCAACGATAGCCAAGGTTCAATACATGGCCACGCGGATCGCGATAGCCCACCCCGAGCGACGTCCGCTCGGTGCGGCGCCGATGGTCGTCGTAGAGCCACTCGTAGCGGGTGCGCCAGCGATCGGTGACCTGCCAGTCGAGACGCGTGACCACCGGGGAACGCTCGCGGGTGGCATTGTAGTAGCGCTCTCCTCCGTCGGCGGTCTCGGACGGCAGGGTATCGGGGTCGCCGTCCATGTCGATGGTGCGATCCTCGAAATAGACCGCCTGCCCCACCCCCAGCGAGAAACGCTGCCGCCCCGAGTCATCTTCGAGGAAGCGGGTGCTGAGTCCGTACGAGAGCCGGTTGAGGTCGCCAACCCGGTCGGCGCCCGAGAAGCGATGCGGCGACCACAGCTGATTCCAGGAAAAGGCGCGCTCGTCGGTGTCGAAATCGGGGAATTCGCTCTGGTCGCGAGCAGGTACGTAGGCATAGTTGAGCCGCGGTTCCAGCGTCTGACGATAGCCGCCCCCCACATCCAGCTCACGCTCGAAGATCAGGCCGCCATCCACGGAGGTCACGGGCACCGACCGGGTCAGCGACGTATCGCGCTCGGTCTCGCGCTCGCCATAGTCCAGCTCGTAGGCGGTCTGCAGCAGTTCCACTTGCGGCTCGAAAAATCCCCAGCTCGGATCGGTGCGCCATCCCAGCGCAGGGGCCAGGTGCAGCCGCATGCCAGTAGCTGCCTCGCGATCATAGCGCCCATCACTCGGCAAATCTGCCTCATTGATATCACGCCAGAAATGGGTGACGTTGGAACGCCACTGCTGATAGAAACCGCCCTGCGCCCACCCTGCATTGGCGGTCAGGCTGGGCAGACGGTAGAACGGCTTGTCACGGTCGTTCAGCGGATAGTCGAGCCTCTGGTAGCCCTGGGCGCGGGCATCGAGCTGCCAGGTGGTGCCGGAATAGCCGATCTGGGCGAGGCGTGCCAGATTGCTGGTCTCGCGCTCGCCGAAGGTGCGCCCGAAATCGTCGAAATAGCGTCCATCGCTGGCGGCCCCGTAGCGCAGGTTATAGCGCCAGCGCGGCGTGAAGCGTCCGGTATGCAGGTAATCGATGTACCAGCGATCCTCGCCCTCAAATCGCCGCCCATCGTTGGGGTTGTTGCTCTCCTCGCCCTGATCGCTCGACAGGAAGGCCCCTTCAACCTGGCCCATGTCGCTCGGGTAGAGATAGCGGAACTCGCCGCCCAGCAGCAGGCCGCGATCGCTCAGCCAACGCGGCGTGATCGTGGCATCGTAATTGGGCGCCAGATTGAGGTAATACGGCTGGGCGTAATCGAAGGAGTCGCCGGATAGCCCCAGGGTGGGCCACAGGAAACCGGACTGACGACGGTCGTCGATGGGAAAGCGTACCCAGGGCCAATAGAAGACCGGTACGTTACCGGCCTCGAGCCGGGCATGGCGCGCGGTACCGAAGCCGCTTTCGCGATCGAGCAGGATATCGTTGCTGACCAGGCGCCACAGGTCGCTGCCGGGTTCACAGGTGGTAAAGCTTGCCTCGTTCAGCCGATAACGCCCGTCCTCGAGGCGCTGTAGTCGCTGGGCATCGCCGCGCAGCCGCTGCTCATGGATCACGTAGTGAGCCGTATCGACCTGGGCGGCATCGCTGTCGAGTGCCAACTCGGCGTCTTCGCCACGCACCAGCAACCCCTGGTCGCGAAGCGTCAGCGGACCGTCGGCGAAGACCCGGTCGCGTGCGGCGTTGACCCGCACTCGGGGCGCCTCGAGCTGACTCGCATCACGCCGCAGGATGACTTCGCCACCCAGGATCGTCTCGCCCTCGGCACCATACTCTGCGCTATCGGAGAGCGAGCGCACCTGCTCGGGGCGATCCCCAGCCTCGATGTCGTAGCCCGGAAAGACATAGCGTCCGCGACATACGGTGCCGGCGGGCGCATCATCGCCCCACGCCTGCCAGTCGAGCCTGTCGGCGGGCAGAGAGTCGGGCGGAGCAGCCTGGCCCGGGCTGATCCCCAGCATCAAACTGCTGGTCATCCCGGCCAGTACGATCCTGTAGCGTCGCTTGCCCATCTTGCTCGGTGTCCTTGGCGAGTGGAATCGGTATTATACAGGCCGCGCGTCGCCCGTCTTCCCGCAAGCACACGGACCCGGGCCGGCGAACAGCGCCCAGCATGCGGCGATGCCAGCGGTCCGTCAACCGACCCCGGCGACACGCTAAACGCTCATGTAACGCGACCGCTTCATGCGACGAGAGAAGGAACGCCAATGACACAGGCCACCGCCACCGAGCGTCTCGAACCACTTCGCCAGTGGAGTGCCCGCCAACATGGCCTGCCGGCCGAGTCGCTTTCGCTGACCCTGGCGGCCGGTGACGCCAGTTTCCGACGCTATTTCCGCCTCATGTTACCCGATGGCGAGACCCGCATGCTGATGGACGCGCCCCCCGAGCAGGAAGGCGACAATACGCGCCGCTTCGTGGCCATCGCCCGGGAATGGCGCGACGCCGGCCTTCCCGTACCCGCCATGTACCGGGCAGACCTCGAGACGGGATTCGTCGAGCTCGAGGATCTGGGCAACAGCCCCCTGCAGCAGCGTCTCGAAGGACAGGACGAGACGACTCGCCTGGACGGCTACCGGCGCGCGCTCGACCTGCTGCTGAACCTGCAACGCCTCGCCCCCAGCACCACGCTCCCCGTCTATGACGCGCCGCTGCTTGGCCGTGAGCTCGACCTGTTTCCCAACTGGTGTCTCGACGGCTTTCTGAACATGGCGCCGCCCCCAAGCTGGCCGACGCTTCGCCAACGCCTGATCGATGATGCCCTCGATCAGCCGCGGGTCGCCGTGCATCGCGATTTCGATGCCATGAACCTGATGGTGGGCGATGGCACCCTATACCTGATCGACTTCCAGGATGCTGTTGCCGGGCCGCCGGTGTACGACCTGATCTCGCTGCTGCGTGGCCGCTACTGGCGTTTCGACGCGAGCCATTACCGTGAATGGATCGAAACCTATCGTCAGCAGGCAGTGCAGGCCGGCCTGCCTGGCGCCGATGTCGACCCCGAGACGTTCCGCTACCGGGCCGATAGCATGGCGGCCCAGCGTTCGCTGAAAGTACTCGGTATCTTCTGTCGACTGACCTTCCGCGATCACAAGGACGGTTACCTGGCTCGCATGCCCTGTTTCCTCGATCATCTTCGCGACAGCCTCTCCCCCTGGCCGGAATTCGCGCCCTTTCATGACTGGCTGGACGCCGAGTTCACCCCGGCGCTCCAGCAGGCGCTGTCGCGGCACGGTATCGACAGCGAGGCGCGTCCATGAAAGCCATGATCCTGGCGGCCGGGCTGGGCACACGCATGCGCCCCCTCACCGACCACTGCCCCAAGCCCCTGCTGCCGGTCGGCGGCAAGCCGCTCATCGTCCATCACCTTGAGCGCCTGCGTGCCGCGGGAATCGACGAGGTAGTGATCAATGTAAGCTACCGCGGCGAGCAGATCATCGACGCCTTGGGCGACGGCCATCGCTACGGTCTCGAGATCGCCTGGAGCCGTGAGGAAACGCCCCTGGAAACAGGTGGGGGCATTCTCAAGGCGCTACCCATGCTCGGCGAGGCGCCCTTCCTGCTCATCAACGGCGACGTATGGTGCGATGCCGATCTGACGGCGCCCCCTGCGCTGGGCGACGACCTGGCGCACTTGTGGCTCGTCGACAACCCCGATCACCACCCACAGGGCGACTTTCATCTCGACGCGCAAGGACACGTCCACGATATCGGCGAGCCCCGCCTCACCTTTGCCGGCATCAGCCTGATCGCTCCGTCCCTGGTGGCGAGTCATCCGCCGGGCGCCTTTGGGCTGGCACCCTTGCTACGCCAAGCCATGCAACAGGTCCGCGTCGGGGGCCACCGCCATACCGGGCACTGGGTCGATGTCGGTACGCCCGAGCGCCTGGCCGCCTTGGATGCCTGGCTCAGCCAAGGGCCTGAGAGACGCTGAGCCCGCCCCCGCTCGGTGATATGCTGCACGGATCGAGCGCATACCCAGTCACACTGCAGTGAATGAAGGAACCTGCCATGAAAGCCAGTATCAAGTGGACCGATGGTCGCCAGTTCGTCGCCGAATCGGGAAGCGGCCATAGCGTCGTCATCGATGGCCCCCCTGACCACGGCGGCCGCAACACCGGGCCGCGGCCAATGGAAATGCTGTTGATGGGCATGGGTGCCTGTACCGCGTTCGACGTGCTGCAGATCCTGGAGAAATCCCGCGCGCCGGTCAGCGACTGTGTCGCCAGCATCGAGGCCGAACGTGCCGATGAGGTACCCAGCGTCTTCACCAAGATTCACGTGCACTTCACGGTCAGCGGGAAGGGACTCAAGGAGGCTCAGGTCAAGCGCGCCGTCGAGCTCTCCGCCGAGAAGTACTGCAGCGCCTCGATCATGCTGGCGCGCGGCGGGGTGGAGGTCAGCCACTCCTACAATATCGTCGACGAATAACCCCAGGCCGGACACGGTCGGCTCAGACAGGCGCCGGCGTGTCCACGTATCGCCACAGATAGAGCGCCAGGTAGGACCGATAAGGGGCGAAGCGTGCCGCGGTACGCGGCGTCTTGCGACGCGCGCTGGTCAGCCGCACGAGCGACTTGCGTGCCGCCACGTCGCCGTCGGGCCAGATGTCGGGTTCGCCGAAGTAGAAGATCGAGATCATGTCAGCCGTCCACTGGCCCACACCCCACAGGGCTGTAAGGTGGGCGGCTCGCGCAGCGGGATCGAGCGCGCGCAAGGCGTCAGCTTCCAGCCCCCCGGCCCGCGCTTCGCTGGCAATGGCACAGATGGCGCGCGTCTTGGCCGCCGACAGGCCGCACTGGCGTAGTCTTTCGGTGTTGGCTTCGCAGAAGTACTCGCTCAGTGGCGTCGCGTCCGCGGCGACCAGCACCCGTTGCCAGATCGAGCGTGCCACCTTCACCGACAGCTGTTGCCCCGCCACCGAGCGGCACAAGCGCTCGGCCAAAGGCTGACTATCGTCGGCGATCAGGGTCAGCGGCCCCCCTGCCGCGATGGCCTCGGCCAGTGCCGGGCTCAGCCCGGCCGCCACCTCGACGCAATGACGATGGATCGCTTCGGACATGCCCGCTCAGAACCGATAGACGCTCTTGGTCATCACCTTGGACATCAGGCGCATGCCGAACTTGACCGGCAAGGGGAAGCGCGCGCCGCCCGCCTCCAGCGCCCACCGTTCGTGGTGGGCTTCATCGATGCGCATCTGTTCGAGTACGGCGCGTGAACGACGGTCGCCAATCGGAAGCCGTTCGAGATGGCTATTGAGGTGACGCCCCACCTGCTCCTCGGTGGCCGCAACGAAGCCGAGGCTGACGCGGTCGCCCACGGCGCCTGCCAGCGCACCCAGGCCGAACGATGCAGCGTAGAATACCGGATTCAACGTGCTGGTGTGGCCATCGAGCTCCCGAAGCCGGGTATCGCACCATGCCAGGTGATCGATCTCCTCCTGCGCGGCCTGTTCCATCTGCTCGCGGGTATCCGGCAACTTGGCCGTCATGCCCTGCCCCTGGTAGAGCGCCTGGGCGCACACCTCGCCGGTGTGGTTGATGCGCATCAGGCCGATGGCATGCTCGCGCTCGATATCGGTCATCGGCTCGTCGACGATGTCCCGGGCAGGCGAGGGCCGGGAAGGCTTGGCGGCATGCGGCACCAGCGTGCGGAGCACGGTATCGAACTGATGCACGAGGTTGTCGGTGCGTGAAAGCTGACGCGTCATGTCGGGTTCCCTATCGTTCGCGGCCGGTGTATGGGGATCGCTGGCGGCTAGCCCGCCGGCCAGGTGAAGCGACGACCACCCATCAGATGCATGTGGATATGGTAGACGGTCTGCCCACCGTTTTCATTGCAGTTCATCACGACCCGGTAGCCCTCGTCGGCGAACCCTTGCTCCTTCGCCAGCTTGGCGGCCGTTTGCGGCAAGCGGCCCACCAGTGACAGGTCGCGCTCCTCGATGTCGTTGAGGGTAGCGATGTGCCGCTTGGGTATCACCAGCATATGGGTCGGTGCCTGCGGGTCGATATCCTTGAATGCCAATACTTCGTCGTCCTCGTAGACGATATCGGCCGGTATCTCGCGATTGATGATCTTGCAGAACAGGCAATCCATGGCATCTCTCCTCATGCTCGGGCGTTAGCGAAAACGGCGCTGGGCCAGCAGGTGGCGCACCAGCGGGGCCAGGATAAGCTCCATGGCCAGTGACATGCGGGAGCCGGGAACCACCAGGGTATGGGGTCGGCTCATGAAGGCATCCTGAATCATTGCCAGCAGGTAGGGGAAGTCCACCGACGAAGGGTCCCGGAAACGAATCACCACGAAGGATTCGGCGTCGGTGGGGATGTCTTGCACTTCGAAAGGGTTAGACGTGTCGACGGTCGGCACACGCTGGAAGTTGATGTGAGTGCGTGAGAATTGCGGCTGGATATAGCGAACATAATCGTTCATCCGACCCAGGATGGTATCGATCACCGCCTCCTGGGAATAACCGCGCATCCGCGTGTCGCGGTCGATCTTCTGAATCCACTCGAGGTTCATGGTTGGCGCGACACCCACCAGCAGGTCGACGTGGCGAGCGATGTCG
Organism: Litchfieldella xinjiangensis; assembly: GCF_000759345.1. Classification (GTDB taxonomy): domain Bacteria; phylum Pseudomonadota; class Gammaproteobacteria; order Pseudomonadales; family Halomonadaceae; genus Litchfieldella_A; species Litchfieldella_A xinjiangensis. The sequence continues at coordinate 1,306,700 of NZ_JPZL01000001.1, forward strand.
ATATCCGCCGTCACCAGCCCGCCGTGGAGTCCTTCGTAGAACAACAGGTCAGTACCGCACGGCAAGGGCTCCCACTCGGTGAACGTCCCGACCTGGTAGCCGCACTCCAGCATGCGCTTGTCTTCGGCATGGATATAGTGGCGGTAGGTACCGTTGCCGTTGTCGCTGTATTCCACGAACAGGGCTTCGAGACGATCGAGTAGATTGGCCTCGACTGCGAAATGCGAAAGTTCACCGGCACGATCGGGCTCTTCCTGGAACAGGCGCGCCAACTCACTGCGGCTGTAGCGGTGGAAGGCATCCCCATCGACGAAGGCAGCGTGCACGTCCTCTCGGGCAAACATGCGCTCGAAGGTACGACGCACCGTGGTCGTCCCGGCGCCCGATGAGCCGGTGATGGCAATAATGGGATATTCCCGTGACATCAGTCATTACCCCGTATGGCCACTACGGCGGCGCGCGCGAAGGCGGGAACCGCTACCGCAGGGCGATACCGCACGGCCTCGGTTTGAAGTGCCGATTGCACGCATTCCATTCATGCTCCTTGCTGTCAGGATTCCCGGGCGATGGCCCGGTAGGCAATATCTTGCCGATACTGGGCATCCGGCCAATGGATCGCCGCAACCCCCTCATAGGCTCGATCCCGCGCAAGAGACACATTCTCGCCCAGGGCCGTCACACATAGCACGCGCCCCCCGCTGGTGACGACTCGACCTTGGTCGTCACGTGCGGTACCGGCATGAAAGACTTTGATATCTTCGCCATCCAGTCCTTCCAGCCCCTCGATGAGGTCGCCCTTGCGATAGCTCCCGGGGTACCCGCCGGCGGCCATCACCACGCCCACCGCAGGGCGTGCGTCCCAGTCGCAACTCAGCCCGGCCAATCCGCCACTCGCCCCCGCCAGGCATAGTTCAGCCAGGTCGGAGCGCAACCGCTGGAGGATCGGCTGGGTCTCGGGGTCGCCGAAGCGGCAGTTATATTCAATGACCTTGGGCGCTCCCGACGCATCGATCATCAACCCGGCATACAGGAAACCGGTATAGGCATGCCCCTCGTCGGCCATGCCACGCACCGTGGGCAGGATCACCTCGTCCATGATCCGCTGATAGACGGCCTCACTGACCACGGGGGCCGGTGAATAGGCGCCCATGCCCCCGGTGTTGGGGCCGGCATCGCCATCCAGGGCCCGCTTGTGGTCCTGGCTGGTGGCCATGGGCAACACGTTTTCGCCGTCGACCATGACGATGAAACTCGCCTCCTCACCCTCGAGAAACTCCTCGATGACCACGCGCGCCCCGGCGTCGCCGAAGGCATTGGCCTCGAGCATGTCGCGAATCGCCGCTTCGGCCTCGATCTCGGTCATGGCCACGATGACCCCTTTACCGGCCGCCAGACCATCGGCCTTGATGACGATCGGCGCCCCACGCTCGGTCAGGTAATCCAGCGCCGGCTCGACTGCGGTAAACGTCTGATAATCGGCAGAGGGGATGGCGTGGCGCGCCAGGAAATCCTTGGTGAAGGATTTCGAGCCTTCAAGCTGGGCGGCGGCTTGGGAGGGGCCGAAGATAGTCAGACCGGCCGCCTGGAAGCGATCGACGACGCCGGCCACCAGCGGCGCCTCGGGACCGACGATGGTCAGGTCGATGGCAGTCTGCAACGCGAAGGCCTCGAGGGCCTCGAGATCGTCTGCATCGATGGCCACGTTGGTCAGCGCCGGCTCGCGATCGGTTCCGGCATTGCCCGGCGCCACGTAGACCTCGCTGACCCGCGACGACTGGGCGACCTTCCAGGCCAGGGCATGTTCGCGGCCACCGCCGCCGATGATCAGGACCTTCATCTCGTCAACCTTGCTCGATGAGTGTGGAAAATCGGCGCATTATGCCAGAAAGCGGCGGGGCCTTCCCTACTCGCCGCCCCTGTTGTCTTCGTCGTCCCGACGACGCTGGTTGATGGTCTGCTGCCAGAAGCGCATGTTCTCTTCCGCGAGTTCGCGCATGAACTCCATGGGCGAGTGACGCATCGCCTGTTGCCACTGGTCCTGCATGCGTTGCTGCTGCTCGAGCATGAGACGAGTGCCCTGCTCGAGATAGCGGGCCAGCGGCAGGGGCTGGGACATGGCGTAGACGCGAATCAACTGCTGCAGAAGGTCGTTCGAGAACACCTCGGCATCGCCATCGGTCTGTTCCTGCTCGATGATGATCGACAGCAGGATGGTGCGGGTCAGGTCTTCGCCACTCTTGGCATCCTCGACCCGGAACGGCACTTCGTCGAGAATCAGGCGGCGCAGATCCTCGAGGGTGACGTAGCGGCTCTGCTCGGTATCGTAGAGCCGACGGTTGGCATACTTGCGTATTACGCGCACGGCGCTGCTCCTGAATTGTTGTCGTGACTGATTAGTCGTTGTCTTTGCTGGTATTGTGCACCGCGCTAAGCTTCAAGCCAATTCGTGTGACCGAGACCTCATGAACCTGATCCTGCTCGACCCCGCCGACCTGTTCGACGACCGCCTGGCGGTCGTTCGCGATCCACGCCGCCTGCGTCACCTGCACGAAGTGCATGGCGCCCGTGTAGGAGACGAACTGACCCTCGGTTTAATCGGGGGCGGCGTAGGACGAGGGCGGCTTCACCACCTGGACGAGAATCGCGCCGAATTCATCCTCGACGGGCTCGATCAGGCACCGCCTGCGGCATTGCCTGTCCATCTCGTGCTGGCCCTGCCACGCCCGCGGATGCTGGCGCGCACGCTGGAACACGTCACCGCGCTGGGGGTGAAACGACTCACCCTGTTGCACACCCGGCGAGTAGAGAAGAGCTATTGGCAATCGCCGGAGCTCAGGCCCGACAAGATCCATCAGCATCTGGTGCTGGGGCTCGAGCAGGCCCGCGATACGCTACTGCCCGAGCTCGACATGGCGACTCGCTTCAAGCCGTTCGTGGAGGACGAGCTGCCAACGTTGCTGGCCGGTCGTCGCGGCCTGGTGGCGCACCCCGGCATGCCCGATGCCTGCCCGCGTGGAATAGACGAGCCCACCCTGCTGGTCGTCGGACCGGAAGGTGGGTTCATCCCCTACGAAATAGAGGCGTTGCAGGCGGCAGGCTGCCAGGGCGTTCACCTTGGCGAACGCATCCTGCGCGTGGAAACGGCGGTGACGGCCCTGCTGGCAAGGCTGTTCTAGCGCAGCGCTTCTCGTCTAGCGCGACGTTTGTTGCGCACGGGCCTGCAACCGCTCCAGTAGCCTGACAGTCGCAAACCCGTCGGGTATCTCGCCAATGCTTCGCTGGAAAGCACGCAGCCCCTGGCGCGTATTGGGGCCCAATACCCCATCGGGTGTGCCCGTCTCGAAGCCGCTTTCATTGAGCAGTGTTTGCAGCTCTCGCACCTGACTGCGCGTCAGCGGCTGTTCGTGGCGAGGCCAGGATTGGCTGATCCCATCGCGTCCTGCAATCCGATCGGACAGCGTCGCCACGGCCAGGGCGTAACTGGTTGCATTGTTGTAGCGCAGAATGGCGCGGAAATTCGGGCCGACCAGGAATGCCGGCCCCTGCGCGCCGGCAGGCACGATCACCGACGCACTGTCGAATGCGGGGAGCGGCTCGCCGGTCAAGGTGCGTACGCCCTGGTCAGCCCACGCCTGGCGGGTGCGGCGGGTATCCAGCTCGGCCTGTGAATAATCGAACCCCTCGGACAAGCGCACTTCCACGCCCCAAGGTTGTCCGGTCTGCCAACCGGCCTCGGCCAGGTAATGCGCCGTGGAGGCCATTACGTCAGGGATACTGCCCCAGATATCGCGCCGACCGTCGTTATCGCCATCGACCGCGTAGCGTTCGAAGCTCGAAGGAATGAATTGGGTGTGGCCCATGGCACCTGCCCATGAGCCCTGCATGCGCTCGCGGCGGATGTCACCAGCCTCGAGGATACGCAGAGCAGCCAATAGCTCGCCGCGGGCAAAATCACGCCGACGTCCGTCATAGGCCAGTGTGGCCAAGGCATCGATGGTCGAAAAGTTGCCGAAGTTACTCCCGTAGTTGCTCTCGATGCCCCAGATGGCGGTAATGATCTCACGGGGCACGCCGTAGCGCTGCTCGACACGACGGGCCGTGTTCTCGTGTTCGCGTAGTTTCTGCCGGCCCTGCTCGACACGGGTCGTCGAGACGGCCGAGTCCAGATACGCCCAGATCGGGCGTACGAACTCCGGCTGGGACCGGTCGAGTTCGATCACCCGGGGCTGGTAGCGAACCGGGCCCAAGGCGTCATCAAGCGTCTCGGCAGCGATGCCCTCGGCGCGGGCCTGTTCCCGAAACGAGGCGATCCAGGCCTCAAAACTCGGTGGCGTGATTACTTCCTGGGCCGCCTCGGTGGTCTCTCCATCGACGGAGGCTGTCGCGGGCGCTGGCGTCTGCGTGTCTGCCACTGGCTGGCTGACACCGGGGCCGGCCTGGCAGCCGGTGAGGACGGCCAGAACCAATGTGGGAAGCAAGGTCTTGCGCATGGTCTTCCTTGAACGAAGGCGGAATGTAGCGGCGCAGAGCACCGATTTCGGCGCATCATAACGCGGCCTAGGGCGTGTCGGTATCCCTGGTCTCCCGAGTCGCATTGGCCTCGGTCTCCAAACCGCTCTTGAGCTCGTGGGTCAGCGGATCGTAGTTGGGGCGCAGTTCATCCTTGACCGTGCCACTCCACAGCTTGGAGCCGACGAAGTAGCCAGCCCGGCCGATGACGTGCGCGGCTACCGGCGCCGTCATCAGCAGAAAAACGATGACCCCGAAGGCACGGGCCACCACGGCAACCTCGGCAAAGTGCAGCGACACTGCCACCATGATCAGCGCCACCCCGAGCGTTGCCGCCTTGGTCGTGGCATGCATGCGGGTGAGAAGATCCGGCATGCGCAGCACGCCAACCGCAGCCATCAGCATGAAGCCGGCCCCCGAGAGCAGGAACAGTGACTTGACGACATCAATCATCTCGCGGCCCTCCCCGCTCGAGGAACCGAGCGAACCCGATCGCCGCCAGGAAGGCCATCAGCGCCATGACGATGGTCACGTCGATGAAACTGGCTACATCGGTCATGATGGCCACCACACCGATAATGCCCACGATGAGGGTCGAGAAAAGCTCGAGCGCCACCACCCGGTCTGGCAGCGAGGGGCCCAGGACGAGCCTTATGAAGGCTAGGCACAACGAGACCGACATCACGGCCAGGGTTATCACGATCACGATATCCACTTGTATCCCTCTCAGGCGCGATGACTAACGGAACAGATCGAGGGCACGTCGTTCGAGCTCCTCGAGACTGCGCCGCAATTCCTTTTCGTCATCCAGAAACATGGCATGAATGTACAACACCCGACGGTCGTCGGAGACATCCAGACTCAAGGTTCCCGGGGTCAATGAAATCAGGTTGGCGACGAAGGTGATCTCGATCTCCGTCGTGGCCCGCAGCGGCATGGCGATCACACCGGGGCGCATGTGCCACGGCGGTGTGATGATGTCGAAGGCGACCCGCAAGTTGGCGACTACCAGCTCCTTGAGAAAGAAGCCCAGGAAGAACAGCATGCGTGGCAATCGCTGGGCGTAGCCGTGCAGGGCATCGACCTGAAACTGGATCAGGGCCAGCGTGACGTAGCCGAAAATGAGTCCCGCCAGCAGGTTGAGGCCACTGAAGTCGCCCGTCAGAACCACCCACGCCAGAGCGAGTAGTAGATTCCATGTGGCACCGATCATGGCGTCACCTCCCCACCCTGCCCCAACACGGCCTCGATATAGCGAGCGGGGTCGAGCAATTGTTCGGCAGACGCTTCGGCCAACGCATAGATCGGCTGACCGTTGAGGCCGATGAACAGCGTGCACAACGCCAGCCCGACCACCGGTACGTATAGCTGCCATAGCTCGCGATGGCTGATGGCGGGGATTTCCTTGTCATCGTCGCGAGGCTCGGGCGGGGCCTTCCAGAATACTTCGGCCCATATTTTGGTCATCGAATAGAGCGTCAGCAGTCCCACCAGCAGGGCGATGAAGGTGACACCGTAGGCCTCGGCCTCGATCCCCGCGCGAATCACGATGAACTTGGCGAAGAACCCTGAAAGTGGAGGCATGCCTGCCAGCGAGAGTGCAGGGATCAGGAACAGGATCGCCAGCCAGGGATGGCTCTTGTAAAGCCCACCCAGGCGTTTCAACTCATAGGTACCCCGCAGACGTTTGACGATACCGCTGACCAGGAACAGGTTCGTCTTCACGATGATGTGATGCATGATGTAGAACACCCCACCGATGATGGCCAGCGGCGTGAACAGGGCCAGTCCCAGGATCATGTAGCCGATCTGACTGACGATATGGAACGAGAGGATGCGGCGAAACTCGAACTGCGCCGCAGCGCCCAACACCCCGGAAAGCATGGTCAGGCCGGCGCCCCAGACCATGATTTCATGGGTGTAATCCGGACTCTGGTTGAAGATCAGCGTGAAGACACGGAACAGCGCATACACTCCGACCTTGGTCAGCAGGCCCGCAAACAGTGCCGAGACCGCTACCGGTGGCGTGTGATAGGACGCGGGTAGCCAGAAGAACAACGGGAACGCGGCCGCCTTGATGCCGAAGGCCACCATGAACATGACCGCCAGCACGTCGATCATGCCATTGTCCTCGACCTGACTCAGACGCTGCGCGATGTCGGCCATGTTGAGCGTGCCTACCAGGCCATAGAGCAGCCCCACCGCTGTCAAGAAAATGACCGACGACAGCAGATTGAGAGTGACGTACTTGATGGCCCCTTCCATCTGGGGCTTCTCGCTGCCCAGGATCAGCAGCGCGAACGAGGCCACCAGCATGACCTCGAACCATACGTAGAGATTGAAGATATCGCCGGTAAGAAAGGCTCCGGCCACCCCGGCGAGCAACAGATGCATCAAAGGGAAGTAACCGAAGGCCTCGTGTCCGCGCCCGACACTTGCCAGCGAGTAGAGCGCCACGGCGAACCCGATGATCCCGGTCAGCACGACCATGATCGCACCGAGCAGGTCGGCTACCAGCGTGATGCCGAACGGGGCCTCCCAGTCGCCCATATGCATCACCAGGATGCCGTCGGCATTCACGGACGCCATCAGCCACAGGCTGGTCAGCAACAGTGCACCGCTACCGGCCACCGCCACCAGGCGCTGCATGAAATGAGAACGCCAGAACATCAACGATATCGCCCCGGACAGCAGCGGGATCAGGATGGGCAACGCGACTTCAGGTCTCACGTGTCGGTATCCTTCATCTTGTCCAGGTCGTCGGCGCGCACGATCTCATAGGCGCGCCGGATGAGCACCACAGCAAAGGAGAGCACGCCGAAGGCAATCACGATGGCGGTCAAAACCAGTGCTTGTGGCAAGGGATCGGCCACGTCGCCAAGCGGTGCGGATAGCCCCTCGGGTATCAGCGGCGGCGCCCCACGGGTGAGACCCGCCGAGGTAAAGATCAGCAGGTTGGCGCCATTCGACAGCAACATCAGGCCGATCACCAACTTGACGATCGAGCGGCGCAGCATCATGTAAATGGCTGCGGAATAGATCACGCCAATCACTACCGCCATCAACGGTTCCATGGCTCTCCTCCCTTGCCGGGCACGACCGACTCACTCATTGGCATGCCCGGTATCCATCAAAGCGATCACGGCGGTGAGTACCGACCCCAGCACCACCAGGTAGACGCCGATATCGAAGATCAGCGGCGTCGAGAACTTGAAGTTGATCAGCGGTACGGTCCACCACTGGGCCGTCAGAAATGGCTGGTCGTGCCACCACGCCGGGAAGGCCGAGATCACCCCTAGAAACAGGCCCAGCCCGATCAGGTCTCTCGGGGAGACGCGCAGCATGTCGCGCGTGGCCTGGGTCCCGTAGGCGAACATGTAAAGCGCGAACGCCCCCGCGGCGACCAATCCGGCGATGAAGCCGCCACCCGGTTCATCGTGGCCCCGCAGCAGCAGAAAGATCGAAAACAACAATTGCAGCGGCATCAATAGGCGTGCCGCCACGCTGAGTATCAGCGTGCCTGATCTAACCATCACTGGGCTCCTCACGTTCGGGCTGGCGGGCCTCATACTCGTCGGCATGGAAGCGCAGCATGGCGAAGACACCGATCGCCGCCAGTGCCAGCACGAACATCTCACCCAGGGTATCCAGCGCACGGAAATCGACGAGGATGACATTGACGATGTTGTGGCCGTGCCCTTCCGGCTGGCTATTGGCGATCATGTAATCAGAGATGCTGGGGAAAAATCGATGATCGACCACTTCCAGCACCAGCAAGGTGACCAGCACGCCGGTGGCCGTAGCGATCACCAGGTCGCGGACACGCTCCAGATGCGTCGAAAGGTTGGCAAAGCGCGGCAGCCGAAACAGCACCAGAATCATCAGAATGACCGTCAGCGTCTCGACCAGGAGCTGGGTGATACCCAGGTCGGGTGCGCTGAACATGACGAAGGTCAGCGCGATGCCGAAGCCCATGGTGCCCACGGCGGCAACGGCGGCAAGGCGCGGTCGCATGACGCAGGCCACGACGGCCCCTGACATCATCAGCCCCGCGACGACCGCTTCATGAAAGCGCACGTCCAATGCAAAGCTCAAGGACAGCACGTGCCGCGACCAAAGTGTATAGCCGGTCAACCCCACCAGAACCAGCAGGGTCATGACCAGATAGTTACGCATGTAGCCATTCTGAAGCATGCGTGTCTGCCAGCTGGACACCTTGACGATCATGTCCATGCTCCAGAAATATCCCGCTTCGGGTCCACGGGCAAAGAGCGGATCAAGCTTGCCCAGCCAGCCCCGCCAGCGCTCCCAATGCCTGAAGATCAATAGCCCCACCGCCAGGCTGACCAGCGACAGCACCAAGGCCAGGTTGACGCCATGCCATAGCGAAAGCGAGACCGGAAGCGCTTCGCCCCGCACGCTGGTCACGGCTGCCCCGACCAGGCCATTTACCAGCCCCGGGGCCAGGCCGAACAGCAGCGATAGCCCCGCCAGCACCACCGGGCCGACCAGCATCGAAGGTGGGCCTTCATGCGGCGTCTTGGGTAAATCGCGTTGCTTGCCGAAGAACGGCCGCAGCGCCACGATGGCCGCCGCCGCCAGCGTCATAATCGCTGCCGCCAGGCTCAACAGTTGAACGAACAGCGAGAGCCGCTCGGCATGCAGCACCGACTCGAACATCAGCTCCTTGGCGACGAACCCGAACAAGGGCAGCACGCCACCCAGGGAAAGGGCCGCCACACCGGCACAGACCGCCGTCACCGGCATTAGTCGGCCCAGCCCCCCCATCGCCGAGATATCCTTGGTCCCGGTTTCATGGTCGAGGATACCCGCCACCATGAACAGCGCCCCCTTGTAGAGCGAGTGCGCCAGCAGGAAGGCCACGAACGCCGTCAACGCCTCGTCGGTGCCGATCCCCAGCAGCATGGTGAGCGTCCCCAATGCCATGACCGTGGAGTAGGCAAGCAGCGACTTGATCCCGGTATGCCGCAGGGCCAGGAACGCCCCGATAAACATCGTCACCGCCCCGAACAGCGACAGCAGCGTCACCCACGACTCGGTGCCCCCAAGGGAAGGATGCAGGCGTGCCAGCACATAAATCCCGGCCTTGACCATGGTCGCGGAGTGCAGGTAGGCCGACACGGGAGTAGGTGCGGCCATGGCATTGGGTAGCCAGAAATGGAACGGGAACTGAGCCGACTTGGTAAAGGCGCCGCCCAGAAGACATAGCAGCATCGGAAAGTAGAGATCATGCCCACGTAGTGCATCGCCCTGCCCGAGCAATTCCTGGAACGACCAGGTATCCCCCATGATGCCGAGCATGACCAATGCCGCCATCAACGCAAGGCCACCGCCGGCTGTGACGAACAGCCCCTGCAGGGCGGATTTGCGCGCATCGGGGTCGGTATGGTTGAAGCCGATCAACAGGTAGGACGTGACGCTGGTCAGCTCCCAGAACACGAAGAACGCGACCATGTTATCGGCCAGTACCAGGCCGAGCATCGACATCATGAAGGCGACGAGCACGACGTGGAAGCGTGCCATGTCGGGATGCCCTTCGAGATAACCGCTGGCGTAGACCAGCACGAAGACCCCGATGACGCTGATCAGTAGCGCAAACAGCAGGGACAGCCCGTCAAGGAGGAAGGTCAGGGTAATGTCGAGACCCGGCACCCAGGCCTGCTCGAATACCATGACCTCGCCTCCCAGGATGGCGGGCATCTGGAACAACAGCCACAGCGCCAGGCCTCCCGGCAATAGCGCCATTACCTGGCCGGCACGATCACCGAACCAGCGATGCAGGAGTGGCGCGAAGGTGGCGAGTACAAACCCTCCCAGAACGGCAAGTTGCATGACACACGGTCTCCTTGTCGTGGTGGCCTCGGGCGGGCACTCGCTCCGCGCAAGACAGGCGCGTCGATCACGAGATGACCGCTGACAGCGCCATGGATCTTTTAGACTCTATAGATTCAAGCTCATGAAACGCAAGGCTCATGTCCGGTTCGGCGAAGGTTTGCGCTTTACTGTTGCGTAGGGACAGCCACACTGAGGGGGCATTGGGCGACCCCTGCAAGCGGGGAAACCTTGCACTTGTGCGCTACAAGGGGTATCAACCCTCCTGGATTTTCGGACCCGAGCAGGACGACCGATCGATGACATTGCTTTGGATACCCTTGTTGACCCTGCTGGGCGTACTGGTCCCGGTGTTCACCGAGCGCTATGGCCGCGGGGTGCTCAGCCTTGCCACCGCAACGTTGCCGGCGGTGGCCCTCGCCTTGACCCTGCTGCAGATTCCAACATTGCTCGAAGGCGACATCCCCCGCGTATCCCTGGCTTGGCTACCTGAGCTCGGCCTCGATCTGGCATTTCGCCTCGATGGCCTGTCGCTGCTGTTCGCCTTGCTGATCCTGGGAATCGGCCTGCTCATTATCCTCTATGCCGCGTTTTATCTTTCTGCCGAGGAGGCCAGCGGTCGCTTCTTTGCCTATCTGATGCTGTTCATGACCGCCATGGTCGGCATCGTGATGGCTGACAACCTGCTGCTGTTATGGTTGTTCTGGGAGCTCACCAGCTTGTCGTCGTTCCTGTTGATCGGTTTCTGGTCGCATAGTTCCGAAGCCCGCAAGGGGGCAAGGATGGCCATGACCGTCACCGGGGCCGGCGGATTGGCCTTACTGGCGGGTCTACTGCTGCTCGGCGACATGGTCGGAAGTTTCGATCTCGGCGTGGTACTGGAAAGTGGCGACGCCATTCGCGCCGATTCTCGTTATCCGTTGATGCTCGTGCTGGTCTTGCTCGGGGCATTCACCAAGTCGGCCCAGTTCCCATTCCAGTTCTGGCTGCCGCATGCCATGTCCGCCCCGACTCCGGTATCGGCCTACCTGCACTCCGCGACCATGGTCAAGGCCGGGATCTTCCTGATGGCGCGACTGCACCCTGCGATCGGCGACACGGCGCTGTGGGGTTGGATCGTCACCCTGACCGGCATGGCGACCTTCTTGTATGGGGCATGGTTCGCACTGATCAAGACCGACCTCAAGGCCATCCTGGCCTTCTCTACAGTCAGTCATCTGGGACTGATCACGGTCCTGCTCGGGGTCGGCAGTCCGATGGCCATCCTCGCCGCGCTGTTCCATATCATCAATCATGCGACCTTCAAGGGCTCGTTGTTCATGAGCGCCGGCATCATCGACCATGAAACCGGCACCCGGGAGCTCAGTAAGCTGGGCGGGCTTCGCAAGGCCATGCCCGTCACGGCGGTGCTGGTAAGCCTGGCAGCCGCGGCCATGGCCGGCGTGCCGCTGCTCAATGGGTTCCTGTCCAAGGAAATGTTCTTCACCGAACTGCTGGATACCCCGCTACTCGGCGGTCTCGGTTGGTTGCTGCCGACCCTGGCGACGCTGGGCGGTATTCTTTCCGTGGCCTATTCGCTGCGCCTGGTACATGCGGTGTTCTTCAAGCCGGCCAAGGAATCCCCCCCCAAATCGCCCCATGAACCGCCCCACTTGATGCGGCTTCCGGTGGAACTGCTGGTCACGGTTTGTGTGCTGGTGGGCATCATCCCCGCCGTACTGGCGACGGGCTTGCTCGACCTGGCAACCCGCGCCGTGCTGGGCGAGGCCTTGGAGTTTCATCTGGCAATCTGGCACGGCTTCAATGTGCCGTTATTGATGAGTGTGCTTGCCCTGGCTATCGGGATATTGGTGTATGCCATGCATTCACATATTCGACGCCTTGCCCGTCAGTTCGCCCCGGTAGACGCACGGCGCAGCTTCGAGCAGGGTACCCAGACACTGGTGGCGGCCACCCAGGCGATTACCCTGCGCCTCGAGAACGGTTCGCTGCAGCGCTACATGAGCCTGTTGCTTGGCGCTTCGTTGCTGCTGGCCACCCTGGGGCTGCTCGACCTGCCCACGCTTGCCGGGGACAAGCCGAGCCAGCCGCTGGACGGAGTGCTGATACTCGGCGCCGCCCTGTTGATCTTCGGCGCCGTGGGCACCGCCGTGACCCATCGCTATCGTTTGATATCGCTGTTGATGCTCTCCGTGGTAGGTCTGCTGGTCTCCTTGACGTTTGCCCGCTTCTCGGCACCCGACCTGGCGTTGACCCAGCTCTCGGTCGAAGTCGTCACCATGATCCTGCTGATGCTGGCACTGTTCTTCCTGCCGCAGAAAACGCCCCGGGAGTCGACGGCCAAGCGCAACATCCGCGACCTGCTGCTGGCAGGCTCGCTGGGAATGGTCGTGGCCAGCCTCAATTACGCCGTGCTGACCCGGGACATGAGCAGCATCGCGCATTTCTTCATGGAGAACAGCATCCCCGGCGGCGGCGGCCACAATGTGGTCAACGTTATCCTGGTCGACTTCCGCGGCTTCGATACGCTAGGCGAAATCACGGTCCTGGCGCTGGCCGGGCTGGCCATCTTCAAATTGCTCAATCGTTTGCGCCTGTTCATGCCGCACAGCGATGGCGAGGGGCGTCTATGGTCGCCCGACCGCTATCCGATGATCCTGACCAGTGTCTCCCAGGCCCTGCTGCCCCTGGCGCTGCTGGTGTCTGCCTTCATCTTCCTGCGGGGACATAATCAGCCAGGGGGCGGTTTCATCGCCGGCCTGATCGCTGCCGTGGCGCTGATCCTGGTGTACATGGCGCGGGGCGTCGAGTGGGCCCAGTCGCGGCTCGATTTCCAATATCAGCCGGTGGCCATTGCCGGGGTGGCAGTCGCTACATTGACCGGCCTGGGCAGTTGGGCGTTCGGTCGGCCTTTCCTGACCTCGGCGTTCGGCCACTTCCATCTGCCGATATTAGGAGACTTCGAGCTCGCCACCGCCATGCTCTTCGATCTCGGGGTGTTCCTGGCCGTGGTCGGGGCGACGCTGATGATACTGGCCAATCTGGGTAAATTGACGACACCGCACCGGCCCTCCAAGGAGCCGGCCACGACCACTCCCGGCAAGGAGAAGAAAAGCTGATGGAAAGCCTGTATGCCATCACCACCGGCATCCTCAGTGCCAGTGGCCTGTACCTGACCCTACGCGGTCGCACCTTCCCGGTGGTGGTCGGCCTGACGCTGCTCTCCTACGCCGTGAATCTGTTCCTGTTCTCGATGGGCGGACTTACGACCAACGGGGCCGTGATTCTCAACGGTGAAGGCCACTATGCCGACCCGCTGCCCCAAGCCCTGGTCCTGACCGCCATCGTCATCGGCTTCGCCATGACCGCCTTCGTGGTCATCCTGGCGATGCGTGCTCGGGGCGACCTGGGCAACGATCATGTCGATGGCCGCAAACTCGACGAGCCGCGGGAGGAGCGCGGGTGAGCCAGCATCTAATCGTCCTGCCCATCCTGCTCCCGCTGCTGGCCGGCCTGGTCCTGCTGCATAAACGAAGCGGCGTAACCCGAACCAAGCGCATCATCAGCGTGGCCGCGACAGTCGGTCTGTTGGCCATTGCCATTGCGCTAGTGATCGAAGCCGCGAGTGGCGAGATCACCTACTACGCATTGGGCGACTGGCAACCTCCCTTCGGTATCGTGCTGGTCCTGGATCGTCTCTCTGCACTGATGATCCTGCTGACATCGATACTCGCGGTGGGAAGCGTGGTGTTCGCCAGCGCCGGCGATGACGAGCAGGGCAGCAATTTCCATGGCCTGATCCAATGGCAGTTGATGGGTATCAACGGCGCCTTCCTTACGGGCGACCTGTTCAACCTGTTCGTGTTCTTCGAGGTGCTGCTGCTGGCTTCCTATGCCCTGCTGATGCATGGCGGCGGCAAGGCACGCATCCTCGCGGGCCTACATTACGTGGTACTGAATCTGGCGGGCTCGGCATTGTTCCTGATCGCCGTGGGGGTGCTCTACGGGGCCACGGGAACGCTCAACATGGCCGACATGGCCGTGCGTGTGGCCGAACTCGACCCCGAACGTGCCGGGCTGGTCAGAGCGGGGGCTCTGCTTCTGCTGGTGGTCTTCGGGCTGAAAGCCGCCATCCTGCCCCTGTACTTCTGGTTGCCGCGCGCCTATGCCGCCGCGCCGGCGCCGGTGGCGGCGCTGTTCGCGATCATGACCAAGGTCGGTGTCTACGCCATCCTGCGCGTCTACCCGCTGATTTTCGGCGACCATGCGGGGCCGTTGGCGGCGCTCGACCAACCCTGGGTCTGGTGGATGGCACTCGTCACCCTGGCGGTTGCATCGATTGGCGTACTGGCGGCACGTGACCTGCGCTTGCTCGTCGCCTACCTGCTGCTGGTGTCGATTGGCACCCTGCTGGCGGGCGTGGGGTTGCGCAACACAGCGGCAACCAGCGCCCTACTCTACTACCTGCTGCATACCACTCTGGTCACCGGCGGCCTGTTCCTGCTCTGTGAAATGATCGGTGTGCAGCGGGGCAAGGCCGGCACACGCCTGGTCAAGGGCCGGCCGCTACAGAACGGTGGCTGGCTGGGAATCCTGTTTTTCCTGGGCGCCGTCACCGTGGCCGGCTTGCCTCCGTTATCCGGGGCCATCGGCAAGGTACTGTTGATGCAGGCCACGCCCCATGCCCAGCAGCCGTGGCTATGGCCCCTGCTGCTGGCTAGCGGCCTGACCTCGCTAATAGCGCTGTCACGCGCCGGCTCGACGTTGTTCTGGCGCAGCCATGAAGGCGAGCCGACCCATGCGCCGCTCACGAAGCGGCACTGGTTCGGGGTGGGCTGGCTGATGGCCGCCTCGCCATTGATGGTGATCCTGGCCGGGCCAATCACCGACTATACCCGTGCTACGGCGGAACAATTGGCCCACCCTGAACGGCTCGTCCGCAGCCTGCTGGAACCCGATGAGACCGGAGGCGAGTCATGATCGCATCACGCACCTGGTTACCCACACCGCTGCTCAGCGTATTGCTGCTGATCGTCTGGCTACTGCTGGTTCGCAGCCTGCATCCGGGGCATATCGTGCTGGGAAGTGCCCTGGCCATCGCGATCCCCCTGGTCACCCGGCGCTTCTGGGACGTCCAGCCCAACGTCAAGCGGCCGTGGCTGTTGTTGCGCTTCGGGCTGCGGGTACTCGGAGATATCATCACCGCCAACATGGAAGTCTCGTGGTTGATCCTCAACCCCTGGCGTCGCATGCGCCCGGCATTCATCGAATATCCGTTGATGCTCGAGTCCCGCTTCACCATTACCCTGCTCGCCAATACCATCAGCCTGACGCCGGGAACGGTGTCGGCCAACCTGCGCATGGATGGCAAGTCGATTCTTATCCATGCGCTGGATGTCGAGGATGAAGAGGCGCTGATCGCACAGATCCGCGAGCGCTACGAGCGTCCCATCAAGGAGATTTACGAATGCTAGACACTGCGTTGTGGATCAGCCTGACCCTGGTAGTGGCTGCTCTGGCTCTCAACGTGTATCGCATGGTGGTCGGCCCCGACATGCCGGATCGCCTGCTGGCACTCGATACGATGTACGTCAATTCCATCGCCCTGATCGTGCTACTCGGGCTGTGGCTGAATACCAAGGACTATTTCGAGGCGGCACTCTTGATTGCCATGCTCGGCTTCATCAGCACCGTGGCCGTCTGCAAATACATCTTGCGCGGCGATATCATCGAATGACCAGGGAGTCGACAGCATGACGCAATACGTGATTCTCGAGGGTGTCATCGCCTTCTTCCTGGTGGCGGGGGGGGCCTTCACCTTCATCGGGTCGTTGGGCATGGCTCACCTGCGCGACTTTTACATGCGCCTGCATGGCCCCACCAAGGCAACCACACTGGGCATCGGCAGCATGCTCATCGCCTCGATGCTGTATTTCTGGGTCGTGGACGGCAAGCCCGATATTCAGGAAATGTTGATCACGCTGTTCCTGTTCATTACCGCACCGGTCTCGGCTCACCTATTGGCCAAGACCGGCCTGCACTTGCAATTGCGGCATGCCGACAAGACCCTCGGCATGCCGGTTGAACTACGCAAGGAGGAAGTGGGCGAGAAGCCCGTACCGCACCCCGACAAGGGACACGGCTAGGGCTGGCTACACCCATCCACCCAGTTCATTGCGCATGACGGCCATCAGCGCATCGATATGGTCGTCACGATCATTGAGGCACGGCACGTAGGTAAACGCTTCGCCACCCGCCTCCATGAAGCTGTCACGAATCTCCTGGTTGATCTCTTCGAGCGTTTCTACGCAGTCGGCGGCAAAGGCTGGAGAGATCACCGCAATGCGCTTCTTGCCCTCACGCGCCAGGGACGCCACGTGCTCGACCGTGGCTGGGCCTACCCATTCCTCGGGACCGAACTGCGACTGAAAGGCCGTGACGATTTGTGTATCGTCCCATCCCAGACGGGCCTGGAGGAGGCGCGTGGTCTTGCGGCATTGGCAATAGTAGGGATCACCCTCGAGCAGGTAGCGCTTGGGGACCCCGTGATAGGAAACCACCAGCACCTTGGGACGTTGCTCGGCGGCGGCATAGGCTTCCGTCACCGACGCAGCCAGAGCCTCGATATAGTCAGGATGCGCGTAATACGCCGGTACGGTACGAATCGCCGGTTGCCACTTGAGCTGCATCAGAGTGCGAAACGCATGATCGTTGGCCGTGGCAGTGGTCGGTGACGCGTATTGCGGGTAGAGCGGGAAGAACAGGATCCGCTCACATCCCTGGGCTTGCAGACCTCGCAATACACTGTCCGTGGACGGATTGCCGTAGCGCATGCAAAAGTCGACGATGACCTCGTCGCCGTAGGCTTCTTTCAAGCGGGCGGCAATCTTGTGGGTCTGCTCGCGCGTGATGGTCAGGAGCGGACTCTCGTCGAGTTCATGATTCCAGATGCTGCGATACGCCTTTCCGGAGCTGAACGGGCGCTTGGTCAGGATGATGCCTTGCAATAACGGCTGCCACTTCCAACGGGCATAGTCGACGACCCGCTGATCAGAGAGAAACTCACTGAGATAGCGACGCATCGACCAGTAGTCGGTGGCGTCCGGTGTGCCAAGATTGGCCAGCAGGACACCGACACGGGCACGGGGCACCGGGGGGTGGTCGGAGGGCGCATGAGCCAGGCGGCCCTCGCCGGGCTGATCGCTGACAACGACGGTAGAAGACATGCAAGCGGTCCTTGTGGTGGGCTCGGCTGTGCCAAGTCTACCAGCCTCAAGGAAGGGGAGAGAATCGAGTTATACTATCGGCGCTATTTGTATAGCATTTGCCAAGATATGGCTTGCTTGGCGCCTACTCGGCAAGGCAATGAATTGCATTTAATGTTGGCCCTGGCCTCGCGCCAGAGCCACGAGCGCGCTATCTAGAAGACCAGCGGCATGCGCGAGGTCAGTGGCGCCTGGTAGTGAGTAGCGCGACCGATGACCTCGTCATGCGCATCCTGGTGAACCAGGTAGGCACGCTGAATGCCATGGCGCTTGAGTTCAAGATAGATATCGTCGAGGGTGCGAAACAGCATGGGTTTGCCCCGCCGCGAGATGACATGCGCCTCGCCTTCCTCATCCAGCAACTGGATCTGATAGCAGCGGCTTCCTGCAATGGCGATAACCCGGACTTCATGATCCAGGGGGTGAGAGGCGTACGCCTTTAGTGCTTCCAATTCCATAAGTGGCTCCTGTGACATCCTGTCAAATCGAGTCGAATACAACGTAACCGGCCAGGCCGGACAGTTCCAGTCCAAGGCCTGCATCGTCCAGATACGACTGGGGCACAGCCTGGCTGTGCCCCATGACGATACGGCGTCACGTAGATGTTGTTTTTATGACCGTCACTCTGCCGGGAAGTTCACACAGCGGACAGTGCCAGGCATTAGCGCAATACGCGCCGAGTCGATTGGCGCTTACTGGTAAGCCGAGGGATCGATGGCCTTGCCCAGCGAATTGCGATCGACCCACTTTCCGGCCTTGGTTTCCTTGTAGCGAAACACGACCCGATCACCGACCTGAACCGGGACTTCGGCATCTTCGGTCTGGTAGCTGTAGGTCTCGCCATCCACGACGATGCGATAGCGGTAAAGGTCCGGCATACCCAGCCATTCCTTGAAAGGCCCTTCGCGCTCGATCTCCTGAAGCTCCCCGCGCGCCTCAAGCTTGGGGGTGCGCTTGCCGCGCCGGAATCCACCTGCCATATGCTCTCCTGTCGTGCCGGTATGAGGGGCGGCATTATAAGCGCCACGCGCCACGGCTCAAGCGGTGCTGTCCCCTCTCATTCACCGAAATGCTGGCCGTAGCTATCGGGTGCAAGATCCTCGAAGCGCGTGTACTTGCCGATGAAGGCCATATGCACGGTGCCGATCGGCCCATTACGCTGCTTACCGATGATCAACTCGGCCAGCCCCTGATTGTCCGGGTTATCTGGATTGTAGACCTCATCACGGTAGACGAAGGCGATCACGTCCGCATCCTGCTCGATGGCGCCCGATTCGCGCAGGTCCGACATTACCGGGCGCTTGTTGGGGCGCTGCTCCAGCGAGCGGTTGAGCTGCGACAGGGCAATGACCGGGCAGCCGAATTCCTTGGCCAGGCCCTTGAGCGAGCGGGAGATTTCCGAAATCTCACCGGTCCGGTTCTCGGAAAAGCCCGGGATCTGCATCAGCTGCAGATAGTCGATCATGATCATGCCCATGTTGCCGTGCTCGCGCACCAGGCGGCGGATCCGAGAACGCATCTCGTTGGGCGACAACGCCGCGGTATCGTCGATGAACAGCTGCTTGTCCTTGAGCAGATTCACTGCCGAGGTCAGGCGGGGCCAGTCTTCATCTTCGAGCTGACCGGTGCGCACGCGCGTCTGGTCAATGCGGCCCAGCGAGGAAAGCATACGCAACATCAGGGCGTCGGCGGGCATCTCCATGGAAAACACCATCACCGGCTTGTCGCTGGAGATGACGGCATGTTCCACGACGTTCATGGCGAATGTAGTCTTTCCCATCGAGGGGCGGCCGGCGATGATCACAAGGTCCGCGGGCTGCAGACCCGAGGTCATGTCGTCGAGATCGCGAAACCCCGTCGAGAGCCCGGTCATCTGACCCTGCATGTTGAACAGCTCATCGATACGATCGACGGCCTTGGCCAGCAGCTCGCTCATGCCGATGGGGCCGCCCAGCTTGGGACGGTCCTCGCTGATCTGGAAGACCAGTCGTTCGGCCTCGTTGACCAGCTCGTCCGATGGGCGTCCTTGAGGTGCGAAAGCCCCTTCGGCGATCTGGTTGGCTGCCTGGATCAACTTTCGCAGCGTGGCCCGCTCGCGAACGATATCGGTATAGGCGCGTATATTGCTCGCCGACGGCGTGTTTCGCGCCAATTCCGCCAGATACGCAAGCCCGCCCACCGTATCGAGCTGATCGCGGTTCTCGAGCGCTTCGGACAGGGTCACCACGTCCAGCGGATGGCCGCCCTCGGCCAGACCAGTCATGGCATTGAAGATCAGGCGATGTTCGTAGCGGTAGAAATCGCCGCCCACGAGACGTTCGGAGACGGTATCCCAGGCACTGTTGTCGAGCATCAGGCCGCCCAGCACAGATTGTTCCGCCTCAAGGGAATGCGGCGGAACCTTGAGTGCAGCGGTTTCCTGATCGAGGTCGACGGTATCGTTCATGATGGGGCGGAACCTCGCAAAACGGGAAGCGGGGCCATTCTACCCCAACCCGGTGCCCCACCCTACCGTCGTTCAGCGCCCCAAAAGGAGGCTATCTCAAGCGAAGCGGCGTATCGGCCAGCCCCGGCACCGCGAGCTCGGCCATGAACAGGTCGCCCGCCATGGGCTCCTCCTCCCGCTGGCGGGCCGACATGCCCTCTCGGGCCGTCGTGATATACAGACGATCCAGGTCGCGGCCGCCAAAGGCCGGACAGGAAGGCTGGGCTGTCGGCAGGCGTACCTCGTCGATCTGGCTGGCATCAGGGGCAAGGCGAATGACTTTTCCAGCGCCCCACAGGGAGAGCCACATGGCGCCTTCCCGGTCGATGACGGCACCATCGGGGTTGCCGGTGTGCGCGGAATAGTCGAGCCAGGGTTCCGGCTCGCCATCCGGCCACCCTTCGCTATCCAGTGCCCATTCGAAAACGATCCCACGCGCCGTATCGGCGAAATAGGCACGCTCTCCCTGAGGCGAGAAACAGATGGCGTTGGGGATGGTTATGCCCGAGTGAAGCTTGACCAGCTCACCCCGGTGCAGTCGGTAGAGACTCCCGGCGGCGGGTTCGGCAGCCTTTCCCATGCTGGAGAGCCATAAGCTGCCATGGCGGTCGAGCCGGCCATCGTTGGAGCGCGTGATCGGGTTATCGGCTTCAAACCCCATGATCGATTCACGGCTGCCTGAACGAGGATCGAAACGCTCCAGGGTATGCTCGCCCACCACCAACAGGCCACCGTCGAAAAGCGGTACCGCCAGCGAAATGCAGCAACCGAAGTCGACCTGGCCGGTCTCTGCGTCCCCGGGCGATAACCAGTGCAGCTGGCCTTCGAGGATGTCGCACCAGTAGAGACGTTCATTGACGGCATCCCACACCGGCCCTTCACCCAGCTCGCAGCCACATGCAACGACACGTTGAGCCTCTCTGCTCGTCATTTGCCGTCTCCCGCCGATTGCCAGGCATGCACCAGGGCTTGCGCCCTCTCGCTCACCTCTACAGCGCTCAAGCCCGGCTTGTACAGCGCGCTACCGAGCCCTGCCCCATCGATGCCCGCAGCGCGCCACTCGGCGAAATTATCCGCATCGATACCGCCCACGGCATACAGCTCAGTGCCTTTAGGCAGCACGGCACGCATGGCCTGCATTCCAGCGATACCCACCTGCACGGCGGGGAAGAGCTTGAGCGCACTGGCACCGGCCTCCAGGGCATCGAAGGCCTCGGACGGGGTAACGATACCCGGGAGTGACGTCATCCCGAGATGCCGCGTCTCGGCGATCACCGAGGGACGGCAATTGGGTGATACGATCAGACGCCCTCCCGCTGCATGCACTTCGCGCACCTCGGCGGTACTCAATACCGTACCGGCGCCGATCATGGCTCGTGTGCCAAACGCCTCGGCCAGGCGGCGAATGCTCTCGATGGGATCGGGCGAATTGAGCGGGACTTCGATGCGCTGGATCCCAGCATCGAGTACGGCCTCACCGACCTCGACCGCATCGCGTGGGGTGACGCCGCGCAGTATGGCTACCAGGGGTAGAGACATATGACCTCCAAATTCATGAATGCAGTGCGTGCCTGGCCTGGCGTAGACCGGCCAGCACCACACGCTCGCTATCCAGGGTGCGGCTTGGGTATCCCAAGGCCTCGAGAGCCACGGCGTAGCGACGGCACAAGCTCTCAGCGCCGATCAGGCTGACCGCCTCGCCATCCGCCAGATCCTGGCGAACCGCACCGAGCTCCAAGCCGATGATCAATCCCGAAAGACGTGCTGCGAGCAGGCGCCCACGAGACTCGTCGCTGGGAAGACCGTAATCGAGCAGGTCGATGGCGCGGATACCGAACAGCCATTGAGTCACGCGGGCCGGCCTCTCCACGGCATCGTCAATCGCTGCCAGAAACGTACCGCGACAGTCCGGATCGTCCAGGCTGTCCTCGCCTACCGAGTGGGCGAGGACGGAACGCTCGGCAAGCAAGCGATACAGCTCACCGGTCAGGTAGGTGCGAAACGAATCGAGCGTGCCCGATTCGAGACGCGCCCACTTCGAGTGGGTGCCCGGTAAGCAGGCCCATCCCGAGAGAGCGGGCTCAAGCGCTGCCAGACCGGCCAGTTGCGTCTCCTCGCCCCGCATCACATCGAAGTCGACATCCTCCCGGCCACGGGGCTGGCAAAGCCCCGGCAACAGGGAGACATGCAGGCGTGATTCGCGCAACGTCGGGGGCGACACGGCGCCATCGACCAGCGATTCCAGCCGGCACGGCACCTGACGGTAAGGGGCTTCCTGCCAGCCCTGGCGGGCCCCTGCCATCCCACAGACCATGACATCGACGGGCGCGTCGTCGTCCGACAGCCAATCCGCGACCACCTCGAGCAATGCCGCTTCATAGCGTTCGGCCGTCAGCCCCAGCATGCCGCGCTGGGAGCTGCCGCGTGCCAGGACTTCGCCGTGGCGATCCAGAGCCCAGGCACGCAAGTTGCTGGACCCCCAGTCGACGGCGATCCATTCCAATCCCTCGCGAATGGTAGCGTTCATTGGTTTCTCCTTACCATTCGGCGATTGAGCCATCATCATGGGTCCATACCGGGTTGCGCCAACGATGTCCGACCTTGGCACGCTCTTCGACGAACGCCTCGTCGATCTCGACCCCCAGACCCGGCTTTTGGGGAATCGCACAGAACCCGTCCTCGATCTGCAGGGCGCTCTTGTCGACCAGATAGTCGAGCACGTCGTTGCCCTGGTTGTAATGGATGCCCATGCTCTGCTCCTGGATGAATGCGTTGTGGCATACGGCATCCAGATGCAGAGACGTCGCCAGCGTAAGCGGGCCCAGCGGGCAATGGGGTGCCAGTGCGACATCATAGGCCGAGGCCAGGGCGGCGATCTTCATGCCCTCGCTGATGCCACCACAGTGCGACAGGTCAGGCTGGATGATGTCGACCATGCCATCGGCCAACAGGTCGCGAAATTCGAAACGGGTATGCAACCGTTCGCCGGTGGCGAGGGGATAGCCTAGGCCGCCGGCGATGTGCTTGAGCGCAGGAAGATGCTCGGGGGCGACCGGCTCTTCGACGAACATCGGGTGGAAGGGCTCCAGCTCACGCAGTAGCGCCTTGGCCATCGGGCGATGGACACGGCCATGGAAATCGATGCCGATGCCCACTTCGGGGCCCACCGCCTCGCGTGCTTCGGCGACCCGCGCCACTGCTTCGTCGACCTTGGCGTGGGAATCGACGATCTGCATCTCGGCCGTACCGTTCATCTTGAAGGCAGTGAAGCCCTGTTCGACCAGCGCTCGTGCGCCACTGCCGACATCGCTGGGGCGATCGCCACCGGTCCAGGCATACATGCGCATCCGATCGCGCACCGCGCCACCCAACATCTGATGTACCGGAACGCCCAGATCCCGCCCCTTCAGGTCCCACAGCGCTTGGTCGATCCCGGCGATGGCGCTCATCAAGATCGGACCGCCCCGATAGAAGCCGGCGCGATAAAGGGTATTCCAAAGATGCTCGATGCGGTGGGGATCCTGGCCGATCAGGTAGTCGGCGAGTTCATGAACAGCGGCTTCGACGGTTGCGGCACGTCCTTCGATGACCGGCTCACCCCAGCCATAGACGCCTGCATCGGTCTCGATCTTGAGGAAGAGCCAGCGCGGTGGCACCTGCCAGGTCTTGAGACGAGTAATCTTCATGCTCCGGTTCCTTTCGGTGAAGTGAGTGGGTGCTCGGTGATGTGCCGCATCGACAAGCCCAGGTCGGCAGCAGTGCGCTCCAAGATATATGCCGCGGCCCGTCGCGCCTCGTCTGGCTGACGCAATCGAATCGCTTCCATGACCCGCCAATGGCGCTCAAGACTGTCATCCAGCGTAGTCGCTTGCTGATGGGACTGCGCGATCAGCGCCAGGATCGACGGCCGCAGCAGATGGCCCATCTGTCGCCACACCAGGTTATGGCTGGCGCGGTAGATAGCGGCATGAAAGATGGCATCATGCTCGCCGTGCTCGCGGTAACGCGCACTATCGGCGGCTGTGTCACACATACCGCGGTAGGCCCGCTCGAGCCGTGACAGATCCTCGGCATCCGCTGACTGGGCGGCCAGTGCCGCGACATGCGGCTCGGCAGACAGGCGGAAGGCATGGATTTCCCGGATAAGCTGAGGATGCGGTGTGTCCAGCCCCGTCAACCATTCGCTCATCTGGGGATCAAGCAGGTGCCATTCGCCGATGTCACATACCCAGGAGCCACGCCCGGCGCTACGCTCGATCAATCCCGCGGTGGTCAAGCGGGCCAGGGCGTTGCGTACCAGGTTACGACTGGCACCGAAGTGCTCGCATAAATCGAGCTCCCGAGGGAAGGGTGCCCCCGTCGCCCAATGCCCTGACAGGATGGCGCGCGCGAGTTGTGTAGCGAGTTCGTGCGCATCGGCGCGGGCAGGCAAGGACGGCAACGGACTGAGCGACATCGTGCAGCCTCCTGGCATTCCTGGTTCGTGAGCTTATTGTCTGCTATTCAATTCCAAATGTCTGACATTTTAGTGTTGCAATAAAAAAGCGCAAGCAGTCGCCTGCTTGCGCCCTCATTGCGGTGTGTCCGAATTTACTCGGCCACGACCACCACGCGTACGGTGGCACCGACTTCGGCATGCAGCTGCAGCTCGATGTCGTATTCACCTGTCGCGCGAATCGGACCTTCCGGCATGCGTACTTCGCTCTTGGCGACGTCGATCCCGGCAGAGGCGATGGCTTCGGCCAGATCGCGCGGCCCGATGGAGCCGAACAACTTGCCTTCTTCACCGGCCTTGGCGACCAGTGACAGCTCGATCTCGTTGAGCTGGGCGGCACGCGCCTCGGCTTCCTGCTTGCGCTCGGTAGCCTGGGCTTCGAGCTCGGCGCGCTGGGCATTGAAGGCCTCAACGTTTTCCTTGCTGGCCGGAACGGCAAGCCCGTACGGCATCAGGTAGTTACGACCATAACCGGGCTTGACGGTGACCTTGTCACCCAGGCCACCCAGCTTACCAATGTTGTCGAGCAGAATGACTTCCATCTCGTTAACCTCTTGTCAGTCGCTGTGGGCCAGCCGCCCGCGGAAATTGGCGAGCGAATCGATGAAGGCCAACAGCAGCACAATCAGAATCATGGGCCAGGTGGTTACCAGCAATATATAGAAGGCCACCAGCCAGAGCCCGTTCATCCCCTTTAGACCAATAAACCCGTGAACCAGCGCGACACCTGCTACCAGCAGCGGCACCCAGGCGAGCATGGCAAGCGCAGGAAGCCCCAGCACCATGCCTACTACACCCAACACGACCAGGACCGCCAACTCGCGAGGCGTCAGACGCAGGGCATGGAACTCCTCACGAAAGCCGCCCGGATTGTAAAGTCCGGCCTGCCAGCTGCGGGCCAGTGCCAAGCAGGCCACCGAAGCCAGCATTACGATCAGCCCGGTGACACCGCTGATCAGCAGCCCCGCCAATTGCTCGGTCGCCACCCCCTGTTCAGAGAGCTCCCGCAGCATGTTGTCCACTTCCGGCGATCCCTGGCGCACCTGCTCCAGCAAGGGACCGGCACCGCCGGGAGGCAGGAAAATGCCGAGTTGCACCATTCCCGCGGCAACCAGCGAACCGACGATCAATGCTTCGCTCCAGCGCATTCGGGAGCGCAATACCACCGCCATCAGGGTCACCAGCAACACCGTGGACAAGGGAATTGCGTCCCCCTGGACCCACCACCAGCCCGAAGGCAGGGCGGAAGCCAGAATGACCGGCATGGCGGGGGCAAGCCCCCGCCGCAGGGTCACCAATGCGGCCACTGCGGCACTGAACCAGAACAACCAGGGCACTACGGCAGTCAGTGCCGCTACCCCCATTGCCTGGAGGGTCCCGCGCATCAACCAGCGGGCGATTGCAAGCATCACGCGTAAGGCTTACTGGTGGCTATCGGTGTACGGCAACAGCGCCAGGTAACGTGCCCGCTTGATGGCGGAAGACAGCTGACGCTGATAACGGGCCCGGGTGCCGGTGATCCGGCTCGGAACGATTTTGCCGGTTTCGGTGATGTAGGCCTTGAGCGTATCGATATCCTTGTAATCGATATGCTTCACGCCTTCAGCGGTGAAACGGCAGAACTTACGGCGACGGAAAAAGCGTGCCATGAACGAATCTCCTGTGAACGTGCGTTATTCGGCTTCAGCGGTTTCAGTGGAGCGCTCGCGCGGACGCTCTTCGCGACGCGGACGCTTCTCTTCTGACTGCTTCATCATCGGAGAGGCTTCGGTGATGGCTTCCTTGCAACGCACGACCAGGCTGCGAATGATCGCGTCGTTGAAACGGAAGATGTTCTCGATCTCGTCGAGAGTCTCGCCGCTACATTCGACGTTCATCAGCACGTAGTGAGCCTTGTGGATCTTGTTGATCGGGTAGGCCAGATGACGGCGGCCCCAATCTTCCAGACGATGCACGGTACCACCACTCTCGGTGACGAGGCTGGTGTAACGCTCGACCATCGCCGGAACCTGTTCGCTCTGGTCCGGGTGGACCATGAACACGATCTCGTAATGACGCATGAGTTCTCCTTACGGTTTGGCAGCTTCCGGCGGGGCCGCGAGTGCGACGCCAGGGAAGCAAGGAGTGATTTTTCGGAAAAGAATGCCCTTCCGAGCACTCGGATGGGCCGCGTAATTGTAGTGATCGACTCAGGCGGTTGCAAGCTGACGTTGCCGCACCGCCTCGAAAAGGCAGATCCCCGTGGCGACCGAGACATTGAGACTCGAGACCTGGCCGGCCATCGGCAGTTTGACCAGGCTGTCGCACGCCTCGCGCGTCAGGCGACGCATGCCCTTGCCTTCGGCACCCATCACCAGGGCCGTGGGCCCCGTATAGTCGCCCTTGAATAGGCTGGTCTCGGCCTCACCCGCGGTCCCGATGATCCACACCCCGCTTTCCTTGAGGCGTGCCATGGCCCGGGCCAGGTTGGTCACTTGATAGACCGGCACCGTTTCCGCAGCACCGCAGGCCACCTTGCGCACCGTGGCATTGAGTGGCGCTGCCTTGTCCTTGGGGACGATGACCCCATGCACCCCGGCAGCGTCGGCACTGCGCAGGCACGCGCCGAAATTGTGCACATCGGTGACGCCATCGAGAATGAGCAGGAGCGGCGGCTCGGGCTTCGTCCAGGCACCCAACCTCAACCACAGCGACTCCTCACCCTCCGCCACCAGCGGTGCACAAAAGGCAATTACTCCCTGGTGGGAAGCGCCCTGAGCAAGCTCATCGAGCGTCTCGCGCGGCTGAGACACGACCCGGGCACCCATGCGTCGGGCGTGTTCGGTCAGGTCAGTCAGGCGCGACATGGCCCCGCCTTCCTGAACCCACAACTCACGCGGTGCCTCGCCACGCTCGATCAAGGCACGCACCGCATGCACGCCGTAGACACTATCCAACCCGGCGGGGCCGCGTGCCTTGGCGGCACCGGGCGCCTTGCGGCCGGCATTGTGCTTGCGAGGCGCCATCAGCGCTTACCGCTGCGCTTGCGGGGGCCACGACGCGGCCCCTTGCCACCTTCCTTGCCGGCGTCGGATTGCTTGGCCTCGGCCTTGTCGTCTACACCGGGCTTGCGACGCTTGGGATTGCGGCGCGGACGCGGCTTGTCATCCCGTAGATCGAAGTCGATCTTGCGCTCATCCAGGTCGACACGTGCCACCAGAACGGTGACGCCATCGCCGAGCCGGTAGCTCATGCCGGATCGCTCGCCCTTGAGGCGGTGCTTCTCAGGCTCGTAGTGGTAATAGTCGGAGGGCAGCGAGGTTACGTGAACCAGCCCTTCGACATATACCTCATCCAGGCGTACAAAAATGCCGAACTGGGTCACCGAGGCGATGGTCCCTTCGAAGACCTCGCCCACCTTATCGGACATGAACTCGCACTTGAGCCAATCCTCGACATCGCGTGTGGCGTCGTCGGCACGCCGCTCGGTCATCGAACAGTGCTCGCCAAGCTCGAGCATTTGCTCGAACGTATACGGACACCATTTGCTGGGCGGATCGACCGGCGCACCCTCGGCGCGCAGCACGGTATTGGTCTGGCGCGGCCCGCGAATCACCGAGCGAATGGCACGGTGCACCAGCAGGTCGGGATAACGGCGGATCGGCGACGTAAAGTGCGCATAGGCCTGGTAAGCCAGACCGAAGTGCCCTTCGTTATGCGGTGAATAGACCGCCTGGTTCATCGAGCGCAGCATCACCGTCTGGATGATGTCGGCATCGGGGCGATCCTTGATGACCTCACGCAGCGCCTGGTAATCCTGCGGCGTAGGTGAATCGCCGCCTCCCAGCGTCAGGCCCAGCTCATTGAGGAACAGGCGCAGCTTATCGAGACGCTCCGGGGGCGGCGGCTCGTGGATACGGTAAAGCGCTGGCAGGTCATGCTTGTCGAGAAAGCGCGCCGTGGCCACGTTGGCGGCAAGCATGCATTCCTCGACGATCTTATGGGCATCGTTGCGGCTACGCGGCACGATGGTCTCGATCTTGCGCTCATCGTTGAAGATGATGGCCGTTTCGGTGGTCTCGAAATCGATGGCGCCGCGCTCGCTACGCGCACCGCGCAGCAGCTTGTACAGGGCATGCAGGTTCTCGAGCGAGGGCACCAGCTCGGCATATTCCTCGCGAAGCGCACGCCCCTCGGCGGAATCGGGCTCCTGAAGCATCGTGCCCACCTTGGTATAGGTCAGGCGCGCATGCGACTGGAAAACCGCTTCATAGAAACGATAGCGGCTGATTGCGCCCGTTTGCGAAATATTCATCTCGCAGACCAATGCCAGGCGATCGACAGCCGGATTCAGCGAGCACAGTCCGTTGGATAACAGCTCGGGAAGCATCGGCACGACCTGCCCCGGGAAATAAACCGAGTTGCCGCGGACATGCGCCTCTTCGTCAAGCGGTGTGCCGGGGCGGACGTAGTGCGACACGTCGGCGATGGCCACCAACAGCTTCCAACTGCCCGACTTGGTCTTCCAGGCACAGACGGCGTCGTCGAAGTCCTTGGCATCCTCGCCATCGATGGTGACGAACGGCACGTCGCGCAGGTTGATTCGATGCGCCTTGTCGGCCTCGGCCACTTCAGCGGACATGCCGGCGATCTGGTCGTCGACCTCCGGGGGGAATTCCGCGGGAATGTCATGGCTGCGGATGGCAATATCGATTTCCATCCCCGGGTCCATGCGCTCGCCGAGTACTTCAACCACCTCGCCCACCGGCTGCACCCGGGTATCGGGCTGCTGCACGATGCGCGCCGAGACCACTTGGCCGTCCTGGGCCCCGCCGGTAGCGCTATGCGGAATGATGACTTCCTGAGTGATACGCGTATTCTCGGGAATCAGGACGGCAAACTCGTCATTGTTCTGCCGATAGACCCCGACAATGGTCTGGGTATTGCGCACCAGGACTTCCGAAATGGTCGCCTCGTCGCGCCCACGCCGGTCGCGACCACTGATGCGAACCAGCACCTGGTCGCCATGGAAGACACGTCGCATCTGGCGCGGCGGAAGCACCAGGTCGGGCTTCTTGCCGTCATCACGCACCAGGAAACCGAAGCCGTCGCGATGGCCGAGCACTCGCCCCTTGATCAGGTCGAGCTTATCGATCAACGCATAGGCACTACGCCGATCTCGCAGGACCTGTCCATCGCGCTCCATGGCGGCCAGTCGTCGGCGCACGGCCTCCATCTGGTCCTCGTCATCGAGGCCCAGCATGCGGCTCATGTTCTCGTGGGTGATGGGCTTGCCGTATTCCTCCAGCCGAGCGAGCAGAAACTCGCGACTGGGTACGGGCTTGTCGTATTTGCGGGCTTCGCGCTCCGCGTGCGGGTCATCGCCTAATGTCCAGTGATTCATGCTATCGACGTCCTTGAATGTGTATAAGCGAGGCAACGCGGGCGACTGCTTCTTTTGTATGGATTAATGATCATCGCCGCAGTATAGCGCCGTGACGAGCATCACCCAACCGTCAGCCGTTCTCGGATTGATGGACACGCCTAAAACGCCTTTAGAAAGGCCCGAACGGAGGCGGCACGGGGTATTGCATTGTACGCTGGAATCGGTATTATACGCGCCACTTGCCCAGATGGCGGAATTGGTAGACGCGCTAGCTTCAGGTGCTAGTGTCCTTACGGACGTGGAGGTTCAAGTCCTCTTCTGGGCACCATCGATATCCCGCAACAGGGTGTCGAGTGCAAGCCCCTCGCAATACGTGTTCGCCCAGGTGGCGGAATTGGTAGACGCGCTAGCTTCAGGTGCTAGTGTCCTTACGGACGTGGAGGTTCAAGTCCTCTCCTGGGCACCATTGGCCCGGCCAAGCGAACACGATAAGCATGACACGCCCAGGTGGCGGAATTGGTAGACGCGCTAGCTTCAGGTGCTAGTATCCTTACGGATGTGGAGGTTCAAGTCCTCTCCTGGGCACCATTGCCCTCCGTGTCATGCTCCAGTCTATCCCTCTCGTTTTACCTTCTTCTCGTTCTGCCTTCGCTACTTCTCGTGCTGTCACTTTCTTGTTCTGCCACTTTCTCGTTCTGCCACTCGTCGCTGGCATTCAAAGAGACTATTGTCTTCATCGCCTAGAACCTGGACGGCAATCTAGCGATTTCGTCGATTCCCCACCCCTCGGTGCGCACCCCGCTTTCAAGCCGCGCTTCCATGTCGGGCGTCAGGTTGGGAAAGAAATTCAGACCCGTGCGCAACTCGATCTCATCGATACTGACCAGATAGCGGTCGAGCGGTTCGTTGCCGCTGACGTCTTGCGGCACCAGGAACGCCACGGCTCTGGGCTGCTCGGCGGGTACCACGACGATCTTGTAGAACGCCTCGGGGATCTCGACCAGCCCCACCCGGTTGAATACGTTCTCGAAAAAACGCTCGGGAAAGACCGGCCCCGTAATCACGTGCACGGTGCCGAAGCGACCCGCGAAGTGATCGATGACCACCTCTTCCAGACGCTGCCAGAGTCGGCGATTGAGATCGGGCCGTTGTGGCGTGATATTGCTCATCTGGAAGGTCTGCCGCTGTGCCCCGGCGCCGTGCACGGCAGCAATGGCATAGTTGGGCGCCATATGGCCCCGATCGTAACCACTGCCGAAGTAGCTGTCGGTGCCAATCGGCCACAGCGTGCGCCAGTCGCTCTGGAAGTCGGGACGTGGCCCGATGCGGGTATTGTCGTCGACCGCCTGCAGGGTATAGCTCACCCACAAGGGATTGACGCGCAGGTCGGACCAACCCACCAGGAACCCGTCATTGCGCAGCACCCGATGCAGCGATGTCGGCGAGGGTGTCTCCCAGGTCGTCACGCCCATCCAACTGAGGCTATCGCGATACTCGCGTTCCTGGGAATACCACAGGCCGGTGGCCACGGTCACAAACAATAAACTGACGCCGAGGTTGCGAGCCTGACGGCGCCACAGGGAAAAGCGGCGTTTCATGGAGTTAGCGCTTACCTACCGGGAATCCAACCACTGCGCTGCCCGATCAGGCAAGGCAGACACATCCGAACATGCCCCAGTGAGTACTTACCAACCCACCGAGAACATGGTTTCCAGATCGTGCCGCGAGTGCACCTGCATGGCATTGAGGGTCTCGGTATCGCGAATACCCTCGACGGCATTGAGGCGCTCCGTAACCAGGGTGGCGAGGCTCTCGAAATCCTGGGTCCGAGCGATGGCTACCAGATCGTAGCGGCCACAGGTGGAATAGACTTCGCTGATTCCCTCGACATCGGCCAGACGCTCGGCAACGCCCTTCACCTGCCCTTTCTCGGTATTGATCAGAATCACTGCATTCTGCATGTCGTTCCTCCTGGATGGCTTACAACCCGCGGTCTCGACTGGACGAGGCGGGAGTATAACAGCGTCCTCGCCCGGACAGAACGAAGGACTAGATGCACGGCGGAAACCCGACCACCGGCACGCCGACGAACAACGTAGCTCCCATGGAAGCTACGTAGAGTCCCGAGCCCACCAGGGCAAAGAATCGCGGCCTGCCCTCGGCTTGCCTGGCGGACTGAGCGCACGCCCAGGCCAGCCAGGCGAGCAAGGCGGCAAAGATCAGTGTCAGTACACCGAGCCCCAGGTTGATCAGTGTCAGCGCTCCTTGGTCGGGCCTGGGCGGTGCCACCGAACAAGCGACCGAGAGTCCACCGTACATGATCACGAACCATTTGCTCCATATGATCAAACCGATGACCAGATGGAGGGGGTGATAGGGATGAATGAAGGCGTAGCGGGATGCGCTCATGATGAACCTCCCATCAGTCCGGGCATGAGCACCACGGCAATGAAGACCAGCCAGTAAGTACCCACGGTATAGCGCCAGAACCATGCCACGATAGCCGGCTCGTAGGGCGCGTGGGCACCCACGTAGCCATAACGCACCCGCAATCCCTGCAGGAGGGACAATACGGGCGCCAGGCTGCCATGAATCAACACATACAGCAGTGCCACCACGAGTACCGCATCATGCGCGGTCTCGGTCGGTGACAGCGGCGCCAGCCATAGGGTCGCGATCAGCACGGCCACCTGAACCGCGCCCAATAGCGAAATAATGAACAGCCCCGAAGCCAGACCCGCGTCCTTTTCGTTGCGTAGGCGCGACACCATGCGCTCTAACCACAGCATGCCTACGGTCAACGCAGCTCCGCCCACCAGTAGCCACACCCAGGGCAGCGGTGACGTGTCGGGCATCCGCCAGGCGGGCGAGACCGTCCACAGATAGAACCAGCCGAATAGCAACGACAGGAACAACGCCCCATTGGCCAGCATGGCGATCCCCATGCACCACAGGCCCGGGCCATCCATCGTCCGTGAATGCAACGGGGGGGCCCCGGCCTGTACGCGGGCATCCGGCGCCGCCTTGGGGTGAGCGCCGTTTATCCATGACCAACGCAGCAGGAATCCGATCGCGACCACCGCGCCAAGAGCGGCCAGGGGATACCACTTGACCAACAGACTCAGGCAGACCACCGCCAGGGCCAGGGCAGCGAATAACGGCAGAAACGAATTGCCCGGCAGGTGGATGGTCTCACGTGCCTTGCCGGTCAGCGGATCGGTCCCCAACGTTTCGCGGCGTCCATGGCTGTACATCGCCAGGTCATGCTGCCCCTCGGCAATGGTTCGTGGCAGCTCCGGCGTGTTCCACAGCGGATGGCGGGTCTCGACAGGAGGCTGGCTGGCAAAGTTATAGGGGTTGGGCGGCATCGACACGGCCCATTCCAGCGTATCGGCCTGCCAGGGATTATGAGGCGCCGGCTTGCCGAAGCGGAAATGCAGCACCAGATCGAGCAGCACCATGGCGATGCCTGCTGACAGCACGAAGCCACCCAGCGACGAGATGACGTTATAGAACCCCCACATGGCACCGTCGTAGGCATAGACCCGGCGAGGCATCCCGACCAGCCCCGTCCAATGCATGATCAGGAAGGTCAGATTGAAGCCGATGAAGGTCAACCAGAATCCCCAGCGCCCCAGGCGCTCGGAGGACATGCGTCCCGACACCAGAGGCAGCCAGTAGTATGCTCCTGCCACCAACGGGAAGAACATGCCGCCGACCAGTACATAGTGCATGTGCGCAACTACGAAATGGGTATCGTGGACCTGCCAGTCGAACGGCACCAGCGCCAGCATAACGCCGGTCAGGCCACCGCATACGAAGATCACCAGGAAGCCAAGTATCCACAGCATGGGCAGCTTGAGCACCGGCCGGCCCAGCCATAGGGTGGCCAACCAGACGAAGAACTGGATCCCGGTGGGAATAGCCACCACCATGCTGGCCGCCGAGAAGAAGAACTCGGCGAGTTGCGGGATGCCGACCGTGAACATGTGGTGCACCCACAACCCGAAGCTGATGAAGGCGGTGGTGAGAACGGCCGCCACTACCCAGCCGTACCCGATGATGGGCCGTCCTGCAAAGACCGGCAAAAGCGTGGAAACGATCCCCGCCCCGGGCAGGAAGATGATGTAGACCTCGGGATGGCCGAACAGCCAGAACAGGTGCTGCCAGAGGATCGGATCGCCACCGCTCTCGACGATGAAGAAGGGCATGCCCACGGCACGCTCGAGCTCAAGCAGGATGCTGCCGAGAATCAGGGGCGGAAAACCGATTACGATCATCATCGCCATCGCCAGGATATACCAGGCGAACAGCGGCATCTTGTGCAAGGCCATGCCACGCGTTCGGGTACGCAGTATAGAGACTGTCAGCTCGACCCCCGCCGAGAGCGCGGAAATCTCCACGAAGGTAATGCCCAGCAGCCAGAAATCCGAACCCAGCCCGGGGGAGTATTGGCTGCTGCTCAGGGGGGTATACATGAACCAGCCATTGGCCGGCGCCATCTCAAGCACCAGGCTCGAGGCCAGGATCAGGCCACCGAACAGGTAGCACCAATAGCCGAGCGCGGTCAGGCGCGGGCAGACCAGGTCGCGGGCGCCCAGCATCTTGGGCAGCAAGTAGATCGCGAGCCCCTCCAGTATCGGGATCGCGAACAGGAACATCATCACCGTGCCGTGCATGGTGACGACCTGGTTATAGATTTCCGGGGCCATGAACCCTTCCCCGGGAAGCGCCAACTGGGCGCGTATCAGCATCGCCAGCAGGCCGCCGAACAGGAAGAAGGCCAGCCCGGTGGCCATGAAGCGCAGGCCCAGGGTGGAATGGTTGACGACCGATAGCGCACGGATACCGCGTGGGTTGCCCCACACCTTGGTCATGCCTTCATGCAGGGCCTGGGGATCGTGTGTTTGGGAGGAAGCGGTCTCACTCATGGCGACAGGGTCTCCAGCCAGGCGGCGATCGAGTCGAGCGTTTCAGCCTCGAGATGGACATGTGCAGGCATGCGGTTGCCAGGCTTGAGTTGCTGATGGTTCTTCAGCCAGTCGGCTATCGCCCCGTCATACATGGGGATCGTTCCCGCCCCCAGGGCCGCGCGCGAGCCAAGATCCGTGAGGTCGGGCCCGACCTGACCCTCGGAGACCCCGGCGACACGGTGGCAGTCGGCACAATGCTCTAGGAATGCCCCTCGTGCCGCCTCGTACTCGTCGCGCTGCTCGGGCGGCGCTTGCCGGGCCGCTAGCCAGGCATCGAATTCGTCACGTTCCAGCGCCTCGACATGCAGGCGCATGTGGGCGTGCTGAGGGCCGCAGAACTCGGCGCATTGCGCACCGAACGTACCGGTGCGATCGGCCTCGAGCCGAATGCGGTTGGTGCGCCCAGGCACCATATCGATCTTGCCGCCCAAGCGTGGTACCCAGAAGCTGTGGATCACATCGTCGCTGGTGACGTGAAAATCGATCGGCTCACCCACCGGAAGCATCAATTGATTGGCGGTGACCACAATCCCCTCTTCGGCCCCGGGATAACGTACTTCCCACCACCATTGATGCCCTTCCACCTCGATGACCATGGCCTGCTCTCCGCCCGGCAAGGGAATCGGCAGCATGCGCTTGCTCACCGGCACGCCAAAGATCAGCAACGCAACGACGCTGACCAATGGCAACAGCAATCCGCCACCGATGATCCAGCGCCGGGCAATTCGATGCTCCTGGGCGGCATCGTGCTTGGCAGGCTCGGAGCGCCAGAACGTGAACAGCCACAAGGCCACCACCCCGAAAAGCACCACGGTCGACACACCGAACATGGCCCACCATAGCCAGGCGACTTCCCTGGCCGCGGGCCCCGCCGGGTCTAGCGTGGAATGATCTCCGGCACAACCAGCCAGCCCCAGGGAGACGATCCCCAGTCCGGCAGCGGGAACAATGACGGAGCGTCCGAGGTTGACCCACCGCCGCAGGCGACGTTGAATGCCAGACAAGGAACCCAGCGCCAGGAAGGAACCATGACCCGAAGCAAGCAGCGCAATATCCATAGTCGAATCGCGATCGGCGGGCATCCGCTGCATCCCACGCTCATCCATTTTCCCGTCGCGGCCCTGATGGGGCTGGTGGCCAGCGATGCCGGCTATCTCTACAGCGGCGATGAATTCTGGGCACGCGCCAGTTTGTGGCTTGCCGGTGTCGGTGCCCTGGGGGGCTGGTTCGCCAGTGTGGCGGGGGTGCTCGATCTGGTGAGCGTACGCAGCATTCGCAACCTGATCACGGCATGGTGCCATTCCATCGTCGCCGTCATGTTGCTGTCGATGGCCACCCTCAACTGGTTCTTTCGGCTTGGCTCGCCCACCGACCTGTTGCCCTGGGGCTTTACCCTGTCGGTCGTGACGGCCGGCATGATTGCCCTGGCGGGCATCCTGGGCGGGCAACTCGTCTATGAGCATGCGGTGGGGGTCGAGGTCGAGGATAAGTGACCCCGCTTGCCGGTAATGCCGTTCTTCCATGAAGCGGCTCCTTCAGTCGAATGGCTTGGCCAGCACCATGGTGAGCACCGTCAACATGCACAGCGGTGCGAACACGGCCAACCCGGCCGCAACGGTATTCATCCAGGCCATGTAGCCCTGCTCGAGGCGCAGGATCAACCAACCGCAGGCCAGATGGGCGAATACCATCCCCATCACGGCCATGAGCTTAACGACCAGCCACCCTCCAAACAGGGCATAGACCAGAAACAGCAAGGTGCCCGAGACGATGGCCAGCAAGGCCGATGGGGTCGCCAGATAGGTGAACAGCATGCGCGGCGCCGGGGGCGCACGCTCCTGTAACGACGGAGCATTACGCTGGCGACCACACTCCTGCAGCAACAGGGCGGGCATGTACACCAGCGTGGCACACCAGAAGAGCAAGGCGACGATGTGCAACAGTTTGAGCCATGGCATGACAGCATCCTTGCAGCCGAGCGATGCCCCTACCCTAGCCAATACGGACCGAAGCCGCCAGGTGGGGAAATGCTTAAGTGGACGCACTACGCGACCGATTGCCGCAATTCAAACACGCGAGATCGCGGTTCATGTACCGTTTCGTCTAGGATAGGCAGACTGGGCGCGCCACTGATCCACGTGCGCTTACAGAAAAGAAAATGACATTACCGTGACCGGGTATCGCTACCTTTGGCAGGGTAGCGCCGATACGACCCACTCTGCATAGCGTTAAGGAGAAACCATGGCCAACTCGAGTCGTCGTGACTTTGTTCGGCATAGCCTGATGGGCCTGGCCGCCCTGCCGTTGGGTGCCGGCATCTTGTCGACACGTGCGTTCGCCCAGGAACTGCCGAGACTGGACCCGCAGGCGCCCGAAGCCCAGGCGCTCAATTATGTCGAGGATGCCAGCCAGGCCAGCGATCACCCCGCATTTGAGGAAGGCGAACGCTGCGATAACTGCATGTTCTTCCAACCCGAGAATGAAGGATGCCAGTTGTTCCCGGGCAAGAGCGTCGAGCCCGCAGGCTGGTGCCAGTCCTGGACGGCTCGCAGCTGATGCACACGCATGCGCTGCACCCCGGCGGCGCATGCGTGCTTTCTAGGTGCCTTGCCGTTGATCGTCGGGCAAGGGCCATTGGTAACGCCGGACCACCTCCCCGCTGTCGATCGATTCCATTTTGACAGGAAAGCCCCATAATTGATGCAAATGCCGGATCACCGGGTAGACGCTCTTGGCCAAGGGCCGCCGGCGATCCTGAACGTGATGCAGCGTGAGTGAGCGGTCGCCACGAATATTGGCCGAATACACCTGGATATTGGGCTCACGCACGGACAAGGCATACTGCGTGGAAAGCGCTTCACGTATGCGGTGGTAGCCCCGATCGTCATGAATGGCGCTCACCGTCAGCATCTCGTCCTGATCGTCATCGACAATGGTGAACAGCTTGAGGTCGCGGATCACCTTGGGGGACAGGAACTGCTGGATGAACGATTCGTCCTTGAAGTTGTGCATCGCAAAGTGAAGCGTATCGAGCCAGTCGCTTCCTGCGATCTCGGGAAACCAGGCGCGATCCTCCTCGGTGGGCGCCTCACAGATACGCTTGATGTCGGTAAACATGGCAAACCCCAACGCGTAGGGGTTGATGCCATTGAAGTAGGGGCTATCGAAGCCCGGCTGGTTGACCACCGCCGTGTGCGATTGAAGAAATTCGAGCATCAGGCCTTCATCGACCAGGCCTTCGTCATAGAGGCGATGCATGAGCGTATAGTGCCAGAAGGTCGCCCAGCCCTCGTTCATGACCTGGGTTTGCCGCTGGGGATAGAAGTACTGCGCCAGCTTGCGCACGATACGCACCACCTCCCGTTGCCAGGGGGCCAATAGCGGCGCATTCTTCTCGATGAAGTAGAGCAGGTTCTCCTGGGGCTCGGGGGGATAACGGCCCGAGCGATGCAGGCCCAGGGGATCGTCCTCATCAAGGATTTCTGCGGTCCGCTCCCCTTCCTTCAACTGCGGGATCGTACTCCACAGCGTGTTCACCTGGGCCTGCAGGTAGGCTTCCCTTTCAGACTGCCGCTGCGCCTCCTCCTCGGCGGATATCGGCGAGGGACGCTTGTAGCGATCGACCCCATAGTTCTGTAGTGCATGACAGGCATCAAGCAGTTGCTCCACTGCCGTCACACCGTGACGCTCCTCACACTCGGCGATGTATTTCCGGGCGAACACCAGATAATCGATAATCGAGCTCGCGTCGGTCCAGGCCTGGAACAGATAGTTACCCTTGAAGAACGAGTTGTGGCCATAACAGGCATGCGCCATGACCAGCACCTGCATCATCAGGGTGTTCTCTTCCATCAGGTAGGCAATGCAGGGGTCGGAATTGATCACCAGTTCATAGGCCAGCCCCATCTGTCCCCGCCGATAGGCCTGCTCGACGGCCAGGAACTGCTTGCCGAACGACCAGTGATGATAGCCCACCGGCATGCCCACGCTGGCGTAGGCATCCATCATCTGTTCCGAAGTGATCAGCTCGATCTGGTTGGGGTAGGTATCGAGGCGATACTCGTCGGCCAGGCGGGCTATTTCTCGCTCGTACTCGGCCAGGACCTCGAAATTCCAGTCGGAACCGGTAGCAATTGGCTTGCGTCGGGTCATACATCCTCCTCGGGCGACAGCCCTCAGGCCTCGGCGCGACGACGAAACAACTCGCGAAAGACCGGGTAGATATCGCCCCCCTCGACGATCTGGCGCATGGCAAAGCGCGACGGGAAGCGATCCGCCACCGTCTCGTATTCTTCCCATAGCGCCTGGTGCGCATGCGGGGTGATCTCGACATAGGTGTAGTACTGCAGGCGCGGCATCAACGAATCGATCAAAAGCTGGCGGCAGGTCGTCGAATCGTCGTCCCAGTTATCGCCATCGGAGGCCTGGGCGACATACAGGTTCCATTGCCCCGGCGGGTAGCGATCGGTAATGATCTCGTCGACCAGGGTCAGGGCGCTGGAGACGATGGTGCCGCCGGTCTCCCGTGAGTAGAAGAACTCTTCTTCGTCGACCTCCTTGGCCGCCGTATGGTGTCTGACGAAGACCAGTTCGACCTTCTCGTAATTGCGCTCGAGAAACAGGTACAGCAGCAGGAAGAAACGCTTGGCGATATCCTTGTGCGACTGGGTCATCGACCCCGAGACGTCCATGATGCAGAACATCACCGCCTTGTTCGACGGCAGCGGCTGGTTGCTGAGGTTGTTGTAGCGCAAGTCGTAGGTATCGATGAACGGCACCGCCTCGAGACGCTTCTCGAGACGCTCGACCTCGGCCTTGAGTTCGGCGATCCGGGACGGATTACGCAGTACCGGATCCTTGCGCTCTTCGGCTTCCAGCGCCTCCTGCGCCTCGCGCAGGGCACGGCGGATCGGGGCGCGCATGGCGATCCGACGGGCATGGGCCTCGCGCATGGAACGCACGATATTGATACGCGACGGCACCCCATCGCGGGAAATCCCCGCCCGGAC
The DNA here is from genome assembly GCF_000759345.1 of Litchfieldella xinjiangensis. Lineage (GTDB taxonomy): Bacteria > Pseudomonadota > Gammaproteobacteria > Pseudomonadales > Halomonadaceae > Litchfieldella_A > Litchfieldella_A xinjiangensis. Next base: position 1,346,654 of record NZ_JPZL01000001.1, read on the forward strand.
TGGCCTCACCTCCTCGAGGTCCTTCAACTGCTTGCGCTCCAGGTGGGGCAGCTCCAGGCCATCGAAGACGAAATCGAGGAACTCCTCGCGAGTCAGGCTGAAGGCGAACTCATCCATACCCTCACCCTGGTTCGAGGCACCCTCACCGTTGCCGCCGCCTCCTCCGCCGCCCCCGCCAGGCCGTCGCAAGCGATCGCCTTCGGTGAACTCCTTGTTGCCGGGGCTGACGATGCTGCGCTTGCCGCCCTGGCCATGCTGGAATACCGGTTCGGAAATGTCCCGCGCCGGGATCGAAACCTTTTCACCGCGCTCCATATCGGTGATGGAGCGACGATTGACCGCCTCTTCCACGGAGCGCTTGATGTGGGTGCGATAGCGGTCCAGGAACCGCTGTCGATTGACCGCACTCTTGTGCTTGGCATTGGGGCGTCGGTCGATGAAATAGCTCATGCTTGCCTCCGTGGCGCATGGCCAGAGGCCATGCGCCCATGACCCGGGACGTCACTGCGACTTGCGTACGCGCAGGTACCATTCGGAAAGCAGACGCACCTGCTTTTCGGTATAACCGCGGTCGACCATCCTGGCCACGAAGTCCTCATGCTTCTTCTGATCCGACGACGAGGCCTTGGCATTGAAGGAGATCACCGGCAGAAGCTCCTCGGTATTGGCGAACATCTTGTGCTCGATCACGCCGCGCAGCTTCTCGTAGGATTGCCAGCTCGGGTTCATGCCGTTGTTCTGCGCCCGGGCCCGCAGCACGAAGTTGACCACCTCGTGACGGAAATCCTTGGGATTGGAGATGCCTGCAGGCTTCTCGATCTTCTCCAACTCCTCGTTCAGTGACTGACGATCGAACAGCTCGCCCGTCTCGGGATCGCGATATTCCTGGTCCTGTATCCAGAAGTCGGCGTAAGTCACATAGCGGTCGAAGATGTTCTGGCCGTACTCGGAGTAGGATTCGAGATAGGCGGTCTGGATCTCCTTGCCGATGAAGTCGACGTAGCGCGGCGCCAGGTACTCCTTGATGAAGCGCAGGTAACGCTCGAAGGTCTCCTTGGGCAGTTGCTCCTGCTCCAGTCGTTGCTCCAGTACGTAGAGCAAGTGCACCGGGTTGGCGGCGATCTCGTGATTGTCGAAGTTGAAGACCTTGGAGAGGATCTTGAAGGCGAAGCGTGTGGACAGCCCATCCATGCCTTCGTCCACCCCCGCCGCATCGCGGTACTCCTGGATCGACTTGGCCTTGGGATCGGTATCCTTGAGATTCTCGCCATCATATACGCGCATCTTGGAATAGATGCTCGAGTTCTCAGGCTCCTTGAGGCGAGACAGCACCGAGAACTGCGCCAGCATGCGCAGCGTATCCGGGGCGCAGGGTGCGTCGGACAGCGACGAGTGTTCGAGCAGCTTCTTGTAGATATTGATCTCTTCGGTCACCCGCAGGCAGTACGGCACCTTGACGATATAGACCCGGTCGAGGAAGGCCTCGTTGTTGCGGTTGTTGCGGAACGCCTGCCATTCGCTCTCGTTGGAGTGGGCAAGCACCACGCCATCGAAGGGAATCGCACCCATGCCCTCGGTGGGGTTGTAGTTACCTTCCTGGGTGGCCGTCAGCAGGGGGTGCAGCACCTTGATCGGTGCCTTGAACATCTCGATGAATTCGAGCAGGCCCTGGTTGGCCTTGCACAACCCGCCGGAAAAGCTGTACGCGTCCGGATCGTCCTGTGAATACAGCTCGAGTTGTCGGATATCCACCTTGCCGACCAGTGATGAGATGTCCTGGTTGTTCTCATCCCCCGGCTCGGTCTTGGCCACGGCGATCTGGTTGAGCCGCGAGGGATAGAGCCGCACCACACGAAACTGCGAGATATCGCCGCCATACTCCTGCAAACGCTTCGCTGCCCAGGGCGACATCACGCTTTTCAGGTAGCGTTGAGGAATGTTGTATTCCTTCTCGAGCAGTTCACCGTCCTCTTCGGGCGAGAACAACCCCAGCGGCGATTCGTAGACCGGCGAGCCCTTGATGGCATAGAACGGCACGCGTTCCATCAACAGCTTGAGCCGCTCGGCCAGCGACGACTTGCCGCCCCCCACCGGGCCCAGCAGATAGAGGATCTGCTTGCGCTCCTCGAGCCCCTGCGCCGCATGGCGAAAATAGGCAACGATCTGCTCGATAGCCTCTTCCATGCCATAGAACTCGGCAAAGGCGGGGTAGCGGCGGATGACCTTGTTGGAAAATATCCTCGACAGCCGTGGGTCCCTGGCAGTATCGATCACCTCAGGCTCACCGATTGCCTCCAGCATGCGTTCGGCGGCGGACGCATATACCTTCGGCTCGCTGCGACACAGCTCCAGGTACTCCTTCAGGCTCATTTCGTCCTGCTGGACCCGCTCGTAGCGATTCTGCACATGATCGAAGATGCTCATCAAAAGCCTCCTTAAGCGCAACTCCCCGGCCGGAACACGGATATCAAGGCTGCCGAGGTGGCGTATCTTTCAGCGTAGACAGGTTTGATGAGTGCAGGTTGATGTAGGGATTCAACGCAACGCACAAACACCCATCCTGACCTTGAGAGTCATTAGGGGCGCAAAGGTGCGTTGATTGTCAGTACAAGGATTGAACGCAAGCGGGAAAACGACATAGCGTGCCGGAAAGATCGGATAAAACCCCAAGAAAGCCCGGCATGGAGCGATCCGGCACGGTCGTTCCCGTCAGGCCACCAGCGATTCGCGGATATCGGCCATCAGGGTGTCGAGGAGTTCGGTGGTCGTGTTCCAGGCACACACGAAACGCGCACCACCGGCACCGATAAAGGTGTAGAACGTCCACCCCAGACCACGCAAACGGTCGATGGCATGCGGAGGCAACCTGACGAATACGCTGTTGGCCTGGGTCGGGAACATCGATTCAACCCCGGGCATGTCGGCCAGGCCATCGGCGAGATAGCGGGCCATGGCATTGGCGTGCTCGGCATTGGTTCGCCAGGCGCCGCTCTCGAGCAGGCCCAGCCAGGGCGCAGCGATGAAACGCATTTTGGAGGCCAACTGGCCAGCCTGCTTGCAGCGCCAGGCGAAGTCTTCGGCCAGGTCGCGGTTGAAGAACAGGATCGCCTCGCCCATGGCCAGACCGTTCTTGGTACCCGAAAAGCACAGCGCATCGACGCCGACCTGCCAGGTGAGCTCCGCAGGCGTGGCTCCCAGGGCGACGCATGCATTGGCGAAACGTGCGCCGTCCATGTGCAGTCGCAGATCATGCTTGTCGGCCATGGTGCGGATCGCCAGCAATTCTTCGCGCGAATATAGCGTACCGACCTCGGTCGCCTGGGTCAGTGATACCACCCGCGGCTTGGGATAGTGGATATCGCTGCGCCGCGTCACCAATGCCTCGATCCCCTCGGGAGTGAGCTTGCCTTCCGCACCGCTCGAGGTAAGCAACTTGGCACCGTTGGAAAAGAACTCGGGCCCCCCGCACTCATCGGTCTCGATGTGAGCTAGTTCATGACAGATTACGCTATGGTAGCTGCGCCCCATCGCGGCCAGTGCCAGCGAATTGGCCGCGGTGCCGTTGAAGACGAAGAAGACCTCACAATCGAAATCGAACATTTCACGGAAACGCTCGGCGGCCTTGTCGGTCCAGATATCGTTGCCATAGGCCAGGTCATCGCAGCGATTGGCCTCGAGCAGGTATTCCAGCGCTTCGGGGCAAATCCCGGAAGTATTGTCACTGGCCACGAAGCGCGGCGTACAGTCGGGAAGCATGGAGGGGTATCCTTACGCATTATTGTTAATGGCGCGCGACAGGTGCCATCGCACGCCAACTGGCGACACGGGTCGCGTGTCACCTTGAGTCTACCATTCTCCCAACCGTTGGCGATGCCCGGATCCCCCGTCACAACGCAGCGGCAATGCGTGTGCCCTGTTCGATAGCTCGCTTGGCGTCGAGTTCCGCCGCCTCATCGGCCCCACCGATGACATGCACTTCAACGTTCGCCTCGTGCAATGGCTCGAGCAGGTCGCGCACCGACTCCTGGCCGGCACAGATCACCACGCTATCCACCTCGAGCCGGCGTGATTCGCCATTGACGCTCAGGTGAAGCCCTTCGTCGTCGATCCCCAGATACTCGCAGCCCGCCAAGGTCTCGACGCCACGATGCTTGAGCGAGGCCCGATGCACCCAGCCGGTGGTCTTGCCCAGGCCCTTGCCAGGCTTGGATGTCTTGCGCTGAAGGAGATAGACCTCACGCGGCGTCTCGGGTCGCAGCTGCGGCTTGAGCCCACCCCGTTCGTTGACGGCCAGATCGACACCCCACTCGTCGCACCACGCCGCGACGTCCAGGGACGGGTGGCCGACATGCGTCAGCAGCTCGGCGACATCGAAGCCAATCCCACCCGCCCCGATGACCGCAACCCGGCGCCCCACCCGCTCGGGATGCAGGATCGCCGTGGGGTAATGCATGACCATCGGATGGTCGATACCCGGCAGCGCGAGTTCGCGAGGCCGCACGCCGCTGGCAAGGATGACCGCATCGAAGCTGCGCAAGCTCTCAATATCCGCGTCGGTATTGAGCCGGACCGTGACGCCGTGTTGGTCGAGCATGACCTTGAAGTAGCGCAGGGTTTCGTCGAATTCCTCCTTGCCGGGAATGCGCCGGGCATAGTTGAACTGCCCACCCAAGGTATCGGATTTCTCGAACAGCACCACGCGGTGCCCACGCTGGGCAGCAGTTACGGCGGCAGCGAGCCCGGCCGGCCCACCACCCACCACGGCGATCTCACGCGGCGTCTCGACCGAAGCGATTTCAAGCTCGGTTTCATGACAGGCGCGCGGATTGACCAGACAGGAGGTGAGCTTGCCCTGGAAGGTATGATCGAGGCACGCCTGGTTGCAGGCGATACAGGTGTTGATCTCATCGACACGTCCATCGCGGGCCTTGCGCACCCACTCGGGGTCGGCCAGAAACGGTCGCGCCATCGATACCATGTCGGCATGCCCCTCGGCCAGTACGCGCTCGGCGACATCAGGCATATTGATGCGGTTGGTCGTGATCAAGGGGATGGTCAGGGCCTGCTTCATGCGCCGGCTCACCTCGCTGAAGGCGGCCCGCGGCACGCTGGTGACGATGGTCGGGACGCGTGCTTCGTGCCAGCCGATGCCGGTATTGATCAGATCGGCGCCGGCCCCTTCGATGGCCCGGCCCAGCTCGACCACCTCCTGCCAGGTACTCCCGCCTTCGACCAGGTCGATCATAGACAATCGGAAGATGATCAGGAAATCGTCACCCAGCGCTTCGCGAATGCGGCGCACGATCGCTACCGGGAAGCGCATGCGACTCGCGAAGTCCCCCCCCCATTCGTCCTGACGCTGGTTGGTACGTGCGCACAGGAACTGGTTGATCAGGTAGCCTTCCGAGCCCATCACCTCGACCCCATCGTACCCGGCATCGCGTGCCAGCCCGGCACAGCGCACGAAGTCGTCTATCAGATCTTCCACTTCGCCGGTGGCGAGTTCGCGGGGCACGAACGGGTTGATCGGTGCCTGCAATGGCGATGGCGCCACCAGGTCGGGGGAATAGGCGTAGCGACCGGCATGCAGGATCTGCAGGCAGATACGCCCCCCTTCGGAATGCACGGCGTCGACGACCGGACGATGTCGCTCTGCCTCTTCAACCGACGTCAACGAAGCCGCTCCCTGGAATACCGCGCCTTCGGGATTGGGGGCGATGCCCCCCGTCACGATCAACCCCACCCCCGCCCGGGCGCGCTCGGCATAAAACCTCGCCAAGCGCGAGAAGCCCTCGGGCGCTTCTTCGAGGTTGGTATGCATGGAGCCCATCAGGATGCGGTTGGGTAGGGTGATATTGCCCAGTTCCAGGGGACGGAACAGATGGGGATAGGGGGTCACGGCGAGCCTCGCTGCTGCACGGTAGAAAAACGTAAGCGTTGTTTCAAACAACCGTATGACAGTCTGGCCACAGCTGCAAGACAGCATTCGCCCTGGCGAAGGAAAAACCCGTCGCGATAGGTCAAACGAAAAACCCCGAGCCATGGGCTCGGGGTCAAGATTCGTATCGATGTGGCGGACCGGACGGGACTCGAACCCGCGACCTCCGGCGTGACAGGCCGGCATTCTAACCGACTGAACTACCGGTCCGCATGGTGGGTGATACTGGACTCGAACCAGTGACCCCCAGCATGTGAAGCTGGTGCTCTAACCAACTGAGCTAATCACCCATCGATAGGGATGCTGGGTAGGTCTACCCGAAATCAGGACAGGATGGCGGACCGGACGGGACTCGAACCCGCGACCTCCGGCGTGACAGGCCGGCATTCTAACCGACTGAACTACCGGTCCCCATCGAGCCTGCGACACGTTCGTCGACGGCACGTACTGGCACTGAATCTGACAATGCGTGAATTGCCGTAGGGCAACACTCGATTGCCAAGGAAAATTGGCGGACCGGACGGGACTCGAACCCGCGACCTCCGGCGTGACAGGCCGGCATTCTAACCGACTGAACTACCGGTCCCCATTGAGCCTGCGACACGTTCGTCGACGGCACGTACTGGCACTGAATCTGACAATGCGTGAATTGCCGTAGGGCAACACTCGATTGCCAAGGAAAATTGGCGGACCGGACGGGACTCGAACCCGCGACCTCCGGCGTGACAGGCCGGCATTCTAACCAACTGAACTACCGGTCCGCTGATTTCCTTCACGTGAACACCTGCATCGCTAGGCGATGGTGGGTGGTACTGGGCTCGAACCAGTGACCCCCAGCTTGTAAGGCTGGTGCTCTTCCAACTGAGCTAACCACCCGTGGTCACGTGGCGCTGCATTCTACAGAGGCGAGGAGCAATGTCAACGCTTTTTCCTGACGAGTCGTTATTTCGGTGTCAGGCTTTTCTTTCGGGCATTCATCGACTTGCAGACATGAAGGCCGCAATCCGCCCTGCCGCCTCGTCGATCAGGTCTGACTGGCTGCGTCCGCTGGCCTTGCGCGGCTTCCAATCATGTTCACCATCTTCCAGGTAGTGCATGTGAGCTACCGTCGGCAAGGCATAGCGCTCGACCTCGTCACGCCGGCCGAACGGATCGCGGGTGCCCTGCAACACCAGCGTGGGGCAACGCAGGTCAGGCCAGTGATCGAGCCGGGTCCGCTCGGGCTTGCCCGGCGGATGGAAGGGATAGCCGCACAGGATCAGCCCCGGCGCCCCATCGCGGGCTGCCAGCAGGCTGGCGACCCGCCCGCCCATCGACTTTCCCCCCAGCCATACGGGCGGCGCTCCTGTGCGCGACACGATGTCACACCAACGACTCAGCTCGTCGACCAGCATGTCGACACGAGGCGGGGGGCGCCGCCGGTTCTCGCGGCGCATGCGTTGCATGTATTCGAATTCGATGGCCAGGGTCTGCACGCCTTCTTCCGCCAAGCGTTCACGCAGGGCCACGAGAAAGGCGGAGTCACTACCGGCACCGGCGCCATGCGCCATCAGCCATCGTCCGATACGCGGCTCACCGCAGACCTCGAGGGGGCCAACGTCAGCGACCCGAACGTGCCCCGACAGGCCCGAGTCCAGGCAAGTCACCAGCTCATCGGCCGTCAACGAACCCTCTTTCATGACCGCGCCATGCGACAATTTGCGCCCCCCAAACGTTCCGAATCGCAGTTTTGATTACCGGCGGGCTGCGCTAGAATCGGCGCCCGGTAAAACCTTGACCTACGTCATCATGCGGGAGGCCTCGCCCAGGCACACTAGCGCCCGGGAGTCACCCCCACATCGCGTTTGATGGGAACATAACATGAGCACAGCACTAGAGCACCCGACCTACAATTACAAGGTAGTTCGGCAGTTCGCGATCATGACGGTGGTATGGGGCATTGTGGGCATGAGCCTCGGTGTCATCCTGGCTGCCCAAATGGTCTGGCCCGAGCTGAACCTCGGCCTCCCCTGGACAAGCTTCGGTCGCCTGCGGCCGCTGCATACCAATGCCGTTATCTTCGCTTTCGGTGGGTCGGCGCTCTTTGCCACCTCCTACTACGTGGTGCAGCGCACCTGCCAGACCCGACTGTTTTCGGATCGTCTGGCCGCGTTCACCTTCTGGGGCTGGCAGGCTGTCATCCTCTCGGCGGTCATCTCCCTGCCGCTCGGCTACACCACCTCCAAGGAGTACGCAGAGCTGGAGTGGCCGATCAATATCCTGATCACCGTGGTCTGGGTAAGCTATGCGGCCGTGTTCCTGGGCACGATCAAGAAGCGCAACACCTCGCATATCTATGTTGCCAACTGGTTCTTCGCGGCCTTCATCCTGACCGTGGCGGTGCTGCACGTCGTCAATAACGCCGCCATCCCCGTCAGCGCCATGAAATCCTACTCCATCTATGCCGGTGCCGTGGATGCCATGGTGCAGTGGTGGTATGGCCATAATGCGGTAGGTTTCTTCCTGACCGCGGGCTTCCTCGGCATGATGTACTATTTCGTGCCCAAGCAGGCCGAGCGTCCGATCTACTCCTATCGCCTGTCGATCGTGCACTTCTGGGCCCTGATCATCATCTACATGTGGGCCGGCCCGCACCACCTGCACTATACCGCACTGCCCAACTGGGCCCAGTCGCTGGGCATGATCATGTCCATCATCCTGCTCGCACCCTCCTGGGGCGGCATGATCAACGGCATGATGACCCTCTCTGGTGCCTGGCATAAGCTGCGTACCGACCCGACCCTGCGTTTCCTGGTCGTGGCACTGTCGTTCTACGGCATGTCGACCTTCGAAGGCCCGATGATGGCGGTGAAAACCGTCAATGCACTGTCCCACTACACCGACTGGACCATCGGCCACGTACATGCCGGGGCACTCGGCTGGGTCGCCATGATCACCATCGGCTCGATCTATCACCTGCTGCCACGCCTTTACGGGCAGACAGAGATGTACTCCATCAAGCTGATCGCCGTGCACTTCTGGCTGGCCACCATCGGTACCGTGCTGTACATCGCCGCGATGTGGGTCAACGGCATCATGCAGGGCCTTATGTGGCGCGCCGTGAATGCCGACGGAACCCTGATGTACACCTTCATCGAGTCGGTGGAAGCCAGTGGTCCGGGCTATGTCGTGCGCTGGATCGGCGGTCTGTTCTGGGTAACCGGCATGCTGCTCATGGCCTACAACACCTACCGCACGGTCAAGCGTCATGAAGCGGCCAGCCAAGCGCTTCCCCAGACCGCCTGAAGTCACCAGGGAACCTGATAGCGATGAAACACGAAATTGTCGAAAAGAATGTCGGGCTGATGGCCGTGCTGATTCTGGTGGTGATCAGTTTCGGCGGCCTGGCCGAGATCGTGCCGCTGTTCTTTCAGAAGGACACGACCGAGCCCGTAGAAGGCCTCAAGCCGCTCTCCGCCCTGCAGCTTGAAGGGCGCGATATCTATATCCGCGAAGGCTGCGTGGGCTGCCACTCGCAGATGATTCGCCCGTTCCGGGCCGAAACCGAGCGCTACGGCCACTACAACGTGGCTGGTGAATCGGTCTACGAGCACAACTTCCTGTGGGGCTCAAAGCGTACCGGTCCCGACCTGGCGCGCGTAGGTGGTCGTTACAGCGACGACTGGCACCGCGCCCATATGTACAACCCGCGCGACGTGGTTCCGGAATCGATCATGCCGGCCTACCCGTGGTTGTTCGAGAACACGCTCGACGGCGACGATATCACTACAAAAATGCAGACCCTGCGCACGCTGGGCGTGCCCTACACCGATGAAGACATCGCCGGGGCCACCCGCGAGGTACGCGGCCAGCAGGAGATCACTGCGTTGATCGCTTACCTGCAGCAATTGGGCACCGTGATCGAGGGTAGGCGCTGAGCATGGACATGGGGACCTTTCGCGGCATTCTGACGCTGCTGCTGCTGATCGGCTTTCTAGGGATTGCCTGGTGGGCCTACTCCAAACGCCGCAAGACGGACTTCGAAGAGGCGGCCAACCTGCCCTTCGCCGATGACGATGATGAACTGCAGAACCGTGGTGCGCGCCCTTCCAGCAACAAAGAGGCGCCCCGCCATGATGCGTCCCGCAAAGACAAGGGAGACAAGAACACATGAACAATCTATGGGGTGACTCCCTCTCCAGTTTCTGGAGCGCCTGGATCATCGTCATCACACTGGGCACGATCGCCTTCAGTGGCTGGATCCTGTTCGCCAACCGCAAGACCGACAAGGTGCCCGATGCCGAGGGCAACGTCGACACCACTGGCCATGCGGCCGATGGCATCGAGGAGTACGACAACCCGCTGCCGCGCTGGTGGTTCATGTTGTTCGTGGCCACCATCGTGTTCTCGCTGGGCTACCTGGCCCTGTACCCGGGCCTAGGCAACTTCCGCGGTATCCTGGGGTGGTCCCAGGAAGGCCAGTGGGAGGAAGAGGTCGCTCAGGCCGAACAGCGCTACGCCTCGATCTTTGCGCAGTTCCAGGAAGTACCGATCCCCGAGCTTTCGCAGGACAGTGAAGCCATGCGCGTGGCCGAGCGTATCTTCCAGAACAACTGCGCGGTGTGTCATGGGGCCAATGCCCAGGGCGGCTACGGCTTCCCCAACCTGACCGATGAGGCCTGGATGTATGGCGGTGAGCCCGAGAACATCGTGACCACCATCACCAACGGACGTAACGGCCTGATGCCTTCCTGGCAGCAACTCGGCGCTACCAATATCGAGAACCTGACCCAGCATGTGCTGTCGCTGTCCGGTCTCGAGCACGATGCCGATGCGGCCAGCCAGGGTCAGGCGATATTCTCGGCATCCTGCGTAGCCTGCCACGGCCCGGATGCCACCGGTAACCAGGCCCTCGGCGCACCCAACCTGACCGATGATTACTGGCTCTATCAAGCCCCCGGACAGAGCGTCGCCGATTCCGTTCGGCAAACGCTGCGCAATGGCCGCAACGGCCATATGCCTGCCCAGGCCGCCTATATCGGCGAGGATCGCGTGCACCTGGTTGCAGCCTATGTATACGGGTTGAGCCGCCGGGACTGATCGAGCGCCAGGCGTTACCAGAGCGGGTGCGGCCGGGGGTCGCACCCGCTCTTTTATGGGTCGAGCAAGCGCTAGAATAGCCCCTCTTCCACGCGCTCCGCGCCTCTCCGGTAATGCCATGACCGACAAGATCCCCGTTCAGGATGTGACCGTCGACCCTGCCGTCGGAAGTCACGATCCTCAACAGACCGTCACCCAGACGATGTATGCCAAGCGCGAGCATTTGTATGTTCGCGAGATCAAGGGCCTGTTCCAGCGGGTTCGGCGCACGTCGAATTGGGCCTTGATGGCGCTGTTCTTCGGTCTGCCCTGGCTGCAGTGGGGCGATCGACCGGCAATCTGGTTCAACCTTCCCGACCGGGAATTCCATATCCTTGGCGGCACGTTCTATCCCCAGGAGTTTTATCTGCTGGGCTGGCTGCTGATCATCGGCGCCTTCGGTCTGTTCCTGGTCACGGTCTTCGCAGGGCGGGTGTGGTGTGGCTACACCTGCCCCCAAAGTGTCTGGACCTTCCTGTTCATTTGGACCGAGCATCGCATCGAGGGGCCGCGAAACAGACGCATCAAACTCGACAAGCAGTCGATGACCTTCGACAAGCTATGGCGCAAAAGCGCCAAGCACGCAGTATGGCTGCTCATCGCCTTCGCGACCGGCGCCACCTTCGTTGGCTACTTCACGCCCATTCGCGAGCTGGTAATGGATTTCGTCACGCTCGACGTGGGGGGCTGGGCGCTGTTCTGGGTCGGGTTCTTTACCGTCTTCACCTATCTCAATGCCGGCTGGCTGCGCGAACAGGTGTGCATGTACATGTGTCCCTATGCCCGCTTCCAGGCGGTCATGTTCGACAAGGACACGCTCATCGTCTCCTATGACGAAGCACGCGGCGAGCCGCGGGGTGCGCGCAAGCGAGGGGCCGACCCCAAGGCGCTGGGACTCGGCGATTGCATCGATTGCGATCTGTGCGTGCAGGTCTGTCCCACCGGTATCGATATCCGTGATGGCCTGCAGTATGAGTGCATCTCCTGTGCGGCCTGTATCGATGCCTGCGACAGCGTCATGGACAAGATGGGCTACCCGCGCGGCCTGGTTCGCTACACCACCGAGCATGCCCTGGAGGGGCGCAAGACGCAGGTTCTGCGCCCACGACTGCTCGGTTATCTGGCCGGCCTGCTGGTGATGCTGGGGCTTTTCGTTTGGGCGCTGGGAGAGCGTACCCCGCTCGAATTCGAGATCGAGCGCGACCGCAACCAGCTTTATCAGATGACCCAGGATGGCCGTATCAGCAATATTTTCACGCTCAACGTACGCAACCTGGACGACCGCGAGCATACCTATGAAGTCCAGGCGTCCGGGTTACCGGGCCTGAACCTGGTGGGCGACGGGCGGATAACCGTGGGTGCCGGCAGCACGCGCATCAAAGCCATCGAGCTGCATCTTGATGCCGATGCGCTGGATCGCCCCAGCCTGCCCATCCAGGTCAGCCTGCAGTCCGTTGACGATGCCGACATTCGCGAGGAACGCGAAGCGCGCTTTATTGGAGATATCAAGCGATGAATACGCTAGACCCCCAGACCATTCCCCCCTGGTACAAGCAATTCTGGCCGTGGTTCTTGCTGGGCCTGCTGCTCTCCTCGGTGGCTGTCAGCACCACCTTCCTGGTGCTGTCGATCAAGAGCTTCGACGGCATGGTGCAGGAGGATTACTATGAGCAGGGCCGCGCCATCAACCAAGAGTTCGCCAAGCAGAAGCTGGCGATGGCCATGGGGCTGGAGGCGACGCTGAACGTCGATGAGTTGACTGGCGACATCAGCTTGCATCTCCTTGGCGAGGCGCGTCCCGAGCGACTCTATCTGAACCTGATCTTTCCCACCCAGGACGATCGCGACCAGGAGTATGTGCTGGAGCACATGCGCGACGGTCACTATGTTGGTCAACTTCCCGAGCGTCAGCACTACCGCTGGTATGTACAGGTGCAACCCACCCAGCAGGATCCTGAATGGCGCCTGATGGGGGAAGCTCACTTCCCGCTCGACGCGGCCGTAACCCTGACGCCGGGAGGCACGACCCAAGGCTGATGAGCTGCTATCACTGCGGTAACCCGGTGCCATCCGGCGCCCCGTGGCAGATCACGCTGGACGACACGATCCATCCGTTATGCTGCCCCGGCTGTCAGGCCGTGGCACACGCTATCGTAGATGGTGGCCTGGCGAGCTATTATCGCTTTCGTACCGAAATGCCCGAGCGCCCCAACGAACGTCCTACCGCCCAGGCCGAGACCTGGGCGGTCTTCGACGATCCGGGGCTGCAGCGGGCCTTCGTGCATGCCGAAGGCGACGATGGCCACGTCCACGCCACGTTGGCTGTGGACGGCATCACCTGTGCCGCCTGCGCCTGGCTGATCGAGCACCACCTCAACGCCCTGGACGGTGTCGTCTCGAGCGCCGTCAACCTGACCCATCACCGAGTCAGGGTCGCCTGGGACCCGGAGCGAATCGCCCTGTCGCGCATCCTCGCCGAGATGAGTGCCATCGGCTACACGGCCCAGCCCTACGAGCCCGACCAGGCCCAGCAACGCCTGCAACGCGAAGAGCGCATGAGTGTGCGTCGTCTCATCGTCGCCGCCGTGGGGATGATGCAGGTGATGATGTTCTCGATCCCGATCTATGTCGCTGGCCCGGGCGAAATCAGTGCCGATTTTCATGCCCTTTTCCATTGGCTTTCGTTCGCCCTGTCCACCCCGGTGGTGTTCTTCTCGGCCCTGCCCTTCTTCCGCAATGCCATACGTGACGTACGCACCGGCGTATTGGGCATGGACGTCCCGGTTTCGCTGGCCATCGGTGGGGCCTACCTGGCCAGCGGTTATGCCGTCATCTTCAATACCGGTGAGGTCTACTTCGACTCGGTGGCCATGTTCACCTTCTTTCTGCTATTCGGCCGTTACGTCGAGATGCGCGCGCGTCGCCGTAGCGGCCATACCGGCAATGCCATGTCCGGTGCGCTACCCATGTCGGCAGTGCGCCTCAACGACACCGACGAGGAGCGCATCCTGCCCGCCAACCAGCTCGTGCCCGGCGACCGGGTACTGGTCAAGCCCGGTCACAGCGTACCCGCAGACGGCGTGATCGAGGATGGCGAATCGAGTCTCGACGAATCGATGCTCACCGGTGAATATCTCCCCGTCACGCGACGCATCGGCGACCGGGTGACCGGCGGCAGCCAGAACGTCGAGAGCCCATTGGTGGTTCGGGTGACTCATGCCGGTAACGAGGCCCGCGTGACCCGTATCGTCGATCTCACCGATCGCGCCTTTGCCAGCCGCCCCAAGATCGCCCAGATGGCCTCGCGTATGGCGCACCTGTTCGTGTTGCGCCTGCTGTTCGTGACCGTGGGCGTGGCTGCCGCCTGGTGGTTCATCGATCCGTCACGCGTACTCTGGGTCACGCTCTCCGTGCTTGTCGTCACCTGCCCCTGTGCCTTGGCGCTGGCCACCCCCACAGCGCTGACCGCCGGGCATGGTCAACTACGCCGGCGCGGCGTGCTGATTACCCGTGCCAATGCCCTGGAAACCCTGTCCCAGGCGACCCGGGTGATCTTCGACAAGACAGGGACGCTGACCACGGGTCGCATGCACTTGACCGGTACCCGTTGCCTGGGTGAGCGTAGTGAACATGAGGTACGTGCCCTGGCGGCAGCCCTGGAAGCCCATTCCGAACACCCCATCGCGCGGGCCTTCCGCCCCTTCCGCGATGCCACGCTGCGCGCCAGTGACGTGATCAACCGTCCCGGTGCCGGCCTTGAGGGGTGCATCGAGGGGCGGTCCTATCGGCTGGGGACACCCGCCTTCGCGGCGCCGACCGACACCCCTGCCGCCCCCGGCGAAGGGCAATGGCTATTGCTCTCCCTCGATGCGCAGCCGCTGGCCTGGTTCGCGCTCAGTGACCATGTGCGCGAGGATGCTGACGCCACGGTCCAGGCCCTCAAGGCGTCGGGGCTCACGGTCGAGCTTCTCTCGGGGGATACCTCGACGGCAGTCGAGGCCTTGGCCGAGCGTCTGGGCATCGAGACCTGGCAAGCCGGTGCGAGTCCCGAAGACAAGCTGGCGAGACTCAAGGCGCTGCAGGAGGCGGGCGAAACGGTGATCATGGTCGGCGATGGCATCAACGACGTCCCGGTACTCGGCGGCGCCGACGTCGCCGTGGCCATGAACGGTGCCACCGACCTGGCGCGCACCAGCGCCGACGCCGTCTTGTTGAGCCCGCGGCTTTTACGTATCGTCGAGGCGATCGAGATATCGCGCGCCACACGCCGCATCATTCGCCAGAACCTGACGTGGTCGTTGTGCTACAACTTCACCGCCTTGCCGTTGGCTGCGCTAGGCATCGTGCCGCCCTGGGTTGCGGCGCTGGGCATGTCGGCCAGTTCGCTGGTGGTCGTGGGCAACGCCCTGCGCCTGGGTCGGTTACGCACCTCCCCACGCCAAGCCCCACCGAGCCCCGTTCACGTGGAGCCTGCATGAGCATTCTCTACCTGCTGATTCCCCTGACGCTGATCCTGCTCTCGCTGGCGGTCTGGGCGTTCTTCTGGGCCGTGAAAAACGACCAGTTCGATGACCTCGAAGGGCCCGCCCATCGCATTCTCTTCGACGAGGACGAGAACGACCTGACACCCGAGGAACGCCAGCGCCGTGCCCGGGCACGCCAGCCACGGCAATCCGTCACTGAGCGAGACGAGGCCGCCTCGGACGAGCGCGAGCCACGCCGCTGATGGATCCGACCGGCCTCGACCTGCCACCGCTGGCGGCAGCCTTCGTCTTCGGGCTGCTGGGCGGCGCACACTGCATCGGCATGTGCGGCGGCATCATGAGCGCTCTGACGTTTGCGGTGCCTCCCAGTATGCGCCATCCCGCTCGCATGACGGGCCTGCTGCTCGGCTACAACCTGGGTCGCCTGTCGAGTTACATGCTGGCCGGTGCCCTGACTGCAGGACTCGGCACGCTGCTTGGCGGGCTCGCCGGCGAGATTCGCCTGGCCCTGCAGATCGTGGCGGCCGTCATGCTGATCATGATGGCGCTGTACATCGCCAACTGGTGGAAAGGGCTGCTCAGGGTCGAAGCCGTGGGCCGCCGGCTCTGGCACTACATCGAGCCCTTCGGGCGTCGCCTGATGCCGGTGGTCAAGCTCCCCCAGGCCGTTGCACTGGGTGCGATCTGGGGCTGGCTCCCCTGCGGACTGGTCTATTCGATGCTGGCATGGAGCCTGGCAGTAGCCGATCCGCTGCGTGGCGCCCTCATCATGGGCGCCTTCGGCTTGGGAACGCTTCCGGCCCTGCTGGCTACGGGGCTGGCGGCGCGTAGTCTGGGAAACCTGATTCGCCACCCTGCCACACGCAGTATCGCGGCCAGCCTGATCATCGGCTTCGCCCTGTGGCAGCTATGGCAGGTTTGGCCCGCCGTTAGCGGGCTTGGCCAGGACGCCGCTGGGCACAGCCATCATTGATCCATCCGGTATTTCGCAACTCCGCGTGGCTTGACCCAGCTCAAGCCAGAGATTTCGCGAACCGGATAGCATGGGCACATCGTCTCGAACGGAGTGCAAAGGATGCCTTCACTACCTCAATATCGGCCCCACCAGGCTGTGGATGAGACGCCGGATCCCCTTTCTCCGGCTCCGTTTCACCCCGATATCGATGCGGCGGCATTCGCGGCGGCTCTGTCTGCCAGCAACGCGACGGGCAACCCCTTGTCCTTGTATGTGCACTTGCCGTTCTGCCGCCAGCACTGTCATCACTGCGTGCGTGACAAGATCGCGGCGCGCGAGGCACAACAGGCCGATCCCTACCTGCAACGCCTGGAGCGCGAGATGGTCCTCGTCGCCAGTCACCTCGACCGCGCCAGGAAGATCACGCAGCTCGTCTGGGGGGGCGGCACACCCACCTTCCTGACCCTCGGCCAGATGAGCCGCCTGATCGATATGCTCGACGCCCATTTCACCCTGTCGGGCGACCGCAACCGCGACTATGCCATCGAAATCGATCCACGCGAGGCGAATGTCTTCACATTGCGCCATCTGCAAACCCTGGGCTTCAATCGCCTGAGCCTGGGCGTGGCGGATCTCGACCTGAGGGTTCAGCAGGCCATCAATCGGATCCAGCCGCGGGTACTGACCGAAAACCTAGTCGACGAAGCCAGGCGGCTAGGCTTCCAGACGCTCTCGCTCGAACTGGTCTACGGCCTTCCCCAGCAGACGCAGGATAGCCTCAGCGAGACACTCGAACAGGTCATTGCCCTGGCGCCGGACCGCGTGTCGCTGACTCCCTATATGCATTGGCCGGAACGCTACGCCGCGCAGCGCAGCATCGATGTGGCCCTGCTTCCCGACGCCCACGCGTCGGGTACCATGGCCGACGCAGCACGCGAGCAGCTCGTAATGGCGGGCTATGTTCACCTGGGGAGGCTGCACTTCGCCCTGCCCGACGACAGCTTGGCCATTGCGCTGCACCAGGGCACGCTGCGGCACGGGGTGCTGGGGTATTCGGGCCAGGCACCCACTGACCATGTGGGTTTCGGGGTATCGGCCATCAGCCAGGTCGACGGTCTGTATGCACAAAATGCCACCCTGCTCCCCGATTATGTAATGGCCATCGACAGCGACAGGCTGGCTACCATCCAAGGCCTTGTCGCCGTTGCTGGGCGTGACGTGGCGCAGCCTTGATTCCGATCAGCCTGCCTGTTTCCGCCGCGTCGCGTCTCGATAGTTCACGACAAGGTGACGCGCCCCCTTTGCCATGCCGGCTCGATCCTCCATAATCAGCGGGACGTATCTACTTCGAGGAAAGGACCATGCCTGACGCTGCACTCGCCCAGCATCGTGCACGGCTGCACGAGACGCGCTGCCAGACATGCAGCCTGGCATCGCTTTGCCTGCCTTTGGCACTGGATCTCGAGGACATGGACCAGTTCGACGCGATTATTCGACGTCGTGCACCGCTCAAGAAAGGCGAACCCCTGGTCCGTCAGGACGCAGTGTTCACCAGCGTCTTCGCAGTTCGTTCGGGCAGCCTCAAGCAGGTCACCAGTGAAGGACGGGGGGAAGATCAACTCACCAACTTCTACCTGCCCAGCGAGATGGTGGGCCTGGACGGGATCGATGCGCGCCGTTATCCCGGCTCGGTGATCGCCCTGGAAACCACCACCGTCTGTGAGATTCCCTTCGATCGCCTCGATGCGCTCTCGGAAAAACTGCCCGAACTGCGTAGCCAGATCTATCGCAGCATGAGCAAGGAGATGCATGAAGACCGGCGCATGCTGCGCCTGTTGTCTCGCAAGACGGCCGACGAGCGTCTGGCGAGCTTCTTCACCAGCCTCTCGGCCCGCTTCCGCCGACGCGGCTATTCGGCCTACAGTTTCCGGCTATCCATGTCGCGAGGCGACATCGGCAACTATCTGGGCCTGGCGGTGGAAACCGTCAGCCGCATCCTCAGCCGCTTCCAGAACCAGGGGTTGGTCACCGTTTCAGGCCGTGAGGTCAACATTCTCGACCTGGCATCCCTGGAGCGATTGGCGGAAGGCGAAGGGATCAACGACTGAGCGGCTCACTCCCCAGGTTGAGCGCATCGATACGCGTCTCTTTCAGATGCGCCTGCTTGGCCTCGAGCCCCTGAAAATCGAACAGGTCGCGGTCGGCAAGCTGGGAGGGGGAGACATTGGTCACCGCCTTGAACATGGTTTCCAGCCGCCCGGGGTGCTTGGCTTCCCACTCGGCGAGCATCTCCTTGACGACCTGACGCTGCAGATTGGGCTGCGAGCCGCACAGGTTGCAGGGAATGATAGGGAACCCCATCTGGCGGGAAAACTCGGCGATGTCCGCTTCCTTGCAGTAAGCCAAGGGCCGAATGACGATATTCTTGCCATCGTCGGAGAGTAACTTCGGTGGCATCGCCTTGAGGCTCCCCCCGAAGAACATGTTCAGAAACAACGTCTCGAGAATGTCTTCGCGGTGATGGCCTAGCGCCACCTTGGTGGCACCGATCTCCTCGGCAAAGCCATACAGGGAACCACGCCGCAACCGTGAGCATAGCGCACAGGTGGTCTTGCCTTCCGGTGTCTTCTCCTTGACCACCGAATAGGTGTCACGCTCGAGGATGTGGTAATCGACACCGATCGACTCGAGATACTCAGGCAGGATATGTTCGGGAAATCCGGGTTGCTTCTGATCGAGATTGACGGCGACCAGCGAAAAATCCACCGGCGCATTGCGCTGCAGATTACGCAGGATTTCGAGCATGGTGTAGGAGTCCTTGCCACCGGACAGACACACCATCACCTTGTCGCCTTCCTGAATCATGCCGTAGTCGATGATCGCATTGCCGACCTGGCGCCGCAGTCGCTTATGCAGCTTGTTGAATTCCCGCTTTTCCTTGGCGAAAGACGCGTCCTTCGGGAGAGGTGCGTTCTCGGAGAGAGGCGCGTCGCTGGATGCGCTCCCGGCGGTCAGCCAGGGCGCTAGGGCATCGGGGGACGAGAAAACGTCGGACATGATCACACGCAAACGGACGGCAAATGGGCCGCTATCTTACCACTTCGCCCTGCCAACTGACGATATTCCTCGCTGCGCGCACCTACCCTTCGCGGGCATTGTCGATGCTGTCATGCGCCAGCCGGGGCAGCTGCGTCTTGCTCAGCCTGACGTACATCAGGGCGGTGGTCACGGCATCGCCCAGCGCGGTATGACGGCCCATGACCGGTACATTCAAGGCGTCGGCGACACTCTCGAAATTGAGCACGGGCTCCACCATGGGATGGCTACGCCGCAGGTTGCGAGCGAAGCGCTGCTCCACGTCAATGAGGCTATTGGGCAGGTCGAAGCCCAGCAGCGGACGCAGATGCCGGTTGATCACCAGCAGGTCGAAGCCGATTCTCCAGCCGATCAAGGGGCGATTGCCTACAAAGTCCAGCAGTTTCACCAGCGCTTCGCGCAGCGAGTCGCCGCCATCCAGATCGACGCCTCGTAGCCCATGGATACAGATCGAGTCTCCCGTCAGGCTGGAGGGACGCTGGAGACGCAGGTCCAGGGAATCGCTGGTCATCACGCGATCACCGCGCACCTTGACCGCTGCGATCGACACCAGCTCGGCGGTCTTCGGATCGAGCCCGGTCGTCTCGCAATCCAGGGCGACCATTTCATTCCCAGTATAGGGATTGAATAGCCATCCATACTGGCCGCTGGCCTGGCGACGACGATCAGCAACACGCCGCAGTGTTCTCAACATGATCCTGCTCCTGTCTCGCCTGTCATCCGACACTCCGTGTCGCTCAGTACTCGAGGTGGAAGCGGTGTGATAACCGCTGCTTGAAATCCTTGACGATATGCAGCGCTTCGCGCATCAGATCACGCTCCAGCGAGGAGAGGTGCTGCACCACCACGCGATTGGCGTCGCGCCCGGTATCGGGATCGTCAAGACGTGCCAGTTGTTGCTTGAGCCGCAATTCGGTGAACAGCGACAAGGCTTCCCCCAGGTCCTCGGCAAAGCGGTCTTCGAGCCGCCCCTCCGCTGCCAGCGCATCGAGCCGTTCCAGGGTCGAGGTCGGCCGAATGCGGCGCTCGAGTGCCAGCGTGCGAACCCCATGAACGATGGGAAAGATGCCGCCTTTCTTGATATCGATGCCGTGTTGAGGACGCTTCAACGAGCCGAACAAGGTCAATGGCGTCGAGAAACGCAGCGTCGAGCGGGCAAAGTACGACAACAGCAATTCGTCCCGTGAGCAGCGCTCGAACATTTCATCCCGCAGCGTGTCGAGTAGCCGGGGATTGCCGGCGACGGCGTGGGCATCGAGAAGGATCGCCAGATTCATCAGACTGTCGCCGTCCCGACTCGCAGCCCAGCGGGCCACTCGCGCCCGCCATGCCGCCTCGCTGCCGACCCAGGCCGGGTTCGAGACCATGATGTTGCCCGGGCAACGCGGATACCCGAGCCGAATCAGGGTGTCGGTGATCTGGGCCATCTGCGCCTGGCAGTCGGGCCAATCGGTACCGTCGGCCAGGATCAGGGCATTATCCTGATCGGTCTTGAGGATCTGCTCTCCTCGCCCCTCACTCCCCATCACCATCAGGCAGCTCTGTTCGAGTCGCGCCGGATCGACGAGAAAGCCGACTGCCTTGGAAATGATGCGACCATTGAGTGCCGCCAGCAGCTCCATGGCAAAGCGCAGCCGGACGCCTTGGGCCATCAGGGCGCGCACCAGCTCGGGGGTCCGAGCACTGGCGCGCACCAGTTCGTCGAGGCTCTCGGCTTGTTCGACCTGGAGACTGACCACGTAGCTGCGACTCGAGAAATAGCTGAGCACGTCGGTCAGCTCGACGACCCCCACCGGCGCGCCCTGTTCGATGACCACGACCCTGGCGACCTTGTGCCGGGTCATGCGAACCAGGGCCTCGAACAGGTATTGATCCGGCGTGGCAGTGACCAGGTCGAAATGGGCAATGCCGATCACCTGGCTCGACGACTCGAGCCCCTCCATGACCAGGGCATTGAGCAGGTCGGTCTTGGTCACCATACCGAACCGTCCGTCCCGCCCTACCAGCAAGCTATCCGAATGGCTGTCGTTGAGGGTACTCACCGCCGAGGCGATGCTGGTGGACTCATCGACGATCAGCGGCGCACGCATGCATTCGCTGATACGCGCCAGCATGAAGCCGGCCATCGTCACACCGCCTTCCGCTCGCCGCTCCGTCAGGAGCCGGGCCTTATGGGCCAGGCTTTGGCGAAAGAACTCGGCGAACGCGGGATAATCCTGGCACAGGCGATTGAATAGCGCCTTGGGCATCAGATAGCAGAGGCTTTCCTGCTCGGCCTTGAAGCGGTAGCGGCTCTTCCCGTTGAGGATGCTGATGGCACCGAACAGGTCGCCCGCAGTGTAATGACCGATGCGCGCCTGGGCGGTAGGGACCGAGGTATCCAGTTCGGCGACCTCGCCCTTGTGAATGATGAAAACGTACTCCCCAGGCTGACCGGCATCGAGGATGATTTCTTCCTCATCGAAGTAGGCCAGGTCGATACCGGTGCGCACCCGATCACGTCCGGCTTCATCAAGGAGCGTAAAGGGAGGCTGTGTGAGATCGACATCGACCATCTACTGCCCTCGGTTGCTGGGAAAGCGCTCCGGCCATGCCCTGTGGCAGGCACCGGCTCCCTGAATGAATGCGCTGGCGTCCTTGGTCCATCCAATCATGGTCGCTACCCGAGGGCGTCATCGACCAAGACAGGCATAAGGGAGGCAATTAGCCGAAAGTTCTATGTCGTTTCCCAGGCGATCCTACTTCCTGGGACAGGCCTTTTACGCATTATCAGAGCCGACTAATGAGATGAAGCTGGCATCAACTCAAGCGTGTGACATCGGTAAAGCTAGAATAGCAACTCCTGCTTTCGCCACAAAAGATAGACTATCGTTCTAGCCCGCTTGGCATTGCACGAATTATTGTGGGTTTCACTGGCTAGACCATCGTCCTATGTCGTCGTTACCTCGTATTCAAAAGACCTGATTAAATTAACCTAAGCTGTTGATATTAAAAGAAATATATCATTGTAACTTCAATCGCTTTTTCCTTATGATACCAAAGTATGGGATTTTATTTTTTGCGGTTGTTGACCACTATTGGCCAGGAGTCATGCAGGGCAATCGCACGTCGATAATGGGCCTCAAAAGGCCAGGGCGGGCGAAGGACGACCTTAGTCTTACTGGGTTTCCAGTCAGCTTGACCTTGATCGCTTACGATTGGATACATGAAAACGAGGGTGGTTGTTTACGAGCGATTGCCCTGAAGACAGCCACTACCTTCATTAACATTTCCCCTTCAAAACAAGCGGAGAGCAAACCATGGCAGAAGATAAATCCAATGCCGCTGCTTACTGGAAGGCTAACGTTCGCCTGATAACCGGCTGCCTTATCCTATGGGCGTTTGTGTCCTATGGCTGCGCCATCCTGTTTCGCCCCTTGCTATCAGGGATTCCTGTCGGCGGTACGGACCTTGGCTTCTGGTTCGCCCAGCAGGGTTCAATTCTGACCTTTATCGGCATCATTTTCTTTTATGCATGGAAAATGAACCAGCTCGATAAGAAGTTTGGACTCGGGGAGTAACCAGCATGAGTCAATTTGCCATTAACCTGATATTCGTAGGCGCGTCGTTTGCGCTCTACATCGGGATCGCGATCTGGGCGCGCGCCGGGTCGACGAAAGACTTCTATGTGGCCGGCGGTGGCGTACACCCCGTGACCAACGGCATGGCGACAGCGGCCGACTGGATGTCCGCGGCCTCCTTCATTTCCATGGCCGGCCTGCTGGCTTCGGGCGGTTATGCCAACTCCACCTTCCTGATGGGCTGGACCGGCGGCTACGTCATCCTGGCCATGCTGCTGGCACCGTACCTGCGCAAGTTCGGCAAGTTCACGGTTCCCGACTTCATCGGTGATCGTTTCTACAGCAGCACCGCTCGCCTGGTTGCAGTCGTGTGTCTGGTCGTGGCGTCCGTCACCTACGTTATCGGACAGATGACCGGGGCAGGTGTGGCATTCTCGCGCTTCCTCGAAGTCTCCAGCACCGCCGGTATCTGGATCGCCGCGGCCATCGTGTTCCTGTACGCCGTATTCGGCGGCATGAAAGGCATCACCTATACCCAGGTGGCCCAGTACATCGTACTGATCATCGCCTACACGATCCCTGCCGTATTCATCTCGCTGCAGCTCACCAACAACCCCATCCCGATGTTCGGCATGTTCAGCACTCACACCGAATCCGGCGTGCCGCTGCTGGCCAAGCTGGATGATGTCGTCAATGCGCTGGGTTTCCGTGACTACACCGCTGACGTCGACAACAAGCTGAACATGGTCCTGTTCACCCTGTCGTTGATGGTCGGTACCGCGGGCTTGCCGCACGTCATCATCCGCTTCTTCACCGTACCCAAGGTTGCGGATGCGCGTTGGTCGGCCGGCTGGGCTCTGGTATTCATCGCCCTGCTCTACCTGACTGCCCCGGCCGTCGGCTCCATGGCGCGCCTGAACCTGATGACCACCATCTATCCGGACATGGCGGGCCAGGTCGAGAACTACGAAGAAGCCGCTACCAACCCGATCGCCTATGAAGAGCGTCCTGAGTGGGTGCGTACCTGGGAAGAGACCGGGCTGATCACCTATGAAGACCTGAACAACGATGGCAACATCCAGTTCTACAACGATGCCGAAGACTTCTCCGAGCGTGGCTGGGAAGGCAACGAACTGACCGTCAACAATGACATCCTGGTACTTGCCAACCCCGAGATCGCCAACCTACCGAGTTGGGTCATCGGCCTGATCGCAGCGGGCGGTATTGCCGCAGCCCTCTCCACGGCAGCCGGTCTGCTGCTGGCCATCTCCTCGGCCATCAGTCATGACCTGATCAAGAACACCATCAATCCGCGGATCACCGAAAAGGGCGAGATGCTGGCAGCACGTATCTCCATGGCAGGGGCGATCCTGATCGCGACCTACCTGGGCCTGAATCCTCCGGGCTTCGCGGCACAGACCGTTGCCCTGGCCTTCGGTATCGCCGGCGCCTCGCTGTTCCCGGCACTGATGATGGGTATCTTCTCCAAGCGCATCAATAACGTGGGGGCCGTGGCCGGCATGCTGGCAGGTTTGATCTGTACGCTGCTGTACATCTTCACCTACCTCGGCTGGTTGTTCATCCCGGGCACCAATACCCTGCCCAATACCGTGGACAACTGGATCTTCGGCATCTCCCCGCTCTCCTTTGGCGCAGTCGGGGCCATCATCAACTTCATCGTGGCCTACGGTGTCTCCAGCGTCACCGCAGCTCCCCCGCAGGAAATCCAGGACCTGGTGGACAGCGTTCGCTATCCCAAAGGTGCTGGCGGGGCCGTCGACCACTAAGCCATAATGCTCCCCGGCCCGGGACCCCGGGCCGCGGGATCGAACCGAATCGGGCTTCCCTCATGGGAAGCCCGATCTCTTTGAGAAGGGCAAACCATGATTTGGCATCTGATTGCGGCGTTGTTCGCCGGCCTGGGCGCAGCGGGCATTGGGCTCTTGTTGAGAAGCCTGAGTGGAAATCGCCTGCCCCGCTGGGTGATACCGGTATGCGGCGGATTGGGCATGCTCGTCTACCAGATCCATCACGAGTACTCCTGGTTCCGCTACAAGCAGGAACAACTCCCCGAATCCGCCCAGGTAGTTTCCACCGAGAGAGATAGCATGCTGTGGCGTCCCTGGACCTACCTGTACCCGATGACCGTCGGCTTCAGCGTGATCGACAGTGACAATACCCTCGTTCGCGAATCCGACGACGAGACGCTGGTCGAGTTTCTGCTCTATCGCTTCAGGAAAGAGTACGTCGATGTCGTCGACCACCAGGCCTACCTGCTGAACTGCAATGCACGAGAACTCTTGCCTCTGGCAGGCGAATCGCGCCGCCCGCAGGTCGATCAATTGCGTCGCCTCGAGCCGTCGGCCCCCCTCGTGCAGGCGGTCTGCCCCGCCGACTGAGTCAAGCGGCTCGACAAGAGCCACTCCTCTCGGGTGCCCGGCTGTGTTCACGGTCGGCTTGCCCTAGAATGGCCGCAGACTCGAGGGAGAAAGACGCATGTTTCCAGGCTGGCTACTGATCGCCGTTTCACTTGTCTACATCGCCGTACTGTTCGGGATCGCCTGGCGCGGCGACCGCCATGCGCGTATCCATGGCGCCACGCAGCGCCGCCCCGTCATTTACAGCCTGGCCCTGGCCATCTATTGCACCTCGTGGACCTTCTATGGCGCCGTGGGCGAAGCGGCGACCTCGGGATGGTCGTTTGCCAGTATCTTCGTGGGTCCCATCCTGACGTTCATGCTGTTCTGGCCAGTACTGGCCAAGATGATTCGTGTCGCCAAGCACCAGAACGTCACCTCGATCGCCGACTTCATCGCTTCACGCTACGGCAAGACCCAATCGCTGGCGGCCTTCGCGAGCCTGGTAGCGCTGGTGGGCACCCTGCCCTACATCGCCCTGCAACTGAAGGCGGTCTCCGCGGCCTTCATGGTGCTGACCGACACTTCCGACCTGACCCGGGCGCCCCTGTTCGCCGATACCGCGTTCTATGTCGCCGTCGTCATGGCCCTGTTCGCCATTCTGTTCGGCACCCGGCACACCGATGCCACGGAGCATCACGAAGGCCTGGTACATGCCATCGCCTTCGAATCGCTGGTCAAGCTGGCCGCGTTCCTGATCCTGGGGGCCTATGTGACCTGGGGGATGTTCGACGGGTTGAGCGACCTGCTCGGTCGTGCCGATGCCCAACTGCAACTTCAGCAGCAATTGGCCGAACAGGATTTCGGCCGCAGCTTCTGGGCCCAGACGCTGCTCGCCATGCTGGCCGTGTTCTGCCTTCCTCGTCAGTTTCATGTCGCCGTGGTGGAGAATACCCATCGCGACGACGCCCGCAAGGCACGCTGGCTGTTTCCTCTCTACCTGGTGGCGATCGGCTTTTTCGTGCTACCGATTGCCGCGGCCGGGCTGACGATCTTCGCCGGGACCAACGTCGAGCCGGACACCTACGTGCTGGCCATTCCGATGGCGGCCGACAATAGCCTGCTGACCCTGCTTACCTTCATCGGCGGCTTCTCGGCGGCCACCGGCATGGTGATCGTCGCCACGGTCGCCGTGTCGATCATGATTTCCAACGAGATCGTCATCCCCGCCCTGTTCCGCCTGCGCTGGTTCGACACCAAGCTTCGTGACTACGGGCGATTGGTGCTGCGGGCCCGACGCATCACCATCGTGGTCATTTTGTCGCTGGCCTATGGTTTCTATCAGCTGATCGCGGAGTTCAGCACGCTGGCTTCAACCGGCATGCTGTCGTTCGCGGCCGCCGCCCAGTTCGCCCCCGCCTTGCTGGGTGGGCTGTATTGGAAGCGTGGCAACCGTATGGGGGTCATTGTCGGCATGAACGTGGGCTTCGCCATCTGGGCCTACACGCTGCTCCAGCCCACGCTGATCAATGCCGGGGTGCTGCCCCAGGCCTGGCTGTCCGGCGGCCCGCTGGGGATTGCCTGGCTAGCCCCGACCCAGTTGTTCGGCCTCAACATCGGTGACAGTTTCACCCATGGCGTCATGCTGTCGCTGGGACTCAACCTGTTCTGCTACATCTTCGTGTCGCAGATGACCCCGCAGCGGGTTGTCGAGCGCATCCAGGCCTCGCTGTTCGTCGATAGCGTCGAGACGCGCCAGACCTCGGTCAACCGGCCGTGGACCGGAGCCACCACCGTGGGCGACCTGAAGGTGCTCTGCGAACGCTTCCTCGGTGCAGGACAGGTCCAGCGCGCCTTCGACGATTATGCCCGGCGCACCGGCAAGCCTCTCGAGGACACCGCGCGCGCCTCGATCGACGTGATCCAGTTCACCGAGCGGTTCCTGGCCTCGGTGCTCGGCGCCTCCTCGGCACGCATCGTGGTCAATTCCGCCCTTCAGGGCCGGGGCATCGGCATCTCCGACGTCATCTCGATCGTCGACGAGGCCTCCCAGGTACTGGAGTTCAACCGTGCCCTGCTTCAGGCCACCATCGAGAACATCAACCAGGGCATCAGCGTGGTCGACCAGAACCTGCGCCTGGTAGTCTGGAACCAGCGCTACCTGGAATTGTTCCGTTTCCCCGATCACCTGATCCGGGTCGGGGCGCCGATCGACAAGATATTTCGCTACAACGCCCATAATGGGGAATATGGACCCGGCGACCCCGAGGAGCACGTCGACCTACTAATCGACAATATCCGTCAGGGACAGCCTCACCGCTACGTACGCTACCGGCAGGATGGCACCGTGCTTGAGGTTCAGGGCAACCCGATGCCCGGGGGCGGCTTCGTCTACACCTACCAGGACATCACCCAGCAGAAGCGCATCGAGGAAGCGCTGATCCGCTCGGAAAACAATATCCGCATCTATACCGACAACGTGCCGGCACTGATCGCTTATTTCGACAAGGAGTGCCGCTATCTCTTCACCAATCGTGCCTACGAGCAGGTCTTCAATGTCGACCGCAATGCGGTGATCGGCGAGCGCATGGAGAGCGTGATGCAGCCGCATATCGCCCGCGACCGCGCGCCCTGGATGCAGCGCGCCCTGGCGGGCGAGCGGGTCAGCTTCGAGATATCGCTGGGTGACGGCGAAGGCGGCACTCGCTACATGCTGGTGACCTATACGCCCCACTTCGGGGATAGCGGCAGCATCCTGGGCTTCTTCGCCCTCTATCAGGACATCACCGAACGCCGCCTGGCCGAAATGGCACTCAAGGAGACCAACGAGAACCTCGAGGAGCGGGTCCGCGAACGTACCCAGGCGCTGTCGGAAGCCAACGCCGCCCTGCGCCAGGAAAACCGCGTTCGAGCCGAGGCCGAACAGGCCCTGCGCCAGGCCAAGCAGATCGCGGAAGATGCCAACGCCTCAAAGACACGGTTCCTGGCCGCGGCCAGCCACGACCTCCTGCAACCGTTGAATGCGGCACGCCTGTTCACGTCTGCGATGTCACAGGACATGGAGGCCACGGATCTCAAGCGCACCATAGGCCACATCGACAATTCACTGCAGGCCGCCGAAGAACTGCTAGGCACCCTGCTCGATATTTCCAAGCTCGATGCCGGCGCCCTGACCCCCCGGCGCAGCCACTTCGCCCTGGCCGACATCTTTCGTCCGCTGCGTGCCGAATTCGAGGTCATGGCCGAGGAGCGCGGCCTGGACTTCAGCGTGGTCAGCACGGCCGCCTGGGTCGACAGCGACGCGCAGATGCTGCGTCGTATCGTGCAGAATTTTCTTTCCAACGCCATCCGCTATACCCAGCATGGGCGAGTCCTGCTGGGTTGTCGCCGCCACGGCGAGCGACTCGTCATCGAGGTCTGGGACAGCGGCCCCGGCATCCCCGAATCCAAGCAGGCCGAAATATTCCAGGAGTTCCGGCGCCTGGACCAGGCCTCTCGGCACAAGGAAAGCGAAAAAGGCTTGGGCCTCGGCCTATCGATTGCCGATCGCATGAGCCGCGTGCTCGACCACCCCATCCGGGTGCGCTCTTGGGAAGGCATAGGCACGGTATTCTCGGTCAGCGTCCCGGTGGTCGCGGCGGGTGAAGCCCAGACCCGCCTCGACGAGAGCCCCGCCCGGCGGGCCGGCAACAAGCTGGCGGGAACGCGGATCCTCTGCATCGACAACGAAACGCTGATCCTCGAGGGGATGAAAGCCATGCTGAGCGGCTGGGGCTGCGAGGTCTTCACGGCGACCACCATTGGCGGTGCCAAGTCGGTGTTGCGCCATCTCGATGGCGACCCGGATGCAATACTTGCCGACTACCATCTCGACAATGAAGTCACTGGCCTGATGGCCCTGGAAGCCTTGGCCGAGCGTTGCCAAGGCGCCGTGCCGGGGATCGTGATCACCGCCGATCGTACCGAGGAAGTGGCCGAGGAGATCCGCCGCAGCGGCTACCAGCTTCTGCTCAAGCCGGTACGCCCAGCCGCCCTGCGTGCGCTGCTGACCCGCATGCTGCAGGCCAGCCGTGCCTCACGCCAGACACGTTGAGTCGCTTCTCCTATCGCTGAACGTGCCTCAATAACGCCACAGGCCCGCAATGAGTGCGGGCCTGTGGTGGGTGCCTGTGTCGCTTTCGCTGGCAGAGAACTCAGGTCGCCTCGACCTTGGGCGGCTCGACTTCGAGCTTCTGCGCGGCAATGACGGCCTGTGTACGCGAGTGGACGCCGAGCTTACGCAGAATGGCGGTCACGTGGGCCTTGATGGTGGCTTCGGAGACGTTCAGCTCATAGGCAATCTGCTTGTTGAGCAGGCCTTCGGTCAGCATGTTGAGTACCCGGAACTGCTGAGGCGTCAGTGAAGCGATGGCCTCGGCGAAACGGGTCTCCTCCTCATTGGCCTCACCCATGACATCGGCCAGCTCAGGCGGCAGCCACACTTCACCATCGAGTATCTCACCCACCGCTTCGGCAATCAGCGACAACGAAGACGACTTGGGGATGAACCCCGACGCGCCGTAATCGATGGCACGTCGCACGACATGCGGCTCGTCGCTACCCGAGACGACTGCCACCGGCACGTCGGGCGTCTGGCCACGCAACTGGATCAGGCCGGAGAAGCCGTGCGCACCGGGCATGTGCAGGTCAAGCAGGATCAGGTCGGCGTCGGGATGGCGGGTCACCACTTCGGTGGTCGCCTCCATGGTATCGGCTTCGACGATTTCGGCCTGGGGCGCCAGCTGACGAAGCGCCTGCGTCAACGCGGCGCGGAACAGCGGATGATCATCGGCAACGATGAATTTCTGGGCAAAGGCCATTGGATTCCTCCGGTTCCTTGTCGCAGCCGGAACGCGTCCGACTGCCTGGCGCAGGTCAATTCGCCATTGTAGAGCGCATGTTACCCCATGGCGACGAAGATTCCCAAGGAACGCCCGACGCTGTCAACAATGGTCGAACACACGGTAAATTCACTACGCGCTAATCAAGACGGCGCTGTTTGACAGACCTACCGCCGAGTCTACCTTGAAAAAGCGATGCCTGCCGCCCCTGACGTGCCCGCGCGCGGCTCGCGCATCGCACGACCGATGACTACAGGAGGTAACATCATGAATGCGCTCGACCTGCTCAAGGAAGACCACGACAAGGTCCGCGACCTGCTCGATCAACTCGTCAACACCACCGAGCGTGCGGAAAAGAAGCGGCCCGAGTTGCTGGCCAAGATCGAAAAGGAAGTGAAGGTTCATACCCAGATAGAAGAAGAGATCTTCTATCCCGCGTTCAAGAAGGCCAGCGGCAAGACCAATGACAAGATGTACCACGAAGCCCACGAAGAGCATCGTGCCGTCGAGGATCTGGTATTGCCCGACCTCAAGAAGGCCGATCCCAAGGGAACCGAATTCTCCGGCCGCGCCAAGGTATTGAAGGAGCTACTCGAACATCATGCCGATGAAGAGGAGGATGAAATGTTCGAGCAAGCACGCAAGACCATGTCCGAAAAGCAGCTCGAGGAGCTCGGCGAGCAGATGGCAGCACGCAAGAAGGAACTCATGGCAGCCTGACGCACGCATTCTTGTTCCCATCTCACTGCTCGGGCCCGACGTCATCGTTCGGGCCCGCTTCGTTACCCGCATAGGGTCCGACACTGGCGGGAACGCCGGGCTTGGCTAGGCTGAAATGATGACATTTCCGAGCTCAAGGATCCGGGCGATGGAAAAGCTGAATGAATATCGGCGCAAGCGCGACTTCTCCCGCACCAACGAACCGGCAGGGGAAGATCGGCACGATGCCCAGAGTGGCCAGCGGTTCGTGGTACACAAGCATGCCGCCAGCCACGATCACTTCGACCTGCGCCTCGAGCTGGAAGGTGTGCTGCGTAGTTGGGCCCTGCCCAAGGGGCCGAGTCTGGAAACGGGCGAGAAGCGCCTGGCCGTACATGTGGAAGATCATCCACTGGAGTACGCCGACTTCGAAGGCGTGATCCCCGAAGGCACCTATGGCGGCGGCACGTCCATGCTGTGGGACCGAGGGGAGTGGAAGGCCACCGGCAAGCTCAAGGACGACCGTATCGACTTCGAGCTCGACGGCGAAAAGCTCAAGGGCAGCTGGACGCTGACACGCATGAGCGGGCAGCGCCAGAACAGGCGCGGCAACCAATGGTTGTTGATCAAGCGTCGCGACGACAAGCGCATGGATCCCGAGCTGAGCGCCGATGACGATCGTAGCGTGGTCAGCGGACGCAGCATGGAACAGATCGCTGAAGACCGCGATACGGTCTGGACCGCGCAAGGCGCAGAGGCTAACGACGGGAAAAGTGACGAACGGGCAGGCGAAGCGCCTGCGGTCTCGGCTGCGGAACGTGCCCCCGACCCTTCACGCGTCAAGGGAGCGCGCAAGGCCGCCCTGCCCCGGGAGGTACGGCCGCAACTGGCCACGCTCTCCCGTGAGGCCCCCGACCACAGCGACTGGATCCATGAAATCAAGCTCGACGGCTATCGCGTGTTGGCCCGCATCGACGGCGGCAAGGTCCAGCTCATTACGCGAAATGGCAAGGATTGGACACACCGATTCCCTGAAATTGCCAAGCGTCTCGCGTCGTTGCCTGCCGACTCGGCACTCCTCGACGGCGAGGTGGTGGCCGTCTCCCACGATGGGGTCAGCAACTTCGGCCAGCTGCAGGACGCACTGAGTCGAGGCCGTACGAAAGCGTTGATCTATCAGGTCTTCGACCTCCCCTACCTGTCCGGCCATGATCTCGCCAAGGTGCCCTTGATCGAACGCAAGCGACTGCTCGAGGAATTGATGTCGGCGGCCGGCGCCTCGGCCAGCGACACCCTGCGCTACTCCGATCATATCGATGCCCAGGGGCCCGCGTTCTATGAGCAGGCCTGCCGCATGGGGCTCGAAGGCATCATCAGCAAGCGCGCCGATAGCCCGTACCAGGAAAAACGCAGCAAGGATTGGCTCAAGACCAAGTGTGCGTTTCACGAGGAGTTCGTGATTGGCGGCTATACCGACCCCAGCGGTTCGCGGCAGGGCTTCGGCTCACTGCTGATGGGCGCATTCGACGACAAGGGGAGGCTGGAATACGCCGGACGCGTGGGCACCGGCTTTTCCACCCGCCAGCTCGAGACGCTGGGCGACACACTCGCTGCCATGGAAGCCCCCGAGTCTCCCTTCAACGGCCCCGTACCGGGGGAACGTGACGTTCACTGGGTACGGCCGGAGCAAGTCATTGAGGTGGAGTTTACCGAACGCACGCGTGACGGCCGGCTACGCCATCCTGCGTTTCGCGGGCTGCGTGAAGACCGCAATCCCGAGGAGATCCGCATGACGCGCGACAAGCAAACCACCGACGCCACGCCAGCCGCCGATGACAAGGCCACCGAGACCCGCCCCAGCAAAGGGCGATCCGGCAAAGGCAGTGCGCCACGCAAGGGCGATGCCGAGGTACTGGGCATGCGGCTCAGCCACCCCGACCGCGTTCTGTTTCCGGAACAGGGACTGACCAAGCTCGATCTGGCGCGCTATTACGAGGATATCCAGGACTGGATACTCCCTCACCTGGCGCGTCGCCCCTTGTCGTTGGTGCGCTGCCCCCAGGGGCGCACGGATGAGTGTTTTTTCCAGAAGCATCCTCGGGTGGCCATACCGGCCAGCGTGCCGCGGGTGGAAATCGACGAGAAGAAGGGACGCTCCGAGTACGTCTATGTGGAAACCGCCGCGGATCTGGTAGGCCTGGTCCAGGCCGGCGCGCTGGAGATCCACCCTTGGGGCAGCCGCATCGACGACATCGAACACCCCGACAATCTGGTCTTCGACCTCGATCCCGAGGAGGGGCTGGCGTGGAAGGAAATTCTGCGCGTGGCCGATACCCTGAGAGATCGCCTCTCATCGCTCGGACTGGAGAGCTTCGTGCGGACCACCGGCGGCAAGGGCTTGCACCTGGTGGTACCGATCACCCCGAGCGCCGACTGGGATCAGGCCAAGGCCTTTGCCAAGGCCGTTGCCCAACAACATGCCCAGGACGATCCCCAGCGCCTCACCAGCAACATGTCGAAGGCCAAGCGCGAGGGCCGTATCTTCCTCGATTACCTGCGCAATGGCCGCGGCGCCACGGCGGTGGCCTCCTATTCGGTGCGTGCGCGGGAGAATGCCCCCGTGTCGGTCCCGGTTCGCTGGGAGGAGCTGAATGCCGCCCTGCGCTCGGACCGCTACACCACAGCCAACCTGCGCCGCCGCCTGGCGGCGCTGCGTGAAGATCCCTGGTCTGGCTTTCGCGAGGCGGCTCGTCCACTGGATGCCGCCTTGCTCAAGTCGGTGGGGGTGACATGAGCCAAGTACTTAGGAGCCGATCATGACCCGGGAAAGCGGTCAACGCGAGACACCCTGGTGGCTGGAACCCGGCCCCGAAACCTGCCAGTTCTGTCACGCCACGTTTCACTTCGAGGCCGGCTACCACTGTATCTATTGTGACCGGCCTATCTGTCCGGTATGTGTTCGGGAGATTCAGGAGACCCGCAACACCGTCTGTCCCGAGTGCCACCAAGGAGACGACTGATGGCCGCAAGAGCGATGTGGAAAGGCGTGATCGGCTTCGCTGGGGTCCAGGTGCCGGTCAAGCTCTATTCGGCAGTACAGGACCGCAGCGTGCATTTTCGATTGCTGCACGAGAAGGATCGCTCGCCGGTCAAACAGGCCATGGTCAATCCCGAGACCGACGAAGTGGTGGATTACAATGCTATCCAGCGCGCCTACCGCACCGAGGAAGGCAGCCTGGTGGTACTCGACAAGGACGAACTCGAGGCGCTGGAGCCTGAGTCGTCCCGCGAGATCGAAGTAATCCAGTTCATGCCGGCGCAGGTCATCGATCATCGCTGGTACGACCGTCCCTATTACCTGGGGCCTGACGGGAGTGAAGAAAATTATTTCGCCTTGATCGAGGCGCTATCGCATAGCGGCAAGGAGGGGCTCGCGCGCTGGGTGATGCGCAAGAAGGCCTACATCGGCGCCCTGCGTCTGCATCAAGGCGTGCCGATGCTGATGTCGTTACGCCATGACGAGCAGGTGGTCTCGATCGATGCGCTGGCCCCCCCCGGCGGCAAGCCGCTGGACAAGAAGGAGCTCGACATGGCCCAGCAGCTGATCGGCATGCTCGAGGCGGAGTTCGACCCCGAGGAGTACCACGACGAATACCGGGCCCGGGTCATGGAGCTGATCGAGGCCAAGCAGCGCGGCGAGAGCGTCAAG
Organism: Litchfieldella xinjiangensis; assembly: GCF_000759345.1. Lineage (GTDB taxonomy): Bacteria > Pseudomonadota > Gammaproteobacteria > Pseudomonadales > Halomonadaceae > Litchfieldella_A > Litchfieldella_A xinjiangensis. Next base: position 1,381,450 of record NZ_JPZL01000001.1, read on the forward strand.
GTGACACCGATTCGTCGTCCGAAGCCGTCGGATGACCTGTCGCAGGCACTCGAGGCCAGCCTGAAGAAGGAGCGCAAGCGTGCCTAGACAACGCCAGCGAGCCAAGAACGACGAGCGCACCGACCAGGACGCATCGTCGCGGGACGACGGCAAGCGTTTCGCTGGGGCTGGGCCGCGTCCCTTCTGGTCGGGCACGATCACGTTCGGCCTGGTCAGCCTGCCGGTGAACCTCTACCCCGCCAATCGAGCCAAGCCGGTGTCGCTGCGCATGGTCGATCAGGAGGGCACGCCGTTGGCCCGGCGCTACTTCTGCGAGAAGGAGGGTCGCGTTCTCGAGAACAGCGAACTCATCCGCGGCTACGAGGTGGAGAAGAATACCTTCGTGGTGGTCGAGGACCGCGAACTGGAGGAACTCGCCCCCGAAAAATCGCAGGAGATCGACCTGAAGCGCTTCGTCGGTCTCGACGAGATCGATCCGATGTATTTCCAGCGGGCCTATTTCCTGACGCCCGACAAGGGGGTCACCAAGGCCTACCGCCTGCTGGCCCAGAGCATGGAGGCCTCTGGACGCGCGGGTATCGCCACCTTCGTCATGCGCGGCAAGGAGTACCTGGTGGCCATCATTGCCGAAAAAGGCATCCTGCGTGCCGAGACGCTGCGCTTCGACGAGGAGGTGCGCGCCCCTGAGGACATCGACCTGCCCGACGCCCAGCGCCCCGACAAACAGCGGGTCAAGGCCTTCGAGAAGGCAATCGACTCACTGACCGACAACGCGCTGCCCCAGGACGCCCTGGAGGATAAACACAGCCAAAAGATCCTGGCCCACGTTCAGGACAAGCTCGAACGCGGCGAAGACGTCATTGGTGCCGAGGAAGCGCCGGACGTGGAAGACGAACCGGGGGGCGAAGTCGTCGATCTGATGCAGGTCCTGAAGCAGAGCCTGGCCAAGGGACGACCGCCTTCGGGTGCCCCTCCCTCCAGTCAGGACAGGAAGGGATCGGAAAGCAAACGCCCGCCGAAGAAAAAAACAGCGGCAGCCTCTGCCCCGTCGCGCAAGACACAGGCAAAACCCGTTTCCACTGGTAACAGCACAAGCAAGAGCAAGAGTAAGTCACGCACCTCCAGCACCAGCGATCTGACCTCGCTCTCCAAGACCGAACTCTATGAGCGCGCGCAGAAATTGAGCGTTTCAGGCCGCAGCCAGATGAGCAAGGCCGAATTGATCGAAGCGATCAAGAACGAGGCCTGATCCTACCCTTTTTGTATAAGCACTCATCCCCGGATACGAAAAAGCCGGCCCGAGGGCCGGCTTGGTGATGCACTAACCGCTTACTTGGCTATTTTTATTTAGCGACGCGATTGGAGATCAAGTCGTCGACCACGCTCGGGTCGGCCAGGGTGCTGGTATCGCCCAGGCCATCGACCTCGTTGGCGGCGATCTTGCGCAGGATACGACGCATGATCTTGCCGGAGCGTGTCTTGGGTAGCCCAGGCGCCCACTGAATGGCATCCGGCGAGGCGATCGGCCCGATGTCCTTGCGCACCCACTGGGTGAGCTCTTTCTTGAGTTCGTCGCTGGGCTCCACGCCATCGGTCAGGGTCACGTAGATGTAGATCCCCTGCCCCTTGATGTCGTGTGGATAGCCCACCACGGCGGCCTCGGCAACGGCCTGGTGCGCCACCAGCGAAGATTCGATCTCGGCAGTGCCCATGCGGTGGCCAGAGACGTTGATCACATCATCCACACGGCCGGTGATCCAGTAATAGCCATCTTCGTCACGACGGCAGCCGTCGCCGGTGAAGTACATGCCTTCGTAGTTGGAGAAGTAGGTCTGTACGAAACGCTCGTGGTTCTTCCAGATCGTGCGTGCCTGCCCCGGCCAGGAGTCGAGGATGACCAGGTTGCCGTCGGTGGCACCGTCGAGGATCTTGCCTTCGTTGTTGACCAGCGCCGGCTGGACACCGAAGAAGGGACGAGTGGCCGAGCCCGGCTTGAGCGCAATGGCACCGGGCAGCGGAGCGATCATGATGCCGCCGGTTTCGGTCTGCCACCAGGTATCGACGATCGGGCACTTCGAGTTGCCGATGACGCGATAGAACCATTCCCAGGCTTCGGGGTTGATCGGCTCGCCGACCGAACCGAGCAGGCGCAGGCTGCTACGCTGGCTCGAGTCCATGACCTTGTCACCGTGCGCCATCAGGGCGCGGATGGCGGTGGGCGAGGTATACAGGATCGCAACGTTGTGCTTGTCGACCACTTCACCGACACGACCGGCGGTCGGATAGCTGGGCACCCCTTCGAACATCAGGGTGGTGGCGCCGTTGGCCAGCGGACCGTAGACGATATAGCTGTGACCGGTGATCCAGCCCACATCGGCGGCGCACCAGTAGACCTCGCCTTCCTTGTAGTCGAAGACGTACTGATGCGTGAGTGCAGCGTGCAGCAGGTAACCGCCCGAGGTGTGCTTGAGCCCCTTGGGAGCCCCTGTCGAACCGGAGGTATAGAGGATGAACAGCGGATCCTCGGCGTTCATCGATTCGGGGCTGCATTCCTCTGACTGCTTGTCGACCACCTCATGGAACCAGACGTCACGCTCGTTCCAGTCGACATCGCCACCGGTGCGCTTGACCACCAGCACGTGGTTGACCACGTCGGTGCCGTCGCGGGTGAGTGCTGCGTCGACATTGTCCTTGAGCGGCACCCGCTTGCCACCGCGAAGCGACTCATCGGAGGTGATGACGACGGTGGACTGGGAGTCGACGACTCGCTGCGCCAGGGCATCGGGAGAGAAGCCACCAAAGACGACCGAGTGGATGGCACCGATACGCGCACAGGCCAGCATCGCCATCGCCGCTTCGGGGATCATCGGCATGTACAGGGTCACGGTATCGCCCTTGCCGATGCCGAGCTCCTTGAGCCCGTTGGCCAGCTGGCAGACACGAGCATGCAACTCGCGGTAGGTGTAGGTCTTGGATTCGCTGGGGTCGTCACCCTCCCAGATGATCGCCGGCTGATCGCCCCGCGTTTCGAGGTGGCGATCCAGGCAGTTGGCGCTGACGTTGAGCTGACCATCCTCGAACCAGCGGATGTCGACGTTGTTCGAAGCGAACGAGGCATTCTTGGTCTTGGTCGGGGCCTTGATCCAGTCGAGACGCTTGGCCTGTTCGGCCCAGAAGGCCTCCGGCTCGTCGACAGACTGCTGGTACATCGCCAGGTAAGTCTGCTCGTCGGCCCAGGCGTTGGCGGCAAAATCCTCGCGCACCGGATAGACGTTCTGCTGATCGCTCATGAATAAGGCTCCTGTCCAGGAGAGTGATCCAGAAAGTTCGCCGGCCCGCGTCACTGCGAAGTAGCCGACCCAGAAAACCGTCACAGCATATACCCGCGGGGGGCGCCCCGACTTTTAGACATTGGTATTAAGATTTTCCTTTTTAAATTCAATTATTTAAAAAGGGTTTCAAATATCCACACGCCCCTCATAGACCAAAGTCTGGGCGCATTGTCGACAACGATACTTCGTGCCCTTGCGAGCCAGCCCGTGTCGGCGGGCGCTGAAATAGTGACGATCACATTCACAACGATAGCAGTATGGCGCAGGACTGGAACGGCTGACATCGAACGAATGGGTCGTACGCGGTTTGAGGCCGAACAGGCGCACCATCACGGTTTTCCATTCGTGTCCGTGGGGTTGCATCCACGGCCCGCCTTCCAGGTGATGGACCAGCCAATGGGCCATTTCGTGGGGGACCACCTCGGCCAGGAAGGCGTGTCGATTCTCGCGCAGCAGCACCGGGTTGAAGCGCAGGCCGCGGCGTACATAGTGGGCTTGCCCCGCCCCCTTGCCACGCAGGTCGAACCACACGGCGGGACGCGGCAGGGCGGGATGGTAGCCAAGGCACAACTGCCAGGCCGCCTCGACCTGCTGATGAAGGCGCAGGTGGAGAGCAGCGTCATCGAGACGCTCGAGCTCGGCGGCAGAAGGCGTGGACAGGGCTGGGATGAGCGCTGGCTGATTCATACGATGCTAGAATGCCTCCACACGACGAAGGCGTCCAGCGCCTGCGTCAACCGACCGCTGCGTTGCAATGCGAGAGACCGATGGCCGATACCCCCCCTCCCCAACCGCTGCTCGACGATGATGCCCTTGAACGGCTCGATGAATTTCTCGAGTCCGAACGCGTGGATGCCGATGCCCTCGATCTGATCGGCACCCATGGCTTTCTGGTGGCACTGGCCGTGGCGCCTCGGGAGTGCGAGCCGGCGGTCTGGGTGGCCGATCTCTTCCAGGGTGAACCCGCCTTTACCAGCGATGGCGAGCGCCAGGAGATTCTTGGCCTACTCGAGACGCTACGCGACAATGCCATCGCTGCCCTCGACGAAGGCCTGCTACCTGAGCTGCCCTTCGACCTGGAGCTGGGGGGCCTGCCACCCGCAGAAACCCCGATCGGCGACTGGTGTGCCGGCTTCATGGAGGGCGTGTTCCTCGATGAGAGCGCCTGGTTCGAAGACAACGAAGAAGACGCAGCGACCTTGCTTTTGCCATTCATGGCGCTCTCGGGTCTGTTCGATGACGAGCCGGACATGGCCGAACTGGCAGGCGATCCGGAGCAGTTGGAAGGCTTGGTGCGCCAGCTTCCTGAACTCGTCCTGGACCTGTACCTTCACTACCGGGTTCCCCCTGAAAAACCCAAGCCCATGCCACGGCGCAAGCAACCGGCCGGACGCGGCAAGGGGCGACGCTAGCGCAAGCGGGTCAACCAGGCATTGAACGTACCAAACAGCCACTCGCGAATGCGTTGCGCCCAAGGCCGCCGTGCCCACTGCCGTGGATCGATCTCACGGCTGGTGGCGAAGTTACGTTCGAATAGCGTGGCCACGTCCCCGGCGAAGCGCGCGTCGTCCACCTCCTGATTGGCCTCGAGATTCCACTGCAGGCTCCAATGATCGAAATTGCACGAACCGATGCTGACCCAATCATCGGCCAGCACGAACTTGGCATGAATGAAGTTGGGCTGGAATTCGTAGATCCGCACGCCGGCACGCAACAGGCGGCCATAGAAACGCTGTCCGGCATAACGCACCCAGGGGTGGTCATGGGCATCGCCGGGAAGCAGCAGCCGAACATCGACGCCGCGCCTGGCGGCGCGGGCCAGGCGCATGCGCAAGCTCAGTGTGGGCACGAAGTAGGGTGTACACAGCCAGACCCGGCGGCTGGACGAGGCCAGCGTGCGCTGTAACGAGTGGCGAATCGCCTGGTAGCGGTAGCCCTGCCCCCAGATCACCCGCCCCCGCATGCCGTGATCGTTTTCCTGGGAGTCGGCCTCCGGCGCCAACTCACGCACCAGTGAAGGGCTGCCCTTGCCACGGGACAGGGGCGAGTCCCAGAGCCTTGCGAACAAACGCATCCAGTCGGCAACCACGGGCCCCTCGATGCGTACCGCCACTTCATACCAGGCGTCGAGAAAATCATCGACGGCACCGAAGCCGCCGGTGAAGGCCACCCGGCCATCGATCAGCAGTAGCTTGCGGTGATCGCGCGTCAGGTTGCGCGCCAGTGAGTGGAATCCCAGCGGATTGAAGAAACGCAGCGCCACGCCACTCGCCAATAGACGCTGGCGATCCGCGTCTTCCAGACCCCGCGATCCATAGCCATCGAGCAGCAGCATCACCGTGATACCCTGGGCTGCAGCCTCTGCAAGTGCCTCGATCAGGCCATCGGCGAGACGCCCCGATTCCATCAGGTAGAGCTCGATCAGGATCGACGAGCGGGCCTTGCCGATGGCTTCGAACATCTCCGGCAGGAAGCGCTTGGCTTCGGGCAGCAGGGTAAAGCGATTGCCCTCTCTCCACATGCCACGCATCTCGATCTCGCTTTCCCGGGATTCGTCCTCTATTGACGCATGATTAAGCGGGACACGGAAGAACCCCCTGCGTCGGGGTCGAGCATGCCGTTATACTGGCCGATCAATTTTCCGCCCCAGACGAGGCACTGTAATGGCCTGGACTTCCGTGATCGCCAATGCCTTACGCGCTCCGCTGAGACGCCTCATTGCCCGCTGGGTCGAACTTCGTCTGATCGAGCCTGCGCCTTCTGAGCTGGCCCTCGATCCGCGGCATCCCGTGCTGTACGTACTGCCTCATCCGGCCCTCAGCGACACACTGCTGCTGGAGAGCGTCTGTGCCCGCCACGGCCTGCCCTCGCCGAGCCAACCATTGGCGGTCGGATCCATCCAGCAGCGGGCGTGCCAGCCGCTTCCAACGACCCGTCGCCGCTTCAGGCGACGCCGCTCACCCCCCCCTCCCTTTGGCCCGTTGCTCGATCACCTCGCTGCACACCCCGAGGAGGATATCCAGATCGTGCCGGTCAGCATCTTCTGGGGACGGGCGCCCGGCAAGCGGTTCGGTTTCTGGAAGCTCATCGCGGCCGATAACTGGCAATTTACCGGCCACCTGCGGCGGGCGTTCTCAGTGATCGTCAACGGCAAGGACGTCGAGCTGCATTTCGGTGCGCCACTCAAGTTGCGCGACCTGGTCGACGAGCGCCCCAGCGAACTCACCAACCGCAAGGTGGCACGTCTGTTGCGCGTGCATTTTCGTCGGCTTCGCACCCGCGTGCTGGGCCCCGACCTGTCGCATCGCCGCACCTTGATCGGCGGTGTCGTGACCAGCCCCGACGTGCGCCAAGCGATTGCCGAAGTGGCCGAAGCCCAGGGGCGGTCGCGGCCCCGGGTCGAGAAGCGCGCCTGGAATTACGGGCACGAGATCGCCTCGAACATGTCCTACCCGGTGCTGCGCTTCATGTCCCGCCTGCTCGAGCGGCTCTGGAACCGATTGTATGACGGTGTCGACGTCCAGGGCCTCGTTCAGGTCAAGCGGCTGGCCGGGGAGCATACCGTGATCTATGTGCCCTGCCATCGCAGTCACATGGATTACCTGCTGCTCTCGTACGTGCTCTACCGCGAAGGGCTGATGCCGCCGCATGTCGCCGCAGGGCGAAATCTCGACATGCCGGTGGTTGGCGGCGTGCTTCGCCGGGGAGGCGCCTTTTTCATGCGCCGTAGCTTCAAGGACAACCGACTCTACAGCGCCGTGTTCAACGAGTACCTGCACCGCCTGTTGTCACGCGGCCACCCCCTTGAGTACTTCATCGAAGGTGGGCGATCGCGTAGCGGTCGTATGCTAACGCCCCGGCCCGGCATGCTCGCCATGAGCCTGCGCTCCCATATTCGCAGCTCCCTGCCGGGAGCCGAGGGCGGCGGACGGGGCCTGGTCTTCGTACCGGTTTATATCGGTTATGAACGCGTCCTCGAGAGCAATAGCTACCTCAAGGAACTCAAAGGACACAAGAAACGCAAGGAAAGCCCGCTGGGGCTGGCGCGTTCACTCGGCCAGCTTCGCCAGGCCTTCGGCCGGGTCGCGGTCAATATCGGCGAGCCGCTTTACCTCGACGCCTACCTCGACAGCCAGGTCCCCCGATGGCGCCAGCAGCGCGACACGCTCAGGCCGCCCTGGCTCACCACCGCCGTGCCAAGACTCGGCGACGAACTGGCACGACGCATCAATGACGCAGCAGCCCTCAATGCCGTCAATCTGGTAGCGTTGGTGCTCCTGGCCACACCGCATCACGCCATCGAAACCCGTCTGCTGCTGCGGCAGCTTGCGGTGATGGTCGACCTGCAAAAGCGTCTGCCGGGCGGCTCGCATATCAGCCTGCCCCACGGCACCCCAGAGACGTGGATCGCCCAGGCAGCATCACTCGGCTTCATCGAACGACGCCATCAGGCACTGGGCGAGCTGGTGCTCACCGATAGCGCGCGCGCCAGCCTGTTGAGCTGGTACCGTAACAACGTGCTGCATCTCTATGCCCTGGCGGGGCTGACGGCATTCGCGTTTCGCAACAATGCACGCCTGCGTTTGTCGGAGCTGCACGAACTCATCGCCCCCAGCTGGCCGGTGCTGAGGCGCGAGTTGTTCATTGCCGCGCCGCTCTCCCTGGAGTCCTGCTTGCGCGAAATGCTCGACACACTGACCGAGCTGGGGCTGCTCGAGGCCAACGGCAATGGGAGCTGGCAGCGTCCCGCCAGTCAGCACGAGGCGTATGAACAGTTGCGTCTGTTGGGGGGGCTTGTCCAGCCGACACTCGAGCGAGGCTTCCTGTTGCTGACCGCATTGCTGCGCGAGCCCAGCGGTAACTTGAGCCGTGATGCATTGATCGAGCAGAGCCGGCTGCTAGCCGAACGCCTCGCCCTGCTATCGGGCCTGGAGGCGCCTGAGTACTTCGATGCCCGGCTGTTCGCAGGGCTCATCGATTCGCTGCAGGAGGAGGGCTGGCTATGGCTACAGGAGGATCAAGTGCACTATGGCCCGACGCTCGAACGCGGCGCCCGTCGCGCCAGCACCCTCTTCGACCCCGCCCTGCGCCAGCGCCTGCTGCAGATATCCTCGTCGAGTCAGGCCTCGCCCAGCGAGCGGTGAACGTAGAGGTCGTAGCGACTGGTCTTGCCCTCGATGACATGGTGAGGGGCCGGCCCTGCTATCGCAGGCGCCTTGCGAGGGCGCTTGACCGTCACGCGGTGCGTGGCGGCGGCCAGTGCGCTCTGGAGAAGCATCGGTGCATCCAGGTCATCGCCGGCCAGATCGCGGAACAGCCGCATCTCCTTCTTGACCAGCGCCGACTTGTCGCGATGGGGAAACATCGGGTCCAGATGGATGACCTGAGGCGGGAAGGCTTGCCGCTCCAGTATCTTCGCCAGATCGTGCGCGGCATCGGCGTGCACCAGCGTCATGGCTTCCACGATGGGTGCCGTCTCGGCGTCCTGCCGGGCCCGAGCCAGGCCATCCTCGAGCAAGGCAAAAATCGCCGAATGGCGTTCGATCAACAGCACCTCGGCACCCAAGCTCGCCAGCACGAAGGCATCGCGGCCCAATCCAGCCGTCGCATCGACCACGCGCGGTGAGGTCACCTTGCCCAGCCCACAGGCCTTGGCCACGAGCTGGCCGCGTCCGCCCCCGAAGCGGCGACGATGCGCCGCCTGGCCAGTGACGAAATCGACCTTGAGCGGCTTGCCGTAACGCGATTCGTCACCCGCCAGTACCAGGGCTCCGTCGTGCATGACCAGATTCAGCCCATCGCCGTTCTCGGGCGCCCACGGCAGGCCCAGCCGTTCGGCCAATGGCTCGAGGCCAACGCCGCACACCCTCACGGGTACCGCCGGGTTCATGCGTTCTTCTGCCAGGCCACCTGGTCGCGCAGATAGATCGGCTGGATCAAATGCGCCTCACGCGCCTCACCGGCCGCAAATTGACGGGCGGCCAGCCAGGCCATCTCCTCGGCGGCGGGGTGCATGTCCTCGAACGTCTGGCTCATGGCATCCTGCAGCAGGACGGGCATCGCGTCCCAGAGCGTCCAGCCCGAGCCGACGCCGACCCAATCGACGTCCTGCGCGTTCGAGGGCAGCGTAAGGCGCTCGGGAGGCAGCACGGCCTCATCGAGCAAGCGTTCAAGGCCATCGTCATGGCAGCGGTAAGCAGCGACGTAGATCTCGCCCATACGCGCGTCCAGTGCGGCCAGCACGTGGCGAACGTGATGATGGCGATTGGCACGCAACGCCAGCGCTTCGAGGGTGGAGACGCCAAGCAGCGGGCGATCGGCGCCGAAAGCCAGCCCTTGGGCCGTCCCGGCGGCGATGCGCAATCCGGTAAACGACCCCGGGCCCCGGCCGTAGGCAACGGCATCGAGGGACGACACCCCGATACCCGCTTCGGCAAGCAGCTCTTCAACCATCGGCATCAGGCGACGCGTGTGCTCGCGGGGCGCCAGTGAAAAGCGCGAAATGACCTCGTCACGCCCTTCGCGATGAACCATCAACGCCGCAGAGCAAGCCTGGGTGGAGGCATCCAGCGCCAGTAGGGTCGGCATATGTCGCGTACCTCAGGGCAGATCAGTGGCCGGGTATTATACGACAACGGCCCGCAGGTGTGCGGGCCGTCGATCGTTCCAGAAGGGGATCAGCTCTCGAGTGCTGCCTTCACCTGGCGCGTGATATCGTCGATGCTGCCGACCCCTTCCACGCGATGGTATTTGGGGGCCTTCTCGGGCTCTTTCTCCGCCCACTCTCGGTAGTAGTCGACCAGCGGTGCGGTCTGCTCATGATAGACAGCGAGACGATTGCGAACGGTGGATTCGCGATCGTCGTCACGCTGTATCAGGGCCTCGCCGGTGACGTCGTCCTTGCCAGGCTCCTTGGGCGGCTGGTATTCGAGGTGATATACACGACCCGAACCGGGATGCACGCGACGACCGGCCAAGCGCTTGACGATCTCCTCGTCATCGACGGCGATTTCAAGAACATGATCGAGTTTGACGTTGGCTTCTTTCATCGCTTCCGCCTGGCGAATCGTGCGCGGGAAGCCATCGAAGAGAAACCCGTTGGCGCAATCCGGCTGGCTGATGCGCTCCTTGACCAGATCGATGATGATGTCGTCGGACACCAGCCCCCCGCTGGACATGATCTCCTTGACCTTGAGCCCCAGGTCGCTACCTTCCTTGACAGCGGCACGCAGCATGTCACCAGTGGAGATCTGCGGGATACTGTAATGTTCGCAGATGAACTGGGCTTGCGTACCCTTACCGGCCCCCGGGGCGCCCAACAGGATCAAACGCATCTGAACTGCTCCTTGAATGACATGAAAAGCGTTTTTATAACGTGGCATAGATGGATTAATCGAGACGATACCCGGGCTCCCTCGCCCAGACAAGCGCCCCGGACCTGACAAACAGCCTGAGTGTCATAAAAATGACCTTTATCATCAGGTGCTTGGCTTACGATTAACACTTTGGTCTGGCGAGAGGCGCGAGACATAAAAGACAACGGCGCCCGTAGGCGCCGTTGGTTGAGGACAGCGGTATTTCTTACCGCAATCCAGACGGTTACATCAACAAGCGACGGATATCGGTCAGTGCCTGAGCCAGGAACGCCGTGAAGCGCGCGGCATCCGCCCCATTGACGGCACGATGGTCATAGGACAGCGACAGCGGCATCATCAGGCGAGGCTGGAACGCCTGGCCATCCCAGACCGGTTTCATCTGCGACTTGGAAACGCCCAGAATGGCCACTTCCGGCGCATTGACGATCGGCGTGAACGCCGTACCACCAATCGAGCCCAGGCTGGAGATGGTGAAGCAACCACCCGTCATCTCCTCCCGCTTGAGCTTTTTGTTCTGCGCCTTGCCGGCGAGCTCGACGCTCTCCTTGGCCAGTTCGATCAGCGACTTCTGGTCGGCGTTACGGATGACCGGCACCATCAAGCCGTCCGGCGTATCCACGGCGACACCGATATGCACGTAGTTCTTCCACACCATCGTCTCGCCATCGCCTTTCAGGCTGACGTTGAACTGCGGGAACTTGCGCAGGGCAAAGGCACAGGCCTTGACCAGGAACGGCAACGGCGTGAGCTTGGCGCCCTGGGCCTCGGCTTCGGCCTTCATCGACTTGCGGAAGGCTTCCAGCTCAGTGATGTCGGCTTCGTCGAACTGGGTCACGTGAGGCACGTTGAGCCAGCTACGGTGCAGATTCGTCGCGCCCATCTTGAGCAGACGGCCCATCGGCTTCTCTTCGATTTCACCGAACTGGCTGAAGTCCTGCTCGGGAACCGGCGGAATGCCCGCACCTCCGGAAGCGGCGGCTGCCGCGGGTGCCTCGCCGCTCTGCTGACGTGACATCGTCTGCTTCACGTAGGCCTGCACGTCTTCCTTGAGGACCCGGTCCTTGGGACCGCTCGGCTTGACCCGTGCCAGGTCGACACCCAGTTCGCGCGCCAGCATGCGTACCGCGGGGCCGGCATGGACCTGGCTGGCTTCGCGGGGCTTGTCGAGGGCTACCTGAGATTCAGGGCTCGGCGTCGGTGGGGCCGAGACCTCGGCAACCTGATCGCCTTTGGCCGGCTTCTTGCCTGACTTCTCGGCCTTGGAAGACGACTTCTGCGAACTGTCGGCCTTCTTCGGCTTGGGCTTGCTGCCGGCCACTTCGATATAGCCGATCAGATCGCCCTCGGAGACCGTATCGCCCTCCTTGACCGTCAATTCGACCAGCTTGCCCTTGTAGGGGCTCGGCACGTCCATGGAGGCCTTGTCGGACTCCAGGGTGATCAGCGGGTCTTCCACGTCGACGTCATCACCGGCGGAAGCGGCAATTTCGATGATCGGAACATCGCTGGAGCCGGAGAGATCCGGAACGCGAATTTCCTTACGCTGAGACTCTCCCTCCGTCTCCTCGTCGTCATCGTCCTGAGGCTCTTCCGCCTCGGCGGTTTCCTCGGCCTGCTCGTCGGTGTCTTCGGAAGAGGGCTGGTCGTCCTCGTCTTCCTCGTCGCCACCCTCATCGGCGATTTCCATGGTGCCGATCAGATCACCTTCGGAGACGGTATCGCCCTCCTTGATCGCCAAGGACACGAGTTTGCCCGTGTGCGGGCTCGGCACGTCCATGGAGGCCTTGTCGGATTCCAGGGTAATCAAGGGATCCTCGGCACTCACCTCATCGCCTTCCGAGACAGCGACTTCGATGATCTCGACGTCTTCACTGCCGCCGATGTCGGGCACCTTGACCTCTACCGTGCGCTTGCCACCACCGGAAGATTTCTTGGCAGGCTTGTCATCCGAGGCCGTCTGCTTGGCCGGCTTCTTCTCCTGCTTCTCGGCGTCGTCGGATTGTTTCTCCTGCTCGGCATCAGACTCGTCCTCCTGCTCGCCGCCGCCTTCGCCCTCGGCTTCGAGCTCCAGGATGTCGTCACCCTCGGATACGGTGTCGCCCTCCTTGACCAGGACCTTGACCACCTTGCCGCCCTTGGGCGCCGGCACGTCCATGCTGGCCTTGTCGGATTCGAGCGTGATCATGGTGTCTTCAGCGCTGATGACGTCGCCTTCGGACACCGCGATCTCGATGATTTCGACATCGGTGCTGCCACCGATGTCTGGGACTTTGATGATTTCGCTACTCAAGGTCGCGCTCCTTCCAAATCGTGCTCGGAGCATGGCCGCCACAGGCCACCACGCTCCTGATCAGCTGGTCAGCGGCTCATACCGTCAGCGGGTTAGGCTTGTTCGGGTCGATGCCGTACTTCTTGATCGCTTCGCCCACTACCTTGCGGTCGATTTCGTCCCGGTCGGCCAACGCCTTGAGCGCAGCCACGGTGACGAAGTAGCGGTCGACCTCGAAGAAGTGACGCAGCTTTTCACGGGTATCGGAACGGCCATAACCATCGGTGCCCAATACATGATAGTCGGTCGGCACCCAGGCACGGACCTGATCGGCGAATAACTTCATGTAGTCGGTCGAGGCGATCGCCGGCCCCTTGCGTCCCTCGAGACACTGGGTGACATGCGGCTTGGTCGGCGTCTCCTCGGGCTTGAGGAAGCTCTGGCGATCGTACTCCAGGGCCTCGCGACGCAACTCGTTGAAGCTGGTCACGCTCCAGATATCGGAGCCCACGTCGTACTCCTCGCGCAGGATCTCGGCGGCTGCCTCGACCTCGCGCAGGATGGTACCGCTGCCCAGCAGTTGCACGTGCGCTTTCTTGCCTTCGGTTTCGCGTAGCAGGTACATGCCCTTGATGATGCCTTCCTCGCATCCTTCCGGCATTTCCGGATGCGGGTAGTTCTCGTTCATCAGGGTCAGGTAATAGAAGCAGTTCTCCTTGTCCTGATACATCCGCTTCAGGCCGTCCTGGACGATCACCGCCACCTCATGGCCGTAGGTCGGGTCGTAGCTGCGGCAATTGGGAATGGTCGACGCCTGGATATGGCTGTGGCCATCCTGGTGCTGCAGACCTTCGCCGTTGAGTGTGGTACGCCCTGCGGTGCCGCCGAGCAGGAAGCCGCGCGCCTGCATGTCCCCGGCCAGCCAGGCCAGGTCACCGATGCGCTGGAAACCGAACATCGAGTAGTAGATGTAGAACGGCAGCAACGGCATGTGGTGGTTGGAGTAGGAAGTCGCCGCGGCGATCCACGCCGACATGGCGCCCGCCTCGGTGATACCTTCCTCGAGGATCTGACCCTGCTTGTCCTCGCGGTAGAACATGATTTGACCGGCATCCATCGGCTCGTACTTCTGGCCTTCGGAAGTGTAGATGCCGAGCTGGCGGAACATGCCTTCCATCCCGAACGTCCGTGCCTCGTCGGGCACGATCGGCACGACCTGCTTGCCCAGCGTCTTGCTCTTGACCAGGCCGTTGAGGATGCGCACGAAGGACATGGTGGTCGAGACTTCACGATCGCCGGAGCCCTTGGTCTGGCTCGAGAACATCTTGTCGTCGAGGCCAGGGATCTCGAGCGGCTCGAAATCGTTCTTGCGTCCCGGCAGATAGCCACCGAGTCGCTCACGCATGAGATGCATGTACTTCATTTCCGGGCTTTCCTTGGCCGGTTTGAAGTACGGCATGTCACCGCTGTCGAGCTGCTCGTCGGTCACCGGGATGCCGAAGCGATCGCGGAATTTCTTGATCGCGTCGAGTTCCATGGACTTGATCTGGTGCGCTTCCATGTCGGCTTCACCGCTGCCACCGCCCATGCCGTAGCCCTTGACGGTGTGCGCCAGGATCACGGTGGGCTTGTCATTGGTGTTGTTCACCGCCTCATGGTAGGCCGCATAGACCTTGTACGGATCGTGCCCGCCGCGATTGAGCTTCCAGATATCGTCATCGGACATGTCCTTGACCAACGCTTCGGTCTCGGGATACTTGCCGAAGAAATGCTCTCGGGTATAGGCCCCGCCGTTAGCCTTGTAGTTCTGGTACTCGCCGTCGACCGCCTCGTCCATGCGCTTTTGCAGCATGCCCTTCTTGTCCTGCTCGAAGAGCGGATCCCAGAAGCGGCCCCAGACCACCTTGAGCACATTCCAGCCGGCACCGCGGAACACGCCCTCGAGTTCGTCGATGATTCGCGAGTTGCCGCGTACCGGCCCATCGAGACGCTGCAGGTTGCAATTGACGACAAAGATGAGATTACCCAGTTTCTCGCGGCTGGCCAGGTGCAGCGCGCCCAGGGATTCCGGTTCATCGCACTCGCCATCGCCGAGGAAGGCCCAGACCTTGCGGTCGTGCATCGGCTGCAGGCCACGCGCATCCAGGTACTTCATGACGTGGGCCTGATAGATCGCGGTGATCGGGCCCAACCCCATGGAGACGGTGGGGAATTGCCAGTAATCCGGCATCAACCAGGGGTGCGGATAGGAGGAGAGACCGTCGCCGTCGACTTCCTGACGGAACTTGTCCATCTGCTCTTCGGTGAGACGTCCTTCGAGGAAGGAGCGTGCGTAGATCCCTGGCGATACGTGGCCCTGGATATACAGCAGGTCGCCCTTGAAGTCCCCTTCGGGGGCACGGAAGAAGTGGTTGAAGCCGACTTCATACAGCGTGGCACTGGACATGTAACTGGCCAGGTGCCCGCCGAGCCCCTTGTGCTTCTTGTTGGTCCGGATGACCTGTGCAGCCATGTTCCAGCGAATCAAGGACCGGATGCGCCGCTCCATGAACAGGTCGCCGGGCATGCGCGCTTCGCGGTGGACCGGGATGGTGTTGCGATGAGGGGTCGTCACCGAGAAAGGCACCTGCATCCCGTCACGACGGAAGCGATCGGCCAGGCGGCTCATCAGGTACTGGGCGCGCTCTTCGCCCTCTCGATCCAGGACTGATTCCAGGGCTTCAATCCACTCCGTGGTTTCGACCGGATCGAGATCCTCTCTTGCCTCCAGACTCATAGACGTCTCTCCGAATGAAGATATTGTATCGGTCTGCCCTCACCCGGGGGTGGAGGGGCGTATTGGCGCTCTTCAGTGCGGGCGGACCTGCGTTGGGTCGCACCTCGATAGACATGCCCGTTGCCGTTTGGGTTGCAACGTGTAGCGAAGTTACAGAAATGTCACTTAAGTATGGGTTTTCAGGGCCACGAAGATACCGCAAAGCGGATCGCGTGCCAATTGGCGCCATTATGAAAACCGTTTTCAATCAGCTTGCTGCAGCGCAACACTGATGCCAGCAAGCCCTTTGCCCCCAGTCTAGTCGCATGTGTGGAAAATGTAGCGAAACTACCGTGGATCACAAGAACGCAGATACCGTGACCACGTTCAGCCTGCGCCGAGGCAACGCCTGAAATAGGCCCAATCGAATGCCGGCCCCGGATCGCGCTTGCGCAGCGGGGCGATGCGCGCATGACTGGTGATGCGAGATGAGGTGAGGGCGGGGTAAGTCGCCATCAGCGCCCGTGTCGCGGCTGCCAGGGCAAGATACTGCGCTTCCCGGTAAGGGCCTATCTCGTCCCCCTCGAGTTCGATGCCGACACTGAAGTCATTGAGCTCGCGGCGCTCCCGCTCACCGTCGAACCAGCGCGAGCGCCCGGCATGCCAGGCGCGACGGTCGAAGGGCACGAATTGGGTACAGGTACCGTCCCGGCGTATCAGCAAGTGTGCCGACACCCGCAGGTGGGCGATGCCCGCAAAATAGGGGTGTGCGTGGGGGTCGAGGCAATTGGTGAACAAGCGCTCGATATCTTCGCCACCGTACTCACCGGGCGGCAGGCTGATGGAATGCAGCACCAGGGCTGAAACCTCCCCATGGGGACGTTCGTTCTGATTGGGCGAAACCACCCGACGTGCCGCGTCCCACCACCCCGAATCGATGCGCATCGCACTCCCCTGACGCTGTGTCCATGACTCCCCTATAATGCGGAGATTGTCGCATAGTAGAGGATTGGATCCGCCCCATGCATTATTACGAAGCCTTGGCCGAAGACATTCGCACCGGTGCTGCCAGACTACTGGCCGAAGATGTCGGCCCGGGGGATATCACCGCCCAACTGATTCCCGAGCGGCAATGGGCCCGGGCTGCCGTCGTGACGCGAGAGGCGGCCATCCTGTGTGGGGTGGCCTGGGTCGATGAGCTTTACCGTCGCCTCGACCCCCGGGTCCAGTTGACCTGGAAAGCGGCCGATGGCGACCGCCTGGCGGTCGGCGACACTGTCCTGGAACTGGAAGGGCCGGCTCGCGCCCTGCTCAACGGCGAGCGTGCCGCCCTCAATCTGCTGCAGACGCTCTCGGCCACCGCCACCCGCACCCGGGACTATGTCGACTTGATCGCCGGTACCGGGGTGCGGTTACTCGATACACGAAAGACCTTGCCCGGGCTGCGCCTGGCGCAAAAGTATGCGGTCACGTGCGGGGGCGGCCACAACCATCGGATCGGTCTCTACGATGCCTTTCTCATCAAGGAGAACCACATCGCAGCATGCGGGGGAATCGCCAAGGCCGTGAAGGAAGCACGCAACATCGCCCGCGATCTTCCGGTCGAGGTCGAGGTCGAGACCTTCGATGAACTGGATCAGGCCATCGAAGCCGGTGCCGACATCGTCATGCTCGACAACTTCACGCTCGATGACATGCGCGAAGCGGTGCGGCGCAATGCCGGACGCGTCACGCTCGAGGCATCGGGCAACGTCAGTGAGGCAACCCTGCGGGACATCGCCGAGACCGGCGTGGACTGCATTTCGTCAGGGGCCTTGACCAAGGATGTCAAGGCCATCGACCTGTCGATGCGCATTACCCACAGCGAGACGCGTTGAGCGTATCAGGTCTCGACGACCCCCAGACGCTTGCTCATCTTGATGCGCGGCAGGCTCTCGCCGCCGCGCTCGACCCACTCCTCGCCCAGTGACACCCAGCCGCGTCGTTCCAGCGCTTCCGCCAGCACGCGGCTGGCATCGATCGTCACCCGGGAAGCCCCCTGTTCGATCAATGCGCGTTCGGCATGAACCAACAGGGTCGTGCCGATGCCACGCCGCGCCAGCGATGGCCAGACATACAGGGTCTCGATGCGCGACCGTGTCATGTCTATTTCGAGAAAACCCACACAGCGTCCGTCACAGGCCGCCACCAGGGTCGTGTAAAGCGCCTGCCGAGCCGACCAGGCGCTCGCCTCGCGGGGCAGCACCGATGCCCAGGCTTCGCGCTGTGCCACGCTATAGTGGACTGCCGCCCCCTGCATGACGGCATGGTGGAAGACTTCGGCCTGGTCGGCTGCGTCGCGCGGGAGTGCCTGGCGGTAGCGGATTCGAGCGGTCGCGGTCATGGTGAGACTCCAGCGGCGTCAGGCGGGTCGATATGAAGCGCAGCCTACACAAAGGCGCTGGACCCGCCAACCGATACAGGCATTCGCACACGCCTCCCGGTCACGGCATAATGCGCTGCATGAGCGAGCTTCCCTCTTCCCCTGCCCCCGCTGCGCCGGCCTTTACCCTCGATGTCATCGGTCATATCGAGAGCGATTACCCGGACAAGTTCGGCATACCGCGCCAGCCCGGCCTGGCCCCAGCCGCCCGCGGCCGATTGCGACTGGATCCCCCCTTCGACGATCCGCTGACCGTTCGCGGCCTCGAGGCGTTCAGTCACCTGTGGCTGACTTTTGTCTTCCACGAGAGCCCTACGCGCTGGACGCCCCTGGTGCGTCCGCCGCGGCTGGGAGGCAATGCCAAGGTGGGGGTATTCGCCAGCCGCAGCACGCACCGGCCCAATCGCCTCGGCCTGTCGCTCGTGGAATTGGCGGGCATCGACACAACGCGGGGTGTCGCGCTGGAACTGCGCGGTCATGACCTGCTCGATGGCACGCCGGTACTCGACATCAAACCCTACTTGCCGTGGGTCGAGTCACGCCCCGATGCGCTGGCTGGCTTTGCCCCCGATGCCCCACCTCACTATCGGGTGGTGTTCACGTGCGAGGCGGAATCCCGCCTTGCCGAGCGTGCCGATCGTCTCTCGCTGCGGGCACTGATCGAACAGGTGCTGGCTCAGGACCCGCGTCCCGCCTATCGACGAGGGGCGGAAGCGCGGGTTTACGGGGTGCGGCTGCGGGATGTCGATGTCCGCTTTCACGTGGTCGACGACGCCGGCACCCCGGTCATGGAAGTCTTGGCTATCGTGGCGCTGGATCCATAACTGCCGGGTCAGTCGAACGCCACACCGATACGCCGTCCCACTTCCTCATAGGCTTCGATGACCCCACCCAGGCCCTGACGGAAGCGATCCTTGTCCATTTTTTCGCGGGTGTTGGCATCCCACAGGCGACAGCCATCGGGGGAGAATTCATCGCCAAGCACGATCTGGCCGTGGAAAACGCCGAATTCGAGCTTGTAGTCGACCAGCAGCATGTCCCCGTCCTTGAACAACTGCTTGAGCACGACGTTGACCTTGAAGGTCAGTGCCTTCATCTCGGCGAGCTGCTCAGGCGTGGCCCAGCCGAAGGTTTCAGCCAGCGACTCGTTGATCATCGGGTCGTGCTGCTCGTCGTTCTTGAGAAACAGTTCGAAGGTCGGCGGCGTCAGCTCGCGCCCTTCCTCGACGCCCAGACGTCGACACAGGCTGCCGGCCGCGACGTTGCGAACGACACACTCCACCGGAATCATGTCGAGCTTCTTGACCATGCATTCGGTATCGGAGAGCAGGCCATCGAAGTGGGTCGGAATCCCCGCCTCTTCAAGCTTGCCCATGATGAAGGCATTGAACTTGTTGTTGACCATGCCCTTGCGCGCCAGGGCCTCCTTCTTCTGGCCGTCGAAGGCACTGGTGTCGTCGCGAAAGTGCAGAATCAGGCGATCGGGGTCGTCGGTGACATAGACCGACTTGGCCTTGCCGGCATAGAGTGCTTCGCGCTTTTCCATGGGGAGCTCCAGAATACGAGTTAACCGATGGTCTGCCAGTCCAGCCCCAGATCCTGGGCCGCCACCAGCAACCGTGTTTCATCGCCATCGAGCAAGGGGGCCAGGGTTTCCCTGACCAGCTCGGGGCGATTGTTGTGTTCAGACAGGTGGGAGCAGACGATACGCTGTAGCCGATCGAGCCCCAGCCGTTGCAGCAGATCATACGCCTGGCTATTGGCCAGATGCCCCCAGTTACCCCCCACGCGCCGCTTGAGTCGCGGCGGATAGGGCCCTTCGGCAAGCATTCGACGATCGTGATTGCACTCCAGAATCAGTGCATCGCAGCCCTGAAAGGCCTCCGTCACGTGGCCGGTGGGATGCCCGAGGTCCGTCAACAATCCCAGGCACCGATCATGGGCATGGAAGCGGAACTGCACCGGCTCGCGGGCATCGTGGGGCACGGTGACCGGATCGATTTCCAGCCCCTTGATGGCAAAACGTGCCTGTGGCGTGATCCAGTGGTGCTGCGGTACTTCACCCAGACGCCGCGAGAGCCAACTGCCAGGGGTCAGGTAGATCGGCACCCCGTGACGACGCGCCAACGCGCCCGCCCCGCTGATATGGTCGCCATGCTCGTGCGTGATCAACAGAGCATCGAGCTGACGCGGGTGCACACCCAGGCGGGCCAGGCGACGCTCGGCCTCGCGCATGCCGAATCCACAATCCACCAGGATATGCGTCTCGCCATCGCTGACCAGGGTGGCGTTGCCCTTGCTACCACTGCCCAGGGAGGCGAAGTGCAGCGCCCTACCGCGTGGCAGGGCATGGGTAGCGCCATCAGGCATCAGCGCAGCAGGTCCTCCACGCGCCCCAGGAATTCCTGCTCGTCTTCCGCCGTGAAGGCGCGCTCGCTTTCATTCTCGACCCGCACCACGGTCTGGCCATCACCCGCTGCCTCGAGCGATAGACGCAACTGCTGGGACGTCTGGCGCACATCGGGACTGAAGATGATCGAGATGACTCCGCGATCACGCTCGCTCTCGGTCATGTATTCGACCAGGAAGTCACGCTGTGTGGCATCACGCTCGAGCAACAGCTCGCGATTTTCCTGAGTGAAGTGGGACTCCAACTGATAGCCGATCTCGTTCCAGGCCTGCTCGACATCTACATCCATGACCAGCACCCAGTCGTCGCCGCGCTGCTCCAGGCGAACCCGATCGGGCTCGGCCACCGCCTGCTGGCGGGCAAGCGCCGACGCGCTGGCAGTCTGGCTCTGACCACTCAGGAAGTTGCCGAGCGATGACAGACAAGTTTCGTTGACCTGCCCGGCCTGCTCGCAGCGCACTTCACTGGCACCAGTCTGCACGCCGGGGCGCACATACAAGCGGCCCTGGCTCGTCTCGATCACACCGCGGTTCGGATCACGCTCGGTCACCTGCAGCCCCTGGCGCCGTGCGAAATCCTCGAGCTGGGTCCAGACGGTGGCGGGCGCGGCATTGACGACCAGCCAGCTCCCCGTGCCGGTATCGCGGCGCTGAACATAATCGCGCTGCCGCGTACGTGTCACGTCATCGGGACGCGGTGCGCTGAAGCGACCACCGGAAGACACGAACTCGCGGTTGGCGTCGGGGATCGGCATGGCGTCACCGTAGCGTGCCGTATTGCGCGACTCCGGCAGTACCAGCGGCGTGCTGCGCTCGGCCTCCGTGTAGTCGATGTTTCGGTCGTGATAATACCCTTCACGTGCACAACCGGTCGCCACCAGGGCGATCGATACCACCAGCGGCATCCATTTCAGCGCAGGATTCATGCATCCACCTTGAGTCGTCTTAACACGGTTCGAATTCGAGCTCAGCCTTCGATCACGCCTGCCAGCTGCAGGGCCTCGTCCACGGTCGTATGGTATTTCTCCGATAGCCAGGTAAGCGGCAGTCGAATGCCCCGGTCGGCATAGCCCATACGGTTGAGGGCCCACTTGACCGGCATCGGATTCGATTCGATGCCCAGCCCCGTATGCAACGGCATCAGCCGGGTGTTGATCTGGTGGGCGGTCTCGGCATCGCCGGCAATCGCAGCCACGCATAGCTCGTGCATGGAGCGCGGCGCCACGTTGGCGGTCACGGAAATATCGCCATGGCCACCCATCAGCATGAAGTCACAGGCGGTGGCATCGTCACCCGAATAGAGCATGAAACCGCTGCCCTTGAGCCGATCGACGAGTTCCTCGGCACGCTCGAGGTTGCCGGTGGCATCCTTGAGTCCGACGATATTGTCGATCTCGGCCAGGCGGAAAACGGTCTCGTTGTAGAGATCCGAACAGGTACGTCCCGGCACGTTGTAGAGGATAATGGGCAGGTCCGCCCCCTCGGCTACCGCCTTGAAGTGCTGGTAGAGCCCTTCCTGGGTCGGCTTGTTGTAGTAGGGGCATACCGACAGGCAGTAATCCGCGCCCACTTCGGTGGCATAGCGCGCCAGCTCGACCGCCTCGGAGGTTGCGTTGGCACCGGTACCGGCGATCACCGGGATTCGGCCGGCGACTTCTTCGACCACGGTGCGGATCACATCGAAGTGTTCAGCGAACGACATGGTCGTGGGCTCGCCCGTGGTGCCGGCGGCGACGATGCCATCGGTGCCGTTCTCGAGATGGAAATTCACCAGACGCCGCAGCGCCTCCCAGTCGATTTCGCCGGAGGCTTTCATCGGTGTCGCCAGGGCGACAATGCTGCCTGTGATCATGCTGCGGGTCCTCTTGATCTCATAGTGCCCTCAAGGCAATGCTGCCAGGGGGCTAAATGGTACTCAGGCGACGAAAGCCTGTACAGCAACCAGTGACGTTGCCGCGTGTCGCTTTACAGCGCACCGCGACTTACGTGTAATCGGAAACCCTCACACCCCGCCCCAACAGCTGCAGGAGCATTGCATGAGCGCCACCATTGGCCAGCCCATCCCCGACTTCACCGCCGAAGCGACCGGCGGCAACCCCGTTAGCCTTTCGCAGTTCCGGGGCCAGCAGGTAGTGGTCTATTTCTACCCCAAGGCGAGCACGCCGGGATGCACGACCGAAGGCGGTGATTTTCGCGACCGCAAGGCCGACTTCGAGGCCGCCAACACCGTGATACTGGGCGTGTCCCGAGATGGCATTCGCGCCCAGGAGAACTTCAAGGCCAAGCAGGACTTCAACTTCGAACTGATCTCGGACAAGAACGAGACGCTATGCCGCCTGTTCGACGTGATCAAGCTCAAGAAGCTGTACGGGAAGGAACACCTGGGCATCGAACGCAGTACCTTCCTGATCGACAAGGACGGCAACCTGGCCCGGGAGTGGCGCAAGGTCAAGGTTCCGGGCCATGTCGACGAGGTACTCGAGGCCGCCCGTGAGCTGGACGCCGGTTGAGCCTCACTCTTCTGCCAGCGCCTCCACCGTCTGGCGCTCGCCATGGACACGAATACTGCGTGGCCAGGCCTGAACCAGCGCCTTGAGCAGCGTAGCCAGGGGGATCGCGAAGAAGATCCCCCAGAAGCCCCAGATTCCACCGAAGAACAGCACCGCCACGATGATCGATACCGGATGCAGATTGACCGCCTCGGAAAACAGGATCGGGACCAGTACATTGCCGTCCAGCGCCTGGATGATGGCGTAGGCCACCAGCACGTAGACGAACTGGTCACTGATGCCGAAATGGAAGCCGGCCACGGCGGCTACCGGCAGCGTGGCGACTGCCGCGCCGATGTACGGCACCAGTACCGACAGTCCCACCAGCAATGCCAGCAGCGCGGAATAAGGCAGCCCGAACATCACGAACGTCACGAAGGCGACGCTACCGACAATGATGATCTCGATGAACTTGCCGCGAATGTAGTTGGCGATCTGGTCATCCATCTCGTTCCAGACCCGGCTCATCAGGGTGCGCTTCTGGGGCAACAACGATAAGGTGAAATCGATCAGCCGCTGGCTATCCTTGAGCATGAAGAACACCAGGATCGGCACCAGCACAAGGTAGATGATCACGGCCATGATACTGCCCAGCGAGGCCAACGAGAGTGTCAGGGCCCGCTGGCCGAGTTGGGTGACTTCACGACCGGCCATGGCGATCCAACCCTGGATCTGGTCGGGCGTGATCAGGTTCGGGTAGCTCGCCTGAAGGTCATCGAGCAGCATCTGCCCGCTGGCAAACATCCGCGGCGTCTCCTGCACCAGATTGACCATCTGGTCCCAGATCAACGGCATGACGATGAACGCCATGGCCAGGACCAGGCCGATGAATCCCAGGAAGACGAAGATGACCGAAGGCAGGTGGGGAAGGCCACGACGCCCGAGCCAATTGACGGCACCCTGCAACAGGAACGCAAAGACCAGCGCGGTGAAGAACGGCGCCAGCATGCGTCCCAGCCAGATCACCACGGCGAAGCCGAGGATCAGAACCACCAGCAGGATGACCGCCTCTTCATCGGAAAAATAACGGTCGACCCATTCCTTGAAAATGGCGTTCAGTTTCATGCCTCTGGTTCTCCGCCCTTGCGGAGCCAATAATGGTAGACATCGCCCCGCTCTTCACGAGCCGGCATCTCATGGGCGCTTTGATCGATGAATGTCTCGAAGTCGCGCCAGGAACCACCATCGGTCGACAGGACCTCGAGTACCTGGCCCGCCGACAGCCGGGACAGGGCCTGCTTAGCCTTCAATAGCGGCAGCGGGCAGGGAAGACCACGTGCATCGAGCACATCGTCAGGTTGCAGTGCCATGCGAACTCCCGGGAAAATGACGAACTGGAGCCAGGTATCGCTGGCGTCGATAACCACGAATTTAAAGGCACTTTGACCCCTGAATCAATGTCAGAGATGGGTCCGGCCCCAACGAGGCAGCACATGCGACATCCCCTGAGAACCTGGCTGATGGCCGCCATTCTGGCATTCACGCTCCCCGTGGCGACGCCCACTCTCGCCGTCGAGGATTTCGACCTGCCGCGTCTGGGCGCGGGCAACAGCGTCTCCGGCAATGAAGAACTTCGCCTCGGGCGTGCCTGGCTACGCCAGTTTCGCGCTCGCGCGCCAGCCTGGCAGGATCCCATCGCCCAGGATTACGTGGAATCGCTGGTCGGGCGGTTACTGCCACATAGCGGCCTTGGCGATACGCGTCCCATCGTCACCCTGGTCGATAGCCGCATGCTCAACGCCTTCGCCGTACCCGGCGGGGTCATGGGCGTCAATTCGGGCCTGTTCGCCTTCGCTTCCGACGAAGCCTCGCTGGCTTCGGTGCTCGCCCACGAACTCGGCCACCTGTCGCAAAACCACTATGCACGCCGCATGGCGCGTGCCGAGGAGACCCAGATTCCCGCCATGGCTGCGATGCTGGCTGGAATGCTGATCGCCGCCGGTGGCGGTGGCGAAGCGGGTATTGGTGTGGCGATGGGCTCCCAGGCCGCCTTCCTCCAGGATCAGTTGGCCTATTCAAGGCGTTTCGAGCAGGAAGCCGATCGTATCGGCCTGCAGACCCTGGCCCAGGCTGGCTACGACCCCGACGCCATGGTCGATATGTTTCGCGCCATGCAGCGCATGGCAGCCCTGCAAGGCGGCAACCCCCCCGAGTTCCTGCTCACCCACCCGGTCACCGAGTCGCGCGTCACCGATGCCGACGCCCGCGCCAGCCAGATAAGCGTCAGCCGGCCCCGCCCGGAGGAGCCACAGTACGATTTGATTCGTGCCCGCGCCTTGCTCGACTTGAATCGCAGCAATCCCGAACGGGCCCTGGCTCGCCTGACCGAGGGTGACCCGGCCGACGTGGCCGAGCGTTATTTGAAGGCACTGATCGCCGCCGAACGCGGCCAGACCGAGGCTGCCCTGGCGCACCTCGACGCATTGGCCGATACGCTGCCCGACTTGCCGATGATCGCGACCTCTGCCGCGGAGGTCGCCTTCGATGCCGGCGATCATGCGGCCACCCTGGAGCGCACCCAGCGCCTGCTGCGCCTGTTCCCCGATTATCTGCCGGCCCGTCGGCTACGAGCAGAAGCCCTGCTGCATCATGACCCCGCCCAGGCCTATCAGGCCCTTCGCGAATTGACCGACCGGCGCCCCGAGGATCCCACCCTGTTTGCCCTGTTGGCTGAAGCGGCCGGACGTAGCGGCCAGGAAGCGTGGGGGCACCTGGCCCGGGCCGAGCACATGCAGCTAACCGGGCGCATCGATAGCGCGATACGCCAATTGGAAGTGGCCAAGCAGGTGGCGCAGAACAGTAGCGACAGCACCGCTCTGGCACGCATCGAGCAGCGCCGCGAGGCCTTTCTGGGCTATCGAGAGACGATGGAGAAATTTCGCTGATTGATCAGCAATAACGGGCTGGATACTGGCGAGCCCCGGCACTTACCACTACATTGCCGGGTGAGAGATACGTACTGCATCCGCCACGTTTAGAGAAAAGGAGTTTCTCATGAATCGGATCATTTACCTGATTGGCTTGATCGTCGTGGTACTCGCCATTCTGGCCTTCCTCGGCGTATTGTAATCAGACACCCCAATATCCAGGCGCGACATCGGCGCCTCCCGATAACCTCGGGAGGCGCCGTTTCGTTGAGACGCATGTAATGTCGGAAATGCCTGGCCCGTCAGGCCTGGAAATTGAGCATGCGCTCCAGTGGCTTCAGTGCTCGTTGGCGCAGCTCGCTATCGACCACGACCTCCCCTACGCCCTCACGCAGCGCACCCGCCAGATTATCCAATGCATTCATGGCCATCCACGGGCAGTGTGCACAGCTTCGACATGTCGCCCCGTTACCGGCAGTGGGCGCCTCGAACAATTGCTTCTCCGGCACGGCCTGCTGCATCTTGAAGAAGATGCCCCGGTCGGTGGCCACGATCAGTCGCGCATGGGGCAACTCCCGGGCCGCCTTGATCAACTGCGAGGTGGAGCCGGCCACGTCGGCCATGTCGACCACCGCAGCCGGCGATTCGGGATGAACCAATACCGCAGCGTCCGGATGCAGCGCCTTGAGGTCAGCGATGCCCTTGGCCTTGAACTCCTCGTGAACGATGCAAGCACCGTCCCACAGCAGCATGTCCGCCCCTGTCTTCTTCTGGATGTAGCCACCCAGGTGCTTGTCCGGCGCCCACAGGATCTTTTCGCCCCGCGCCTGCAGATGCTCGATGACATCGACGGCGATCGACGAAGTCACGACCCAGTCGGCACGTGCCTTGACCGCTGCCGAGGTATTGGCATAGACGACGACGGTCCGGTCGGGATGTTGGTCGCAGAAGGCGCTGAATTCGTCGGCAGGACATCCCACATCGAGTGAGCAGGTCGCCTCCAGTGTCGGCATCAGTACGCGCTTCTCGGGGGACAGGATCTTGGCGGTCTCGCCCATGAACCTGACACCGGCCACCACCAGGGTCGAGGCCTCGTGTCGGGCGCCGAAGCGAGCCATTTCCAAGGAGTCGGCCACGCAGCCCCCCGTCTCCTCCGCCAGTTGCTGGATGGCATCGTCGGTATAGTAATGCGCGACAAGGACGGCATTGTGGGCTTTCAACAACTGCTTTATTTCATCGACGCGCGCCTCGTCCTCGACGGGAATCCGCGTCGGGCAGTACGCACGGGCCAGGTGCTCGCGCACCTCGGCTCGGGAGGTCATGACGGTCATCGTGTCTACCACTGTGACGGCAGGGGCTCCCCCTGCAGTTTCCAGATGCGCCGGCGTATGGGCTCTCTGCCCACGGCGACGCGACTGTCGTCGCTGCTCGGCTCCCGGGCAACGACCGCCCCATTCTAGACCACAATCGTCCCCGATGGCTCCCCAAGCGGACTTGATGCCAACGAAAACGCCCCATCTCCGAGGAGATGGGGCGCTTCTGAATACTGGTGGGTCGTGTAGGATTCGAACCTACGACCAATTGGTTAAAAGCCAACTGCTCTACCAACTGAGCTAACGACCCAGGGCGCTGGTTACGCTCCAGCATCGGCGGCGAGATTGGTGGGTCGTGTAGGATTCGAACCTACGACCAATTGGTTAAAAGCCAACTGCTCTACCAACTGAGCTAACGACCCGCCGCCTTGCCTGTCGAGAAAGGCACTTCAATTTCCCCTCCCGACAGGGCGCACATAGTACTTAGAACGCTTATGCCTGGCAAGCCCTTTTTAAACCGATGCGGCGATAGGTACTGAGAAATAGGCGAGCAGTATCAAGCACAAGGCGCACGAAGCGCAGGAACCGGAGCGTATGAGGTATACGTGAGGATTCCGAGCATCGCGCAACACAGTGATTGAGCTGCGCAGCCATTGATCAGGGCTTGCGCGGCGTTTTGGGCTTACGCATGGTCTGCACAGGCCGCCGCTTGTTCTTGTCGCGGCTCCAGCGATTCTTCTCGTCAGGCGTCAGCTCGGGCACCTTGCGCTTTTCCAGCCCGGCCAGCCCCGACAGGTCGTCGATCTCGTCCTGGGTCAGTTCGGTCCACTCCCCGGCCTTGGCCCGCTTGTCGAGGAAGATGTTGCCGTAGCGCACGCGCTTGAGGCGACTGACGGTGAGTCCCTGGGATTCCCACAGGCGACGCACCTCGCGGTTGCGTCCTTCCAGAATGACCACGTGGAACCAGGTATTGATACCTTCACCGCCGAACTCCTGCACGTCGGTGAACCGCGCCGGGCCATCATCGAGCATGACGCCTTCGACCATGGCCACGATGTGCTCCTTGCGGACCTCGCCCATCACCCGCACGGCGTATTCGCGCTCGACCTGCGTCGAGGGGTGCATCAGGCGGTTGGCCAGCTCACCGTCGGTGGTGAACAGCAACAGGCCGCTGGTATTGATGTCCAGGCGCCCGATGGCTATCCAGCGCTCGCCCTTGAGCCTGGGAAGACGCTCGAATACGGTGCGCCGCCCTTCGGGATCCTTGCGCGTGCACAATTCGCCTTCCGGCTTGTTGTACATGATCACGCGGCGTGACGCCTCCTCGGCCGCCCGCAGGGTCACCGGGCGCTCGTCGAAGGTTACCTTGTCATGCATCTCGATCCGGTCGCCCAGGGTGGCGACTTGGCCATTGACCTTGACGCGCCCGGCAGTGATGGCGGTTTCCATCTCGCGGCGCGAGCCCAACCCGGCGCGTGCCAGGACCTTCTGCAGTTTTTCGCTGGTAGTACTCATGAGTCGTCAGACATCTCATCGTGGGGTGTGTCCGCGTCCGCGGGTCCGTCGTTCTCGACGCTCCCGCGGGCACGTTCGGCCAGGCGCGCTTCCAAATCGGCAAAGCTCAGCCCGGGCCGGTCGGACGCCTTCTCGGCGTGGTGTTCGTCAGCGGCCGGTTGTACCGCCGCCTGTCGTTCGGTTGGCGGATCGTGCGATTCCACCGGTTCATTGCTGGCTGCGGCCGTCTCGCCCGCTTCGGGATCGTGTCCTGGGGGCGAGACGTCGTCCTGGAACACCGCTGGCCAGTCGTCGAAGTTCTTCAATTCATGCATCGGTGGCAAGGCATCGAGCGTCTTGAGACCGAAATCGTCGAGGAATTGGCGCGTGGTGGCATAGACCGACGGCCGCCCCGGCACGTCGCGCTGGCCTACCACACGAATCCAGCCACGCTCGGCCAGGGTGCGCATGATCGAGCTACTCACCGCCACACCGCGCACTTCCTCGATATCGCCCCGTGTGACGGGCTGACGGTAGGCAATCAGCGCCAGCGTCTCGAGCAGTGCCCGCGAATAACGCTGGGGACGCTCGTCCCACAAGCGCGAGACCCAGGGCGAGAGCCGCTGACGAATGCGCAACTGATAACCAGAGGCGGTTTCGACCAGTTCCAGGGCGCCGTGTTCCATGCGTTGGCCCAATCGCTCCAGCGCCTCGCGAAAATCGCGGCGCGCGGGACGCTCGTGATCGTCGAACAAGGCCTCAAGGCGATCCTGCGACAGAGGTTCGCCCGCCGCCAGCAGGGCCGCTTCGAGTATCTCGTCCAGCTGATTGGCCGGTTCGTTCAG
The DNA here is from genome assembly GCF_000759345.1 of Litchfieldella xinjiangensis. Classification (GTDB taxonomy): domain Bacteria; phylum Pseudomonadota; class Gammaproteobacteria; order Pseudomonadales; family Halomonadaceae; genus Litchfieldella_A; species Litchfieldella_A xinjiangensis. Next base: position 1,411,081 of record NZ_JPZL01000001.1, read on the forward strand.
GAACTCAGACGTCTTCGCCACCGGGGTCAGCCTCCGTCACCGCTTCAGGCCCATCATCGAAGGCGCTCTCCCCCCAAGCCTCGCTGTGGTCATCTTCGTCCTCGGCGTAGGCCGACGTCTCGCCGCCAAGCCGGGCTCGCACATGTATCGGCGAGAGCGGGGCATTCTGAACGATCTCGATCATGGCCTCCTTGGCCAGTTCGAGAATCGCCATGAAGGTCACCACCACGCCGGCCTTCCCCTCCTCGAGGGTAAACAGCGCTTCGAACGGCGTGTAGTGCTCATGCGTCAGCCGCGACATGATGGCCAGCATGCGCTCCCGGGTGGAGAGCACCTCACGACTGATCTGATGCGACTGGGTCAGTTCGGCACGACGCAGGATACCCGACAGCGCCCGCAGCAGTTCGTCGAGCTCCACGTCGGGATGCACGACCCGGGTCTCGAGATCGGGGAGTGCGGCCTGTGCGGAAAACCAATCACGGCCCATGCGCGGCAACTCACCCAGCGACTCGGCCGCCAGCTTGAGCTGCTCATATTCCTGCAGCCGGCGAATCAGCTCGGCCCGGGGATCGTTCTCCTCATCCTCGGCGTCACCCTTGGGAGGACGCGGCAGCAGGGTACGCGACTTGATCTCGGCCAGCATCGCCGCCATCAGCAAGTACTCGCCGGCGAGCTCGATCTCCATGGCCTTCATCAGTTCGACGTACTCGATGTACTGATGGGTAATGGCTGCCACGTCGATGGCCAGGATATCCAGATTCTGACGCCGAATCAGATACAGCAACAGATCCAGCGGCCCCTCGAACGCCTCGAGAAAGACCCGCAGCGCCTCGGGGGGGATATATAGATCCTCGGGCAACTGGGTGATCGGCTCGTCGAACAGACGCGCCAAGGCCGCCGCCTGCTGGGACGCAGGGGCATCGGCAACGACGGTCGTCGACAGCTCGCTCACGCGTGGCCTAGCCTCCTGCTGAGAATATCAAATCGATCGCGCAGTCTAGCAAGACTCGGCCCTGACAGTCAGCCGCTTCTCACACGTACCGATCACGGCTGATCGCCGGCCTGAGCTGCGGTGCGGTAGCGTCCGGTGTAGTCGAATAGCTTCTCGCGTATTTGCCAGTGTCGGCCCACCTTGCGCCCGATGACGAAATCCGGCGCGCGCAGGCGAGCCTGCTGGTCGATCACCGCCTTGGGCGAGTCCGGCCGCCAGGGGATGCCCGGGGCACGCAGGTGATCGCGCAGGAACACGGCAGCGAAGGCGGCACGCTGGGGCGGGGTCTCCAGCGCAAACCATTCGACCAGTGTGGCACCGTCCTCGTCATGGTAGGTGGCCTTGAGTCGTTCGAGGCCACGGCCGTTATGGGTCGCCTCCAGCTGCATGCCGCTGACCCGCAAAACCCGGGCATCCTTCAAGCGCAGGGCATCGCGCAGCTTGTCGTCGGCATCCACCAGCCGCGCCTGGCAGCCGTGGCATTGGCGGGCGGCGATATCGTTCTCGGCCCCGCACTGCTCGCAGGTCTTGAAGCGAAAACGAAAATCGCATTGTTTGAGGTTACGCGCCCCCGACGCCGCGCCTTGCGGGGTATCTTCTACGAGCCCATGACAGCGACGCCCAAAATGCTCGATGACCACGTCACCATCACGCTTGCCCCAGAACAGGTTGGCATGGCCACAGGCCGGGCATTCGACCTGGACCGGCTCTGAGTCGGAGTCAGGCCGTGGGCTACCCACTTCGGGGGCGTAGAGATCCCAGGGATTCCCCGCATAATCGAGGACCAGGCAATCGCGCTTGCCCGGCGCGAGACGCAGGCCCCGCCCGACGATCTGTTGATACAGGCTCACCGACTCGGTGGGCCGCAGGATCGCAATCAGATCGACATGCGGGGCATCGAAACCGGTGGTCAGGACCGCCACGTTGACCAGGTACTTGAGCCGCTCGGCCTTGAAGTCGGCGATGATCCGCTGGCGCTCCCGCGACGGGGTCTCGCCAGTGATCAGCGCCGTCTCCGCCGCAGGCAGGTACCCCACGATCTCCTCGGCATGCAGCACGGTAGCGGCGAATATCATCACCCCGCGACGCTCACGCGCCCGTTCGACGATTTCCGCAACGATGCCCGGCGTGACACGCTGGCCGCTGGCCGCACGGTTGAGCTCGGCCTCGCTGAACAGGCCACGGGTCGAGGGCACCAGCGTCGAGAAGTCGTAGCGTTCCACCGCCACATCGATGCGCCGGGGTTCGGCAAGATAGCCCTGCTTGACCATCAGGCGCAGCGGTTGCTCGAACACGCAGTCGGCAAATACGCTATCGGCCTCGCCGCGTACCATGCCGCGGTGATGGCGGTGGTAAATGAAGCCCTGCCCCAGGCGATACGGGGTGGCGGTCAACCCCAGCACCTTGAGCCGGGGGTTCTGCTGACGCAAATGCTCGATCACCTGGCGATAGCTCGAATCCTGCTCCAGCGAGACCCGGTGGCACTCGTCGATGACCAGCAGCGTGAAGGCGCCCCGCTGCGCTTCCTCGGCGGTGAAAGCCTCGAGATTACGGACCACCGACTGCACCGAACCGAACACCACCTGCCGGCCGCTCTCCTTGCGCCCCAGGCCGGCACTGAAGATATCCGCCTCGAGCCCGTAGGCCTGGTACTTGCCATGGTTCTGTTCCACCAGCTCGCGCACATGGGCCAGCACCAGCACCCGCCCCCGGGCCAGCCGCGCCAGCTCGGCGATTACCAGCGACTTGCCGCTGCCGGTGGGCAGCACCACCACGGCCGCCTCGTCACTGGCCCGGAAATGCTCGACCACCCGGGCCACGGCCTGCTGCTGGTAGGGGCGCAGCGAGGGCGCCGATGGGCGCTCAGCCCCGTCTGGAGACGACGAAGGCGACCCGAGGGTCGCCTTCGTTGCTGCCTCTGACCGCTGGGGCATCAACCCACCCACTTGCGCGCATTGCGGAAGATGCGCAGCCAGGCCCCGTCCTGGGTCCACTGAGTGGGGCGCCAGGAGTTGGTCACCGCACGCGTTACCCGCTCCGGATGCGGCATCATCACCGTGACACGCCCGTCCGGGGTGGTCAGGCCGGTAATCCCCGACGGCGAACCGTTGGGGTTGGCCGGGTAACGGCTGGTGACGAGGCCATAGTTGTCGATATAGCGCAGCGCAATCTGTGAACTGCCCTGCATGGTGCGTAGATGTCCGGCATCGCGGAACTCGGCACGCCCCTCGCCATGGGCGACGGCGATCGGCAGGCGCGACCCCTGCATGTCCTGCAGCAGGATCGACGGGCTCTGCTCGACCTGAACCATCGCCACCCGCGCCTCGAACTGCTCGGATTCGTTGCGCACAAAGCGCGGCCAGTTCTCGGCACCGGGGATCATTTCCTTGAGCTGCGAGAACATCTGGCAACCGTTGCATACCCCCAGGGCGAAGCTGTCGTCACGCGCGAAGAAGGTGGCGAACTGCTCGCGGGCACGCGGATTGAACAGCACCGACTTGGCCCAGCCACCGCCGGCGCCGAGCACGTCACCGTAGGAGAAACCGCCACAGGCCACCATGCCCTTGAATTCATCGAGCGACACGCGTCCTTCGAGAATGTCGCTCATGTGCACGTCGACGCTTTCGAAACCGGCACGATCGAACGCCCACGCCATTTCCATCTGGCCATTGACGCCCTGCTCGCGCAGGATGGCCACGGCAGGCCGCGCCAGGTTGACGAACGGCGCAGCGATATCCTCATCGACATCGAAGGTAGCATGTGCCGAAAGGCCCGGATCTCGATCGTCAAGCAACCCATCGAACTCGCTCTTGGCAGACTCGGGATTGTCGCGCAGCGCCTGCAGGCGATAGCTGGTCTCGGACCAGGTGCGCTGGGTCAGCATGCGCGTGGTCTCGAGCAGCGGTTCCTCGAATAGCGTGACGCGGACCTGATCGTCATAGCGCGGGCGGGCGATGACGCCGCAGGTGTCGATGCCCGCGGCGGCGAACTGCGCCAGCACGAACTCGGTATCGGCACGATTGACCTGAATCACCGCACCCAATTCCTCGGCAAAGAGCGCATCGACCGCCTCGTGAACCTCGTCGATCAGCCAGTCTAGCTTGATCTCGAGCCCGGCATGAGCGGCAAAGGCCATCTCCAGCAGCGTGACCAGCAAACCGCCGTCGCTGCGGTCATGGTAGGCCAGCAGCTTGCCATCGGCGTTGAGCCCCTGGATCACGCTGAAGAACGCCTTGAGGTCCTCGGCATCGTCGAGATCGGGACACTCGCTGCCAACCTGGCCATAGACCTGAGCGAGTGCCGAACCGCCCAGGCGATTCTTGCCGCCGCCCAGATCGATCAGGATCAAGTCGCTCTCATCCTGCTCGAGGTTGATCTGTGGGGTCAGGGTACGCAGCGCATCGGTCACCGGCGCAAAGCCAGTGATGGCCAGGGTCAGCGGCGCGGTGACGCTTTTTTGCTCGTCGCCGTCCTGCCAGACGGTGCGCATCGACATCGAGTCCTTGCCGACCGGGATGGCGATCCCCAACGCCGGACACAGCTCCATGCCCACGGCTTCCACGGCATCGAACAGCGCCTGGTTCTCGCCGACATGGTCGGCGGCACTCATCCAGTTGGCCGAGAGCTTGATGTCCGAGAGCTTGGCGACCGGCGCGGCCGCCAGGTTGGTGATGGCCTCGGCGACGGCCAGCCGTGCGCTGGCGGCGGGATCGATCAACGCCACCGGGGGCCTCTCGCCCATGGCCATGGCTTCGCCGGCATGAGTGTCGTAACTGGCGGTAGTCACCGCCACGTCGGCCACCGGGACCTGCCAGGGACCGACCATCTGGTCGCGCGCGACCTGGCCGGTGATCGAGCGGTCACCGATGGTGATCAGGAAGCTCTTCGAGGCCACCGCGGGCAGGCGCAACACGCGATCCAGCGCTTCGCGCAGATCGAGATTGTCCAACCCTACCCCCGGCAGGTCGAGTTGATGACGCTCGAACTCGCGCTGCATCTTGGGCGGCTTGCCGAACAGGACGCTCATCGGCAGGTCGACGGGCTGGGTATCGAAATGCCCGTCGCGGACCTCGAGGTGATGCGCCTCGGTGGCTTCGCCCACCACGGCAAACGGACAGCGCTCACGGGCGCATAGGGCCTCGAAGGTGTCGAGGTCCTCCGCCGCCACGGCCAGCACGTACCGCTCCTGGGCTTCGTTGCACCAGATTTCCAGCGGACTCATGCCCGGTTCGGCATTGGGCACGTTGCGCAACTCGAAGACACCGCCGCGCTTGCCGTCCTTGACCAGCTCGGGCAAGGCATTGGAGAGCCCGCCGGCGCCCACGTCATGAATGAAGCGTATGGGGTTGGCCTCGCCCAACGCCCAGCAGCGGTCGATGACTTCCTGGGCTCGGCGCTCCATTTCGGGGTTCTCGCGCTGCACCGAGGCAAAGTCCAGATCCTCGCTGGAACTGCCCGAGGCCATCGACGACGCCGCACCGCCGCCCAGGCCGATCAACATGGCCGGGCCACCCATCACGATCAGCTTGCCACCGACGGGGATCTCGCCCTTGGCCACATGGCCGTCGCGGATATTGCCATAGCCGCCGGCGATCATGATCGGCTTGTGGTAACCGCGGCGCTCGATGCCATCGGCACTCACCGCATCCTGCTCGAAGGTACGGAAGTAGCCGGTGAGATTGGGCCGGCCGAATTCGTTATTGAAGCTGGCCCCGCCGATCGGCCCTTCGAGCATGATCTCCAGCGCACTGACGATGCGTTCGGGCTTGCCATAATCGAAGGCTTCCCACGGCTGGACGAACTCGGGGATACGCAGGTTGGAGACATTGAAGCCGGTCAGCCCGGCCTTGGGCTTGCCACCGATGCCGGTCGCACCCTCGTCGCGAATTTCTCCGCCGGCGCCGGTGCCGGCCCCGGGATGCGGGGCGATCGCCGTGGGGTGGTTGTGGGTCTCTACCTTCATCAGGATGTGGATCGGCTCATCCTGGGTGGCGTACGTCGCCTTTTCGCCCGCCTTGCCGGTCAGCGGCGCAGGAAAGAAACGTCCTGCACGGCTGCCTTCGATCACCGCCGCATTGTCGCTGTAAGCCGAGAGGATGCCCTCGGGAGACGCCTGGTAGGTATTCTTGATCATGCCGAACAGGGAGTGCGGCTGGGCCTCGCCGTCGATGATCCAAACGGCGTTGAAGATCTTGTGGCGACAATGCTCCGAATTGGCCTGGGCGAACATCATCAGCTCGACGTCACTGGGATTGCGCGACAGGCCCTGGAAGGCATCGACCAGGTAGTCGATCTCGTCCTCGGCCAGTGCCAGGCCGAGTTCGGTATTGGCCCGTTCGAGGGCAAGGCGCCCGCCTTCGAGAATATCCACCTGTCCCAGCGGCGCCGGGTCATGACGGGAAAACAGCTTCGCGGCATCCGACGCGTTGGCGAGTACCGATTCGGTCATCCGATCGTGCAATGTCGCAACGATGGCCTCGAAGGCGTCCTCGGACAGCGCGCCGGACAGTTTGACCCGGTAGGCAATGCCACGCTCGATACGGCGCACCCGCTGAAGACCGCAATTACGAGCGATGTCGGTGGCCTTGGAGGACCAGGGCGACTGTGTGCCCAGCCGCGGCACCACCAGGAACAGGTGCCCTTCACGTCCCACGGGCGCGTCCTGATCGGCTGCGTCCGCCGCGGTGCCGTAATCGAGCAGTTGGGTCAGGACGTCATGCTCGTCACCGGACAACTCGCCATCGTGATCGACGAAATGAACGTAGTCGGCATGCAGTGTTTCGACCTCGGGCACATGCGCACGCAGGGCAGTCAGCAGCTTGGCATGACGGAAAGCGGAAAGGGCGGGCGCGCCTCGCAGTTCGAGCATGTCGGTTGAGCCTCTGAGAAAGCGGGGAAACGGGGGCCGCAGCCGGCGGCAATGAGGGCATATGATACTGGAAAAGCGCGGATGGGGCGAAGCCCGTACCCAAGCGTTGGATGACACCACGCGCCTCCCCAGTTAAGGTGAGTCGTCTCATCGTGATCGCGTCCTACCATGCCCAAGGCCTTGTTTCGCCACCTCCATCGCTATCGAAGGTGGTATACCCTGCTATTGTCTGCGCTGGTGTTGGCGCTGATTCCGCATCGTCAGACGCCACCGCGAGGGGAGCATCTGGATGCGATTCGCAGCCGCGACTTCATCGCCGTGTTCACGCGCAATACGCCCACCACCTATTACGAAGGGCGCCATGGCCCCACCGGCTTCGAATACGAACTGATTCGACGCTTCGCCGACCATCTCGGCGTCAGTCTGTCGATGGACACCAGCCGCAACATCCAGGGCGTGATCGACGCGGTACGCAGTGGCGAAGGCGACCTCGGCGCCGCTGCGCTGCCCCTGGACCCCACCGTGCCCGGTGTCTCATTCACCCAGACAATCCTCGAATTGCAGCCACTGGTGGTCTATCGACGAGGGTTGCCGCCCTTTCGCGAGCCCAGGGACTTGCTGGGGCGCAACATCGGCGTGCTGCAGGGCTCCGGGGCGAGCCTGATCCTGCGCGAACTCCAGGCCGAGCTGCCCGAGCTCAGCTGGAAAGAAGCGGCCGATCTGGAAATCGCCGACCTGCTGCAGCGCGTCGAGAACGGCAACCTCGACGCTGCCGTGGTCTATACCCACCAGTTCAAGCTCAACCGGCTGTTCTTCCCCGGCGTGGAAGATGGCTTCGCGTTCGGTGAGCCGCTATCGATGGCCTGGGCGGTGCCCTCGTCACAAGGGTTGGATCTGCTTGAGGCGGCCAACGACTTTCTCGACGGGCTACGCGAGGACGGCACCCTGGCGGAACTGATCGAGCGCTACTTCGGGCATGACGACTATCTCGAATATGTCGGCGCACGTCTGTTCATCCATCACGTCCATGAAAAGCTTCCCCAATACGCCCACCTGTTCCGGGCCGCTGCCCGCGATACCGGGTTCGACTGGAAGCTGCTTGCCGCGGTGGGCTATCAGGAATCCCACTGGGACCCACGAGCGACCTCACCGACCGGGGTGCGCGGTTTGATGATGCTGACCAACCCCACCGCGGCCGAAATGGGCGTCGAGAATCGCCTCGATCCGGCCCAGAGCATCGATGGCGGTGCGCGCTACCTGCGTCAGCTCATGGATCGCCTGCAGGAGGAAATCACGGGTGAGGATCGTCTATGGATGGCATTGGCAGCCTACAACGTGGGCCTCGGGCACCTGTACGACGCCCAGAAGCTGGCCGAAATGCAGGGCGGCGATCCTTATGTGTGGGCCGATGTGCGCGAGGCCCTGCCCCTGCTGCAGAAGCGCGAATGGTACAGCCAGACGCGCCATGGCTATGCGCGCGGCGGCGAACCGGTCATCTACGTACGCAACATTCGCCGGTACTACGAGGTGCTCAACTACGTCGACCGCAGCCAGCAACAATTCTTCCAGTTGAATCAGCGCGCCCCGGATGCCGATGACGACAGCCTATTCGATACCGTGCCCCCCGTTCTCTGAACGGCGTTCAGTCACGTGCGCTAATCGCCCGGTTCACTCGCCTCGCCCTGGCCTTGATCTGACCTAACGGCGCCGCGCCGCGTGGTGAAGAACTCACGCAGCAAACGCCGGGCCTGGGTCGCCAGCAGGCCACGCTCGACGTTGACCTGGTGGTTGTGCCAAGGCTGGGCGAAGAGGTTGGCACGCGACTCGACCATGCCGGTCTTGGGCTCGGCGGCGCCATAGACCAGCCGCGCCAGGCGAGCGTGAATGATCGCCCCGGCGCACATCATGCAGGGTTCCAGCGTCACGTAGAGGGTGCACCCCTCGAGCCGGTAATTGCCCAGCCGCAGGGCGGCGTCGCGCAACGCGCGTATCTCTGCATGGGCAGAGGGATCACGCTCACCCACCGGCGCGTTGAAGCCGCTCCCGACGATCTTGCCAGACGCATCGACCACCACGGCCCCCACCGGCACCTCGCCGGCCGCTTCGGCAAGGCGCGCCTGATCGAGTGCCCGATGCATGTAATACTCGTCGCTGCGCATGCTGCTGCCCCTCGGGTATGCTAGGGAAAATCTGAAACAAGCGTATGACACGGACTGTGTCGCTACCCTCTGCCGTCCACTCAAGGAGTAACCCCATGACACGAGCCCTGGATGACCTCGTGGCCCTGCTGGGCCTGGAAATGATCGAGGAAAATCTGTTTCGAGGCCATAGCCAGGATCTGGGCTTCCCCCAATTGTTCGGCGGCCAGGTGCTGGGCCAGGCCTTGTCGGCCGCCAGTCAGACCGTGATCCCCGAGCGCCGGGTGCACTCGCTGCACGGCTATTTCCTGCGCCCGGGCGATGCCAAGCGGCCCGTGGTCTATCAGGTCGATACCGTGCGCGACGGCGGCAGCTTCACGACCCGCCGGGTCACTGCCATCCAGAAGGGCAAACCCATCTTCTTCTGCAGCGCCTCGTTCCATGGCGAGGAAGCCGGCCACTACCACCAGCGTGCCATGCCCGGCCTCGACGATCCCGAACGGCTGATTGCCGATGGCGCGAACGTGGAGAGCTTCGAGGGTCATCCTATCGAGTTTCTGCACTTGCCGGACGAACACGGCGATGGCAGTTCACCCCGCAAGCGGCTGTGGTTCCGCCTGGCCGGAGAATTGCCTGCCGATCCTGCCCTCAATCGCTACCTGTTGGCCTACAGCTCCGACTTTAACCTGCTGACCACATCGCTGGTGCCCCATGGTATCCGCTTCGGCAATCCCCGCCTGCAGATTGCCAGCCTCGACCATTCGCTGTGGTTTCATCAGGACGTGCAGGTCAACGACTGGCTGCTCTATGACATGGACAGCCCCTGGGCCGGTGGGGCGCGCGGCTTCGCCCGCGGCAGCATCTACGACCGGGCAGGCCACCTGGTGGCCTCAAGCGCCCAGGAGGGGCTGACAAGGGTCCATGCCTGAACAAAAATCAGAGACCATCGGTGCCGTGGCGGCTGGCTGGACATGCAAATTGTCTTCCCTGCCTGGCGGAGACGCCTGGCCAGGTCCGTCTTGTCGGCCCCGCGCTCGGCAAGCCACCTGCGCTCGGTGCCCCGCGAGCGGCTGGGCTGAGCGCGGGTCAGCTCAGCAGCCAGACCCCTTGAAGGAAATAGAACGTGCCGATGACGGTCACGATCCAGCGGGTCCAGGCGCGGAAGTTGGCGTCGGTCAGTCGTCGCAAGATGGCATTACCGGTATGCGTACCGAAAATGGCCAGCGGCAGCGCAAGCAGCACCACGCCCCACTGCCCGAGGCTCAACGCCGCCGCTGCGCCCAGGTAGAAGACAATCTTGATGGCATGCGAGATGACCTGGACCGCCGCCTTGGTGGCCACGATTTGCCGGCGATCCATGGCCGTGCGAATGAAGAACAGATCGATGGTCGGCCCCGACACACCGGCGGCGATGGTCAACCCGCCGGCCACCAGACCACAGACGAACGCATGGCTCGCCCGCGAGGCGTCGAAATGGAACCAGGCCTTGGGCATCCACACCAGCAACGGCATCAGCCCGATCAGAAGCGATACCACAGCGGTATTGGGTGAGTAATTGACCCATGCCAGCCCCAGCGCGGCGAGCGCCCCGCCACTCGCTATGATCGTGACAATACGAAAATCGATGTAGTGTCGCGAAAACCAGGCACGCGAAGCATTGGCGCATAGCTGGATTACCCCGTGCACGACGATCGCCGAGGTGGCCGGAAGCGCCAGCAGCAGAAACCACAGCAGAACCAGCCCACCCGCCATGCCAAAGACACCCGACAGGGCCGACGTCAGGAAAACGACCACGAAAAAGGCACTGGCAACGAATAACGACACGCGACGGACGCTCCATGGGCGAGCCAGCTGCTCGCTGAAAAAGCGCGCATTGTAACACTGTCGACAATGGGGGCATTACAGCCTTGAGGTAACGCGTTAGACTTTAGCGTCCCCTTATTCATTAGTGATCTTATGCGCGCCGTTATGCAGGGCCTGCTGGCCAGCCTGTCCATCATGGCGGGCTATATACCGATCGCCATTTCGTTCGGCTTGGCGGCCATCGAGGCCGGCCTTTCCCCAGGTCTCATCATGCTGGTTTCTGTCGTGGTCTACGCCGGTGCCAGCCAGTTCGTGCTGATCGCGCTGCTGGCCTCGGGCGCCGGGCTGCTGAGTGCAGTACCTACAGTGCTCATGATGAATGCCCGCCACCTGTTCTATGGCCCGGCCCTGCTGACCCAGCTCAGAGATTCACAGAGGCGGCTTCCCTCCCCGCTCCTGGCCTTCGGGCTGACCGACGAGGTCTTCGCCACCGCGCTGAGCAAGGTCCAGCACATCGCACCTGCAGCTCGGGAACCGTGGTTCTTCGGCTTGCAGCTGGGCGCGTATGGCGCCTGGTTGGGTGGCACCCTGCTGGGAACCCGACTGGGCGATACCATCGCCACAGCGCCGCGCTTCGTTGAGGCCAGCATGACGTTCATCCTTCCTGCATTGTTCTTCGCACTGCTATTGGATGTAGGCATGAAGCAATGGCGAGGCACCCTGTTGGCAACCACGCTGGCGACGCTGGCCCTGCTGCTGGTTCTTCCCAGCCACCATGCGCTGGCCCTGGGTATGCTGGCCGGGGCCCTCTACTCATTGCCAGGAGGCCAGCGATGCTCTCTCGGCTCGACCTGATCGTGCTGTTGTGCGGGCTGGGGACGTTCCTGCTGCGATGGCTACCCGTCTGGCATGCCCGTCGTGAGCGACAACAGCGCCCCCCGCCCGTGGTATTGCAACGCCTGCTTCGTGCCATCGGCCCGGCTGCCATCACCTCGCTGCTGGTCGTATCGTTATGGCCGATCGTCACCCAACCAGAGAATGGAGCCCCGATACTGGCCGTCGGTCTGGCTCTGCTTGTCATGGTGATCGTCAAGCGATTCAAGGGCGGCATCGCACTGCCAACCCTGCTGGGCGCCGCCACCTATGGCGGAGCGCTTCATTTCCTTGCAGGCCCGATCTAACGGCGACAGGCCACTGCCCTGTCTACACTCAGTGAAGCGCCCACCTGGGCGGCAAACCCGAGCGGACACGCAGCAAGGAGTCCCATGCCTTCTCGAACTCCCATCAAGCGTATCGACGTGGCCCTGCAGGGGGGCGGTTCTCACGGCGCCTTCACCTGGGGCGTATTGGACAGGTTGCTCGAAGACGAGCGGCTCGAGATCGGCGGTCTCAGCGGCACCAGCGCTGGCGCCATGAATGCCGTGGTGCTGGCCAACGGCTGGGCCCAGAACGGGCGCCAAGGGGCACGCGAGGCCCTCGACGCCTTCTGGCGCGATGTCGGCAAGGCCGGTGATGGCCGCTTTGCCGGCGACAACCTGCTTCAGTTGCTGTTCGGCCATTGGACGCCAGGACTCAAGCCCGTCTACCGCTTCATGGATGCCGTGTCGCGCCTGGTCTCGCCCTACCAGACCAATCCGTTCGACGTGAATCCCTTACGCAACATCCTCGAGCGTCACGTGGACTTCGAGCGGCTGCGAGGCTTCGAGGCGATTCGCCTGTTCGTCAGCGCCACGAACGTGCATTCCGGGCAGCAGCGCATCTTTCGCAACGCCGAAATGACCCGCGACATGGTCATGGCCTCGGCCTGCCTGCCGGTGCTGTTCCAGGCGGTGGAGATCGATGGCGAAGCGTATTGGGATGGCGGCTACAGCAGCAATCCCTCGCTGTTGCCGTTGATCCGCGAAAGTCCTCCCGGCGACTTGATGCTGGTCCAGATCAACCCGCGCGAACGCGCAGGCGTGCCGCGCCTGGCCCACGAGATCGTCAATCGCATCAACGAGATCAGCTTCAACAACAGCCTGCAGCAGGAACTGCGCACCGTGGCCATGATCAAGCGCCTACTCGACGAAGAGCGCGAAGCCGGACACGACTATCAAGCCGAACTGTTCCAGAAGATCGGTGACCTGCATCTACACCGCATCGAAGCCACCAAGGAGATGGATGCCTTCGAGGCCATCACCCGCCTGGATGCGCGCATGGATTTCCTGCAGCGACTGCATGACATCGGGTTCCAGGCGGCGGATCGCTGGCTGAACGAACATTTCGTCGATGTGGGGCGGCGCTCGACCGTGGACCTGTTCGGTGAATACTGCGACGATCTCCAGCCAGTGAAATAAGGCAGGAGCCCTCCCGTTGGGTACCCTAGGAATTCTCGTCGCCCTGGTGGCGCTGATCGTGCTGGCCTACAAGGGCATCGGCGTCCTGATAACGCCATTGGCCTCAAGCGTCCTGGGCCGGCGAGCGCAACCCGGGCGGCATGCGCTGGCTTGGCCGTGGCGACGGCACATCGGTCGAGATATCGAGTTCGTGGGTGTTGCCTCCCTGCCAATAACGCAACCGCACATCCTCGTCTCGCGGGGTCTTTCGAACGGTGTCGAGAAAATCCATCGGTGTCTCGGGGGGCTTGCCATTCACCGCCAGCAGCAAGGCACCCGGCTCCAGCCCCGCTTGCCTGGCCGGGCCGGATACGCCACTCACCAGTAACCCCGGCCGGTTCGGTAGAGCCAGCGCCTCGCGGAGTTCATCGTCGAGTGCAGTCACGGTGACGCCGACTGCCGTGACCACCTGGTCGTCCATGCCGCGGTATTCGATATAGCGGGAGGCGGCCATCACCTTCGGCGATACGTGAATGGTGGCACGGCCGTACAGGGCCAGGGCGATGGCGTCGCTCGGCCGGCTATCGATGTAGAGTGGCGTATCGCGCCCATCCATGTGCAGTTCCAGCATGCCCAGGAACGTCCCGCCCAACAGGTCGTCGATGTAGACCCGTTCCAGACGAGCGTCCATGTCTCGCAGCATCGTGCTGACGAGTTCATGGGTCATGGGGCGATAGGGGCGATCCCCCCGCAGCCCCCGCAAGATGGCAGTGGCTTCGACCGGCCCGACGAAGATCGGGATGACCGCCCGCTCCCCCGGCTCGCGTAGCAGGACCACGGGCGGCCCCGATGGCCCCGTAACCGCCACCGATGCGATCTCCACCTCGGCCATGTCCTCGAGCGGGACCGCAAGCTCGCGGGCGGAGGCGGTAGCGATACAATGAAGAATCAAGAGACAAGCTAGCAAACAGGCACGTATGCGGGAGCGAATGATAGGGGTCATATCCTCCTCGTCGGGGAAGCATGCTGCCATCGCTTACCAGCATGGCATCGATGGCCGAGGGCTGCCATCGAGATCAACCGCCCAGGGGAGCCAGTAGCTCCCCAATGAAGCGCGGTCCCAGCCGCGGCTCGAGCCATAGCATGAAGCCGACCCCCCAGGCGCCGCCCCACAGGTGGGCGCTATGATTGATCGTCCCCCCGCCCCGACGATCCGCCCATACCGAGTACGCCACATAGACCACCGCGAAGACGATGGCCGGCACCGGCAGGAAGAACACGTAAAGCATCGACCACGGTTGCAGCAGGATGTAGGCGAACAGCACGGCAGCCACCGCCCCCGAGGCGCCCAGGCTACGATAACGGGCATCGCCTCGATGACGCAGATGAGTCGGCAGAATCGCCACCAGGATGCCGACAAGATAGAACAGCACGAAGCCCGTGCTGCCGATCCGCGGGGTCAGGACCTGCTCCATGACCGCCCCGAAGAAATACAGCGTGACCATATTGAACAGCAGGTGAGCCCCGTCGGCATGTATGACGCCGTGACTGAGCAGACGCCACCACTGTCCCCGTGACACACCGGGCGGCCAGTAGATCAGCGCATCGAAGAGCGCACGCGAGCGCCAGGCCACGATCGATATCACCACGGTGAGCGCGATCAGTGCAAAGGTGACGATAGGCATGCTGTCTCCTGGTTGCGATATATCAGGCGGCGCTCGCCGCCTTGGGAATGGCGATGGCCGGCGTTTCGCGAATCGGCCAATGAAGCCCCATGGTAATCAGGCTGAGCACCACCCCGGCCCACCATACGACGTCATAGGTGCCCGTGGTCTCGTACAGGTAGCCGCCCAGCCACACGCCCGTAAAGCTGCCGACCTGATGACTCAGGAATACCACACCATACAGTGTTGCCATGTAGCGCGTGCCGAACATGGTCGCCACCAGCCCCGAGGTGGGAGGCACTGTCGCCAGCCACAGGAAGCCCATCACACAGCTGAACAGCATCACCGAGGTCAGCGTCATCGGCAGCAGCATGAACAGCGCAATCGCCACGGCACGTCCGGCATAGATGCCAATCAGCACCAGACGCTTGGAGACCTTGCCCGAGATCACCCCGGCCGTGAAGGCGCCGACCACGTTGCACAAGCCGATCAGGCTGATCGACCAGGCACCGACGCTGGCATCGAAACCGGCATCGACCAGGAAAGCCGGCATGTGCACGGTAATGAAGGCGAGATGGAAGCCACACACGAAGAAGCCGGCCGTCAGCAGCCAGTAGGAAGCATGGCCCCGCGCCAGCTTGAGCGTTTCGGCAAAGGCCCCCGGAGAGGCGATCCGGGCGGCCCCGTCGGGTCCCTTGTCGGAAACGGCCAGCGGCATGGCCAGCAGGGCCATGGTCAGGCTCATCAACGCCATGGCATTGAGCGCCCCGCTCCAGCCCAGCCAGTCGATCAGCCCCTGAGCGACCGGAGCCAACAGGAACTGGCCCATCGAGCCGGCTGCCGTTCCAATGCCCAGCACCCACTGGCGCTGCGTCTCGTCCACCGCGCGTGCCATGGCCGGCAACACGATGCCGAACGCCGTGCCCGCCACCCCGGCACCGACCAGCAGCCCGGCGCCACCATTCAATATCCAGATCTGGTCGACGTCGGCCGTGAGCCACAACCCAAGAGCATACAGCGCTGCACCGGCGATCACGACGCGCACCGTACCGAAGCGATCGGCCAGCCCCCCGGCCAGCACGGCAATCAGGCCCCAGCTCAGGTTCTGTATAGCCAGGGCCAGACCGATGACGTCACGCCCCCAGCCATTGGCTTCATTGAGCGGCTGAACGAATAGCCCGAAGCTGGACCTCAGCCCAAACGACAGCATCAACAGCAACGAGCCACACAGGATCAACCACCAGGTGGCGGCAGGCAGACGAGCGGAACGCATGACGGCTTCTCCAAGGGGTGAGCGAGGACAATATCGTACGCTTGCGAAGGATCGTTTTAGCACGTTCCCCGCGTCCCCGGAATGACCGCGCCGCTGCTATCAACGAGCGACGCCGCCATCAACGAATGCCGACGGCGGCGTCCCGGCGGTGATGACCGGGGTCTAGAATTCCAGGCAGATCTTGCCGAAGTGCCGCCCGGCTTCCTCATGGCGGAAGGCGTCGGCGATCTCGTCAAGCCCGAAGGTGCTATCGATGACCGGCCGCAACCCGGTGGACTCCAGACCGCGCACCATTTCCTGCTGATGAGTGCGGCTGCCGACGATCAAGCCCTGGAGCCGGGCCTGCTTGGCCATCAGCTTGGCGGTGGGGATGTCACCGCCACGCCCGGTCAGCACGCCAATCAACGAAATGTGGCCGCCAATGCGTACGGCATCGATGGATTGCGGCAACGTACCCGGTCCACCGACCTCGATGATGTGATCGACGCCGCGCCCGCCGGTGAGAGCCTTGACCCGCTTGCCCCATTCCGGCTCGGTCTTGTAGTTCAGGGTCTCGTCGGCGCCGAGTTGCTTGAGCTTCTCGATCTTTTCGTCGGAGGACGACGTGGCAATGACATGCGCGCCCATTGCCTTGGCCAGTTGGACCGCAAAGATCGAGACGCCGCCAGTGCCCAGTGCCAGCACGCTCTCGCCAGCCTTGAGATTGCCATCGACGACCAGGGCCCGCCAGGCGGTGAGCCCCGCCGTGGTCAGGGTGGCCGCCTCGGCGTGGCTGTAGCCTTTGGGCGCGTGGGTGAACCAGGTCGCGGGCCGTACCACCTGCTCGCGCGCGTAGCCATCGAGTCCATCGCCGGGCGTGGTCTTGAAGTCACCGACCCGAGCCGGACCATCCAGCCAGTAGGGGAAGAAGGTCGAAACTACCGAGTCGCCGACCTTGAACTCCTCGACCCCCTCGCCGACGGCTTCGACACTACCTGCGCCATCGGACATGGGGATACGGCCGTCCTCGGTGGGCATGGCGCCCGAGACGACACCATAGTCATGAAAGTTGAGCGAACTGGCGTGAATTCGAACGCGGATCTCGCCTGGGCCCGGTTCGCCGGGGCTCTCACGTTCGCTCAGCGCGAGCTTGTCCAGTCCACCGGGGCTCTTGAGTGTTACGACCTTCATCAGCTGTCTCCTTATCGTGAATCGTTCATCGACATTGGCAGTCTCGCCGCTATCTGACAAGCGGTGCACTTTGGGCAAAACTTAATCGGACCCATGGGGTCAAAGTATTTGTCGCAACCCGCGAGGGCTGCCACTATGCAAGTGACAGCGCCGGCTCAACAATATGCAGCGCCGCTCGATCCCGGGTATTGCACCCCTACACATCAGGAGGATAGCCCCATGGGAATTATCGAGACTCTCAGCGCAGGTGCGGCCGCAGCGGCCCTGCTGGCCTTTGCCGTCCACCTCCTTCGCGAGAGCCAGCAACGTCCCATTCGCAAGGAAGTGCGGATCGACGAACACGAGCGAGACATTCGACACCAGCGTCGTCACTCCCGCGACTGACGCTATCGCATTGCTCTATCGAATTGCTTGAGACATGTCCGGCCGGGCTCAAACCCGGCCGGTTTCTTTTGGGTATCGCTTCGATACTGCACGCGTGAACGTGCTCCACTGCCCTCTTCCATGGCGCCTCGACACGATCGTTGCGTCGCCCTCCCGAACCCGGCTTGTAAAAATCGGCTAATCCTCCCAAGGTTTGTAGGGATAGTCAGGATCAGGGAGACCTCATGTCACAGGAAGACCAATCATCGGAGCAACGCCCCAGCCAGAGCCGCAAGGATGCCAAGGGCTGGGATCCCAACGCTGACTTTCGCAAGAACCTGGGGCGACAATGGATGGTGTTCTTCTGGATCTCGCTAGGGATCCTTCTGCTTTTCTATTATCTCGACACCACGCGCCAGCCCCAGCACACCGAGATCGCCTACTCTCAGTTCCTCGACGCCGTGGTATCCGGCTACGTCGATGAGGTCACCCTGCGTGGCCAGGATATCGAAGGGTCCTTCAACGCCCAGGGCGCCACCGATCTCGATGTCGGCGACGCCGAAACCTTCGAGACCACCCGTCCCGATGTCGAGAGCCAGCGATTGCTGGACCGGCTGGAAGCCAATGATGTGACGATCAACGCCCGCCCCATCGACCCGCCCTGGTGGCAACGGGTGCTGGTCGGCGCCTTGCCGTGGATACTGATGCTGGGGTTGTTGTTCTGGTTCTGGGGCCGCATGCAGCAAAAGGCGATGTCGGGGGGCGGCGGCCCGTTCGGGCTGGGACGCTCCAAGGCCAAGAAGGTCCAGCGGGAAGACAGCAGCATACGCATGCAGGACGTGGCCGGCTCGGACAATGCCAAGCAGGAAGTTGCCGAAGTCGTGGATTTCCTCAAGTCGCCGGAGCGCTTTCGCGAGCTGGGCGCCAAGATACCGCGCGGGGTATTGATGATGGGCCCGCCCGGCACCGGCAAGACGCTACTCGCCCGTGCCGTGGCCGGCGAGGCCGACGTGCCGTTCTTCAGTATCAGCGGCTCGGAGTTCATCGAGATGTTCGTCGGGGTCGGCGCCTCGCGGGTACGCGACATGTTCAAGCAGGCCCGTGAAGAAGCCCCCGCGGTGATCTTCATCGATGAGCTGGATTCCATCGGCCGCGCCCGGGGCACCGGCATGGGCGGTGGGCACGACGAGCGAGAGCAGACCCTGAACCAGATCCTGTCGGAGATGGACGGCTTCTCCGAGGAAGAGGCCGTGGTGGTGTTGGCGGCGACCAACCGTCCCGATGTGCTCGACCAGGCATTGCTACGCCCCGGCCGTTTCGACCGCAAGATCACGCTGGAGCGCCCGCACCGAGAAGCGCGCCTGGCGATTCTCAAGGTACACACCCAGCACAAGCCCCTGGCCGATGACGTCGACCTTGAGCGCCTGGCTGAAGTCACGATCGGCTTTTCGGGGGCCGAACTCGCCAACCTGGCCAACGAGGCCGCCCTGCTGGCCGGTCGCCGGGATCTGCAATCGATCGATTGGCACTGCTTTACCGATGCCCGCGACCGCCTGTTGCTGGGTGAGATGCGCGAGTCGGGCATCTCCGAAGAGGAGCGCCACATCGTGGCCTATCACGAGTCGGGGCACGCCCTGCTCGCCCATCTCTTGCCGCATGCCGATCCACTGGAGAAGGTCACGGTGATTCCGCGTGGCCAAGCGCTCGGGGTCACCGCCCAGGTGCCCGAGGAGGAGCGTTACAACTTCAACGAGTCGTACCTCAAGGATCGCATCGCGGTCATGTTCGGGGGTCGCCTGGCAGAATCGATCGTCTTCGGCGAGGTCAGCAACGGGGCCGAAAACGACCTGCAGCAGGCCACCCAGCTGGCGCGGCGCATGATTGCCCACTGGGGCATGAACCAGCGGATCGGGCCCGCCGCCTTCCCGCAGAGCCAGGAACACGTTTTCCTGGGCAAGGAGATGGGGCAAGGCCGCGAGCATAGCGAAGCCACCGCCGCCATGATCGACGACGAGATACGCGCCATGCTCGGAGACATCGAGCAGCAGGCTCGTGAACTGCTCGAACGCCACCGTGACAAGTTGGATGCCCTGGCCGGTGAACTCGAAAAGCGCGAAACGCTCGAGGTCGAGGATATCCGGCGCATCCTAGACGGCGCCTGAACGCTCCGGCATCAGGCCGGTATCTTGCGGTGCTGGGTATTTTCCCCCGGCGTGATGAACAGCATCAGCGCCGGGGCCCGAACCCGGGCGGTATGCCATGTCGAACGGGGGATAATGGCGTAATCGCCTACCGTGTCGAGCTCCACGTCACGCCCGCCCCCGTCTGCCTCCAGCATGAACGTGACCGCTCCCGAAAGCAGGCAGACGATCTCATCGCCCATCGGATGCATCTCCCAGGCGCTCCAGTCTTCGGCAAAGACGTGATAGCTGATGAGATATTCGTCATGAAAATTGCCCAGCTGACCGGTCGATAGCCGCTCCCAGAAGCTCTCGTCTACCGTCAGAGGTTCTGCAGAAGCATCGGCGCGCAGGCGTAGATAGGTATTCGTGAAATGAAACGGGCCGGACTGGGGCATCTTGGCTGGCCTCTCAGTGGGGTAATCCCTTCGATTCAGCATAGCAGAGCGACCCAGCGCCGCTGTCCATC
Organism: Litchfieldella xinjiangensis; assembly: GCF_000759345.1. GTDB lineage: Bacteria > Pseudomonadota > Gammaproteobacteria > Pseudomonadales > Halomonadaceae > Litchfieldella_A > Litchfieldella_A xinjiangensis. Next base: position 1,431,316 of record NZ_JPZL01000001.1, read on the forward strand.
TTCCTCATGACGCCAGAATGTCGTCCCGTAGTGCTTGGGCGTTATGCACGGCATGCCCCGCCTGGTCATTATTGAAATAGGCATAGACATCGCGGCCTTCGGCCAGCCAGTCAAGGATGCGCGACGCTTCCTGGCGCAGGAAGGCGCTGCTGTAGCTGCCGGTATAATGCTCACCGTGATAGCGAAGGTATACCCAATCGGCGGTCAGTGTGCGCGGATGCTCGTCGAGCATGTCGTGGATACACAGCGCGGCTCCATGCTCGCGCAGCACCGAAAAGACCTCCTCGTTGAGCCATTCGGCGTCGCGAAACTCAAAGGCCCAACGGACCTTGCCGGGTGCGGTCTCGAGGAAATCCGCAAGACGATCAGGCCGCGCCTTCCAGCGTGGCGGCAACTGGACCAGCACCGGTCCCAGATGCGTCCCCAGGCGCTTGGCCACCTCGAGGAAGGTGTTCACACTGTTCTCCGGTTCCTTGAGACGCTTGATATGGCTGCCGTAACGGCTGAACTTGAGCACATATTCGAAACCCTTCGGCGCCGCCTCCTTCCAGGCATCGAATGTTTCTGCGCTGGGCAGGTTGTAGAACGTATTGTTGATTTCCACCGTGTCGAAATGCTCGGCATAGAAGTCGAACCAGCGAGTCTGGGGCAGATCCTTGGGATAGAAGCGTCCACGCCAGTGTTTGTACTGATAGCCTGATGTACCGACACGCAATTGACCCCGCTTGTGACTCATCGTCCGCTCCTTGTGACGTAGCATGCTGCCTGGGAGTGTAGCCGTCGGGGCGAAATAAACCTGTTCGCAGTCGGGTGAGTTCAGTAAGATTCCCCGGTGTCAATGACGTAACAGGACAGCAAGATGGGTAGGGCTTTCCAGAACCGCAAGGAATCCATGGCCAAGACGGCCGCCGCCAAGACCAAGGTCTACAGCAAGTATGGCCGCGAGATCTATGTCTGTGCCAAGCAAGGCGGTGTCGACCCCGCCGGCAACTTGTCGCTGCGCGGCTTGATCGACCGAGCCAAGAAGGATCAGGTGCCCTCGCACGTGATCGATAAAGCCCTGGACAAGGCCAAGGGGGCCGGTGGCGAAGATTTCTCCCCCGCCCGCTACGAAGGTTTCGGCCCGGGCAACTGCATGGTCATCGTCGACTGCCTGACCGACAACCCGAATCGTACCTTCGGTGACGTGCGTGCCTGTTTCACCAAGACCAAATGCAAGATCGGTACGCCGGGCAGTGTCAGTCACATGTTCGACCACAGCGCGATCCTGGCCTACAAGGGCGACGATGAAGAAGGCGCCCTGGAAGCCTTGATGGAAGCCGACGTGGACGTCACCGACATCGAGAACGAGGATGGCATGCTTACGGTCTTCGCGCCGCATACCGAGTATGCCAAGGCCAAGCAGGCCTTGATCGATGCCTTCGGCGAGATCGATTTCGAGGTCGACGAGATCCAGTTCGTGCCCCAGACCCTGATGCCGGTCGAAGGCGAAGACGTGGCCATGTTCGAGAAATTCCTGGATATGCTCAACGATCTCGATGACGTGCAGAACGTCTATCACAATGCCGAGATCGCTCAATAAGGCAGAGAAGCGCATCCGCACTGCCTGCCCACAAAAAACCCGGCTCATCGCCGGGTTTTTTGTGCAGATTGCCTTTATCGAAAATCAGACGCCACGCGTCGGATTCTGATTACCCGGTTTGGACGAGTAATTGTTGTCCGACTCCGGCGTGTTACCGCCTTTCTTCGAAGCCTCGTTCTTTACTTCGCCTGTGCTGCTGGTGCCGGTACCCGTGCGGCTGTCGCTGCCCGAGCCTGCCTTGGCATATTGCTGCTCATTGGTGGCGTTAGCACCTGTCGTGCTCTTGTCGCTACCTGATGAGTTCGCGCTGCCAGACTTGGCACCACCCGAGTTCGAGCTATCCGAGTTCGAGCGAGCCTGCTCGGCTTTCTCATGGATCTTTTCCTGGGCGCGTTCCGCCTGTTCCTGGACTTTCGCCTGAGCACGCTCGGCCTGCTCCTGGCCGGTTTCGCGGGCCTTGTCCAGAGTACGATCGCGCACATCGCCCATGTACTCGTCTTCGTAGCGCGTGGAGGGGAACAGGCTGCCCAAGGCGGCGCCTACGGCGATCCCCAGCGCGCCCGCTACCAGCGGATGCTCGCGAACGAACTGATGAGTCTGGTTGCCGGCGTTGCGGGCACGCTGCGAGACGCCACTCGAGGAAGAGCCCGAACCACCGCTATTGCTGCGGAATTGAGATGCCTTGTTGCGCATGTTGTCTCCCATGTGCTGAGCACGCTCACCGGCCTGGCTGCCCATATGGCGTGCACGATCGCCGGCGTGCTGGGCGCTGCCCTTGGCCTTGCCCATCATCTGCTGTGCCTTTTCGGTCATGGCACCCAGGCGGCCCTGCTTCTGGTCGCTGCCGACACTCGGCGTGGCCGTGGAGTGAGTCGCCGACGCGCCCACCGATGCCGGGTCGTGCCCCATGGTGGTGGTTCCCGCGCCGGTCACCGTGACAGTCGACCCATCGGCCTCCATGCTGTGCACGGCCATGTCATCGGCAGGCACCGGCAGGTGCGAGGCATAGGATGAATGGTTGCCGATATTGCCCAATGGCCCGGTATCGCCGATATGCGAACGGGTATACCCCGAATCGTGCTGGTTGGACTTGCGCTGCGAAATCAGCAGCCAGCCAAGGCCGATCCCGGTCACCATGATGGGAAGCGGATTGTCCTTGATGGTGCGCCCGACGCTGGACGCGATATCGTTGGCGCCGCCTTGGCGCAGGTATTCGTACGTCGTATTCATAAGCTGTTGCGGTGAGAACCGCTCCTCGAGTTCGTGAAGTGTGTGATCCAGACGTTCACGCGTCTCGTGGATCTCGTTTTCAATGTCTTCCGGACTGCGCGGTTGGTTGTCCTGGCTCATCGCTGCCCCTCCATGACCGACCGTTCATGCTCCTTGGCGAACTCCTTGTCGCGGCGGAGGCTGGCCATGGTGCGGTTCGGCATCAGGTTCTGGCTTTTCAGCTTCTTCCTGCCGCTCTGCAGCATGATGAAGCCAATGAGCATGACCACGCCGCCGACGATCAATGCCCCAAGCCAAGGGGTCGTCTCGGGGGGCAGTACCTCGTTCAAGCCGAAGACGGCGGCGGCGAGCAGTACCAGCAAGCCGCTGAACAGTACCGCACCAGCTACGGCGATCGCGGCGATGCCGCCCATGGCCTGGCTGGTCTTCTGTGACATTTCCGCCTTGACCAGCTCGGTCTCTTTGCGCACCAGCGCAGTGACCTCTCGGGTCAGACTGGAGAACAGGGCACCGATCGAGGAGCCTTCGGCCCGGGTTCTATTTTCTGTTTCCATTTCTATCGCCTCCCTGGCTCGTTCTGAAAAACAGAGTAACGCTACTCAGTGATGTGCTCAGTAGCGATGGGAACCCGGAGTGTCGTTGCGATGCTCACCGGAACTGCGCAGGAAACGAGACATCAGGAAACCGGCCGCGATGGCGCCACCCACGAACAGGGCAGGCTGACGACGACCGTAGTCGCGTGCCTGATTCAACAGATCGGACAGGTCGCGTTCACGAAGCCCCTGGGACAGCACATCGGAGCGCCGCGCCAAGTCATTCACGCATCCTGAGAAATAAGGTTGCTGCTGATTGTCGAACTCATCGGCCATCTTGTGCAGCACGGTGGAAAATTTCTCCGCCTGTTCGGCGGCGGCGTCCTTCTGCCGGTCAAGCAGGCCCTCGGCCTGTTGCCGAGCTGCATCCTTCACCTCTTCGGACGTGCTACGCGCTTGCTGCTTGAACTCTTCGCCCTCTTGCTTGAACTCTTCACGCTGCGATCCCTGGCTACCCGCCGTCTGGGAATTCGTAGCGGAGGGTGAGCTAGTGTTAGCGCGCTTGTCTGAATCGACCATATCGCCACCTCCGTGTATCGTCATGTCAGATCGTGTATCCAACAAGGGCTCTCAATGCCCATGACTTGTAGAAAAAACGTCTGCCTCATTCCGAAAAGTAGTTCTCCACTACTCACTGTCAATGGACATTTCCGTGTCGCAAAGTAACTGTCGGGGCTGCCGTAGTGCGCTTGGTGGTTCGCTGTCGCAATAAAAAACCCGCCACAGGAGGCGGGTTTCTACATACATCAGCTAAACACAGCGATCAGTCGTCGCGCTCGCCCCACTCATCTTCCTGCCAGTGCTGGGCGCTGCCCTCGTCGTGCTCATTGCGGACATCGTCGATTACAGCCAGCAGGTCGTCGAGTTCGACGCGTCGTGTATCGTGCTTGAAACGTCCACTCAACGGGCTTTCGGGATGCAGCTGACCAGATTCGTAGAGGGACCAGATCTCCTTGGCATACTGGGTTTCGAGCAACTCCGGCGCAAAGCGTCCGAAATAGGCACGCATGTTGTTGACGTCCCGCTCGAACATCATCTCGGCACTGTTGTTGCCAGCGGCATTCACTGCCTGAGGCAGATCGATGATTACCGGACCTTCCGGTCCCAGCAGCACATTGAATTCGGACAAGTCACCATGCACAAGGCCGACAGATAGCATGCGCACCACCTCGAGCATCATCCAGCCATGGTATTCTCGCGCCTGCTCTGGGGTAAGCGTCACATCGTCCAGACGCGGAGCCGCGAATCCGTCAGCATCGGTGACCAAATCCATCAGCAGTACGCCATCGATGAAACCGTGCGGCGTTGGCACACGCACGCCCGCAGCCGCCAAGCGATAAAGCGCATCGACTTCGGCGTTGAGCCATGCTTCTTCCTGCTCTTTCTGGCCGTAGCGCGTCTTCTTCTCCATCGCCCGGGCACGCCGCGTATTGCGAACCTTGCGCCCTTCCTGATACTGCACGGCCTGCTTGAAACTACGCTGGCTAGCTTCCTTGAATACCTTGGCGCAACGCAGCTCGCCACCGCTGCGCACGACATAGACCTGGGCTTCCTTGCCACTCATCAACTGCGAGACGACCTCTTCGATCAGGCCATCGTCGAGCAGCGGCTGCAATCGCTTGGGTACTTTCATGATCCTCTCGCGTTCCCGGTCCGTGTTTGTCGTCGTGGCGGCGTCGATCAATACGCGACGCGTCGAGCCCGAAACGAACGACCCTTGATTTTACCTGCGCCGAGCTGGGCCAACGCCTGCTTGGCAACCTCACGATCCACGGCGACGTAGGCGCTGCGCTCCTGCACCTTGATCTTGCCGACGTTTTCCCCGGCGATGCCACCCTCCCCGGTCAACGCGCCGAGGATATCGCCCGGACGAATCTTCTGCTTCTTGCCCCCATCGAGCTGCAATGTTGCCATGCGCGGCCTCATCGGATCGCGCGACAAGGCGCGCGACGAGGGCAGCGGCGTTGTCTCGAGCGGCTGCTGGAGATAATCCGACAACCGCTCAAGCCGATAGGCCTCACCCTCGCCCACCAGCGTGAAGGCTTCACCCTGCTCTCCGGCGCGCCCGGTGCGTCCCACGCGGTGGACATGCACCTCGAGTTCACGGGCGATACGGTAATTGAATACCGCGTCCAGCGTCGAAATGTCCAATCCCCGGGCCGCGACATCAGTCGCAACCAATATCGAGATACTGCCGTTGGCGAACAGCACCAGGATACGTTCCCGGTCTCGCTGCTCCATATCGCCATGCAGAGCCAACGCGCTGAAGCCCAATTCACCGAGCGCCCTGGCCACGTCGTCCGTCTCGCGGCGGGTATTGCAGAACACCACGCTGGTCTCGGGTCGCTTCTCCAACAGCAGTAACTGCAGGGCCTCGATACGCGACGCGTCATCGTCCTTGACCCAGTAAAAGTGCTGTCGAATGGTCGTTTCGTCGTGGGCGTCGGCCACCGTCACCGTCAGGGGGTCGCGCAGCATGCGCTCGGCAAGGGGACGCACGGCATCGGCATAGGTCGCGCTGAACAGCAGCGTCTGACGCGAAGAAGGCGTTTCGGCGACGATCGCCTCGAGGGTCGCCTGAAAGCCCATGTCGAGCATGCGGTCGGCCTCGTCCAGCACCAGCACATTTAGCGCCGACAGTCCCAGCGAGCCCTTGCGAAGGTGTTCCTCAACGCGCCCCGGCGTGCCCACCACCACGTGCGCGCCATGCGCCAGCGAATCCAGCTGGGGCCCCAGTGGGGCGCCGCCACAAAGCGTGAGCACCTTGACGTTGGCCAGGGTCCGCGCCAGCCGACGCAGCTCTCCGGCCACCTGATCGGCCAGTTCGCGTGTCGGGCACAATACCAGCCCCTGCACCTGGAAACGGCTGACCTCGAGCCCGGCGAGTAGCCCGAGACCAAAGGCTGCCGTCTTGCCGGAGCCGGTCTTGGCCTGCGCCAGCACATCGCGGCCAGCCAGGATCGCCGGCAGGCTCTGGGCCTGTATCGGTGTCATGGTCTCGAAGCCCAGCGAATCCAGATTGCTCAGCAGAGCCGAGGGAAGCGACAACGTCGAGAAGGTTGCCGACGAATCGTTGGCGGAGTCGGTCACGTTGAACATCCTATGAATGGCGGCGACAAGGCGCGCAGGCGAAGCGGAGGGAATACCGGCTAGCGAAGGTCGCGTATACGCGGGAAGGCGCGCAGGATAGCAGAGCGGCGCCGAAAATGCGCGGGCCACGTCGCCGGGGCTTGGCGATCACGTTATCATCAACGACCTGAAATTTGTCACGCCAGCCGGTGCCTGCCAACGCCTATGCCGATTCTTCACAGCATCATCCATCATCTCGACAAACCCGACCCCGGGGCGCCCACTACGCTGCGAGCGGGCCAGAAACACGCAGCCACGAATGCCATGGACGACCTCCTGGCAAGCGTCAACGACAGCTTCCATGCCAAGCCCAAGGCCTGGGGCCACTTCAGCGACGAGGCTGGCAGCAGCGCCTTCCCCGCGGGACTGCACCGCTACATGGAAGGCGATAGCGACTTCGCCACGTTCACGGCCGAGATCGGGGAACGTCTGAAAACGCTGATCGACGATCATCTCTCTGTGGGCGGGCCGGTGCTTTTCGTGCACTACCGGCAGGGCGAAGCCGAGTACCTGAGCCTGGCGCTCCTGCACCACCGCTCCGGCTTCGGGATCGACGACAACCTCAACGTGCGGACGGTGCACCAGCTCAACCTGAGCCAGCTCACCCTGGCCGCGCGGGTCGACATTACCCAATGGCGAGGCGGAACATCCAAGCAGTACGTGTCGATGATCAAGGACCGCGGCGGCAAGAAGCTCGCCGAGGGGTTTCGCGATCTGCTCGGCTGTGTCGAAGGCGTCGATTCCAGTGGCGAGACGCGTACCCTGCTCAAGGCCTTCAGCGATTACGTCGAGCGCGAGGATTACGATGAAACCCAGAGCCGCGAGAAAACCGACACGCTGATCGACTATGCCAGTAGCCAGGCCCGCCGCGGCGAGCCGATTACCCTGGATGAGCTTTCCGAATTGGTCGACGAACAGCAGCCCAAGGCCTTCTACGACTATATCCGCAACAAGGATTATGGCCTGTCGCCGGAAATCCCCGCCGACCGCCGCACCCTGCAGCAGTTTCGTCGTTTCACCGGCCGTTCGGGCGGCGTCTCGATCAGCTTCGACTCCCACCTGCTGGGTTCCGGGGTCGAATACGACAACGAGCGTGACCGGCTGATCATCAAGCAGGTACCCAAGCAACTGCGCGACCAGATCAAGAAGCGAGACGAGTGAACCTACGGGCGGTTACCGAATGCCAAGCTCGGTAACCACGTGCCGTTTGGCGAGGCGCACAAGGACTGACTAACCTGAAACAGCATCGGCTCGCGAGGGTTCATGCCAGCGAGCAGCACGCGTTAAGCGAAGGCGCGCAACATTCGAAGGCGAGAGTGATACCACCAGGAGGGTGACGCTATGCCAGCCAAGTCTCAAGCCCAGCAAATGGCCGCCGGGGCGGCTCTTTCCGCCAAACGTGGCGAGAAGAAGGTCAGTGAGCTCGAAGGCGCTTCCAAGGATATGTACGAATCCATGAGCGAGGAAGAACTCGAGAAGATGGCCTCGGCCAAGCAGAAGGGCAAGCCGGAACACAATCGGAATTCGTAAGCGCATTTGCTGCACAGGAGTTGACAATGAGCGATACCGGGCTGGATATCTTCGATAAGACGCTCCAGAGCACCCATATCTGGCTGGACGATCTCAAGGAAGTGCACCGGCAGGACAAGCAATCGGCTTGGCACCTGCTCACGGCCACCTTGCGTACGCTGCGCGATCAGCTCCCTCCCGACCTGGTGGCGCATTTCGGCGCCCAACTACCCATGTTGTTGCGCGGGGCGTATTACGAGCAATACGACCCGGCGAACCACCCCAACCCCAGGCGTGACCGCGCCTCGTTCGTGAATCGTGTCGAGGAGACCCCTACGGCGACAGGCACGGTGACTGAAGAAGCCGTCTCCTCGGTATTGCGCGTGGTCAATCAGCGGGTGGATTCAGGGATGGTCGACAAGGTTCGCAATGCCCTGCCCGACGATATACGTGCGCTGTGGCCTGCTGCTTGAAACAGGCACACCCCACACCGCTAGCAAACGCCCGCCGGATGGCGGGCGTTTTTGTTGCTAAAAACGTAAGGAATCGATAAGCCGGCCCGGCTAGAAAAGGCTCATCCGCTTCATGACGCCATCGCGTACGAACAGCCAGTGATAGAAGGCCCCGGCGATGTGAAGGGCCACGAGCACAAGAATCGTCCAACCTACCCAGGCGTGCCAGGTATAGAGTTGCTCGGACAAGGCCTCGTTTTCCCCCATCAGAGGCGGCAGGGTCCAGTGAAAGAACTGCACCGGAAATCCCCCGGTGGCAGTGGCTACCCAACCGAGGACCGGTTGAACCAGCAGAACCAGGTACAACAAGGCATGCACGCCATGGCTGAGCGTGTACTGGAAGGCGGAAAGCGGCGGGTCATGCAGCGGCACCACGAAGATACTGCGCGTCACGACCCGAGCGATCATCAGGCCCAGAATCATCACGCCGAGTGTCTTGTGTGCGGTGTAGAGCAGATTGGTCATCGCCATGCCCAGCGCATCCCGCGCGCCTTCGAAGCCCAGGGCCCCCAAGGTCAGCCCCGTCGCCAGCGAGAACAGCAGCACGGCGGCAACTAGCCAATGCAGCACGCGATGAGGATATGCGTAGCGATCAGTTTCATGCATGGCGACACCTGCAGATAGCGAACCCAAGTTAAGCCTAGCCGATGATGGCGTCGCCCGTTACTTATCGTGACTTCAGGAAGCTGCGCCCGGTGCCGATAATCGGTAGTATGACTGTGTGACATCGTCGAAACGGAGTAGGAAGCACGCACGAACATTCTATCCAGCCAGCATCGGAGGTTCTCATGAAGGTCTATAAACCTGAATGGCGCTGCACGTTCAACGTGAGCGAAGACGCAGAAGAATCAGCCAGCTGGAAAGCGCGACTCGCCTGGCGGTTGCGAAAGTTTGCCGACCGGATGGACGGCGACTCAAGAACGTTCAAGCTAGAATGCAACCTTACCCCCGAAATCAGCCAGCAGGATTTTTCGACCTGCCTGGGGAAAGGCTTCGAGGTCACCCACAGCTTGCTCACTCAACTCGCTCATCAGGCAGCCTGCGAAGACGTCATGCGTGATGCCAAGGCAGAGCTTTACGAGGAAGGCGAACAACGCTGACGGGACGACATAAGACCCTGACAATAAATGATGCGCACGAGACCACGAAAAAGCCTGCCGATTGGCAGGCTTTTTTGTGGGTGCCACCACAAGGATGGACCGCTATAGGTCGACGCAATCCGGGCGAAAGGGGGAGATCGAAGATTTGCGGCAAGCAGATATGATTAGGCCCCGGCGCTAACGCCGGGGCCAGTGATGCGCGGCCAGTCATTGGGCTCCTTCGACACTCTCGGCTTCCTGCCGATCCGCCTCGTCCCTGAGGCCCGGGACATCCTGTCCCTGTGTCATTCCTTGCCCGATACGCCACGATGGCTCTTACAACCAAAACGGCTAGGCTACTTCCGTGTAGCGAGTGGCACCGCGCATCGCCATCAACACGCCACACTCTAAAGTATTAACGAACGTTATGCAAATAGGTATCCAACATCGCTTTTCTGTTTGGTTTCGTAATCCCGGCGAACGTAGCCTGCCTCTCTCTGTCACACTGGTAGCTGCAACGTTTTCAGGCGTTGCACTCCATTTGACCGGAAGCAAAGGAGAGGCTTCATGGCATTTACCGCAACAGACCCGATCAAGATGATCTTTGCTGTCATCCTGCCGCCCGTCGGGGTCTTTCTCGAGGTCGGGCTAAAAGGACATTTCTGGCTCAACATCCTGCTGACCATGCTCGGCTTCATCCCGGGGATCATCCACGCGTTCTACGTCATATTGAAGCACTAGGATGAATTGAATATCGCCCCAGCTTGGCGGCGAAACGGATACCCAACGCAGGGCGTTGGGTATCCGACCATGCAAAGTGTCGCTTTCCCCTGCCTTCATCCCACCCGCTGTCTCCAAAAGCTAACGCAGTAAGTATTTGTTTATTTTATATAAGTTACTTTTGTGCAGATAAGTGTCTGCAAATGGCAACGTTTCCCGGTCGTGGAGTGACGGATTTAAGCCCGGTAGACAGGGCCCTTCATACCATATGATTTCAAGCAAATGTTTTATAACGGATTTAATAAAGTTGGCACTGCATTCGCACTATACAGAACAAGACTGGGAAAGGGAGAACGGAGCATCGACCAGCCCCAGTAACGGAGGCACTTGATACGCCAAGGATTGGCGCCGACGGGAAGGATCCCGACAAGTGTCCCCACTCTTTACCGCTGGTCGCTCCCGCAAGGCGCGGCCAGCCAGCAAGACCCTTCAGTTCCCTGCGTACCTTGGGCCGCTCTGCGGCCCACTTTTTTTTCAGCTGCCCCACCCGCGCATTCATACGGGACAGATTCAGCAGCGACAACGGAACGCGACGCGGTAACGCGAGAATGGACTCTGACACGGGAATACCTCAATGGATATGAAGCCCAAGCAGCGATTGTTGACGCGCCCCAACCTGGTGATCCTTGCCGTGGGTGCCGTATTGCTCTGCATGGCGGTGCTTGCGCTTCCTCAAGTCTCATCACCGATGGCCATACTCCCCCCGGATGCCCTGCAAGCCGGCCTGGCCTTGCTGGCCTTCTTCTGTGGCGTTGGCCTGTCCGGGGCGCTCATCCTGCGCCCCATGCATCGCACCTACCGGGCCCGAGTGAAGCAGCTGCGCAGTGAACGGCAGCAGCTCGAACTGCTCAACGGTGAGCTATATCGTCAGGCCTCCAGCGATGGCCTGCTTGGCATGGCCAATCGCCGCGAGTTCGAGCGGGTCCTGGAGCTTGAGTGGCGCCGTGCAGTCCGTGAACGCCAGCCGCTGGGCCTGTTGATGGTCGATGTCGATCATTTCAAGATCTTCAACGACACCTACGGCCACGTGGCTGGCGATAGCTGTCTCCGCCAGATTGGCAAGGTGCTGGAATCGGCTGCCACCCGGCCCGGGGATATCGTCGCTCGCTACGGCGGTGAAGAGATCGTCATCCTGATGCCGCGTACCGACCTGGACGGCGCCAGCCATTTGGCGAGGCGTGTTCATGCCCTGCTGGCCGAGCGTGCCATTGCCTTTCCCGACTCGCCCATTGCCGATCATGTCACGGTGAGCATCGGTGCGACGTCTATCCTACCGGCGCACAAATCAACGCCGCTCTCTCTGGTCAGGCAAGCCGATGAAGGGCTTTATGTCGCCAAGGAAAACGGCCGCAACCGCACCGAGGCTATACCGCGGCTACGCCTGGTGGGGTCCGACACGCCCTTCGGCTCGACAGGCCCCGACATGGCCAGCGGGTCGTAACTCACCGTTTCCACGATTTCCTACGCACTGCTTACTGTTTCCTGCGTACCTTGGGCCGCCATCGAGCGGCCCTCTTTTTTTGGCTCGTACTAAACCATCTGGCTCATGCCGCGACGGGCCGATTGATCTCGATGATTCGACAAATACAGCCATCGCTGAAGTCGAACTCCATACGGCTCTCCAGCGCCAGCGTTTCGCCTTTCTGCGGGCCATCGGGCAGATCGAAGGCCATCACGCCTTCGAAATCCATATCGACCGCCGCCGGCTCATCGTCCAGCCGATACCGCAACACCTCGAAGTGCCGCGATGAGAATAACGTTCTCGAGTGCTCGGCCAATCGCCGGAACTGCTCCTTGCCCAGGGCCCTGGCGCTGCGTTGGCCATTGAGCACATAGCTGAACTCGATGCGGTCATGCATGACCGCCAGCATCCGATCGATATCGAAGGCGTTATAGGCATCCAGATAGTGATCGATGAGTACGCGCTTCTCGTTTTCCATACCATCACACTCGCAGGTTGAGGGTTAACGAATGCTGTTCGATAAGTCTTAAAGGAGTGTAGTTGGACTAGGCTTTGCCAACACCCCAAATACCTTCAGGAGTCACGCATGCGTTATCGCAACTTCGGCAACACCGGGCTATTCGTTTCCGAGCTGTGCCTCGGCACCATGACCTTCGGCGGCGAAGGCGAACTGTGGAGCAAGATCGGCGACCTCCAGCAGAGCGACGCCGACGCCTTGATCGGCCGCGCCCTGGATGCCGGCATCAATTTCATCGATACCGCCGATGTCTATTCCGAGGGGCTGTCCGAAACCATGACCGGGCAGGCGCTGAAGAATCTCAAGGTGCCACGCGACGACGTCGTGGTAGCCACCAAGGTGTTCGGCGACACCGGCCAGGGCGTGAATGCGCGTGGGCTGTCACGCTATCACGTCATGGAGGGCGTCAAGGCGAGCCTGAAACGCATGCAGCTCGACCATATCGACCTGTACCAGGTTCACGGCTTCGATCCGGCCACGCCCATCGAGGAGACCTTGAGCGCGCTGGATACGTTGGTACAGCATGGCCACGTGCGCTATATCGGCGTGTCCAACTGGGCGGCATGGCAGATCGTGAAGGCGCAGGGCATTGCCGAGCGCAAGGGCCTCAACAAGTTCCAGTCGCTACAGGCCTACTACACCTTGGCCGGCCGCGACCTGGAGCGCGAGATCGTGCCCATGCTGCAAAGCGAGGGGCTGGGCCTGATGGTATGGAGCCCGCTGGCCGGCGGCCTGCTCAGCGGCAAGTACACCCGCGAAGGCCAGGCCGAGGCCGGCAGCCGCCGCGCCGTCTTCGACTTCCCCCCGGTGGAGATGGAACGCGCCTACGACTGCATCGACACCATGCGCAGCATGGCCGAAGCCAAGGGCGTGAGCGTCGCACAGATTGCGCTGGCCTGGCTGCTGCATCAACAGGCGGTGACCAGCGTCATCGTCGGCGCCAAGCGAATCGAGCAACTCGACGACAACATCGCTGCCACCCAGGTCAGCCTGAGCGACGACGAACTCGCCGAGCTCGACCGTGTCAGTCAGCTGCCGCCTGAATACCCCGGCTGGATGCTCGAACGCCAGGGCGAATATCGTCGCGAGCAACTACGGGCCTCGGCCAAGCGATAACGCGACTACCCTGTAGACAAGGACATGCCTGCAGTAGGGGCTGTCCGTTCTTGGCATCCAGGGAGGCAGGCCTTTGATTGACGATCGCGATGTGCTGGTGATACACGACGACCGGATGCTGGCGCATCGGCCGAACGCAGAAGAGCCCTTCCAGCCGGGCAAGCTCGATAGTCGTGTCCAGGCGCTGCTGGGGGGCCTGTTCGAAGGCGCCAGGGATAAGTGGACCTACCCGGAGCACCCCGGGCGCCTGCTGGCCATTACCGAACTGCTGACCCGCGAGCCCGTGCCCGGGGTGCGCTATGCCACGGCCCGCCCCGCCACCGAGGATCAACTCGGCCGGGTGCATGCCACGTCCTATATCGAGAACATCTACGCCCTGCGGGGCAAGCAAGCGTGGCTGGATGCGGATACCACGGCCGTATCCCCGGGGAGCGTCGATGCCGCCGAGGTGGCCGCCGGCGCGGCCATTGCCGCGGTAGACGCCGTTATGGAAGGACGGGCCGGCAGCGCCTTCGCCCTGTGTCGTCCGCCGGGACACCACGCGGATGCGGTGCGGGCGCGCGGCTTCTGCCTGTTCAACAACGTGGCCGTGGCCGCCGCCCATGCCCACGCCAAACTGGGCTGCGGACGCGTGCTGATCATCGATTGGGACGTCCATCACGGCAACGGCACCCAGGATATCTTCTGGGCGTCACCCGATGTGATGTTCTTCGATACCCACCGAGCCCCTCCGTTCTACCCCGGCTCCGGCAACAAGGAAGAGATCGGCGCGGGCCTGGGCGAAGGGTTGACCGTCAACGTGCCTCTGCCGGCCGGCTGCGGCGACCCGGCGCTGGTCAAGGTCTACCGCGAGATCCTGACCCCGGCGGTCGCCTGGTTCAAACCGGACCTGATCCTGGTGTCCGCTGGCTTCGACATGCATCGCCTGGATCACTGCATGAACCTGAGTTACAGCGGTTTCGGCGCCCTGACCGGCATCGTTCAGGGGCTCGCCGACACGTACTGCAATGGCCGCCTGGCCATGGTGCTGGAGGGTGGCTATAACCTCGAATCGTTGGCGCGAGGGGTGCATTCCGTGCTCGAAGTGCTGGCGGGGGCCGAGCCTCCAGCGATAGAAGAACCTGGAATTAGCGAGGTCGCGGAGCTCGCCGACTATCATCGAGAAGCCTTCCACTAGCGGTGTGATTTTCGTCTGAAACGCCATCGGCGCCCTACGCTCACGATTCGCTTTTATCGTGTGGCGAACGGTGCCCAACGTCGCCAAGGGTTGCCGCCCCTGCCAACCCCGGTTACTATCCAACTTGCCTTCAGGGCCCTCATTGCCTCAATGGACGCAAACGCCGTTACATGAACCATGAGGATCTTCCATGGGAAGTCCAACCAAGTTATTGCTGGCCTGTGCACTCGCCGGCCTGCTGACCGCCGGTAATGCAATGGCGCATCAGGCTTCAGGCGAGACCCAACGCGGCATCGCTTCGTACTATAGCGATAGCCTGCAGGGTTCCCCCACGGCCAGTGGCGAGCCCTACGAGCCGCAGGCGCTGACAGCTGCTCACCCCACCCTACCGCTGGGCACGACGGTGGTCGTCACCCGCCCGGATACCGGCCAGGAAGTGGAAGTGCTGATCAACGACCGCGGGCCCTTCGTCAAGGGGCGCATCATCGATCTTTCCAAGCGTGCTGCCCGCATGCTGGGGATGATCAACCGGGGCACCGTGCCGGTCATGATCACTCAGATCGACTGATAAAACGCCACGCCAGAACGACACATGCCGGCCCCAGGGCCGGCATGTGTGTTTCAGCCCAACGCTTAGTGGGCTCAAGGTGTGAGGTTATTGCTGCTCGCCCAGCTTATCCTGCGTGCGGGTCTCGAAATCGCTGGCATCGTGGCGCTCATGCAACTGCTCATGAGGCTCGCCGAAATTGCGGTTGACCATGCGCCCGCGTTGCACCGCCGGACGTGCGTCGATCTCCTTGGCCCAGCGTATGACATGTTCGTACTCCTGCACCTGCAGGAATTCACCCGCCTCATACACCCGGTTCAACACCACCTGCCCGTACCAGGGCCAGGCGGCCATGTCGGCGATGGTGTATTCATCCCCACCCAGGTAACGGGTTTCCGCCAGACGCCGGTTGAGCACATCGAGCTGCCGCTTGGCTTCCATGGTGTAGCGATCGATGGCGTACTCGATCTTGATCGGCGCATAGGTGTAGAAGTGGCCGAATCCACCGCCCAGGAACGGCGCGCTGCCCATCTGCCAGAACAGCCAGTTGAGCGTTTCGGTGCGGGCCGCGTGTGCCTTGGGCAGGAAGGCATCGAACTTCTCGGCAAGATAGAGCAGGATCGACCCGGACTCGAATACCCGGGTCGGCTCGGGGGTGCTGTGATCGACCAGCGCCGGAATCTTGGAGTTGGGGTTCACCGCGACGAAACCGCTACCGAACTGATCGCCCTCGCCGATACGGATCAGCCAGGCATCGTACTCGGCGTCCTTGTGGCCCAGTTCCAACAGCTCCTCGAACATCACCGTGGCCTTGACCCCGTTAGGCGTCGCCATCGAATAGAGCTGGAACGGGTGCTTGCCGACCGGCAATTCCTCGTCGTGGGTGGGCCCGGCAATCGGCCGGTTGATGCTGGAAAAGTGCCCGCCGCTGGCCTTTTCCCAGGTCCAGACTCTCGGCGGCGTATACTCGCTATCCTGGCTCATGATGACTCCTTTCTCTCAATCGATATAAGCGATACGGGGCAGGCGCCTTGTGTATCACGACTGAGTGAAAGGTAGCGGGTTAAGGATGTTCCTTCGAGCCCCGCCCTTTCGCCGTGTTACGTTTTACGCTGGCCCCTCTGCTAGGGTTATCGCTATTCGACGAGGTCACCGGACACGGTGACAGCCAGACATCAGGGACAGCAAGGAGGTCAACATGGCTAACGATTGGCATGCCGATCCACTCGTGTGGGGCAACGGCCCGAGATTGCTTGAAGTCTTTCTGGAACCGACCTGCCCGTTTTCGGTAAAGGCATTCAAAAAGCTGGATGACTTTCTAGCCCAGGCCGGCGACACCCAAGTACGGGTGCAACTCTGGTTCAATCCACAGCCCTGGCACCTGTTCTCACCCATCGTCACGCGGGCGATCGTCGCCGCCTCGACCTTGGAAGGCGGTAAGGAAACCGCCAAGAAGGTCATGACGGCCGTGGCCGACCATCGCGAGGAATTCGTCTTCGAGAACCACAGCGTCGGGCCGAATCGCGACGTGACGCCTAATACGATTATCGAACGGCTGGAATCCTACAGTGGTGTCTCGCTCACCCAGGCCTTCGAAATTGCCGATCTGGATAGCGCCGTGAAGCGTCACGCCAAATATTCCCGCCAGAACGGCATCCATACCACCCCGACCTTCATGGTCGACGGCCTGGTCGATCCCGGCATGGGTAGCGGGGACGATGTGAGCGACTGGGTGAAACGCTTTCAATAGCTGATTGCAGCCATGGCGTCGGCCGCTCGCTGCACGAATACCCCGAGGAAATCGCCACCTGGCCCACCCGCGGCGACAAGCGGCGTATCAACAAAGGCCTGGTGCTAACCTGCTCTGGATTACCGCTCGGTAATTACGCTCAACGCATCGTCCTAAACGTGGACGGCAGTTACCGATCGGTAATTATAATTGCAGATAGGAAAACTCGAGCCTAGAATTACCGAACGGTAATCACACATAGGTTCTCATGCCTACCAACGACGCCTCCGCACACTTAGCCCGATTAGCCACGCCCGTTCGCCATAGCGAAGACCTTGGTAAGCTGGTGCGCCAGCTGCGTACCGAGCAAGGCCTGTTGCAGATCGATCTGGCCGGCCTCGCCGGCACCGGAAACCGCTTCATCGTTGACCTGGAGCGCGGCAAGCCCACCCTTCAACTGCAGAAGGTATTGGACCTGCTGGATCTGATGGGGCTCGAGGTAGTGGTGCGGCGCAAGGGCGGTAACCACCATGGCGAGTGACGATGCCCTAGAGGTTTACCACGGCGACAGGCATGTCGGCAGGCTGTATAACGCTCACCCCTTACGGTTCGAGTATGCCCCGGCGTGGCTGGAGCATCCCGCAGCGGTGAGCCTGTCACCCTCCCTGCCCCTCACGCAGCCGACGAAGGGCCACGGTTGGCACCGTTCTATGATTTGATGAGCACGACACTCTACAGCGGCCTCTCGCGCCGCTTCGCGTTTCGCATCGCCGGTGAGGATCGCCCCGGCAGCATCGAGCGTTCACACCTGGAAACGATGGCCCGCGCGATGCGATTTCAGCCACGCTACTTCCTGCGCCAGGGGCTCGACCTCGCCGAACGCATGCCGGCCGCCATCGATAGCACCCTGGCTACTTTCAGTGCAGAGGCCCAGCGAGGCACCGAGCAAACGCTCCTGGAGAGGTTGCAGCAACGGCTGCTTAGCAATTGCCGGAAGCTGCCGGAGCGGTGGGCCGTTGGCCAGGGTTGAGCGCAAGCGCGCCATGCAGATCGGCTCTCGAAGGTGGGCAGCCAAAAGCCGCTGGCGGGGTGACCAGAGCGGGTATGGAGAATGAATGATGGCCAAGAATGAACGCGGAAAGTTGGAGCGACGACTCGTCGCTTCGCTGACCCATGCCTGCGAGCAGGCCAAGCCTCTGTTGCCCGGCTTTTGCTGGCTGACCCATGAGGTCGATTATCAGTACTTCCCCGAGAGCCTGGTGGTGACCTGGGTGTTCGACACCCACCCCAACCTGGCGAATGCACTCAAGGGCGATGCCCGCCGCTGTATCGACAACCTGACCGCCGAGGCTTTGGCCGAGGCCGGCCTCGATGTCGGTGACGTCTCACGGCATCTCGATTTCGATAGCGAAGACGCGTGCCAGCGGGAGCACGGCGGCGACTGGCAGCGTCGGCTACGCGCCAAGACAACGAGGCATTGAATGGCCAAGACGATCGAAAGCCCCTGTGTCTCGATATGCCAACTGAAAGGGAACCTGTGTATCGGCTGCGGCCGCACGGTGGACGAGATACGCCACTGGAAAGCCATGAAGCGGCCGGAAAAGATGAAGACGGTGAAGCGAGCCGAGGAACGCCTGAAGAAGATCCCGCGCGATTGAGGCTGGTAAAGGTGAAGCGGAGCGCGTTACGAAGCGAGTTACGGAGAGAGTCATGGAGAGCGTGGCCGGTATGGACGACCTAGCCGAACGGGCGGCGCTGTTCAGCCGGGCCACCCACCAAGCCGTTGGGCAGCGACGCAAGTACACCGGCGAGCCCTACTGGCACCATCCGGTGGCCGTGGCAGCGATGGTATCAGCGGTCGAGGCGGCGACACCGGCGATGATCGCCGCCGCCATTCTGCATGATGTGCTGGAGGATACCGGCGTTTCGGCGATGGATATCGAGGCGTGCTTCGGCGAGCAGGTCGCCATCCTGGTCCAGGAGTTGACGGATCACTTCACCGATCCGGACATCGGCAACCGCGCTCACCGCAAGGCGTTGGAGCGTGACAGGTTGGCCGAGGTTTCCCCTGAGGCTCAGACCATCAAGTACGCCGATCTGATCGACAACACCGAAAGCATCGTCGCGCGAGATCCTGGCTTTGCCCGGGTCTATCTGGCCGAGAAGCGCCAACTCCTGATAGCGATGACAGGGGGCGACCCGGCGCTGAGGCGCAAGGCCTGGGGCATCTTGATCGAAAGTGAGGCGAAGATTCGCGGCGTTACGAAATAAATAACGTTGCGCCCGTGGCCGGACCCTGGCACCCATCAGTGCAGCGTCTCGACGATTCGGCAACGGCGCGAGCAGGCCCTTAAACCAGACCCCAAAAATCTTCTTTTTAACTCCTTGCTCTTGGATAAATATTCGGCCTTTTTCCATCAATTAAGATTAAAAATCTTAGTTACTAGCACATAGCCGATTTTCTTGTAAGCACTGATAAACTCCGAACAATGATAGGCACCGCCCCCGGCGGCGCTTTCCCTATTCATTAGCGAGGAGACTCTCGTGGCCCGCAATATCATCGTTCTGGGTGCCGGCATGGTCGGCGTTTCGGTGGCCTGGCACCTGGTGCGTCGCGGTCATGACGTCACGCTGGTGGACCGCCGCGAGCCGGGGCTCGAGACCTCCTTCGGCAATGCCGGCATCATCCAGCGCGAGGCGGTGCGCCCCTACGCCTTCCCCCGGGATATCGGCACTCTGCTGCGGGTGCTGCCCAACCGCGAGGTAGATATCCGCTACCGCCCCACCGGCATGATGAGCGCAGCGGGCCCGCTACTGGACTACTGGCTGAACTCGAGCGGTGAGCGCTACGCGCGCATCGTGCGCGAATGGGCGTCGCTGATCGTACGCTGCCAGGACGCCCACGCGCCGATGATCGAGGCCGCCGGCGCCGAGGCGCTGGTGCGTAAGGGGGGCTGGCTGGAGCTTTACCGCACCCGCAAGGAATTCGAGGAACGCCAGAAAGTGGCCAGGGAGAACCACGAGCGCTACGGGGTCGAGTATGAGGTGCTGGATGCCGAGGCGCTCTACGCCAAGGAGCCGCATCTGGGCAAGGGGCTGATCGGGGCGATCCATTGGACACAGCCCTGGATGGTCTCGGACCCGGGCGGCCTGGTGCAGGCCTACGCCCGCAGCTTCGCCGAACAGGGCGGTCGTGTGATGCAGGCCAGCGTCGAGGACGTGCTCCAGACCGAGGGCGGCTGGCGGGTCAAGACCAGCGAAGGCCCCCTGGAAGCCGAGCAGGTGGTGGTAGCCATGGGCCCCTGGACCGGTGACCTGCTGGCAAGGCTCGGCATGAAGGTGCCGCTGTTCGTGAAGCGCGGCTACCACATGCACTACTCCGCCGAAGAAGGAGCCAAGCTCAACCACTGGGTGATGGACGCCGAGAAGGGCTTCCTGCTCGAACCGATGCGCGCCGGGATTCGCCTGACTACCGGCGCCGAGCTGGCCGACCTGGACTCGCCGCCGCAGTACAAGCAACTGGCCGCCGCCGAGAAGGTGGCACGCAAGCTATTCCCGCTGGGCAAGCGTCGCGACAGCCAGCCCTGGAAAGGCGCCCGCCCCTGCCTGCCCGACATGAAACCGGTGATCGGCCCGGCCCCCGGCAAGGCGGGGCTATGGCTCGCCTTCGGCCACGGCCATCAGGGCTTTACCCTGGGCCCGGCCACCGGCGAACTGCTCGCCCAGATGATGGATGGCGAAGCGCCCGCGGTGGACATGGCTCCGTTCCGGGTCGATCGCTTTTGAGTGTGAGGTCATGACGAAGCGGGCGACCTTGGGGCGCCCTCTCTTTATCATCCATTTGGTAAACACAGCGCAGGCATGCTCACGACTCCTCTGTCCCCATGACGACTCCTATTCGCCACGGCGAAGAACGGCAGGATGATACGCTGGCAATCGCAGTGGCATGTTACGAAACGTTTGGATTACCAGCCTGCAGGGCGGCTAACGGCCAGAAGCCGACGCTCAGAAAAGGTTGATGTAATGCTTGCAGCATGTGCGTCCCTCGAATGGAGACGAAGGCACAATGAAAGGGCATCGCCGTGCCTATGCTTGTTATACATCCAACCAAGTCGACCGCAGCTCGGAATTTATGAAAGCCCCCCACTTCCTCCAACTGAAAAAAGAACTTGGGTGGCGAATAAAAACTAACTTCATGTCTTTCTCGGCATGTCGAATTTGTGCAATGATAGGATTGTATTTACCGATTTTTCCAACCCGCTCGATACTCACTCTCTCTCCAAAGTGCTCTCGGAACGCCTTGACCTTCTTTGTCTCTAACCCATAGACAATAACTTGGTCTGGAGAAATAACATCTGAAACTTTATCGAATAAAACCCAGCCGTTCAAGTAATCGCCGTAGCTCGGGCGATGCTTACTACTTTTTAAAACGCGAGCCACTAGGTTATGGTACGCAACCTTATTCCAGAAGACCCGTTTCTCATCGTCGCTTGGTTTCTTTTTCTCATAGATGGCACGCTCAATATTACGGACGAATCTCGACCCTTTTTTGAGCTTTATTGCGTGATTTACATGGAGTTCCCGAAGATTATGTAGACTCGATATTTTTTCGAGATTATTCGTATCTGATGGCTTCCAATTATACACGCTCTCCCCAAGAACCAACGTCTTGCATAATGTTCCGGAGTAATGCAAACCAATCCATGGTAAGCGGTTGATTTCCGATATACCGCAAAGCCCCTGATCGAATCTGCTATCCCACTCGTTTGCGTACACCATCTATAACCCCATTATTTTTAGATAACAGTATCAGAAAGCACACACTGATACGGATAAATGCGCATGTCTTCTGCTTTTATTGGTTATGCTCTGGCTTGCTTGGCACGCTCTTTTTACACTTTCAATGCAGCAACTTTTTTCGCAACAGCCAACTTGGCCATTTTTTATGGGGCTCTCAAATTTGATCGTTAATCTTGTTTACGGCATGCACAAAACTTGTGATGGAAAAAAGTAGGTATCGGGAACACGACTTTAGGGCATTTCACCAACGAAATGAGTTGTAATTCCGCTGGTGTAAATAAATTAAGGACTGACAATAACCTTGATGTCCGAGCCAGAGATGCTCTTGATGTACGAGTAGCTCGTTCCCAAGACTGCAAGCTGCTCCTGCGACACCTTCCTTGCTGATATCGCAGGTTGCACGATCACAAATTTGAAGTTCAGCTCGTGGTCGTGGCATTTGTTGCGAAGTATCTCTAGCTGCTGAGGCGTGCCTTTCAGGATTCTGTCGAAGTCATTGACCAATGATTTCTGGTAGCGATCCATCAGTCGGTTGAAGAACTTATCACCGGTGTGAAGCCATTTTACCGATCTCGACGCCTGACCGCATACCTCGTATACGTCGGCAACGCGCGCCCCGGGTGCGGCCACGCCATTAGTCATCGGACAAAATTTGCAGTGGTATAGGTCAATGTAGATGACGTCCTTGCTTTCTCGAATTGCCACTAGATCAGCGATTTCGCCTTTACCGTCATCGTTGAAGACGATTGAATAGTCATCAGCGATCTTTGCAAAGGTAAAGCCTTGTACAGAGTCCTCACGTCTCTCCGGACGCATGGACTCTTGATGAATTTTCGTTGTTCCCCAATTCCAAGATTCAAGCAAACCGACAGGCAGTTTGACATCCATACTGTTGAGCGAGTAATGACGGTAGTTGCCCTGCACCATGGAGCCATCGACCTTGAGTAATACAAGTGGTTCTGCATCTAGATAGGAATCTAGGGGCATTTCGTGTGGACATAGAATCTTCGCACCAGGGCAGGAGGTCTTGTATCCGTCCTCCAACAGATCGATAGCGATGGAAGTAAGGCGACGCTCCCCACCATCGTTACCTGCGACCAAGACGGGGATATCCAACGTCCGTGCGCCACTGTAATGGGGTTTACCAAGCTCGACATCGAGAAAGTTGAACGTCTCTCCCTCAAAACACAGCGAGATCCTTTGCTCGTTTTCAATCGCGATCGACTCAGGCCAGTCGGCGTAAAACAGGCCTTCTGGCCAGCAGCCCTTGATTTGGTCAACACGCATAACATTTTTGAGTACATCAGCAGGGTCGATGGTGTTGTCGTTGAGTTTGACCGACATGCGCTTGCACCACTCTATCCAGTAGTTGATCGGAGAGGAATTCATCTCCCAAATCTTGCCTTTGTGCGAGCAGCCCACGGTAGTTCTTTCTCCACCCCAAAAACCGGTGGCGAAGATGTTGGATTTCGTAGCATTGCCCTTTTCGATGTCGCTGATTACTTGATTTATATCGCGTCCAACATGCATCGTGAAGCGTAGGTCTTTCCGGGCGCGTGAAAGGCCGACGTTCTGCAGCTTCATCAGCTGAATGTCGTGGAGTGTACGGAAGGTCGGCTCACCATTGATGCGACGTGAGTCTCTGGCCACAAGATTGAGAAAGCGGGTTGCCTGAGTATCGTCACCTGAGGTGTGAACAAAGAGGGTTTCCTGCATCTTGTTGTAGAAAGCGATATACAGGTTCCATTTGGTATCAATAATTTCTTCGGTCTGAGCCCACCCAACCAGAGTCTCTCGCCGGGTCACGGCGATAACTGTATCGGACTGATCGTTGATTGAAATGTACTGCAGTGTTTCTCTGCGCCCATTCAGGCCTTGCGCACGCTGTGGAGTCCAGTCTTTAGGGGAGACGCGATATGCCACAGCGCTAATTTTGGGGTTCGGGTTCAGTCCAAAAATCACCTGGGCATCATTACCGTCGGCAAACTGTTCGTTAAAGTCCGCCTTCGCCATTTCCCGGCTGACTTTTTTCTCACTCACATCGCGTATGACTGCCCCCCAGTCAGCACTCTCCTTGTAAAGGGCTGCCATTTGGTGGTCGGTCTTCTGGTTAGCGATGTTGGCCACAAACTTGGCATCACTAAGAGCCGCATCTACCCTAGTCAGCCGACCAATGAATTGAAGTGTTACAGCAGGGCTTTGGTGTTGATCGTGAATGGCGGCAATTTTAAGCTCGGGCAGATCGAAGCCTTCGCCAAGCATATCTACACAAACGATGATCCGGTGTTTTTTCTTGACGATATCTGCCATAACTCTGGCTTGGTTTGGCACCTTGCTATGGATCAGAACTGGCGTCAGGTCAAGATACTGATTGTAAATCTCAAACAGGTCTGTAGCCCGCTTGTGCGACTTGGCCCGAACCATCATCAAATGGTTATAACCTGCCTTGAGGTCAGCCCGGAGCAGCTCAACAGCCTTATCTGCGATAGCCTGGTCCGACAGCTTGAGGTTATATTCCCGTACCGGATGGAACTCGATCCCTTTGAAATAGCCGTCAAGCTGCGCATCCCGGAGCGGGTAGTTATAGATGATCTTGCCAGTCAAAGCTAAACCATCTTCCCGGAATGGCGTCGCAGTGAACTGAATGCAAGGTTTGCCCCTAAAGGCTATTTTAATTCGGTCCCAACTTGCTGCCACGACATGGTGAGCCTCATCAATCATCAAGTGGCTGCACATGTTAACCAACGAATCCAAAGCGGTATTTTCGAATAGCAACAATGCCTGGGGAGTGGCCACAATGATGTTGGCAGTGGCTAATTCAGCAACCTGCGCCACCGACATCTTCGAATCAATGGCAGCAAGCATAGGATTGCGCGCCATGTCCGATACTGCCCCAACTGCACGCAGCGTTTTCATCTCAGCGCATTTGTTCACCAATTGAGTTCTGAGAGCGTCCGACGGTACGAGGATCAGTGTACGCCTCATTTTCGCGGCAATGATCAGCGCGAGCATTGTGTCGGTTTTCCCTGTGCCGGTGGGCATGACCACGGTAGCCGTAGCGGCGGGCTCGACCACCAGATGGCCTAGGGTCGCGTAAAGTGCGGCTAGTTGTGGCTTTCGTAGACCAGGCGTATTGGTCTTAGGGTCGTCCAATCTAAAATTGAATAGATGATTTTGCCAGCTTTGGTACACATCCGAATGCGTTATTATTAAATCATCCATGGCGATTACCTGAGAATATAAAGGAATTTCTTTGCTAGGTGGCGCAATGCCTCTGTTGCACATGACTGTGTAGGCATACGAACAAGACCAGTCGAGCCCCGACGCGGGATTGTTGAACTTATAGTGTCAGCTTCTGCCGAGATGTCCGCTCAAGGTCGTTAGCTGACTTCTTAAGCCTCTCGACGGAGATGTCAATCTCGTTAATGATGCGCTAGAGGCTACTTAGCCACTTCCCACACTTTCGTAACATCTTTCCTTGCCTCCGCCTCATCGCCTAAGGCGTCATTCTTTTCCTCGACCGGATCACGCCGGTGCAACTTAGGCGGTGGCGCTATCCAAGCCCTGAGTCTTTGACCGACCTGCTCATAGAAATGCGGCACCGCCTTTTCCAACTCTTCGATGAATATCTTGTTACCGGAAAAGCGATGGCCAAGGTCGGCCATGTAGAACACCTCGAAAGCGCTGGGCACTACATTAGTTGCCGAGGACTCAAGTACCGCCGCATCCTCGATCACCTGGACGAGCGGCTTCTGAGTTTCCTCGGCACGGCCCGGCCTAACCGCTTTGACGAACATGCTCTCGGCTTCGGATTTGTTGAGCTGTTTGGTCAGCCAATTCACTCGCGCCGTGCTGCGCTTCTTGCCCTGTGGTGCAGAGAGCCTCATGGAGCAGACAATGGTTCGTAGAGTCAGGTCGGCCGTTACCTCCAGATCCGCAGCGGCATCTGGTACTTCCAAGCAGCACTTAAGCACTTTCTCCTTAGCCAGTAACTCGCAGTCGTCCTTAAGTCGCTGCACCGGGTCTGTGCGGTGGGCACGGGCCAGCTTAAGCTTTACCGGGCGCCCTAGTTTTCGACTCATCACCAGGCATAGGTCGCGCTGCTCCTGATGCCAGCTGGAGACGGTGTTTTCCACTTCCTCGGTATTCTTACCCAGCACGGCGCCACTTTTGACCTTGGCTACAATCTCTTTCCACTCTCGATTCATGCTGTCGAAGCGGGATATGCCGCTGGATTCATGGCCGAGATAACGGAGAACTTCTTCCAAGAGAAAACGTTGGTCCGGCGATTCAATTTCGCCGGACTCCAGCAACAGCGTCGCCTGGGTAACCGCGTACATCCATGACCAATGATAAAGTTCGACACCCTTCAGCATCGTTTTTGGCACCTTAACTGGATGATGCGAGGGCATGGCTACGAACTGGTTGGTGATGGTAATGACAGCATCCACTTTGTGCTTCTTGGCTTGCTGTAGATATTGCTTGAGCTGTTCCTCACCGATTTCAGCATTGCCGATCTTGGCCTCTACCAAGGCGTTCCATGTCTTGCGTCCCGTCTGCAGCACAATCAACCCATCGGGGCGATCACTCTTAGCAACGCCGGGATCGGCCTCTAATACGATTTCCGTCCAAGCGCCCAATACCGCCCTAGCCCCGACACGCACTCCCAGCGACAAAAGCATCTGCTGTCGGAACTCTTGCACGCCGCGAAGAGCAGCAAGCAGAACCGAGGCCGCACGTTGTTCTCGGTTGGTATCGGCAACAACAGGTATCAATCGGGCTTCTTCGCCACGTTTGGCAAAATCGGGACGTTCCAAGGTCAATCTCCTTGCGTGTTGTCTTTATTCTGGAAGGCATCGCTGAATGCAGCGGCCAAGATGCCGGTGGGCATGGCGATGATACCGATGCCCGCTACAGCGGTGATGCCGGCAAACACCTTACCTAAAGCGGTAATAGGCGTTACATCGCCGTAGCCCACGGTGGTTAGAGTGGCGATACTCCACCACAAGGCCCTCGGAACGCTGCCGAAGGCATCGGGCTGGCTTGCAGCTTCCACCACGTAGAGGCAAGCGGAGGAAAATAGCAGCAGCAGACCCGCCACGCCCACGCTGAGCAACAGTTCATGGGTACGTGAATGCAAGGCGTCGGCCAATGCCGACCAGGCCTGACTAAATCGCCCCAGGCGAGCGAGTCGTAGCATGCGCAAGAGTCGAAGTAGCCGCAGCAGGAAAGCATTGTTATAGGCAAGGAAACCCAGGAAAAAAGGCAGGATGGCAATCAGATCGATAAGTGACCAGAAGGAGAAGATGTAACGGAGGCGTCCGGCAATACCACGGTAGCGCGTGTCTTCCCCTACCGCATACAGGCGAAGCAGGTATTCGAAGATGAAAACAGTTACGAAGAATGCTTCAAGGAGGGGGAACAGCCCTGGTGCCAAGCTGCGCACGGTCGGTTCAGTTTCTAAGATGGCGATGAATGATGCTAACAGGATGAGGATGCTTACGGCTTGATTGACAGGCGACAAACCCGGACCATGCCAGGCTTCCGGTGCTAACAGCTGATGGAGTGTTGCCCTACGCATAACGCATTACTTCTTCGTCAGGGCACGTTACCGCTATAACCGACATGGTGTGATGGCTTTTCAAGCCTCTCCTTGGATAGCCCTGTCTACGTTGTAATACTCGTTCTATCGGCAGTCGTCTCAGCGACCTTAACCTGAGTTAACTAAACCCTGTAACGAATTGCAAAGAAAAAGGGCCTACCCTTTGGTAGACCCTTGATCCCGGTCAACTTAGCCGTGTCAGGCGTTCTGCCTAGGCCTGCCTCACTCCCACTCAATCGTCGCGGGCGGCTTGCTGCTCACGTCATAGGTCACACGCGATACGCCGCTGATCTCGTTGATGATGCGGTTGGAGACGGTTTCCAGCAGTTCGTACGGCAGGTGGGCCCAGCGGGCGGTCATGAAGTCGATGGTTTCCACCGCGCGCAGGGCGATAACCCATTCGTAGCGGCGGCCGTCGCCGACCACGCCAACGGATTTCACCGGCAGGAACACGGCGAAGGCCTGGCTGGTCTTGTGGTACCAGTCGGCCTTGTGCAGTTCCTCGATGAAGATGGCGTCGGCTTCACGCAGGATATCGGCGTATTCCTTCTTCACTTCGCCGAGAATGCGCACGCCCAGGCCGGGCCCCGGGAAGGGGTGGCGGTAGACCATGTCGTAGGGCAGGCCGAGTTCGAGGCCGAGGCGGCGCACTTCGTCTTTGAACAGTTCGCGCAGCGGTTCCACGAGTTGCAGCTTCATGGTCTCGGGGAGGCCGCCGACGTTGTGGTGCGACTTGATCACATGCGCCTTGCCGGTCTTGCTGGCGGCGGATTCAATCACGTCGGGGTAGATGGTGCCCTGGGCCAGGAAGTCGACACCCTCGATCTTGCTGGCTTCGTCATCGAACACGTCGATGAAGGTGTTGCCGATGATCTTGCGCTTGGCTTCGGGGTCGTTCTCGCCTTCAAGGCGCGAGAGGAACAGGTCTTCGGCATCGACGCGGATCACCTTCACGCCCATGTGGCGTGCGAAGGTTTCCATCACCTGCTCGCCTTCCCCTTTGCGCAGCAGGCCGTTGTCGACGAACACGCAGGTGAGCTGGTCGCCGATGGCCTTGTGCAGCAGCGCCGCGACCACAGAGGAATCCACCCCGCCGGAAAGGCCGAGCAACACGTGGCGGTCGCCGACCTGGTCGCGTACGCGGGCGATCTGGTCTTCGATGATCTTGGCGGCGGTCCAGAGTTTTTCCGCCTGGCACACGCCCAGCACGAAGTGCTCGAGGATGCGCTGGCCCTGCAGGGTGTGCGTGACCTCGGGGTGGAACTGCACGCCGTAGAAGTGCTTTTCCGGCCAGCTCATGGCGGCGATGGGGCAACTGGGAGTCGAGGCGGTCACGGTGAAGGTGTCCGGCACCTGAGCCACCTTGTCGCCGTGGCTCATCCACACGTCGAGCAGCGCCCTGCCTTCGGGGTCGACGTGATCCTTGATGTCCTTGAACAGGTCGTCACTGCTGTCGATACGCACCTGGGCGTAACCGAATTCGCGCTTGTTCGAGCCTTCCACGCGGCCGCCCAACTGCTCGGCCATGGTCTGCATGCCGTAGCAGATGCCCAGCACCGGCAGGCCCAGCTCGTACACGCACTCCGGCGCCCGCGGCGAGCCTTCGGCGATGGTGGATTCCGGGCCGCCGGAGAGAATGATGCCGTTGGGGTTGTACTCGCGGATCTCCTCCTCGGTGATATCGAAGGCACGGATCTCGGAGTAGACGCCGATCTCGCGAATACGGCGGGCGATGAGCTGGGTGTACTGGGAGCCGAAGTCGAGGATCAGGATCTTGTGGGCGTGAATGTCGGTCATCTGGACGTCTCTTGAAGGCGGCGTTTCAGCAGCGGGCCGGGACAAAGCGTATGAGGGGAATAACTCAACGGCGTCGCTGGGTGAGCGTCAGGCTAGGCGAAAACGGCCGAGACAGCGCAGTTGACGTGGATGTCAATGAGCATGCCGAGGCCGTTTTCAACAACGCATGACGCCGCCCAGCGGCGTTGTTAACCAGCCCTATAGTTGGGCGCTTCTTTCGTGATCTGAACATCGTGGACGTGCGATTCCGCGAAACCGGCGCCAGTGATCTGCACGAACTCCGGCTTGGTGCGCATTTCCAGCACGCTGGTGCAGCCGGTGTAGCCCATGGAGGCGCGCAGGCCGCCCATCAACTGGTGGACGATGGCGCTCATCACGCCCTTGTAGGGCACGCGGCCTTCGATGCCTTCCGGCACCAGCTTCTCGGCACCTTCGCTCTTGTCCTGGAAGTACCGGTCGGCCGAGCCCTGGCTCTGGGACATGGCACCCATCGAGCCCATGCCGCGGTAGGCCTTGTAGGTACGACCCTGGTAGAGCTCGACCTCGCCCGGGGCTTCCTCGGTACCGGCGAGCAGGCCGCCGATCATCACGCTGCTGGCCCCGGCGGCAATCGCCTTGGCCAGGTCGCCGGAGAAGCGCACGCCGCCATCGGCGATCAGCGGGATGTCGTAGGGCTTGAGCGCTTCGGCCACGTTGGCCACCGCGGTGATCTGCGGTACGCCCACGCCGGCCACAATGCGCGTGGTGCAGATGGAACCGGGGCCGATGCCCACTTTCACCGCGTCCGCACCGGCTTCGGCCAGGGCGCGTGCGGCCGCGGCGGTGGCGATGTTGCCGCCGATCACCTGCACGTCGGGATAGTGCTCCTTGACCCAGGCGACACGCTCGATCACGCCCTTGGAGTGGCCGTGTGCGGTATCCACCACGATGGCATCGACACCGGCTTCGACCAGCGCCGTCACGCGGTCCGGCGTTTCCGGGCCGGTACCCACCGCAGCGCCGACCAGCAGGCGGCCATCGCTGTCCTTGGCGGCATGCGGGTAGGTGCGGGCTTTCTCGATATCGCGCACCGTGACCAGGCCGTGCAGGCGGAACTGATCGTCGACGATCAGGATCTTCTCGATGCGGTTTTCCTGAAGCTTGACCTTGATGTCGGAGAGCGGCGTACCCACCGGCACGGTGACCAGCTTCTCGCGCGGGGTCATGATCGCTTCGACGCTGTCGCTGTAATCGGGCTGGAAGCGCATGTCGCGGCCGGTCACGATGCCGACCAGGGTCTCGCCCTCGACCACCGGGAAGCCGGAGTAGCCGTACTCTTCGGCCATGCTCAGCAGGTCTTCCAGCTTGGCCTTGGGCCCGACGGTCACCGGGTCCTTGACGATCACGCTCTCGTGCTTCTTGACCTTGCGCACCTCGGCGGCCTGGGCGGCAATGGACATGTTCTTGTGGATGATGCCGATCCCGCCTTCCTGGGCCATGGCGATGGCCAGGCGCGCTTCGGTCACGGTGTCCATGGCGGACGACACGAGCGGGATATTGAGTTCGAGATTGCGGGTCAGGCGGGTCTTGAGGCTGACATCCTTGGGAAGAACGTCGGAATAGCCGGGGACAAGTAATACGTCATCGAACGTAAGAGCTTCTTGCGCCATACGTAACATATCGGCAACACCCATTGAACTGTGGAGGACGGGGCGTGAGGGAAGTTAATCGACCATTATAACGGTTTGATGGCAGGGGCAGCAATGTAAGCGCCCATGGCCCTGCCGGGCTGATGTGGCGATGCGGCAATGGTAGGCTGGGTCGATCGAATCCAGGAATGCGCTCATGCAACCGCCCCCCGAATCGGCGCTGTCCGTCAGCGAACTCAACCGCCGCGCCCGCCTGTTGCTGGAGCGCGATTTCGGCCAGTGCTGGGTCGAGGGCGAGCTTTCCGGTGTGTCGCGGCCGGCGTCGGGGCACGTCTATTTCACGTTGAAGGACGACCGGGCCCAGTTGCGCTGCGCGCTGTTCCGCAATCGGGCGCGCTTCGTGGCCACGCCGCTCAAGAACGGCGACCGGGTTCGTCTGCTGGGGTCGGTGTCGATCTTCGAGCCACGCGGCGATTACCAGATGATCGTCGATGCGGTGCAGCCCGCAGGCCAAGGCGATCTGCTGGTGGCCTTCGAGCAGCTCAAGCAGCGCCTGGCCGTCGAGGGCGTGTTCGCCAATGCGCGCCCCCTGCCCTGCCCACCGCGCCAGTTGCTGGTGATGACCTCACCCACCGGGGCGGCGATTCGCGATGTGCTGGCGGTGCTCCAGGCGCGCTGGCCGCTAGCCCGGGTCAATGTCATACCGGTACCGGTACAGGGGCGGGAGGCGGCCCCGGCCATGATCCGCGCCCTGGCGCTGCTCAACCGCGCCACACAGCCCGGCGGTCGTTTCGACCCTGAACGCGATGCATTGCTGATCACCCGCGGCGGCGGCAGCCTGGAAGACTTGTGGGCGTTCAATGACGAGCACCTGGCCCGGGCGATCTTTCATTCGCGGTTGCCGGTGATGTCGGCAGTGGGCCATGAGGTGGACGTGACGCTGGCCGATTTCGCGGCCGATGTGCGGGCTCCCACGCCCTCGGCGGCGGCGGAACAACTGGTGCCGGATCAACACGACCTGCGCCTGCGCCTCAAGACGCTCGATTCGCGCCTGATCCGCGCCCAGCGTGCCCGGCTGGATAGCGAGGCGCAGTGCCTCGATCACTTGCGCGCCCGCCTGCGACACCCGGGCGAGCGAGTGGCCCAGCAGCGTCATCAGCTCAGCCAACTGGAAGCGCGCCTGCACCGGGCGATGTCGGCCCGGCTGGCCGCTCATCATCAGCGCCAGCGTCATGCCCTGCAGCGCCTGCTGGCCTTCGACCCCAACCAGCAGCTTCATCGTGCCCAGCAGCGACTGAGCCAGGCCGAAACGCGGCTGCATGCGGCGATGCCGCGTCGGTTGGAACAGCACCGCGCCCGGCTGGGGTCGCTCGCCCGCGAGTTGCAGGCGGTCAGCCCGCTGGCGGTACTCGGGCGGGGGTATTCGATTCTGGAGAACGATACGGGGCAGGTGATTCAGCGCGCCCAGGACACCCAGCCCGGCCAGGTGCTGACCGCACGGCTGGGTGAGGGACGGCTCAAGGTGGAGGTCAAACGGCGTTTGAAGTCCTGATCGCTCAGGACATCATCGGATCGACCTTGCCCATCGGGGTGTCGCCGCCGGGCTTGAAGGCGCTGGGTTCGAGCTCGTGGCGGGCCAGCAGCTTGTAAAAGTCGGTGCGGTTGCGCCCGGCAATACGCGCGGCCTGGGTCACGTTGCCCTCGGTGATCTTGAGCACCTTGATCAGGTAGCTGCGCTCGAAGTTGGCACGCGCCTCGTTGAACGAGGGCAGCGCATTCTCTTCGGCCGTCAGCGCCTGGGCGACCAGGGCCTCGGGAATGATCGGCGAGCTGGTCAGGGCCACGCACTGCTCGACCACGTTGACCAACTGACGCACGTTGCCCGGCCAGGCCGAGGCGGCCAGCAAATTGAGCGCTTCGGACGAGAACCCTTTGACGAACGGCTTGTGGCGCGCTGCCGCCTGGGTGACCAGGTACTTGGCCAGCAGCGGTACGTCCTCGGCACGCTCCTTGAGGGGCGGCAGCTTGAGGTTGACCACGTTGAGGCGATAGTAGAGATCCTCGCGGAAGTCGCCCTCGCTCATGGCGCGGTCGAGATCGCGGTGAGTGGCCGAAATGATGCGTACGTCGATGGGTACCGACGCCGTCGAACCCAACGGGCGAATCTGACGCTCCTGCAGGGCGCGCAACAGCTTGACCTGCAGGGTCAGCGGCATGTCGCCGATCTCGTCGAGGAACAGGCTGCCGCCGTCGGCGGCCTGGAACAGACCTTCATGCTGGCTGATCGCCCCGGTAAAGGCGCCCTTGGCGTGGCCGAACAACTCACTTTCGAGAAGCTGCTCGGGCAACGCGCCACAGTTGATGGCGATGAAGGGCTTCTTGGCCCGAGAGCTGGCGCGGTGGATGGCGTTGGCCATCAGTTCCTTGCCCGACCCCGAGGGGCCGGTCAGCAGCACGCTGACATCCGAGGCCGCCACCATGCGCGCCTGTTCGAGAATGCGCTCCATCTGCGGGCTGCGGGTGATGATCCCGGCCCGCCAGTCGTCGTCGGAGTCGCCCGAGCCGGGGGCCTGGCGCAGCGCTTCATCGATGGCAGTGAACAACTCGTCGCGATCGACCGGCTTGGTCAGGAAACTGAACACACCCTGGCGGGTCGCGCTCACGGCATCGGGAATCGAGCCGTGGGCGGTCAGGATGATGACGGGAAGCCCCGGAGACTGGCGCTGGATTTCATGAAACAGCGCCATGCCATCCATCTCGTCCATGCGCAGGTCCGACAGCACCAGGTCGGGACGCTCATGAGCCAGGCAGCTCAGGGCTTCCTGGCCGCTCTGGGCGGTCGTGACACGAAATCCCCGGCTCTCGAGGCGCATCCCCAACAATTTCAACAGGCTGGTATCGTCGTCCACCAGCAGGATATACGAGCCTTGGTTTCTGGCGGCGTGCTTCACAGTCAACTCCAACGGTCGATCAAGGGGTATGCTGGCGTAGATTGATGTTCTGCTCGATGGCGGTCAGCGCCTCGAGCTTGCGGGCCAGCTCCTCGTTTTCCTGCATCAATTGGGATCGCTGAGCTTCGACTCGCACTACCCGCTGGGCCATGGCCCGACGCCCTTCCACCTCGTTGAGCCAATAGCGCAACAGCGGCTGAAGATCGCTCGGGGCGGCATGCAGGTCTTCACTCAACAATTCCGAGGCAAGTGCCCATTCGCGCTCGGTACCCCAGGCCAGAGCAACCGCCCGTGCCAGTCGGTAACGGCTATTCTCGCGTTCGGTGCGGCCCAGGGTGTCATCGCGCCACTCCCGGTCGCCGCGCTGGGAGGCCAGGGCATAATCGATCCAGGCCTCGACCAGACAATCGCTCTCTTGCAGGGTAGGGATGCGTTCATCGCAGGTAATGGCTTCGGGTTCCTCCAGACCGGTCGTCTCTTCGGTCGGAGGCAATAGTTCACAACCTGCCAGCAGGGTTGCCGCCAGCAGGCTTACGGGAACACGAAAGTCCATGGTTTCAGTTCCTTGCGTCAGTGCTCTCGCTTATCGGCAGCGACAGCGTTGTTCTCGTATCGTGTGCGACCGCATGTTGTTCGGTGGGTTCCGGCAGGACGGCCCGGGGCGGGTGCCAGGGAAGCGTCAGGCGAAAGCAGACCGGCAGCGGATCGTGTTCCACCAGTTCAAGCCGCCCCTGTTGAGCCGCCGCGCAATCCGCGGCGATCGACAACCCGATGCCCGAGCCCTTGAGCGGCCCCTTGCGCCGGGTCTGGCCCTGGTAGAAAGCCTCGAACAGACGCGAGCGGTCGATTTCGGCGATCGGCTCACCGCTATTGGCCACTTCGAGCACCAGAGACGATCCATAGCGCTGTCCGCGAATCTCGAGACGGCCCCCGTCCTCGCCATAAGCGATGGCATTGGATAGCAGGTTGTCGAGAATGCGTCCTGTCGATGTCCGATCGGCCTGCCATTCCAGGGGCCCCTCGAAGCGATCGACATGCATGCCCTTGTGCTCCAGCGCCAGCTGATGCTTGGCAAGCAGCTCCTTGACTACCGCAGCGACGTCGAAACGTTCGACCTCGATGCCTTGCTGGTGTTGTAAAAGATTGTAGTTCAATAACTGCTCGATCAGGGTTTGCAGTTCCTGACCGCTGGCGTCGATCAATTCCACGATCTCGCGCTGGTGGGGCGTGAGCTCTCCCGCCACGTCATCGCCCAACAAAGCCGTGCCTTCGCGCACGCTGGCCAACGGAGTCTTGAGTTCATGCGACATGTGGCGCAGGAACTGCTGCTTCTGGGCCTCGAGCTCCGCCAGGCGTGACGACAGCCAGTCCAGCCTGTCGCCGAGGCTGACCAGCTCGGCCGGCCCCTGGATATTGTTCTGGGGCGTACTTTGGGTGGCGCTACCCAGACACAGAATGCGGCGCTCAAGCTGACGGATCGGCCGGATGATCAGCCAGGTGAACAGCAGCATCAGTACCAGGCTGGCGGAAACCAGAGCCGTGGTCTGTAACCACAGGCGGGTCTGCACGGCACTGGCGCGCTCGCGAATGGTGTCGATGCGGGTATCGATCTGTCGATTGGTGGCCACACGCATCGCGTCGGTGTATTCGGCGAATGTCGCGAACATCGGCAGCGCTTCGCGGAATTCCTCGAGTTCGAGGTTGGGCAGGGTCTTGAGTTGCTCGAGTTGATCGGCCAGAGCGGCTACATCGGGATCGTCGGGCAAAAGCCGCCGATGCTGGGCCAGCAGTATGCCGAACTCGTTGGCACGCTCGAGGTAGAGGTCGAGCAGGCCTTCCTGTTCGACGATGGCGTACTGGCGAGCGCTACGCTCCATTTCCAGTGCCAGGGAAGAGAGTGCACGCGCACGTCGCGTTTCTTCCACCGCCTGGCGGGCACTTTCATCGGCAAGCTGGGTCAGCTCGGACAAGGCCTGCCCCGCCTGGTACATGAGGATACCCAGCGGCAGCATGACGACGATGAACGCCATCAGAACGAGCTGCAGCAGCGAGCGGGGACGCCAGCGACGCGAGACCTGCGTGGTCATGACTAATGTTCTGTGTAGTAGTGATAACGGCAAGGACATGCGATGTACCACTCAGAATAACAGAGTTGTCTCGTCGGCTTTAGCTTTTCCCTTTGTCACCTGTGTAAAATTTGATTGCAAAAAAAGAGGGCCGGCAGGGCCGGCCCAAGGTACGCAGGGAACTGAAGGGTAAGTGAATACCTAGAACTGCCTGCCTGATCAGGCACTTATCGGCATTCGCTTTGGGCCGAGGCCCTGAAGCCATGTCGCTGACGTGACGCCAACAGGGGCTGTCATCGACATGCGGGTAGCGAACCACCCGGCTTCATTTCTGCAGCGTCGCCACGATTTGCCGTGTGGCGGCGCCGGCTGAATTCGATCCCCCGAAGGGGATGAGGCATCCTTGCCAAAGGGCGTCCTTGCCCAGCGGTACCATTCCTTGCCTATTCGGCGGTACCCGTCTCATCGCAACCTAAGTCACACATCGCGTGGAGCAGACGCTGATCGACTCGACTGGTCAGGTCTCACAGGGTGGTGCCCTTCCCGGTGAGTCGATCGAGAAAGTGATTCGAGCCGTAGTGAATCACTTCCCGTTGCTCACCCTATATAGTGCGAGAGCCGTGCCATGTTTTTAGTAATCCCTCTATTTTCAGCAACTTAATAAATAAAAAAGCCGTGCCATGTTGGCACGGCATCGATAACGGCCGGTTTTTTCATGCTCGTTGAGTCTAAAACGTCGCCAATCACCAACAGACAATAAAAGCCAAACATAAACAGCTTTCTTAACAACTACTTACCTCGTTGCTGTTTAGCGACATCAGCAGCGGTCAGGTAGCCTGCCGGAGACAACGACCCCCTCAGGCCAGCGGCTTGATGAGAATCTTGGACTTGCGGGCATGGTTGTAGGCGTCGCGCTTGAGCGGCGGCAACACGTCGATCGCGTCCAGCCGGAAGCCGTGTTCAAAGAACCAGTGGGTGGTGTGAGTGGTCAACACGAACAGGCTATCGAGCCCACGCCGACGGGCTCGGCGCTCGATCTCGGCGAGCAGCAGCTCGCCGCGCTTGCCACCTCGATAGTCATCGTGCACCGCCACGCAGGCCAGCTCGCCCAGGCGCTCCTCGCCGAAGGTATGCAAGGCGGCACAGCCGATCACCATGCCGTCGCGCTCGATGACGATGTAGTCCTCGATCTCGTGCTCCAGGCGTTCGCGGGAACGTGCCACCAACATGCCGCGGCGCTCCAGGGGCTCGAGCAAGCCGAGCAGGCCGGCCACATCGCCAAGCTCGGCGGGACGCAACTGTTCGTAGCGATGCTGGGTGATCATCGTCCCCACCCCGTCGCGGGTGAAGAGCTCCCCCAGCAGGGCATCATGATCGTGCCAGGAAAGCAGGTGGGTACGCGCCACGCCATGCCGGGCGGCATCGCAGGCGGCCCCCAAGTGGCGAGACAGTTCACTGCCCGGCGTCGCCTGGCGGTAGAGCGGCTCGGCCTCGGCCGGTGTGAGCTGACGCTGCAGGGCCCCGCTCTCGTCATGCAGCCCATCGGCTTCACCCAGCAGGATCAGCTTGTCGGCGGACAGGGCCACCGCAGCATGCTGGGCCACCTCCGAGGCATCCAGGTCGAAGACCTCGCCGGTACTGGAGAAACCCAACGGCGGAAGCACCACCAGCGAGCCCTGCTCCAGTAGCCCTTTGATGGCATTGGCCCGTACCCGGCGCACCTCGCCACTGCGGTCGAAGTCGAGGCCGTCACGTACCCCCAAGGGCTTGGCCATCACCAGATTGCCCGATACCGCGGTGAGCTCGACGCCATGCAGCGGTGTATTGGGCAGCCCCAGCGACAGTCGGGCTTCGAGCCACAGTCGCTGTTCGGCGGCGGTGCGCTCGACATGGGCCATAACCTCACTATCGGCGACCCAACGCCCGTCGCGGCGCACCGGCTCGATGCCTGCAGCACTCAATGCCGCCTGTACCTGCGGCCGGATACCGAAGACCACCACCAGGCGAACGCCCAGGGTATGCAGCAACGCCATATCCTGGAGAAGCTGCTCGCCTCGCCCTTCCGCCATCGCCTCGCCTTCGATCAGTATCACGAAGGTTCGGCCTCGGTGCGCATTGATGTACGGCGAGGAATTACGGAACCAATCGACGAAGGGAAAACGATTCTTCAAGGCCGTGCTCCGGCAACGATGAGTGAAGGAAACGACTATAACAGAGGCGAAAAAACGGCGGCACCACTGGTGTGGTGCCGCCCGTTAGATCGGATCAATTGGCGTTGCGAGCGATGAGAGGCTGGTTGCCGCCGGAGCACAGCTACCGGAATTTACTGAAGTAAATGAGGATAGCACGCACCGCCGGCAATCAGGATATCGAGCGCAGCAGCCAATTAGCCAAACATGCCCTTAAACATAAAGAAGAACAGGATCGCCAGGCCCGCCCCGGCCGGCAACGTGATCAACCAGGACATGACGATGGTGCCGATCACGCGCAGGTTCAGCGCGGCCATGCCACGCGCCAGGCCTACACCGAGTACCGCCCCCACCAGGGTGTGGGTGGTGGAAATCGGCAGGCCGGTACCCGAGGCCAGCACGACGGTCGTCGCTGCTGCCAGCGTGGCGGCAAAGCCCCGGCTCGGCGTCAGCTCGGTGATGCCGGTACCTACGGTCGCGATGACTCGGTGGCCGTAGGTCGCGAGCCCCACCACGATACCCACGC
The DNA here is from genome assembly GCF_000759345.1 of Litchfieldella xinjiangensis. GTDB lineage: Bacteria > Pseudomonadota > Gammaproteobacteria > Pseudomonadales > Halomonadaceae > Litchfieldella_A > Litchfieldella_A xinjiangensis. Next base: position 1,469,837 of record NZ_JPZL01000001.1, read on the forward strand.
CCCCAAGCACCAGCACCCACCATGGCACCAGCGCGGCGCTGTCGATGACCCCTTCGCTCTGTACGACGCTGATCACGGCCGCCAGCGGCCCGACGGCATTGGCGACGTCATTGGAGCCATGGGCGAAGGCCATGGCACAGGCGGTAAACAGCATCAGCACGCCGAATACACGCTCCACGCCATTGAAGCCGAAGGCATCGTCTTCACGTTTTACACGCGTCACGCGGCTTTCGAGCCAGCCCCCCAGACCCATGATCACCAGGCCGAAGAGAATCGACAACAGGGCACTGGCACCGAAGCCGAAGTCCAGGCCGATGTGCTTGAGGCCCTTGGTCAAGGTCACCATGGCGACGATGAAACCGACCAGGAAGATGTACATCGGTACGTAGCGCTTGGCTGCGGCGAAGGGATCCTCGTTCTCGAAGATCAGGTGCTGCACCGACTTGAACAGCATGAAGGCGATCGAGCCAGCCAATAGCGGGGAGACGAGCCAGCTGGAGGCGATCTGTCCCACCTTGCCCCACGCCACGGCCTCGACCCCCAGGCCCACGGCGCCGAACCCGACGATGGCCCCGACAATGGAGTGAGTGGTGGATACCGGCCAGCCCTTGGCCGAGGCGACCAATAGCCAGATCGCTGCGGCCAGCAGGGCCGAAAGCATGCCGTAGACCAGTAGTTGCGGGTTCTCGGCCAGCAAGTCGGGCGAGATGATGCCACCGCGAATCGTGGAGGTGACTTCACCGCCGGCCAACCAGGCCCCGAGGAACTCGAAGACCATGGCGATGAGGATCGCCTGCTTGATGGTGATGGCCTTGGAACCGACCGAGGTGCCCATGGCATTGGCGACGTCGTTGGCCCCCACGCCCCAGGCCATGAAGAAGCCAAAAATACAGGCCAGGATGATGAAGATCTCGCCATGTTGCGCAATGATCGACATAGGTGGAAGGATCCTATGTGGGTGTCAATGGAAGCGGAAAGCAGAAGCCCGCTGGATCGCAGCGGGCTCTCTCGTCAGTCGTCTCAACGTGCCGTCAGAATCTGCAGACGGCTGCCGACACGCTCGGCGCGGTCGGACACTTCACCCACCCAGTCGATGATCTTGTACAGGAAGATCACGTCGACCGGTGGCAGCTCGCTTTCGAGTTCGAACAACTGGCGGCGGATAGCCACCTGCTGGTCGTCGCTCTGGTGTTCGAGCTGGTGCAGTTCGCGAATCAGGTTCTGCATCACGTCGGAAACGTTGCGACCGAACCCGGACTCCAGCAGATCCTTGAGTTCCTCGAGTGCCTTCCTGGCTTGCGCGACCGAGGCCACGGCCGTTTTCATGTATTCGAGGAACGGTTGCTGCAGGGGCTCCGGGGTCACCATGCAGCGGCCGAGCATGATGCCGGTGATGTCGCGCACCTTGTTGGCGATCTTGTCCTGCACGCTGATCAGGTCCAGCAGGTCGGAGCGCGACACCGGCAGGAACAGCGAGTTGGGCAGGTTCAGACGCAATTCGGTCTTGAGCGAGTCGGCGTCGTGCTCGAGTTGCGTGATGGTTTCGCGATGCCTGGCAGCCTGTTCCCAGTCGCCGGCCAGTGTCGCCTCGTAGAATGGCACCAGCATGTCGGCACAATCATTGACCTTGACGATGTGGGCGAGTAGCGGCTGGAATGGCGAACGGCCGAACATCGCTGAAAACGGATTGGGAGTAACCATAGAGAGGTTTTAGCTTAGGAAATGGCGGCCCTCAGTATAGAGTCTGACGACAAGGCCGTCATGAAAAATTCACCGAACCGACTCACTAAGGTCATGATTCCATGAGCCAGGAAATCGAACTCAAGCTGGCCCTGGCCGACGATGCGGCGTCGCGCCTGTTCGCCCATCCGCTGCTTGAAGGCGCACCGTCGTCTGTCTATCCGCTGCGCAATACCTACTACGACACCCCCGAGGCAACGTTGGAAGCCGCCCGCGTGGCCTTGCGCATACGCCGCACCCCGACCGGCCTGCTACAGACCCTGAAGACCAGCGGCCAGGGTCAGGGCGGGCTATCGGTGCGCGGTGAATGGGAGTGGCCGATCGAGAACGAGACCCTGGACCTGGTGGGGCTTGCCAAGCTGCCGCCGATGCGCGACCTCTCCGCCGATACCTTGGCGTCCCTGATTCCACGCTTCACCACCGATTTCGAGCGTCATGCCTGGCATGTGGAGACCGATGACGGTAGCGTCGAAGTGGCTCTGGATCGCGGGGAGATTCGTGCCGCCGGTCGCCGTGTGCCGATCGCCGAGCTGGAACTGGAACTCAAGGGCGGCAAACCCCAAGCGCTCTGGTTGCTCGCTTCACGTCTCGCCGAGCAGGTTCCCCTGCGACCCGCCAGCACCAGCAAGGCCGCTCGCAGCGCGGCGCTGCTGGCCGGATCGTGGCCACTACCCAACGATCCGAATACCCCGGCAGCGTGGCTGGAACGTGCGATCGCTGCACTCGATGCCTACCATGACAGTCGTGACGAGGCTTTCAAGACATCGGCCCGGGAAAGCCTGGCCACGATGGCCGCGCGCGATACCGATGACGACACGCAGCGCCTGGCCGCCCGGCTTGCCGAGCGTCTCGAGGGGACGTCATGGTTCGATGTAGACTTCGGTCGTGATGCGCTGACACTGGCGCAGCGATTGACGACCCCCGGGCCGTAGTGCCCCGTCACGGAACGACTAAAGGAGTACGGTGTGGAGTCTCAGCTGAAACCGGCCGGAGAAGGGCTTCGCACCCGTCTCTTCCAGATTATCTTCGAATCGGATACGCCTTTGGCCAAGGGATTCGATATCGCCCTGATCATCACCATCCTGGCGAGTGTCGGCGTGGTGATGCTGGAAAGCGTGACGGCCATGCAGCCCTACGGCCAAGTGTTCTATGGGCTGGAGTGGTTCTTCACTCTGGCTTTCACTCTTGAGCTCGCCTTGCGTCTTTATTGTTTGGAAAAGCCGCTTACCTATCTCAAGAGTTTCTACGGCATCATCGACGTGGTCTCGATCCTGCCTACCTGGCTGGTGCTGCTACTGCCAGGCGCCCAATCGCTGGTGGTGGTGCGGTTGCTGAGAGTGCTGCGAATCTTCCGCATTCTGCGCATGATGCAATTCGTCGGTGAGGGACGAATGCTGATCGACGCCCTGAAGCGTAGCTGGCACCAGATCTTCCTGTTCCTGTTCAGCATCTTCATCGTGGTCAGCATCTTCGCCTCGATCGTGTACCTGATCGAGCCGCGCGAGGCGGGCTTTACCAGTATCCCCAAATCGATCTACTGGGCGGTGGTCAGCCTGACCACGGTCGGCTACGGCGACATCGTTCCGGTCACTGCCCTCGGGCAGACCATCACCATGATGCTGATGCTGATCGGTTATTCGATCATCGCCGTGCCTACCGGCGTCTTCTCGGCCCAGGTGATCCGCTCGATTCGCGAGGAGCGCTATTCCGACGAGGCTTGCCCCGGCTGCGGGCACGATCGCCACGAGAAGCGTGCCCGGTATTGCCTCAAGTGCGGGACCTGGCTCGACGAGACCAGCGAAGACCCAAGAAAAGAGGGCATCACCCCACCCGAGAATGCCGGCGACTAGCCCTGGAACGGACTGATGTCGCCACGACCCTCGCGCAGGATGACCGGCGGGAGGTCGCGAAGATCGATCACGCTGGTCGGCTCGAGGTGGCAGGCGCCACCATCGATGATCAAGTCCAGATGCGCACCGAAACGATCGCGGATGGCTTCGGGGTCGGTCATCGGCAGCGTTTCGCCTTCCGGAATCAGCGTGACGCTCATCAGCGGCTCGCCCAGCGCCGCGAGCAAGTCGTGGGTAATGCGATGGTCGGGCACGCGCACGCCGATCGAGCGGCGCTTGGGGTGCAGCAGCAAGCGCGGCACTTCGGTAGTGGCGACGAGGATGAAGGTGTACGGCCCCGGCGTATGGGTCTTGAGCAACCGGAAGACGATATTATCGACCTTGGCGTATTTCCCGATCTCCGACAGATCCGAGCAGACCAGCGTGAAGTTGTGCTTGTCGTCCAGGGAACGCAGCCACTTGATCTTCTCGATGGCTTTCTTGTCGCCCAGGTGGCAGCCCAGGGCATACCCTGAATCGGTGGGATAAGCCACTACTCCGCCCTGGCGAATGATCGCTGTCGCCTGATCGATCAGGCGCTTCTGGGGATTGTCGGGATGAATCTCGAAATACTGCGTCATGGGTCGCGTTCCTTTAAATCGATTCGCTGTTAGTCACCGGCTTGGCTGCGCCGAAGGCGGCCAGGCGCGGATGCATCCATACCGGCACGACGCGGGTGCGTGGCACATCGCTCAAGGCTCCCGGGGCGATGGCACCCCCCGGAAAATGAAAATCGCTGCCCAGCGAGCCGTAAAACCCGCGTTCATCGAGCTGCCGCGCCAGGTCACGGGTCAGATCGGCGTTCTGGTAGCCGCTGACCAGCTCGACGGCCTCGCCACCTGCCTTGTGGAAATCGTCCAGCAACAGGCCACGTTTGCGTCGCGTCATTCCATAGCGTAGCGGATGCGCCAGCACCGCCACCCCACCGGCGTCGACGATCCATTCCACCACCTCGGAGAGATAGGGCCAGTGAGACTTGACGTCACCGGGCTTGCCGTTGCCCAGGTATTTCTTGAAGGCGGTGGCGATGTCGGGCACCAGTTCGGCTTCGACCAAGGCCTTGGCGAAATCGGGCCGGCCCAAGGGGCGATCCTCACCCCCCGTTTGCTGTCGCGCACGGGCCAGCGCATCCTTGAGGCCGATTTTCTCCAGCCGAGTGGCGATCACTTCGGAACGCGCTTCCCGTGCCCGTGCCTGGGCAACGAGCCCTTCGTCCAGTGCCCCCTGCGCCCCATGAGGCAAGAGCCCCACGACGTGGATGTTCACGCCGCGCCATTGCGAGGATAGCTCGGTGCCGGGCAACAGGCACATGCCTAGCGGCTCGGCAGCGGATTGGGCCTCGGCGACGCCCGCCACGGTGTCGTGGTCGGTCAGCGCCATGTGGGTCACCCCCCGCTGATGGCAGAGCGCAACCAGCGCGGCGGGCGCCAGGGCACCGTCGGAGGCGGTAGAGTGCATGTGGAAATCGATTCCCCGGCCTTCGGCCAGGCAGGTAGGCAATGCGGAAAGCGCAGTCATTGGCATGACGCCACGCGGCGTCTTTGTCAGAATAAAGGGCCACCATGGTGCGCGTCCGGCGCGACACGGTCAATCCTGGCCAGGAGGAAGCACGCTAATGCTCTACGCAATCATCAGTGAAGATACCCAGAACAGCCTCGAAAAACGCCTGGCGGCACGGCCCGACCATTTGGCACGTCTCGAGAATCTACGCGAGCAGGGCCGCCTGGTACTGGCCGGCCCCCACCCGGCCATCGACGCCGAAACACCGGGCGATGCCGGCTTTACCGGCAGCCTGGTGGTCGCGGAGTTCGACGACCTGGACAGCGCCCAGGCCTGGGCGGACGCCGACCCCTACACGATCGCGGGGGTGTATCACCAGGTCACGGTGAAGCCTTTCAAGAAAGTGCTGCCCTAGGCGTCACCCGCCGGGCGTGGACGACGTCCGGCGGGCAAAGGAAGCGTTGCCGCTCACCGGTTGTGCATAACGTTCTTTGCACAGCATCTGTGGATAACTGTGTTAACAGCCCGCGGACGCATTGCGCCAAGCCACAACGCGCCTTGCGCGGCGATAATCGATCAATTTTTGACCTAGCCGAACGGAGTCACCGCGTGGCCGCTTCCGCCGATGCATCCTCCCTGCCGACCGCCCTGTCCCACGCACAACTCGATTGGCGGCGTGACGATGCCGAATTGGAAACGCCCCATTCCCGGCATTTCGACGATGTCTATTTTTCCCGCCACGATGGCCGCGCCGAGACCGAACACGTCTTCCTTGCTGCCAACGACCTGCCACAGCGATTTGCCGCCTGGTCGTGCGCCCGTCCGTTTACCATTGGCGAAACCGGTTTCGGTACCGGTTTGAACACGCTCTGCGCCTGGGCCTGCTTCGAGCGGTATGCCGCGCCCGGGGCCCGGCTGCATCTGGTCTCCACCGAACGCTACCCCCTCACCCGAGACGACCTGGCACGCGCGCTGGCGGTATGGCCCGATCTTGGCGACAAGGCCAAGCAACTGGTGGCCCGGTGGCCCGAGGCCGTGGCGGGCGTGCACCGGCTGGTACTCGCTGAGCGCGTCACGCTGGATCTGCACTTCGGCGACAGTGCCGAGCGCCTGGCGCATCTCGATGGTCGTGTCGACGCCTGGTTCCTGGATGGCTTCGCGCCCGCCAAGAATCCCGACATGTGGCAACCGGCCCTGTTCGAGGCCATGGCACACGCCAGCCACCCCGGCGCCACGTTCGCCACGTTCACGTGTGCCGGAGTGGTCAAACGCGGGCTTCGTGCCGCCGGGTTCAACTGGCGCAAGGTGCCAGGGTTCGGGCGCAAGCGGGAAATGCTGGCAGGCGATATCGCTTCGCCCCCCGCCGATATCCGGCGACAGGCGACGCCCTGGTTCCAGCCGCCCGTCCCGCTGCCGGCGCGCCATGTGGCGGTGATCGGAGCCGGGCTGGCCGGCGCCAGCGTGGCCCATGCCCTGGCACGCCGCGGGGTGTCGGTGACCCTTGTCGACAAGGACGGCCCCGGGAGCGGCGGCTCGGGCAATCGCCAGGGTGCGCTGTACGTCAAGCTGGCGGCCGAGGCCAACCTGCAGAGCCGTTTCTATCTTGCCGGGCTGCTGTATTCGCGGCGCTGGCTGGCCGAGATCGACCCCGAACAACAATTATGGCGGGATTGCGGCGTGCTGCAACTGGCGTCCTCACCCCGGGAGCGCCAGCGCCAGTCGCGCTTCCTCGAGCACTACGGCCTACCCGAGACGGTCGTGACACGCGTGAACGCCGACACTGCCAGCCGGCTCGCCGGGCGTGGCGACGCGATGCGCCTAGGCCTGGCGGCGGATGACGGTACGGAGATGGGCGGGCTCGATTATCCACAGGCGGGCTGGGTGCGCCCGGCCCGTTTGTGTGAATACTTGGCAGCGACTCCTGGCGTGCGCTTTCAAGAAGGCGAGGCCGTGCGGCTCGAACGGCAAGACTCGGGCTGGCAGGTTCACCTCGCCGACGGGACGACGCTCGAGGCCGACCACGTGGTGATCGCTACCGCGGCCTTGGCCAACCGCTTTACCCAGACCGAGACCCTGCCGCTGCAGCCCATCCGCGGCCAGGTATCGATGCTCGACCTGCCGCCCGGCGTGCCTGAACTTGGCCGCGTGGTGTGTGCAGGCGGCTATGCCCCACCCGCGCTGGACGGCGTACAGACGTTCGGCGCCACCTTCGCACCGAATACTGCCGATACCGACCTGCGCGAGGCCGACCATGCCGCCAACCTGGCCGAACTCGAACGCACCCTGCCGGGATACGTCGAGGCCTTGCGCCAGGCGGGGGTCTCGCTCGACCCCGCCTCGCTATCCGGCCGCGCCGCAGTTCGTGCCGCCAGCCCCGACAAGACGCCCTATGCCGGCCCGGTACCCGATGCCCAGCGCTGGCAAGCCGATTACGGTGTATTGTCCAAGGATGCCAAACGGATTCCCGAGATTCCGGGTGAACATCATCCGGGGATGTGGATCAGTGCCGCCCATGGCTCACGCGGTCTGGCCAGCGCACCGCTGTGTGCCGAGGTGATTGCCTCACGCATCTGCGACGAGCCGTTACCTGTCGAAATCGAACTCGCCGATCACCTGCATCCCGGCCGGCGAGTGATCAGCGATATCATCCGTGGACACTAGAGCCCGGCTTCAACCTTCTTCGTCATCCGCCAGGTCACGACCGAAGGCGCGCCACTGGGCGAGAGTGAATACTTCGGTGGTTTCGGTCTGAAGATCATGGGCAATCACAAGCTCGCCCTTCTCGAGCTGACGCTTGAGCTGCCCGACCCAGCCGCGCATGCCCTCGCCGGTGTCGGTGGTGTCGTAGCCCTGGCGGGTCACGAACGTCTCCAGCAGCGCATCCAGCGTCTCGCCCGGTAGCATGCGGTACGGCACTTCAACGAAACGGCCACTCATGTCGCTTCTCCCGGGGTTGAGGGGGTGTCGCCGCGCTCCCAGGCCTCGAGCCGGGAAAGGAATTCGCGCTCGTCGAGTACCGGCACGCCCATTTGCTCGGCCTTGTCGAGCTTGCTGCCCGCACCGGGCCCCGCGACCACACCCGCGGTCTTCTTGGACACGCTGCCGGCAACCTTGGCCCCCAGCGCTGTGAGCCGCGCCTTGCCTTCGTCGCGCGTCATGCTCTCCAGCGTGCCGGTCAGCACCCATGTTTGACCCGACAGGGGCTGTGGACGCTCTTCGACGGCGGCCTCCTCCCAACGCACGCCCTGCGCCCTCAGGTCTTCTATAGTCTCGAGGTTATGGCTCTGCTGGAAGAAGGTATGCACGTGATGGGCCACGATCGGGCCGATATCCTCCACGGCTTCCAGCGCCGCCTGATCCGCTGCGATGATGGCATCGAGCGTACCGAAATGACGTGCCAGGTTATTGGCCGTGGCCTCGCCCACCTCACGGATGCCCAGGGCGTAGATGAAGCGCGGCAGCGTGGTGCGCTTGGCCTTGTCGAGCGCCGCCACGAGGTTTTCAGACGACTTGCGCCCCATGCGCGGCAGCTCGGTCAGCTGCGCTGCATCCAGGCGGAACAGGGCGGCCGGTGTCTTGACCCAATCTCGCTCGATCAACTGGTCGATGAGCTTCTCGCCCAGTCCGTCGATATCCAACGCCCGACGACCGGCAAAGTGCCGGAAGGCTTCCTTGCGCTGGGCCGGGCAGTAGAGACCGCCGGAGCAACGTGCCACGGCCTCGCCCTCGATGCGCTCCACCTCGGAGCCGCAGACCGGGCACTGGCTGGGGAAAACGATATCGCGCGCATCACCCGCCGGTGCAGGCTCGACGACACGCACCACCTGGGGGATGACATCACCGGCGCGTCGGATACTGACCCGGTCGCCGATCTTTACCCCGAGGCGTGCGATCTCGTCCTGATTGTGCAACGAGGCGTTGGCGACCGTGACGCCCGCGACCGCCACCGGCTCCAGGCGCGCCACCGGGGTGATGGCCCCGGTGCGCCCCACCTGGTACTCGACGTCATTGAGTCGCGTCACCTGCTCCTGGGCCGGGAACTTGAAGGCGACCGCCCAGCGAGGCGCCCGGGCAACGAAGCCGAGCTCACGCTGCAGACGCAGGTCATCGACCTTGATGACGACCCCGTCGATGTCGTAACCGAGCCCATCGCGCTTCTCGCCCAGGTCGCGGCAATAGTCGATCAATCCCTGGCTGCCATGAACCACCTGGAGCAGGTTGTTGATGCGAAAACCGTAATCGGTCAGGCGCGCCATCAATCCGCTATGGGTCTCTTCGCCGGGATCGGGTTCGATGCGGGCTACCTGATAGGCGTTGAATTCCAGCGGCCGCGTGGCGGTGATGCGTGGGTCGAGCTGGCGCAGGCTACCGGCTGCGGCATTGCGCGGATTGGCGAATACCTTGCCGCCCTCCTGTCGAGCCCGCTCGTTGAGCGCTTCGAACTTGTCATGGGCAATGGTCACTTCGCCACGCACTTCGATCAGCCCTGGGGGTGTCGCCCCTCGCAGCTTGAGCGGCACCGATCTCAAGGTACGCAGGTTGGTGGTGATCCCCTCGCCGGTACGCCCATCGCCGCGTGTCGCGCCACTGGCCAGTTCGCCGTTCTCGTAGACCAGCGAGACGGCTGTGCCATCGAGCTTGGGTTCACAGCAGAACGCCAGGGTCTCCCCATCCCGCTCCAATCGCTCACCGGCACGCCGCACAAAAGCGCGAATCTCGTCTTCATCGAACGCATTGTCGAGTGACAGCATGGGTACGGCATGCTCGACCTCGGGAAAGCCTTCCGCGGGGGGCGCCCCAACGCGTTGAGTCGGCGAATCGGGGGTCACCAGCTCGGGATGGTCGCCCTCGATTTCCTGAAGACGGCGCAGCTTGCGGTCATACTCGGCATCGGTCAGCGCCGGATCGTCGAGCACGTAATAGCGGTAGTTGGCATCCTCGAGTTCGGCGCGAAGGCGTGTCACTTCATCGCGCGTCTTGGCGTCGGGCTGGCTCATGCAATAGCGGTCTCGTTGGCAAACGGGAAACGGAAACGAGACAACCCTGTGAGGCTCTCACAGGGTTGTCATCGGTACCGATCGAACGTGGCGTGCGTCAGTTCGCCTGGTAGCGGTGCAGACGGTGACGACGCTCGAATTCGTGTACGCGCTGGCGGGCGAACTCGACGGTCTGGGCCGTCATCACGCTGCGGTTCTCGTCCTTCAGCTCACCGCCCAGGTGACGTACCACCACCATGGCGGTTTCGACCATGGCCTCGAACGCCGCGCTGGTATCGTGGGCGCCGGGCAGCGGCATCAACAGGGTGATGCCCGGGGTGGAGAACTCGTCCATGGACTGGAGCGGGAAGGTACCGGGCTTGACCACGTTGACCATCGAGAACTGCAGCTCGCTGAGCGGATCCTCGGTTTCGAAGCGATGGAAGATGCCCATTTCACGGCTATAACGCAAGCCGCAAGCCAGCATCAGGTCGAGGAGCGCGGTGCCGGAGAAGCCGGCTTCGTCACGCGACATCACACTGATGACGATGACTTCCTCGGCATGGCTGAGCGTGTCGCGGGCATGCTCGCCGTTGACGTCGTGGCGCAGTGCCTTTTCCACCACTGGATGCGGCGTGACGACATCATGTTGTGCCGCCATGGTGTCGTCGTAGGCCTCGTCATGCGCCCCATATTCCAGGGGCTCGTCAGTCGAGGCGAAGGTCATCTGATCGTAACGGGGCTGGTCACTATACGCCGCCGCGCTGGAACGATGCGAAGGCGCAAACAGCGGATCGTCGTAATCGTCCTCGGCCAGCGAACGCTCTTTCTCGCGCTGCAAGCGTTCGGCTTCATGTGCCTCGCGCTCGGCTTTCTCCTGCTGACGACGACTGGCCTCTCGTGCCTTACGCTCGGCCTTCTCCTGCTCGCGCTTGAGTTTTTCCTTGCGGCGCTGTGTCTTGCGCTCGGCAAGGTTGCGCGAGAGTGACGCTCCGAAGCGCTGCATGGAAGCTCCCATTCGTAGCGAATTCGATTTGAAGGAGTCGCTCATGCCATCCAGGTCGACGATTCGATAACGCTCGGCGTCGAGGTGTTCGTCGTGATCCTCCGGATCGGCAGCCAGACCGGGCATGTCCTGCGATTCGCTCCGCGCAGCCTGCCGGGGTTCTGTCTCGAGGGCCGAGAGGGTCGGCTCGCTACGCTCGCGTGAAGCGGCATCATTGGCCTGTGCTGTTGCCTGGGCCTGTGACGCTACCTGGGGTTCGGCTTCACGCGGGGCCGGCTCACTGTGATGAGGCGCTGCCTGGGCACGGGCCGCAGTGCGTTGGGTCGCCGTGACGTCCGGCTGCGGCGCGACAGAATCGGTAGGACGAGTTTCGGCCGCGGATGTCTCAGCGACAGGCATCGGGCGTTCGGCAACTGGCGCGACAGCGGGACGAGTGGCCGTGGACGTCTCAGGGGCATGCGTCTCGTCGGTGTCGTGCGACGGGGCCGACTTGCGCCAGTTGGAGAGCACCGTGGAGGGTCCGGGGTGCTCCTGGCGCTTCAACTTGGGCTTGCCCTCGAACCGATCATAGGTAGCCGGCTTGACGACCCGCGCTCCGCCGTTGGGCAATTCCCATTGGAGTTCGGCCTCGCGTGCCGCCTCGTCGGGATCGTTGACTGGGGTGTCGTTTTTCACCTCTGGACTCGTCGAACGGATGTCGACCTGGTCCAGCCGGGGCACACGCCGCTGGCGCTGGAGGCGGCGTATACCATCGATCACGATGATGCTCACCAGAGCCAGCCCCAGAATGATTAGCCACTCTCTTAGTTCCATGGGTCGTCTTGCCTGTTTGCTAAGGCGCCATGCCTGAATAGGTTGTTCGACAACAGCATAGCGCGATTATCAAAAAAAGGGCCACTATTTTTAATTGTCAAGTTTCGATACAGACCCGAAGCAATTCCCCGCTAATCGTCTCGTCGTTCATCGTGATCCATCCTTGGTAACCCGTTTGAAGTTCCGGTTCAAGACGCTCAGGCCTCGGCAAGCACTGCCGCCTCCTCTATACCCACGGACACCAGGCGTGATACGCCCGGCTCCTGCATGGTGACCCCCATCAAACGCTCGGCGGCCTCCATGGCGATCTTGTTGTGGGTGATATAAATGAACTGAACCGTATCCGACATCTCTTTAACCAACTTCGCGTATCGTCCGACATTGGCATCATCAAGTGGCGCGTCCACTTCATCGAGCATACAGAAGGGTGCCGGATTGAGTTGGAAGATGGCAAATACTAGAGACAACGCAGTTAGCGCTTTTTCTCCCCCCGAGAGCAAATGAATCGTGCTGTTCTTTTTACCGGGAGGTCTTGCCATGATGGCAACACCCGTTTCCAGCAAATCCTCCCCGGTGAGCGTGAGCCATGCGGTTCCACCCCCGAAGACCTTGGGAAAAAGCGTCTGAAGGCCAGCATCGACCTGATCGAAGGTCTGCTTGAATCGGGTCCGTGTTTCCTGATCGATCTTGCGAATGGCGCGATCGAGCGTCTCCAGCGCCTCGCTGAGTTCGCCATGCTGTGCCTCGAGATAGTCGCGCCGCTCGGCCTGCTGGTCGTATTCTTCGATAGCCGCGAGGTTGATGGCACCTAGTCGGCGCACCTTCTCGGCGAGTTCCTCGAGCCGGGTCTGCCAGGCCGATTCGGTGGCGTTGGGATCCAGCGCCTCGGCCAGCTTGTCGCCGTCATGGCCCAGTTCGTTGAGCTGTTCCTGCTGCACCTCGGCCTTGAGCGTCAATGCCTGGACCTGCATGCGTGCCTCCTGAAGACGCTCGCGGATGCCTTCCAGGTTACGTTCGTGGCTTTGGCGAGCCAGTTCGGTATTGCGCAGCGTGTCGGCCAGCGCCGTGGCCTGGTCGCGACACGCAGTCAGCGCACGTTCTTCCTGGGCGCGCCGGTGCAGCAGTTCGTCGAGCCGTTCGCGTTCGTCCTCCTGAGGCTCGAGCAGCATTTCGCGTGCTTCCTCGAGCTCGGCGCATTTGGCTTCGAGACGCTCGCGCGACTGCTCGGCACGCCCTTGCTGCTGGGCCAGGCCTTGTCGCTCGGTGGAGAGTCGCTGATGCTCCAGCGCCAGGCGCTGGACTTGATCGACCAGCGGGCGTTGACGCGCGCGCAGTTCGGCCAGATGCGCTTGCGCCTGGTGTCGCTGCCGTTCCAGCTCCTCCCGCTGGGTACTGCTCTCCTCGAGCGTGGCCATCGCGCCCTGCCAGCGATCGCGAGCCGACTCCAGCGCCATAGCCTGGTCTTCACGCGTCTCCTCGAGCCGCGAAAGCTCCTCGTCGAGTTCCCGTGCGCGAGCATCGAGATGCTCGAGCCGCGTCGCCAGGTTGGATTCCTGAACGGCCAATTGCTGGCGTAGCCGATCCTGGTCACGCTCTTCCTGACGGTACTGTTCCAGTGTGGTCTCGTCACGCTCGGCATTGGCCCGGGCACGCTCGAGCGCCTCATCGTGCGCCACCAGGCGCGCCTCGATGTCTTCGAGCGATTGACGCACCTCGTCGCGCCGACGCTGACTGACCAGCAGGCTATCGGTGGCCCCCGATGCGCCGTGGCGCCGTGCCCAACCACGGCCGAGCCATAATCCATCGGCGGTGATCACGCTCTCGTTCGGTGCCAGTTGCGAGACGCGGGCCCAGGCGTCGGCCTGGCTCGGTGCACAGCGAATCCCGGCGAGCAGCACCGCGGCAGCGCCGGCGCCCTGCACCCGGGCTGCAAGGGTATCTTCGGCCACGCCGGGCTGTGGCTCGTCACTCGCTTCGACCAGCGGTAACTCGCCCGTATCGATGTCCGCCAGCAGCGCTTGTGCGTTGTCGAGTGTCGTCAATCGGGCATTGAGCCAGGGCGCGAGTACCCAGGAAACGGCATCCTCCCAGTCACTCTCGACCTGTAACCGCTCGCCCAGCCGGGGCGCCTGGTCCAGGCCGTGACTGGCCAGGTGCGCGGCGAGGGCACTGTCGTTATCCGCCAGCCCTGCCTGAATCAGCGCCTCGAGCGAGGCGAGTTCACCCTGCAAGGTGCTGCGTGCCTGACGATCCGCTTCACGGGCTTGCTCGCGCTCGGCTTGGGCATGGCGCGCGGCCTCACGCTGGTTGCGGAGCGCCTCGCGGCGCTCCTCGAGGGTCTCGCGCGCCAGATCGAACTCGGCCAGACGCTCGGCCAACTCGCTGCGTTGTTCGCGAAGCTCCGCAACATCCGGAAGTTCCTCGGCTTGCTGGCGGCGGCGCTGCCCCTCGCTGGCCAAACGCTCCAGGGACTGCTCGAGTCCCTTGACCTGATCCTGGGCGCGTTCGGCCTCATGATTGGCCTGGCGCAGGCGTTCATTGAACTCGGACCAGCGTTCGGCGGCGTCGGCATCGGCAGCCTCGGCCTCCTCCAGAGCCTCTTCGAGCTGGGCCAGACTCTCCTCGACTTCCTCACGCTCCGGCCCCAGGGTTTCAAGGCGCTCGTCCAGGACCTGCAGGCGCTCGGCATCGGTTTCACCCAACTGATCGAGCTCGGCCAATTCGCGGCGCGCATTTTCCAGGTCACGCGCCAATTGCTGCTCGCGGGAGCGGCCATGTTCCAGGTTCTGCTCGAGACGGGCGATTTCCGCGGTGGTGTCGTAGAAGCGCTTTTGATGGGCATCGAGCTGCTCGGCCAGCCGGTCGTGCTCGATACGCGATTCCTCGAGGCGGGTCTCGCTCTGTCGCTGGCCGAGAAGTTCGCGCTCGACCTGGGTTTCGAGATCCCGGACCCGGGTCTCCTGCTCGTTCTGCTGTACGTGCAGGGCTCGGGCACGTAGCACCGCCAGCTCGCCCTTGAGCCTATGCTCCTCGTCCTTCAACGCCTGGTAGCGCTTGGCCGCATCCGCCTGGCGATGTAACCGCTCGAGCTGCTTGTCGAGTTCCTCACGAATGTCGTCGAGTCGCTCCAGATTCTCCTGGGTACGTCGCATGCGGTTCTCGGTCTCGCGGCGACGCTCCTTGTACTTGGAGATACCGGCGGCTTCCTCGAGGGTGGCTCGCAGGTCATCAGGGCGTGCCTCGATCAGGCGCGAGATCATGCCCTGGCCGATGATGGCGTACGAGCGCGGTCCCAGGCCGGTCCCCATGAAGAGGTCGGCGATATCGCGACGTCGGCACTTCTGGCCGTTGAAAAAGTATCCTGACTGGGCGTCTCGGGTGACGGTGCGCTTGACGGCGATTTCGGCATATTGAGCGTAGGGCCCGCCCATGCTGCCATCGCGATTGTCGAAAAGAAGCTCGATCGAGGCCATGCCCACCGGCTTGCGGCCCGTGGAGCCATTGAAGATGACATCGGTCATCGATTCGCCACGCAGGGTCTTGGCCGAGGATTCGCCCATGACCCAGCGTACGGCGTCGATGACGTTCGACTTGCCACAGCCGTTGGGGCCGACGATGGCGGTCATGTTGCCATCGAAGGGGACCGTGACCGGGTCGACGAACGACTTGAACCCAACCAGCTTGATCGACTTGAGACGCACGCTACTCGACGATCCTGTCGATCACCACTTCGACCGGCTCCGCGTCTTCCAGGTCGCCTACCGGGATCCCTTCGCGATCGCCGAGCAGGTCGCCGGGTTGCGGCGTGGCCTGCCCGGTCGTGGACACGCGTACGACCAGGCGGGCCTCGTCGACCTGGGAAATAGTCGCCGCCGGGCTCATCGCGAGACTGTCATCGAGAGCCACGTCCAGCGGCAAGTCGGCCACGGTCGCTCGAGCCACGGCCAGGGGAGGCAGTTCACCCGCCATGTCGCGGGCCACCACGAAGACGCTGGCCTCATTCGGCACCTGGTCGCGCAGCGCGGGGGCGAGACTTACGCGAACCCGAATCCCCGGCCCTTGCGCCCCAGGCACTTCGCGATTCTCGGGCTCGATGCCCAGGCGCTCCTGGGCAACCGCAATGCCTTCACGCAGCATATCGGCCGAGCCGGGGTCCCCGAAGCCGGCAATGGCCCGGCGCCAGTAGTCGATGGCCTGTTCGTAGCGCTCCTCGTCGAAGGCATTGATGCCCAGCATGCCGAGCACCGTGGGCTGGCGCGGATCGCGGGCCAGGATCTCGTCGACCAGCGACTGCACCTCATCGGTCATCTGACGATCGGCCATGAAGAAACGAATCTGGGCGAGCTGTGCCAGCAACGCCGTCTGACGCCCTTCGATCTCGATCAGGCGTTCCAGCGCCTCGACGGCCTTGTCACCTTGGCCGGTGTCGCGGTAAAGCGGGAACAGGGCGCCCCAGACGTTGGGGTTGTTGGGTTGCCGCTGGGCTTCCTGCTCGAGTCGCTCGAGCATCATCGGAAGCGACCGATCAGGGTCGTTGCGCACTTCCTGCTGGGCGAGATACAGCGCCAGGTCGCCCTCGGCGCCCTCCTGCATGTACCAGACCACGCTGAAGCCGACCATCAGCACCATCGCCAGGGGCACCGCCAAGCGGCCCGCCAATGGCGACTTGAGCGGTGCACGCTTGAGGGTTTCGGTATCCTCGAGCAGGCTGCGCTCAAGGTCCAGACGATCCTCTTCATAGCGAGCAGCATCGATCTCGCCGCGGGATCGTGCCGCCTCGAGCGATTCGAGCCGGCGCCGGTAGATCGCCACGTTCTGGTCAGCGGTACGATCGTTGGCCTCGAAGTCCTGCTGCGCGGCATGCACGGCTTCCGCTCTGCGCAGGGGTACGGTCAGTAGCCACAGCGCGGGCAACAGCAACAGGCCGAAGGCAATCCAAAGAGATGTCATTCGCTGCCCTCTCGCTTGATCAAGTCGTCGAGTCTCGCGCGCTCTTCCTGCGATAGCTCACGCGCCGAAGCCTGGCGCCGTGAGCGCACGATGAGCATCACCAACACGGCCCCGAGTATGACCAGCACGCCCGGCAAGCCCCACAACAGCCAGGTGCGACCTTCCAGCCGGGGGTTGTAGAGCACGTAGTCGCCAAAGCGCTCGGCCATGTGATTGCGAATCTCCATGTCCGCGCGCCCTTCCTGCAAAAGCTGGTAGACACGGTCACGCATGTCGATGGAGACCGGCGCATTGGATTCGTCGATGGCCTGGTTTTCGCACTTCGGACAACGCAGTGACGAGGTCAATTCACGATAGCGTTGCTCGAGGACCGGGTCGTCGAACTCACGCACCTCTACGGCGGCGTTGGCCAGCCCAGCCATCAATGCCAGCAGCAGCCAGGCCAGGCTGCGGGAGATCACTGCCATTTTTTCACCTCCGGCAGAATCGTCTGCTCAACATCGTCGGGTGTGATGTAGCCCGTGTGGTGATAGCGGATGATGCCGTCGCGATCGACCAGGAACGTCTCGGGCGCGCCATAGACGCCCAGCTCGAATCCCAGGTCACCGTCGGGATCGAAGATGTTGAACTCGAAGGGGTTGCCGAATTCCTGCAGGAACTCGAGCCCTTTCTCGCGAGTGTCCTTGTAATTGATGCCCACCAGGCGCACACCACGCTCGGCCAGATCGAGCAACTGGGGCATTTCCTGCTTGCAGGTGGGACACCACTCGCCCCATACGTTGACCAGGCTCACCTCACCTTTCAGTGAGGACACATCGACGCGTCGCTCGGGGTCCTCCAGGGTAGGCAGGTCGAATTCGGGGAATTCATTCGCCAGGAGTTCCGAATCGCGATGGAACGGATCCAGCGACAACCCGACATAGAGAAACCCGGCCAACAGCAGGAAGCCGACCAGCGGCAGGAGCAGTAACAGGCGCCGTCTCATGCCGTTGCCTCGCGTGCCGTAGCTTCCTCAGCCGCTGCCTGCCGGCGCTTTTGCCGATAGCGACGGTCGAAGACGGCCAGCATGCCACCGCCCGCCATCAACAGCGCCCCGAGCCACAGCCAGCGCACGAAGGGCTTGTACTGAACGCGCATGGCCCAGGCGCCATCGCCGAGATCCTCGCCCATGGCCACATACAAATCACGGAACAGCCCCGGGCGCAGCGCCACCTGTGTCATCGGCATGCCGCGGGCGATGTAGAGCCGTTTCTCCGGGTACATCTCGAACTGACGCGCTCCATCGCCGCGCTGCACCTCGATGGTCGCGGTATCGGCCACGTAATTGGGACCACGGCGACTGCGCAGGTCGGTCATGGTGAAGTTGTAGCCCGCCACCTCGACGCTCTGGCCCGGCGTCATGCGAACGTTGCGTTCGATACTGTAGTTGGAGACCACCGCGACACCGATGATAGTCACGGCCACTCCCAGGTGTCCCAACAACATGCCCCAGTAGGCGAGCGACAGTTTGCGTAGCCCTGCTCCGAACGAACTGGCATGACGGGTCTTGTCATAGATATCGCGCAGCATGGGCAGAACGATCCACAACGCAGCCACCACCCCCAGCGATACCCACAGATTCCATTCGCCGGCGTACAGCAACGGCGCCACGATGCCGATCACCAACGCCGCCACCCCTGCCAGGGCCAGGCGCCGGAACAGGTCGCGTCCCGACATGCGCTTCCAGCGCGCGCTGGGACCCAGGCCCATGAAAATACACAGGATCACTGTCAACGGCACGAACAGGGCATTGAAGTACGGTGGGCCCACGCTGATCTTGCCCAGGCCCAGGGCATCGAGGATCAAGGGGTAGACGGTGCCCATCAGCACGGTCACCGTCATGATCACCAGCAGGATGTTGTTGATCAGCAGCAGGGCATCGCGCGACAACCAGTTGAAGCCCACGGCGTGACTGACCCGAGGCGCACGTAACGCGAAAACGAGCAGTGAGGCGCCGACGGTGATACCCAGCAGCATCAGGATGAAGAAGCCGCGCGACGGGTCGTTGGCGAAGGCATGAACCGACGTGAGCACGCCCGAGCGCACCAGGAACGTGCCCAGCAGGGATAACGAAAACGTGGTGATGGCCAGCAAGACCGTCCAGCTCTTGAACGAGCCACGCTTTTCGGTAACCGCCAGCGAGTGCAACAGCGCAGTCCCGGCCAGCCAGGGCAGCAACGAGGCGTTCTCCACCGGGTCCCAGAACCACCAACCGCCCCAGCCGAGTTCGTAATAGGCCCACCAGCTGCCCAGGGCGATGCCCACGGTCAGAAAGGCCCAGGCAATGTTGGTCCAGGGGCGCGCCCAACGCGTCCAGGCGGCATCCAGGCGACCGCCGAGTAGCGCGGCGATGGCAAAGGCGAACACCACCGAGAAGCCGACATACCCCATGTAGAGCATCGGCGGATGGATCACCAGGCCGAAATCCTGAAGTAGCGGGTTGAGATCGGCGCCGTCCTGGGGAACCGAGGGTAGCGTACGCTCGAACGGGTTGGACGTGATCAGTACGAAAAGCAGGAAGCCGCTACTGACCAGACCCAAGACACCCAGCACGCGCGCGACCATATCCTGGGGCAGGTTGCGCGAGAAGCGGCTGGCCGCGAAGCTCCAGCCGGCCAGCATCAAGCTCCATAGCAGTACCGAGCCCTCATGGTTGCCCCACACGGCACTGAACTTGTAGTACCAGGGCAGCATCGAGTTGGAGTTGTTGGCCACGTTGGCCACGCTGAAGTCATCCAGCATGTAGCTCGTGGTCAGGCACAGGTAGGCGAAGGCCACGAACAGGAACTGCCCGCCTGCCATGGGGCGGGCGAAGGCCAGCCACAGGGGGCGACGCGTGGCAGCCCCGGCCAGCGGCACGACAGCCTGGACGATCGCCATGGCCAGGGCGATCACCAGCGCGAAGTGGCCGATCTCGGGGATCATCTGGATCAACATGGCATCTCCACTCTACTCGGTCTTTTCGGCCTGTTCGCCATAGGATGCGTCGGCTTTTTTCTCGGCGCTGTATTCCGCGGCGTAGTCGGCCGGCGAGTACCCCGCCGCCTCCAGAGCCTCGGCCACTTCGCTGGGCATGTAGTTCTCGTCGTGCTTGGCAAGCACCTGATCGGCCCGCAGACGATTGTCCTCGCCCAGGCGACCGACCACCACCACGCCCTGCCCCTCGCGGAACAGGTCGGGGAGGATCCCGCTGTACCTGACTTCCAGCTCCTCGACGTAATCGGTGATCACGAATTCGACATCCAGGCTGGCAGGATCGCGGGATACCGTACCCTCCTTGACCATCCCCCCTGCGCGAATCTGGCGGTCCACCGGCGCTTCGCCGTTGGCGATCTGGATCGGACTGAAGAACAGGTTGATGTTCGAACGCAGGGCATACAAGGTCAGCCCCACGGCGATCGCCGCCAGGCAGACCAGGCCCAGGATGACGTACAGGCGCTGCTTGCGTTTAGGCCTCATTGACTTCGTTCCTCGATAACTCGCTCATGGCGCGGCGCTCGCGGCGCTTCAGATCGCGCAGCAGGCTGCGCCGTTCGAACCGGGCATGCAGTACTGCGCCGACCATCAAGGCCGCCGTGACACACCAGGCCGCCCAGACATAGGGGGCATGCCCCCCCATCTGCAAAAACTCATTCAGGGAGTCGAAAGCCATCAGCCCTCCTCGCGTGCCAGGTCACGTACCCAGCGCTTGCTCGCCTCGCGACGCAGGATCTCGTTGCGGGTCCGCATCAGCGTCAAGGCGATAAAGAAACAGTAGAACCCCAGCACCATCAACAGCAGCGGCCACCACATGTCGACCGGCATCGAAGGACGCGAGGTAAGGGTGAAGCTTGCCGGCTGGTGCAGGGTATACCACCAGTCGACCGAGTACTTGATGATCGGGATATTGATCACGCCGACCATGGCCAGCACCGAGGCCGCGCGCGAGCCACTGTCACGACTGGAGAATGCGCCACGCAGGGCAATGACGCCTAGATAGAGAAACAGTAGGATCAGCATCGAGGTCAGCCGCGCATCCCACATCCACCAGGTGCCCCAGGTCGGCACGCCCCAGACCGCCCCCGAGAACAAGGCAATGAAGGTCATCGCTGCGCCCAAGGGCGCCATCACCGCTGCCGCCATGTCGGCGACCTTGATCTTCCATACCAGAAAGACCAACCCGGACACGGCCAGGCCGACGAAGATCGACTGGGCCAGGAAGGCTGCCGGCACATGCACGTAGATGATACGGAAGCTGTTGCCCTGCTGGTAATCGGCAGGCGCGAAGGCCAGGCCCCAGACGCTGCCTACGGCGATCAGGAGCACGGCAGCGATCCAGAACCACGGCTGCATGCGTGCGCTGATGCCGTAGAACCACTTGGGCGAGCCCAGCTTATGAATGAAGGCCCACATGACCGTTACCTCTCAACCATTGATACTGATGCGCAGTGCCGCAGCAATGCCCCAGGGTGCCAACATCAGCGCCAGCGATAGCAGGGCGCCGAGAATCGCCAGGTGGGCGGCGGCACCGTCGCCCAGGATGGCTGCCTGTACCGCCCCTGCGCCGAAGATCAGCACCGGGATATACAGGGGAAGTACCAATAGTGACAGCAGTACGCCGCCGCGCGACAGGCCGACCGTCAGCGCTGCACCAATCGCGCCGATCAGGCTCAGGCTGGCGCTGCCCAGGGCCAACGAGATGGCCAATATCAGGTAGCTGCCGCCGGGCAGGCCCAGCATCAAGCCCAACAGCGGCGACATCAAGGCCAGCGGCAGCCCGGTCATCAGCCAGTGAACCGCCACCTTGGCCAGCACCAGCGCCGGGAGCGGCTGCGGTGCCAGCAATAACTGCTCCAGACTGCCATCGTCGTAGTCGGCACGAAACAGCGAGTCGAGCGACAGCAGCGTGGCCAGCAGGGCCGCCACCCACAATAACCCCGGCGCGATGGTGGTCAACAGGGCCGGTTCCGGCGAGATCCCCAACGGAAACAGAGTGATCACCAAGGCAAAGAAGACCAGGGGATTCATGATCTCGCTGCGTCGGCGAAGCATCAGGATCAGGTCGCGACGTAGCGTGGCCGCGACAGCGCCCCCCAAGCCACCCCGGGATTCCCGGATCGTCAGTGTGTCACTGCGTGGCATGACGCGCCCCCGTACCCAGAGGAATACGTCGTAGCTCTCCCAAAGGGGCCAGATCGTGATGCGTGGTAAGCAATACGCTACCGCCCCGTTGAGCATGGGCCAGTAGGCGCTGCTCGAGTTCGGCGACGCCCTCCCGGTCGATGGCGGTAAAGGGTTCGTCAAGCACCCATAAGGGACGCTGGATCAAGGCCAGACGCGCCAGAGCGATGCGCCTAAGCTGGCCCGCGGACAACTGGGCGGCAGGAATGTCCTCGAACCCCGTCAGCCGAACACCGGCCAACGCCTGCATCCGCTCGGCCTCGTTGCCCTGCTCGCCTGCCAGGGCCTGGTACCAGGCCAGGTTCTCGAGGGGTGTCAGCGCGGCTTTGACCCCCGGGGCGTGGCCCAGATAGAGCAGGTTGGCAAGAAAATCGACACGTACTCGGCGCATCGGCTCGCCACACCAGAAGAGCTCCCCCTGATAATCGGCCAGTTGCCCCGACAGGATCTTGAGCAGTGTCGTCTTGCCGCTGCCATTGGGACCTTCGATGCGCACGATCTCTCCGGCGCCGATCTCGATGTCCAGATCGGTAAACAGCCAACGGTCGTCTCGTTCACATGCCAGGCGCCGCGCCTCTAGGCGGAAGGTCACCGCACTCTCCAAACCGGGGATTCGCCGGCACTTTACATGGAATTAACAGGCCCCGCCAGACACGGCGGCTGCGTCAGCGGGTCGCATACAGGCCGCGCCATGTCTAGGCTTGCGGCGTTGAGAGCAACACCTAACATCGCCTTGCCATGCCCCTGCGAGTGCTGTAAATATCAACAGGTCTCCATGCGCCCCGATTCCCTCGAGGAAGAGCCCATGTCGCATACCGCTGCGCATTATCTGCAACGTATTGCCAATCTGCCGCTTTCCGATGCCTGGGAAGCGATCGACGCCACCGACCTGATCGAAGTGCCCATGCTGGGGCGGGTCTCCGCTGGCTTGCCGATCGAAGCCTGTCCCGACCAGGCCAGCGTTCTCATTCCGTCCCGCATGGTACGCCGTAATACCTATGCCCTTCGGGTGTGCGGCAACTCGATGATCGACAGTAACATTCATGATGGCGACGTGATCATCATCGAACGCCAGGAGAGCGCCGAGAATGGCGAAACCGCCGTGGTCCTGATCAACAGCCAGGAAGTCACGCTCAAGAAGCTGTATATCGAGAAATCGGGGGTGCGCCTGCAGCCGGCCAACGAGAGCATGCCGCCGATCTATCTGAAAAACGATGACATACAGGTGCTGGGACTGGTCATGGGTGTGATGCGCCAGCCTGCCACGGCTGCCTGATGGCCTATCCGATTCCTCGATTGGCCGATGGCGAGTGGCAGGAAACCACGCTCGAGATCGAACGCAGCCGCTTCATTACCTGGACCTGCCACGCCGAACGGGCGGCCGATTTCGAGGCCGTGCTGGCATCGGCACGCGCCGCGCATCCCGCTGCCAGCCATCATTGCAGCGCCTTCATTGCCGGGCCACCGGGCGAGCAGCAGGCGATCGGTTTTTCGGATGATGGCGAACCGGGAGGAACGGCCGGTCGCCCCATGTACCAGGTGCTCGAAGGCTCGGGCCTGGGCCAGGTCGGCTGCGTGGTGATTCGTTACTTCGGCGGCATCAAGCTCGGCACCGGCGGCCTGGCGCGGGCCTATTCCCAGGCCGTCGCCCAAGCGCTCGATACGCTACAAACGTGCCTGTTCACACCGCGCTCTCATTGCCAGCTGGCACTCGATTTCGCCGGCGAATCCGAAGCCAGGGCATGGCTCGAGTCGCGCAACGTGCAGGTGACAGCAGCCGACTATGGCGCCAACGGGGTCATACTGACCCTGGCCTGGCCGGACGATATGCCACGCGAGCTGGCGCCACTCGAGGCCCGCCTGCGTGGCCAGGTCGCGTGGCACACGCCCTGATGCTAACGGGCTGGTAATATAGCGCTGCCAAGGCTACCCCACCGATCTCGGGTGGCCAGGGTAATCGATTGATAAAACTATTCGTCTGCTCTGAGGCTGACATGTCACAAGCGCCCCATGCCCCCTTGTTCTGGGCTTTCCTGCGTATCGGCCTGCTCGGCTTTGGCGGCGGGCCCTCCATGATCCCCCTGGTACGCCAGGAAGTGGTAACGCGTCATGGCTGGATGGATGACGAGGCATTCGCCGATGTCCTCGCCATTGCCAATACCCTGCCGGGACCGATTGCCACCAAGATGCCGGGGTATATCGGCTATCGGGTGGGCGGGATCAGCGGTTGCTGTATCGCCCTGCTCGCCACGATCGGCCCCACTATCGTTGCCATGATTGCGCTGCTCGGATTGTTCACCCGCTATCGCGACGTCGGCTGGATACACGGCATGGGCCAAGGCGTGATTCCGGTCGTCATGGTCATGATGGCGCAGCTCACCTGGGATTTTGGGAATAAATCGCGCCTGGCGCTGGGGTGGTGGGTGGCCTTGGCGATGGCAGCGGTCGCCGGTGGGCTGATCTATTGGTTGGGCGTACATCCGGGCTGGGTCATCGGTGCGCTGCTGCTCGCCGCGCTCCTGAGTCCCCGCACGCTGCCCGACAACAAGGCCAAGGAGACCTCGCGGTGATCTACTGGCAGCTCTTCCTCGCCTTTTTCATTCCCAACATCATCGGCTACGGCGGTGGTCCCGCCATCATTCCCCTGATCGAGAATGAGGTCGTCGGCCGCTACGGCTGGATGGGCGCTCAGGAATTCGCCGAGACACTGGCTCTGGGCAACGCCCTGCCCAGCCCCATCGCGACCAAGATGGCCGGTTACATCGGCTATGACGTCGCGGGCATCGCCGGCGCAGTCGTCGCGGTATTCGCCACGGTCGTGCCCTCGCTTCTGTTGATGCTGGGCGCGCTGGGGCTACTCTACCGCCATCGCGACTCGCCGCGGGTCAAGCGTATGAGCCAGTGGGTTCGCCCGGTGATCGCGGTGATGATGGGCTGGCTGACCTTCAGCTTCCTGAGCGAAGGACTCGAGAATGCCGGCGTGATCCACATGGTCATCATTACCGTTGCATCAGGCCTCGCGCTGCTGCGCTTCAATGTCCATCCCGCCTTCGTCGTCCTTGCCGCCCTGGTTTATGGCGGCCTGTTCCTGGGCTAAGCCCCCGGTGGCAGCGCCCTTGCAGAAACGCAGCTAACAGGCCCGCAGGTCCAGTGACATGGAAGGAAAACAGACCAACAAGGAGAAGCGCCATGCACCATGATCCACTCTACTATCCCGGCCCTTCCCGGCGCATGGTGACCTACGGCAGCCGCGGCATGGTCGCCACGTCACAATCGCTGGCGTCCCAGGCGGGCATGGACATACTCAAGCGCGGTGGCAATGCGGTGGATGCCGCCATCGCCACGGCCGCCGCACTGACCGTGGTCGAGCCGACCTCCAATGGCCTGGGGAGCGATGCGTTTGCCATCGTCTGGATCGATGGCAAGCTCCACGGGCTCAATGCCAGTGGTCCTGCCCCCCAGGGCTTGAGCGTCGATGGAGTGAAAGGATTGGGCCACGAACAGATGCCCAAGCACGGCCTGCTACCGGTCACCGTTCCCGGCGCCCCCGCTGCGTGGTCTGCACTCTCGCAGCGCTTCGGCAGACTCCCATTCGACGAACTGCTGTTACCCGCCATCGACCTTGCCGAGCGGGGATTCGCGGTATCGCCCGTGGTTCATCAGATGTGGGACGAGGCTTTCCATGAATACAGGAGCTATGCCGAGGCCGTCTTCGCCCCCTGGTTCGAGACCTTCGCACCCGCGGGCCGGGCGCCGCAGCCCGGCGAGCTATGGCGCTCACCCGATCATGCCCGCACGCTGCGCGCGATTGCCGCCAGTCATTCCGACGCGTTTTATCGCGGCGAATTGGCCGAAACGATCGATGCCTTCTTTCGCGAGCATGGTGGATTCCTGCGCAAGGAGGATCTCGCCGCCTATGCCCCCGAGTGGGTCGAACCGGTCGCCGTCCGCTACCGCGACCATGACATCTGGGAGCTACCGCCCAACGGCTGCGGCCTGATCGCCCTGCAGGCTCTGGGAATGCTCGAGATATTGGGTCCGGACGGCTGCGATCCCGTCGAGACGCTGCATCGTCGCATCGAGGCCACCAAACTCGCATATGTCGATGGGCTTCGCCATATCACCGACCCCGGCGCAATGGGGCCAAGCGTCGATGACATGCTGACCCCCGCCTACCTCGCCGAGCGTGCTGGCTTGATCGGGGAGCAAGCCCTGGACCCCGTCCACGGCAACCCGATCCGGGGCGGCACGGTGTATCTCGCCACCGCCGATGGCGACGGCAACATGGTTTCGTTCATACAGAGCAACTTCAAGAACTTTGGCTCGGGCATCGTGGTGCCCGGCACGGGCATCAGCTTGCAGAATCGGGGCTGGTCGTTCTCTCTCGATCCCGCCCATGCCAATGTCCTGGCCCCCGGTAAACGGCCTTATCACACCATCATTCCCGGGTTCATTACCCGCCAGGGAAAAGCGTTGGGGCCGTTCGGGGTCATGGGTGGCTTCATGCAGCCGCAGGGTCACGTGCAGGTCGTCAGCGCGATGCTCGACGACGGCCTGAACCCACAGGCGGCCCTGGACCTGCCTCGCTGGCAATGGGTCGCAGGCAAGACCGTGGAGGTCGAGCCCGACTTTCCCGACCACCTGGCCCAGGCATTGATGCGACGTGGCCATACCCTCGTGAAGCGCGCCGACTCACTGAGCTTCGGCCGCGGCCAGATCATCGTCCGCGATCATGACAGTGGCGTGCTGTGCGCCGGTACCGAACCACGCACGGATGGCACCGCTGCGGCCTGGTGATGCTTGCTTACATCACGTAATGCGAAATATGGAAACGAGAAAAGGCGCCAGTTGGCGCCTTTTCTCATGAGAGCCTTACTAAAGGCTCAGCCCAGGTATTTGATCATCACCCCGGCCGCCACCGCCGAGCCGATGACACCGGCCACGTTGGGGCCCATGGCATGCATCAGCAGGAAGTTATGGGGATTGGCTTCCAGACCCACCTTGTTCGACACCCGCGCCGCCATGGGCACTGCCGAGACACCGGCGGAGCCGATCAGCGGATTGATGGGCATCCTGCTCATGGTATTCATCAGCTTGGCCATCAATACGCCACAGGCCGTACCAATGGCGAACGCCACGATGCCCAAGCCCAGGATACCCAAGGTCTCAACAGCCAGAAAGCGATCAGCGACCAGCTTGGAGCCTACCGATAGACCCAGGAAGATGGTCACGATATTGATCAAGGCGTTCTGGGCGGTATCCGACAGGCGCTCGACAACACCGCATTCGCGCATCAGGTTGCCGAAGGCGAACATGCCCAGTAGCGGTGCTGCGTCCGGCAGGAACAACGCCACCAGGATCAGCAGCAAGATCGGGAAGACGATCTTTTCCAGCTTGGGCACGGGACGCAGCTGGGTCATGACGATCTGACGCTCTTTGGCAGAGGTCAGCGCACGCATGATCGGTGGCTGGATCAACGGCACCAAGGCCATGTAGGAGTAGGACGCCACCGCGATGGCCCCCAGCAACTCGGGCGCCAGGATACTCGATACATAGATCGAGGTCGGCCCGTCAGCGCCGCCGATAATGCCGATGGCCGCCGCCTGGTTGAGCGAGAAGTCCATCCACCCGAGTGCCGAGAAGCCGACCGCACCGAGCAGCGTGGCAAAAATGCCGAACTGCGCCGCCGCCCCCAGGAACAGGGTGCGTGGATTGGCCAGCAACGGACCGAAGTCGGTCATTGCACCGACACCCATGAAGATCACCAGCGGTGCAATGCCCGAGGCGATGGCTACGCTGTAGAACTGATACAGCATGCCATGGGTGTAGCCAGCATCCATCGCTCGGTCGTTGGCTTCGCGATAGGCCTGAGGCGACAGGTCGCCGTGCAGCGCCTCGGTCACGGCATGGCGCCAACTGTCGAGGGTGGCACCGGGGTCGAGCCCGACCCCCAACGCACCGGCCAGTTGTTCGATCACACCGGGACGCGCCATATGCGCCGCTTGTTCGGCCGCGGAAAGCGCCAAGCCAGCCTCGGGAATATTGGCCAGAATGCCCCCGAAGCCGATCGGCACCAGCAGCAGCGGTTCAAAGCGCTTTTGGATGGCCAGGTACAAAAGTCCCAGCCCGACCAAGATCATCACCGCCTGCCCCAGGCTCAGGTTGTACAGCCCGGAGCCGTACCAGAGCGTCATTAACTTATCCATGTGGCGATGTCCTTAGAGCACGATCAGCGTATCGCCGACCGATACACTGTCGCCTTCCTTGACCTTGACTTCGGAAACCGTGCCGGCACTGGCCGCACGCACTTCCGTCTCCATCTTCATGGCCTCGAGGATGATCACCACATCGCCTTCGGCGACGCTGTCGCCCGGCTTGACGTGAACCTTGAAGATATTACCCGCCAGCGGTGCAGTAATCGCTTCGCCGGTCGAGGGCGGTGAACCCTCGTCATGGGACACCTGGGTAGACGTGCCCGATGGCGCGCCCGTACCGCTCTGCACTTGGGTGATGTCCCCACCCTCGGCGACCTCGACCACGTACTGCTTGCCGTTGACGGTAATGGTGTAGGTCTCGGGCTCGCCGGGTGCCGCCTGAGTGGCAGGCGCCTTCGACTCGCTCTTGGCCGGCAGCGTTTCCAACTTGCCGGGCGCCTCGGGGACCGGCTCGAAGGCATCGGGGTTGTCGCGGTTCTTGAGGAATTTGAGCCCGATCTGCGGGAACAGCGCATAGGTCAGTACATCGTCGATCTCACGCTCGCCCTCCTCGAGGCGAATACCTTCTTCCTTGGCCTTGCTCCGGAGTTCGTCGCGCAGACGGTCCATCTCCGGCTCGAGCAGGTCGGCAGGTCGGCAGGTGATCGGCTCGCCACCCTCGAGCACTCGATCCTGCAGCTCCTTGTTGAACTCAGCCGGCGCCGAGCCGTATTCACCCTTGAGCAGTGCCTGGACCTCCTTGGAGATCGACTTGTAGCGCTCGCCCATCATCACGTTCATGACGGCCTGGGTTCCCACGATCTGCGACGTGGGCGTCACCAGCGGGATGAACCCCAGGTCTTCACGCACCTTGGGAATCTCGGAAAGCACGTCGTCGAGCTTGTCGCCCGCGCCCTGCTCCTTGAGCTGGTTTTCCATGTTGGTCAGCATGCCGCCAGGCACCTGGGCCACCAGAATGCGCGAGTCGATGCCCCTCAGTGAGCCCTCGAAGGCCGCGTACTTCTTGCGCACCTCCCGGAAGTAGGCGGCAATTTCCTCGAGCAGTTCGAGATCGAGCCCCGTATCGCGTTCGGTCTCCTTGAGGATGGCCACGACCGATTCGGTCGGGCTGTGGCCATAGGTCATCGACATCGAGGAGATCGCCGTATCGACATTGTCGATGCCCGCCTCGACCGCCTTGACCGCAGTAGCCGTGGACATGCCGGTGGTGGCATGGCACTGCATGTGCACGGGTACCGAGAGCGCCTTCTTGAGACGCGACACCAGATCGAAGGCGGTATAGGGCGTGAGCAACCCGGCCATGTCCTTGATGGCCACCGAATGCGCGCCCATCGCCTCGATCTGCTGGGCGAGCTCGACCCAGCCTTCGATGGTATGCACCGGGCTGACGGTATAGGAAATCGCGCCCTGGGCATGGCCGCCCTGATCGACCACCGCCTTGATCGGCCGCTCCAGGTTGCGCGGGTCGTTCATGGCATCGAACACACGGAACACGTCGACGCCATTGGTGCGTGCCCGCTCGACGAACTTGTCGACCACGTCATCGGCGTAATGCCGATAGCCAAGCAGGTTCTGGGCCCGCAGCAGCATCTGCTGGCGCGTGTTGGGCATGGCGTCCTTGAGGGCACGAATGCGCGCCCAGGGATCCTCGCCCAGATAGCGGATGCAGGCATCGAAGGTCGCGCCACCCCAGGACTCGACCGACCAGAAGCCGACACGGTCGAGCTTCTCGGCGATCGGTAGCATGTCGTCCAGACGCATGCGGGTGGCAAACAGTGACTGATGGGCGTCGCGCAGTACGACATCGGTTATACCCAGCGGGCGTTGGGTCTCGCTCATGACATTATCCTTATCCATTCAAAGAGAAACGAACGCAGCGAAAAATCGTTTCGGCGCCACAAGACTCAGCGACGCCGCCGCTGGCGATAGCGATGCAGGGCGGCCGCGATTACCACCATGACGTCATCGTCGTCCCGCGCAGGGCTGGGTGTCCGCCCCGGCCTGGCATCCTCGCTCTTGGCCGGCTCCGGCACCAGGCGTCCCACGACCTTCGACATGATGCCGGTGACAATGACCAGCACCGTCAGGAAGACAAAAACAAAGCCCATACCAAAGGCCATCAGGTTCACGCCTTCCTGCAGCAGCTCCGTGTCCATGTTGTGTCGATCCCCTTGCTAGGCGTCCCACCCTGACTTTTCCCTGATCGGCGAGCGCATTTTGACTGGTACAATAACCTGCCTGAATTCCACGATAATGCAATGACACCATGGTTGAGTACGTTGTTAATTTACTACATAAGGGTCGCATCGGCCTAGCGCCCATGGAGGGCGTAATCGATGCCCATACCCGTCACCTGCTCACCGTCCGGCCCGGCTTCGACTGGACCGTGACGGAGTTCGTGCGTGTCGTGGATGCTCGCCTGCCGCCCAGGGTCTTCTACAAGCATTGCCCCGAATTGCAGCAGGATCGAATCACCACGCCCAGCGGCATTCCCGTTCACCTGCAGCTGCTGGGCTCCGATCCTGAGGCGCTTGCAGCCAATGCGCAGCAGGCCGTTCGCCTTGGCGCCGTGAGCCTGGACCTCAATTTCGGCTGTCCGGCCAAGCTGGTCAATCGTCACGATGGCGGCGCTTCCCTGCTGCGCGACCCAGCGCGTGTCGAACGCGCCGTCAGCGCCGTGCACCGCGCCGTCGACGGGGCCATCCCCGTCACCGCCAAGATCCGGCTAGGCTTCTCCCACCGGCGCCTGGCGTTGGACTGCGCCCGCGCAGCGGAACGTGGCGGAGCTTCCCAACTGGTCGTGCATGCCCGCACCCGGGACGAAGGCTACCGACCGCCGGCGCATTGGGAATGGATCGCCCGCATTCGCCAGCACGTGTCGATTCCCGTCGTGGCCAATGGCGATATCTGGTCACTACAGGATTATTGGCGAGCCCGTACATTGTCCGGTTGCGATGACGTCATGCTGGGCCGTGGTGCGCTGGCCGACCCCTGGCTGGCCTCACGGCTACGCCATTGGCAGCGCACCGGCGAGACATTGCCCCCCACACCGTGGCATGTTCGAGCCGACATCCTTTGCAGTTATGCTGCATTGCAGCGTAGCACACTTCCCAATCGAGTCGTGGTTTCCCTGCTTAAACAATGGTTGAACCATATGCGTGGGCGGGACCCGGAAGCCGCTCAGCGCTTTCAGCGCCTCAGGCGCCTGACGGATCTCGATACATTCCTGGCCGGGCTGGCTGAGGGGACGGCACAGGAGACCTCGCTCTGAGGCACTGAAGAGGCCCTCGGGTGGCATTAGCATGAAGGCACAGGCAAAAAAAAGGCGCCTCCCTGAGGGAGGCGCCTTGAACGATCGCTGAATCGCGGATCGACAGCCCTGTCGATCTTTACGATTCGCTAGTGGTAAAGGGCCTGGCGGCATGGCAAAGGTGGTGCGCCTTGGCCATACAGAAAACCCGCCCTCGAGAGGACGGGTTGATATCTGGCGCGCCCGGGAGGATTCGAACCTCCGACCACCTGATTCGTAGTCAGGTACTCTATCCAGCTGAGCTACGGGCGCTAACAACAGTTTTGAAACTATTCCCTGGGCTGACCAGGCATGCAAACCAATGAAGTGCTGTCTGCATGGTCAAGAGATGGCGCGCCCGGGAGGATTCGAACCTCCGACCACCTGATTCGTAGTCAGGTACTCTATCCAGCTGAGCTACGGGCGCGTGTCTCCGGCGTGTATCGATGACATTCCACCAGTAAAGAATGTGGCGGAGAGAGAGGGATTCGAACCCTCGATGGGGCTATAAACCCCATACTCCCTTAGCAGGGGAGCGCCTTCAGCCACTCGGCCATCTCTCCCTCATCAACACGGCGCGTATGTTACCGTTTCGGAAGGCCATTGTCCAATACTCGGGGCCATTTTTTTCTGACTGGCACAGAGCGGTCGAATCGAGACCTACCGGGGATCTCTGCCCCCAAGCGGCAATAAGCCAGTGAGAACCCCTTCTTCCCACTGGCTCATACTATTGCCCAGATCATGCGGACACCTATCATCCGTGGGACGTTCCGGTGTCGTCTTCGGTCTTCTCGCGCTGGATACGCTGGTAAATTTCCTCGCGATGTACGGCCACGTCCTTCGGGGCATTGACCCCAATTCGGACCTGGTTTCCCTTGACGCCCAGAACGGTGACGGTGATGTCGTCACCGATCATCAAGGTCTCGCCGACTCGGCGGGTCAGGATGAGCATGGCTGATCTCCTTCTCAGACTTCATTGCAACGGGATGCATTAGGCTTATGGGCAATATGACAGCGCATTATGCGTCATGCTTGCGCCTGGGCCAAATGCACCCGTTCCCTGACACCCGGAACCCTCGTTGAATAAAGGTCGAACAGGCATCTTTTCATTAGCATAGAACGTTTATAGCGCTTGCAAGTACTTATTCTGCTTCGATATCTGACTTGTCCAAGCCAAATGCAGTATGCAGGGCACGTACCGCGAGTTCCATATGCTTTTCATCGATCACCACCGAAATCTTGATTTCGGAAGTAGAGACCATGCGGATATTGATGTTCTCGTCCGCCAGAATACGGAACATCTTCGAGGCCACGCCCGCGTGGGAACGCATGCCGACGCCGACCAGCGAGACCTTGGCGATATTGTCGTCACCGCGCAGCTCACCGCCACCCAGGTCGGGGATGACCTGATCCTGCAGGATGCGCATGGTCTGCTTGAAGTCGCCCTTGGCGACGGTAAAGGTGAAGTCGGTGTAATCACCGACCGGCGCCACGTTCTGAACGATCATGTCGACTTCGATATTGGCGTCGGCGATCGGACCCAGGATGCGGGAAGCCACACCGGGAACGTCCGGCGTGTTGAGCAGGGTCAGTTTTGCCTCATTTTTCGTGAAGGCGATACCGGAGATCAGCGGTTCTTCCATGGAGTCCTCTTCGTTATCTGTGTCTGCAACGATCAGAGTGCCGCCACCGTCCTCGAAACTCGACAGTACACGCAACGGCACGTTGTATTTCCCGGCGAATTCCACCGCGCGAATCTGCAGGACCTTGGAGCCCAGGCTCGCCAGCTCAAGCATTTCCTCGACGGTGATCGTATCCAGGCGCTGTGCCTTGTTACACACCCGTGGGTCGGTGGTGTAGACGCCGTCCACATCGGTATAGATCTGGCATTCGTCGGCCTTGAGGGCCGCTGCCAGAGCCACCCCGGTCGTATCCGATCCACCACGGCCGAGGGTCGTGATATTGCCGTCCTCGTCGACACCCTGGAAACCGGCCACGACCACGACCTGGCCGTCATCGAGATCGGCCCGCAGCTCGTCGGTCTCGATGCGCTGGATCCGCGCCTTGGTGTGGGCGCTGTCGGTCTGAATACCTACCTGCGCCCCGGTGTATGAGGTCGCGGGTACACCGATCTTGTGCAGTGCCATCGCCAACAGCGAGATGGTGACCTGCTCACCGGTCGACACCAGCATGTCCATCTCACGCGGTGTGGGTTCGTCATTGATCTGGCTGGCCAGATCGACCAGTCGGTTGGTCTCGCCGCTCATGGCCGAGACGACCACCACGACCTGATGCCCTTCGTTGCGAAAGCGTTTCACCTTCTCGGCAACGGCCTTGATGCGCTCGACTGAGCCCACCGAGGTGCCGCCGAATTTCTGAACGTATAGCGCCATGGCAAAGTGCTCTGGTTGAAGTGAATGATAAATGAAGGGCCGAGCGTACTCGCCCGGCCCGAATCCTTAACCGAGTTGTGTTTCCACCCAACCCGGCACGCTGGCCAACGCATCAGGGAGCGCCGCGGGATCGCTACCGCCCGCCTGGGCCATGTCCGCCCGGCCACCGCCCTTGCCGCCGACCTGACTGGCCACGTGATTGACCAATTCGCCCGCCCTCACGCGCCCCGTGAGATCGTCGGTGACCCCGGCAATCAGGTTGACCTTGCCGGCCTCGCGATCGGCCACGCCCAGCACGATCACACCTGAGCCCATCTTCTGCTTGAGCTGATCGAGGACGCCGCGCAGCTCCTTGCCTGAAACACCTTCGAGTTGCTTGGCCAGCAATTTCACGCCGGCGACGTCGCGTGCCTCGGAAAGCATGTCGCTGCCTGCGGCACTGGCCAGCTTGGCCTTGAGTCGCTCGAGCTCCTTCTCCAGGCTACGGTTACGCTCGATCAGCGACTCCACCCGGCTCTCGACCTGCTCCGGCTTGGCCTTGAGACGCTCGCCAATACGCAACAACCGCGCTTCCTGGGCCTGGAAATGCGTCAGCGCATTCTCGCCGGTGATCGCCTCGATACGACGAACCCCGGCGGCAATCCCGGTTTCCGCGACGATATGGAAGCTACCAATATCGCCACTGCGCGACACGTGGGTGCCCCCACACAGCTCGATCGAGAAATCGTCGGCACCGATCGTCAAGACGCGCACGTTATCGGCATACTTGGCCTCGAACAGCGCTGCCGCGCCCTTGGCCTTGGCGTCGTCGAGACTCATATGCTCGATGCGCGTAGACGCGTTCTCGAGGATCTGGGCGTTGACGATCGCCTCGACTTCCGCAAGTTGCGCCGGGGTCATGGCCTCGAAGTGGCTGAAGTCGAAGCGCAGGCGCTCGGCACTGACCAGCGAGCCTTTCTGCTGCACATGATCGCCCAGCACCATGCGCAGCGCCTTGTGCAGCAGGTGGGTCGCCGAGTGGTTGCGAACGGTAGCGGCACGCAACCCAGAATCGACCTGGGGCGTAACGGCGGCACCTACCTTGAGGCTGCCTTCGACCATCACGCCCTTGTGCAGGTGATGCCCCGCCTGCTTCTGGGTATCGGTGACCTGGAAGCGCCCTGTCGCAAGGTGCAGATACCCCGTATCGCCAACCTGCCCCCCCGACTCACCATAGAACGGCGTGCGATCGAGCACCACCACGCCCTTCTGGCCTTTCTGCAGCGATGCCAGGGCATTACCCTCACCATCGACCAGGGCCATCACCTGGGCGCTGTCCTCGAGCGTATCGTAGCCGGTGAAAGCAGTTTCGCCCTCGAGCTCCAGGGCTGCCGAGTAGTCGGCGCCGAACTGGCTCGCGGCACGTGCCCGCTCGCGCTGGGCCTCGAGTTCGCGCTGGAAGCCGGCCTCATCGAGACGCACACCGCGCTCGCGGCAGACATCGGCGGTCAGGTCGAAGGGGAAACCATAGGTGTCGTAGAGCTTGAAGACCGTCTCGCCGGGCAGTACGTCACCCTGGAGCTCGGCTAGTGCCGCCTCGAGCAGGCCCATGCCATGATCGAGGGTACGCGCAAACTGCTCTTCTTCCTTGAGCAACACTTTCTCGATCTGGCTGCGCGCCTGGCGCAGCTCGGGATAGGCCTCGCCCATTTCGGCATCGAGGGCTGCCACCAGCTGGTGGAAGAAAGGCTCGCTCGCGCCGAGTTTGTGACCATGGCGGATGGCACGACGGATGATGCGACGCAGGACGTAGCCGCGCCCCTCGTTGGAGGGAAGCACGCCATCGACGATCAGGAAAGCGCACGAGCGGATGTGGTCGGCGATCACCCGCAGCGAGGGTGCTGCCGTGTCGTCATGGCCGGTGGCCTTGGCGGCCGCGTCGAGCAGGTTCTGGAACAGGTCGATCTCATAATTGGAATGCACGCCCTGGAGCACCGCCGCCACCCGCTCGAGGCCCATGCCGGTATCGATCGACGGCTTGGGCAGCGGATTGAGCGTGCCGCTGGCATCACGATCGAACTGCATGAATACCAGGTTCCAGATTTCGATGTAGCGATCGCCGTCTTCTTCGGGGCTGCCGGGAGGCCCGCCCCACACATCCGGACCATGATCGAAGAAAATTTCCGAGCTCGGGCCGCAGGGGCCGGTATCGCCCATTTGCCAGAAATTGTCTTCATCGAGCCTGGAGAAGCGCGACGGGTCGATGCCGATCTCTTCCTTCCAGATTTTCTCGGCTTCGTCGTCGGTGATGTGCACGGTGACCCAGAGCTTCTCGGCGGGCAGGCCCAGACGCTCGGTCAGAAACGTCCAGGCAAAGCGAATGGCGTCACGCTTGAAGTAGTCGCCGAAGCTGAAGTTGCCCAGCATCTCGAAGAAGGTATGGTGACGCGCCGTGTAGCCGACATTGTCAAGGTCGTTGTGCTTGCCGCCAGCGCGTACACAACGCTGGGACGATGTTGCGCGGACATAGGGGCGAGGGTCGCGTCCCAGGAATACATCCTTGAACGGCACCATGCCGGCATTGGTAAACAACAGGGTCGGGTCGTTACCGGGCACCAGCGAACTGGACGGCACGATAGTGTGCCCCTGCTCTTCGAAGAAATTCAGAAAGGCCTGTCGTATGTCTGCGCTTTTCATAATTGACTCGTGGCGATAAGCGTAATGACGCAGGCGGTGCCGCTCGGCAATTCGCCCACAACCAGGCCCTGGCGCTGCCCGGCATCGTCGCAAAGGCCATGATTATAGCGCAGTCGTCAAGCAACTTTCATCGTGCCCCGTGAGCGGCGGCACGAGAGGGCATCCGCTAGATCGCGCCACCGGCGTCGTCCCAGGCATGAGCCATGGCATGACGGACCTGGTCGAAGTCGAAGCCACGACCGGCAAGGAAGCGTTCGCGGCGGGCGCGATCCCGGGGGGAATCCCCCGGCGAGGAAAAGCGACGTGACAGGGTCTCGCAGGCCAACGGGTACCAGTCGACACTCTCATCGCGTTCGTAGTCGGCGAGCGCCGCTCGGGCGTGAGCCCCGGTAATCCCTCGGGCACCCAGGTCGGCGAGGATTCGAAGGGGCCCCTGGCCCCGCCCGATGCGGGCACGAATGAAGTGTTCGGCGAAGCGCGTATCGCTCTGCAGGTTCTGCTCGGCCAGCGCATCGAGGCATTCGGTCACGGCGTCGGGGGAGTGCCCCTTGGCCGCCAGGCGGGAGGTCAGCTCGGCACGAGAGTACTCGCGCCGAGCCAGTAGGCGAATGGCATCATCGTGAGGCGACCCCTTGGGTGGGGTCTCATCCGGTGAGCGGCCCAGCATGGCTTAGAGCAGATCGTCTGCGCGATCGTCCTCGGCGGCCACGGCGGCGGCTTCCTCGTCCTTGTCGCGGGGCTCGACCTTGGCCAGCAACTGGTCGCGAATCTGTGTCTCGATCTCTTCCATGATGGCAGGATTATCTTCGAGGAACTGGGCGGCGTTGGCCTTGCCCTGACCGATCTTGTTGCCCTTGTAGCTGTACCAAGCACCCGCCTTGTCGACCAGATTGCACTGCACGCCCAGGTCGACCACCTCACCGGCATGGTAGATCCCCTTGCCATACAGGATCTGGAACTCGGCCTGACGGAACGGCGGGGCCACCTTGTTCTTGACCACCTTGACGCGGGTCTCGTTACCGGTGACCTCGTCACCCTGCTTCACCGAGCCGGTCCGGCGGATGTCGAGGCGCACACTGGAATAGAACTTCAGCGCATTACCCCCGGTCGTGGTCTCGGGGCTACCGAACATCACGCCGATCTTCATGCGGATCTGGTTGATGAATACCACCATGCAGTTGGCATTCTTGATGTGACCGGTGATCTTGCGCAGCGCCTGCGACATCAAACGCGCCTGCAGGCCGACGTGGGAATCGCCCATCTCGCCTTCGATCTCGGCACGCGGCGTCAGTGCTGCCACGGAGTCGATGATGATCACATCGACGCCGCCGGAGCGCACCAGCATGTCGCAGATTTCAAGCGCTTGCTCACCGGTGTCCGGCTGCGAGACCAGCAGGTCGTCGAGATTGACGCCCAGCTTCTCGGCATAGCTCGGGTCGAGCGCGTGCTCGGCATCGATGAAGGCGCAGGTCTTGCCCTGCTTCTGGGCCTGGGCGATCACCGACAGGGTCAGCGTGGTCTTGCCCGACGACTCCGGCCCGAAGATTTCCACGACCCGGCCGTAGGGCAGGCCCCCGATGCCCAGGGCGATATCCAGCCCCAGCGAGCCGGTGGAGACCGATGGCATCACGACTCGCGGGGTATCCCCCAGGCGCATCACGGTGCCCTTGCCGAATTGGCGCTCGATCTGGGAAAGCGCGGCGTTGAGCGCCTTGGAGCGATTGTCGTCCTGTGCCATCGATTTGGCCTCCTGAAACCTGGGGGGACGTAGACTAGCACCGGCCGATCGAGGTGGCGAACGGGCCGGGCGGCAGCGCATAATACTGTATGACTGCACAGTAGTTCAACTGGCAGCAGTATGGCCAATTTTTCAGTGGTCGTCGAGCCTGGATATCAGCCCGACGAGGGCCTCGCGAACCGCCGCCTCCCGCACCTCGGCACGACCGCCCGGGAAGACATGGCATTCGGCCACCTGATGCATGGAATCGCCCCAGGCCAGCCATACGGTGCCCACCGGCTTGGCCTCGCTGCCGCCCCCCGGGCCGGCCACGCCGCTGATCGCCACGCCCAGTTGGGCGCCGCTGTCGCGACAGGCCCCCGCCACCATCGCCTCGACCACCTGGCGGCTGACGGCGCCATGCGCCTCGAGAATCTCGGGCGATACACCAAGCAGGCGCGTCTTGGCCGCGTTGGAATAGGTGACGTAACCGGTCTCGAAATACGCGGAGCTTCCGGCCACCGCCGTGATGGCACTGGCCACACCGCCGCCGGTACACGATTCCGCCGTCGTCACCGTCAGGTGTCGCTTCAGGCAGGCTTGCTTTAGACGCTCACTCAGGATTCGCACTTCGGCATCGTGAGAATAATCGCTCAAGGTCACGCTCCTCCTCGCCCGATACTTGTGCCTGCAGCTTACCAGAAGCCATGAGCTGTAATGGAGCGTCCTGCCAGACCCCCGTACCCGGTCTTGTATCAGGGCCGTGTTCTCAGTTTTCCGCCTGCGTCCGCGACTCTTCCAGCACCTGCTGACAGCCGGGACCGACGCCTTCCCCCAGTCCCAGCTCCACCCACGGCAGTATCGCCAGGGGTGGCGCCACCAACGCGCCCAACACCGAGAGCACGCCATGCGCAATCAGTTCTCGGGACACCACGTCGAGCTGAGGATCGGTAAGGGGCCCTTGTATCCTGACCGGAGAGTCGGAGGCCAGCAGGCTGGGATCCTTCGGATGGGCCTCGAAGATGAGTTCCAGCCGCTCACGGTCCAGGTCGATTTCCCCGCCACCGGTGACATTCGAGTCAGCGGTATCGACAAAGAACTGATCGACCGCGGCAATGCCATTTTCGGCAGCGAGCCGGACATAGGCACAGCGCATGGGAACCTTATCGGACTCGGACAGAGCCGCCAGCAACCCTTCGCCCACGTCGAGCCCAATGACTTCCATCAATAACATGTCGAGCCGTCCCCGGGCCATCGCCAGTTCCGTCTTGCCGCCGAGGCTCGCCATGACTTCGTCCATGGAGCGACCGGCGAAATGCACCTGCCCTTGGCCTCCCAAGGTGCCTGCGGAGTCTTCGGCGATCTGCGGCGCACCGGCACGACGCAAGATTGGCTTGAGGTTGACCTGTTGTACCGATAGATCGAGGCTGCCATTCAGCGCCCGGCCACGAGCGTCCATGTGCAGTTGAGCCAGGGCGTTGCCACCACCCAGTTCCATGCGAAGCGGGTCGAGCGTCAGCACCCCGTTCTCCATAGTCAACTCCAGCGACACTTTCGTCAGCGGGACGTAGTCGGAATTGACGTCATCCGCGCTGTAGCGCACCTTGGCGTCCATGGTGCGCAATCCTTGCAGATCCCATTGGCGATCGGAGAACAAGCCCTGGCGCGCTTCCTCGCGACGGGCCCTTGCCTGCTGGGCAGGCGACGCAACCTCCCCACTGCCCGTTTCCGGGGGACTGCCGGTGAGCGGCGCCAGGTCGTCGAGGTCCATTCGCTGAGAATGCAGTGTCGCCCAAAGCATGTTGCGCTCACCCAGGCGCAGGCGAACATCACCGCTGACATCGCTGTCGCCAAAGGTGCCATCCAGATCCAGCATGCGAATCAGATCGCCCCTCACTCTCAACTCACCCTTCAACTCGTAGGGCGGCAGAGCGGGCAGGTTCAGTTCTGTCAGCTCATTCAGACGAGCCGGATTGGGCCCCGACAGCTCGAACGCTGTCTGGATGCGGCCGAGTTCCAGCGGCTTCTGGATCGTGCCGTCCACGCTCAGCCTGGACTGCCGGGAGGTGACCTGACCCTGGACGGGATAGGGCTTGTTCGGGTCGCGCAGGTTGAATAGCGGGCCCACATCAAGATCGTATTCGAAGGGTTCGCCATTGTGGCGCCCGTAACCCTTCAGGCGCACCCCCGGCGCCGAAGTCCCCGCCAGGTCGATGGCATCGGCATTGATATGTACGAACAGATCCTTCGAGGGTAACCGGTAATCGAGCGATGTCTCGTCCGCGACCAGTTCGCCGTCCTCTAGCTGGACATTCAGTCGTCCGTCCAACGACCCTAGATCGCTATTGCCCAGCGGGGCCAAGGCATCGCCCAGGTCGAATTGGGAAAGTTGCGCATCGATATCGCCACTCAATGTCTGCGGCTGGATATTCAACACCCCCTGGGCCGTCAACGCTCCCTGGCCCTGTTCCAGATGCAGGTTCTGTACGTCCAACCGACCCGCCTCGAGCCCCCCCTGCAACGCCACGTTGCGCAACTGCCTGCCGCCGTAGCTTAACCGCTCTATCGAAAGATCGACCTGGGCATTGAAACGCCGCAGCGGCTCGAGCCCCTCCGCCAGATCCCGGTCCCAGGTAGCGTCGTCTTTCGGCGCATCAGCTTCCTGAACAGCCTCCTCGCCGCCCCCTTGCGTCACGCCCAATTGCGCCAGATCCAGATGACCGATGTCGAGCTGGGCTTCGATGTTCGGGCGGTTGCCCTTCTCTGCGGCATTGGCAGGCAGTTGCAGCCCGATGCGGCCATCCCAGGTACCTAACCCGCCATAGCCGAACGGCGCCAGTGCCTCGTTCATGCCCACCTGGGAAAGCTGCGCTTCCAGATTGGCGGTCAGGGTCTTTTCGCGAATCTCGACCTGACCCTGAGCCGCCAACTCGCCCTGATCCTGGATCGCATGCAAGCGTTCGACATCCAACCTGCCTGCCTCGAGACTGCCCTGCAGTACGACATCGCTGAGCTGGGAGTCGCCGTAACTGAGCCGTTCGACCGAGAGATCGACCTGAGCATTCACCCTCCGCAGCGGCGCGAGCTGCTGTGCCAGCTGGTGATCCCAGGCCTTTTCTTCCTGAGGCTCGGCTGACCCCTGCGACTCGTCGTCCCGGGGCATGACGCCCAGTTGCGTCAAGTTGAGATGCCCGATATCGAGCTGAGCGCTAACCTGTGGCCGGGTTTCCGGCGATGCCGCGTTGGCCGGCAGGTCCAGGTCGATCTGGCCGCTCCAGGTGCCTAGCCCGGCATAGCCCAGCGGGGCCAAGGCCTCGTCCAGATCGAGCTGGGAAAGCTGCGCGTCAAGATCGGCAGTCAGAGTATTGTCACGAATGTCGATGTGTCCCTGAACCGTCACTTCCCCCGGCGTTTGACCATCCGCTTCCTGGTCGGCCTGCTGCTGATCCTGGTCCTGGGACTGGCCTTGAATGGCATGGAGGCGCTGGATGGACAGGGTTCCCTGGTTCAGCGAACCCTTTACGGCGACGTCATCAAGTACGTGGTCGGCGTAAGCGAGGCGCTCGACCGTCAGATCGACCTGCGCATCGTAGTTCTGAAGCGGTGCCAGCAGTTGGGCCAGGCGTTGATCCAGGGGCATCGATGCGTTTGCGGCATCATCCTGATCAGCCTGCGTTGCCTGCTCTTCATCGAACAGGCCCCAGCGCGCCAGATCGAGCCGGTCGGCCTTGAGCTGGGCGTCGATCTTGGGCCGCTCTCCCCGCATGTCGACACTGACCGAGCCTTGTATCTGGGACTCACCCAGCCGAGCCGTGGCGCCCTCGATCGACCATTGCTGATCCCGATGGCTGATCTGTCCATTCAACTCGAGCAAGGGCAGCTCAAGCAGGGGGCGACCGAGTATGTCTGCCAGGTTCGCCGTCTGAGGAGCCGATACGTCCAGCTGCCCCTCCAGGCTGGTCGGTTGGGAGACATCGGGAAGGCGGCCATCGAAGCTCGCCTGCACTTCGCCGAGATGACCCTGCAACGTGATCGGGTAAGCGTTGTCGCCATTGCCTGTCATGGCCTGAGACGGCGCTCCACCGTGGCCACTCAGTTCGAGCGGCAGCCCCTGGAATTGCCCTTGCGCCTCGATCATCAGCTCGCGTGAACCACCATCGTTACTACGGGTATGGAAATCCGCGCTCAGGTCCGCCTCCAGGTTGGGGTCCCGGTAAGTCAGGTGGCCCTCGTCGATATCG
Source organism: Litchfieldella xinjiangensis (assembly GCF_000759345.1). GTDB lineage: Bacteria > Pseudomonadota > Gammaproteobacteria > Pseudomonadales > Halomonadaceae > Litchfieldella_A > Litchfieldella_A xinjiangensis. The sequence continues at coordinate 1,512,441 of NZ_JPZL01000001.1, forward strand.
ACAATGTCGGGACTGATACCAAGCCCACCACCCTGGGCGTCCTGCTTGTCGGTCAGTGCATCCCAATTCGATACACCATCTTTGCGCCTGGACAGATGAGCCACCGGCCGGCTCATCCCGAGCCGTTGCAACTCGACCTGCCCCGTCAGCAGCGCACCTGGGTCGAGCGCAATCTCCAGCGCCTCGATGTCCAGCATCTGGTCATGTGTCGCCCAGCCGGGATTGGCAACCGAGATTTCCTCGAGGCGCACCGTCAGTGGCCAGCCCCAACCGATATCCAGGCTGCCGATTTCGACATCGCGCCCATTCAAGCGTTGACTGACTCGGTCTTCCAACCATGCGCGGGCCCACTGCGACTCCAGAAAGAATCCTCCAGCCACCAGTAACACCACGATGCAGGCCAGCGTGACGAGAATACGTCGAGCTGCCTTAGCCACGTCCACTCCTGGTTCAGTTCCTGCCGGTCGAGCGCTCCCCATCGCTATTCCTTGTAATAGGGGGCGGGTCACTACGAGCGTAGACGAACTGGCCATGTGGAACAGGACCATGTCAGCCTGTCGACCCCTGACCGGACTGCGATAGACTATTCAGCCAGCAACGCCCCAGGGCGATCCAGCCCACTGTCACACGGGAAATGCCAACCCCATGCAAGACGCGGTCGAGACAAAAAGTACCCAGCACACGCCGATGATGATTCAGTTCATGAAGATCAAGCGCGAGCACCCGGACGTGCTGCTCTTCTATCGCATGGGCGATTTCTACGAACTGTTCTTCGAGGATGCCAAGCGTGCGGCGGCGTTGCTCGACATCACGCTGACCCAGCGTGGCCAGTCGGCGGGGAAGCCGATTCCCATGGCCGGCGTTCCCTACCATAGCGCCGAAGGGTATCTCGCCCGCCTGGTCAAGGCTGGCGAGTCGGTGGCCATTTGCGAACAGATCGGCGACCCGGCCCTGGCCAAGGGGCCGGTGGAGCGCAAGGTGGTGCGTATCGTCACCCCGGGCACACTCTACGACGAGGCATTGCTCGACGCGCGGCGTGACAACCTGCTGGTCTCGTTGCATTCGCAGGGCAGTTGCTGGGGTATCGCCTGGCTGGAACTCTCCAGTGGACGCTTCAGCGTGCTCGAGGTCGAAGACGAGAGCGAGATGCTGGCCGAGGTGCAGCGCCTCGACCCCGCAGAGCTGCTGGTTGCCGACGGCCTGGCATTGCCGCCGAGCCTCACTGGACGCCGCGGCCTGCGCCACCAGAGCGAATGGCTTTTTGACCTGGAATCCGCGACGCGCATCCTGTGCGACCAGTTTGAGGTCCAGGACCTGCGCGGCTTCGGCTGCGCCCACCTCGAAGCCGCCCTGACGGCCGCCGGCGTACTCATCGAATACGCTCGCGATACGCAGCGCTCACGTCTGCCCCACGTGACGGCGATCGGCGTCGAGAGCCGTGATGACGCGGTGGTCATCGACGCCGCCAGCCGTCGTAATCTCGAAATCGATATCAATCTCGGGGGCGGCAGCGACAATACCCTGGCCAGCGTGCTCGATACCACCGCCACCGCCATGGGCTCGCGCCTGATGAAACGCTGGCTCAATCGGCCGCTACGCGACCATGCCCAGGTAAGTGGCCGCCAGGCTGCAGTACAGCTGCTACTCGATCGCGAGAGCTTCGTCCCCCTGCGCGAGAGCCTCAAGGCGATCGGCGATGTCGAGCGGATCCTGGCGCGGGTTGCCCTGCGCAGTGCCCGACCCCGTGACCTGGCACGGCTTCGCGATGCGCTGAATGCGCTACCTGACCTGCAACGTGATCTGGCCGATTTCCCCGAGGGGTCGGCACTCGACGATCTTCGCCATCATATTCGGCCCTACCCCGAGCTGGCCGACATCCTGACCCGAGCGATCATTGAGAACCCGCCGGTGGTCATTCGCGACGGCGGTGTGATCGCCGAAGGCTTCGACGATGAGCTCGACGAGTACCGTGGCCTGGCCGAGCATGCCGGCGAGTACCTGGTGCAGCTGGAAATCCGCGAGCGCGAGCGCACCGGGCTAAGTGGACTCAAGGTCGGCTACAACCGAGTGCATGGCTACTACATCGAGATTCCTCGCGCCCAGGCGCGCGAGATCCCTGCCGACTACATCCGTCGCCAGACGCTGAAGAATGCCGAGCGTTTCATCATTCCCGAGCTCAAGGAGTTCGAGGACAAGGCCCTGTCGGCCAAGTCGCGTGCGCTGGCCCGCGAGAAGCTGCTCTACGAGAGCCTGCTGGATAAACTCAACGCCGAGCTCGATACGCTGCAAGCCAGCGCCCGGGCGCTTGCCACCCTGGATGTACTGGCTGCCTTCGCCGAACGCGCCCAGGCCCTCGACTTCGTGCGCCCCCATCTTGCCGAGGCGCCGGGAATCGACATTCACGGTGGCCGCCACCCGGTGGTTGAGCATGTCAGCGGTGCGCCCTTCGTCCCCAACGACCTGGTACTCGACGACCGGCGCCGGATGCTGGTGATTACCGGTCCCAACATGGGCGGCAAGTCGACCTACATGCGTCAGGCGGCGTTGATCACCCTGCTGGCGCATACCGGCAGTTTCGTACCCGCCGACCGCGCCGAGATCGGTCCCGTGGATCGCATCTTCACGCGTATCGGCTCCAGCGACGACCTGGCCGGCGGTCGCTCGACCTTCATGGTCGAGATGACCGAAACCGCCAATATCCTGCACAATGCCACCGACCAGAGCCTGGTGCTGATGGACGAGATCGGCCGTGGCACCAGTACCTTCGATGGGTTGTCGCTGGCGTGGGCAAGTGCCGAGCATCTAACTCGCACGCGAGCCTTTACCCTGTTCGCGACTCACTATTTCGAGATGACAGCGCTCGCCGAGCAGGCGGAAGGCGTGGCCAACGTGCACTTGACCGCTGCCGAGCACAAGGATGGAATCGTCTTCATGCACCGCGTGGAGGAAGGCCCCGCCAGCCAGAGTTATGGCCTACAGGTGGCACAGCTGGCGGGCGTTCCACAGGCGGTGATCAAACGCGCCCGCGAAAAGCTGGGCTCACTCGAACAGCACGAGGTCGATCAGAGCAGCCGACGCCTTACCGCTACACCGGACACGGTGTCCGGTCAGGCCACAGCGGGGCCTCAACAAGCCGACCTGTTTGCCAGCACGCCGCACCCACTGCTGGAGGAACTCGCCGGACTCGACATCGATAGTCTGACACCACGCGATGCGCTAGCCCTGCTCTACTCGTGGCGTGAGACACTATAACCGCAACAAGGCGAACGCGGGACGCGAACCGGGCATTAGAGCATGCCGAATCGGTCTTGACGCTGCGCCCCATGTCGCTTGCCGTGAGCTTGGCGGCACGACTAGAATGTGTCGCCATTAGAATCGCCGCTTATATGACCGGCTTTGCTTATAACTGGCTAAATTCCGGTGTCGGTGCGCTCGGTATCGCCGCGCCCTACCCGATGAGGGAGATCCCATGACATTCGTCGTCACCGAAAACTGCATCAAGTGCAAATACACCGACTGCGTCGAAGTGTGTCCGGTGGATTGCTTTTACGAAGGGCCTAACTTTCTGGTCATTCATCCCGACGAGTGCATCGATTGCGCGTTGTGCGAACCGGAATGCCCCGCTGAAGCGATTTTCTCGGAAGACGAATTGCCCGATGACCAGAAAGCCTTCCTCGAGCTCAACACCGAGCTCGCCGAGGTCTGGCCAAACATCACCGAGAAGAAAGATCCCCCGGCCGATGCCGAGGAGTGGGACGGTAAGCCCGGCAAGCTGGAGTACCTCGAGCGCTAAGCCGAGTACCGGTCCAGAGACCGCCCAAGCGCCGCTGCCAACTTTGGCCTGCGGCGTTTTCATTTCTGTGCCATATTTCAAACGCGCACAAAAAAGGCGACCCGAAGGTCGCCCGCTCCCAGCCGTTCCCTTGGATAGCATCCCGCTACCCGAATTCCTGATGGTGACGTCCTTGCCAGGAGACAACATCCTGTCGCACCCAGCGCACCATGTCTTGCATCCCGTTTGCATCCTGCCGGAGAAGCGCTTCACCTCTCCAAATCCCAAGGTCATTGTGGCACTAACCGGGCACTTCTCAAACTCGCACAAAACCACCTTCCCGAGGCGTCCGCAAACGAAGACACCGGAAATAATACCTTAATTAACAGTTATCTATAACCGTATAAGCAAGACAAGCTTATATAGCGAATACTATAAAATGGCTAACTTCGACGGCTCTATGTAGGAAATATCTTACAAAAAATGGAGAGATTGACGACATCTCAAGCGGCCGGGGCGATACGGTGCAGCCTCTTGGCGACAGGCCAAGCCGAGTGTCAAAAAAGGGGAGGCATGGCGCCTCCCCCGTACTTACCCGACTCGATTTCAGCCTTGACCCTTGATGGCGGCAAGACCGGGGTAGCTTGCCTTGTCACCGAGCTGCTGCTCGATCATCAGCAAACGGTTGTACTTGGCGACACGGTCGCTGCGGCATAGCGAGCCGGTCTTGATCTGGCCGGCGGACGTCGCTACTGCCAGATCGGCAATGGTGGTGTCCTCGGTCTCGCCACTGCGGTGGGAGATGACCGCGGTGAAACCGGCATCCTGGGCCATCTTGATGGCATCCAGCGTCTCGGAGAGCGAGCCGATCTGATTGAACTTGATCAGGATGGAGTTGCCGATCTGCTCGTCGATGCCGCGCTTGAGGATACGCGTGTTGGTGACGAACAGGTCGTCGCCGACCAACTGCACGCGGCTACCCAGGCGATCGGTAAGGGTCTTCCAGCCATCCCAGTCGGACTCGTCCATGCCATCTTCGATGGAGACGATCGGGTACTGGTCGCAGAGCTCGGCCAGGTAGTCAACAAAGCCGGCCGCGTCGTAGCTCTTGCCTTCGCCCGCCAGATCGTATTGACCATCCTTGTGGAATTCGGTCGAGGCACAGTCGAGAGCGAGGGTCACGTCCTTGCCCAGGGTATAGCCCGCGTCCTCGACCGCCTGCTTGATCACTTCCAGCGCCTCGGCGTTGGAAGCCAGGTTGGGGGCGAAGCCGCCCTCGTCGCCTACCGCCGTGGCCAGGCCGCGTGCGGAGAGCACTTTCTTCAGTGCATGGAAGATTTCGGCCCCGGTACGCAACGCCTCACGGAAGCTCGGTGCCCCCACCGGCTGGATCATGAATTCTTGAATGTCGACGTTGTTGTCGGCATGTTCGCCACCGTTGAGGATGTTCATCATCGGAACGGGCATCTTGAACGTGTTGGGCGTGCCATACAGTTCGGCAATGTGAGCGTAGAGCTCGATGCCCTTGTCCGCCGCCGCGGCCTTGGCCGCCGCCAGCGACACGGCCAGGATGGCGTTGGCGCCCAGGTTGGCCTTGTTGTCGGTGCCGTCGAGCTCGAGCATGGTCTTGTCGAGACCGCGCTGATCGTTGGCGTCCATACCCAGCAGGCTGTCGCGGATCTTGCCGTTCACGGCCTCAACGGCCTTGAGCACCCCTTTGCCCAAATAGCGTGACTTGTCGCCATCACGCAGCTCGAGTGCCTCGCGTGAGCCGGTCGAGGCCCCGCTCGGTGCGCAAGCCACGCCCTTGGCGCCACCTTCCAGCACCACCTCGGCCTGAACCGTGGGGTTGCCGCGAGAATCGAGCACCTCGAGGGCGCGGATTTCGACAATCTTGGTCATGGTGTGTCGTCCTTTTTTGGTCAGCGTTGATCGGGTCGCATCGCGGGATGCGTGCCCCTCAGGATATCTGCAGGGGCGGCAAGCCCTTGATCAAGTCATCCAATGACTTGAGCTGGGAAAGAAACGGTTCGAGCTGGTCGAGCGGCAAGGCGCAGGGACCGTCGCAGAGCGCCTTGTCGGGGTCAGGGTGCGCCTCGAGGAACAGACCCGCCAGGCCGACGGCCACACCGGCCCGGGCCAGCTCGGCGACCTGCTGACGTCGCCCATCGGCGCTGTCCGAACGGCCACCGGGGCGCTGCAACGCATGGGTGACGTCGAAGAATAGCGGATAGCCGGTCTGCTTCATGTCGCCAAAGCCGAGCATATCCACGATCAGGTTGTTGTAGCCGAAGCTCGACCCGCGCTCGCACAGGATCAGACGATTGTTACCCGCCTCCTCGCACTTGCGAATGATGTGGCGCATCTCGTGCGGGGCAAGGAACTGCGGCTTCTTGATATTGATCACCGCCCCGGTCTCGGCCATGGCCACGACCAGATCGGTCTGGCGCGCGAGGAAGGCAGGCAACTGGATGATGTCGGCCACTTCGGCGGCAGGTGCGGCCTGCCAGGGCTCGTGGACGTCGGTGATGACCGGTACGCCATAGCGCTGCTTGACCTCGGCCAGGATCTCCAGGCCCTTCTCCAGCCCAGGGCCGCGAAAGGAGGTGATGGAGCTCCGATTGGCCTTGTCGTAGCTGGCCTTGAACACATAGGGAATGCCGAGCTTGCCGGTGGCCTGAACGTAGGCGTCGGCGACCTCGAGCGCCATCTCGCGGGACTCGAGGACGTTCATGCCGCCAAACAGCATCAGCGGCAATGAATTGCCGGCCCTGAGGCCGGCGAACTCGATGACGTTTTCCTGTCCTTGCATGCGATCTCCTTAGGCGTACCGCGATTAGCCTTGGGGTTGTGCCTGGGCATGCTGACGGGCACGCAGGTTCTTGTACTCGAGGGCGGCATTCAGGAAGCCGGAGAACAAGGGGTGCCCATCACGCGGGGTCGAGGTGAATTCGGGATGGAACTGGCACGCCACGAACCAGGGGTGGTCGGGCAGTTCGATCATCTCGACCAGCGATTGGTCGACGCTCTTGCCCGAAATCACCAGGCCCGCACGCTCAAGCTCATCGATGAATTGATTGTTGACTTCGAAGCGATGACGATGGCGCTCGACGATCTCCTCGGAACCGTAGGCTTCGTGCGCCTTCGAGCCACCCTTCAAATGGCATACCTGGCCACCCAGGCGCATGGTGCCGCCGAGATCAGAGGCTTCGTCACGCAGCTCGATCTTGCCCTCCGAATTGATCCACTCGGTGATCAAGCCAACGACAGGATGCAGGGTATCGTGCGTGAACTCGGTGGAATTGGCGTCTTTCCAGCCAACGACGTTGCGCGCATATTCGATGACCGCCACCTGCATCCCCAGGCAGATCCCCAGGTAGGGCACGTTGTTCTCGCGGGCGAACGTGGCCGTGGCGATCTTGCCTTCGACGCCACGCTCACCGAAACCACCGGGGACCAGGATCGCGTCCTTGCCCGCCAGACGCTCGGTACCGTGGCGCTCGATGTCCTCGGAATCGATGTAATCGATGTTGACCTTGATTCGCCCCTGGATGCCGGCATGGATCAACGCCTCGTTGAGCGACTTATAGGCATCGAGGAGTTCCATGTACTTGCCGACCATGGCGATATTGACCGACTTCAACGGGTTGAGCTTGGCGTCGAGCACACGAATCCACTCGGACAGGTCGGCCTCGTCAGCCTCGAGGCGCAGCTTGTCGCAGACGATCTCGTCCAGCCCATGCTCGTGCAGCATCAACGGGATGCGATAGATGGTATCGGCATCCTGGAGCGGTACCACGGCACGCTCTTCGACGTTGGTGAACAGCGCGATCTTGCGACGCTCGGTTTCCTCGAGCTCGACTTCGCTGCGACAGATCAGGATATCGGGCTGGATGCCGATCGAGCGCAGTTCCTTGACGCTATGCTGGGTCGGCTTGGTCTTGGTCTCGCCCGCGGTCTTGATGTAAGGCACCAGGGTCAGGTGCATGAACAGGGCGTGGTTGGCGCCCAGCTCGCTGCGAATCTGACGGATCGACTCGAGGAACGGCAGCGATTCGATATCGCCCACGGTGCCGCCGATTTCCACCAGCGCCACGTCGAAGCCCTCACCCCCGGCATAGACCCGGCGCTTGATCTCGTCGGTAATGTGGGGGATGACCTGCACGGTGCCACCCAGGTAATCGCCACGGCGCTCCTTGCGCAGCACATGCTCGTAGACGCGCCCGGTGGTGAAATTGTTGCCCTGGGTCATCTTGGTGCGGATGAAGCGCTCGTAGTGGCCCAGGTCGAGATCGGTCTCGGCGCCATCTTCGGTGACGAACACTTCGCCATGCTGGAAGGGGCTCATGGTGCCGGGATCGACGTTGATGTACGGATCCAGCTTGAGCATGGTGACCTTGAGGCCGCGTGCCTCGAGGATCGCCGCAAGCGAAGCCGACGCAATGCCCTTGCCGAGAGAGGACACAACGCCGCCGGTCACGAAGATAAATCGTGTCATGGAAAACCTGTCGAAACGTGATTCGGAAGGCGCAGCAGGAAACCGCGCCAGGATGGGTCGACAGAGTAGCAGATTCGGCCCCGCGGCTCAATTTCAAGCCGGTTACAAAAAATACCGCTGCGCGAAGGCAGCGGTACATGGCGCGGAGCACCAGGAAACATCGACACGAAACGACTAGAAGTCGAAGAAGACCGTTTCGCCCTCGCCCTGCAGCTTGATATCGAGACGATACCGCACGCGGCCGCCCTCTTCCTCGCGCTTGGCAATCAACGTCTGCCGACGGACCGGCGATTCGACCCGATTGAGCACCGGGCAGTGGGCATTGGCCTCGGCCTCGTCCTCGAAGTAAAGGCGCGTGTGGAGGTGAATATTCACACCCCGGGCAAAGAGCGTGACATTGATGTGTGGTGCCATCGTCTGTCCGTCGGCCGTCTTGACTGAGCCGGGCTTCACGGTCTTGAGGATAAACTCGCTGCCGCGGTCGAACGTGGTCGCAGTACGTCCAAAGCTGTTGAAAGGCTTTTTGAGATCGTACTCGGGCTGATAGTCGCCCCGACTGTCGGCCTGCCACGCCTCGATGAAGGCATCGCGCACCAGATCGCCATTGCCGTCGATCACGGTGCCGACCACCTCGATGTGCTCGCCTTCGGCTTCGGGCCTGGCCATCTCGTTCCAGATTTCCTCGTCGCGCACCGGGTTGCCCGCAGCGGCCAGGGCCAGGCCGATATGCACGTAGGGGCCGGCAGTCTGCGAGGCCGTCTCGCGCAGAACCAGCTCACTGGCGGGAACGCTATTGGGTTGTTTCATCAGGGCTCCCTCCTTACTGGTTCTCGAAGTAGGTTTGCAATTCGCCGCGAACCACCAGGTCGAAGCGATAGGCCAGGCAATCCATGGAATTGCTGCGCGCGATATCGAGACGACCGATCATGGTCTCGACGGCGTCGCGATCCTTCAGCGTGTTGACGATCGGGCAGATTGGGATCAACGGGTCGCCTTCGAAATACATTTGGGTGATCAACCGCGTGGAAATCGCCGGCCCCATCACCGAAACGTGGATATGCGCAGGGCGCCAGCTATTGACGTCGTTGGGCCACGGATAGGGGCCGGGCTTGATGGTGCGAAAGCGGTACCAGCCCTGCTCATCGGTCAAGGTGCGCCCCACTCCGCCGAAATTGGGATCAAGCGGCGCCAGGTAGGCGTCTTTCTTGTGACGATAGCGGCCACCGGCATTGGCTTGCCACATCTCGACCAGCGTGTGCGGTACCGGTTTGCCGAACTGATCGATGACGCGGCCGAACATGATGATGCGCTCGCCGATCGGCAGACCGTCCTGCCCCTTGCCCTCCCGAAAGTTGAGCAGCAGGTCATTATCGTGCGGTCCCATGCGCAGGGTACGGAAATCCGGCCCGGTCAGTTCGGAGGCACTGGGCTTCATCAGGCTGACCAGGGCCTGGTTCGGCGAGCGTGCCACCGTCGTCTTGTAGCCTGGGGCATAGGCCGGGGGATGCCAGTCACGGTCGCGCTGAACGAAGCGCTTGTCATGGTGAGTCATTGCTCGGTCTCGTTGATTCACGGTAGCGCCAGTGTGGCCAGATGCCGCAGGCATGCCAATTGACGTATGTTCTAGTGCCCATAACCTATGGGTTATGAGATGTACGACCTTGGTCCAAGCGTGCCGCCGCGACCTCGCGCAGCGCCTCGCAGAAAGCCTCCAGGGTCAGCGAGGAATTCAGTGTCGCATTGCTGCACATACCCACCGAACCGCCACGCGCCTCGAGCGAAAGCGCGAGTTCGGCCAGTTCCCCCTGAGCCAAGGCACCCGCAACGGCTTCATGCGGCGCGATCCATACGGCGTCGCTGGCCTGGACATACCCCAGGGAGACCGGCAATGACAAGGTCTCGAGTAGCCGGTCGGGCAGGGTCAGGGAGTGACGCACGCAGAAACTGTCGACCTGCTGGCGAAGCGTGGTTTGCGGCGGTGGCAGCACCCAGGGAAAGGCGTTGAGGCGAGCCGGGGGCAGTGGATCAATACCGGCCAGCGGATGGCCAGCCCGGACCACCAGCGACAAAGGCTCGTAGTAGAGGTGCTCGAAGGCCAGGTCGCGAATTTCTCGGGCTTCGGTCATACGCCCCACGACCAGGTCGAGCTCGCCCATGCGCAACCGTGACAGCAGGAAGGCACTCGAGCCCGTGACCACCGAAATGCCCACCTCGCCCTGCGCCATGCCGGGCTGGGCGTGCCAGCGCTGAATGGCGAGAGGCAGCAGCCGGCTCTCGACGGTCGACAGTGCCCCGACGCGAATCCAGCGCGCACCCTTGTGCCTATCGCCCACCGCCATCACACCTTCACCTAGGGCGCGCATGGCCGGCCCGGCATGGCGCAGCAATGTCAGTCCCGCCTGGGTCAACGCCACCCCTTGCGAGGTCCGCTCGAAGAGGTCGGTCCCAAGCACATCCTCCAGTTCGCGAATGGCCTTGGATATGCCTGGCTGGGTGATCGCCAACGCCTCGGCCGCCCGCGCGAAGCTGCGTCGCTTGGCGACTTCGAGGAAGGCCTGTAGATGGCGCAGCTTGATACGTGGATTGAGCATGGGCGAATAATCGGTAATCAAGAAGCCGTCACCTTCGCGCAATCGCTGCTCAAACGAAACCGCAATGGCACTCTGTTCATCCCGTTACGCTTCTCCGTCACCCCATCCCAGCTTCTTGGCCAAGGAAAACGCATGGTTGGCGGCCGGTACACCGCCATAAATCGCGACATGCATGAGCACCTGCCGCAGCTCAGCCTCGCTCAGTCCGATGCGCTTGGCGGTCTTGAGATGCAATTCAAGTTCCTCGCGCCCCAGCGCGGCCAGAATGCCGGTAGTGATCATGCTGCGCTCGCGGCGGGTCAAGTCGTCGTTGCTCCACAGCTCACCCCAGGCCAGACGGGTAATCATCTTTTGGAAGGGGGCGTCGAGGCTGGCTGCGGCGGCCGAGGCACGCGCGACATGCTCCTCGCCAAGCACCTGCTTGCGGGTTTCCAGGCCGTCGGCGTAAGCCACGCCGCGTTCCCCGGCGTCGCTGCGCGCGGCAGCCATCCACAGCAGCAGGCGCTTGGCCATCGCTTGGGGGTCTTCGACCGAGGGCACGTGGGCAAAGCCCTCGAGGATTTCGAGTGGCGCACCACCACACTCCCTAGCCAGGGTTTCCAGCGTATCGGGCGGTGTGGCCATGTCTTCGCTGCCGCCCAACAAGTGCACGCTGAGCCCAGGATGGTTGTCCAGGGCGCCCTTGAGTTGGCCACGGAAGTCGGTGACCGCCAGCATCTCGCACAACCGCGCGTAGCTCTCGGCATCGGTGCGCGCCATCTGGGTGCGCCAGCCTGTTTCCAGCGCAGGCTCGGCGGCCAGGCGTTCAGCAGAGAACCAGCGCGGTACGATGTCGCCGGAAATGGCCGTGAGGCCTTCACTGCGTACGCGTCCGGCGCGGGTCGTCCACATCTCGCCATTGCCGATGACCGCCCCGGTGTTGGTCAGAATCGCGGAGTAGAGCCGTTCGGCATGCTCGGCGATCAGATGCTGGCCGACCACGCCGCCAATCGAGGTGCCAGCAAAGTGGAAGCGCGAGACACCGGCATTATCGACCAGCGCCAGGGCCTCGTGGGCCAGCGCGGCGGGGGTGATCTCGCCACCGTCTTGTTGCCAGGCCTCGCTGGCCCCGTGTCCCGGCAGGTCCCAGGTCAAGACACGATAGCGTGGCAGTAGCGATGGTATCACGTCGTCCCACACCGCCTGGGTCATGCCCAGCGGATGCGCCAGCACCACCAACGGCAGCGCCTCGGGGCCCAGTAGCCGGTAGGCCACGCTGCGACCGTTTATCTCGAGAAATGCCATGTTAATCCTCCCTTATGGCTTTGAGCGAAAACACAGCGAGCGAAGACCAGACAAGGCAATCATACGCGCTCGATCAGCGTCGCAATCCCCTGCCCCACGCCAATGCACATGGTACACAGTGCAAAGCGGCCGCCGGTCAAGTGCAGCTCATGCATGGCACTGGTGACGATGCGCGCTCCCGACATGCCCAGCGGATGGCCCAGGGCGATGGCGCCGCCATTGGGGTTGACCCGCGGGTCGTTATCGTCGATACCCAGCTCGCGCAGACAGGCCAGCGCCTGGGCGGCAAAGGCTTCGTTGAGCTCGATATGGTCGAGCTGATCGAGGCTCATGCCCAGGCGCTTCAAGAGGTTCTGGGTGGCCGGTACCGGGCCGATACCCATGATGCGCGGCTCCACCCCGGCGGTCGCCATGCCGTGAATGCGCGCCATGGGCGTCAGGTTATAGCGCTTGACCGCGGCTTCGCTGGCGACAATCATCGCGGCGGCACCGTCGTTGACGCCGGAGGCGTTACCGGCCGTGACCGAGCCCATCACGCTGGAGCCGGCAGCCCGGAACGGCGTCGGCAGGCTGGCGAGCTTCTCGAGCGTGGTTTCGCGGGGATGCTCGTCGGTATCGAAGACCAGCGGGTCCTGCTTGCGCCGCGGGATCTCGACCGGGACGATCTCGCGCGCCAGGCGGCCATTGTCCTGGGCCCGCTTGGTCTTGAGCTGCGAGTCGTAGGCGAACCGATCCTGATCCTCGCGGGAGATCTTGAACTGCTCGGCGACGTTCTCGGCCGTTTCCGGCATCGAGTCGACCCCGTACTGCTTTCTCAGCAGCGGGTTGATGAAACGCCAGCCGATGGTGGTGTCTTCCATGGTCTGGGTGCGCGAGAAGGCGGTATCGGCCTTGCCCAGCACATAGGGGGCACGCGACATCGATTCGACACCGCCGGCGATCATCAGCTCGGCCTCACCGGCGCGCACGGCACGCGCTGCGGTACCGATGGCATCCATGCTCGAGCCGCACAGGCGGTTGAGGGTGGTGCCGGGCACGCTGGTCGGCAGGCCCGCGAGCAGCAGCGACATGCGCGCCACGTTGCGGTTGTCTTCACCGGCCTGGTTGGCGCAGCCCATGATGACATCCTCGATGGCGGCCGGATCGAGATCCGGCGCGCGTGCCAGCAGCGCCTCGAAGATACGTGCCGCCAGGTCGTCGGGGCGCAGGCTGGACAGCGCGCCACCGAATTTGCCGACCGCCGAGCGCACCGGGTGGCACAGGTAGACATCGTTCATTGCGGCTCTCCTTCACTCACCTGAATGTTTACGCTCGGTTCGCGCCTTTAACTCACGCAGCACGTCGAGTTCACGCGCATTGGGCTCGGGCGTGGTTTCCAGCGTGTCGGCAAAACGAATCTCCCAACCGGTCGCCTCGATCACGTCCTCGCGGCTGACGTTGGGGTGCAGCGAGACGACCACCAGCTCTTTCGTTTCGGGGTCGGGCTTCATGACGCACAGGTCGGTAATCACCCGCGTCGGGCCCTGGCCGATGTTGGGCACGCCGTCGCGGCCCTTGCCGTCACGCCCGAAGCCCAGCGTAGTCACGAAGTCGACATCCTTCACGAAGGTGCGCTTGGAGTGCTTCAGGGTAATGAAGACTTCACCGGCGTTGGTGGCGATCTCGGGCGCCCCGCCGCCGCCCGGCAGGCGGACCTTGGGCGATTGGTAATCGCCGATCAGGGTGGTGTTGAGGTTGCAGTAGCGGTCGATCTGCGCGGTGCCGAGAAAGCCCACGTCGACCTTGCCGCCCTGCAGCCAGTAGCGGAACATTTCGGGCACCGAGACGGTGGTCAACGCCGACTCGCAGAGTTCGCCATCGCCAATGGAGAGCGGCAATACGTCGGGCTTGGTCTGCAGAGTGCCGGACTCGTAGATCAGCACCACGTCGGGGGCGTGGGTCAGGCGCGCCAGGTTGGCGGCCTCACTGGGCAGGCCGATACCCACGAAGCAGGTCATGCCGTTTTCCAGCGCGCGCGCGGCCGTGACGGTCATCATTTCCGCCGAGGTGTATTCGAGACTCATCAGGACTGCCCCCCTGCGTTGTAGATGTGCTCATCGAGCCAGGCCGTGAAGGTGTCGCGGTCGCGGGCGATGGTGTCCCACTCCTTGTAGAAGCGATTGCTGCGCGGATAGTAGCCGTGGGCATAGGACGGGTAGGCGCCGTTCTCGGCCACGGCGATGGCCGTGATGGCCCAGCCGGGGATGATGCAGGCGTTGGGGTGATAATCGGCCTGGGCCGTCAGGTCGTCGACGATTTCCTCGACCGTGACGATGCTCTTCTTTGCCGCCAGTACGGCTTCCTTCTGCACCCCGATGATGCCTTCCACCAGCACGTTGCCCGCCCTGTCGGCTTTCTGGGCATGCACGATGGAGACGTCCGGGCGCACCGAGGGCACCGCGGCAAGGCGCTCGCCGGTGAACGGGCACTCGATGAACTTGATCTGATCGTTGACGCTGGGCAACTCGCTGCCCACGTAGCCGCGCAGCACGGCCAGCGGCAGACCGGCCGCACCGGCCTCGAAGGCACACGCCATGGCAGCGTGACTATGCTCGAGAATCTCGACCTTGTGCGGCCAGCCCTTCTCGACCGCGTCGCGCAGGCGGTGTAGCGAGCCGACGCCGGGGTTGCCGCCCCAGGAAAAGATCACCTTCCTGGCACAGCCGGCCCCGATCATCTGGTCATAGACGATGTCGGGTGTCATGCGGATCAGGGTCAGGCCACGCTTGCCCTGACGGATCACTTCATGCCCCGCCGCAAAGGGAATCAGGTGGGTAAAGCCTTCCATGGCTACGGTGGCGCCGTCCTCGACGTAGCGTGCCACCGCATCATGCAAGCTGAGAAACTCGGCCATGATGGTTCGCCTCTTTGGGTCAGTCGTACGCTCACCAGTCCGACGGCGCCTCATCGCGAGTTCAGCGCACGTTATGTTCGCCTAGTGAACATAGGTTTGTAATACGAACAAAATAAAACCCAAGCGGATCGTCCGTCAAACGCACAAAAAAAGGGAAGGCTGGGCCTTCCCTAGAAGAGAAAAACGCTATGTCTTTAAATACAGGCGCTTAAACTGAAGTAAGCCATTGAGCGGCTCGTGTGACCTGCTGCCGACTACTACCAATGTATAAGCCTGGATCGGCCGCCTCGGCCAACGCATCGGGGCTGACCCTGCCTTTGACGTCAGCATGTTCGGCCAGGACATCGCTATAGGGCCGGCCTGTGTGCCGTGCCGCTTCAGCCGCCTCGGCACTGACGCGCTTGGCGGCGTCTTGTCCCATGATCGGCGCCAGCAGGCGCGAAACCGGCTCGGCCATGATCGCCCCCCCGGTAATGGCAAGATTGCGCCGCATGGCCTCGGGATGGACCTCGATTCCCTCGAACAGTACCGCCAGTTGCTCCAACGCCCCTTCCAGCAAGAGTGCGCTATCAACCAGCGGCGCCCATTCGGCGTGCCATTCACCCAGGCCTCGCTCCAAGGGTTGGGCGGCGGCATTAAGAATGACCGTGGTATGGGCGTGGATCTGCCGACAGGCACCGCGGATCAGCGCACAGCGCACCGGGTTGCGCTTGTGGGGCATGGATGACGATTCGCCCATGCCCTCGCCACCCGGTTCACTCACTTCGCCCACCTCCGTCTGGGTGAGCAGCGAGACGTCGAGCGCTACCTTTTCAGCTGCCCCGGCCACCGCATCCAGCCCGGTGGCTAGGGCATGAACGGGCTGGCGATCGGTATGCCATGGCAGCACCGGCGCGGTGAGCCCAAGACGCTCAGCCAGGGCATCCATGAAATCTAGCCCTTGAGATTCCCAGCCGGAGTGCACACCCACGGCGCCACCGAACTGTACCGGAAGGCCATGCTCGACCAGCGGTGCCAGGCGACGGCGCGACTGCTCGAGCCCCAACGCCCAATGCGCTACCTTGACACCAAAGGTGATCGGCAGGGCCTGTTGCATTAAGGTACGACCGACCATGACTGTCGCAGCGTGGTCCTTCATCAAGGGGATGGCGGCGTCCCGGCAGCGTGATAGCAACGCATCGATACGTATCAGACGCGGCTTGATGAGCAGCATCAGGGCGCTATCGAGCACGTCCTGGCTGGTGGCGCCTTGGTGCCAGTAACGCTTGAGCGTATCGGGCAGCGCGGCACGGCCTTGCTTGACGAAGGGAATCGCAGCGTTGCCTCCGCTAGCGACCCCTTGGGCAATCGCAGACATATCGAAGACATGAGCCGTGAGCCGCTCGGCCATGGCGCTGGCGGTTCCCGCCGGCAGGGCGCCATGGGCTTCCTGGACCTCGGCCAGGGCCAGCTCGAAACTCAGCATCGCCTCGACCATGGCGTCAGCGTTACAGTCGCTGAGTGCGGCCTGACTCATGAAGGGATGCTGAATAAAAGTGGCTGGCATGGCGACGTCTCCCGGTGACCTGCGTCAATAGTCGTACACGTGTTCGCAATTCGAACACTATGCTAGATTGGGGCCGTCGAAACTTGCAACTCGATCAGGACACCGAGCGAATGGACGCACAACACCAGGACGACACTCTTTCACCGGACGATCGCGATTTCGTCACGGCCCTTGCCAGCGGGCTGGAAGTCATCCTGGCCTTCGACAATACTCACCCGCGCATGACCTTGAGCGAAGTGGCAGCGCGCACCGGCATGAACCGTGCCCGGGCCCGACGCTTCCTCCTGACACTGCATGCGCTGGGCTACGTTCGCAAACAAGGCCGATCGTTCGAATTGGCCCCCAAGGTCCTGCAGCTCGGTTACTCGTTTCTGTCGGCCAATGACTACCGCGGCGTTATCCAGCAGTACCTGGAAGATATCACCGAAGAGAGCGGCGAATCGTCCTCACTGGGCGTGCTGGATGGCGACGAGGTCACCTACGTGGCCCGTTCCGCCGCCAAGCATCGCCTGATGGCCATTACACTCTCGGTGGGCACGCGCTTGCCGGCTGCACATACCTCCATGGGCCGGGTGCTGCT
Source organism: Litchfieldella xinjiangensis (assembly GCF_000759345.1). Taxonomy (GTDB): domain Bacteria; phylum Pseudomonadota; class Gammaproteobacteria; order Pseudomonadales; family Halomonadaceae; genus Litchfieldella_A; species Litchfieldella_A xinjiangensis. The sequence continues at coordinate 1,529,605 of NZ_JPZL01000001.1, forward strand.
TGCACAATTATCGGATGACGAGATCGAGGGCTATCTGGCCCGAGTCGAGCTCAAGCCCTATACCGAAAAGACCGTAACCGACAGGAGCGAATTACGTGAGCGTATCCTCAAGGTTCGCCAGCAGGGCTACGCCATTTCCGACCAGGAGCTGGATTCGGGGTTGCGCTCGCTCGCGGTGCCTGCCTTCGATGGCAATGGCCGCTTGCTCGGTGCGATCAACATTAGCACCAATGCGGCTCGGATCGATCTCGATACGTTGACGCGCACCTTCCTGCCTCTATTGCAGGAGAAGGCTCGGCTAATCCAGACCCACGTAAGCTGAGCGATGCCATTGGATGGAACGGAGACGGGGCCACACCCCATCGGGTCGTTCGCATATAGAACGTTCATACGACAGCGAGACGTTCGATACGCAAAAGGATAAGGCGTGCTCGAGATATTCGGCATTACCCTACCGCTATTCCTGTTGATCGGTATCGGCTACCTGACCGTACATGCCCGCATCATCGACAAGCCCCAGGTCAGGGGGATCGGCGTGTTCGTCATGCACTGCGCCCTGCCCGCGCTGATCATTCGCGCCCTGATAAGCCGGCCTCTGGAAGAAACCTTCAACCTGGTTTATGTGTTGGCCTACGGTGTGGGGTCGCTGATCGTGTTCCTCGGAGGGCTCGCCATGGCGCGCCTCTACCGGCGCCAGCCACTCGATGCCAGTGCGCTCTATGCCCTGGGCATGGCAGCGGCCAACAGCGGCTTCGTCGGCTACCCGGTCGCGGCGATGGTACTGGGTTCTTCCGCGGTCATCGCCATGGCGCTCAACATGCTGATCGAGAACCTGCTGATCATCCCGCTCGCGCTCGCCCTGGCGGAAGCCAGCAACCAGCGCGGTGCCAAGCTACGGACGATCATCGCCCGTTCGGCACGCCAACTGATTCGCAACCCGATCATCATCGCCATCCTGTTCGGTACGACCTTGGCCATCAGCGGCATCGAACTGCCCTCGCCGCTGTTCAAAGTCATAGACATGCTGGCTTCGGCGGCCCCGCCCACGGCCCTGTTCGTAATTGGTGGCACGCTCTACGGTCTCAGGGCCCGCGGCATGGCTGGCGAGGTCAGCCAAATCACCTTCGGCAAACTGGTCATCCACCCGCTGGCGGTGTTGGCCATGTTCCTGTTGCTGCCGGAGACCGATCCGGTGCTGACCGCCGCGGGTGTGCTGTTCGCCTGCGCGCCGATGCTTAGCGTGTATCCGATCTTCGGCCAACGCTACAACCTGGGCGAGATCACGGCAGCGACGCTGATGGTGACCACCCTGCTCTCGTTCGCGACCATGAGCATCGCCGTGTGGGCGCTACAGGGAAGCGGTCTCTTCGCCTTTTCTTGACCATGCCGGCAGCTCACGCCCGGACCGCGGTGGCCTTGATCAAGGCGTCCAGCGCCGCCAGGTATCCTTGACTGCCCAGACCGGCGATCACCCCATCGGCACGTAGCGATACGTAGGAGTGGTGGCGAAAACGCTCACGCTTGTGAACGTTGGAAAGATGGACCTCGATGACCTTGCCATCGAAGGCACTGAGTGCATCGAGAATGGCGACCGAGGTGTGCGTATAGGCAGCGGGATTGATAATGATCGCTTGTGTGCCATCCTGTCGCGCCGCATGAATGGCATCGATCAGCTCGCCCTCGTGATTGCTCTGCAGTGCCCGGATATCCCAGCCATTGATCGCAGCTCGCTCGTAAAGAGCATTGTTGATGTCGTTAAGCGTTTCATGGCCATAGATTTCCGGTTGCCGGGTGCCCAATAAATTGAGGTTGGGGCCGTGCAACACCAGGACTTTACCTGCGCTCATCCAGTATCTCCTCGCGGTACTATCATTAATTACTGTTTCAGACACCTTTCCCACAGCGCACTGACGTAGCGCCGATACTCCTCGTAGTCGCCCGCCTCATCCCGCGCGGGCTGCTTGGTCAGGGCGGCACGGTGCGAGGCGTTACGGTAGGCCAAATAGGCCTCACGCAAGTGACGGCAATCCTCTGCCGGCAGGTGGCCGCTGGCTTCCAACGTCTCGAGGATACGCATGTTATCACTCCATTCGAGCAGCTCAGGCGCCTCGTGCCCCATGGCCAGGACGGCAAATTGGCACAGGAACTCGATATCCACCATGCCGCCGGCATCCTGCTTGATGTCGAAGCGCCCTTCGCGCTGATCCGTTGCGCTGCTGCCCAGGTGATCGCGCATCTTGCGACGCATCTTGACGACTTCGTCACGCAGTTCCTGCTTGTCCCGCGCACGCCCGAGTATCTCGCGCCGCACCTCATCGAAACGCACCGCCAAGGCGTCATGCCCCGCCACGGCCCGCGCGCGTACCAGCGCCTGGTGCTCCCAGGTCCAGGCGTGCTGACGCTGATAGTCGGCAAAGCTATCCAGTGAGGTCACCAGCAACCCGGAGTTGCCCGACGGACGCAGGCGCATGTCGACCTCATACAAGGCGCCTGCCGGGGTCACCGTGGTCAGCAGGTGAATGATGCGTTGACCCAGCCGGGTGAAGAACACGGCGTTGTCGATGGGTCGCTTGCCGTCGGTGCTCCCCTGGGAATCGGCATCATGGAGGAAGACCAGATCGAGATCCGAGCCGTAACCGAGCTCGATCCCGCCGAGCTTGCCATAGCCGACGACGATGAAGTGGGCATCTCGGTCCTGGCCTCCCTGGCGCTGGGGATAGCCGTGCTTATGCACCATGTGCTTCCAGGCCATGGCCAAGACCTGCTCGAGCACCACCTCGGCAATGAAGGTCAGGAAGTCGCTGACCTTCATCAACGGCCGTGCCCCGGCAATATCCGAGGCCGCCACATGCAGCACCTGGGCGTGCTTGAAGATGCGCAGCGCCTCGAGCTGGGCTTCCTCGTCCTCTTCGGGGATGCGGGCGAGGGCCTGGCGCAATTCGTCGGCCAGACGCGCCTTGTCGGCGGGCGAATAAAGCGTCGCCGGGGTCAGCAATTCATCGAGCAGCACCGGGTGGCGGGCCAACTGCTCGGCAATCCAGGGGCTGGCACCGCAGAGTCGCATCAGGTGATCGAGCGCATCGGGATTCTCACGCAACAGGGCCAGGTAGGCCGTTCGCCGCAGCACTGCCTCGATCAAGGGCAAGACACGCTCAAGGGCCATATCGGGGTCTTCGCTGTCAGAGACGGCCGTCAACAGCATGGGCATCAGGGCATCCAGGCGCTCGTAGCCGATACGCTGCATGCTCTGCACCTGGCGGGATTGGCGCAGGGAGGCCAGGCGCCGGGCGGCGCGCTCGGGATCGGCGAACCCACCGCGCGCCAGCATGTCGAGCGTCTCGTTTTCGGTTTCTCCCTGCGGCCCCTTGTCCGTCAAATCGCCTCGCCACAAGGCGCGCCACTCATCGAGCGTGAAGCCTCCCTCGGCCCCGCCCGTAGCATGCTCGGGAGAAGCCTCGATTTCCTCTTCCGGATCGGCGATCACAGCATCGAAGTGCTGGCGTACCTGCTCACGCACCTCGGCCAGGCGCGCCATCACCGCGGGCCAATCTTCCATGCCGATTGCCAGTGCCACGCGTTCGCGTTCGCTGTCGTCGCGGGGCAGGGTCTGGGTCTGACGATCCTCGAGTGCCTGCAGCGCATGCTCCAGATCGCGCAGGAAGGCATAGGCCGGCAGCAATTCATCGACGACGGCCTGGGGCACCAGGCCCAGCGAAGGCAAGCGCTCGAGGGCCGTCTTGAGCGAGGTGACCTGGAGCTCGGTGTCGCGCCCCCCTCGAATCAACTGGAAGGCCTGGACCACGAACTCGACTTCGCGAATGCCGCCAGAGCCAAGCTTGATGTTGTCATCCATGCCCTTGCGCTTGACCTCGCGATTGATCAACGACTTCATCTCACGCAGGGATTCGATCGCGCCAAAATCAAGATACTTGCGATACACGAAGGGACGCAGGCTGGCCAGCAGTTCGCGGCCGGCATCGAGATCGCCGGCGACCGGGCGCGCCTTGAGCATGGCATAGCGCTCCCATTCCCGGCCCTGGTCCTGATAGTAGCTGGCCAGCATGTTGAAGCTGCCGACCAGGGGCCCGCCATCGCCGAGCGGACGCAGGCGCATGTCGACGCGAAAGGCAAAGCCCTCGGCAGTCACGGCATCCAGCGCCGCAATCAGCTTCTGCCCCAGCTTGGTGAAATATTCCTGATGATCGAATTCGCGCTTGCCGTCCTGCGTGGTGCCCTTTTCGGGAAAGGCAAAGATCAGGTCGATATCCGAGGAGAGGTTGAGCTCGCCCGCGCCCAGCTTGCCCATGCCCAGCACCACCAGGCGCTGTGGCGAGCCATCGGCACGCGGCGCGGGGCGCCCCCAGCGTGGGGCTAAGTGCGATTCGAGCCAACCCAGCGCCCCTTCGAGGCACACCTCGGCCAATTGCGAGACGCTGGCGGCGGTTTGCCAAATGTCGCTTCCCGCCGGTCGATTCAAGTCTCGCCAGATGATGCCCAGCATTCGGGCACGGCGAAACCGACGCAGAGTCGCTTGCAGGCCTGTCTCGTCATCGACCGACTGCAGCGCGTCGGCAAGCCATTCGCCCATGGCGTCCCTGGAGGGGCGCGCGTCCAGTTCACCGGCGGCATCGAGATCGGCAAGCCAATGCGGATAGCGTGTCAATGTCTCGGCAGCGTACTCGGAGATCACCGCCACCCGCGCCAGCTGCTCGCGGCGCGTTGACGACAAGGCCTGCCAGCGCTCTCCCGGAGGCTCCGATTCCTGCCGTGCGGCGCGTCGGTCCGCCTGTGCCAAGGCCTCGTCGAGGCGCTCCTTGAGCGTTGCCAGCCCCTGATGCAGGACAGGGGGAATAACGCGTTGCGGCAGGAAGTCGTCGGGTAGCGCCATGGGCCTCTCACGGGTCGTGAATGTTCAGGCCTTCAGCATAGCGAAGGGGATCGTCGGTGGGCAGCGTCAGGACAAAAAACGCTGCCAGGCCAGCAGTCCCCAGGTCAGCCCCGCGATCAATAAAGTGAGCATGACGGCAGCCGAACTGATGTCCTTGGCGCGTCCGGACAGTTCATGGTGTTCGGGGCCGATACGGTCGACGGCGTTCTCAATCGCGCTGTTGAGTAGCTCGACGATCAACACCAGCATGCAACTCCCCACCAGCAGGATCCATTCAATCGGGGTTCGCCCCAGCCAGATCGCCAATGGCAACAGGACCAGGCACAGCCCCACTTCCTGGCGAAAGGCGGTTTCATTGTGAAAGGCCGCCCGTAAGCCCTTGAGCGAATAGTGCGTCGAATAGAGCAGATGGCGCCAACCGGTGTGCCCGTGTTTCATCGAGATGTCCTGGTGGGATGTCCTGGTAGAGGGTTGCCGTGTCCTTGCCGCAAGGATACCAAACTACCCGCAGCGGCAAGCATAGTCGCGCGTCACTGTGTCGTAGCGTGACACTGCGCCAAAAACTCGGCAGCCCACTAACGCGAGCGAATCATGGCCTCGAGGTCACGGGCGAGCGGATCGAGTACCTTGGTCCAGTTGAGATAGGGTGTCTGGCTGCTGCCGTTGACCAAAACCGAGAAAACACCCCAGCGGCCGCTCTCGGTCCGGAAGTAACCACCGACCGAGCGCACGGCAAAGGGCTGGTTGAGCGTACCGGTCTTGAGCATGACATGCTCCTGAAACGTGGAACTGCCGCGGCGAATGAAGCGCATCACGCCATTGGCCGGCGATTGAAGACCAGCCACGAAGCTGGGAAACAGCGCCGGCTGACGGTACATGTGCTCGAGCAGCGCATTGACCCCCTGAGCGGAGGTTCGGTTCTCGGTCGTCAAGCCACTCCCGCTGAGAAGCCGCAGCTCACCGTGTCCCGGCAATTTCTGAGCGAAGCCCTCCAGGGCCGCCCCGGCATCGATCAGCGAGGCCTGGGCCGTATCGGCCAGGTTGAGGCTCAATACATCGGCCATGAAATTGTTGGAGTGATTGAGCATGCGCATCAACACTTCCTGCAGCGGCTCACCATCCAGGGCAGCTAGCGTGCGGGCGTTGGCAGGAGGCTGGGTCACACTGACGCTATAACCTTGCGTTACGGCGACCCCGGCTTGCTCGAGGAGCGCCACCAGCGTCTCGGCGGTCTGAATCGCCGGGTCGGAGCTTGAGCGATAGACCGTCCGCGGGAAGGCATCCTGGGCAATCTGTCCCCGTACCACCATGACATCGCTGCCCGATTCGGTGACACGTTCGACATTGAGTTGGGTCTCGCTACCGCCCGCCGCGGTTGTCACGCGATTGGTCAGGCCGGTGGCGGGAATCACGGTATCGCAGCTCGACAGGCGGGCCGGGTCACCGACCTGACGCGCCGGAGCCACATTCAGGCACCAGTTGCCATGATTGACCCCCGCGGAGGTCAACTGAGCGCTGTAGGTGGTCGCCGTACGCGTACGTGCCTGGCAACGATCCTCGGTCATGCAATCGACCGGGCCGAAGCGCCACTGGCTAATGATCAGTTGTCCATCGATGCGCTCAACCCCCCGTTGGCGCAGCGTCTGCACCAATTGCCACAAGTCGCGCGAGTCGAGCGCCGGATCTCCTCCGCCTTCCAGCACCAGGTCGCCATGCAGCGTGCCATCGTCGGAAATCTCGCCCAGCGAGATCAGGCGCGTGGTAAACGTATGCTGAGGCCCCCAGCGATCGAGTGCCGCTGCGGCGATGTAAAGCTTCGACACCGAGGCGGGCGACAGCTGTCGTGCCGAATCGATTTCGCCCAGGACTTCGCCGTCGTCGAGCAGACGCGCCTGGGCGCCGATGGCAAAGCCTTGTTGGGTCAGGGTGGAGAGGTGGGTGAAACCTGCGCCAGAGACCGTCAGGGGCAACAGGCAGAACAGCAGGACCAGCAGACGCGGCATAACAACGAAAACCTTGAGCAAGAGTGAGCGTGTTCCTGACAGAATCGTCAGTGATGGATTGGACTTGGTCAGTGATGAGACATGGATGAGAAGGCCTGAATCACCACCACCCCGGCAACGATCAACCCCAGCCCGAGCATGGCCGGCAAATCGGGCTTTTCGCCATACACCACGACGCCGATCAGGGTGACCAGCACGATACCGAGCCCCGCCCAGAAGGCATAGGCGATGCCCACCGGCAACGACCGCAGCGCCAGGGTCAGCAGATAGAACGCCAGGGCATAGCCCACCACGACCACCACCGTGGGCCAGAAGCGGGTGAATTCCTGGGACGCCTTGAGCGCGCTGGTGGCGACCACTTCGGCGATAATCGCCAGGCCCAGATAGAAATAGGCCATATCGGCTCCTTGAGCGTCAGGGACGGGGAAACAGCCCCGGAGCGTAAGCCAAATCGGTCCGGCAACGCCAGAGCGATTGCCCACTGCGGTAATATTTGCGTTCGAACGGAGTCAATTCGTCCCCCTCGGGTACGAACGCCTCGACATCCACCGCCGCTCCGGTGGCCTGGGTCAGCGCCAGCGCGAACTCCTCCACATAAAGCCGCCAGTTGGAGCGCAACTCCAACTGCCCTCCCAAGGCAGGAATAACCGGAAATACCGGATGCCCCTGCCAACGCATCTTGAGGTGCGAGGATTTTGGATAAGGGTTGGGATAAAGCAGGAAATGCCGCGTGGGTCGCCAGCCCGCTTGCAGGGCAAGGCGCCAGAAATCGACGAGATCTGCACGCACCAGCAGGGCGTTGTCAGGCACCTCGCCATGCTCGCGGGTCAGCCGGCTGACGCTACGATCGATACCGATCACGGCATGGCCAGGGAACTGCCGGGCCAGGCTACGTGTCGACAACCCCACACCACAGCCTGAGTCGAGAATCAGCGGTGCCCTGATCGCCTGTAGCCAGGCATCGGCCCTTTCGAAGGCGTCGCGAGTATGTTCGGCGACCGGCTTGCGCAGCGGATACTGCAAGGCCCGTTGGACACGGCGGGCCAAGTCCTCATGTGGGCCAGTCTGGTTGGTCACGATGGAGCGCGAAACGACTTGCATGGATGACTCGGCACGGAACGGAAGAAAACCGCATCATACCAGCCAGGCGCCACGCCGACGGCAACAACGCAGGTGAAAACGGCAACGACGCCAGAAAGAAAAAAGGCGCGCCCTGAAAAGGGTGCGCCCAAACCAACTCGTATGACTCAAACAGCCGTTTCATGATAGCGCTGCAGGGCGCCGAATTCAAACACTCGTTTGCATAAAACCCTTTGGAAACACGGTCCTGCAGCCTGGTGGCTTGCATGACGCCGGGGGTTCACGGGTGATATCATTTGCCTCATTAGAAACGACCACTTGACTCGTCAAACAGCACACGAGGAACGCGGCTTGTCACAGTTACCGGTGATCGTCGGCATGGGTGGCGTCAACCCAGCCGGCAGAACCTCGGGGCACCAGGCCTATCGGCGTACCGTGCTCGACGCCCTGCACGAGGACGACCAGGCACGCACCCTGGTTGGACTGGCAGCCATGATGCGTCTGGCTACGCGCCAGGCGGATGGGTCATGGCATGACGCCAGCGGTGCGCCCCTGGACGCTTCGGCTATCGCCGAGAGATACCGTCAGCAGGTGCTCGACCACTCGCTGATTCGGCGCATCGAGGACCCTCGCTTCAACAGCGACGGGATTCCAGCAAACCGACAGGCCGAGCTGACCTTCGACGCACCGCAGACCTTCCGAATCCGTCGACGTCAGCTCCCCGACGCCCTGCCCGATACGTGGCAGGTGCGTGAATACGATCGCCAGACGCTCGAAGTCACCATTCCGGCCGGCCCGCTCGAGGTCATGCTGCCGGAACGGCGGCCAGCTCAGGTGCGAGCCGCCGGGCAACTTCCCAGTGGCTTCGAACCCAGCCGCCTGTACCGCAGCGTGCATCACCCCCGTGGTTTGTCCATGGCCGTGTTCGGTGCCTCGGATTGCCTGGGGCAGAGTGGCCTGGATTGGGAGGCCCTTCGCGATCGGCTCGATCCCGACCTGATCGCCGTCTATGCCGGCAACTCCATCGGCCAGATGGATGACGAGGGTTGGGGCGGATTGCTCAAGAGTTTCGCCTCGGGTAACCGCGCCACCTCCAAGCAGATGCCGCTGGGCTATGGCCAGATGCCGGCCGACTTCCTGAACGCCTATGTCCTGGGAAGCGTCGGTGCGACCGGCGCCGTTCAGGGGGCCTGCGCCAGTTTCCTTTACAATCTGCGCCTGGGTGTCGATGACATTGCCAGCGGTCGCCGCCGGGTGGTGATGGTCGGCACTTCGGATGCACCGATCACCCCCGAAATCATCGAGGGCTTTCGCGCCATGGGAGCGCTGGCCGATGACGACAGTCTCAAGGCCCTGGATGCCCTCACGCTGCTCACCGACGCCGATTACCAACGCGCCTGTCGCCCATTCGCGCGTAACTGCGGCTTCACCATCGCCGAAGCCAGCCAGTTCGTGCTGCTGATGGACGATGCCCTGGCGCTGGAAACCGGTGCCCAGGTACTTGGCTCCGTGCCGGGCGTCTTCGTCAATGCCGACGGCTGGAAGCGCTCGATCTCGGCGCCCGGCGTCGGTAATTACCTGACCCTTGGCAAGGCCGTTTCGCTGGCACGCGACATCCTTGGCGAACAGGCGCTACGCACCCGCACCTACCTGCATGCCCACGGTACCAGTACCCCCAAGAACCGTGTGACCGAATCGCATGTCTTCGACATGGTGGCACGGGCCCACGCGATCGAGGCCTGGCCGGTCGTGGCGGTCAAGGCTTACGTCGGCCACACCCAGGGCAGTGCCGCGGGCGATCAGTTGGCCAGCGCCCTGGGCAGTTTTGCCTACGGCTTATTGCCGGGCATTCATACCCTCGATGCCGTGGCCGATGACGTCTATGCGGAGCGATTGCACCTGTTCAAGGATACGCAGCGATTCACGGCGGATGCCGCGTTCATCAATGCCAAGGGCTTTGGCGGCAACAACGCAACGGGACTGGTTCTATCTCCGGAGGTCACGGAGCGACTGATGCTCAGGCGTCACGGGCAGGCCGCGATCGACGCCTGGAAGGAGCGTCGCGAAGCCATCCTGCAAGCCAGCCAGGCGTTTGAACGCGAAGCGGATGCCGGCCACTACCAGGCGATCTATCGCTTCGGTGAGGGTGTGCTCGAAGGCCCTGAGCTCGACATGAATACCGAGCGCCTCAGCATCCCTGGATACGGGCAGCCGGTGTCGTTGTCGGTGGCCAACCCCTTCGGGCGTGTGAACGACGACTGAACGTCAACAAGAGCGACGATCCGCCGCCCCACCCGCGATTGTCGCGCTCGAGGGCTTGGGGTACCCTAGTCGCCCCGGCTTTCGACCGGCCGTATTCCGCCCGCATAGGATGCACCCATGAATATCGTGGTCTATCCAGGCACCTTCGACCCCATTACCAAGGGGCATTTCGATCTGATCGAACGTGCTGCACGCATGTTCGACAAGGTCGTGGTGGCGGTAGCGGCCAGCCCCGGCAAGCGGCCAACCCTGTCGATTGAGGACCGTGTGGCGCTGGCAAAGGAGGTCATCGACGGTATCGACAATGTCGAAGTGACCGGGTTCAGTTGCCTCCTGACCGAGCTACTCGATCAGCAGGGCGCGCGTATCATCCTGCGCGGCCTGCGTGCGGTGTCGGATTTCGAATACGAGCTTCAGCTGGCCAATATGAACCGCGCCCAGGCTCCCCATGTCGAAAGCGTGTTCCTGACCCCAGCGGTCGAGAATTCCTATATATCTGCCACCATTGTGCGTGAGATTGCGCGACTGGGCGGCGATGTCAGCCGGCTCGTGCACCCCCGGGTCGCTGACGCGCTGCGCGCGCATTATGCCAAGGAAACGCCATCAGGCCAGTGATGGTCGACCACCACGCTGCCAGGAGTGAAAAGCCATGGCTCTGATGATCACCGATGAGTGTATCAACTGCGACGTCTGTGAGCCCGAGTGCCCCAACGGCGCCATTTCCGCCGGGGAGGAGATTTATGTCATCGATCCCAACCTGTGCACGGAATGCGTCGGCCATTATGACGAACCCCAGTGTCAGCAGGTCTGCCCGGTCGACTGCATTCCCCTCGACCCCGAACGGCCCGAGACACATGACCAGTTGATGGAGAAGTACACGCTCATCACGGCGGCGTGAGCCATCGTCATTACCGACTCCGCGTTGCCAAGCCCTTCCCCGCGAAGGGCTTTTTTATGTTACCCACGATCGCTATGCTGCCGATCGTTCATTTCATAGGCCGTTGACGTGTCCCTCTCCGAGCGTAACCCCGCCCAGCGTATCTGGCTCCTGGCCTGGCCGATCATCCTCTCCAATATCACCGTGCCGCTGCTGGGTCTGGTGGATACGGCCGTGGTAGGCCACCTGTCGGACTCGCGCTACCTGGCTGGGGTCACGCTGGGGGCCACCCTGTTCAGCTTTCTTTATTGGGGCTTCGGCTTTTTACGCATGGGCACCACGGGGTTGACCTCCCAGGCGGCCGGGCGCGAAAGCAACAGCGACGTTCGCAACCTGCTGGGGCAGGCGCTGATCATGGCAGTGGTCATCGGGGCGGCATTGATCCTGCTGTCGCGCCCCTTGATCGGCCTGGGGCTCTGGCTGCTCGACGGCAGTGAAGTCGCCACCGAACTGGCTGCAGAATATGCCAGCATTCGCATCCTCTCGGCCCCTGCGGTGCTCGCCAATTACGCGATCCTCGGCTGGTTCCTGGGACAGCAGAATTCCCGGGTCACGCTGGCCATCATGGTGCTGACCAATAGCGTGAACATCCTGCTCGACGTGCTGTTCGTGGTGGTGCTCGGCATGACCAGCGATGGCGTGGCGTGGGCGACGGTCATTGCGGACTATACGGCCCTGCTGGCCGGCCTGTGGCTGGTGTGTCGCCAATTAGGGCGGCTCGAGGGGCGCTTCCTGGGGGAGCGCCTGCTTCGGCTTGGTGCCTATCGCGAACTCTTTCAGGTCAATGCCCAGCTGTTTTTACGCACCCTGGGGCTGCTGTTTGCACTGGCTTTCTTCACGGCACAAGGGGCCAGCCAGGGCGATACGGTGCTCGCCGCCAACGCTGTTCTGCTGCAGTTCATCATGCTCGTCTCCTACGGTCTGGACGGTTTTGCGCATGCCGCCGAGGCGTTGACCGGCCGCGCCATTGGCGCACGCCAGTGGCAAGCCTTTGCCGACTCGGTGCGCGCTGCCGCGCGATTGTCGTTGGTCACGGCGGGGGCTGCGGCACTCGCCTTTGCCGTGGGCGGGGAGGCCTTGATCGCCCTGTTGACGGGATTGCCTGAAGTGCGTGCTACGGCCGGAACCTACCTACCGTGGATGGTGGCGCTTCCCCTGATCGCCGTATGGAGTTATCTGTTCGACGGGGTGTTCATCGGGGCCACGGCCACCCGCGAGATGCGCAATAGCGTGTTTGCCGGCCTCGCGGTCTATCTCCCCGCCTGGTGGTTGTTGCAGCCTCTGGGCAATCACGGCTTATGGCTTTCCTTCGTTCTCTTTACCCTGGTGCGCTCTGCCACGCTGAGCGCCTATTACTTGCATTACCGTCGTACGCGCTGGTCCGCGGCGCAGCGTTGACGAGCCTTACCGCACATAACTGATAAATGGACTAGCTTGAACGAAACGACAAACAACAAGCGACCTCGCCATGCTCAGATTGATCTCGCGCCCAGCCGTTAGGCTAGTCGAGCGCTACCTGCCCGATCCTTATATCTTCGTGCTGATTCTGACTGTGGTGGCCGCCGCAGCGGCCATCGGCATCGAGCGGCAAAGCCCCTTGGCCGTAATGCGCTACTGGGGGGATGGGTTCTGGAACCTGCTGACGTTCTCGATGCAGATGTTGCTGGTGCTGGTAACGGGCTTCATGCTCGCCAACACGCCACCGGTAAAGCAACTGCTACAACGCCTGGCCGCCCTGGCCGGTACCCCGGCCAGGGCGATCCTGCTGGTCAGCCTGGTGTCGCTGACGGCAAGCTGGATCAACTGGGGGTTCGGCCTGGTGGTGGGGGCGCTGTTCGCCAAGGAGCTGGCTCGTCTCGTACGTGTCGATTATCGGCTGCTGATTGCCAGCGCCTATTCCGGCTTCATTGTCTGGCATGGTGGCCTGGCGGGATCGATACCGCTGACGATCGCCACCGATGGCCACTTCACAGCCGACCGGATTGGCGTGATCGGTACCGGCGCCACCATCTTCTCGGGATTCAACCTGGCGATCGTCGCGTGTCTGTTCATCGTGGTGCCCCTGGTCAATCGCCTCATGCTTCCCAACGAGCGCGACAGTGTCTATGTCGACTCCAAGCTCCTCGACGATTCACCGCCATCCAGCGGGCGCATCACACGGCCGGCCGAATATCTCGAGAACACGCCCCTCCTGTCGTGGCTGGTCGGAATTCCTGCCCTGCTCTATCTATTGGATCATTTCGTGTTACGGGGCGGCGGCCTCAACCTGAACGTAGTCAACTTTCTGTTCCTGTCGCTCGCCATCGTCTTGCACCGCTCGCCACGCCGCTTGCTGGAAAGTCTGTATGAAGCGGTCAAGGGCGGGGCGGGTATCGTCATACAGTTCCCGTTCTATGCGGGGATCATGGCAATCATGGTCGAATCGGGCCTGGCCGAGACCCTTTCAGAGAACTTCGTCTCGTTTGCCACGGCTGAGACACTGCCCTTCTGGTCCTTCATCAGTGCCGGCGTGGTCAATATGTTCGTCCCCTCCGGTGGCGGCCAATGGGCGGTTCAGGCACCGGTCATGCTACCGGCTGCCGAAGCGCTGGGGGCCGATGTGGCACGCGTTGCCATGGGCGTGGCCTGGGGCGACGCCTGGACCAACCTGCTGCAACCCTTCTGGGCGCTGCCGGTCCTGGCGATCGCCGGGCTCAAGGCCAAGGACATCATGGGGTTCTGCCTGATCCAGCTTTTCATCACCGGCACGGTGATCGGGCTGCTATTGACCTATCTGTAGGCCATTGTTCATCAAAAGCGGCACCTGCCTGCCCAAGGCCCCTAACGGAGCCGATCAGTGCTTGTCGGGGGTGTAGCCAGGGGGGTCGCTTGCGGGAAACGATTCCGCACTCGCCTCGTCGGCGATGGCATCGTTTTCCCCGACGGGCGGTGCCGTCAGCATCTTTTCGGCATCGGTCACGATCAAGCGATCGTTTTCTGCCTCATCGAGCACGGAATACGGTACCCAGCGAAACGAGCCATCCGGCGCAACGAGTTGCGCGTACTTCTCGCCGAGGACATCGACCGTGCCGAGCATCTTTTGATCCGGGGTGAGTACCTCGACCCCGACCCGATATGCGGTTGCCATCTGTCTCTCCTCCTTGAATGCACGGATCATCTTAGTACACAGTACAGCACATTCCTCGGGCCTCTTGCCAAGTGCACCCGAACGTCCCATGGGCCACGAAAACATGTTACACCTATAGGCTATTTCCCCGGCGCGATGAAAACGCTATGACCCCAGACGACCTGCCCCGCCAGCATGAGCTTTCGATGACCGTCCTGATGACGCCGGACATGGCAAATTTCAGTGGCAAGGTTCACGGCGGGGCCATTCTCAAGAAACTCGATGAAGTCGCCTATGCCTGCGCCAGCCGCTATTCAGGCAGCTATGTCGTGACGCTATCGGTCGACCAGGTGCTGTTCAAGCAACCGATCCATGTCGGTGAACTGGTGACGTTCCTGGCATGCGTTAACCATGTGGGACGCTCTTCCATGGAAATCGGCATCAAGGTGGTTGCCGAGAACATTCAGGATAAAGTGATCCGTCATACCAATAGCTGTTATCTGACCATGGTGGCCATCAATGAAGCCGGCAAGCCGGCACTGGTTCCCCCGCTGCGGCTGGAAACGCCGTTGCAGGAGCTGCGCTTCGAGAAAGCCGCCCTGCGCAAGAAATTGCGCAAGGAAGCCGAGGAAGAGGCACGGCGTACCCATGAGGACTACTACGCGGAGCAGCGTCTCGGCCAGGGCAAGCCGTGAACCGCAGCGATCCTACGAGAGATGCGCCTAGTCGCGTGGCACAAGGAGGCGCCATGTCACCCTCACCGCGAACCCCCAATTCCCGCCTGGAGCGGCTTCATGTCGCCTGGGATCTTTTCATCATCGCGTTGGTCATCATCAACCTGTCATTGCTGCTGTTCGACAGTCTGTTCCTCGTTCCTCCGCTCAACAGCGCCTTCGAGGCGGTCGCCCCTGGCTTGCACGGCTTCTACGACCAGCAGATACACGCAAACTTCTTGCGCATCGACCTGGCGTTCGTTGCGATCTTCCTATTCGATGTACTGCTGGGCTGGGCCGTTGCCATCGCCGAGCGCCGCTACCATCGCTGGTTCTTCTATCCCTTCGTGCATTGGTACGACGTGCTGGGCTGCATCCCGCTAAGCGGATTCAGGCTCTTGCGCGTGTTGCGGGTAGTCACCCTGCTGTATCGCCTGCAACGCCTCGGCCTGATCGATGTGAAGCGCTGGTATATCGCCGGTTTCGTTGCCAAGTATTACGACATCCTGCTGGAAGAGCTCTCGGACCGCATCGCGCTGCGCATGCTGAGCACCGCCCAGGATCAGGTTCGCTCCAGCGAGTCGTTGTCCAGGCGCCTGGTCGATGATGTCATCATGCCCCGCAAGCAGCAGTTGATGCGCGAGATCACCGGGCGCATCGAAGAGATGGCGGGCAATGCCTATGCACGTAACCAGGGCGACCTGATGCGCTATGTCAGTGCCCTGGTCGGCCGTACTCTGGCCGAGAGTCGCGAGATTCAGCGGCTCAAACGTCTGCCCATGGGCGGACAAGTGGCATCGGCACTGGACGATACATTGAGTGATATTGCGTGCCGCCTGGTCCATGAAGCCGTGGAGGGTCTGCGCTCGCCCGAATTCAATACGCTGTTGGAGCGTGTCACGGATAGCGGATTCGATGCCTGGCTCCAGGTCGATAACCGTACCGACCGAATCACCGAGCACGTGCTGGTGGATATGCTCGAGGTCGTCAAGGAGCAGGTCGCCAGGCAGAACTGGAAGAAAAAGTATGCGGCTCCCGACCGCTGATGGTCGAGGATCGCCCCTTTCACATCGCACGGACACAACCATGATCGAGGGATTGGCGTTTCTCGGGCCGGCGGCGTTATATATGATCAGCATGACCATCACGCCCGGCCCCAACAACATGATGCTGACCGCCTCGGGGGCCAACTACGGTTTCTGGCGAACCGTACCGCACCTGCTGGGCATTCTCGGCGGCTGCTTCGTCCTGTTTTCGGGAATCGCGCTGGGACTGGGGCTGCTCTTCGAACGTTACCCTTCCGTGCAGTGGGCGTTGCGTCTGGCCGGGAGCGCCTATTTACTCTACCTGGCCTGGAAGATCGCCACCGCACCGCCCCCGACCCTCAAGACGCGTGGTGAAGGTCAACCGCTCTCCTTCTGGCAGGCAGCGGCCTTCCAATTCGCCAACCCAAAGGCATGGGTGATGGGACTGGCGTTGATGGCGGGATTCCTGCCCCAGGGTGGCGACACGGTATGGAATGCCTTGCTGTTGGCCGGCTTTGCCGAACTGGTGGCTCTGCCCTGTATCGCGCTATGGGCCGGTTTCGGTATGGCCATCGGACGTCTGCTGAAGAGCGACCGGGCGTGGCGCATCTTCAACTGGCTGATGGGCGGGCTGACAGCGGCCTGCGTCATTTTTATTCTTAAATAATCATCCACACGTGATGCGTGAAATGACACCCTTCTCATCGAGATGCAGATTGATACGCTCGGGACGGTGATCCATCGTTGCCATGTCACCCGGCCTCAGCACACGGATGCGCTGTGCCCCGCTCTCGCTGACGATGGCATCCTGAAGCCGCTCATTGAGCGTCCGACCCACCCGATCCTGAACCGAGCCCGCATTGCAGCCCTGCTGCGCGGCCGTGTGATCGACCCGGGGCGGCGGCGGAGCGGGGTCGCGCCCTGCCCCCGGGCCTGCCGTAGAACAGGCGGAAAGCAGCAGGGCACAGCCAAGGGAAGCACAGCCCAGGGAAAAGAGTTGTCTCACGTACCCCTACCTCGCAATGACCGATAATCCGAAATGTGCGGTAAACCCGTTCTCTGACGCAAAGAGGGCGAGCCGCCGATAGCGACCCGCCCCCATCAGAGCAATGCAGTGAGATTACTCGGCTTGGTTTTGAATCGCCTCACCGCCGCTCTCGACATCTTCACCTGCGCCTTCCATGGTATTGCAACCACCCAATAGGCCCATGGTCATCAGCACGGCGAGTGAGAGAAAGATCGACTTGCGCATGGTTGTCCTCCTTAACGTGTTCCGGGATCCAATTGTCATCCTTCCGGATGTCCCAAATCAGCCTAGCAGTCATGCCCCGCTTTCGCACATCGCTTAACTTGAGGCATCCTGCACAGCCTCGCCACCTCGCTCGATGTCTTCACCCGCGCCACGAATGGTATTGCAACCCGACAGCACCAAAAGTGACACCAAAAGAATACCGACCAATGCCTGAATGCGTTTCATCGACATCTCCTTCCCTATGGTTGGGATTGTTGCGCTACGCTGTTGCAGGACAACTAATATATCGCTCCCCTTTTTACTCTAGTCGGCTTTGGCCGAATGACCAGCAGGCGGTGAGCGGTTCGCTCAGCCCATCCATTGACGAGGCTCTCACATGTCGGATTTCGTTCTCGACCCGCGCCTGGAACAGGACAGTCGCTTTATCGCCGATCTCCCGCTGTGTCAGGTGCGCCTGATGAACGATGCGCGCTATGCGTGGGTGCTGTTGATACCGCGCCGCCAGGATACCGTGGAAGTCTTCGACCTTGACGACTCGGATCAAAGCCAGCTGTGGCGAGAAGCGACTGGACTGGGCCAGGCATTGAAGCAGCAGGTGGCTGGAGACAAGCTCAACCTAGCCACGCTGGGCAATGTGGTTTCCCAGCTGCATGTGCATGTCGTTGTGCGCAAGCGCGGTGACGATGCCTGGCCGGGCCCCATCTGGGGACACGGCCAGGCGCGTCCCTACCACAGCGAGGTCATGAGCGAGACGCTCGAACGACTCCAGACGATGATAGCGTCTCTACGATCATCACTGGAGTGACCGACCTGTCGCCCCGAGCCGTTACTATCTGAAAGGGTGACTGCTGGCAGCGGGACTCGGCGTTGCCGGTTCGCCCAGCAATGGCATGGCCGGCATCGAGGCGCCTGCCAGACTCAGGGAGATCCCCAGCGTCATGATGACCGCCCCGCCACATAGGGCCGCCCAGCCAGAGACGCGCTCGAGACGGGCCGCCCCGGCGCTCGAGGCGTAGCGTCGTGTCGCCCAGTCCCTGGCCAGCACGCTCGCCAAGGCCAGTCCGGTCACGGCCAGGGCCGTTCCTGCCGACATTGTCAGTACGGCCGCAACGCCGACCCAGAAGTGACCCAACAGGGACGCTGCGCCGAGCATCAGGACACCGCCGCTGCAAGGCCTGATGCCAATGGCGACTACCGTTGAAAGCGCCGTACGCCAATCCCCGGTGCGGGCAGGATCGACATGATGCTCATGCCCGCAGCCGCATGCCGAATGGTGACGATGTGATTCGTGCGTGGCAGTCACTGGCGTGGCGTCACGAGAAGGCACTGTTGGTGAAGGCGTACGACGCAGTTGACGCAACGCGCGCCAGCATAGCCAGGCACCCAACAAGGCGACCTTCAGGAAACTGGCGCGTTCGACCCAGACCACCGACCCCAGCGCCTCGCGCGTCAGCCAGCCCAGGCCATGAACGAGCACCGACACCAGGGCAATGGCCACCCCCGCCTGTAACAAGGACGCAGCGCAGGATAGCCACACGGCTCGCCAGCGCGCCCCTCCCTGGGAGAGCAGGTACGGTGGTCAGCACCGCCTTGCCATGCCCGGGACCGGCGGCATGAAAGACACCGTAGAAAAAACTCAGCCCCAGCAAGGTGCCCCAGGCGGCCGAAGACGGCGTGTCGGAAAACGCCGTGATCGCCAACGTCAACAAGCGATGCAGGTCGCGCTGCCAACTGAGCACTTGAATGCCCATCGCCGCGAACAAGCCCTGCAGCGTCGGCCAGAGCACTATAGCGAGCAGAATGACCACAAGCATGATGCCGCCCATGGCGGCGAACTTCAGTCGCACGTCACCACTCCCGTCTCGGCGAAGTGTCGCCCCAATCCCGGCTCGGCCTGCTCATCGACATCGAGCATGGCCGCCCGAGCGACCAGCGCCGGGTCGGGGTTCGCGGGCTCGATAGTCGATTGGCAGGCGGGCATCGCTTGCGACAACTGCAAGGCGTCTTCGCGAGGCGTATTGTCATCATCGGCCTCGTGAACCACCTCGATATAGTAAGTAGGATCGAAGACCTGGTACCGCAGCGTCTTGCCGGCAAGGGATTGCGGCGTTTCAAGGGGCAAATGAAAACTGAACTCGATGCGGCCCTCACGGTAATCCACGCTGTAAGACTCGACAGCCCCCATCGCGACCTGGCGGCCACCCAGGGTCAACTCGGTGTAATAATGATGAGGGGCCAGATTGGCGACGATTTCGCTGCCCAGCTGATCGAGTCGCGACGCCATGCTGGCATCGCCACCGGCTGCCTGCAGCTCTTCGACAAGTACCAAGCTATAGAACGGATCAAGACGCCAACGCTGGTGCAGAGCCTCGGCCTCGCCTGTCTCACTCACGACGACCCCCATGCTCAGATCGAACCAGCCATGCGGATGCGCGGTCGCCAGCGTACTCCACCCTGCACTTCCCATCCACACCAACGCCGCGATGGCCAAGCGGCTGGCATCGCGGCGCGAGAATAGCGCAACTCCCATCGTCTGAACGACCTCAGTAATGATCCCGATACAAGGAAAGCGGTTACGGTGCCAGGCCCAACCGGGCTTGGAGATCCACCAATAACGGATCGAAGTGATAGGACGCGATGGGTTGCCGATCGCGCCGGCCACTGAAAGCGACCCGGCTGGCCGTTCCTTCCGGTTCGACCTGAAGTGTGATGCGATAGCCAGGCCAGGTGGCGGAAACGGCCTCGACCCGCCCTAGTTCGACATCGGCGAAGCGCACCACATACCCTCGCTCCATCAGCATCGCCACGCCCGCCTCGAGTATCTGCGGCGGCCTTGCCTCGAACGCCAGCGACCGGGTCTCGACCGGCGCAGGCGTGGTCGCGCAGGCGCTCAGCGAGAGCGCCATGACCAACATCAGGACCAGAAACCTCATGGTGTACCTCCCTCGCGGGGCTGTGATTCGAGGACTCCCGATTCAGGCGCGTCGGCGTCAAGCGCGCTGGACTCCAAGACACCGCGCAATTCGCGGCAGAACGGAGCGGTACTGGCCGTTCCACCCTCGCGCACCGAACCGTCACCCCCTACGGTCTGAATATCCCGCGTCACCTGGATCCGTTCCCCATCGACAACCACCGAGACGCGCTCGATACGTTGCGCCTGGGTCCCGGCTCGCTGATTGAAGCCGATGACCACACCGCTGCCACCACGGGAGCCGAGCCCGAACGCGTAATGCCCGAACCACCCCGCCATGGGCCAGGGGTCATGAGGGTCGTGGTAGCTGTCATAACCCGGCACCGTCTGCTGACGCTCGGCGCTGACCAGGCCCAGGGTCGTCTCGGTGTGCTGGATGGAAAAACCCTGCGCTTCCAGGGCGGCCACGACCCGTTTATTGGCCTCGTTGCCGGAAAGAGACGACGGCCACTGGCACGCCTCGACGGGAGCCGACATGCGCTCGGGTAACGTCGCCGGTCCACTCGCGCAGCCCGCGAGCCCCAGCGCGAGTCCCAAAGCCGTTGTCATGAGCCAAAGGCGCATTGCGATGTCTCCCCTTGTGGGCCTGCTTGTAGTGTACGCAGTAGGCCGGGTTGGCGAACAGGAATTTAAGGTACCATCATCGTCAATGACAGTGAGCCCGACCGGACCCGAGCGCATAGGAGATGGCATGCACATTCTGATCGCCCCCGACAGTTTCAAGGATGCCTTGACGGCCAGCGACGCTGCCGCGGCCATCGCAGCGGGAATACGTCGCTGCCTGCCGCAAGCCACGCTTCAGTGCTGTCCCATGGGCGACGGTGGCGAAGGTACCCTCGATGCATTGTTGACCGCAACCGGGGCGGAACGGCGTGAGGCGAGTGTACAGGATGCGCTGGGACGTGCCCTGGATGCCGCCTGGGGCTGGCACGCCGCGACACGCACAGCCTATGTCGAGTTGGCCGAGGCCAGCGGCCTGCAACAAATCGCCCGTGAAGAACGTACCGCCCTACACAGCACCACCCACGGGGTCGGCGAATTGATAGGCGAGGCTCTGGATGCCGGTGCCGAGCGGTTGGTGCTCACCCTGGGCGGCAGTGCCACCAATGATGCTGGCGCCGGCATGCTGGTCGCCTTGGGCGCCAGGCTGCTCGATGCTGAAGGCGACACCCTGCCCCCTGGCGGTGCCGCTCTGGCCAACCTTGCCGAGCTGGATCTCTCGGGCCTCGACCCGCGCCTGGCATCGCTACAGGTACAAACCGCCGTCGATGTCGACAATCCTTTACTCGGCGAGCGCGGCGCCAGTGCCGTGTTCGGCCCGCAGAAGGGGGCGAGCCCTGCCGAGGTGGATCGCCTGGACCGCGCCCTGGCCACCTTCGCCGATGTGACTGCTCGCACGCTCGGGGAAGAGTACCGTGAACGCCCCGGAGCCGGCGCCGCCGGCGGCATGGGCTTTGCCTCCCTCGCCTTTCTCGGCGCCAGCCTGCGTCCCGGCATCGAACTGGTCATGGCACAGGCGCGTTTCGAGGAGCGCCTGGCCCAGGCCGACCTGGTCATTACGGGGGAAGGCCAACTCGACGGGCAGAGCCTGTCCGGCAAGACGCCGATAGGTATCGCCCGGGCCGCACGTCGTCATGGGGTTCCCTGCGTCGTGCTAGCCGGGCGCCTCGGCGCCCACTGGCAGGCTGCCCATGAGGAGGGGGTTACCGCGGCCTTCGCCCTCGCCGATGGCCCCATGTCGCTTGACGAAGCGTTGTCACGCTGCTCCGAGTTGCTAGGTGACCGTGCCGAAAGTGTGGTGCGTCTGCTACCTCGGCCTTGAAAGTCGGGACAAGCGACGGCATGTCCTGATCAGGATCAGAATTGATGGCGTCTATGATCGCCATGGTGAGAATTGGTTTATCCCGACCGGCCATGGCGCCTAGACTGGATTCCATTATTTGTCACGAAGATAGGGAGGGTTTCCCCCATGGTCGATACCAATGCCATTGGCTTGAACGAAGGCAACGCCAGCCAGCTCGCCGACCGACTCAATACGCTGTTGGCCAATTATCAGATCTTCTACATGAACGTGCGCGGCTATCACTGGAACGTGAAGGGCCCGAACTTTTTCCAGCTCCACGATAAGTTCGAGGAGTTCTACACCGACCTGCTGACCAAGGTCGATGAAGTCGCCGAGCGTATCCTGACCCTGGGTCACAAACCGGTGCACGCCTACAGCGATTACGTCGAAATCGCCTCGATCAAGGAAGACAAGAACGTCTACCAAGGCGAAGAGTGCGTTCGCGGTGTACTGCAGGGTTACCAGACGCTGATCGAACTGCAGCGCGAAATCCTCTCCATGGCGTCCGATGCCGATGACGAAGGCACCGCCGCCCAGGTGGGTGACTACATCCGCGAGCAGGAAAAGACCGTATGGATGCTGGGTGCCTACCTGGACTGATCCAGATCGCCTGACCCCTGCTGACCGGTAACATCCGCCGCCTCGTCCGAGGCGGCGTTTTCGTTGGCATCACGGTCAGCATCGCCATCCGCATCCGTATCGTCCTCGTCGACATGCCCCGCGGTGAGATGCGACGGCAGCGGGCGTTTCATGCGCACGCCGAGGCGCTCAAGCGCCACGGCCTGGGCCACCAGGCTGCCCTGACCGGAACTGAGACGCCCCATGGCCTGCTGATAACTGCCTTGCGCGCGCTCCAGATGACGCCCCACGTCCTCGAGGCTATCGATGAATCCACGGAACTTGGCCAGCAGCCGCTCGGCACGTTCGGCAATCAGCCGTGCATTGTCATTCTGGCGCTCCAGGCTCCATAGGCTCGCCACCGTGCGCAGGCTGGCCAGGAGCGTGGTCGGGGTCACCACGATGACATGCCGCGAAAACGCCGCCTGAAAGAGCTCCGGGTCCTGCTCCAGGGCCGTGGCGAAGGCGGGTTCGATGGGCACGAACAGGAACACGAAGTCCGGCGACTTGAGCCCCGGCAGGCGTGCGTAGTCACGGCTTGCCAGCCCATCGATGTGATTACGCAGCGCGTGGATATGCGACTTGAGTGCGACCGCGCGCTCGGCCTCCTGTTCGGCATTGACGTAGCTCACCCAGGCGCTGAGCGAGACCTTGGCATCAACGATCAGGTGCTTGTCGTCGGGCAGGTAGATCACCGCATCGGGCCGCTGTCGGCCCTCTTCGCCCTGGATCGACACCTCTCGCCGATATTCGATGTCGCGCCGCAGGCCGCTGCGCTCGAGAACGGTCTCGAGCATCAATTCGCCCCAGTTGCCCTGCATCTTCCTGTCGCCCTTGAGGGCCCGAGCCAGGCCGGCGGCCTCCTCGGTCATCTGGCGGTTGAGCCCCGCCAAGTGCTCCAGTTGGGTTTTCAGTGAGCTACGCTCGCGGACCTCCTCCCCGTGCAGTTCCTCGACGCGCCGCTGGAACTGTCCCACCTGTTCGCGGAATGGCTTGAGCAGCGATTCCAGGCTTTCACGACTCTGGGCACTGAACGCTTGTTGGCGGTCCTCGAAGATACGTCCCGCCAAGGCCGAGAACTCCTGTTTGAGTTGCTCGCGCGCCGTCTCCAGCTGTCGCAGTTGCGCGGCGTGATGCTGGCGCTGCTGATCGCGCTCGGTCTCGAGGCGGGCATTGGTTTCGCGCAGGGTTGCCACACGGTCGTTCAAGGCCGCGAGCTGGGTCTCCCGCTCGCTGAGCTGGTCGCGCGCCATGTCGAGCTGGGTGTCGCTGAGCGCCAGCTCCTTGCCTTGCTCACGATGATTCGCCTCCAGCTCGCTCAGCCGCTGGCTCAGGCTGGCCTGGGCGCGGGATGCCTGCTGCCGCGCTTTAAAAACCGCAAGTAGCGTTATTACCCACAGCACGAGCGGGACAAACACCACCCAGGCGGGCAGCGAAGAGATGAGCAGGTCAGGCATGGCCAGGTTCCGGTGCGAAAAGTGCAACAAGAGTCTACGTTTCGAAACACCTCTGTCCCTTGTGTTCGCCCTGCGGCGGCCCAAGAACAGGGGTAAGGCGCGATATCGCGCCACTCAGTAAAGGTGAGCCTGGCAAGGGTAAACCCTATCGCTGAACAGAGCAGCATCTCTCGTCTCACAGACGCAAGGAGGTATCCATGAGCGAGCAACTCAACGGCAAGAAGGTCGCTATTCTCGCCACCGACGGTTTCGAGGAGTCCGAACTTTCCGAGCCCAAGAAGGCGCTGGAACAAGCCGGTGCGACAGTGCATGTCGTGGCACCGGACAAGGACAGCATTAAGGCCTGGGCCAAGGACGATTGGGGCCAGAATTATACGGTCGACGTCAAGCTCAGCGACGCCAACGCCGACGATTACGACGCGCTGGAGCTGCCGGGCGGGCTGTTCAACCCCGACGCCCTGCGCCAGGACGAACAGGCGCTGGCCTTCACGCGTCGCTTCTTTGAAGCGCACAAGCCTGTAGGCGCCATCTGCCATGGTCCTTGGGTACTGATCAATGCCGGCGTCGTCGAAGGCCGTCGCATGACATCCTATCCCTCGGTCCAGCAGGATCTACGCAATGCCGGCGCCAACTGGGTCGATGAGGAAGTGGTGGTCGATAGCGGCCTGGTCACCAGCCGCGATCCGAACGATCTGCCCGCCTTCTGCAGCAAGCTGATCGAAGAGATTGCCGAAGGCAAGCATCGTAACCAGCAGCCCTGATAGCCTTCAGCAAGCCTGAAGGCAGTAAGAGGCTGAACGACACCGCCCGCTTTCTAGTAAGCGGGCGGTGTTTTTTTGACTCTACCTCAAGCTGCCTGGCCGCTGGCCAGGTCGGCGACCAGGGCGCGCAAGACCTGCCAGAACTCCTCGACCGAGGCGATCTCGACCCGCTCGTCGGGTGAATGTGCACCGCGTATCTGGGGGCCAAAGGAGATCATGTCCAGATGGGGGTACTTTCCACCCAATATGCCGCACTCGAGACCGGCGTGGATCACCTTGACCTCGGGATCGTGGCCCAGTTGCTCGGTATGCAAGCGACGAAAGCGCGCCAGCAGCGCACTTTCCGGATTGGGTGTCCACCCTGGGTAGCCGTTTTCCACCCGGCAGCGTGCGCCGATCAAGGAGAACAGGGCCGAGAAACGGTCGGCGATATCCGCGGTCGCGCTATCGCGCAGCGAGCGGACCAGCGCACAGAGATGGAACCGTCCCGCCTCAAGCTTGACCACACCCAGGTTGTTTGACGTCTCGACGACCCCCGGCACCTCGACACTCATTCGTTCGACACCATACGGTGCGGCATGCAGGGCATTGACCAGCAAATGGCTGGCCGTTGGCGTGAGCGCTTCCCGGGCCGTCGACTCGGCCGTCGAAAGACGCAGCATCACGCCTTCGTCGACGCCCTTGAACTCGGCCTTCAGTTCACGCTCCAGGTGCGCCAGGCTTTCACGCGCGTCCTCGACCTCATCTGCCGGCAGCGCCAGCCGTGCAAAGGCCTCACGAGGCAGGGCGTTGCGCAGCGTGCCGCCGCGATAATCGATCAGCCGGGCACCGCTCGACTCCAGGGCACGCAGGGCACGCACCAATAGGCGGTTGGCATTGCCCCGCCCCTTGTGGATATCGATCCCCGAGTGGCCCCCTACCAAGCCCGTCAACGAGACTTCCCACACCTGCTCGTCGTCCTTCACCGCACTGGTAGGCAACTGAGCCTCAACGATCACGTCGGCCCCACCGGCACAGCCGATATATACTTGCCCTCGGTCCTCGGAATCGAGGTTGAGCAAGTAGCGCCCCTCCAGCCACCCTTCGGCGAGATTCAGCGCGCCGCCCATCGACGACTCCTCTTCCAGCGTGAACAGGGCTTCCAGCGGGCCATGCTCGAGCTCGTCGTCTTCGAGAATGGCCAGCGCAGCCGCCACGCCTAGCCCATTGTCAGCCCCCAGCGTGGTGTGCCGGGCATGGAGCCACCCCTCGGCCACATAGGTGTCGATGGGGTCACGGGTAAAGTCGTGGGGGTGATCGGAATTGGCCTGAGCCACCATGTCCAGATGCCCCTGAAGGATCACGCCCGGGGCCTGCTCATGGCCCTGTGATGCTGGCTTTACGATGCGCAGGTTGCCGAACGAGTCGCGATCATGGCTCAAGCCGCGCGCATCGGCCCAGCGCTCGAGCCGCGCCACCAGCGCCGCCTCATGCCCCGAGGGGCGAGGCGTATTGCATAACGTGCGAAAATGCCGCCAGACGAGGTGCGGCGACAGGTCGTCGAGATGTTCGTTCATGTCGGATCTATATACGGGAAGACCGGACTACATTACCCCCGCGCCCGCCTTGGGGAAAGGCCTCTCGATGTGCCACCCGTTTCATACCCACTGCCGCCAGTTCGCGATCGTCTCGCGTAGCCGGGCCTCAAGCTGACGCTTGCCGGCCACCCCGGCACGGCGTACCAACCAGGCCGTCTCCCTCCCCTGGAACAGCAAGCCAACCAACAGTGCCACCGGCTCGCTCTCTATCTCCGCACCGCTCGCAAGCCCTCGTCGGATCAATTGCTGCAGGGCCGGCCTGGCCAAGGCCAGTTCGCGGTGGCCAAGCGCGACATCGTCGATCGCCTGCTGCGCCGGCCCCTCGAGCGTTTCCGTCTCTCCCTCGGCCAACAGCGCAGCCGCCACGTGTGGGTCGAGCTCTTTCAACTCGAAGGCCAACAGGCTGGGTAACAGGGCCTGGAAGCGCTGCTGTAATTCCAAGGCCAGCTCGCGTCCATGGTCACTGGTGCCACGAACGACCATCAGCGCATGTTCGCCGCTGGAGGTCTCACGGGTCAGGCCCAGGCGCACGGCAATGAAGCCATTACGCCGCCAGAAGGCCATCAGCCCCCGTTCGGCTCCGAAGCTGGCCCCCAGCAGGTCGATGCTGTCGGACGCGGCGCGCTCGGTCTCTTCGGCCAGCAAGCGGCTGCCCAACCCTTCGCGGCGTACGGCATCATGCACGGCGATACGTAACACGCGTCGCAAGCGCCCCGTCAGCGCTTCGCGGGAGCCCGCGTGAGTCGCCAGCGACTGGGCGAGCAAATGGCCCTGGGGCCGGCGTTCTCCCCGTGCCACGTCATCGGCCAGGCGCGCCGGAAAGCCCCCTTCATCGCCGGTGACCGCCACCGCCAGCGTACGGCGTGCCTGGTCGAGGCTGGTGAGCTTGAGCCCCGGCGCATCGAGTAGCCGGCGCAGGTCGCTGGGCTGGGTCCGGTAATGGGCCTGGACCAGCAACCCAAATATGTTGCGCAGGCGGCCTTCGTCCTGGGCCAGGGTAGCTCGGTCGATTGACTCAAGTCGCGGCGCGATGGGCTCGGGCAGGTTCTCTGGGGCTAGCGGTTCGGCATCGAGCAGCAACAGCTGCGAAGTGACGCGCTCCAGCGGGTCATCGGCTGCGAATCGCACCGGGGTTCGTAGGTGAAAGGCACGCCAGTCGGGGGTATCGCGATCGAGATGAACGCGAAAGCGCACCGCGAAGCCTCGCCCCGAGCCTTCGTAGCCATGCACGGTGGTGGCGAAGGCGATGCGCGGGAAATGCCGCAGCCACTGGATCAGTGCCGGGACGGGAATCGCCGCCGCTTCATCCACCAGCAACAGCGCGCCACGGGCGCTTATCTCGCCTGTCTCCAGGGCACCGCTTAGCGCATCGGGTGCCCAGAAGCGTACCCGGTGTGTCCCCGTCGCGTCCTCGACGATGAACTCGTTGCCTTCGCGCCGACCTTGAGGGCACAGCGCAGCCAACCGGGCAAATAGTGGTGCCACGGCGTCCGGTCGCGGCGCCGTTATGTGAATCAGGGGCTCCCCCCGCCCCAGCCAGCGCGCACAGGCAATGCCGAGAGCCGCACTCTTGCCCCGTCCCCGGTCGGCGGTGAGTACCAGCGGCCGACGCCGGCGCATGCGCAGCAATCGCGAAACGGCCTCGGCCTGGTCCTGGGTGGCACATTCAGGATCCTCTGTCTCAGGAAGCGTTGACGCGACGGTTCCTGGCAGATGGGGGAGCACGACCGCTCCACCGGCTGGCCAACGCGCCACGTCTGACCTCAACGACAGCAGGTTGGCCAAGCGCTTGAGGTAGCGTGCCGAGAGCTGGTCGAGGCGATAGGGGTAGTCGGCCAAGCGGCGATAGTCCGCATCGGGAACCTCCCCCCATGACGCTGGCGTCATCAGCACCAGTAAACCGCCGGCACGCAACGTACCGGAGAGCGCGCCGAACGCCTCCGGATCGAAGCCGTCATCCGCGCCCACGGCATCGATGACCACCAGGTCGAGTTCGCTGCCCAGACGCGTCCTTGCCTTGCTGGCAGGCAGCCAAGTCATGGTTTCCCCGCCCATGGGCGACGAGCTCGATACCCACAACGGCGAGGCCCACGACGTGGCGTGCCATATCGCCTCGGCACGCTGACGACACGCATCGGCGCCGCCCGTCAGCCATACCAGCCCCCGCCAGCGACGTGCCGCCAGCTGGTCTCGCCACACCCGCAGACGATCCAGGGCATCGCCTCCGGCCACCTCGGCTTCACGCATCGATCGCTCCTCTCGTTCCCTCTTTAGTCTAACGCGAGGGCGCCTTTCAACGTTCATCCTGTCGAGTTGACCGAAGGGTCAGGTTTGTTACTGAAAGTAGAATCCATTGTTAATCAATCATATAGCCTAAAAAGCTTCCAGTAAGTTCCGTCCTGGCACTTAGCCCAAAGGCGTATCGGCACGCCCTGATGCTTCGCTGCAGCGCGTGCTAATTTGAACGAGCGACTGACCCGTTTCACGGAACAACCACAACAACCGACAGGGGGCATGACATGCCTAGCATCTCCAAGCACGCCCTGAGTGGCCTGGCTGCCGGCATCGCGCTGGCGACCGTCTCGATGACCGCCCAGGCCCAGGAACAGTGGACCATGACCACGACCTGGCCCGACAACCTCGACCTGATCCAGATCGACCGCCACTGGGCGGAACTGGTCAATATCCTCGCCGGGGACGAACTCCAGATCAACTTTCGCGCCGGTGGCACCCTGATGCCCGGCACCGAAGTGTTCGACGCGACCGAGACCGGCAGTATCGAGGCCGCCGGCGACTGGCCCGGCTACTGGGCCGGCCGCAGCCCGGCGTTTTCGCCGCTGGCCACGACCACCAGTCTGTTCAACGGGGTCGATTACCTGAACTGGATCATGCAGTGGGGTGGCTGGGACCTGTATCAGGAAGTCTACGGCCAGTACAACATGGTCTACCTGCCCTACGGGATCACCAACAACGAGTCCGGCTTCCGGGGCGGCACACCGATCGAAAGCCTGGCCGACCTGGAGGGCAAGCGCCTGCGCCTCTCGGGGCGCGACCAGGGCCGAGTTCTCGAGAAGCTGGGCGGGTCCCAGGTGACACTGGCCGGGGGCGAAATCTACCAGGCCATCGAGCGCGGGGTGGTGGATGGCGCGGAGTTCTCGACGCCCGGCGTCGACTACAAGGCAGGTTTCTCCGAAGTGGCCGACTACTGGTCGGTGCCGGGCTGGCACCAGTCGGCAAGTGTGTTTGGGGTGATGATCAACCAGGACGCCTGGGATGCGCTTTCCGAGGAGACCCAGGAAAAGCTGAAGATCGCCGCGGAGGCCACCATGGCCTGGTCGCTGGCCTGGTCGGAGCGCGAATCCACCGAGGGTACGGTCAAGTTCCTGGAGGACGGCACCGAGGTCAACCAGCTCTCCGAGGAGGATCTCGCCCAGATCCAGAAGATCACCAACGAGGTCATCCTGCAGGGCGCCTGCGAGGATCCGATGCACGCCAAGATCTATCACTCGATGATCAGCTACCTGCAGCATTACGCGAATTGGCGCGACATTTCCGTGCCTTACAACATGAGTCGAGTCACCGACGACCTGCCGCCCCTCGAGGAAATCGAGGCCTGCCTGTAAGGCACCGCCCCGGCCTCCACGGGAGGCCGGGGCTAATCATCGCCTGTACCACCGCAGTTGGCGCTACTTAGTGCCATCCATAGCTCGATCATGAGGCTCCTGCATGAATGCCATTGCCCGTGGGATCGATACCCTCAATGAATGGTTCGGTCGGCTGATCGCGCCGCTGATCGCCGTGGTCACGCTGATCGTTATCTATGACATCGCGATGCGTTTCTTCATCGGCCGTCCCAGCGACTGGGCCTTCGACATTACCAAGATGCTGTTCGGGGTCCATTTCATGCTGATGGCGGCTTACGCGCTTCGCCACCATGCCCACGTCGAGGTCGATGTCCTCAAGCGTCTGCTCTCACGCCGCAAGCAGGCTGCGTTGGAGATCGTCGGCTATCTGGTCTTTTTCACGCCTTTCATCTGGATGCTGTTGACCCTTGGCTGGAGCTTTTTCATGCGCTCGTTCAGCCGTGGCGAAACCACCTACGGCATGGTCGCCATCCCGGTCTATCCGGTGAAAGCCGTCATCGTCATCACGGCGGCACTCATCCTGTTGCAAGCCATCGCCATCGTGATTCGCGCCGTACAGGCCCTGCGCGAGGAGACATCCCAATGAGCGCCGAAGCCCTGACCCTGTTCATGTTCGGCGGCCTTTTGGTCGGCCTGTTCATGGGCCATCCGCTGGCCTTCGTCCTGGGCGGCATGGCCGTGCTGGGCGCCTGGCTCGGCCCGGGGGCCAATACCCTGGGGATCATCGTCAACAACATCTACGGCAATGCCATGGACAACTATGTCCTGGTGGCGATCCCGCTGTTCATTCTCATGGCGCGTTTCCTCAACGACTCCGGCGTGACCGAGAAGATGTTCGAGGCGATGCGCCTGCTGATGGCCAACCTGCGTGGCGGCCTGGCGTTGACCGTTGTGGTGGTTTCCGTGCTGCTGGCGGCCACCACTGGCATCGTCGGTGCGTCCATCGCGGTGATGGGCATGATCGCCCTGGTCCCCATGCTCAACTATGGCTATAACAAGGAGCTCAGCGCCGGGGTGATCATGGCCAGTGGCTGCCTGGGCATCCTGATTCCGCCGAGCATCATGCTGATCCTGATGGCCAGCTATTCCCCCGTATCGGTCGGGGCGCTGTTTGCAGGCGCACTAGTCCCGGGACTGATGCTGGGGGTGATGTACGCCCTCTATGTGCTGATCATCTGTCACTTCAAGCCCTCCTACGGCCCCCCGGTCCCGGCCGAGGAGCGCGCCCTGGTCTCGACCCGACAACTGCTGGTCATGCTGGGCAAGTACGTGCTTCCGCCCATGTCCCTGATCCTGGGGGTACTGGGGTCGCTGTTCACGGGTGTTGCCACGGCCACCGAGGCCTCGGCCATCGGGGTGCTGATCGCCTTCCTGCTGTTCATGATCTTCGGGGATCGCAAGGCCTCGACCTGCTATCGCACGCTGATCGACGCCAGCAAGACCACCACCATGGTCATGCTGGTGCTGGTGGGCGCCACTGCCTTCACCGGGGTATTTTCCATCGGCGGTGGTATGAAGGTAATTCACGAGGTCGTGATGGCCATGCCGGGGGGGACCACCGGGGCACTGATCCTGATGCTGTTCCTGGTCTTCATCCTGGGGATGTTCCTCGACTGGACCGGCATCGTGCTGCTCAGCTTCCCGATCATGTTGCCGATCGTCGACAGCATGGGGATCGACGTACTGTGGTTCGTGGTGATGGTGTCGGTGGTTCTGCAGACCTCGTTCCTGACACCGCCCTTCGGCTATGCCCTGTTCTATCTCAAGGGCGTGGCGCCTGCCGGCGTGGAAACCCTCGATCTCTATCGTGCCGTCATCCCCTTCTGCGCGCTGATCGTGCTCGCCTGTGTGCTGCTGGCGGTTTTCCCAGTGCTGATCACCGGGCTTCCCGACCTGCTGCTGGGCGGTCGCTGACCTCGCCTCCTCACGCTCCCGCCACGGCCAGGCGTCGTCGGCGGGATCGAAGCTGCGCCTGGCCTTCTGTCACTGGTATCATTCGCGACCGCTGTGCGTCGCGCTCACCGGTTTCGTCTGTCACCCCAAGGAGGGCTCGTTGTGTCCCTGTTTGCCAGTAGCCGACTGACCTCGCTGCCTCGACGGTTAGCATTGCGCGTCAACGGCTGGACGGCCCTGACCATCGGGGTCGCCTTGATCGTCGCGCTTCCCGTTGTGGTCGTGTTGGCGCATATCCTCATGCCCACCCAGGGAATCTGGGGGCACCTGGCCGAGACCGTGCTCAGCCGATATCTGATCAACACGCTGATTCTGGTAGTCACGGTGGGCCTGGGCACAGCCGTGATCGGCACCGGGACCGCCTGGCTGGTGGCCATGTGCCGCTTTCCCGGCCGTCGGGTCTTCGAATGGGCGCTACTGTTGCCGCTGGCGGTGCCCACCTATGTCATCGCCTACGCCTATACCGACTTCCTGCAATACTCAGGCCCCCTCCAGAGCGGCTTGCGCGAACTCTTTGGCTGGGGCCGTGGCGATTACTTCTTCCCCAACATTCGCTCACTGGGTGGGGCTGCCACGCTGATTACCCTGGTGCTCTATCCCTATGTCTATCTCCTAGCGCGCGCCGCCTTTCTCGAGCAGTCGGTATGCATGCTCGATGTCGGCCGGACACTGGGCCGGGGCCCGTGGCGCATGTTTTCCAGCGTGGCGGTACCGCTGGCTCGCCCGGCCATCGTGGGAGGCGTATCGCTGGTATTGATGGAAACGCTCAACGAATTCGGTGCCGTGCAGTTCTTCGGTGTGGATACCTTCACCACCGGCATCTATCGCACCTGGTTCGGCATGGGCGAACAGGTGGCCGCCGCCCAGCTCGCCGCGTGCCTGTTGGTGTTCGTGATCGTGCTGGTGCTGGTCGAGCGTTGGTCGCGGGGGCGACGCAAGTACTTCCATACGTCGAGCCGCTATCAGCAACTGCCGGAGTACCGCCTGCGCAGAGGGCAAGCCGTGGGCGCCTTCCTCGCCTGCGGGCTTCCGGTACTGGTCGGCTTCCTGCTGCCCAGCGGCCTGCTGGCCCACCTTGCCATCCAGAAGGGCGATGCCCTGTTCGGCTCGCGCTTTCTAGATTTCGCCTGGAACAGTCTGACGCTTGCGGCCATCGCGTCACTGATCGCCGTGGGGCTGGCGGTCATCCTGAGCTACGGCGTGCGGCTGCACCCGGGGCCGGTCACCCGCGGCGCCACCCGTATCGCGGCGATGGGCTACGCCGTGCCCGGTTCGGTGGTGGCGGTAGGCATCCTGATTCCCTTCGCCTGGCTGGATCACACCTTGAACAGTTTCCTGCGCGAGCACTACGGTGTGATTGCCGGGCTCATCTTCAGCGGCTCGGCCTTCATCCTGGTCTATGCCTATGTGGTGCGCTTTCTGGCGGTGTCGTTCAATACCGTGGAAGCCAGCCTGGGCAAGGTCACCCCGACCATGGACGCCGCCGCCCGCACCCTGGGCCAGACGGCAAGCGGCACGTTGCGCCGGGTACACGCCCCGATCATGCGTGGCAGTCTGCTGGCCGCGGGTATTCTGGTCTTCGTGGATGTGATGAAGGAACTGCCGGCCACGATCATCCTGCGACCGTTCAACTTCGATACCCTGGCGGTACGGGCCCATAACCTGGCCTCGGACGAGCGTTTGGCGGAAGCCTCGACATCATCGCTGGCGATCGTCGCCGTGGGCATCATCCCGGTCATCCTGCTCAGCCTGGCGATTCGCCGCTCTCGGCCCGGCAGCCCCTCTCGCTCTCTCTAGAGATCGGCGGGAAAGACGAAGACCTGTGACGGATCGAGGCTGATCTGTACCGGTTGCTTCGGGGCGGGCAGGAAGACACCGGGCACCCGCGCGTGAAGGTGCGCCTCGCGGCCATCCTCGCCATGGGCGCAGAGATGCAGCAAGCTGCTGCTGCCCAGCAGCTTGGCCATGATCACGTGGCTGTACCGGTGAGCATCGTCGGGAATATCCAGGGCGTGGATGCGCAGCGCCTCGGGGCGCACCAACACCTGGGCCCGGCTGCCCTCGGCCAGGCCCGGTGCGGCCACTCGGCCGATCGGAGTTTGGACATGTCCCTCACGCACCTCGCCTTGCAGTTCGTTGACGGCGCCGAAGAAGGTCACCACGAAGGGATGCACCGGGGCACAGTAGAGTTCCTGGGGCGTGCCCATCTGCACGATCCGGCCGTCACGCATCAGGGCAATGCGGTCGGCCATGAACATCGCTTCCTCGGGGTCGTGGGTTACCAGCAGCGTACCCGTGCCCAGCCGCTTGAGCACGTGCAGGGTATCGTCGCGGATGCGATCGCGCAGCCGGGCGTCGAGGCTCGAGAACGGCTCATCGAGCAACATGACCTGCGGCGCCGGCGCCAGCGCCCGAGCCAGCGCCACCCGTTGCTGCTGGCCCCCGGAAAGCATGTGCGGATAGGCCTTGGCATAAGTCGCCATGCCCAGTTGCTCGAGTAGCTCCATGGCGCGCTCGCGTCGTTCTCGCACCGGCAGGGCCTCGAGGCCGAAAGTCACGTTCTCCAGCACGGTGAGGTGGGGAAACAGCGCCGAATCCTGGAAAGACAGCCCCACACTGCGCTTCTCGGGAGGCACGTGACGACGCCCCGGCACGCCGATATCCCGCCCACTGATGACGACCCGTCCTTGCTGAAGCTTCTCCAGGCCTGCCGCGACTCGCAATAGCGTGGTCTTGCCACAGCCCGAGGGCCCAAGCAGACAGACGACCTCGCCTGGCGCCAGGTCGAGGCTCACATCGTCGACCGCGACATGCGATCCGTAGGCATGGCGCACATGGTGCATTTCCAGCGCAGTGGCGCGGGACCTGGCGTGGGGCGTGGCTTCCAGCATATCGAGGTCGTAGGTCATGGTCGAAACATCACCGCTAGCGAAATCATCGGTCATGGTAACGCGAAACAGTCCCACTGCGTTTCTGTTTTTCACTGTTATCCCCTTGGGCCTTTGGTGGTGATTGACGCTGTCGCGATTAACGGCTTCAATGGCAACGATTAATGCAACGCATTATCATTCAAACGAAACCAATAAGGTTCAGGGGGTAAACTCGTTATGATTCCACGCCAGCGTCTCGCCGCGCCGTTCGCACTCGCAGTCGTCGGTTCCGCTTTCGCCAGTAGCGCGCTCGCCGATGAGCTCAACGTCTATTCCGCACGTCACTACGATTCGGACGAACGGCTCTACAGTGCCTTTACCGAAGAGACCGGCATCGAGGTCAACATCCTCGAAGGCGATTCCGATCAGCTCATCGAACGCATCACACGCGAAGGCGAAGCGAGCCCCGCTGATATCATGATCACCGTGGATGCCGGCCGCCTGTGGCGCGCCGAGCAGGAAGGCATCTTCGACAAGGTGGAATCCGAGACCCTGAACGAGCGTCTGCCGGAGTCAATGCGTCATCCTGAAGGCCAGTGGTTCGGTTTCAGCCAACGCGTTCGTGCCATTTTCTACAACCCCGAGAACATCGACCCGGAGCAGATCGGTAGCTATGAAGACCTGACCGACGATCAGTTCGAAGGCGAGGTCTGCATTCGCTCCTCCAACAACATCTACAACCAGTCGCTGCTGGCGTCGATGATCGAACATCACGGCGAAGAGGAAGCCGAAGCGTGGGCCCAGGGCATCGTCGACAACATGGCCCGCGATCCCGAAGGCGGCGATACCGACCAGATCCGTGGCGTGGCCAGCGGTGAGTGCGATCTGGCCGTGGCCAACCACTACTATCATGTGCGCCTGCTGAAATCCGAAGACGCATCCGATCGCGAAGCGGCGGACAAGGTCGAGATCCTGTTCCCCAACCAGGACGGCCGTGGCGCTCACGTCAACGTCGGCGGGGCCGGTGTAGTCAAGGGTGCGCCCAATCGTGAAAACGCGGTGCGCTTCCTCGAATTCCTGGCCTCCGACCAGGCCCAGGAAATCTTTGCTTCCGGCAACTACGAGTTCCCGGTCATCGAGGGCGTGAAGAAGGATGAGGTGCTCGAATCGTGGGGCGACTTCAAGAAGGACGAGGTCAACATCAGCGTGCTCGGCGAGAACAACCCCGAAGCGATCCGCATCTTCGATCGCGTCGGCTGGCGCTGATCTTTCCCCGGTAGGCCATGCCAGTGCCCGCAGCCAGAAAACGCGTGCCACACTGAAGGTCCACCCTGCGGACCGTTCAGCTCATGAAATATTTCGCTTCACTGCCGTTGGCCTTGATCATGGCCACAGCCACGCCACAGACAACGCTCGCCGCGGACACCGGCACCGACCGACACGAAGCCGTTTCGCTCGATCACCTCGTGGACGAATCGCTGTTGCCGAAGCTGGCCTTCTATTTCGACAGGTTGCTCGAGGAAGGCGAGGACCTGACGCTGGATGACACGAAAGCCTTTTCGGGCAAGGACAAGTTCTTGCCCGGCAAGATCGCCATCGCCATGAGCCATCTGCTGCTCAATACGCCTCAGGACGATCCTGACTTCGAGCGATATCTGCAGGGGTACCGCGAATTGGCGGACATAACCCTGGACGATACCAACGAGAGCTGGGGGATCTACTACTATGTTTCCGCCCTGTATCGCCTCCAGCAGGCCGGTCTGCTGGAACGTGCCGTACGCCCCGAGACGCTCGAAGCGCTCAAGGAAAAAGCCGACTGGCGCCAGTTCGTCGACGAAGACGACCTGACGCTCATCGATCTCCCTACCAATTACTATGGCGTGGCGTTCTCCATCGCCCGCCTGCGTCACTTGCTGGGCTGGGAGGATGCCTCGGCCAGCGAGCGCCTGCTCGACAAGATGATGGCTCACTACCAGGAGTATTCGGGGGAATACGGGTTTTCCGACGAAACCGAGGGCGAAGGTCGCTTCGATCGCTACAGCGTGTTGCTGATCGGCGAGATCAGCCAGCGCTTCATCGAGACCGGCCTGGAGGTCACGCCGCGTATGCGCGAGTGGCTGCGCAACGCTGTCGACGTCATCCTCGTGCGCCTCAACCAAGAAGGCCACGGCTTCAGCTACGGTCGCAGCATCGGCCCCTATGGCGATACCGCCTTTCTCGAGGTGCTCTCGGCCGCCGCCCATCTCGATGTACTGAACGACGAGGAAAAGGCGATGGCGTATGCCTTCGCCACTCGGGCCACGCAGCGCTACGTGGACTTCTGGTACGACGAGGAAATGAATTCGGTCAATCTGTGGGAGAAGGGACGCACCACCGATGACTACCGCGGCAAGCATCGCATCCTTGGCGAGAACTTGAGCCTTACCCACCAGCATCTCTACACGGCCGCGATCTGGGATGACCTGGGCATGGCGGACGAGCGTCCCACGGACGACTATGCCGCTTGGCTCGATCGGCTACCGCGTAGCACGCTCACCTGGTTCGCACGCGGCGAGTACGACCGGGCGTTGGTAACCTACCGCGACGGCGATCGGGTCATCAGCCTGCCGTTGATCAACGGCGGCAAATCCCAGCACATGAACAATCCCTACTACCCGATCCCGTTCTCCAACGCCATGCTCGAAGGCACCCCCGATGAGGATTATCCGCAGCTATTGCCGCGCTTCACCCTGAAGGATGGCGACGAGCTGATCCCCGCCGCCTTCATCGAGGATGTTGAATATACCGAGGAGGGCGACACCTTGCAGGTGAAGTATCGACAGTCGGCACTCGATCGCCTGGGCAAGAACCGCCCCAAAGAGGACGATCGCCTGAGTGTCGAGACCGAATACACCTTCGCCCCGGGAGCGATCACGCGTACCGACAACTATCGGACGGAGGACGATTCGCTCGAAATCGACGAAATCGTCATGGAATTCGCCAGCTTCTCGGAAGCGGCCGAGGTCAATGATGGCCAAGTGACTTTCGGCGAAGGCGCGGTCAGCGGCTTTTCCACCGAGGGTTTCGACGAATGCGAGGCCGAACGCGTCGATGGCGAGCCGCCCTACCAGACCCCCGTCGGCCCGCTCATGACCCTAGTGAGCTGCGAGCGAACCGACGTCACGCTCAAGGCCGACGATACCCTGCGTCTGAGCTGGACCCTCGAGTACACCCCCGACCGCAGCGAATAGCAATCAGGGCGGCGTCAGTGGGCCTCGTCCCAATTGGCGCCGCTCTCGGCTTCGACCACCAGCGGCACGCTGAGCGCGGCGGCGTGCTGCATGCGTGACTTGATCGCCTCAAGGAATGCCGTGACCTGTGTCTCCTTCACCTCGAAGACCAGTTCGTCATGGACCTGCATTACCATCCAGGCATCGAACTCACCTTCCTGAAGCCAGGCGGCGACGTCGATCATCGCCAGCTTGATGATATCGGCGGCAGTGCCCTGCATCGGGGCGTTGATCGCGGTGCGCTCGGCGGCCTGGCGTCGGGCGTGGTTCTGGGCGCGAATTTCGGGCAGATAGAGCCGACGACCGAAGACGGTCTCCACGAAACCATCCTCGGCCGCCTGGGCACGGATGCGATCCATGTAGCGCGCCACCCCGGGGTAGCGATCGAAGTAGCGATCGATGTAGGTCTGCGCCTGACTGCGCTCGATATGCAGCTGCTTGCCCAGGCCCCAGGCGCTCATGCCATAGATGAGGCCGAAGTTGATGGCCTTGGCGCTGCGCCGCTGATCGCCGCTGACCTTGTCCAACGGCACGCCGAACACCTCGGCGGCCGTCGCGGTATGAATGTCGCGGTTCTCGGCGAAGGCTTCGAGCAGGCCACTGTCTTCGGACAGATGCGCCATGATGCGCAATTCGATCTGAGAGTAGTCGGCCGCGACGATACGGTAGCCGGGGCGGGCCACGAACGCCTGACGGATCTTGCGGCCTTCCTCGGTACGGATGGGAATGTTCTGCAGGTTGGGATCCGAGGATGAGAGTCGCCCGGTCGCCGTCACCGCCTGGTGGTAGCTGGTATGCAGCCGCCCGGTGGCCTTGTTGACCAGGCGCGGCAACTTGTCGGTATAGGTCGACTTGAGCTTGGAGAGTCCACGATGCTCCATGATCACCTTGGGCAGCGGATAATCCAGCGCCAGCTCCTCGAGTACCGCCTCGGCCGTCGAGGGGGCACCCTTGGGGGTCTTCTTGATCACTGGGATCTTCTGTTCCTCGAACAGGATCTCCCCGAGCTGCTTGGGCGAGCCGAGGTTGAACTCACGACCGGCCAGTTCGAAGGCCCGCGCCTCGAGCTCGCGGATACGCTCGTCGAGTTCGCGGCTTTGGGTATGCAGGCGCTCGGCATCGAGCGCCACGCCGGTGCGTTCCATTCCCGAAAGCACACGAATCAGCGGTCGCTCCAGCCTATCCAGCACTTCGGCCAGGCGGCCCTCGGCCTCGATGCGGGGCCTCAGCGCGCAGTGCAGTCGCAGCGTGACATCGACATCCTCACAGGCGTAAGGCACGGCCCGCTCGAACTCGATCTGGTTGAAGGTGAGCTGCTTGGCACCCTTGCCGGCAACCTCCTCGAAGCTGACGGTCTTCTGCCCCAGGTACTTGAGCGCCAGCGAGTCCATGTCATGGCGGGTGGCGGTGGAGTTGAGCACGTAGGATTCGAGCATGGTGTCGGTGAGCGGTCCGCGCACCTCGATACCGTAGTTGGCCAGTACCGATATGTCGTACTTGAGATTCTGGCCGATCTTGCCCCGCTCGGGATCCTCCAGCAACGGCTTGAGGGTCGCCAGTACGCTGGCCCGGTCGAGCTGATCGGGGACGTCGAGGTAATCGTGGGCCAGCGGCACATAGGCGGCCTCGCCAGGCTCGAGGGCCAGCCCGACCCCCACGATCTCGGCCTCCATGTAATTCAAGCTATTGGTCTCGAGGTCGAAGCAGAACGCTTCGCAGGCATCGAGTCGCGCCAGCCACTCATCCAGCGCGTCCTGGGTGAGGATCAGGTGGTTCTTGCATGCCGATACACTGGCCTCGGGAGCCTGGTCATCAATGCCACCGGCGGACGTAGTCGCCACGCCGGCACCGCGAGCGACGTCATCCACCCCTTCGTCCTTGCCGGCGAGCAGTTCGGAGAGCCAGTTCTTGAATTCGAGCTCGGTGTAGAGCCGCTTGAGTGCCTCGCGATCGGGATGGGCGATATCGAGATCGTCGAGCCCCACCGGCAGTTCGCAATCGACCTTGATGGTCGCTAGCTGATAGGAGAGATAGGCCTGCTCGCGATGTTCCTCGAGCTTCTTGGGCATCGTCTTGGCACCACGAAACCCCAGCGTGGTCACCTTGTCGAGGTCGGCATAGATGGCGTCCAGCCCGCCGCCGATACCCTGCAGCAGACCCAGCGCCGTCTTCTCACCCACTCCCGGCACGCCGGGGATGTTATCGACCTTGTCGCCCATTAACGCCAGGAAGTCGATGATCAGCTCAGGCGGCAGGCCGAACTTGTTCTTGACCCCTTCGATATCGAGGATCTCATCCTTCATGGTGTTGATCAGCGTGATGTGGCCGTCGACCAGTTGCGCCATGTCCTTGTCGCCGGTGGAAATCACCACGTCACGCCCCGCCGCGGCGCCGCGTCGCGCCAAGGTGCCGATCACGTCATCGGCCTCGACCCCTTCGACGCACAGCAGCGGCAGCCCGAGCGCCCGCACGCAGGCATGCAGCGGTTCGACCTGGGAGCGCAGGTCGTCGGGCATCGGCGGGCGCTGCGCCTTGTAGTCCTCGAACAGTTCGTCGCGAAAGGTCTTGCCCTTGGCATCGAACACCACGGCCATGGGGCTGTCGGGGTAGTTCTTGACCAGGCTCTTGAGCATGTTCAATACGCCCTTGATGGCGCCGGTCGGCTGCCCCTGGGAGGTGGTCAGAGGCGGCAGGGCATGGAAGGCGCGATACAGATACGACGAGCCGTCGACGAGAACGATGGGTGCGGCCATGTCGGAGCGTTTCCTCAGAGTAATGCGAGATGGACACATGATACGCAGCATCGCCTGACACGTCAGGCCTTGGTCGCAGCGATGTGGTTTCGACCCATGCTTGGGAACATCATTCATGCAATGTTTGTCTTCTTAGCGAGCGGCTGGGCATCGCCCGGCGTCCGATTGCCCTGACGCCGAGAAATGACGCTAGTGCAGGTTGCGACCGGTCCGATACACTGCGGGTATCCGCATCGCTGGAGGGCACATCATGAAGGCCACTGCGCATACCATTGCACTGATCCTGGGGGTCGTGATGATTTCCGCGTCCGCCCCCACCCTGGCCCAACAGCAGGTCACGCCCAACATCACCGTGCGCCAGGAGGATAGCCAGACGCTGCGTGAGTATCGCGTCGATGGAAAGCTTTACGCCATCGAGATCGAATCGCCCGATGGCTCCTCCTACCATCTGCTGGATACCCAGGGGGACGGCCACTTCGAGCGGCGCCAGGGCGATCGCATTCCCATTCCCGACTGGGTATTGCGTCGCTGACGCTTTGACGCCATGAGACACATGTGAGCGACGCTCTACACGCCCGGGTCAAGACGCTACAATAGCCGGCTTGGCAACCCGGGCGAGAGACACATGGCCGTATTCACTCCGCTGAGCGACGCACAGGTCGCCGCTTTTCTGCAACGCTTCGATGCCGGAGCGCTGTCACGCCTCGAGGGCGTCGCCAGCGGCACGGAGAACACCACCTACTTCGTGACGACCGATCAGCGCGAGCTGGTACTGACCCTGTTCGAACAGGGTGAGCACGAAGAGCTGCCCTTCTTCGTCGACCTGCTCGATTATCTCGACGAACATCGCCTGCCGGTGCCCGGCCCCCTGCACGATCGTGACGGCATCGCGCTACAGAGCCTGGCCGACAAACCCGCGCTACTGTTTCCGAAGTTGCCCGGCACCTCGCCCAAGCAGCCCAACCTGACCCAGTGTCGTGCGCTGGGCGATGCACTGGGCCACATGCATGCGGTATCGCGCCATTTCCACGGGCAGCGCCCCAACCCTCGCGACCTGCACTGGTTGGCGGCCATGCATCACCGTGTCCTGGCCTATCTCTCGCCGGACGACCAGGCCCTGATGGCCGACGAGATCGATATCTATCAAAGCGTCTTCGGCGATGCGTCCGATCTCCCCCAGGGGGCACTGCATGGCGACCTGTTCCGTGACAACACCCTCTACGAGGGCGATCGCCTGGGCGGTATCATCGATTTCTACAACGGCTGTACCGGCGATTTGCTGTTCGACCTGGCCATCGTCATCAACGACTGGGCCAGCCAATCCGACGGCCAGCTCGACCCGTCACGCCACGATGCCATCCTCGAGGCTTACCAGGCGCGCCGTGCCTTGACCGACGCCGAGCGTGACGTCTGGCCGACCATGCTGCGCATGACCGCCCTGCGTTACTGGCTATCGCGCCTGCTGGTGGTCTATGTTGATCCACCGGCTCATGATCTGACCCCCCACGATCCCGAGCAGTTTCGTACTATCCTGCTGG
The DNA here is from genome assembly GCF_000759345.1 of Litchfieldella xinjiangensis. Lineage (GTDB taxonomy): Bacteria > Pseudomonadota > Gammaproteobacteria > Pseudomonadales > Halomonadaceae > Litchfieldella_A > Litchfieldella_A xinjiangensis. Next base: position 1,572,125 of record NZ_JPZL01000001.1, read on the forward strand.
CACGTCTTGAGAACGGTGCCTTACCCATTCCCGATCGGAGCCATGCATGACCGTAACCGCCGCCAACGCTCGCCGGACCTATAACATCGACCAGTGGGGCAGTGGCTACTTCGATGTCGATGACCACGGCCACGCCATGGTGCGACCGCTGGGCAGCGAAGTCGAAGGTCCCCTGCTTCCCCTCAGCGAACTCACCGACCAGATCCGCCAGGCCGGCCTGCGCCTGCCTGTACTGGTGCGTTTCACCGACATCCTGCATGACCGCGTCGAGCATTTATGTGGCGCGTTCGATGCCGCCATGACCGAAGAGGAGTACCAGGGCGGTTACACGGCCGTCTATCCGATCAAGGTCAACCAGCAGCGGCGCGTGGTCGAAGAGATCCTAGCCACCCATGAGCGCGGTCGCGACCGTGTCGGGCTGGAGGCGGGCAGCAAGCCGGAGCTACTGGCGGTCCTCGCATTGTCGACCGACGGCCCCTCACTGATCGTGTGCAATGGCTACAAGGATCGCGAGTATGTCCGCCTGGCCCTGATGGGCGAGAAACTGGGGCATCGTGTCTATCTGGTCGTCGAGAAGTACTCCGAGCTCAATATCATTCTTGAAGAAGCCCGGAACCTGAACGTCACGCCACGTATCGGCCTGCGCGCCCGCCTGTCGTCGGTGGGCCGGGGCAAGTGGCAGGACACCGGAGGCGAGAAATCCAAGTTCGGCCTGACGGCGACTCAGCTCCTCGGGGTCGTCGAACGCCTGCGTGAGGCGGATGCCCTGGACAGCCTGCAATTGGTACATTTCCACCTCGGCTCGCAGATTGCCAATATCCGCGACATCCAGCGTGGACTCCGCGAATGCGCCCGTCTCTACCAGAGCCTGCGTGAACTGGGCGCGCCGGTGGATACCGTGGACGTCGGTGGTGGCCTCGGCATCGACTACGAAGGCACCCGCTCGCGCAGCGAATGTTCGATCAACTACTCGATGCGTGAGTACGCTAGTAACGTCGTGTGGGCGTTCCGTCAGGCCTGCGAGGCCGAGGGTATGCCCCATCCTCATCTGATTTCCGAATCCGGCCGGGCGTTGACCGCCCACCATGCCGTACTGATCACCAACGTGATCGGTGAAGAGCGCGCTCAGGATAAAGCGCCCGAGCGCCGCGTCGAGGACGACCCGCAGATCGAGGAGCTGTGGCGCGTGCATGACCGCCTCGGAACCATGGAGGATCCACGCAGCCTGGTGGAGGCCTATCACGACCTGATCCAGGCCAATGCCGAGCTTCAGGATCGATTCGTCATGGGACTCGCCGGCCTCGCTGCGAGGGCCGAGGGCGAGGCGGTTTATTTCTCGGCATGCAATCGACTGCGCGAGCGACTCGACTCGCGCAATCGCGCCCATCGCGAAATCGTCGACGAGCTTGCCGAGAAGCTCGCCGACAAGTTGTTCGTGAACTTCTCGCTGTTTCAGTCGCTGCCCGATGTGTGGGGCATCAAGCAGATCTTCCCGGTGCTGCCGCTGACCGGTCTCGACCGGGAAACCACACGCCGGGGTTTGATCCAGGACATCACCTGCGACTCCGATGGCCGCATCGACCGTTACGTGGATGGACAGGGTGTAGAAACCACCCTGCCGCTACCCGAATGGCGGGAGGATGAGGAAAAGCTGCTGGGCTTCTTCCTGGTCGGCGCCTACCAGGAAATCCTGGGTGACCTGCACAACCTGTTCGGCGATACCGACTCGGTGGATGCCGCCCTGGATAGCGAAGGAAATTGGGTGCTGTCTCAGGCCATCCACGGCGATACGGTCGCCGATGTCCTGGATTACGTGAACTTCGACGCGGAAGTGCTGCGTAAGCGTCTCGCCGCCCAGCTCGGGGATAGCGCACTGAGCGAGGAAGAAAGAACGCTATTCCTCGATGACCTCTCGGCCGGCCTCGAGGGCTATACGTACCTGGAGTAGCCCCCCACCTAAAGTGAGCGGATGCCCTTACGCAAGCGCCCCCTGTCACATCGCGACAGGGGGCGCTTTGCTTCTGGCCGATTGCGTTATTCGACGACGCGTGTGGTCAGGTCCAGGCCACCCGTGAGGGTGAAATGCAGTTCACTGCCCTTGGTGAGCTCACCGACCCCGGCAGGGGTGCCGGTCAGCACCACATCGCCTGGCAACAAGGTGAAGTGCCGCGACATTTCCGAGAGCAGCGACGCCACCGGGAAGATCATGTCGGACCCCTCGCCGCTCTGGCGACGCTCACCATCGATATCCAGCGTGAAGGTCAGTGCGCTCCAGTTGGGCACACGATCCAACGGCAGGAAGGCCGACAACGGACAGGCCCCATCGAAGCCCTTGGCAATCTCCCAGGGGTGCCCCTTTTCCTTGAGCTTCGACTGGACGTCGCGCAGCGTAAGATCCAACGCCACCCCGATGCCCACGACAGCCTCTTCGGCCTCGGTATCGGTGGCGTGAGTTAGCTTTTCGCCAATCAACAAGGCAAGCTCGGTCTCGAAGTGCACCGTTCCCTGCGAGAAAGGCGCATCGATAGGGGCATCGAGCGGCACGGCACAGGTCGACGGCTTGATGAACAGCAGCGGCTCACTGGGAATCGGGTTGTCCAGCTCCTTGGCATGATCGATGTAGTTGCGCCCGACGCAGACGATCTTGCCGAGCGCATGGGAATATTCCTGCCCATCGGTGAAGTGGGGTACAAAGCGCATGGCAATGTCTCTCCTTGGAAAATGCGCGCCGGATGCGGCGACCAGCGCTAGAGTCTACCGCAGCAGACACAACGATTTGTAGACTTCGCAGCGTTGCCCCGTTCACCTTCCCCTATCGAGGCTGCAAGTGCGCCCCGGGCTCGTATGCCAGGAAGGCCGGCCGCTACAGGAATAACCGAGTGATGCCGGCGTCAGAGCAAGAAAGCAAGCATCAAACGAGAAACAGTATCAATATTGTTCTCATGTAGATTGACTCTCCCTATCAAGCCTTACAGAATGCGGCATTCCTTTACTAAAAAGCATAAGTCGATCCACCCGGGATCTCCGATTCAAGGAGTCGAGCATGGCTGACCACAAGAACACACAGCGAGCATCAGGGACACGCTGGCCACGCACCACAACTGCCCTGATGTGCTGCACGCCTCTTGTGGTCGTTTCCATGAGCGGCACTGCACAAGAGACAGGCAGCGACGGCGAGGAGCAGGAGGGGTATCGCCTGGCGCCCATTATCGTTAATGCGCAAGCTATCGCCGATGATAATGCGAACACTACCGTCGCACAGGAACTGTGGGTGGGTGGCAAGGTCGCGACCAGCATCCTCGATACCCCCGCTTCCGTATCGGTCATTACTGAAAAAGAGATGGAGCAACGGGACGCCAACACCACTGAGGAAGTCCTGCAATATACCCCAGGGGTCGTCACCGGCTACTACGGCTCCGATGACCGTAACGACTACTTCCAGATCCGCGGATTCCAGGCCACCACCTACCGCGACGGGATGACACTGGGCTCGATGCGTGATGTTCGTGAAGAGCCGTACGCTTATGAGCGTGTGGAGGTCTTGCGGGGCGCCAACTCTACCCTGTTTGGTCCGGCAGACCCAGGTGGCTCGGTCAACTTCGTGAGCAAGCGGCCGCGATTCGAATCGTTTGGCGAAGGGTACGTAGCTTATGGCTCATCTGACCATAAAGAGGCCGGCCTTGATGTAGGCGATACGCTGAACGCCAGCGAAACGTTGGCCTATCGTTTTACTGGCAAGATCAAGGACAGCGAGCGCGAGTACGAATACTCGCGGGACGACGACGAGTTCTTCATGGGCGGCCTGACCTGGAAGCCGACGAACTATACCTCGGCGACGTTGATTCTGGACTATCTGAACCGCGACAACACCCCGAACAGCGGCGGCTACCCATTCGACCGGGAATACGACCGCAGCCAGTTTTTTGGCGAGCCGGACTACAACTTTCACGATGTCGAGCGTACCAGCATGACCGGGCAGCTCACCCATGACTTCGATAATGGCCTGACGCTGTATGGAAACCTACGCTACAGCGATCTGACCGACGACTACGGTTACGTCTATCTGACAGACAATGAGGCCCGTGTAGGCACGGCAGTAGAGCGTAATTACATCGGCGCGGACAGTGAAGTCCAGGAACTGATCGGCAACACCATTTTGCAATACGACGCCCGCTTCGATTGGGTCGACAGCAGCACACTGGCCGGAGTCGAGTATCGCGATGCATCGACTGAAGGTACTACTTACTACGAGTACGTTGAAGGAGGGTCGGTGCCTTCCATTGACGTCTCAAGCCCCGTATACAGCGGGGCTCCAGATAGCTTGAACGTTTACAAGATTGACGAACGGGACTACAAGACCAAGTCGGTGTTCCTGCAGCAAAACCTGTCCTTCAGTGATAAATATATCGTTACGATGGGTGCACGCAACGACTCGTTGGATCTCGCCAGCAAAGGCATCGATAGGGGCACTGCCTTCGATGACAGCGATGACTTTTTGGAAACCTCCGTCCGGGGCGCGCTGACCTATCGCATCACCGAGGAAGTGTCTTCCTATATCAGCTATGTGGAATCTGTCGCGCCCCCCGAGATCGGTGTCACCCCCGAACGCGGTGAGCAGTACGAGATCGGCGTAAAATATGCTCCTTTCGGTATGAATGCGCTGTTCTCGGCGGCGATCTATGACCTGACCAAAGAGAATGTCACTATCTCGGTCGTGCAGGGTACCAATATTGAGCAGCAAACGGTTGGCGAATCCCGTGTCCGTGGCCTGGATCTGGAAGCCAAGGCCGAGTTGACCGATAACCTGAGTCTGACCGGGGGCTATTCCTACATGGATTCGGAAGTAGAGCGCGGCACGCTCTGGAATGGTGCTACCTACGTAGGGATCGAAGGGAATGAATTCACAACAACACCGAAACATACGGCGTCGCTCTGGGGCTACTATACCCTGCCAGACATGGACATGAGCTTCGGCCTGGGGGCCCGCTATACCGGTTCCTACTACTTTGATGCTTTCAATACCTCAAAGAGCGATGCGGCAACGCTCTTCGATGCCGCCTTCAGCTATGAATTCATTCAGAACACCGATCTGACCATCAATGTCAGCAATCTGCTCGACGAGCAGCACGTTGTCGGCTCGGCCACTTCGAATTACTACAACCCGGGGCGTGAAATCGTGGCTAAAGTGAGCTATCGCTGGTAAAGCGATGCCGCTGGCCACCTACCGCACAGGTCAACATGAAGCATGCTAGCCCTGCGAAAATCGCAGGGCTTTTCTTTTGTTTATTGCTCTCCGTCCCATCTGGACAAGATCGCCGAGTGTCACGCTTCAGTGCCGAACGTTAGATGAAGCCATAGCCAAGAGAGGCGGCGCCCCGAGCGCAAGCACAGCGAAGCCAGAAAAGGATTTAGCAACATCGGCGCCGGATATCAGGCTCTGGCACTGGGCTCCTGCCCGACAGAATGAAACAGACAAAAAAAGCCCCGGCATGAGCCGGGGCGATATAGACAGCAATTATACGCAGGAAAAACTGTACCCACCTACTCTGCCACATCGAAGCGCACCGCGACGTAACCTGTGTTAAAGAAACCTAATATGTGCACGTCATTAACAGTGCCCTGGCATCCTGGCGGGAGCGTTAATGGTGGTCACGCTATCGGTCGGCGAGTTCAATATCACGTGGATGCTGCACACCCCGTTGAACAAGACGTTGCCCGTCGGCCTTGCTGACAGCTACGCCTCGATGCGTCTGGAAGTCGGCTCGGCTTACACCTTGCTGTTCCTGCTGATGATCATTCCCTTACTGACCGCACTGCAATGGCTCAGCCGCTTGGCTGCGCCGCGTCGGTGATCCTAAACCATAGCACGCATACGAGGCCGTTCATGTCCTCCTCCGTCAGCATTACTTTACAGAATTGCGCGCGTACCTTCGCCAATGGCCATACCGCCCTGCGCCCTACCGACCTGACCATAGAAGCGGGTGAGACGCTGGTTCTGCTGGGCCCCTCCGGCTGTGGCAAGACGACGACGCTGCGCATCATCAGCGGGCTCGAAAGCCCCGAGCCGGGAGGCCGGGTGTGGTTCGGAGAACGAGATGTCACGCATCTGCCCATCGAAAAGCGTGATGTTGGGCATGGTATTCCAGAACTACGCGCTGTTCCCCAACATGAGCGTTTACGACAACATCGCCTATGGGTTGAAGATCAAGCGCTTGCCCCCTGCGTCGATACGCCAGCGTGTCGACGAGGTCATGGCGATGGTCGATCTGGACGGTTTCGCCCAACGCAGTATCGACAAGCTATCAGGCGGGCAGAAACAGCGCGTCGCCCTGGCCCGCGCCATAGCCGTCCAGCCGAAGGTCCTCCTCTTTGACGAGCCATTGGCGGCGCTCGATGCCAAGCTTCGTGATCGATTGCGTCTGGAGATCGGTACCCTACTGAGGCGATTGGGTATCACCGCCGTTTACGTGACACACGACCAGGCCGAGGCCATGGCGCTGGGTGATCGCATCGCCGTGATGGAACAGGGGCGCATTGCCCAGATCGGCACGCCTCGACAAATCTATCATCAGCCTGGAAGCGCTTTCGTGGCGGATTTCATCGGGTCGGTCAATCGCATTCCCATCGCCCGTCGATTGCCGACAGGCCAGTTGGAAGTCAGTGGTGGGCGTCTCGAATGCACTGATACCGAGCGGCAACAGGCGTTTGTCTTCTGTCGCCCCGAAGATATTACCCTGGTGCCGCCCGGTGAAGGCCATATCCGTGGCGAAGTCATGCAGAGTTTCTTTCTCGGTCAGCATCAGCGACTCCTGATCGATACCGGAGACGATATGCCGCTTCAAGTGGACGTCCCTTCCCGCAGAGTATGGCACCGTGGCGACCCCGTCGGGCTGAGAATCGAAGCGGAAGCGCTCTTTTCACCCCAACATCGCGGCACGCCAGCTTCCGGGTCAGCCAGCCAGGAGCCCGCTCATGGCTGAACACCTCTATATCGCCCAGATCAGCGATCCGCACATCAAGGCTGGGGGTAAACGATCCTACCGCCAGGTCGATACGCGCAGCGCCCTCGAAGCGGCCATAACCAAGCTCAACACGCTGATGCCAAAGCCGGACCTGCTATTGATCAGCGGTGATCTGGTCGATTTCGGACGGCCTGACGAATACGCCACGCTGAAAGCCATACTCGACCAGGTGGAAATGCCTTACTACGTGATCGCGGGAAATCATGACGACCGCCAGCACCTCCGCGACTGCTTCGTCGAGCATGACTACCTGAAACAGGACACGACGTATTTGCACTGGGTCGTCGAAGACTATCCGGTGCGCCTGATCGGGCTCGACTCGACGGTTCCCGGGGCGCCTTACGGATTCCTTTGCCGGGAGCGCCTGGCGTGGCTGGTGCGAGCGCTTGATCAACAACCGGCCAAGCCGACCGTGATCATGTTGCATAATCACCCCTTCCCAAGCGGAATTCGGCATATGGATAGTCAGCCGTTGCGGAACGCAGCTGACCTGGAGGGGATACTAAGAGGTTATTCGTCTATTGAGCGTGTCGTATGCGGGCACCTACATCGCAACGTCCAGGCACGTTTCGCAAACACGTTGGCCTGCAGCTGCCCAGGAGTTTCGCATCAAGTGGACCTGCAACTCGATCGTGAGGTGACGCCCGCCTTCAGAATGGAGCCGCCCGGCTACCTGCTGCATCGGTGGTCAGCCGAAACAGGGATGCAGACCCATACCGGGTTCATCGCTCATTATCCTGGCCCATTCCCGTTCTACGATGAAAATGGGCTGATCGATTAACTAAGCGGGCCTCACCAGGCTGTCAGGTTATAAATTATTGAGGTGAGAAAAGTTGGGGGAAGGCCCGACTGTGAACAGCTCGTCAGCGCCCAGATAGTGACCGAGCCGATTAGCCCCCCCGGATCTACGTAAGCAAAATACGCACAAACGAAAAAACCGCCCTTGGAGGCGGTTTTAACTATGCGTAAGCGCTTGATTCGGTAGGCGTTGTCTTGGTGCCGGCACCAGGAGTCGAACCCGGGACCTACTGATTACAAGTCAGTTGCTCTACCAACTGAGCTATGCCGGCGTAGGCAATGCTTGCGCTTAACTGTCAGAAGGTTGGCGTGGCTGGGGTAGCAGGATTCGAACCTGCGAATGCCGATACCAAAAACCGGTGCCTTACCACTTGGCGATACCCCAGCAATGTGGTGGCCAGAGACGGAATCGAACCGCCGACACGGGGATTTTCAATCCCCTGCTCTACCGACTGAGCTATCTGGCCCCTGCCAACGCCGACGTATTTAACTAGAATCGCTTCGCGACGTCAAGGCTATCCAATTCAAAAAGTTGGATTCTTTGCCAATCATTGGCTGGGCGGCACGTAGCCCTCGGCCTGGTCGGTTTCTCGGTTGTCGAAAAAGCGCTCCATCTGCTCCATCAAGTACTCGCGTGCTGCAGGGTCGAGCAGGCTGAGGTGCTTCTCGTTGATGAGGCGGGTCTGAAGCGCTTGCCACTCATCCCAGGCCTGCTTCGATACGGTCGCCTGGATCTCCTGCCCCTTCTTGCCGGGCAACGGTGGAAACGGCAATGCTTCCATCTCTTGCTGATACTTGCGACAGAAAACGGTGTGGCTCATGGCGCACTCTCCTCACTGAGCATGTCGTGTGACTCGGAAAGCCGCTGCGCCAGATGGCCCAGCAACGTCTTGACCGGTGCTGCCAGCCCCACGCTGGCGGGTTGCTCCGGGTCGTACCACAGCGTGCCACGTTCGTGGATGGCATCGCTTGAGCGAGCGATATACCCCGGCTGTGGAACGATAGACAGTCTGAAGTGACTGAAGGTGTGGGTAAAGGCGTTCCATGGCGAGGACAGCCGCGCGTGGGGCGCGTGTCGGTCCAACCAGTCTTGCAGGTCGCCTTGCGTATCGAACTGGGGGAAACACCATAGGCCGCCCCAAATGCCGGTTGCTGGGCGCTGTTCGAGTAATACCCGGCCATCGCCGTCCTTCAGCAACAGCAGGGTCGTTTCCCGTTCGGGCAGCGCCTTCCTGGGCTTCGGCTCGGGGAAACGGCGCTCCTCACCCCGGGCATGCGCCATGCAGACATCCTCGAAAGGACACAACAGGCAGCTCGGTTTGCTCCGGGTACATACCGTGGCGCCAAGATCCATCATGGCCTGGCTGTAATCGGCCAGACGCGTCTCGGGCGTATAACGCTCGGCGAATTGCCAGAGCGTACGCTCGACCTGAGTCTTGCCAGGCCAACCTTCCACTGCGTGCAAACGTGCCAGGACCCGCTTGACGTTGCCGTCCAGGATCACGGCGCGGCGGCCGGTACTGATGCTGATGATCGCCCCGGCCGTGGAGCGGCCGATGCCGGGGAGCTCGGCCATGGCCTCGATGCTCTCCACGGGGAACTCACCGCGGTACGACTCGACCACGATTTGCGCTGTCTTGTGCAGGTTGCGCCCTCGGGCGTAGTACCCCAGCCCGGTCCACAGGTGCAGCACCTCATCCTGGGACGCTGCCGCCAGCGCCTGGACATCGGGGAACCGCGCCATGAAGCGCTCATAGTAGGGAATCACCGTGGCGACCTGGGTCTGCTGAAGCATGATCTCCGAGACCCACACCCGATAGGGGGTCTTGTCGTGCTGCCAGGGAAGCGTCTTGCGGCCATGGCGGTCGAACCAGTCCAGCAGACGATGCTGAAACTGCGGCGGCGTCAGGACGAGCGGAAGAATATCGGCCATGGGCTCACTACCATAAAAAAGCGCCGACTCGGAAGTCGGCGCAGGACTGGCTTTCAATGATGCTCACTGGAACAGACCGCGTAGGGCATCACGAAGTTCCTTGGATTTTTCTTCACCGATGCGTTCATCGAGATTTTCCAGGGCCTTGCCGACCCGGGATTCGAACTCTTCGCCGGCACGGCGCTCCACCTCGTCACGGGCCAATTGCCCGACGGCCTGCTGGAATGCCTGCCGGTCGAAGCCACACCATTCGCTGGGCTGCCCACCGAGCACCCCCTCACAGCGCACTGGAAGCGGCAGCCGCTCAAGCCGCGGGTTGACGTTGCAAGCGGCGTCGGCGGTATCGACGAAGCGTGTCTGGGCACGATAGTCGAAGCGCATATCCCCCAGGTCGAGCTCGCCTTTACCGCCCAGGGCAATGCCGGGCAGTGTCAGTTCGAGATCGTCGTTATGCACGACACCATCACGGAAGATCAGGGTCGCCTGGGCACGGTCGAAACGGGTGTCGGGGCTCCAGTCACGTGTCGTCTGCTCTCCCTCGAGCAGCGCCGCCACCGTGCACAGCTCCTGAGATATATTGACGTCGAGCATCGCCCCATCAACGATACGCAGGTTGGTCCGACCGTTCAGGTTGCGCTTGAGGGCCGCCTGGGTATTGCCCCGAGAAGTCAGTTCGCCATTGACATTGAGCCGGCCGCGCAGCGGTGAGCTCTCGCCCTGGAGCGCTTCGTACAAGGGTGCAATCTGCACGCGCTCGAGCGTGGGGTTGAATGTCCATTGGATCGGCTCTCGAGAGACATCGAGGCGCGCAGGTAGACGCAAGGTGCCGTCATAGAACCCGGCCTCGAAGCGCTCGAAACGATGCTGGCCTTGCTGACCCGCAAGCTGGACACCGATATCACTGAAGCTCAGACCGAAGGCCTCGAGACGTTCCAGGGCCAGACGCCCGTCAAGCGACGCCTCTCGCAGCCAGTCGACCGGCACCATTGCCCCCGCTTCCTGGGCATAAGCCGCATCGATACCGGGCAGGAAGAAAGAGGCGGCCTCGGACGAGGCGACGTCGGCCGGGCGGTAGGCATCCAGATCGAGCGCATCGCCCTGCAGGTCGAACGATAGGACGCTTCCGTCATAGGCGCCCCCCATCCGCCCGGTGAACGTGGAACCATCCAGCACCAGTGTCAGGTTCGTCAGTTCGCCGCGCTGCAGATCCCCTCGTACGGGACTGGTCAAGGCGACATCGCTGAAGGCGGACTCGCTGCGTGCCTGGGGGAGCTTGCCAAAGCGGCTCAACCACGGGCGCAGCGACATCGGGGTCATACGTATCTGGCCTGAATAGCGCGGGGCATCCAGCAAGTCACTAAAGGCCAGTTCACCGTTGAGCTTGAGGTTATCCTCACCGGTCAGTTGCAGATTGCGCAGCTGCAGCGTTTCGGCATTGAGATCGGCTTCGGCAACGAAACTAAGAGAGAGGGGAAGCGCCCGTTCGCCCATGGCCGGGTGGGAGAAGCTGGCGTCCAGCGCCCCGCCTTCGATCTGGTAGCGGTCCTCCCTGAGTTCCGCGATGACCCGGACCGCCTTGAGATTGGCCTGTTGCTTGCGCGATTCCCACTCGTTCAGGCTCGTCTGGGTATCGAGCACGACATTTTCCAGAACATACCGGCCATCGGCCAAGCCCAGGCGCACCCGGCTTTCGAAGCTTACGTTGCTGGTCAGCTCGGGCGATGCACTCTCGTCCTGGCGCCAGCTTGCATCGGGAAACGAGGCCAGGCTGAAGGAGGTCCTAAGCGGAAACGGCCGGTTCGGGTTGACGTTCGTGCCACTGATATTGAGCGCGCTGAATCTCAACTCATGGTTATTCTGTCGGTCGCTATAGAACACCTTGCTGTCACGAACCTGAACGCTGGCAATATTCAGGGCAACGTTCATACCGCCCTCGCTGAGGTTGGGGCCCGATGCTGCCGGCGCCAGCGCGGACTCGGCCTGTTCACCCCGCTCATCAAGGCGATCGAGCAGCACCTGCCAATTGCCGTGCCCTTGCTCATCCCGCTTGAGGTTGAGATGCATGTCCTCGAGGATCAAGCCGTCGATGGCGATGTTACCGGAGAGCAGCGGCGCAAAGGCCAGGCTGACCTCAGCCCGCTGGAAAGCGGCAAACGGCACCTCGTCCTCGGATCGCTCGGATAGCCAGGCCTCGGCCTGTTCGACGCTGACCCCGAGTCGTGGATAAAATGACCATGACAGGGGACCGTCGAGGGTCAGCTCGAGACCACTCTGCTCACGCACCACCTCGATCAGGCGGGGCTTGAGATCGTTGGGATCGAAGAACGTCGTGATGTAGACCACCGCGGCGACCATCACCACGCCCAGTACACCAATGACGGCCAGCAGCGTTCTTACCAGCGCTCTCATCGTGGTCCTCCCTGTGACCCCTGTAGATTCAATTCGTAGTAGTCGCCCTCGGCCGTGGGTCGGTAGCCCAACCGTGCCAGAAGCAACTGATCTTCCATACTCAGAGGCTTGGCCGCGACCCGCAGCTTGCGGCCTTGGCCGTGAGCCGCCTCACCGACCAGCGCCAGCAAGCGTGAGCCGACCCCGCGCCGCCGGGTGGTCTTGCGAACGCAAAAATACGATAACCACCAGATCTGGCCCTCTTCGCTCACGGCAACTGCACCAAGCAGGCGGTCGTTGAAGCGCGCGCAGAAGAAACGTCCGTTCGAGGCCAGATGCTGCTCGATGAACGTATCGACGGGCTGAGGCAGGCGTTCGGCGGGGGCATCGGCATAGATGCGTGCCAAATCGTGGGCCACCTGAGCGTCTCCTGCCCAGCCGGCGTGGTCCACGGGGAAGAGTGTTACCGGCATTAGCGTTTCTCCAGGCCGGGACGGGGCCGATGGGGCCCGACAACCCCGGCATTGTAGCGGATGGGGGGGACGATTCTCTATAATGGCTGGTTCTGGATCCTTCATTTATGTCATCGCGCCAAGGCGCAGGAGTCGAACCGCCATGTCCGAGCGTACCGCCACGGTCTCACGCCAGACGCAGGAGACCCAGATCACGGTGAGCGTCAACCTCGATGGACAGGGTCGTTTCACCTGCGAGACAGGCGTGCCGTTTCTCGACCACATGCTCGACCAGGTCGCCCGGCATGGCCTGATCGACCTCGATATCCAGGCGACAGGTGACTTGCACATCGACGATCATCATACTGTCGAGGATCTCGGTATCACGCTGGGCCAGGCCTTTGCCAAGGCCATCGGCGACAAGCGGGGCATCCGCCGCTATGGGCATGCCTACGTTCCCCTCGACGAAGCCCTTTCAAGGGTGGTCATCGACTTTTCCGGCCGGGCGGGGCTATTCATGGACGTCGAGTTCACCCGCGCCACGATCGGCCGCCTGGATACCCAACTGTTCTGGGAATTCTTTCAGGGGTTCGTCAATCACGCCCAGGTCAGTCTGCATATCGACAACCTCAAGGGCTTCAATGCGCACCACCAGGCCGAGACCATCTTCAAGGCCTTCGGCCGCGCACTGCGCATGGCCGTTGAACCCGACCCACGCATGGCCGGTCAGATGCCGTCCACCAAGGGCTGCTTGTAAGTTCACCGCGATATTTCATATCGATTCCCGCGGTATTCACACTGATTAAAGGAGCGCGCCATGACCATTGCCGTGATCGACTACGGGATGGGGAACCTGCATTCCGTCGCAAAGGCATTGGAGCATGTCACCCATGAACATGTGGTAGTGACGCGTGACCCCAGGCGCATTCAGGGAGCCACCCGCGTGGTGCTGCCCGGCCAGGGCGCGATACGCGACTGCATGGGCGAGCTGGAGCGCACCGAGCTGCGAGGTGTCGTGCTCGAGCTGATCGCCAACCAGAGCAAGCCGTTGCTGGGTGTCTGTGTCGGCCAGCAGATGCTGCTCGAGCATAGCGAAGAGAATGACGGTATCGAATGCCTCAACTTCATGCCCGGCAAGGTTCGGCGCTTCGCAGACAATCTGCGCGACGCCAGCGGTGAGCGACTCAAGGTGCCGCACATGGGTTGGAATCGTGTCGTCCAGCGCCACGCTCATCCATTATGGGAAGGAATCGAGGACGGCGCCCGCTTCTATTTCGTCCACAGTTACTATGTCGATGCCGCGGACGATTCCAGCGTGTTCGGTACGACCGAGTACGGCGGCGTTCATGCCCATGTCGCGGTGGGCCGGGGGAGCGTCTTCGCCGTGCAGTTTCACCCTGAAAAGAGTGCCGGTGACGGCCTGCGCCTGCTGGAAAACTTCGTGAACTGGGCGCCCTGAGCAGCCCCACCTTGACGACGAGATAACGAAACATCGCGCCGCCTTCGGCGCCCATGAGGAAATGACATGCTGGTAATCCCCGCCATCGATCTCAAGGACGGTAAGTGCGTTCGACTCAAGCAGGGCCGAATGGACGATTCCACCACCTACGGTGACGACCCGGTAGCCATGGCGGCACGTTGGGTGGACGCTGGAGCCCGCCGTCTTCACCTGGTCGACTTGAACGGGGCATTCGAAGGTGAGCCGGTCAATGGCGAGGCGGTCACCGCCATCGCTCGGGCCTACCCCAACCTGCCGATCCAGATCGGCGGCGGCATCCGTAGCGCGGATACCATCGAGCATTATCTCAATGCTGGGGTAAGTTACGTGATCATCGGCACCAAGGCCGTCAAGGAACCCGCCTTCGTCGGTGAGATGTGCCGTCGCTTTCCGGGCCATGTCATCGTAGGGCTCGACGCCCGCGACGGCTTCGTGGCGACCGATGGTTGGGCCGAGGTATCGACCCTGAAGGCCACCGACCTGGCCCAGCGCTTCGCCGATGACGGCGTCTCGTCGATCGTCTACACCGACATCGCCCGTGACGGCATGATGGGCGGCGTGAATGTCGAGGCCACTGCCGAGCTGGCTCGTATCGGTGGCTTGCCGGTTATTGCCTCAGGCGGTGTAACCAATCTCGACGATCTCCGAGCACTTGCCAAGCATGCCGGTGACGGCATTCTTGGTGCCATCACCGGCCGCGCCATCTACGAAGGGACGCTGGAGGTCGCAGAAGCCCAGCGCCTATGTGACGAACTCGACGCCAACCGAACCGGGAGCTGAACCATGGGCCTCGCCAAGCGCATCATCCCCTGCCTGGACGTCGACGCCGGTCGCGTGGTCAAGGGTGTCAATTTCATCGGTATCCGCGATGCCGGTGATCCCGTCGAGATCGCCAAGCGCTACAACCAACAGGGCGCCGACGAGATTACGTTCCTCGATATCACTGCCAGCCACCAGAATCGCGGCACGACGGTCGACATGGTTGAGCGTATTGCCGGCGAGGTATTCATCCCGCTGACCGTGGGCGGCGGCATTCGCACCTGTGACGACATTCGCACCATGCTCAATGCCGGGGCCGACAAGGTCTCGATCAATACCGCGGCGGTCACCAATCCCGATTTCGTACGCGAAGCGGCTGACCGTTTCGGCAGCCAGTGCATCGTGGTGGCCATCGATGCCAAGCGCGTCTCGGCAGACGGCGAAACGCCGCGCTGGGAAATCTTCACTCACGGTGGGCGCAAGCCGACGGGGCTCGACGCTGTCGAGTGGGCACGCACGATGGTGGAGTACGGCGCAGGCGAGCTGCTGTTGACCAGCATGGACCGCGACGGCACCAAGGCTGGCTTCGACATCGGCGTGACCCGTGCCATCGTCGATGCCGTGGGCGTTCCGGTCATCGCCTCGGGGGGTGTCGGCACGCTCGATCACCTAGTCGCCGGCGTCAAGGAAGGCGGCGCCGACGCGGTCCTCGCCGCGAGTATCTTTCACTTCGGCGAATACAGCATTCCCGACGCCAAGCGCTACATGCAGGAGCACGGCATCGAGATGCGTCTTTAATGAAGCGTTTCACGTTCTTAAAAGGGGGGGCATTGTGGATGGGGGTGGCTATCCTGCTTGCGACCGCCACCGCTGAAGCCCAGCCAAGCTTGGTCTTCGACCACGCCCTGCTGCAGACGAGTCTCTACACACGGCACTTTGAACCCGAACCTGACCACAACAACAATCAGCAACTGATCGGCCTGGAACTCCACGATCCCAATCGCTGGTTTGCCGGGGCCGCCTGGTTCAAGAACTCATACGACCAACCCACATGGTATTTCTATGGCGGCCGCGAGTTCGTCCTCTGGAGGCCGAGTGCTGATGCATCAGTGCGAGCGAAGCTCTCGGGGGGGGTATTGCGTGGCTACAAAGGCGAGTACCAAGACAATATTCCCTTCAATAACTTCGGCATCGCGCCAGCGGTTTTGCCCAGCATCGGCATGCAATGGCATCGCCTGGAAACCGATCTCATCGTCTTTGGTACTGCCGGCATGATGATTACAGGCGGTGTTCGCTTCTAGTCGAGCGAAAGCCCCAGGTTGCTCACCCCCTCGTTTCGACCCAGGCGACGCAACTGCTTGAGTGCGTCACGGTCGAGCTTGGGGGTTTCGACGGCTTCCAGCACCGCATCCTGAAAGTCGTTCTCGTCAGCCATCAACGGATGCTGACGTACCAGTGCCGCCAGCCGTGTTTCGTCGTCCTCGCCCTCGGTCATTTCAATGAATGCGCGAACACCCCCGCGTGACGCCAGGCTGACTTCTTCGATGGCCTCGGGCGCCTCGCCCCTGAGCGCGTCGAGTGTGGCGGATACCGCCATTACCGCTTCGAGGGCACGCCGGGCACCAAAGCTGTCATCGTCAGTAGGTGGCTCCAGTTCGGCGAGTTTCTCGGCTTGCTTGTCGAAATCGATGCGGGCGCCCTTGACCAGCAAATGCTCCCACACGAGGGCCAGAATGCTTCGCAGAGCCGCGCTATCTCCCACTTCGGCATGTTCGGCATACAGCGCATAGTTGGGCATCAAACGCTCGCATAGGGCCGCCATGAAGGCCAGGCGGTGCCTCGGCTCAAGCTGACGCAAGCGAGCGTGGAAACCGTCTTGAGACGGGGGCATAACTCTCTCCTTCAGGCAGGATGTCGCTGGACTCAGGGCCACAACCGCTCGATACCGACACGTCCGGCAGCGTCGAAGACTACGCCTTCGGCCTGTAGCTTGTCACGCTGTCGAGACGCCCCGCCGTGATCGGCCACCTTGCGGCTGGCACCGATCACGCGATGCCAGGGCAAGCCATGGCCGTCAGGCAGGTGACGCATGGCGCTGCCTACCATGCGTGCGGAGGCACCCTCGGTCATCTTGGCTACTCGCCCATACGTGGTCACGCGACCTTCGGGGATCTGCGCGACGATGGTATAGATCTGTTCAAGCAGTTCGGCTCGCATGATGCGCTCCTGTCTTGCGCCTGGGCCGTTTCGGTTACCGAAACCTACTGGACGCGACCCGGCACCTTCCTCATCATGAGGATTATCATGCATATCTATTTCCTTCAGCACGACCCCGACATGGGCCCCGCCCGTTTGGCCGATTGGCTACTCGCTGCGGGACACAGCCATAACACCTGCCACTTATATGCCGGAGAGGTTCCGCCACGCCTGGATGACTGCGATGGCCTGATTCTCCTCGACGGCCCCATGCGTGTGACCGATGAGTCCCGTCATCCCTGGCTCAAGCGTGAAAAGAAAGTCGTCACCCGGGCATTGAGGAGCGGTAAGCCCGTTCTCGGTATCGGTCTTGGTGCGCAATTGCTGGCAGATGGCCTGGGCGCCATCGTGTCGCGGGGCACCTTTCCCGAGGTGGGTTGGCATGCCATCACAATGGCCCCTGAGAGCCCCTTCGACCTGCCAGAGCAATTCGAGGCACTGCTCTGGCACCACGATATCTTCGGCCTGCCCGAGGGCGCGCTACCCTTGGGATCGAGCCCTGCCAGCCCCTTGCAGGGCTTCGCTTGGGATGCGGGTCGTGTGGTCGGGCTCCAGTGCCATCTTGAAGCGACCGTCGCTAGTGCAACGGCGCTGCTCGAGCACACCCCAGCGCATTTCGAGGCCCAAGGAGAGGACACCCGCTACGTACAGACGCGCGAGGCGATTCTCGACGACCCTCGACGATTCGATCGCCAAGCCTCGCTACTGGACCGCATTCTCTTGCAATGGCTGCGTAGCGTTCCCGCCTGATCAGCTGGCGTTCTGCTGCGACCAATCGCGTGCTGCTTCCAATGCACTATCCCAATCGCCTACGTGCAGGAAGGTGTGGGTATGCTTCTCGAGCTGGTAACGGTACATGGGGTCGTAGTATTCGGTGAGCAATGGCGCCAGCCAGGCCTCATGCGCTTGCCGATTGCCCCGCTCGTGCTCGCGAAACGCCAGCTCCTGTAAACGCTGCAGACGCTGCAGACGAGCACCGCCCAGGCGCTTCTTCAAGCGCGCCAGCGCCGATGAGAGCTGCTTGCGCATCAGGGCCCAGCCAAGCCAGTCTCCGAACTGCCGGGAGTAGACCAGCCAAAGATCGTCGATATAATCCTTGCGAATCTGGGCCAGGCGCCAATCAAGCGGCATCTCGACACGTATACGCGGCGCCGTTTCCATGGCCCGCCAGAAGTGAAGCGGCACATTGACGGCCCCGATGTGTCGAGATTCATCCTCGACCACGGTGGGGCCATCGATATCCAACAAGCCCACCCCCATGGCGTGCTCGAAATCGATCTGCGAGGGCGCGGCAAGGGGGTGGCGTCCGAAGGCCGAGCCCTTGTGGCGAGCGCAAGCCTCCAGGTCGAGTCCATTGGCCAGCTGTTGGATCAAGGCGGTCTTGGCACAGCCGGTAAGGCCACCGACCACCAGCAGGGGGCGCTCCGCAACGGCATCGATACGCTGCAGCAATGCCCCACGCATGGCCTTCCAGCCGCCACGGATGCGCGGCCTTTCAATACCGGCCTCCAGCAGCCACTGCTGGGCTATCTGCGAGCGCAGGCCGCCACGATAGCAATACACGATGGCTTCTGGGTCGCGAACCAGCGCACGACGCCAAGCTTCTATTCGTCCGCTTCGGGTCACCCCCGAAACCAGTTGCTGGCCCAGCGCGATAGCCGCTTGCTGCCCGGCATGCTTGTACTCGATGCCGACCTGGCGACGCTCTTCATCCTCCATGAGCGGAAGATTGATGGCCCCCGGCAGGCTACCCTGGGCAAACTCGACGGGTGCCCGAACGTCAATCAACGTCCTACGCTCACGCAACAGGTCGAGCTCGGGCTCGACCAGCCAATCACTCATCCACGTACCTCGATCAATGCCGGCCCCTGGGCCTTGACGATCTCGCCAAACGGCGCGAGGTCGAGCTTATGTTCGCGGCCGATGCGCTCGACATCGTCCTGCCAGGAGGGATGGACGGCCACCAGCAGACCGCCCGAGGTTTGCGGGTCGCATAGCCATTGCCAATGCGGATCGTCCATTGCCGGGAGCTGATCGCCCAAGGCCTGGCGATTGCGATCGGTCCCCCCGGGTACCGCACCCTGACGACGATAGGCCTCGGCTTCGGCAAGTCGAGGTAAATGACGGAAATCGATACGTGCCGCAACCCCGCTGGCTGAACAGACTTCGGCCAGGTGACCGGCGAGGCCGAAACCGGTGACATCGGTCATGGCATGCACGCCACTGACCTTGGCCAGATCGAGGCCGATATTGTTGGCCTTGAGCATGGTTTCACGAGCCAGGCCGTGATGACCGGTACTCAACAAGCCTTTCTTCTCGGCCGTGGTCAACATGCCAATGCCCAACGGCTTGGTCAGGTAAAGCAAGTCTCCAACCTCAGCCCCCTTGTTGAGCTTGAGGTGTTCCAGGTCGACCAGGCCATTGACTGCCAAGCCGAAAATAGGCTCGGGCGCGTCGATGGAGTGGCCTCCGGCCAAGGCCAAGCCCAGCTCACGGCATACCGCCTGGGCACCGGCCACCACATCGCCGGCAATGTCGGCACCAAGCTTATCGAGCGGCCAACCCAGGATACCCAGCGCCATCACCGGCTTTCCGCCCATGGCATAGACATCGCTGATCGCATTGGTGGCTGCGATCCGTCCAAAATCGAAGGGATCGTCAACGATGGGCATGAAGAAATCGGTCGTCGCGATCATGCCGCGCCCATCGCCCAGGTCGTAGACAGCGGCATCTTCCCGCCCCTGGTTGCCGACGATCAGCTGGGAGTGGCTGGCGCCAGGACCTGCCTTGGCCAGTATTCGGTCCAGTACATCCGGGGCGATCTTGCAGCCGCAGCCAGCTCCGTGGCTGTATTGGGTCAGGCGAATAGCGCTCATGGATCCCTCCTCCTGTTGCCTTGTTTCATGAGTCTAGATGACTCGAAACGATGTCATGTTATCGGTTCACAGTGCCTCGAGGGCATCGGCGAGCTTCTCGACGGCGATCACTTCCATTCCTTCGGGCGAGGTTCTCGGTGCATTGCCGCGCGGCACGATGGCCCGTGTGAAGCCATGCTTGGCGGCTTCGACAATGCGCTCCTGACCACTGGGCACCGGGCGTATCTCCCCTGACAGGCCGACTTCGCCAAACACCACCAACTCGCGCGGTAACGGGCGATTCTGGAGACTCGAGACTACGGCCAGCAACACCGCCAGGTCGGCACTGGTCTCGAGTACCTTGACGCCCCCTACCACATTGAGAAAGACATCCTGGTCACCGGTAAATAGTCCACCATGGCGATTCAGCACGGCCAGCAGCATCGCCAGGCGGTTCTGGTCGAGCCCCACCGCCACCCGTCGCGGGTTACCCAATGCAGACTCATCGACCAGGGCCTGCACTTCGACCAGGATCGGCCGTGTCCCCTCCCACACCACCATTACCAGGCTGCCGGCTGCCTGCTCTTCGTTTCGCGAGAGAAAGATCGCGCTGGGATTCTTCACCTCCTTGAGGCCATGCTCGAGCATGGCGAAGACCCCCAGTTCATTGACCGCACCGAAGCGGTTCTTTTGGCCGCGCAGTGTGCGAAAGCGTGAGTCAGCACCGCCTTCAAGCAAGAGCGAGGCATCGATCATATGCTCGAGCACCTTGGGCCCGGCCAAGGTCCCATCCTTGGTGACGTGCCCAACCAATAGCAGGACGGTATTGCTCTGCTTGGCGAAGCGGGTCAATGCGGAGGCCGACTCCCGAACCTGGGCCACCCCGCCCGGCGCAGAAGCGATATCCTCGAGATGCATGGTCTGGATCGAGTCGATGATCAGAATATCGGGGCGTTCCCGCTCAGCCACGCCGAGTACGGTTTCGACGCTGGTCTCGGCGAGCATCTTCAGTCCCTGTACCGGAAGCTGCAAGCGATGCGCCCGCATCGCCACCTGCGATAGCGACTCTTCACCGGTGACGTACAGCACGCGCTTTTGCTGTGCTAGCTTGCAAGCCGTCTGCAATAGCAGCGTCGACTTCCCGGCCCCCGGATTCCCCCCAAGCAAGACGGCCGAGCCAGGCACCAAGCCTCCCCCGAGTACGCGATCGAACTCACCGAAAGTGGAGGAGAAACGGGGCACTTCGGATAGATCCACGGCCGAGAGATCGACCACTTCGCGGGAGACGATACCGGTATAGCCACTACGTCCACTGGCTGCCGGCGACGCCCCTGGGCGCGCCGAAGCAAGGCGAATCTCGCTCAGCGTGTTCCATTCCCGACAGCTCGAACACTGGCCTTGCCACTTACTGTATTCCGCGCCGCACTCCGTGCAGACGAATGCGCTCTTGGCCTTTGCCATCGACGGGAGCTCTCCTCAAGAGGTCTTCGCCCATTCTACCAGCCTGAAACGCAAGAGGCGGCCCTTGGGCCGCCTCTGCATGACATCGAGATCCTGTCACTGGCGCTGCAGCTGGAGCATCTCGTTGTTTTGGAAACGCCGACGTTCGGGATCAATCAATTCCAGGGTGCTCTCATCGACACGCAAGAAATAATAGATTTGCCCTTCGCCATCGGGCGTCAGCTCATAGACGGTCGCTTCGGGGTCCGCAGCGGTTCCGCTGAGCACTTCCCACTGGCCGGCATAATTTTCGTCGGGCGGATCTTGCGGATGCTCACGATAGCTGGCGTCGAGCGTAAAGGTACGCTCTTCGGCAGCGCCTTCCTCGGTACCCTCGAGGTAGACATCGATATCGATCCCCGCGCAGTTTCGGCAGGGCAGCGTGCCCTGATAATGCGCCTCGCCTTCCGCCGTTTCATCCATGGGCGGCGCGGTCTCCGTGGGCCCAGTGGCACACCCTGCCAACATGGCCAGCATGGCGGAACCAACCAGCAACGTCCTGACTTGCATGCGAGTCCTCCTAACGAATTATCTGTTGCCGTCTACGGCACTTGCCTGACAGCATAACGGCAAGTCACGTCAACGGACAGGTCTGTTGCCTCACTATAACGGTGCAGGCGCGACTAAGCACCCCCCAGAAGCGTCGTTCCCTGCGCTCGCCCTCGATTTTAACGCCTTTTCGCTTGACCGATATCAAGGCAGGGCACTAGGCCGTCACCGATACTCAAGCCACGATGCTTGAGGACACTCACATGAAGTCAGCGATCTCTTACCTTGCGCAGCCTGGCTGGCTGGAGTGCCTCGGCGAAAGGCTCTTTGCCACGTCCATGCCCACCTTGCTCACTACATTGAGAAATGAAGCGGGCTCAACCTATCGCGCCATGATCCGGGATCTGGAGACTCCGTTAGCGCCCGCCTTCGAACTAGAAGTGTCACGTTCGCTCACGGGTAGTGGCCGCTACGAGCTGAATCCAGCCGCCACGCTCATGCCAGTGATGATGCAGCGGATGGGCCTTTCCATGGATGACTGCCCTGCCGACACCATTCCGCGAATGGCACGCACGTGTTCGAACTGTCCCCAGGCAGGGCGCTGCTGGCTGGCGCTGCGCGCGTCTACCTCCGCCGAGACCTGCCGTGGATTCTGTCCCAATACGCCAAACTTCGAGGAAGCGCTTCGGGTTAGCGCCTAGTCATTTCCAGGCGCTAACCGAGGCATCGCGGTGCACCGGCTGCATATCGGCCGGTCGTGCCACAAGCCAATAACTCAAGAGGGCGGCGAACCCCGCAACGCCGATAACCAGCGCCATGGTTCGCGAGGTTCCGTCATGCAGCTGGCCGACGACGGCTCCGGCCGCCGCTGCCACGGTCATCTGAATGAAGCCGAACAACGAGGACGCCGAGCCCGCACACTGCGGGTTAGGTGCCAATGCCCCTCCCATCGTCTGTGGCATCAAGATGCCGAACCCCGCCATATACAGCATGTGAGGACCGATGACGGCCAACGGGACAAATATTTCATTAAACGCCAGTAATATCATGCTCCCGCCACCGAGCAGGCAGAGCACCGTGCTCAGGCTGAGCAGACGCTCGCGTCCCAGGCGATGACTGTAGCGACCGCTGAACAGTGTCCCCAGGAAGAACCCCAGTACGATCATCGAGAACCATAATCCATAACGGGGCGGCGAGAGCTGCATGAACTCGATCAAGACGAAGGACGAGCCGGACAGGAAGGCAAACAACCCCGAAAAACCGGCGGCGTTGGTCAAGGTGTGTCCCACGAAGGCGCGTTGCCCAAGCAACATCCTGAAGTTGGAAAGAATTGCACTGGGATGCACTGATTGTCGCCGCTCCGCAGGCAAGGACTCGGGCAGTAACAGAACGACGACTATCAACATGATCGCGGCATAGGCGGCCAAAAAGAAGAACACGGCTTGCCAGCCAAAGAGCAATAGCAGGCCTGATCCCAACAGCGGCGCCACCGCCGGAGCGAGCGCCATGGTGCTGGCAATATACGATAGGGTTTTGGCCGCTTCGGTGGGCCCGTGGATGTCACGCACCGCGGCCCGACCGAGCACCGGCCCGACTGCACCGCCAAAAGCCTGTAGAAAGCGCCCCACCCAGAGCAGCTCGATGCGCGTCGACAAGGCGCAAACCAAGCTGGCAACCAGAAACAGGGCTATGCCGATTACCATGATTGGCTTACGCCCGAAGCGGTCGGAGAGCGGACCACACACCAGCTGAGCCAATGCGAATCCGGCCATGTAGATACTCAGGGTGAGCTGTACCTGGTCGGGCCCGGTATCAAGCGCCTCGCCCATGGCCGGCATGGCCGGGAGGTAGATATCAGTCGCCAGGGGACCCAGTGCCGTCAATGCGGCAAGGACCATGACCATCACGGGAGAGGTGGCACTCAGTAGCCGAGACAAACGAACCTCCTTGTGTAATGAGCAACGAACAGCGGCTATATAGTTCTGTCAGGACTTTCCTTAGCCTGCTATTTTTCAAGCATAGGTGATCCGTTAGCGCTGCCCAACCGGTTCAACTATTTACGCGGCAACATCGCTTTTGAATCATGGCATGACATAGGCGAAAACCAGCGCCAGGACGATCGGCATCACGATTAAACTACCCAGGTTCCCAATCAAGACCAGCGAGGCCACCTTCTGAGGCTGCTGACGATACTGTTCGGCAACCAAGTAATTGAGCACGGCCGGGGGCAAGGCGGCGAACACCCACAGAGCTGCGGCCTGGATGCCCTGAAGCTCCAGCCACCAGACCAATGGCGCCGCCAATATCAAGCCGCTGACGGGGCAAAGTACCGCGCCCAATACGCCTGTCCGCCAATCGCTGAAATCGATATCCAACATGCGTACGCCGAGTGCGAACAGCATCAGGGGGATGGCGATACCGCCAAGCATATCCATCGCCTCAAGTAGCCACCCGGGAAGAGGTATACCCGCCAGGTTGACACCCAACCCTGCCAGGCTGGCCAGCACGATAGGCATGCGCAGCAGCCGCCAGAGCGGCGTATGGGGGTTGAGCATGTAGAGCCCCACCGAAAAATGCAGCAGCATCTCGACGATAAACACGACTATCGCCGCCGGCAATGCTGCCTCACCGAAGGCCAGCACGAGCAGGGGAATCCCCATGTTCCCCGAATTATTGAACATCATCGGGGGCAGGAACGTCTTGGTGTCGAGTCCCAGCCAACGCGTCAAGGGCCACAATATAAGGCCCGAACCGAGCACGATGATGGCCGCCGCCAGAGCCAGCCCGGCGTATTCCTCGAGGGGGGCCTGACGATCGGCGAGGACAGCAAACACCAGCATGGGCACGAACAGCTCCATGTTGAGTGTGTTGAGCCCACGTATGTCTGGGGTTCGGAATCGACCGTAGAGCGTCCCGCAGCCGGCAATCAGGAAGACCGGCAGCAAGGTGGAGAGTATTTGCGCAACCATTCAGACTATTCCTGAAGCAAGCTCGCCAGCGTAGCATGGCCTGTGCTTGCGCAGGCCGTTCGGTCAGGTCACCATGACCAAAGTTCTAACCTCGAGCGAGAGCCCATGAGCAAGTTCTGGAGCCCTATCGTACGCACGTTGACGCCTTATATTCCTGGCGAACAACCCCGCGAACGGCTGATAAAACTGAATACCAACGAAAACCCTTATCCGCCCGCCCCCGGTGTGGAGCAGGTTCTTCGCGACTATCCCATTGACCACCTGCGTCGCTACCCTGACCCCACCTCTCAGGCCCTGCGGCAGGCCCTGGCAAGAGAATACGGAGTCGAAACCCAGCAGGTGTTCGTGGGTAATGGGTCCGATGAAGTGCTGGCTTTGGCTTTCCAGGCATTCTTTTGCCATGACGCCCCTTTGGCGATGCCAGCCATTACCTACAGTTTCTATCCGGTCTATTGCCGTCTGTACGGGATCGAAGCAAAGACGGTGGCATTGGACGAGCAATGGCAGGTGCCGCTGGACTTTTTCGATGCCAATAGCGGAGGGGTGATCTTTGCGAACCCCAACGCGCCCACCGGCCATGGACATGGGCGTGCCAGCATTACTGCCCTGCTCGAGCGGATCACCGAGTGTGTGGTTCTCGTCGATGAGGCGTATGTCGATTTTGGCGGCGAGAGTGCCGTGCCACTTGTCGAGAACTATCCCAACCTGCTGGTCACAGGGACATTCTCGAAGTCGCGTAGCCTGGCGGGGCTTCGGCTCGGCTATGCCATCGGCTCACGTGAATTGATCGAGGGTCTAGAGCGCGTAAAGGACTCTTTCAATTCCTATCCGATCGATAGCTTGGCGAGTGCCCTCGGTGTCGCAGCACTCGAGGATAAAGCACATTTCGAGGCATGCCGTGAGCGCGTCATCACCACCCGCGAGCGTACCCGCCGGCGTCTCATGGACCTCGGCTTCGACGTTCTGCCCTCGCAAGCCAACTTCATACTGGTACGTCATTCCCAGCATGATGCACCCCAACTTTTCGTCGGCTTGCGCGAACGTGGCATTCTGGTGCGTCATTTCAATACCGATGCCTTACGCGAATTCATGCGTATCTCGATCGGCACCGATGACGAAATGGATAGTCTCATCGAAGCCCTGGAGCGCCTGCTTGGTTGACGCCCTTTCGCCCTAAGCCTGCACACCGCCAGCCTTGCGCTGGCGGTTTTTGGCGCTGCCCGAGCCACAACGAAAAA